>JAKQDQ010000181.1 GCA_029573725.1 Verrucomicrobiota bacterium
TCCTGCTCTACGGCGGCGCGGTGCAGCTCGCCGGCTCGGTGACCGCGCGCAAAAACCAGCGCGCCACCACGTCGGACTGGATGGAACTGGAGAAGAAGCGCGGCATCTCGATCAGCTCGACGGTGCTGCAATTCGATTACGACGGCTATCGCATCAACCTGCTCGACACGCCCGGCCACAAAGACTTCTCCGAGGACACCTATCGCGTGCTCACGGCGGTGGATTCGGTGGTGATGGTGATTGACGCCGGCAAGGGCATCGAGCCGCAGACGAAGAAGCTCTTCGAGGTGTGCCGGCATCGCGGCGTGCCCATCTTCACCTTCATGAACAAGTGCGACCGCCCGACACGCGATCCGCTCGAACTGGTGGACGAACTGGAGCGAGTGCTCGGCATCGGCGCGTTTCCGGTGAACTGGCCCATCGGCAACGGCTTTGATTTTCGCGGCGTGTTCGACCGGCAGACGAGTCAGATGCATCTCTTCGAGCGCACCGTGGGCGGACAGTTTCGCGCGCCGGTGAGTGTGGGGGACATCAATGATCCCGCCGTGCGCGGCCAGCTCGATGAGCAGACGTTCGGCAAGACGGCTGAGGAATTGCAGATGCTCGAAACTGCCGGTGAAGTCTGGGATGACACCGCGGTGCTGGCAGGGCAACGGACGCCGGTGTTCTTCGGCAGCGCGAGCAATAATTTCGGGGTGCAACTGTTGCTGGATGGATTTTTGAAACATTCGCCGCCGCCCCAGCCGCGCGTAATGGCGGGCGTCAAAATCGTTCCAGATCATCCGGCGTTCTCTGGTTTCATCTTCAAGATTCAGGCGAACATGGACCCGAAGCACCGCGACCGCATCGCGTTCATCCGCGTGTGTTCCGGAAAATTCGAGCGTGACATGACGGTGCATCACTCGCGCAGTGAAAAGAAGGTGCGTCTCTCCAGCTCGCACAAGATTTTCGGCAATGAACGCGAGACCGTGGACGAGGCGTATCCCGGCGACGTCATTGGCCTGGTCGGTCATGACGCGTTCGGCATTGGCGATACGCTGACCACCGATCCGAAAATTGCCTACAACGAGATTCCGCGTTTCACTCCGGAGGCGTTCAGCTACCTGCACAATCCGAACACGGCCAAGTTCAAACAATTCCGGCAGGGCCTCGATCAGCTGCTGCAAGAGGGCGTGATTCAGGTGTTGTCGCTGCGCCATGCTCCGGTGAAAACCCCGCTGCTTGCCGCCGTCGGCCCGCTGCAATTCGAGGTGGTGCAGTACCGGCTCGAGAGCGAGTACGGTGCGGCGTCGCGCGTGGAGCCCGCCCCCTGGACCGTGGTGCGTTGGTTGCCGCCCGCGATCAGCGAGACTGCTCTGGATGCCCTGGTGCTGCCGACCGGCGCACGGATCGCCTACGACATGGGCCAGAACCCCGTCGTCCTGTTCAGCAACGCATGGTCGTCCCAGTATTTTGGCGAAACCAATCCGGGCGTGCCCCTTTCCGCCCTGCCCGTGCAAACGGCGCGCGAGTAGTGGCCGGCCCGGAGCGGCCACGCGTGGTGATCGCGCGACTCAGTTGTTGTACGTGTCAAACAGGTTGTGAACGTACAAGGCGTCCCGGAACTGTTCCGGCGTCATGGGCTGATCGGGTGTGACCACGATCTCCACCGGCGCGCCCGCGCGCACGTGTACGAAATTGTCCGAATACCGCGCACGGCTGCCTTTCAGCTCGAGCCACGTCCACAACGCGGGATGACGCGCGTCCAGGCGCACCACGAATTGTTTGCCGGAAGCCTTGAGATCTGTTTGCAACCACGGATCCACCAGCGGCAGTTCCTTGGGCCGCGCCAGCGTCACCAGGTTGTCTGAGGTTGGTTGCCCGGGTGTCTCCAATTTCAACCAGACCATCAGATTGTCAGCGCCATGTTTTTTTGCCAGCGCTTGCAGGTCAAGTTTGGTGACCAACTGACTGGCTTGTGCGCCGAGCGTCACCCGGCGGTTTTCGCGTTGCAATGAGGTGCCGTCAGCCGTGGTGACCTCCCAACTGACGGTAGCGGGTTTTTCCTCCCGCAAATCGCTGGTGGCATAAATCGCCACGGAATTGTTGGTGGGATTTTCCAAACCGGACACGAGCACCGGTGCGTAAAAGTGCCGTGCGAAGTATTGCAGCGCCTTCCAGTTGCCGTAGTAATCCACTGCGGACCAACTGGTAACCGGCCAGCAATCATTGTATTGCCAGAACACGCAACCCATGGAGGCGGGCTGGTTTTGACGCCAGAACTCGGCGCCCATTTTGATTCCGTACCCCTGCAGAATCTGGCTCAACCACAAGGCGCTTTCAAAATCCTTCGGTTCGTGAAAGTAACGCGCCGTGGTGTCCTGGATTTTTTGATTGCCGTTGCCGGAGGAGCGTTGATGCCACTGCATCACCGGTGTAAGCAATGACGCGCGGTCCTGCGGCAGGGTGTAGGTCGCCACCGTGGACGGTTCGGGGAAGGATTGGAAGCCGAATTCGCTCATGAACCCGTTCAGTTCGCGAAAACTCTCAAACGGTTTATCTCCGTGCCAGACGCCCCACGAATGGATGTCGCCCACCTCGGGGCTGCCGGGCACGTAAACGGCCTGCGGCGCCAAGCGCCGGACCTCGCCCCCGATCAGGTCGCTGAACAGTTTGTCGTAATCCGCCTTGCCCATGCTGTTGGTGGACCACTCCGCCTTGGTCATGAGCGAGATTTCATTGTTGCCGCACCAGACGGCGATGCTCGGATGATGGCGCAGGCGCTTGACGTTATCGCGCACTTCCTGCCGCACGTTGTCCATGAACGCGGGGTCAAAGGCCGGGTAACTGGAGCAGGCGAATTTGAAATCCAACCAGACCAGAATGCCCGCGGCATCGCACGCCTCGAACAGCGCCGGCTCTTCGTAATAACCGCCACCCCAGAAACGCAGCAGGTTCATGTTCGCCGCCACGGCATCGTTGACGTAGCGCTGTAATTGTTCCGTGGTGACGCGATTGGGAAACGGATCCGCGGGAATCCAATTCGCGCCCTTGGCAAAAACGGTCACGCCGTTCACCGCCAGGCGCAGTGATTGGTTGCGATCCGGCGGCAATAATTTCACAGTGCGCAGGCCGATCCGTTTGACGGTGTAATCCAACAGGTCCGTGTCCAGATTCATCAAGCCCACATGCACGTCATATAACGGCTGGCCTCCCAGGCCGACCGGCCACCACAGCTGCGGTTGCTTGATGAGCAGCGCGCCCGCGCCCTTGCCCTGCGTCAACGGAATGAAAGTCCGATCCAGTGTCTTGTCGCCGTACTGCACGGCAATGATCGCCGTCAGCGGCTCTTGACTGACCGCTTCGGCCTCGACCTGCACCGTCAGCGAGACCTGCTCTTTCACGGTGTGGTCCTGCTGGATGGATATGTCGGTAAAGCGCGCCTCGTCAAACGCCACCAGTTGGATGTCGCGCCAGATACCGCAGGTGATCAGCACGGGGCCCCAATCCCAACCGAAGTTGCACGGCTCCTTGCGCACCCAGGCGCGCCCCGACGGTTCGTGAGACCCGATCCATTCATACAGGGGCCGTTCGGCGTTGCGTTCGCGCATGACCGGCAAGGGCGAATCAAAAGCCACCTCGATGATGTTAACGCCGGGGACCAGCGCCTCCCTGGCGTCAAATTCCCAGGTGCGAAACATGTTATCCGTACGGCCCAACTCCCTGCCATTCAAGCGGACAGTGGCCAGCGTGTCCAAACCGTCGCACCGCAGCAGAATCCGCTTGTGCCGCAACAACTCTGGCGGCGCAAGAAAGGTGCGGCGATAGATCCAGTTGGTTTCCCCCACCCATTGGACCAATTTTTCGTTCTCGCGAAAAAACGGATCGGGAATGCGCTGGGCGGCGAGCAGATCGGTGTGAATGCAGCCCGGCACGCTGGCGGGCAGCCAGTTGGTGCCGCCCGCCTCCACCACCTGCCACGAACCGTTCAAGCTGACGGTGGTGATCTTGGTCAAATCGGCGGCGGACGTGCCCACCACCCCGGCGAGCAGAACCACCAGGGACCAGAGACGCGTTGGAGCTTTCATAACCCGGACAGTGTAGGCGGCATGGCGGCGCGTGGCGAGACTGGACTTTGTTCGGCAAACGAAAAGGGTTAACCTGCCGGGACGACGTTGAGTACCGCCATGTCCACCATTCTCCAGGCCACGGAAGTGACCGTGCGCCACGGCACGCAGGTTTTGCTGGATGCCGCCACCTTCGCCATCGCGGCGGGGCAGCGGATTGGGCTGGTGGGACGGAACGGCTGCGGCAAGACCACGTTCCTCAAGGTGCTGGCGGGATTACAGACGCCGGACGCCGGGACGGTCACGCGCCGCCGTGAGTTGTCCACCAGTTACCTCCCCCAGGATTTTCAACTCGATCCCGCGCTGGACGTGCGCGGCAATGTGCGCGCGGGTGCGGCGGAAGTGTTGCGTTGGATTGCCGAGTTCGAGGCCTTGCCGCCGGATTCCGGGCGCCATGCGGAACTGGAGCAGCGCATCCAGTCCCGGGACGGATGGACGCTGGATCAACGCATTGACACCGCCCTGTCCCGCTTGAACTGTCCGGCCGGGACGCGCGCCACGGACCAGCTGTCCGGCGGCGAGAAGCGGCGGGTGGCCCTGGCCCGCGCCATCGTGTCCCGGCCCGACTTTCTGCTGCTCGACGAACCCACGAACCATCTCGATCCGGAAGCCATTGCGTGGATGGCGGAGTTTCTCGAAAATTTTCCCGGCACGTTCCTCATCGTCACCCACGACCGTTATTTCCTCGACCGCGTGGTGACGCGAATGGTGGAGCTGGACGAGGGCAAATTCTGGGAGCACGCGGGCAATTACACGGACTACCTGCTCGCCCGGGCGGAACGGGAGCAGGCCCAGTCGGTGGTCGAACACAAGCGGCAGATGTTTCTGCGCAAGGAACTGGCCTGGGTGCGGACCGGTCCACGCGCCCAGCGCACCAAGCAGAAGAACCGCTTCGAGCGTTATTACGCGGCGGCGGCCCAGGCCGGCCCCGCCATGGACACCGACCTGGAACTGGTGATTCCGCCGCCACCGCAGTTGGGCAATCGCACCGTGGAATTGACCAACCTGGGAGTGGAACGGGGGGGGCGACCGTTGTTCTCCGGATTCAGTTTCAATTTTGAGAATGGCCGGCGCGTCGGCATTTGCGGCCGCAATGGGCTGGGCAAAACCACGCTGTTGAAAATCATTCTGGGCCAGCTCCAACCCACCGAAGGCACGGTCAAAACCGGTCCGCTCACCCGGTTCAATTACGTGGACCAGGCGCGTCAGCAACTGCATGATGACCTTACCGTGCTGGCGGAGGCCTCCGACGGGACGGAGTTCGTCCTGTGGGGCGAAGCGCGGCTTTCCGTGCGCAGTTATTTGAAGCGGTTTTTGTTTGCGGATGACCGTCTCACGACGCGCGTGGGCCAGTTGAGCGGCGGCGAACGCAGCCGGCTGCTGTTGGCCAAAATCCTTAAGGCGGGCGGCAACTTTCTCATTCTGGATGAACCGACGAATGATCTGGACTTGCCGACGTTGCGGGTGCTGGAGGAGGCGCTGGTGGCGTTTCCGGGGGTCGTGTGCGTTGTCAGTCATGACCGTTACTTCTTGAACCGGGTGTGCACGGATATTCTCGCGTTCGAAGGCGATGGCCGGATTCAGCACAGCGTGGGCGACTACGATTACTACCTGGAGAAGAAGCGCCGGGCGGACACGGCCGCCGCGCGCCGGCTGCCGCCGGAGGCCCCCCCCGCCAAGCCGCCGGAGGCAAACGTCTCCGCCGCATCCGGCCCGCCGCGCCCGCGGAAATTATCCTTCAAGGAGCAGCGCGAATTGGCCGGGGTGGAGGCGCAGATTGCGGCGGCGGAGGCGGAAATCGCGCGCATTGAGGGGCTTTTTGCCGCGCCGGATTTTCATCGCACGCACGCGCCACAAACCGGCCGGTTGCTGGCCGACCTGGCGGCCGCGCGGGAAACGGTGGCGGCGCTCTACCAACGCTGGGAGGAACTGGAAACCATCAAGATCGCTGCGGCGCAACGCACCACGTAGGGCGCGTGGCGCGGCTGAACGCGCCGGACGGGCGGCGCTCATTTGCCCCCGAGCAACCGGCGAAATTCAGCTTCGTTAATCACGGGAACTCCCAACTCCTGCGCCTTGGTCAGTTTGGAACCAGCCTCCGTTCCCGCCAGAACGAAATCCGTTTTCTTGCTCACGCTGCCGCTGGTTTTGCCGCCGGCGGCTTCAATCATCGCGGTGGCTTGCTCGCGGGTCAGCGTCGGTAACGTCCCTGTCAACACCACGGTCTTGGCGGTGAACGGTCCGGCCGCCGCCGAAGGCCCCGCTTCACTTCGGGGCTGGATGCCGAGTTTGCGGAGCCGCGCCAGGACTTCCTGTCCCGCCGTGGAGGCGAAATAATTCAGCACGCTGCTGGCGACAACCGGGCCGACTTCCTGCAGCCGCGTCTTCAAGCCGCCCGCCGCCAATCGCGTCTGCAACTCATGAATTTCGGTCTTGAGTTCGGTTTCCCGCTTTTCACGGGCGGCGCGCTCGCGCGCGGACGTTGGCGGATTACGGCGTGACCGGGGACTAATCTCCGCCCGCTCCGTTTCCTTGGCGCCCAGGTCCCGGATGTCGCGCAGAACCTGCGAATGGCCCAAGGCCGGCAGGGATGCGTGAGTGGCGGCCAATTGTTTGGCGGTTGCTTCGCCCACGTCGGCGATAGCCAGCGCCAGAATCCAGCGGTTCAGCGGCGCCGTCTTGGCGCGTTCCAGCGCGGCCAAGAGCTTGGTGGCGTTCTTTTCGCCGAAGACACGCGGCTCGGTCTCCGTGCCGAGATTCAGGTCCGCCAGCTGTTCCCGCCGGAGATCGAACAGATCCAGCGGCTCTTTCACCAGCCCGCGCTCGACCAGTTTCTCCGCCACGATGCCGCCGAGCGATTCGATGTCCAGCGCCTTGCGTTGAGCAAAATACTCGACGCGCCGCATGAGTTGCGCCGGGCAACCGGCGACGTTCTGGCATTGCCACGCAACGGCTTCAGTTTCGCCATCAGAAACTTTTTCGCGCGCAATCGGCCCGCCACACGCGGGGCATTTGGCGCCGACGAATTGGAATAGATCAAATTCCTTCGCGTTCGCCGGGCGTTTGGATTTCAGCACCTCCAGCACTTCGGGAATTACCATGCCCGCCTTGCGAATGACCACGGTGTCGCCGATGCGGATGTCTTTGCGGCGGATTTCGTCCTCGTTGTGCAATGTGGCGCGCGCGATGGTCGAGCCTTGCACGAACACCGGTTCCAGTTCGGCCACG
Source organism: Verrucomicrobiota bacterium (assembly GCA_029573725.1). Taxonomy (GTDB): domain Bacteria; phylum Verrucomicrobiota; class Verrucomicrobiia; order Limisphaerales; family JADLHS01; genus JADLHS01. The sequence goes on from JAKQDQ010000181.1 coordinate 7,335, forward strand.
GGCGTGAGTACGCCGGTGCGTCCGACCTGCACGGTGATGTCGCGCAGGACGGTCTCGGCAGGCGTGATCCACGGCACGGGTTTATGCACGATGGCATAGCCGGGCGCGCGGGTCTTGCCCGGAATGCGCGCGCAGTCGGCGTAATGGTTCACCTTCAGCACGATGCCGTCAATTTCGTACGGGAGCTGGCGGCGCAGATCGCGGGTTTCGTCATAATCCGCCACGACCTCGTCGTGGTACACCTTGAGCACCTCCTTGAGGCTGGCGCAACGCCACCATTTTTTCAACGTGGGCAGACCCAGGCGGGCCAGCGTCTCCAGCATTTCCGCGTGCGAATTGAACGCGATGCCGTCACAGGCGCCGACCGCGTAAAACACCGCGCTGACCGGACGTTGCGCGACGAGTTTTGGGTCGAGCAACTTCAGTGTGCCGGCGGTGGCATTGCGCGCATTGGGCAAGGTTTTTTCCCCGGCGGCGGCGAGCTTTTTGTTCAAGGCGTCGAAATCCTGATTCGCCATGTACGCCTCGCCGCGCACTTCGAGCAACTCGGGCGGATGCTTCAAATTCAACTCCAACGGGATCGCGCGCACGGTGCGGAGATTGGCGGTGATGTCGTCGCCGAACGCGCCGTCGCCGCGCGTGACGCCGAGCGCGAGTCTGCCGCGCCGGTAATGCACGCTGATGGACACGCCATCCACCTTCGGCTCCAAGATGTATTCCACCCGGTCACGCTTCAGCTGTTTGCAGATGGTGGCGTTGAAGGATTCCAACGCGTTGAGCGTGCGTTCGTCCTGCGCGCGATTGCGTTTGTCGCGGACGGGTTCTTCGGCGCGGGTGGGATGCTCGGCGGCCTCGACTTTTTCGAGCGAGAGCATCGGCAGCAAGTGTTTGACGCGGGCGAAACCTTCGGCGGGCGCGCCGCCCACGCGCTGGGTGGGCGACTCGGGCGTGATGAGTTGCGGAAATTCCTTCTCCAACTCCTGCAACTGCCGGAAAAGCTGGTCGTATTCGTAATCGGTGATTTCCGCCCGGCCCACGACGTAATACGCATGGTCGTGCCGTCGGATCTCCGCGGCGAGTTGGGCATGGCGTGTTCGGGCCTCTGGCAGAGTCATGCCGGCAGTGTTTCGTTCCTGCACCCGGGTGGGAAGATAAATTTTTCGGAGCAAACGCGCCGGGCGGCTGGTGCGGGCGTCGCGCGCCGGCCGGTTTGAAGATTGCCTGGGCGCCGGATTTCACCTACCGTCACCGCGGTTGGCAACTAGAGCAAATCTTGATTTATGAGCGTATTGATCGTGGGTTCAACGGCCTTGGATTCCATCAAAACTCCGCGGCGGGAAAATCCGAAGTTGTTGGGCGGCTCGGCAAGCCACGCCGCGGTGGCGGCCAGTTTTTTTTCGCCCGTCAACATGGTGGGTGTGGTGGGCGAGGATTTTCCGTCGAAATACACCCGGCTCTTCAAGCGGCACGGCATTGATCTGGCCGGATTGCAGGTCAAACCCGGCAAAACGTTCCACTGGTCGGGCGAGTACGAGGCAAACATGAACAACCGCCGGACGCTGCTGACGGAACTGGGGGTGTTTGAAACGTTTTCTCCGGAACTGCCGCGCCCCTATCAGTCCTCGCCGTTTGTGCTGCTCGCCAATATCGCGCCGGCGTTGCAACTGCACGTGCTGCGACAGATGCGCCGGCCAAGGTTCGTCGTTGCGGACACCATGGATCTCTGGTTGAACATCGCCCTGGAGGATCTGCTGGCGTTGATCAAACTGGTGGATGGGTTTGTGCTCAATGACAGTGAAGCGCAGCAGTTGACCCAGACGGACAATGTCTTCAACGCGCTCAAAAAGATTCACCGACTCGGGCCGAAGTACGTGATTATCAAACAGGGCTCGCACGGCTCCATTCTGAGCGGACCGAAGGGATTTTTTCTCTGTCCGGCCTATCCCGTCTCCGGGCTGGTGGACCCGACGGGGGCCGGCGACTCGTTTGTGGGCGCCCTGATGGGGTATCTGGCGCGGGCCCGCGGCTCAACGGATGCCCACATTCGGCGCGCGATGATTCACGGAAGCGTCGTGGCCTCCTTTTGCTGTGAAGGCTTTGGCCTGAACCGAACCGTTACGGCCACGCCCGCTCAAATTGACGAGCGGGTGAAACGTCTTGAACAAATAACCCGATTTTGAAACTGCGTTGGAACAGTTGTTGCTTGTCGAAGGCAGCTATGACGTTGCCCGACGCAGTACCTGTGATGACGTTGCCCAACGCGATCCTGTTTCCGCAGGCGTTGCTTCCACTTTACGTCTTTGAAGCGCCCTATCGCCAATTGCTGGCCGATGCATTGCACGGCAACCGGCTCTTTGTGGTGGCCATGCGTCATCCCGAGTCAGCCAACGAAACCCCGGCCAAAGTGGCCGGGATCGGGCTGATCCGCGTTGCCGTCGGGCACAAGGATCACACCGCGCACGTGATTTTGCAGGGACTGGCGCGGGTGAAGCTCGGCCGGCTGAAAAAACGGCGGCCGTACCCGGTGCACGAAATTGAACCGCTGCCTCCCGCAACTGGAAGCGGCCGGAAAATTGGTGGGCTTCTGGCGCGCGCGCGGCTGTTGCTGAAGGAACGAGTGAAGCAGGGCATTCCGTTTCCGTTTCCATTCGTTTCCAGTGCGCAGCCCGCCCAGGCCGGTCAGCCGCCGCACACACTGTCCGCGCGGGAAATGCTGGATTATCTTGATTCCATTGTCGAACCGGAGCGGGCGACGGATTTAATGGCGGGAATGGTTTTGGCCGCGGCCGAGGAACGCCAGAAGATCCTGGCAACCCGCGGCTTGGAAACCCGGCTGCGCCATCTGACGCATTTTCTCCACCGCGACTTGGAGTCACAGTCGCAGCCCAAGGTTCTGGGCCAATAAAGATGCGCCTGTTGGGGCCGCCGGGTGAAAAACCGATTTTCCCCCGGGCGTTACTTGGGGCCCGCGGCCGGCTGCTCCTGCTGCGATGAAGCCATCAATTCCTCAATTTTCTTCAACCGTTCATCCAGGATTTCCACATGGGCTTCCTTCCGCAACGCTTCAATGAATTTGCCGTCGGCCAGTTTTTTCTGCAGCGCCTGGCTGCGTAAAACTTCTTTGAGGTCATCCGCCACTTCCGCATAGGGAAGCATCCGGGCGGGGATTTTCTCACCCAGCTTGATGATGTGATAGCCGTACGCGGTGGTCACCACATCACTGACTTGATTTGTGCGCAGGGAGAAGGCGGCGGCGGAGAATTCCGGCACCATGTCCTCGCGCTTGAACGTGTATTCTCCCCCGCGATCCTTGGAGCCGGGATCTTCGGAGTACTGCCTGGCCAGGGCGGCAAAATCGGCTCCGTCCACCGCCTGCTTCCGCACCTCCTCCAGCTGTTTGCGCTTCGCTTTTTTCTGCTCCTCGGACAAATCCTCTCCGGTGACCGGGTCCTTGGTGCTGAGCAAAATGTGACTGGCACGCACCTGCTCCGGCTGTTCGAACCGGGTGGGGTTTTCCTCGTAATACTTTTTGGCGTCGGCATCGGTGATGTTGACCTCCAGCTCGCGTTGGAGGACGGCCGCCACGGTGGCCTGCTCCACGCGTTGCCGGTCCCACTCGGCCCGCGTCAGCCCCTGCAGGCGCAGCTGGCTGCCCAGTTTCTCATCGAATTCCGCATCGGTCAGCTTGTTGTCGGCTTTGAGGCGTTGCAGCGCCTTGGCAAACATCTCACGTCCCCTGGCCTTGTCGGCGTCGGTGGCCCGCGCCAATAACAACTGCGCGGCGATCAGGTCGTTCAGCTTCTGCAGCTGAAACATGCCGAGGTTGTCGGGCGGGATCGGGCGGCCCTGCGCATTGGCCGCAGCCTGTAGCTGGATCATTTCCGAATCCAACTGGCTGCGCTTGATTTCCACTCCCTTGCCCCTGGCAATCACCGGATCCCCGAGCAGGCTGTCGAGTTTGCTCACGCTGTTGGTCGGGGTGTCGGCCCGGGTGGTCATACTGCTGCCGAAGCCGGCCAGCACCAGCCCAAGCGTGAGGCAGGAAATCCTGCGGGTAACAGAGGTCATAGGAATGATTCGTTTATAATTTGACGACGTGTACACTGTGAATGTCTTCATCTTTTTCCAGCTCGGCCAATACCGCCGCCGTCGGTTCGCTGTCCAAATGCAGCACCGTTAGCGCATCGCCGCCCTCGGTGTCGCGGCTCAAGCTCATGCTCGCGATGTTCACCTGATGACGACCCAGCAGCGTACCCAGGTATCCGACAATTCCCGGGCGGTCCTTGTTCGTTAATAACAGCATCACTCCGCTGATCGGAATCTCGACCGGGGAGCTGTACAAACGCACGATCCGCGGGTTGTTCGGCGAGCCAAAAAATGTGCCGCCGGCCGAGATGACCTTTTGGTTCTCGTGAAAGGCCTGCACGTGCAGCCACTCGTTAAACGTAACCGGTTCATTGGAGCGTTTCTCTTCGACGGTCAATCCCAGCGTGGAGGCGATGCTGCGGACGTTGATGTTGTTCAAGTCATGCACACCGGCCCGGGATAAAAATCCCTGCAACACCGCCCGGGTGATGGGATCAATATTGGGCAGCTCCTGCGCCTTGCCGCCGTAAGTGATGTAGAGGCGATCCACCTGGGCGGGGGCCAGTTGGGCAAGCAATTTGCCAATTTTTTCACCCAGGATGAGATACGGTTTGACCTGTTCGTACGTCTTGGCGTCGAGGTAGGGCAGATTCACCGCATTGCGGACTTCTCCCGTCAACAAATAGCCCGTAATGACTTCGGCCACCTCCAACCCGCACTTTTCCTGCGCTTCGGTCGTGCTGGCGCCGAGGTGCGGGGTCAGGATCAAACCCGGATGGGTGCGGAACGGGTGGTCCGGGGGCAAGGGCTCCTTGTCATACACGTCCAATCCCGCCGCCGCCACCTTGCCGGATTCCAGCGCGGCCAGCAGGTCCTGCGCTTCGATGATTTCACCCCGGGCACAATTCACCACCCGCACGCCCGGTTTCATTTTGGCGAAGGCCGCGGCATTCAACATCCCTTTGGTCTGGTCGGTCACCGGCATGTGTACGGTGATGAAGTCGGCTTCGCGGTAAACCAAATCCACTTCGGTGGCCAGCTCCACTCCAAGCGCTTTGGCGCGCGCCTCACTCAGAAACGGGTCATAACCAATTACGCGCATCCCGAACGCCAGCGCCCGTTTGGCCACCTCCGTGCCGATCCGGCCCATGCCCAATACCCCGAGGGTTTTGCCGGCAACTTCCACGCCTTGGAACAGCTTGCGGTCCCATTTTCCGGCCGTCATCGAGGCATAGGCCTGTGGCACATTCCGCGCGAGGCTCAGCAGCATGGCGAACGTCAACTCCGCCGTCGTCACGGTGTTCCCTCCCGGCGTGTTCATCACCACAACCCCGTGACGGGTCGCCGCCTTCACATCCACATTGTCCACCCCGACACCGGCGCGACCAACCACGCGTAATTTTTTGGCGGCTTCCAGGACCTTTTTGGTCACCTTGGTTTCGGAGCGTACAATCATGGCGGCGACATCGCTCACCACGGGAAGCAATTCGGTTTCAGCCAGGCGTTTGGGCAGGACAACCACCTCGAACTCGGGGCGTTGTTGTAGCAGGGCGATGCCGCGGGGCGAGATGGGGTCACAAACCAATATTTTCATACGAACAAGGTCGGTCAGTCTAACTTAGCCCGGCCCGAGGTCAAACTTTCAAAAATCACCGCCTCCCGGCGGCCGGCCCATCAATCGGCTTTACTTGGCCCGCAGGGCCTCCAACCATGACTTGGTGCTGAAGTGGTTGCGAGGATGGACGGTGGGGATGCTGCTGGTCGGAGGAGGGCTGGCCGGGAGCCGGTGTCCTGTTGTTGCGGCCGACTCCGGCACGTTTCTGGTGTGGAACACCCAGGACGCAGAATTGCTGCCGCAGAGTTCGGTCATTGCGCTGACCCAGACGCGTGATGGGTACCTCTGGTTGGGAACGATGAAAGGGCTGGTCCGCTTCGACGGCATTCATCCGGAGGTGTTCTACGAAGCCGAGACGATCGTACATTTGTTTGAGGACCGCCAGGGCGGGTTGTGGGTGGGCACGGAAAAATCCGGCGTATTGCGCCTCCAAAACGGCGTGGCCACGAACGTGCAGTTCGGCCATGGCGTGCGGGAGCGCCTGATGGCGGCGACCGAAGATGCGACGGGCGCGGTCTGGTTGTTTGGCGCCGACGGGCAACTGGCCCGCTATCGGAACGGCCGTCGCGAGAACACCTGGTTGATCAATCCCGGCGCCAGCAGTTGCCGCTCCCTCATTACCGACGCTGCGGGCGAGCTCTGGGTGGGCACGGACATGAATCTGTATCGGGTCGTTTCTGATCTGCGGCGCCCGGACTTTGAATTGCAGCTCCAAACCATTCCACTGACCGGCCGGCAGGACTTTCTGCTCGCCCGCAAGGACGGTGGTTTCTGGCAATTCGCCAATCAGCACATTTATCTGCACACGACGAATGGGATCACCCAAACGCTTGGGCCTTATCCCTGGAAACCTCTCCTCACCGCCTCACCGGTCACATCGGCCTGCGAAGATGCACAGGGCAACCTGATCATCGGAACGCTGGGTGACGGCGTGTATCGGTTGGACCCGCGGGGCGCGGTGACGCGCATCGGCAGCTCCCAGGGCTTGAATCACGAAACCGTATTGTCCTTGTGCGTGGATCGCGAAGGCAACCTGTGGGTCGGCACTGACGGCGGCGGGGCCAACCGGCTGCGCCCGGCGCGGTTTCAGCTGCAGCCGGAAACGGGTGGCAAAAGTGTGCAATCCGTTTCCACCGACAGTCAGGGCGGATTATGGATCGCGTTCAATGGCGGTGAATTGAACTACTGGCTTCATGACACCATGCGCAAGTACGACGCCACGGCGGATTTGCCCGGGGTAAACGTGCGGGCGCTGCTCGTGGATGCGCGGGATACCGTCTGGCTGGGCGGCATTGTGGCGGGCGGCATCTATCAATTCGTGGACGGGAGGTTCCGTCTGGCGCCCGGCACTGAAGGGGTGCGACCGCAGGTTTCCGCCCTGTTTCAGGATCGGGCCACCAACATCTGGGTCGGCACACAGGAGGGACTGGCGTTTTGGAACGGCGCGACGTGGAAGCTGTACACGACCGGGGATGGCTTGACGACGAATTCGGTGCGCGCCATTGCCGAAGGCGTCAATGGCGATTTATGGGTGGGCACCGATGGCGGGGGTTTGAACCGGTTGCAGGACGGACACTTTACCAGTTATCGCGCGACGGACACCGGACTGCCCAGCGACTATATTACCGCGCTCCACACCGATGCGGCCGGGGCGGTTTGGATTGGCACTTCGGGCGGGGGGCTGGCGCGATTCCAAACGGGCAGCTGGAAACGCTTTGACAAGCAGGATGGTCTGGCGGGCAACAGCATTTCCTATCTGGCCGAGGACGAGTTGGGTTTCCTTTGGATCGGCTCAAACGAAGGGTTGATGCGCGTGGCCCGGTCCGCCTTGAATGCCTACGCCGACGGCCGGACCAACATTTTGTCCCTGCGCACCTTCGGCAAGGCGGACGGATTGCCGACCAAGGAATGCTCCTCGGGCTCGCAACCGTCCGTTTGGCGCGGCCCTTCCGGACGGATGTGGTTTCCCACGGCCAAGGGCCTGGTCAGCCTGCAACCGGCGGCGTTGCAACCCAATACCAATCCCCCGCCCGTGGTGATTGAAGCCGTCCTGGTGGATGGAAAATCCCAGGCGACCAATGCCTTGCAAACCGCCTGGCCGCGCGCGGTCGTCGTGCCGGCCCGCAAGGAAGTGGTGGAAATTCGTTTCACCAGTCTGAATCTCACGGCGCCGGAGCAGGCCCGCTTTCAATATCGCCTGGACGATGGGGACGCCCGTTGGATGGATTCGCGCGGGCTGCGGGAAGTCCGGCTCACCCGGCTGCCGCCGGGACATTACCATTTTCAGGTGCGCGCCTGCAATGAGGACGGGTTCTGGAGTCCCATTCCGGCGTCCTTGCGCCTGGTGGTCATTCCGCCCTTTTGGAAAACGTGGTGGTTTCAGGCGGGCGGAGTGGTGTGCTTGATCGGGGGCATTGGGGGCCTCGTGTATTTCATTTCCACCCAGCGGTTGCAACGCCAGCTCGCGTCCTTGCGCCAGCAGGAAGCGCTGGAAAAGGAGCGCGCCCGCATCGCGCGCGACTTGCACGATCAACTGGGCGCCAATCTGACGCAGGTCAGCTTGCTGGGTGAAATGGTGGGCGAGGACCGGCACCTGCCGGCGGAGGTCGCGGCGCATGCCGAACAGATTTGCAAGACCGCCCGGCAGACCTCGGATGCACTGGATGAGATTGTTTGGGCGGCCAATCCTTCCAATGACACGCTGGAGGGGCTGGTCAATTACGCCTGCAAATATGCGCAGGAATATCTCGCCCTGGCCAATCTCCGGTATCGTCTGGATGTGCCCCCGGCGCTGCCGGCGCTCGGCATTCCGCCGGATCTGCGGCACAATGTATTCCTGGCCTTCAAGGAATCGGTGAACAACGTCGTCAAGCACGCGCGCGCCACGGAGGCCAGAATCCATCTGCGGCTGGGGGACCGGCAATTCGTTTTTGAAGTGGAGGACAACGGGCGCGGCCCGGCGGGGGCCGCCACGAAAACCGGGAGAAATGGGTTGCGCAACATGCGCAAACGCATGGAAGATGTGGGCGGCACATTTGAAATGGTGCCGGCCCCCGGGCGCGGGACCATCGTGCGACTGACGGCGCCGCTCACCAAACCCTGACACGCCATGGCCATCACGGTTTCGATCGTTGAGGACAATGAACAATTGCGGGACACCCTCGCGCGCATGATCAATCGCGCGGAGGGATTCGCATGCGTTGGCCAGCATCCGAGTGCGGAGGCCGCCCTTGCCGGCGTTCCCGCAGAGCAACCCCACGTGGTCCTGATGGACATCAACCTGCCCGGCATGAACGGGGTGGAGTGTGTCCGGCGATTGAAGGAAATTCTGCCGGCCACGCAAATCGTCATGCTGACGGCTTACGAGGATACGGAGAACATCTTCAATTCGCTGGCCGCCGGCGCCGCCGGTTACCTGCTCAAACGTTCCAAGAGTTCGGAAATTCTGGATGCCATCCGCGATGTGCAGAACGGCGGCTCGCCGATGTCCACCCACATCGCCCGCAAAGTCGTGCAGTCTTTCCAAATGCGTCCGAGCGTCGCCCCGCCCGAACCCACAAATGAACTTTCACCGCGCGAGCAGGAGGTGTTGGATTTACTGAGCCAGGGGTTCATGTACAAGGAAATTTCCGACCGGCTCGGCATCAGCTTTGAAACCGTGCGAACTTACATCCGACGAATTTATGAAAAATTACACGTTCGCACGCGCACAGAGGCGGTTGCGAAGGCCCTGAGACGTCAGTAACAACCTGAATATCAGCGGTTTGTGATCGTATCGTTTGCGGGCGCAACCTGTCCCCCACAATGGTGACTACCGGTATCTGGAAACTATCCTATGATGAGGGCGTTGTTGGACGGGAATTTGCAGAGGTTACCGTGTGTTTCGTAAAGGCGTAGAACTGCAGCGCCGCCGGAAAACAACTTTGAATTTCGGCATTGGAAATGGGTTTTGTTCTCAGGCAGAGGACCGGATGAATTGTCCGGTCCTTTTGTTTGTACGCCCGCGCCCGCCATCGCCGTCTCGTGGTCGGGCCAGGAAGCGCTCCACGTACTTGCCCAACATGTCCACTTCGAGGTTCACGTAATCGCCAGGCTGCCGCGCCCGCAAGGTGGTGATCTCGTACGTGTGCGGAATAATCCAGATTTGAAACTGGGTTTTCGTCACCCCGGCGACCGTCAGGCTGATCCCATCCACCGCAATGGAGCCCTTCAAAACGACGTAACGCATGAGGTTGGAGGGGGCGGAAATGCTGAGCAGCTGGTCCGTTCCCGATTTTTTCCAGCTCCGGACTTTTCCCAGGCCGTCCACATGGCCAGTCACGAAATGACCTCCCAATTCATCGCCCGCGCGCAGCGGACGTTCCAGATTGACAATGTCGCCGGACTGAGCGAACTGCAGGTTGGTGCGTCGCCAGGATTCACGCAATACATCGAAATGAAGTCGTCGCCCAGGACCGCACGGGGTGTGTTGCACCACGGTTAAACAGCAACCATTGACGGCCACACTCGCACCCAGCCGGGCGCCCTGCATTCCACGCGGGACGCGCAGCACCAGGCGGATCGCTTTGGGTGCCGGGGCAATGGTTTCAATCACGCCGGTCTGCTGAATGATCCCCGTAAACATGGGGCTATGGTGGGGGAGAAACCTTTCCGCCGGCAAGGGCGCAAAACGCATCAAACCGCCACCCTGGCGGTGAGCAGCAGGTCCTCCCCGGCCAGACGCCAGTTCACATTGGTCAGTGTCAATACTTCGCTCCACGCCTCCGCGCCCTTGCCGGCGACGCCTTTCAGGGCCGTGCGTCCGCCGAGAATCTTCGGCGCGTAAAAAAACGCAATCCGCTGCGCCAGACGCTCCAGCAGGAAGGAGGCATTGACTTCGCCGCCCCCCTCGACCAACAAGCTGGTGACCGCTTCCGCACCCAGCTTGCGCAGCAGCCATCGCAGGTCGATTTTGCCGTGCTGCGCCGGTCCCGTGACCACACGCACCCGGCGGGCGAGCGCGGCCACCCGGCGCGGCGCGGCGTTCTCACTCACCACAAGGGTCGTGGTGGCGGCCTGCGGATCACTGACGACCTTGGCGGACAAGGGCGTGCGGGCCTCCGCGTCCAGCACGATTCGCCGCAACGGCGGGTGTTTCTCCGGCAGATCCCTGCCGCCAATTTTCCGCACGACCAGGCTCGGATCATCGGCGAGAATGGTATGCACGCCGACCACAATGGCGTCGTGTTCGTGGCGCAACTGCATCCCGTGCGCTCGTGCGGCGGCGCTGGTGATCCACTTGGATTCGCCGGCGGCCGTGGCAATCTTCCCGTCCAGGGTCATTGCCGCCTTCACCGTGACCAGCGGAGTGCGACACTGGATCCAATGGTTGAAGGCCTCGTTCAGTTCAGCACAGCGATCGCTTAAAACTCCCGCCGCCACCTGAAGGCCGGCATGGCGCAGCTCCGAAAGACCGGCGCCGGCATGACGGGGGTTGGGATCAATCGCGCCGACCACCACGCGCCGGATCCCTGCGGCCTGGATGGCCGCGGTGCAGGGTGGCGTGCGTCCGTGCGTGGAGCATGGCTCCAAGGTCACATAGAGGGTCGCGCCGCGCACGGAGTGCCGCCGTCGCCCGGCATCCCGGAACGCCTCAATTTCGGCATGGGGCTCACCCGCGCGCCGATGCCAGCCACGACCAATGATCCGGCCCGCCCGCACCAGCAAGGCGCCAACGATCGGGTTGGGCGAGGTCGTGCCGCGGCCCCGTTGCGCCAGCCGGATGGCCTGGCGCATAAAACCAAAATCCCGGGCGTTCATCTGCCTTGATCCGCGGCGGCCAGTTGGGACGGTGGCGGTACCGGCTTTTCCGTCCCGTCATCGCGCCGCGCAGCACCGGTCCGGTGCAATTGAAGCTTGCCACTCATCGGTTTCACCCTCTAAGTTTCCCGCGGACTATATTCATTTATGGCTGATGCAGTAAACCGATATTCCGATAACGTCCCAGGCCGCTATTACGTGGACAATCAATGCATTGACTGCGATCTCTGCCGGGAAACCGCACCGGACAATTTCAAGCGCAACGATGACGGCGGCTACTCGTTCGTATTTAAACAACCCGAAACTCCGGAGGAGGAGGAGCGCTGCAAGGAGGCCAAGGAAGGGTGCCCCGTGGAAGCCATTGGCGACGACGGTTAAGAGGCCGACACCGACATTTAGGCCTGTCATTTCCCAATGGCAGGCTTTTTTATGTACAAAAAAATCGGGGTGGCGTTCCGGCCATCCCCGATGCGGAAAAGGTCTGCGCCCCCAGGCTTAGAACGTATAGGCGGTTTGGGCAATCAGCCGGGTATCCGTCGTTTCCTTGCCGTATTTCACGCCGTTGTCGTAGTTCACCTGATACTTCACCTGCAAGTCCCAGTTGCTGATGATCTTGGTGCTGATTCCGATCTCAAAATTGATCAGGTCCCGATCCGGCCAGTCTTCGACGGCGGGAATGTACTCCGCAGTTTGCCAGATGCGGGTCGTATCCGTCAGCTTGTGCTCGAATTTTTCCCCGATGCGCAGCGCAAAGTACTCCTGGCGATCCCGTGGCGAGGTGGCGGATGCTTCGCGTTCTTCAATCACAAACGACGGGCCCACATCGAACGACAGCGTGGTCTTCTCGTTTTTGATGAGGTAATAACCCGCCAGTGGCGCAATCCGCAGGCGATACGCCAGGTCGGCAATCCCGTCATGTTCACCATCCACCCGCAAGCCGAAGTAGAGCCGGTCCGTAAACAAATGGTTGTATTGACCGTAACCCTTCACGTAATCGGTTGTGCGCGAACGATTGTTGCCCGTGCTGCTGCTTTTGCCGTAGCCGCCGGAAGCCCCCAGCAACACCTCGTCCCAATCCCATTTCCGTTTCGTGTCAATGCTGACCGTGGCCCCAACGCTTTCGCTGTTGCCGCTCTGAATGGTCAACCCCGCTGCCGCCACGGTTTCCCAGCCCTTTTGTTCCGGGGGCGGCGCTTGTTGAGCCCGCGCGTTTTGGTTGGCAAACAGCAGGGAGATGCCCAAGCCGCCTGCAAGTATCAATGTGTTTTTCATAGTAAAAATAAAGGCGGGATTATGCTTGGGTTGAACGGGGTTGGCCAGCTTTTTCTTCGCTTCAGGTTTGGATGCGATTGTGTACCGGGGAAGGGCCACTTGTCGGTGAAGGCACGAACCAACCTGCACGCGGGCCAAAGGTGAGAATCCCCCGGTGCAGGAAGCGCGCCCGCGGGTCAGGATGCCGACCGACATTTCGCCAGATCACCTGCCTTTCACCACGGATCCGCGGCTTTCGCGGCAGCACCGCATCCACGCGGCCCGGCGGCTTGGACAACCCGGCAAGGAGCGCGGAATCGCTCCGGCTCACTGGCACAGGACCGGCATCGGGATTTTTCCTTCCGGCGGAGGTGGTTGCCCGGCGCGGAGACGGTTGCCCGGCCATGCTCGCAAGCAGTTCGTCATGAAAATCTGTTCCCCCAGCCGCCGGGTCCGCTACAATCCAGCGACGACAAAATGGGAAGTGAAGCCCAACTGCTGACGCGTTGCCGTCAGGGGGAAGCCGCGGCATGGGATGAACTGTTTGATCTGCACTATGCCGCCACCGGACGTTTTGTCTTTCAGCTGGCGTCGGACTTCACCCGCGAAGATGTCGAGGAAGTCTGCCAGGACACCTTTTTAAGTGTGATTCGAAATCTGGATTCCTTTCGGGAACAAAGCCAGTTTCGCACCTGGTTGTTTCACATCGCCGCCAACAAGGCGCGGGACTTTCGCGAAAAGAGACTGGCGGCCAAGCGCGGTGGCGGCCAGGTGCCACTGTCGTTGCAGGCGGAGACCGAGCCGGCTGGACTTGTGTTGGATCCGTCGGATTCGGCCCCCGCCCCGGACCTCCGGCTGCTCCAACGGGAACAAGCCGGACAGGTGCGCGAAGCCGTGGCGTTGCTGGATGCGCCGTGCCGGGAGATTATTGAACTGCGTTATTTTGGCGATTTGAGCTATGAAGAATTGAGCCGCCTGTTGCAGTTGAATCCCAAGACCGTCAGTTCGCGTCTGAGCAAGTGCCTCGACAAATTGGAGTTGATCGTGCAGCGTTGCCTGGCCGGGGAAAATTTGCCGGATCCCGTCTAAACCAGCGTGTGGTAATGAACGACGAACGTCCCATTGAAGAATTGCTCCGTCGCGCCGCTCAAGAGCGCCGGGCTGCTGCGGGCGAGGCGCTCGAATTATCCCCGCTCCACCGCCGCCTGTTGCAAGCTGAAGTGGCGCGCCGGTTTCCGGCGACCGCGGCGCCAAGGCCGGCGGACCATCCTCCCTTCTGGCGGCTCCCGATCTGGCGCTGGGGTTATGTGCTGGCCGCGTTTGCGGGAATCGCCATCACCGGGGTCTGGCTGTTCTTTCAATCCGGGAAAACCACCTTGCAACCGGCGTATGAGCTGGCAAAACGCCTTCCGGGCGAAGCCTCACGGCCGGTCTTGACCACTCCGCCGCCGCCCTCCACCTCTTCGCCGTGGCCGCCGGCGGCAAGCCCCGTGTCGGATGAGGAAACAAAAACCGCCGCCCCGGCAGTGACGGTTCCCGTCGCGCGCAGGATTCCGGTGGCTCCGGAACCCCATCCGACCACCAGCCGGCAGACACGCGCTGCCGCCAGGAGCCAGGGGACGTCAGTGCCCACCGGAACGATCGCTGTTTCCCGGACGGATGAGGCGTTGTCCGCTCCGCGGTCTGCAGCGCCGCCGCCTGCCGCGCTGACAAACGAGGCCTCGATCCCTGTCCTGCCGTCATCCCGCGTTGACGCCGCGCCCCGGATCCGGCTCGCCGATGCGGGTCCGCGTGAACCTGCCGATGCGGGGACCAGTTTAACCGTACCGGCGCCACCGGCAGCGCCGAGACCTGCGCGGGCCGATGCGGCGGTTCCGGCCGAAGTGCGCGCGCAATCCTTCGTGCGGTTCGTCACCGCGCAGCAGGAAAAGGTGCGGGACGAACGGTTGCCGCAATTGGCCGTGCCGCACGTGCTGCAAAGCTTCAAAGTGGAGCAGCGCGGATTGAATTTGCGGGTGGTGGACAGCGACGGCTCGGTTTATCGCGGGATGTTTGACGAGGCGAATACGATCTATGGCCAGATTTCCGCACGGCGCACGCATGATCTGGGCGTCGCCCAACGCAACCGGTTTCGCCTGCCCTCGCCGCAGGCGCGGGCAGACACCACCCGCGCCCGGAGACCGATTTATTTTTACCAGGTCAGCGGCACGAACCAGACGCGCAACGCCGGTCTGACCTTCAGCTGGAACTTCATCTCCACCAATGCCACCACGCTGAGTGCGGCACCCGATTACCGGCCGGCGATCCAGGATCCGGATTTCAGCAAGCGTGGCTCTGATTTCTCCGAGGCCCTGCATCGCTCGTATCTCCGGGGCCAGGTGCAGTGGAGTGATGGTCGCGTGATTGAAATCAACGCCGCGCCAGTCTTTTCTCCGTGAGTCCGTCCGCCCGGACCAGCGGCCGGCGATTTAACGGTTTAACGCGATTGCCCCCGCCGCTATGCTGGGTTCATGATTGCGCGGACCAAATCTGAAGCCTTGTTCGCCCGGGCACTGGCTTGCCTGCCGGGCGGCGTCAATTCACCCGTGCGCGCTTTTCGCGCGGTTGGCGGCACACCCTTCTTCGTGCAGCAAGCCCGGGGTTGTCGCATCACCGACGTGGACGGCAACGAATACCTTGATTACGTCGGCACATGGGGGCCGGCCATTCTCGGGCACGCACACCCCAAAATCATCGCGGCGGTAAAGGCCGCCGCCGGGCAAGGCACCAGTTTCGGAATTCCGAACCCTCACGAAGTCCTCATGGCCGAGCGGATTACCCGGCTCGTGCCCAGCGTGCAAAAGGTGCGCCTGACCAACTCCGGCACCGAAGCCTGCATGAGCGCCATCCGCCTGGCGCGTGGGTTCACCAAGCGCGACAAGATCATCAAGTTTGCCGGATGTTACCACGGGCACGCGGATTCGCTCCTGGTTAAAGCCGGCAGTGGCGCCCTCACCTTTGGCCATCCGGACAGTGCCGGAGTGCCGGCGGATTTTGCCAAACACACCCTCGTGCTGCCCTACAATGAAATCGAACCGCTCCAGGCCGCGTTTGCCGCGCATCCCCGGGACATCGCGTGCATCATCGTCGAGCCGGTGGCCGGCAACGCGGGCCTGTTCAATCCGAAACCCGGCTGGCTGGAATTTCTCCGGCAGATCACCGCAACGCACGGGGCGTTGCTCATTTTTGACGAGGTGATGACCGGTTTCCGCCTCGCTCCGGGCGGCGCGCAGGAGCGTTTTGGCATCACACCGGATCTGTCCACCTTCGGCAAAATCATCGGCGGCGGTCTGCCGGTCGGAGCACTGGGCGGGCGGGCGGACGTCATGGATCATCTCGCGCCGTTGGGGCCGGTGTACCAGGCCGGCACGCTCAGCGGCAATCCGTTGGCCATGGTGGCCGGTCTGGCCAACCTGGACGAGCTGGCGGCCGGGGATTATTACGCGCAACTGGAGGCGCGCGGCGCGCAGTTGGAAGCGGGGTTGCGTGCGGCAGCCGGGTCCGCCCGGGTTGCGGTGACGTTCAACCGCTGCGGTTCAATGTTTTGCTGCTATTTCACCGACCAGCCGGTTTGGAATCTGGACGACGCCCTGCGCGCCGACCGCGAGCGGTTCAAAAAGTTCTTCCACGGCATGCTGGCGGCGGGCGTGTATCTGGCCCCTTCACCATTCGAGGCGGGTTTCATCTCCACCGCCCATGGCGAGGCAGAGGTGGAAATGACCGTCAAAGCCGCCGCTCGAGTGTTGAAGACCCGGGTCTGATCCGCCGGGACGGGCGGCTCATGCCGGCGATCGGAAAATCAGCGCTTGACGTCCCCGGCGGGAATCGGTTAAGAGTTACGGCGAAATGAACGGATTGGTTCGACAAGCAGCAGCGGCGCTCCTCGTAGTCGTAGGTAACGAGGCCGGTGGTTCTTGTCGAAATTGAAGCAATTTTAACAAGCACCCACGGCCGGGAACGGCTGTGGGTTTTTTTATTGCCCGCGGGTCGTCTCCGGCCAGAACCAAGCACAAAACGTATGAGAAAACGCACCGAAAGCACCGAAACGAAAACATCCCGAAGCCGGGCCGCCAAACGCGGCAAGGTGGGCAAAGCCATGCTGGGCCGCGACATTTTTGTCGAAGCACTCGAACGCGAGGGCGTGGAGGTCATCTTCGCCTATCCGGGTGGCGCAAGCATGGAAATCCATCAGTCCCTGACAAAATCCAAAATTCGCACCATTCTGCCCCGCCACGAGCAAGGCGGCTCGTTTGCGGCGGGTGGTTACGCCCGGGCCACGGGCAAGGCCGGGGTGTGCATGACCACCAGCGGTCCCGGCGCCACGAACATGGTCACTTCCATCGCCGATGCGTACATGGATTCCGTGCCGCTGATTGCCATCACCGGTCAGGTGCCGCGCGCCATGATTGGTCGCGGGGCGTTTCAGGAGACTGACATTATCGGCATGACCCTGCCCGTGGTGAAGCAAAGCTATCTGGTGAAGGACGCGAGCGAAATTCCGTGGATCATCAAGGAGGCGTTTTACCTGGCGCAATCCGGGCGGCCCGGCCCGGTGGTGATTGATGTGCCCAAGGATGTGCAACAGATCCGGGTGCAGCCCGTCTGGCCCACGCTGGAGCAGGTCAAGCAGCGGTTGCGCGGCTATCAGCAGCCCCGGTTGAAGGCCGACGACCTGGCGTTGAACGAGATCATCGGCTTGATCGAGAAGGCGGAACGGCCGGTGTTGTACTGCGGCGGGGGTATTGTCATGGGCAATGCCACGGCGGAGCTGAAAAAGTTTGCCGAAGCCACCAACATTCCGGTCACCACGACCCTCGGCGGGCTCGGCGGTTTTCCCGAAACGCACCCGCAGTCCCTGCGCTGGCTGGGGATGCACGGTTCGGCGGTGGCCAACTGGGCGGTGAGCGGGGAGTTTGAGAAACGGAAATCCTTCAGTGATCCCATGGTGAAGCTGCACGCGGGGGCGGATCTGCTGCTCGCGTTCGGTGTGCGCTTTGATGATCGCGTGACCGGCAAGGTGGAGGAGTTCTGCAAGACGGGCACGATCGTTCACATCGACATTGACGCCTCCGAAATCAACAAGAATTGCAAGGCGCATCTGCCCATCGTGGGCGAGATCAAGGATGCGTTGACGCGACTGAACCGCCTGCTGGCCAGGCGGCCGCTGGCCAGGAAATTCACCGCCTGGTGGCAGCAGATTGAGGCCTGGAAGCAGAAGGCGCCGTTCAGCTATGCGGTGACGCCGGAGATCATGAACAGCGAGCACATGCGCCGCCATCTCAAAGGCCAGCCGGAGCAGTGCATTCTGCCGGAGATGGTCGTCGAGGAGTTGTACGACCTGACGAAAGGCGATGCCTTCATCACCACGGGCGTCGGCCAGCACCAGATGTGGGCGGCCCAGTGGTACAAGTACCAACAACCGCGCCGCTACATCAGCAGCCTGGGCCTGGGCTCCATGGGCTTCGGTTATCCGGCGGCGCTGGGCGTGAAGGCCGCGTTTCCGGACAAGCACGTCATTGACATTGACGGTGATGGTTCCTTCCTGATGAACAACCAGGAGCTGGCCACGGCCAAGGTGGAAAAACTCGCCGTGAAAGCCATCGTGTTGAACAATCAATACCTCGGCATGGTGATGCAGTGGGAGGACAAGTTTTACGGCGGCAATCGCGGGCACACCTATCTCGGCAACCCCGAAGCGCGCGCCGACATTTATCCGGACTACGTGCAGATGTGCGAATCGTTCGGCGTGAAATGCGAGCGCGTGCTCTACAAGAAGGACTTGCGCGCGGCCCTTCAGCGCATGTTGGACGCCGCTGAACCCTACGTGCTGGATGTCATCGTGCCGCATACCGAGCACGTGCTGCCCTTCATTCCCGGCGGCAAAACCGTGGCCGACATGATCTGGAAACCTTGAAGTCCACGCGCGGATGATTGCCGGCCGGACGGGGCGGACTCCGTCCGGCTGGTTCTCCGCGGCGCGGGGGCTGTCAACCCATGAACCCGTGTGGTCGCCGACCCCGCGCCGGCGCCGGCGGCGGGGCTTATTGCGGCGCTGGGGCGGCAAACTTCTCGTGCAGGCGCTCGTGCAACAGCCGTTGATCGTCCTCCGCCAGGGTTTCCAGGTATTCCTGCACCAGCGCGTTGGCGCGGAAGATCCGGGCCCGTTCGACGGCGGCTTCAAATTCGGTTTCGTCCGACCAGAAGGCCGTGCCGGCGTCAAACATCGCCCATGGTTTGGGGCGCATGTTGCCATCTTTTTTCCGATACTTCACGCCGTCCACCAATGACGATTTGCCGACAAAACGCCAGGTGCGATCAAAGAAAACCCGCTCCACCTGGAAGGTTTCCCGCCGCTCAACGTAGCGCACCCAAAGCGTGAAGGACGCCGCGAACCGCCGCCGCCGGTTTTCATGCTCGCGAAAAGTGCCCAGGTCGTTTTCCGGTGGTCGCGAAGCGCGGGTGGCCTTGATGGAGATTTCGATGGGGTTGGGGCCGCAATGGATGGCCAGGTCGGCCGGACGATTTTTCTCCAGGCCGCGCCGTGTGGCGCCCGCATCCAGGTGTTCGCGGCGCAGCTCGGAGATGTGCCGGGGCAGAATGTCCTGCAGCGCGGCGATGCTCAGATCCTCGAACTGCCGCCAGACGGTGGTGTAACTGCCGGTGACGACGTTGGTGCGCAGGCGGGCGGTCAGTTCAGCGCTCAGGTTGGTGGCCAGCAAATCCAGTCGCGCAATGACGGCGGCGGCGGCGGGCTCGGCGGCCCGCAGTGGACCCGCGACAAGCATGAGCGTCAGCGCAAGCCACAGCATCGGGCTGGCGCGCGGCGGGCTCATGACAGTTGTTGCGGCCGTGTTTCGAGGAGCGGCACTTCGGTCAGGGGTTTGCTGGCGGGGGCCCCGCCCAGGCCGGCCAGGCGTTCTCCGGCCGGGCGCACCCGTGCTTGAAAGCTCGCCGCGGCCTTGTTGTAGGCGGAGTTGGCCTTCTCCAAGCCGTCGCGAATGGAGGCAAAATGGTCCGTGAAAGTGACCACGCGCGCGTAAAATTCCTGCGCGGCGGCGGCGATCTGCTGCGCGTTCTCGGCTTGTGCGTGCTGCTGCCAGCTCACACTGACCGAACGCAGCAGCGCGATCAACGACGCCGGGGTGGCCAGCAGAATATGTTTGCGCGCCGCCTCCACGATCAAATCCCGGTCCCCCTCCAGCGCCGCGCTGAACAGCGACTCCGCCGGCACAAACAGCACCACATAATCCAGTGCGTTCGGAAATTGCCGTGGGTAATCGCGGTCGGCCAGCGTTTTGATGGTGGCTTTGAGTTTGGCCGCATGAGCGGCCAGCGCCTCGGCGCGCCGGGTGGCGTCCGCCGTTTCCAAGGCGTGCAAAAAATCCAGTTCCGGCACCTTGGCGTCCACGATGATCAGCCGGTCTCCGGGCAGGCGCACCAGCATGTCGGGCTTTTTGTCATCCGCTTGCGTTTGTTCCGTAAAATCACAATGCGCGCTCATGCCCGCGGCTTCGACAACCCGGCGCAACGTCTCTTCCCCCCAGCGCCCGCGCGCTTGATTGGACTTCAGCACGGAGCGGAACTGGGCCGTTTCCGCGGCGAGGGACTGGCTGGATTGCGTCAGCGATTCGAGTTGTTTTTTCACTTCGCCCAACGAGGCGGCCTGGGCGGTTTCACTCTGCTGCAGTCGTTTTTGGTAGGTGTCCAGTTGCTGCCGGAGCGGCTCGACCAGCACCTTGATGGATTCGTGGCGTTTGTCCAGATCCCCCTGGGCGGCGGCTTGAAACCTGCCGAACGATTGTTCGGCGAGGCGCAAAAATTCCGGTGCGCTTTGCTTTAACGCGTCGGCGCTCAAGGCTTTGAATGCCTCGCGCAAATCGGCCAGCGCCCGGGTGTGCGCTTCCTGCGTTCCGGCCAGCATGCGCTCGTGCAGCGTCTTCTGTTCAGCCAGCAGCTTCTCGGCGCCGGCTTGCTGGGCCGCGGCCGTGGCCAGCGCGGTTTTGGTGTTGACCACTTCGCTGCGCGCCACCGCCAGTTCCGATTCGCGTTGTTGCAGTTGCTGGCGCAGTTCGTTGGCCAGGGCGACGCCGGCCCCGGGATCCGGGGCCGGCCGGCGCGCCAGCAGGGCGCAGAGACCCCACCCCAGCCCGGCCCCAAGCAGGAACACCATTGCGAGTTGCACACCGACCGGCATGGTCCTGGTCCGCAGGGGTTAGAAATGCGCGATCACTTCGATCTCGACCTGCGCGCCCTTGGGCAGAGCGGCGACCTGGACGGTCGAGCGCGCGGGGAAATCGTGCGTGAAGTACTTCGCGTAAACAGCGTTCATCGCGGCGAAGTCAGCCAGGTTAGTCATGAACACGGTGGACTTCACCACGTGGTCCAGGGTCAGGCCCTGATCCGTGAGGATCGCCTTCACGTTTTCCAGAACGCGCTCGGTTTGCACCTGGATGTCCCCGGTGACGAGGCTGCCATCCGTCGGACGGATCGGAATTTGTCCCGCACAAAACAGCAGGTCGCCGACCCGCACGGCGTGGTTGTAGGGGCCGACGGCGGCGGGGGATTGGGCGGGTTGAATGATTTGTTTGGTGGCCATAATCGCTGCGGGCAATGAAACGGTGGCCGTGCGCTGGAGGCAAGGTTAAACCACGGAAAATCGGGGCCCCGTGCGGATGGCGCCGGGATGCGGCCGGGGTGAATATTGCGGCTCAACGCATCAAGCCGCTCACCACACTGAAAGGATTTGCGCCCGCTGTTGGCGTCCGGCGATGTCCAGTTTGAGCCGGTTGCCCGGCATTTTTCCCAGGAGCTGGGCGCCCAGGGGGGATTGAGGAGTGATGACCAGAATCTCGTGCTGCGCGTGGGTGATTGTCGTGCCCCCGGCCCGCGGCCCGATGAAATACAACGCGGTTTCATCGTCCATCTGTAATGCCACCAAGGCGCCGATGCCGATGCCGTGATCCGCTGCAAGGGGGCGCGTTGCCAGTTGCTGAAATTCGGCGATGGCGGCTTCCAGTTCAGCTGCCTGCCGGGACTGACCCCGCGCGAGGTAGGATGCCTCCAGTCCGCGCGTGTCATATTTGTTGTCCGCCCGGCTTTGCTCGTGCGTCGCTTCGGCGCGGGAGTTTTGCGCGGCCCGGAAATAAACGCCGAGTTCGTCCCTGAGGCGGGCAATGATTTTTTGCAACACGGCGCGTTTGTTCATGCCGCAAGCTACAAATACCTTTTCAGCATGGGGCGCAATGCCGCGATGGTTTTGGCCGGCCACGCCCGCCGGTCGGTCATGATGGCCCCCTGCAAGGCGGAGTGACAGGGCCAGCCGGGCTGCGAGGGAATCTGTGGAATGGTTCGGGTGATGATGGCCTTTGCGGTGGCGGCGTTTTTTGCGACGTTGGCCAGGACCATTTCCACGGTCACGTGCCGTTCGTCTGCCTTCCAGCAATCGTAATCGGTAATCATCGCCAGCGTGGCATAGGCAATTTCCGCTTCGCGCGCGCATTTGGCTTCGCCCAGGGCTGTCATGCCAATGACGTCGCCCCCGAGCTCGCGGTAGGTCTGTGATTCGGCGCGGGTGCTGAACGCCGGACCTTCCATATTCACGTACGTGCCGCCGTTGTGGACGCGGGCTTTGACCGCCCGGGCTGAACGCAGCAACAAGGTCCGCAGTTCGGTGGAGACCGGGTCCGCGAACGCCACGTGCCCCACAATGCCCCGCCCAAAAAAGGTGTGTTCGTGGGACCGTCTGGTTCGATCAAAAAACTGATCAATCAGCACCACATCGCGGGGACGATACCGGGGTTGCAGCGAGCCCACCGCGCTGACGCTGAGGATCCAGGCCACCTGGAGTTTTTTCAGCGCCCAGATGTTGGCGCGATGGTTGATTTCTCCCGGCAGAATCCGGTGACCCCGGGCATGACGGGGAAGAAAAACCACCTCCCGGCCCGCCAACCGTCCCGTGAGGCAGGCATCCGAGGGCGGACCGAACGGGGTCTTTAGCTTCACCCATTTTTGGTGAGTAAAGCCCTCGATGTCGTAGAGTCCGCTGCCTCCGATGAGGCCAATCCGATGTTGCGCCATGCGCCTGATTTTGCCGCCTCAAATTGGAAAGACACGAAAAAAGCGTTCCCGCCGCGTCCTGCTGGAGACCCGGACGGCTGGTCCGGCGGTGGCTCCGCTTGTAACGAAGCGCAATTCGGAAAACCGGACAGAAAACCTTGCGTGGATGGGAGCGCCGGGCGGATGGCGCGCCCGCAAGGCTTTACCGGGGATGAGTCGTCACGTCGGCCAGAGCTTTCCAGTCGCGCAATCCGCCCAATGGTCGAGCGCCGCCTGGGTTCCATCTCCGGCTTTCGGGGTCACGAAGCACTGTAATTTCGGCATGGCCATCGGCATAGTTGATGCCATAACCGAAGCCATGATTGCGGGATGGCAGGTCCAGAAACCGCGCCCCGCCCCCCATGTCCACCAGGAACATTGCGTCGTTGATGCTGGCTTGATCTTCGTCCAGCACCACCCAGGTGCGGGCGGGTTGGGTGAGTTCAGATTCTTTGCGATAGACCGGAGCTTGGGAACTTTGCGGGCCATTCGGAGAAGTCACCACCCAGGTCGGGGAGACGCCGAAGCTCGTGCCGTTCAAATAGGAGTTCATGGAAACGCTGCGCAAAATGGGTTTGTTTCGATACATGGCGGGGACGCCCGCCGCATCGGCGATCCGGTGATCCGCCGGGCAATGATAAAGCTTGAGGGATTTGATGTACGGCCAGAGCAATCCTCTTTCGATGCCGGTCGGATCCGCGCCGCCATAGACGTAGGCCCCGGGCAGGCCGCCCGTTTCCGCGTTGCCCCCGCACCACGATCCGGTGAATCCGCCATAGGTGGGATAAGCCGAAACCAGGCGACCCGCATTATCGTCGGTGTACAGCTTCCAACCCAGGGTGAACTGCTTCAAATTGCTGACGCAGTTGATGCGTTGCGCTTTTTCTTTGGCCTTGGCGAGCGCGGGCAGCAGCATGGCCGCGAGGATCGCGATGATGGCAATCACCACCAGCAGTTCAATCAGCGTGAAGGCCCGGCGGCGCCCATTCAGTTGGTTGACGGAGCGGTTCATGGTTTTCAATGTACAATCTGCATTCAGCTTCCCTGCCAAGCTCCGGGCGATTCACTCGAACGTCAAGCCGCGTCCGGAACATAAATATGTGGAAACATAGCAAAACTTGCGGCGCGGGCGATGCAAAAATTTCAGGAAAATCAGCCGGACGCTGCGGCACGACCTTTGCCGCCACCGGATGGCCGGGTGGTTACAAGGGTTTGCGCAGGTGGGAGAGGAAGCCGGCCTCCTGCCCGAGCAGGTCCTTGCGCCGCTGCCTGGCCAGCAGCGCGCCATAGACCTGCACGTCGCGCATGAACATCTCGAGCCGGTTCTTGAAGCTGTCGCTGACGATCTGCCCGTTCACGACATGTTGCCGGTCCGCAAAGGAAACCCCGTAAGGCAGGGTCCACGCGTAGCATTGCCGCGCCACGGTGCGTAGATGGTCGGTGACGGTGAGCCCTTTCTCCGGCGAGGCAACCAGGGTGGCGAACAGTTTGCCCGTAAACTCGCGCCAGAAATAATCGAGGAAATTTTTCAACGCGCTGCTGATGCTCCCATGGTAATCCGGCGTGCCGAGCACGTAGGCGTCGGCCACATCCACGCGCGCCTTCAGGGCGGCAAACCCCGGTTGTTTATCGGCCGTTTCCACATTGAAGAGCGGCAACGTTTCCTTGCTCAAATCCAGCAAATCCACGTCGCAGCCTTTCTCGTACAACTCCGCGGCAACGTAGGAAACGACGACGCGCGTGATCGAAGTGCCGTGGGTGCTGCCCACCACGGCCATGATTCTTAATTTTTGCTCAGGCATTTCTGGCATAATCTTGCTCGAAAAGTGTGTCCGGCCGGTTGTTCGCATGGTTTCCGCGACCCGCGCGCCGCCGGGTGGGGCCCGATTTCGACATCGAAGGCCGTCATTGCTTCCGGGGAGATAAACCGGATTTGTCACAAACATCAAGCCGGATCGCATCGGAGTGCCGCGCGTGCAGCGCGGTGCGCGGCGCGTTTCCGATTTCCCGGCGCGACGGGGGCAACCACGCGCGGCATCGTTTCGTCGGAAACGCATGGTCGTCTTGACGGTCGGCTTCGAATTGCTACCCTTTCCGGCCTGTTGAATCGCAGAAATCCACACGGCTTTCTTCATTCTCAGCGACAATCCAGACTGCTCTATGAATGTTACAGTAGAAAATCTAGCTCCCTGTAAGAAGCTGGTGCGGATCGAGTTGAACGCCCAGGCTGTGGACGCCGCCTTTGCCGCGATGGAGAAAAATTTCCAGAAGGAGGCACAACTGCCCGGCTTCCGCCCCGGCAGGGCGCCGATCCCCATGGTGGTGCGGAAATACGAGACCGAGATCCAGGCGGAAGTTAAACGCAAGCTCATCGGTGAGGCATATCGGGACGCGCTCAAGGAGCAGAACATCGACGTGCTGGGCTACCCGGACATTGAGGAGATTCAGTTTGGGCGCGGTCAGAGCTTGTTGTTCGCGGCCACCATCGAGACGCCGCCGGAGTTTCAACTCCCGGAATACAAAGGGTTGCCCGTCAAGCGCGAGGCGAAGGAAGTTTCCGAGGCGGATGTGGTCAAAGCCCTGGATCTGCTGCGGGAGCAGCGGGCGGATTTTGTAAAAGCGGACCGGGCGCTGGCCAGCGGCCACATCGCGGTGGTCAATTATGTCGGCACGAGTGATGGCCGGGCACTGACGGAAATCGCGCCGGCGGCGACACGGCTGGCCGCCCAGCAGGGCTTCTGGATCGAAATGAAGGCGGGCTCGTTCCTGCCGGGATTCAGCGAACAATTGCTGGAGGCCCGGGCGGGAGACAAGCGCACGGTGACCGTGGATTTTCCGGCCGATTTCAACCCCAAGGAACTGGCGGGCCGCAAGGGGGTTTACGAGGTGGAGGTGGTTGAAGTCCGCGAAAAAACCCTGCCGCCGCTGGATGATGCATTTGCCAAGCTGTATGACGCCGAGAACCTCGACAAATTGCGCGAGGGCGTGCGCAAGGACCTGGAAAACGAGTTGAAGCATAAGTTGCAGCGTGACGTGCGCGGCCAACTCGTCAAGGCGCTGCTGGAAAGGGTGAATTTTGATTTGCCGGAGGGGGCGGTCGCCAACGAAACGCGCAATGTGGTTTACAATCTGGTGCGCGAGAATGCGCAACGCGGTGTGCCGCGCGACCTGATCGAAAAGGAAAAAAACGCGATTTACAACGTGGCCAACCAGAATGCCAAGGAACGGGTGAAGTTCGCATTTCTGGTGCAGAAAATCGCAGAGAAGGAAGAGATCAAGGTTTCGCAGGAGGAGGTGGCGCGCCGCATCCACACCCTGGCGGCGATGTACCAAATTCCGGCGGAAAAATTTGTTCAGGACCTGCAGAAGCGCAACGGGTTGATTGAAATCTACGATCAACTCGCCAGCGAACGAGTCCTGGAGTTTTTGGAGCAGCACGCCGCCGTGGAAACGGTGCCCGCCAAGGCCTGAACGCGCATGTTGCAACGTCTCAAGAAAGCGCGCCCGCCCCGGACCGGAGGCGTGTTCACGATTGTCGCCTCCAGTTACAATGCGCAGTACGTGGACGGCATGGTCAAGGCCGCAGTGCGTGAGCTCAAAAAAGCCGGCGGCAGAACGCGGGTCATCCGCGTGCCCGGAGCGTTTGAAATCCCCGTGGTGGCCGCCCGGCTGGCGGCGGGGCGGGAGCATCCCGACGCCCTCATCTGTCTTGGAGTGGTGTTGCGTGGTGAAACTGTTCACGCGCAGCATATTGGCGAGGCGGTAACCAGAGCCTTGATGCAGATCCAGATCACCCATCACCTGCCCGTGGTCCACGAAGTGTTGCTGTTGGAAAATCCGCAGCAGGCGGTGGCTCGTTGCCTGAACGCCAGGCATAACCGCGGCATTGAAGCGGCCCGCACCGCGCTGGAAATGGCGCGGGTGCTGGCCAAACTTTGATCCGAATAAATTTTTCCAGAATCAGTCTGAACAGGCATTGTACACACAAGCGAAATCGATGCGTTTAATTCAAACACCTGCGCGCTTGCTAAAATTGAATCGCGCGGGCAACCTTCCCTGAATATGAAAAGTGTGATTGGCATAGTAGTTTTGCTGGCCATCTGCATCGGCCTGGCCGTGGTTTTGTTCTCGAACAAAAAACAGGCCGAAGAACAGCACATCAAGGATGTGAACACGATTTTGAATCATTCCAACCAATG
This sequence comes from Verrucomicrobiota bacterium, assembly GCA_029573725.1. Lineage (GTDB taxonomy): Bacteria > Verrucomicrobiota > Verrucomicrobiia > Limisphaerales > JADLHS01 > JADLHS01. The sequence goes on from JAKQDQ010000181.1 coordinate 34,419, forward strand.
GGTGAAAACCAGCCGGGATTTGGAGGAGCAGCGGCAGGTCAATTTGCTGCTCACCAACGATCTCGGCAACGCCCGCGCCCAATTCAATCAACTGACCAATCGTTTCACGGAAGTGGTCAGCAATTTGGGCAGGGTGGAAGCCACGTTGAAGGCCACCCAGACCGCCGTAGCCGAACGCGACCAGAAGATCGCCGCGCTGGAAACGCAAAACCGCGAGCTGGACGAGAAGGCCATTGATTTGAGCGCTGCCCTGACCAATCTCACCGTCCAGATTTCGGAAACCCAGCGCAAACTGGCCGCCTCCGAGGGGGATAAGGCCTTTTTGGAACAAGAACTCAAGCGGTTGATGGCTGAAAAGGCCGAGCTCGAGCGGCAGTTCAATGATCTGGCCGTGCTGCGCGCACAGGTCTCCAAACTTAAAGAAGAATTGTCCATCGCGCGGCGCCTGGAATGGATTCGTAAAGGGTTGTTTGCCACCGAGGGACAAAAGGGCGCGCAGCAGTTGAAGAACATGCACAACCCGCCCGCTCCCCCGGCTACCAACGGCGCGGATCTCAATGTGGAAATCAGTTCGGATGGCTCCGTAAAAGTCATTCCCAGCTTGACGAACGCACCGGCGTCGAATCCATAAGCGGGCTGCCGCCAGACGATAATTCTGAAGGCCGCCGCGCCGGGCGAATGGGGTTCCCGGTCGGGGCGCAGCAACACCAGGTCTTCGGCCGCGGAGGTTCCCGCCCGCGAGCGCGTCTGCTCCGGCGAAACGGATGAAATTGGAACTGACCTCGATGCTATTGAGCACCACGATGTTGGCGGCGGCCGCCGGCGAACCGTGGGTGTATTTCGGCACGTACACCAGTGGCGCAAGCGAAGGCATCTACGTCTCCCGATTTCATCCGGCCACGGGTCAATTGACCGAACCGCAACTCGTTGCCCGGATCAAGAACCCCAGCTTCCTGGCCGTGCACCCCACGCAAAAATTCCTCTATGCCGTCAGTGAAGTGGGAGACGTCCAGGGCCAGGCTTCCGGCACCATCACGGCGTACGCCATGGATCGCCGGACCGGCGCGTTGACGGCATTGAATACACAACTTTCCGGGGGGACGTTTCCGTGCCATGTGTCGGTGGATGCCACCGGCCAATGCGCGCTGGTGGCCAACTACGGTTCCGGCAGCTTCACGGCTTTCCCGATCCAATCCGACGGCCGTTTGTTGGCGGCCGGCACCACGATCCAGCACCAGGGCGCCGGCGTGAATCCCCAGCGCCAGGCCGGTCCGCATGCGCATTTCATCGCTCCGGACCGGGACAACCGGTTTGCGTTCGCCTGTGATCTGGGGCTGGATCAGATTGCGGTTTATCGCCTCGAGGCAAACCCCGCCCGGCTCACGGCGCACACGCCGTCAGGGGTGACGGTTGCGCCCGGAGCCGGCGTGCGGCATCTCGCCATCCACCCGGATGGTCGTTGGATCTATGCCGTCAACGAAATGGCCCTGACGGTGGGTATGTTTGCTTATGATGCGGCAGCCGGGACGTTGACGGCGCGACAAACCCTGTCCACCGTGCCCGCGGATGCTGCTCCAACCCGGCATGATTCCGCGGCGGCGATTGCGTTGTCGCCCAATGGGAAGTTTCTCTACGTTTCGAATCGCGGCCGCGATGATCTGGCGATATTTGCCGTCGATTCCGTTTCGGGCGGATTGACGCATCTGCAAAATGTTTCCACGCAGGGCAAAACTCCGCGCCATTTTGCCATCCATCCCGCGGGCCGCTGGCTGTTGATGGAAAATCAGGATTCCGGGACGGTGATCGTTTTCGCCCTGGACGCCGACACCGGCAAACTCCAATCCCGCGTGCAGACGATTCACCTGGCCGCGCCCAGTTGCGCAGTGTGGGTGTCCGGAGCGGACTGACGCATTCGACGGCGCGGCGCAAACTTGCGTTCACTTCGGCGGGTGCTACACTGACCGCCCCATGAGTTCACTTTCGCAGGAGTCCATTCTCAATACGCTCAAAACCATCAAATATCCCGGCTACTCGCGCGACATCGTTTCCTTCGGGTTGGTGAAGAACATCGCCATCAACGGCGCCAACATTGCCGTCACGCTCCAGCTCACCTCCAACAACGCCGAGGCGGCGCGGCAAATCCAGGGCGAATGCGAACATGCCCTGAAACAAATGCCCGGGGTGGCCGTGGCCCATGTCGAAGTGAATCAACGCGCGTCCTCAGGCGGAGGCGCGGCGTCCGGCGGAGCGCACGGCACCACTCCGTGGGCGAATCAAAATCGCGTGCCGGGCATCAAGCACATTGTCGCCGTGGCGAGCGGCAAGGGCGGCGTGGGCAAATCCACCACCTCGGCCAATCTCGCCTGCGGTCTGCACCATCTCGGCGCCAAAGTGGGCCTGCTGGACTGCGATATTTACGGGCCGAGCATTCCCCTGATGATGGGCACGAAGGAACGCCCCGGCTTGAGTGAGCACGAGAAGATGATTCCGCCGGTGAGTCACGGGGTCCGGCTGATGAGCATGGGGTTTCTGATCCAGGACGACCAGCCCGTGATCTGGCGCGGCCCGATGATTCAGCGCACGATCCAGCAATTCATCACCGTGACCGAGTGGGGCGAGTTGGACATCCTGCTTGTGGATTTGCCGCCGGGGACGGGGGACGCGCAACTCACCCTTTGCCAGACGGTGCCGCTCGATGGCGGCGTCATTGTCACCACCCCGCAGGAAGCATCGCTCGGCGTCGTGCGCAAGGGTATTGGCATGTTCGCCAAGGTAAACGTGCCGTTGCTCGGCCTCGTGGAAAACATGAGTTATTTTACCGCACCCAATGGGGAGCGGATTGAAATTTTCGGCCACGGCGGCGGTCGGCAGGAAGCCGAGCGACTGGGCATTCCGTTCCTTGGGGAAGTGCCGATTTTCACCGAAATTCGCGAAGGCGGAGATCAAGGTGTGCCGGTGGTGGTTTCCGCGCCGACACATCCGGCCGGCGCCGCCTTCCTCCAAATTGCCGAAGCCCTCCGCCGCAAATTGAAATGATCTTTTCAGACGGCGGACGTCGCCCAACTTCCTGGTTTCCAGCCATCGCTGATTGGCGCGACAAGTTTCTCATTGTCAACCCGGCCATTCCCACGTAACGTCACCCGGCAAGCCAGCGTGCGAAGGATTTGCGTATGACGGATAACCCGAAAGAACCCACCGCGAGCGATCTCTTGAAGAATTCGTCGCTGTACCGCGAGTTTCAGGCGGAGCGCGAGGAAATCTTGAAACATAAATGGATTGAATCGGAAAAGGCCGGGTATGATATCGGCTTTGAACGTGCGCTGACGGATTGGATCGTCAAACATCGCTCCAAGTGGCGTAAAGCGCGCCAGATGCAACAAAACCCCACCCCCACCGCCACGCCACGGTAGCCTTCCCGACAATCCGCTCCTTTAAGGGGTCTCCGCGAGGACCTCAAGGTGCAAAATGACTCCAACCCCGCCCTGTTCTCCGACCCGTTTTGCCCGGCACCCTCTGCCCACGCTTGCCGGTCCACCCCGGAGTGCCGGACGCTGGACGATTGAATTTCGCTGGCGCTCACGAAACGGAATGCGGATGTTTTAGACATGGCTGAGTCGCATCAACTGCTAAACGCCGCCGGGATCCAGCGCTCCCTCACCCGCATCGCACATGAGATTATTGAGCGCAATGAAACGCCGGCCGACCTGGTGTTGATCGGCATCCAGCGTGGCGGCACGGCGCTGGCCGGCCGCCTGGGAGAGATTTTGTCCGGGATCACCAAACAGGCCATTCCCGTGGGCACGCTTGACGTGAGCATGCACCGGGACGATCTGGATCGCCGTGCCGCGCCCCGGATTCATCCCACCCAGATTCCCTTTGATGTCACGGGAAAAACCGTGGTGCTGGTGGATGACGTCCTGTTCAGCGGGCGGACCATTCGCGCGGCCATGGACGCCTTGAACGATTTTGGGCGGCCGCAACGCCTGCAGCTCGCCGTGCTGGTGGACCGCGGGCACCGGGAACTGCCCATCAAGGCGGATTTCGTCGGCAAAAACCAGCCCACCGCGCGCGATGAAAAAGTTCTGGTGCGTTTTGGCGCACCGGACCAGGCTGACGAGGTCCTGCTGCAACGCTCATGAGCTGGCATCGCCAACATCTGCTGGATATCGAATCGCTCACGGCGGACGAGATCCTGACCGTGCTGGACACGGCCCGGGCGTTCAAGGCCGTCGGCGAACGCGCCATCAAAAAAGTTCCGGCCTTGCGCGGCAAAACCGTGGTGAACCTGTTCGTCGAGCCCTCCACCCGCACCCGCATCAGCTTCGAACTGGCGCAACAGCGGCTGTCGGCGGACATCGTGAACTTCACAGCGGAGGCGTCCTCGTTGAAGAAGGGCGAGACCCTCAAGGACACGGCGAAAAATCTGGAGGCGTTGAACGCCGATTTCATCGTCATCCGCCACCGCGCCGCCGGCGCGCCCCACTTCCTTTCGCGGGTCTTGAACACGCACGTCATCAATGCCGGCGACGGCGCGCACGAACACCCCACGCAGGCGTTGCTCGACGCGTTCACCATTCGCGAACGCAAGGGGGAGATTGCCGGGTTGAACGTCACGATTCTCGGCGACATTTTGTTCAGCCGGGTGGCGCGTTCGAACATCTGGGCGTTGACCAAGCTCGGCGCCAAAGTCACCTTGTGCGGTCCGGCCACGCTCGTGCCACGCACCTTCGAGGCGATGGGATGCCGCGTCACCTACGACGTGGAGGCGGCGTTGCGCGAGGCGGACATCATTCATCTGCTCCGCATTCAGCACGAACGCCAGCGAAAAACCATGTTCCCGAGCATCGGCGAATACACGACGCTGTTCGGCCTGAACCGGGCCAGGTTCGCCCGGGCCAGGCCGGACGCCCTCATCATGCATCCCGGTCCGATCAATCGCGGCGTGGAAATTGACAACGAGCTGGCCGACTGCGGACGCTCGCTGATTCTGGAGCAGGTGACCAACGGCCTCGCCGTGCGCATGGCGGTGATGTTCCTGATCAATGGCGGCAAGGGGCCGGCAGAAGTCGAGAGCCACTGAAACGCGCTCCCGTGCTTGCCGGCGGGACGGAGGCTGGTCGGTGGGCCGGTGGCGGCGATCTTGCCTTGCGCCTGGCCGCCGGATGGGATCCGGCGGCCCGCGCGCAGGCGCCAGAATTTCATGGCGAGCGCGCCGGGACTTTTCCATACTGGCCGCCCATGAAGTCCATGACGGGCTACGGGCGCGGTGAGTGCGCCCGCGACGGATTCAACATCACCGTTGAGCTCAGTTCCGTGAACCGCAAGCAGGCCGAAGTTGCGGTCAATCTGCCGCGCGAGCTGGAGCTGCTGGAGACGCGCATCCGCGAAACCATCCTGGCGGCCGTGTCGCGGGGCCGCATTGTGGCCCGCATTTCGGTTCAGACCGCCACGGGCCAATCTTCCGTCCGGCTGCGGCTGAACCGCGCGCTGGCCCGGATGTATGCGCAGGAACTGCACAAGCTTGCCAAAGAACTCCAGCTGGCCGGCGGCGTGACCCTCGAGCAGATCATGCGTGCGCCGGGCGTGCTGCAAACCGACGCAGAAGTGGTCGAGCCCGGGGAGCTCTGGCCCTCCGTCCAGCGGGCTTTGCAGCTGGCGCTCAAAGCCCTGTTGCAAATGCGTCAGCGGGAAGGCGCCCATCTCGGCCAGGAACTGGCCGCCCGGATCAATCTCATGCGCCGCAGCGTCGCCCGGATCACCGCCCGGGCGCCCCAATCGGCGGAGCGCTATCGGCGGCAGCTCATCAAACGCATCCGGGCCGCGGGCCTGCCGCTGCTCAAGGCGGACGATGAGCGCCTGTTGAAAGAGGTGGTTTTTTTTGCCGATCGCTCGGATATCGCCGAGGAGTTGACCCGGTTACAAAGTCATTTCGAGCAATTTGCGGCCTGCACCACCGCCACCGAACCGGTGGGGCGCACCCTGGATTTCCTGGCCCAGGAAATGAACCGGGAGATCAACACCCTGGGGGCCAAGGCCAACGACGCCCTGATCTCGCGCGAGGTCGTCCGCTTGAAGGCGGAGCTGGAGCGGTTCCGTGAACAGGCCATGAACATCGAATAACGCCCACGCCCCGTGACCAGCGCGGAACTTCCATCCGAGCCACCGGCGAACCCGTTGCTGGTGGTGATTTCCGCTCCCTCGGGGGCCGGCAAAACCACCTTGTGCAACGAGCTGCTGGCCACCCGGCCGGACATGGTGCGGGCGATCACCTGCACCACGCGCGCCCCGCGCGCCGGCGAGAAAGACGGGGTGGACTATTACTTTCTGGATGCCGCCTCGTTCCTCAAGCGCGTCCAAGCAGGGAATTTTCTGGAGCACGCCACGGTGTATGGGCAGAGCTACGGCACCCTGAAGTCGGAAGTGCTGGGCAAGCTGCGTACCGGGCACGACGTGCTGCTGAACATTGACGTCCAAGGTGCCGCGGCGGTTCGCAGGTGTGCGGAGGAAGAGCCCGGACTCAAGCGGGCCCTGGTCACCGTTTTCCTGACGCCGGCGACGTTGGCGGTTCTTGAAACGCGGCTGAAAAAGCGTGGCACCGATGCCTCGGCCGACATCAAACGACGTCTGGGGGTGGCGCGCCAGGAAATCGCGCAATGGAAGAATTTTGATTACCTGATCGTCAGCCAGAGCGTGGCCACGGATTTGCGCCGCATGCAGGCGATCATTGCCGCGGAGAAAATGCGTTCGGCACGGTCGGAGGCCCCGGAATTTTAATTTCGCGCCGGACTTTTTATTTGCCGGGAATCCGCCGTGCCGCAAATTGCAGGCGGATGAACCGCAACCATCAACGGGAATTGCAGTCATGAGCAAGAATATCGTTCTCGGAGTCGCCGGCTCCATTGCCGCCCCCAAGGCCGCCGATCTGGCCAGCCAGTTGACGAAGGCCGGACACCACGTCTCCGTGGTGTTGACGGCCGACGCCCAGCGCTTTATTACGCCGCTGCCGTTCAAGGTCCTGTCGCGTCATCCGGTTGTCACCGATCTCTACGGCGAAGAAGAAGGCTGGCGCCCCGCGCACGTGCGTCTGGCCGACGAAGCGGATTTGCTGCTGGTGGCCCCGGCCACCGCGAATCTGATCGCCCAGCTTGCCCACGGTCTGGCCCCGGATGCCCTGACCTGCATGGCCCTGGCCCTGTCGTCGCGCGCCAAGTTGTTGATTGCCCCCGCGATGAACGGGAAGATGTGGCTGCACCCCGCGACGCAGGAAAATGTCCGGCAGTTAACAGCCCGCGGCGCGGAGTTCATTGGGCCGGCCGAAGGCCTGCTGTCCTGCGGCTACGAGGGCATCGGCCGGCTGTGGCCGGTGGAAGCAATCGCGCAACGGGTGAACGAGTTGATGGGGCAAGGATAAGCCGGTGCGGCCATGAGAAAACCGGGCAGGTGGCAATGGTGGCGTCAGCTTTCGGCAGCCTTCAACCAGGTGTCCGTCAAGCCGGCGGTTCAGTCCGAACGCGAGGTCACCCGCCAGCGCAATATTTTTCTGCCCACCCGCCTGATCGTCGCGCTGATCGTCTTCTATCAGTTCTTTTACTCGGCCACACCCTGGATGATTGACGTCGTCAACACCTACGACGTTGTTTTCGAAACGATTCAAAATCTCATCCTGGCCTACACCGTGAGCGTGCTGGTCATCGCGACCTTCTTGTTCGTGGTCCGGCGCCTCCCCGCCGGATTCGTGCAATGGCTCATCTTCTTTCTCGGTCTGGCGGACGGTCTGTTCCTGGGAGGGTTGACCGTTGTGACCGGAGGATTTGAAAGCAATTTGTACTGGGTGTACCCGGCCTTGATCATCGTCAACGCCGCCTCCATTCCGCTGGCCACCCCGCAAATTGTCCTGAATCTGACCCTGGGCATTTTCTTTCTGACGGCAGGGCTCGTGGAGCGGGACGCGCAACGTGATTTGGTGCTGGGGACGATTCCCATCCGCACCCAGCGCATGACGGCCAGCGAGATTGAGGATCCGTTTGCCCTGGCGCACTGGCTGGAGACCGCGCCGGCACCGTTCCGTCGGTTGTTTTGGGACAACCTCGCCCCGGACACCCGCTCGAACATCATCAACGCGCCGGTCAACCATTTGTCCGTCACGGAACTGCGCGCCCTGCTGACGCCGGAGGTGCGGGGTCTGTTGCCCTGGCGCCAACACCTGTCGGCGCTCATTCCGCCGCCTCCGGAGCCGGAACCGATCGGCAGCCATTACGTGTTGCAGGTCACCGTGCTGGTCCTGCTGACGTTCTGCTGTTACGGGGTGCAGGTGCTGGCCGCGGGCCAGCGCCGCGCCGTGGATGAGCGCAACGAATTCACCGCGCGCACGGAGCAGCTCCGCTCCACGGGCCGCCTGGCCGCCGAGGTGGCCCATCAAATCAAGAATCCGCTTTCGGTCATCAACAACGTCACCTTTTCCTTGCAGAAACACTTCGCGGCGCATCCGCCGGAGGCGCTGGCGCAAATCGCAATCATCCGCGAAGAGGTGGGGAAGGCGGACCGGATCATCACGCAGGTCATGGGCTACGCGCAATTGACCGAGGGGCGGGTGGAGAGGCTGGATCTGCCTCATGAACTTCACCGGGTGGTGGCAGAAACCTTTCCGGTCCCCGCGCCTTCCGCCCTGCAAATTCAGTGCGATTTTCACGGACCATTCCCGCCCCTGCTGATGCAGCGCAAACATTTTGCCGATGCGGTGGGCAACCTGCTGCAGAACGCCCGGGAGGCCGTGCCGGCCGCGGGACGGGTTCTTGTGCAGGCGCGTGTCCTGGAGAACAGCGCCATTGAAATTTCGGTGCAGGACAACGGCCCGGGCGTTCCCCCCGACCAGCGCGGACGGATTTTTGAAGCCTATTACACCACCAAGGAGCACGGCAGCGGGCTGGGGCTGGCCATCACCAAGCGCAACGTTGAACTCTACGGAGGCACGGTACGCGTCGAATCCGAACTTGGAACGGGCGCCAAATTTATTCTAACTTTTCCCGCGCGAACCTTGTTGCCATCGCTGTCATGAGTGCGACTTTGCCGCCCCTGCTCGTCGTGGATGACGAGAAGAACATGCGCCTTTCCCTGCAAACCTTGCTTGGGGATGAAGGCTATGTGGTGCTGGCGGTTGAATCCGCCGAGGCCGGTCTTGAGCTTCTGGCCCGGGAGGAAGTGTTCATGGTCATCACCGACGCGCGACTGGGGGGGATGAGCGGTTATGATTTCCTCTACAAAATCCGGGCGCGCTGGCCGGAGCTGCCCGTCTTGATGATTACGGCCTACGCCACGCCCAAACTGGCGGTGGAGGTGATCAAGGCGGGCGCGATGGACTATCTGGCCAAGCCGTTTGCGCCCGAGGAACTGCTGCACTCCGTCTCCCGCTGTGCGGAACGGCACCGCTTGTTGCAAGCCAACGCCCAACTGGTCGCGCGCGCCAACGCGACGTACCAGCTGGACCAGATCGTGGGCGAGTCGCCCCGGATGCAGGAGCTGCGCCAGCTCATTCAAACCGTGGCCCCGACCGAGGCCCGCGCGCTGATTCTCGGGGAAAGCGGCACGGGCAAGGAGCTGGTGGCCGGTGCGCTCCACAGCCTGAGTTTGCGGCAACGCGCCCCGTACCTCCGGATCAACTGCGCCGCCATTCCGGACACCTTGCTGGAAAGTGAATTGTTTGGCCATGAGCGCGGCGCCTTTACCGGGGCGTTGAAACAGAAACATGGCCGCGTGGAGGAGGCCGACGGGGGCACCATTTTTCTGGACGAAATCGCCGACATGGGGCGGCCCCTGCAAGCCAAGCTGCTCCGGTTTCTGGAGGACGGCACGTTTTGCCGGCTGGGCGGCAGCCGGGAACTGCGCGTCAACGTGCGCCTGCTGGCCGCTACCAATCGCGACATCGTGCAAGCCATCGCGGCCGGGGATTTTCGTGAGGACCTTTTCCACCGGTTGAACGTCATCCAGTTTCATCTGCCGCCATTGCGCGAACGCAACGGGGATGTGCTGCTGCTGGCGGAACACTTCCTGCGCTGGTTTGCCAACGCCATGAACAAGAACGTCAAACGTCTTTCCCGCGGCGCACAACAGAGGTTGATGGCGCATCGCTGGCCCGGAAACGTCCGCGAACTGCGCAATGTCATCGAACGCGCGCTGATTTTGGAGACGTCGCCGGAAATCACCGTGAACAGCCTGCCCGATTTCGAACTGGAAACCCGGCTCACCCGTCCGGCCAGCCCCGCCGCGCCCACCGCAGGACGGTCGCTGGACGAGATGGTCGCCGATTTTGAGCGCGAACTGATCAACACCACCCTGGCCAACACCGCACATAATCTGACCAAGTCAGCCGACCGGCTGAAAATCAGCCGTCACGCGTTGCGCTATCGCATGCAGCGCCTCAATCTACTGCCGTCCGATGAAGAAACCGGCAGCGCCCCTGCCGCCTCCTGAAGCCCGAACCGGCCATGATCCGCAATCTCTTGCAAACCTGGAACCTGGGTAGTCGCCGCCTCGTCCTTGCCCTGGCGTTGCTGGTCGCCCTGATGTTTCTACGGGCCTGGTGGACGCGCAAACCGCGTCGTGCCGCCAATTCACCCGTGGCCCCGGAATCTTGATCCATGCAGCACAGCCAGACGATCACCAGGCAGAGTGCGTCGAACCTTGCGCTGGCGTTCATTCTGCTCGCGCCACCCCGCCGCCACGCGATGGCGGCGCTGTATGCATTTTGCCGCCAGGTGGACGACGTTGCCGACGAGGACCGCGTGCCGGTCGCCGACCGGCGCGCGCGCCTGGCGGAATGGCGCGCGGATGTTCAACGGGCGTGTACGGACGCCTCCCCCCGGTTCCCCGTCAACCAGGAACTGCAGCCGGTCATCCGCGCGTTCCATCTGCCGTTCACCCTCTTCGACGAGTTGATTCAGGGCTGCGAGATGGACCTCGAAACCCGGCGTTACGCCACCGCGGCGGATTTGCGGCTCTATTGCCACCGCGTCGCTTCGGTTGTGGGACTGTTGAGCATCGAAATTTTTGGCTACCAAAATTCCCGCTGCCGCGATTACGCGCTGGCGCTTGGACAGGCGCTGCAATTGACCAACATCCTGCGCGACGTGCGCAACGATGCGGAACGCGGCCGCATTTATCTGCCGCTCGCTGATCTGGAGGCGCATCGAGTATCGGAGGCGGAAATTCTGCAGGGCAGGTATTCCGCCCGGTATGCGGAACTGGCCGAAGCGGTTGCGGCGCGGGCCCGGCACTATTACCGCCAGGCCCGGGATACCTTGCCGCGGGAGGATCAACGGGCCATGGTGGCCGCGGAATTGATGGGCGCCGTCTATTGGCGTCTGCTCGAAAAACTGCAACGCCACCGGTTCAATGTATTCACGCCCGCGCCGCTCCGGCTCTCCCGGGCCGTCAAACTGCGCCTGATTTGGCGCTCATGGTGGCGTCACGGCTTCCGTTGTCCGCGTTCGGATTACGGCGATGTGGCTTGAGCCGCATCCGCCTGGCGTTCCAAGCCGGGCGCAATAAGCCGGCGGAATTCCTCGCGAGCCACCCAGCCGCGCGCCAGGCGCGTTTCAATGAGGAGATACTGGCTGTGGGTCCGCAGCACCCGACCGGGTTCCCCCGCCGCCAGGCGGATGACCGGTTCGCCATCGGCTGTCGGCGTCAGGCGCAAGGCCGTGTCCGCGTGCGCGATGAAGCCGATTTTGGTCCGGGTCCATGTGCCGTAGTTTGCCGGGAGGCTCAGCAGGAACACGCCCAGGCCCAGCGCCATGCCCGCTTGCGGCCAACTCGTCTTGCGCCAGCTCAGGGCAAGTGGCAGGACGGCCAGGCTGACCGCCAGCCAGAAACTGAGACACGCAATCCACGCCCACGTCCGGGCGGTAAGCCAGGCGGCGGCCATCTCGCTCCAGGTCCAGCGCGGCGCTTCCAACTGGGCGGTCTCACGTGCAAATTGCAGATTGTGGCGGGCGCGGGCGTCGTGCGGCGAAATCAACAGCACCCGCTCCCACGCCAGCAAGGCTTCCGTCGTGTGGCCCAGTTGCCAGGCCGCGTTGCCCCAATTGAGAAAGGTTCCGGCCGCCGGAGCGTCTGCGGCCAGTTGCCGATAGGTTGCCGCCGCCGCCTCGTAATTGCCACGCTCGTAAGCCTCCCGTCCGGCGGCGAAAGTCGGTGCGGCCGCCCCGGCAGCCGGCACGAGGGCCGACAGACCCAGCATCGTCACGACAACCAACCAGGGGCGGAATGGGGCGAAAACCGTCGGTTTCATAACTTCGCCTCCAAAACGTCGAGGAGCAGCTGGAGTTCCGGCTGCCAGTGAAGCAGACCGCCGGCAGGGGGCGGGGTTGTTCCGAATTGGGCCGCGTCGGTTTGCGCAAAAAGGGCGCGCACCATTTCCGCGGCACGCCCCGTTCGCGTGGCTTCATCGAACACTTCCAGAATATCCCGGCTCACCAGGGCATGCGGGGCCGCCGGGAAGTGCGGGGCGCAGGCCAGCCGCAAGGCCTGCACGGCACTGCGGACAAAACGGGCTTCGTCGTTCGCCTGAGCCGCCGCGCGTAAAATCCGGCGCTCGTGTCGCAGCGCGCGGCGCGCGCGGCGCCGACGCACCACCTCGGGATGACGCTCCAAATAGCGCCGCCGCCGGGCCCCGTACCCGAGTGCGGCCAGCACTGCGAAAGGCAGCACCTGCAGACCGAAAAACCCGCGGGTGAGTTGTGGTGCGGCAAAGGGATTTCCGCTCCGCCCCGGTGCGGCGGCGACGGCACCGAGTTGCAATCCGGTTTCCGTCCTCCCGGCGGCGGCCGCCTGGGCCAGGGCCTGCGCCTCCGCCGAGGCGGCACCCGCTTCCACCCGGATGGGCTGCGGTAATATGGTGAGGTCCACGTAGCGTTTTGCTTCGGGATCAAAACTCGAAAAGGGGATTGCCGGAGTCTCCGTCAGGTGGTGGGTCAGCGGAATCAAGGTGTAACTGAAGGCTACGATTGTGCCTGAAAGGTTCGGACTGGCGCCCGGTGCCGGGAAGGATGCCTCACTCACGGCGGGATAAATCTGCCAATTGGTCACTGCGGGCGGGGGGGGCGGCACCAGACGCCGCGCGCCGGTGCGGCTCTCAAACGCCACCATCATCTTCACCGTGTCGCCAACACGAATGACGTCTGCGGAAAGTCGCGGCGGCAACGCGGCAAATTTTCCGATGGCCCCGGTAAACCCCGGCAGTTCTCCCGTACGCGGGAGGGGTTCCACCTGCAAGGTCACCGCGTCGGAATCGAGCAAGACGTAGCGTGACGACGCTCCGGGCGGCGGGTCCGGTCGCGGGGCGGTGGTGAAGCCCTGGGCGGTCACGTTGAGGCGCCCCGCCACCAGGGGGGTGAGTGTGGATTCGTAGATATACACCGGCCGCAGCCGGCCCAGAAATTCCAGCGGTTGCACGCGCTGCCGCACGGTCGCCTGGTCCACCAAGAGTCCGTCTCCATTCAACTGTACCTGGGTCAATGCCTGGACCAGGTTGTTGCTGGCCGCGGGCAGAAGCACTTGGAAGTCGACCGCCTGTCCGCAATAAACATTGGTTTCCGCCAGTTGCAGATAGAGCTGTTGCGGCGGCGGGAGCGCGGCCGACGGTTGCGCCACGACTGTCAGGGTGACGGCGGGCACGGCGACGGAACGGCCATACACCTGCACCTTGAATGTGGGGATGGTGTAAGTGCCCACACGGGTTGCCGCAACCAGATGGTTGATCATGGTGAACGGGCGGATGCGATCCGGCGCCGGCTCCAATATTTGGGCGCGGGAACTCAGCCGCAAAGTCAGCTCCTGGGGGGCTAAAATGTCCACCGGCCAGCGGATGGAATCATCCAGCGCGCTGATCGTCACGCGGTAGGTGGAGTGACCGCCCGCGACAATGACCGGCGGGTCCAGCTCCGCCGTTACGGTCACATTCGTGCCCACCTCCATCGGGGGCTGCGCGAGCATCAATTGCAGCAGGGGATCCGGTGCCGGGACTTGCGCCGTCACAACGCCCGTGCTGGCCAGCAAACCGGCCCCGATCGCCCCGAGCAGTCCGGCCCGACGACAGATGCGTCGTCCGGCCCCTCCGGGCTGCGGCAGCTGAACCGTGCTGGCATCCGGTGGGGGCATCACCAATCCTTTCCTTTTTGATCCCGGGAGGTTTTCTCGTCGCCCTGACCCATGGGCAGCCGCCGGTCGCCGCCCAGTTTCAATGCGTCCAGGATCCAGCTGGCTTCTTCACGCGAAATCAAGATGGTCTTTCCCTCCTGGGTCCGGCCTTCTTGCTGCCCGGCGCGCGGCCCCTCCTGGCCGTTCTCCTCCTCGTCCTCCTCCTCGTCGCCGCTCGCTCCGGGCGGGGCGTCCTCGGCGGGAATTTTTCCGCGCAGTTGCTTCATCAATTCTCCCAGCGCCTGGCGCTGCTGGCCCATGATTTGGCCGAGCTGCTGCAGCGCGCGCAGCCGGTCAATCAATTTAGCGATGGCGGCTTCCAGAATGGCGATATTTTCCCGGGCCTCCTGGTCGTGCGGATTGAGCTCCAACGCGCTCTTGAAATCATCCAGCGCCCGCTGCCATTTCTGCAGGGCGACACCATGCACCTCCACCGCGCGGCGCACCTGATCTGCCGCCTCCCGCAGGCCGCGTCGCGCGCCACGCCCGTTGAGATATGCCTGAATCAGTCGTTGTAGATTGTCACTTTCCAACGCCGACCGTCCGGCCTGCAAGGCTTGATCACCCCGGTCCAGGGCGCCGAGGGCGCGTTGCGCCGTCGCCGTGGCATCCGGTGATTTTTTCAACTCCTCGATGCCCAGCTGATAACGGGTCTGCCCCAGGTTGTAGAGCGTGGCGGGGCGCACCCGCCCCACTTGCAATCCCAGGGCGTGGTGCAACAGGCCTTCGGCTTCCTGAAATTTGCCGGCTTGGAGCTGCGCGGTGCCGGCATGAAAAAATTCCGCAGCCGACTTGGGCGACGGCCCGGCCGCCGGCGAATGGGTGGGGTGGGGGACTTCCGGGGTCGCCGGGGTGGGGACCGGTTGCACGATCAGCAATATCACCAGGCCGGCCAGCCCCGCGCGCCCGCGCCGTCGCGTGCTCAAAAGCGATTCAATCACCAGGAGCGCCAGCGCCAGCGCCAGAGGCACCTGGAAGCGGTCAATGCCCTGGTGGCGCGCCGGAGATGCGCCGCTGCCAGTCATCGACGTGTGCAACGCCTGTTTCACCCGTGCCAGTCCTTCGCCCAAAGCCCCTAACGGGAAGTAACTCCCGTGCGTGGCCTGCGCGATACGGCGCAAAGTTGGTTCGTCCAACCGGCTGCGAACCACCTGGCCGCGGGTGTCACGCACCCAATCGACCTGGCCGCGTTCGTTGACGATCTGGATCTCCGCGCCCGCTTCCGTGCCGACGCCGATGGCGTAAACCACCACTCCCTGATCCGCCAGTTTTTTGGCCATGTCCACGCCGCTCTGTTGCAGATCCTCACCATCCGTGAGCAGCACGATGGCCTTCTGACGATCGGATTTTTCCATGGCCCGGAAGGCTTCGTCCAACGCCGCGCCGACGTCCGTGCCGGGCACCGCAATGGTTTTGTCATCCAGTGCCGCCAGGGCCTCCAAAAATGCGCCATGGTCAAACGTCAACGGGCATTGCAGAAAGGCCTGTCCGGCAAACGCCACCAAACCCACGCGACCGTTCGATTGCCGCCAGACAAAATCCTGTACCGCAAGCTTGGCCCGCCCGAGCCGGCTGGGCGAAACGTCTCCCGCCAGCATGCTGCGGGAACAATCCATGGCAAAAACCACGTCCTCGGTCAGATGCTGCACCCGGATTCCGCGCGTGCCCCATTGCGGTCGGGCCAGGGCCAGGCTGCAGCAGATCAGCACCAGCAGCAGCAGGAGGTTTTTGCCCAATCGACGTCCCGGACTGTGGGAGCGGGTCAATTCCCGGATGAACTCCGGGGCGGCCAGCCGTGCCAGCTGCCGTGCCCGCGCCCGGGCGGCGTGGACCTGCAAGGCGAGGAGCGCCAGTGGCCCCAGCCCCGCCAGCCAGAGCCATTGTGGTTCGGCAAAATGTGGTTCGGCAAAATTCATGTGCGATGCTCCGGGTGGAGGCGGATCGTGGGCCATCCGGGCCTCAGGGTCACGCGGCCCGGGCCGGGCAGCCAGCCGGTTTGCCCCCACGGTTTGATGGCGTAATCATTTGAATTCACGGCACTCTCCTCAACCGCGTGTTGGCCAGCCAGCACTCCACGGCAAACAACCCCAGCCCCGCCAGCAGCGGCCATTGAAACAACGGCGTGTGCGTCGTGAAGCGACGCAGCTTCACCTCGGTCTTTTCCAGCCGGTCGATGTCGTCATAAATGCTCTGCAGCTCCTTCCGGCTGGTGGCCCGGTATGATCTGGCGCCGGACAACACGGACATCCGGTGCAACACCGAATAGTTCGCCGGCTGCAGGGCAATCGTCGGGCGCACCTCGCCGTTCGGTCCCAGCAGCAATTTTCCCGTGGCGGGATCGAACGCCGGCAGCTGGCACGGTGCTTCAATGCCGATGCCCACCGTGTACACTTTTGCCCCCAACGCGGCGGCCAGCTGTGCGGCCGGCACGGGATCCACCCGGCCTTTGTTGTTGTCGCCGTCGGTCAGCAGAATGATGATCCGGCTCTTGCTTTCGGTCCTGGCCTGGAGGCGTTTGGCGGCCATCGCCGTCGCGTCCCCGATGGCCGTGCCCAGTTCCCGGATCATCCCCACGTGCAGCCGCCGCAAATTTTCCTCCAGCCAGGTGTGATTCAACGTCAACGGACTGGCCAGGTACGGCACGGCGGAAAAGACGACCAGCCCGATCCGGTCGCTCTCCCGTTTGCGGATGAAATCCTGCAAAACACTGCTGGCAATATCGAAACGGGTCACCCGTTCACCGGGACCGCTCATGTCCAGCGCCATCATGCTCCAGGACAAATCCAGCGCGAGCATGATGTCCACGCCACTCGCCTGCGACTCCGTCCGGTCGTTGGCAAAACGCGGTCCCGCCAGGGCGACGATCACCAGCGTCACCGTGAGCAGGCGCAAGAAAACCAACAACCGTCCGGCGGCCGCGCGCGCGGTCGCCCCGGCGGTGCGGGCCAGGTCGGCGCTGGAAAAGACCAGTGCCGAGTGACGTCCGGTCCGCCCGCGCAGCACCGCATACAAGGGCACCAATGCCAGCAGCGCCAACACCCACGGATGCTGAAATTCAAAGCTGCTGTTCATGTCACCCGAAAGGCCAGTTGCTCCGCGGGCACGGACCGCAATTCGCGCCGCCGCGCCTCGCCCGCCTGGAAGAGCGCGTCCGCCTGCTGCCAGAGTTGGCGCGCACTGACGTAGTTCCCCGAGGCGAACCGCCTGGCGTCGCAATCCTGCATCAGGCGGACAACCCGCGCCGCCAGGGCGGCGCCCACTTCCGGATTGGTCATCAACGCGCGGCAGAATTCCTCGGTCGTCAGTTCCCCCGCCGGGCCGCCGAAGGCGGCCTGGTAATAGCCGCGCAGGCAGCGGGCGAGGGCGCTGATGGTTTCCCGGGTTTCCGGTTGCGCAGCCAGTTGTTCCAGCCGGCGGCGTGTCACCACGGCGATTGGCTCCGGGGCGCGCGGCGGCGTTCGCGAAAGGAGGCCGGCGCCCAGAATCCCCAACGCCAGCAGTTCCAGGCTGTACACCGTCAAGGTCCGGCCGTGACGCTCCCAGAAGGTGGTGGGAATTGTGGTGCGGATCGGCCGCAATTCCGGAAATTCCGCCGCCGTCTGTGCCCCGCTCCACGGTGCTGCCATCCAGCCGCAGAGGAGCAGCCGGGCGATCCACAACCGGTTCGCCGTTCCCCGGCCTGGCTGAAAGAAGGCGTGCGTGCTCATCCGCGCCTCCTGCCCCGGCGCAACTCGAAGAAATTTTGCAAGGTGGGCGCAAAAGGATGCTCGGCGCTCAGCCGCAGCACATCCACCCCGGCCCGGCGCAGCGCCCCTTCCAGCGCCGTCAGCCGCACCAGGTTGGTGCGGGAAAACTCGTCGCGCACCGCGGCGCGATTGGTGTCCAGCTCAAGCAGTTCACCGGTCTCCGCATCTTCAATCGTCACCAAACCTGCGCGCGGCAATGCGCTTTCGCGCGGGTCATGCAAATGCACGCAGACCAGATCGTGCCGCGCATTCGTCAGGCCGATCTCTTCAATCGCATCGCGCGGTCCGCCCGGGGTTTCCCGTGCCGGCACCGGATGGCGGGGCGGAACCGTCGGGCGGGCGGCGGCACGGGCAAAGCTGTGCAGAAAATCCGTCAGCAGGAACACCATGGAACGCCGCGTCAGGACGCGGTTCAAAAACGACAATGCCGCTGGAATGTTGGTGCCGCGGTGTTTGGGCTGGAAGGTCAGCATTTCGCGGATCAGGCGCAAAATATGCCGGCGCCCCTTGCGTGGGGGCAGATAGAGTTCCGGGCCGTCGGAAAACAGCAGCAGTGCCACCTTGTCGCTGGCGCGCGCCGCGGAAAATGCCAGTGTCGCGGCGATTTCGGTGGCCAGTTCCCGTTTCGTGCGCCGCACGGAGCCGAAGCGGGACGAGGCGGACACGTCCAGTGCGAGGACCAGGCCCAGTTCGCGTTCCTCGCGGAAGCGTTTTACAAACGGGCGTCCCATGCGATTGGTGACATTCCAATCAATGTCCCGCACGTCATCGCCGGGCGTGTATTCGCGCAGCTCCTCGAAGTCCATGCCGCGACCGCGGAAGCGGCTCAGATAAGCCCCCACCATCGTGTCGTTGACGAGGCGGCTGGTGCGCACTTCCACCCGGCGCACGGTTTCAAGGAGTTCAGCGGTGGTCATGGATCAACGATTGGCAACGTCCTTCGCACATTTTTCCCGGTGGTTTCCGGACGCCGGTGGTCGGCGAACCCAACTCCGGTCGGCGCCCGACACGTCCTTCACGGCACCGGCACCGCATTGAACACCTGCTTGATGATCGCATCCGTGGTGACGGCCTGCGCCTCGGCTTCGTAGGTCAGAATGATGCGGTGGCGCAGCACGTCCGCGCCTATGTTTTTGACATCTTCGGGCGTGACGTAGGTGCGGCCTTGCAAGAGCGCCCACGCCTTGGCCGCCAGCGTCAGAAAGATCGTCGCGCGCGGGGAGGCGCCAAACTGGATGTAATGTTTCACGTCCAGGTGGTGTTTCTCCGGCTGGCGTGTGGCGAAGACCACCTGTACAATGTAATCGCGCACCTTGTCGTCCACGTGAACCCGGTCCACCAGCTGCCGCGCCTGGAGGATTTCCTCCAGCCCGATCACCGGTTGGACCGGGGTGGCGGGGGAGGTGAAGGCCATGCGGTCCAGGATTTTTCGTTCTTCGGCTTCCGAGGGATAGTCGAGAATCACCTTGAACATGAACCGGTCCACCTGCGCTTCGGGCAACGGATAGGTGCCCTCCTGATCAATGGGATTTTCCGTGGCCAGCACAAGGAAGGGGGAGGGCAAGGGCATGGTTTCCCCGCCCAGCGTGATCTGGCGTTCCTGCATGGCTTCCAGCAAAGCCGATTGCACTTTGGCCGGGGCGCGGTTGATTTCATCCGCGAGCAGAAAATTGGCGAAAACCGGCCCGCGGGTCGCGTGGTATTTTCCGTCCTGCGGACTGTAAATCAGCGTGCCCACAATATCAGCCGGCAGCAGGTCCGGGGTGAATTGGATGCGCCGGAAGCTGGCCTGTACCGCCGCCGCCAGCGTGCGCACCGAAAGGGTTTTTGCCAGCCCCGGCACGCCTTCCAGCAGCACGTGACCGTTGGCCAGGAGGCCCACGAGCAACCGGTCCACCAGCTGGTCTTGGCCGACGATGACTCCGGCAATTTCCGCCCGGAGTCGCTTCACCCAGGCGGCGACGGCCTGGGCGGGTTCGCGCAATGCAGAATTCATCCGCAGCACTTTAGAGGGCGAACCGCACTGACTCAAGCGCCGGAAACGCCGGCGCCGCCCTCCCACCGACAAAGGACACGGAGCTTGCCCGGTTTCAGGACACTCGGCACGCCGGCCGGCGGACCCGGCGTTTGGAAATTCGCCGGGTCGCGGCAACTTTCTTTTCTTCGGCACCGGCGGAGCAATGGGCACGACACCTGCATCGCAACGCCAGACATGGAGAAGTTGTACATTGCTTGCGAGCTGGGGGCGCGCACGAGCCGGGTCATGCTGGGTTCCCTGGAACATAATACTCTCAAGCTCGGGGAGCTGGTGCGTTTTGAAAGCCCGGTTTTGGCGGATAAAAAGGCGTTGCAGTGGAATATCCCGGAGTTTTTCAACCAGATCTTGCGCAGCCTGCTTGAAGTGGGAGCGCAAGACACCGACATCCACAGCATCAGTTGCCATTCCTGGGGCGGCGATTACCTGCTGTTTGACCGGCGCGAAACCCTGCTGACGCCGGTATATCATCATCTGGATTCGCGTACGGATAAGAGTTGGGCCTCGGTCCTGCGGCAGCTCACTCCGGAGACCATCTATACCGAAACCAATTCCCCCCCGGCCCGGTGCTCCACACTGTTTCAACTGCAGGCCGAACCCGGCAGGCGCCTGCGCCAGGGCGAGGTTCTGCTGCTGGTGGCCGATGCGTTCAACCATTTGCTCGGCGGCATTGCCTGCGCCGAAATGTCGCTGGCCAGCACCACCCAATTGTACACCCCGGTCAGCAAAACCTGGTCGCGCCGCCTGATCAACGAGCTGCGCCTGCCTCCCCAGTTGTTTCCCGCCATTGTCCCGGCCGGCACCCGTCTGGGCGAATTGAAACCGGAAATTGCCCGCCAAACCCGCCTGGAGGGCACCCAGATTGTCGCCACCAATTCCCATGAACTGGCGGCCGCATTGTCGAGCCTTCCGTTGAATCACGGCAGCGACTGGGCCTATGTGCAGATTGGCGCGGAAACCTTGATCGGCACGCAAATCCACGATCCGATCACGGCGCCCGACGACCAGGCGCGGCGTTATGCCCATGCCACCTGCCTGGGAGGCACCACGAATCTTTACCGCCGGCTCGTCGGTCTTTCCCTCTATGACGCATGCCGCAAATTCTGGCTCGAACGCGATCGCGAATTGTGTGATGACGTGTTGATGCACCTGGCCACCACCGCGTCCGCCTTTGAAGTGTTGATCGACCCGAATGATCCGCGGTTTGCCACACCGGAGGACATGCCCTTGAAGATCCAGGCTTATTGCCGGGAGACCGGCCAGGAGATACCCCGCAAGCCCGGGCAAATCATTCGTTGCGTGCTGGAAAGCCTCGCCTTGACCTACCGCCAGGCCTTTCACGAACTCGAGGTGCTGACCGGACGAAAGTTCGCGCGCATCTATCTTTTCGGGGCCGGCGAAAACACCCTGTTGAACCATTTCATTGTCAATGCGCTGCAGGTCCCGGCCATCATCGCCTCCCCCGACGCGGCGGCCATCGGCAATGTCATCGTGCAGGCCCTGACGCTCCGGCACATCCCCTCGCTGGAAGCCGCCCACGAAATTCTCCGCAGCTCCTATAAAATCCAGGCGATCATTCCCCACCAGGTGGACTGGGAGACGCCGGGCTTGCGCCTGGCCGAGTTGACGGCATCGCCCGCCTCCGCCTCCGCCTGATCGGGAGTTCAACCCCACAATTGCCGGTCCAGCGAACGCAGTTGAATCGCCTCGCTCACGTGGTCGGTGGTGATTTGCGCCGCGCCGGCCAGGTCGGCAATGGTGCGCGCCACCTTTAAAATCCGGTCGTACGCGCGCGCGCTGAGCTGGTATTCCGCCATGGCCATCTGCAGCAGTGTCTTGGTGGGGTCATCCAGGCGGCAAAACGCTTTCATCTCGCGGGGCGCCATGCGCGCGTTGCAGGTGAGGCCGGGTTTCGCCGCGTAACGGGTCTGCTGCCTTTCGCGGGCGGCCACCACCCGGGCCCGGATTTGCGCCGAGGTTTCGCCCTGGTGCAGACTGGTCATTTCGCGGAATTGGACCGGCGGCACCTCGACGTGAATGTCAATCCGGTCCAGCAACGGCCCCGAAATGCGGCCCAGATAATTTTGAATTTCGCGCGGTGAACTCCGGCTTTCCTGCGGCATTTTACCGTCTGGCGTGGGGTTCATCGCCGCCACCAGCATGAACTGACTGGGAAAGGTCATCACGCCCGCCGCGCGCGCGATCGTCACGCGCCCCTCTTCCAGCGGCTGCCGCAGCGTCTCCAGCACGCTGCGTTTGAATTCGGGCAGTTCGTCCAGAAACAACACGCCGTGGTGCGCCAGGGAAATTTCCCCCGGCGTGGGATTGATGTTGCCGCCCAGCAATCCCGCGTCGCTGGCGGTGTGATGCGGGGCACGAAAGGGTCGGCGCGTGAGCAATCCCTGCCCGGCCGGCAACAACCCCACGATGCTGTGAATTTTCGTCGTTTCCAGCGCCTCCGCCAGGGTTAACGGCGGAAGAATCGTTGCCAGGCGTTTGGCCAGCATGGATTTGCCCGTGCCCGGCGGCCCGATCAGCAATACATTGTGACCGCCCGCCGCCGCAATCTCCAATGCGCGCTTCACCGATTCCTGTCCCTTCACCTCGGCAAAGTCCACGTCGTCATCGCGCGGCTGGTCGAACACCTCCCGCAAATTCACGCGCACCGGTCTGAGGGGGACCGACCCTTCGAGGAAACCGGTCGCTTCGCGCAGGTTCTGGATGGGAATCACCTGGAGGCCCTCCACCACGGCGGCCTCTGCGGCGTTTTCCACCGGCACCAGGACGCCCGTCCTGCGTTCCTGTTGCGCGCGAATGGCGATCGGCAAAACCCCCTTGCAGGGCCGCACCGCGCCGGTCAACGCCAGTTCGCCCACGCACATGAAATTGTCCAGCTGGTCGGTCTCGATTTGCCCGCTGGCCGCCAGCATTCCGAGGGCGATCGGCAGGTCGAAGTTCGGCCCTTCCTTGCGCACGTTGGCGGGGGCAAGATTAATCGTCGTGCGTCCGTAGGAAACCTTGAAACCGGAACTGGTCAGGGCCGTGGTCACGCGATCCTGCGATTCCCGCACCGCTGCGTCCGGCAAGCCCACGATGACGATGCGCGTGTCGCCAAATCCCGCGCTGACTTCCACCTCCACGGGGAAGGCGTCAATGCCATTGACGGCGGCGGACCAGACCCGGGCTAACATACGGCGCATCTTCCCGAACCCCGCCCGGAAGTGCAACCGCATTTTCCGGGCGGGTGGGACCTGCGGTTCAGGCTTGGGCGGCGCGCCGTTTCAAATGTACGATCGTTGCGCCCCAGCCCCCCCAATGCGCGTTCGCCAGATGATACGCCGCGACGT
Source organism: Verrucomicrobiota bacterium (assembly GCA_029573725.1). Lineage (GTDB taxonomy): Bacteria > Verrucomicrobiota > Verrucomicrobiia > Limisphaerales > JADLHS01 > JADLHS01. The sequence continues at coordinate 57,740 of JAKQDQ010000181.1, forward strand.
CGGGATGGCGTTGCAGGAGATGATGCACGGTCTGGCGCAATTGTCCCGTGCTCTTGCCGTGAATGATGCGCACCCGGAAAATTTCGCGCGCCAGACAGGCCGCCAGATAATCCGTCACGAGGGCTTTCACTTCCCGCGGCTGGAACGTGTGCAGATCCAGCACTCCGTCAATGGGCAGTTGCCACGGTTCGTCGTCCACCCGGAGAGTTTACCGTGCTTCGCGGGGCTTGCACCTGGAATTCCGCCGACGCCGGGCGGCGCTTGCGCTGCGCGGCGTCTCTGCCAACACTGAAGGGGTGAAGGTGGAATTGATCAACACGGGCAGCGAATTGTTGCTGGGGCAGGTGCTCAACACGCACCAACAATGGTTGGGGCGCCGGCTGACCGACCTCGGTTACACCATCGCGCATCAGGTCGCCGTGCCCGACACCGCCGGCGAAATTGAGCTGGCCGTCAAGGAGGCCCTGGCGCGCGCTGATCTGGTGATCACCACCGGCGGATTGGGCCCGACTTCAGACGACCTGACCCGGGAACGGATTGCGCATTTGCTCGGGAAAAAACTTCACGAGGACGCCGTCCTCATCCGGCACATCCAGGGCTTCTTCGCCTGCCATAATCAATCCCTGCCCGCGCATGTGCGTGGGCAAGCGCTCGTCCCCGAGGGCGCGATTGTTCTGCCCAACCCCAACGGCACCGCGCCCGGCCTCGCCCTCAGGCTCTCCCCGCGGCCGCGGCATCCCGCGCGCTGGCTCATCATGCTGCCCGGTCCGCCCCGTGAGTTGTGTCCCCTGTTCAACCGTTCGGTTGTGCCGTTCCTGCAACGGGAGCTGCCCCTTGATGAGAACTTCGTTTGCCGTACTTTGCGCACAGTTGGGCTGGGCGAATCACACGTCGCCGAACGTTTGGAGCCCCGGCTGCATGCGCTGATCGCCCAAGGGTTGGAACTGGGATACTGTGCGCACATTGGCGCCGTGGATGTGCGGCTGGCCGGCAAGGGCGAGGACGCCAACGCGCGGGTTTGCTCCGCCGCCGCCGTGGTTCGCGACGAGTTGCGCACCCACATTTTTACCGAGGCCGATGAAACCCTGGAGGCTGTGCTGGTGCGTCTGTTGACCGAACGCCGGCAAACCCTGGCCCTGGCCGAATCCTGCACGGGCGGCGGCCTGGCGCATCGACTGACGAACGTGCCCGGCGCCTCGGCGGTGCTGCTCGCCAGCCTGGTCACCTACGCCAACGCCGCAAAACAAAAATTTCTCGGCGTTCGCGCGACGTCGCTCCACACGCACGGGGCGGTCAGTGAAGTGGTGGCGCGTGAGATGGCCGCCGGCGCGCGCCGCGCAACCGGTGCCGACCATGCCTTGTCCGTCACTGGCATCGCCGGCCCGGGGGGCGGCAGCGCGGCCAAGCCGGTGGGAACGGTGTTCATCGGCCTGGATTCGGCGCAGGAAAATTCCGTGCAGCGTCGATTCAATCCGTTCGATCGCGAAACCTTCAAGCAAGCGACGATCATGCAGGCGCTGGAAATTCTGCGGCGCAAAATTCTGCAGCTGGACTAGCGCCACAGCCGGGGCGGCCGGTGGTTCCGCCCGTTGTCCAGGCTGCCGCGGACGGCCTGCCCGGTGCGCCGGAGCGGTCACGGATGGTCGGCGCTCAAGCCGGCCGCGTCAGGAACATTCGTCTCGCCATTGATCCGAAATGGCCGCAACTTTGCGCCATGCGATTTTCCATCCTGCTGCTCCTCGGCGGACTCGCTGCCGGATGCCATTCCCTCCAACCCGGTCCAGCCCGCGACGGGTTCGAGTCCCTCTTTGACGGACGAACGCTCGACGGCTGGCGGGGACAGGACATGTCCTTCTGGTCCATTGAAGACGGTGCGATCACCGGCACGATTGCCCCCGACCACGCGCCGGAATTGAACCAGTACCTGGTCTGGCAGGGCGGGCTGCTGGACGATTTTGAATTGAAGCTCACGTTCCGGATGCGCAGCACCAACTCTCCCCTGGTCAACGGCGGCTTCCAGTTCCGCAGCCGGCGCCTGCCCAACGGCGACGTTGCCGGCTACCAGGTGGACAACAATTATGGGCAACCGTGGAAGGCGCGTCTTTACGACGAATTCGGTCGCCACAATCTGGCGCTGCAGGGCGAGCGCACGGTGTTTGATCGCGAGGGCGGCAAGCACACCGGGCCCCTGCCGCTCGAGCCGGGCGCCGCCGATTTCCGCCTGGAGGAATGGCACGAGTATCATTTGATCGCGCAGGGCCGAAACCTGGCGCTGCGCGTGAACGGCAAGCCGATTGCCGAGGTCACGGACAACGATGACGACAGTTTCGAGCCGCTCGGCCTGCTGGCGCTGCAACTGCACACCGGCCCGCCGATGAAAGTTCAATTCAAGGACATCCGGCTCAAGCGCCTCCGGCCTGTCCCAAAACCCTCCGGGCGCGAACGGTTGTGGGCCGACGCGGCGCTCGCGTGGCAATTCGGCGCACGTCCGGACGCCCACCAGCCACCGTTGCAGGCGGTGGGCAATATCATTCCCCAGGTGCCCGCGCGGGGGCCGGGGGCGCGCCCGGGCGCGGTGGTGGCCGCAATGGAACGCGCGTATTTCGACGTGCAGCGGGATCTCAACCAGCCCCGGCTCTGGAATGTTTCGGGTGAGGCGCTCACTGTTTATCTGCGGGCCCGGGTGCCGGACGGCCACTGGAATGCCGGACTCTTCGCCAAGCGCGGCAGTCAGGGCATTGTGAATTACTGTTTGTTTGGCGCGAACCCTGGCGACAGTCCGGGTCCCACCATCGGATTCGAGATTCATACCGACAAGGGTTCCGTCATGGTGAGTTTCCCGGTTTCGCAGATGGACGCCACGGCCTGGCTGGACCTGATCGGCCGCTATGATGGCCGCAACATTTCGCTGCTTTGTAATGGTCGCGTGATGGCAGAGCGGCCCTGGTCGGGCAGACTCATCGGTAACAGCGAGCCGACCTTCATTGGCGCGACTGCAATTGATGACGCGCCGGAACTGCGTTTCACCGGCGAAATGGAAGAAGCCGCCCTCTGGACGCGGGCGTTGAGTGCGGGCGAAATGGCCACGCTGCTGCGGCCGCCGCTTCCGTAGCCGCCCCGGGCAAGTCCTCGTTCCCGTTGGATTCAATGGGCGGGGGCACCCGGCGCAACCCTGCGACGGGGATGTGCCGGCGGATTATTCGTCCGCTGGAAAGTGGCGCCGCGCCGCGCCGCGCGGTCCCGCACTGGTGTGGAGTCCTTGCACGGGCAGGAGGGCCTGCAACCGGGAACCGGGGTGGTCTGTCGTCGCCGCAACCCCGGGGGGGCCACAGGTTGGAGCGGGTGAAGGGAATCGAACCCTCGTATCAAGCTTGGGAAGCTCGTGTTCTACCATTGAACTACACCCGCGCCGCAGATCCTTCTAACAGAGCCCGTCCCGTCCCGCAACTGTTTGCTGTGGCAAATTTGCGCGTCAGCCCGTCCGTCCCGGGACGCCCGCCGCCCGTGCCCGGCCGTGGTCCGCGCGATTTTGAGATCGTCAACGCCATGCCTCAACGCCAAGATTCCGCCATGGCATATCAATTCAAGATTCGGCGCTTCGTGGAGTTCGGGGATACCGACATGGCAGGGATCGTGTATTACGCCACGTATTACCGCTACATGGACGCCGCGGAGCACGCCTTCTTTCGTTCGCTGGGATTGTCGTTTGCTCCCGGGCGCCATTCCAGCTCGGTCGGCTGGCCGCGCGTGCATACCGAAGCGGATTACGTGGCGCCGCTGCGCTTTGGCGATGAAGTGGAGGTGCATCTGTTGGTCATGGAAAAACGGCCCAAGGCGTTGACCTACGCGTTCCGGCTGCGGAGGGTGAACACTCCGGAACCTTACGAGGTGGCGCGGGGCAAGGTCACCGCCGTGTGCGTGAAGGTGGTCGAGGGCAAGATGCAAGCCACGCGCATTCCCAAGGTGATTGACGCGAAAATCAGCGTGGCCCCGGCGCGGCTGTTGCAGTGAGGGGGCGCGCTACTGAACCGGCTTCGGCAGGGTCCGCCAGGAGCTGACCACGCCGTTCGAGAAGACGACCTCGGCACTGACGTAAGTGCGCGACTGAAAATCGGACACGGGCTGGCGCGCGGTGCGCGGCCAGTAGCGGGTTTCCTCCAACCAACCGCCGTAATACAGCCAAATCGTGAGGGGACCCTGCTCATCCTCCTGTTGCAATACCTGCGCGGGTTTGCCCCAGGCGATGTACACGGCATCAGGCGGCATCCCGCGCCGGATCTGCCCCTGATCCACCAGGGCCTTGAACCCGGGATTCAAGGTCGCGTAAACCGACGCGCGTTCGCGGCGGCGCGATTCAATCGAACTGGTCGCGCACCCGGCCAGGAGGCTGACCAGAACAAGCATCCAGAATCCGTTTCTCATGGGGCGAACGCTACCCGATCGGCGTGGTCAAGTCCTGCAAAAAACGGTGCGGATTTTTTGAGTCGCCCCGCCCCCGTCTGGCGGCGTACCCTTGCGGGGTGAAAGTCCCGTGGCTCCGCCTGGCCGGCCTGCTGGGTGTCGCTTGGTTGGGGACCGCTGCCACCCCGGCTGCGCGTCCGCCCAACATCATTATCATTTACACCGATGATCAGGGATATGCCGATGTGGGGGTGTTCGGCGCGCAAGGGTTCCAGACGCCCCACCTTGATCGGCTGGCGCGGCAGGGGGTGAAATTCACCAACTTCCATGTGGCACAACCCGTCTGTTCGGCTTCCCGCGCGGCCTTGCTGACCGGTTGCTATCCGAACCGGATCGGCATCCATGGCGCGCTGGGGCCGCAGGCCAGGCACGGGCTCCACGCCGCTGAAGTGACGCTCGCCGAGTTGCTCCAACAACAGGGCTACGCCACCGGCATGGCGGGCAAATGGCATCTGGGCCGGCCGCGCCCGTTTCTGCCCGTGCATCACGGATTCGAGGAATACTATGGGCTGCCCTATTCCAACGACATGTGGCCGCACCATCCGGAAGCGCGCCCGGGGACGTATCCGCCCCTGCCGCTGATTGAGGGCGATCAAGTGATTGATCCCGAAGTCACACCCGCAACGCAAACCCAGCTCACCACCCGGTACACCGAGCGCGCGGTGCGGTTCATTGAGCGCCATCGGACGCGTCCATTTTTCTTTTACCTCGCCCACTCCATGCCGCACGTGCCGTTGTTCGTGAGCGAGAAGTTCCGGGGGCGGTCGGCACAGGGCCTTTACGGCGATGTGATCATGGAAATTGACTGGAGCGTGGGCGAAGTGATGAACGCGTTGGAACGTTGCGGCCTTGAACAGGACACCCTGCTGATTTTTGCCAGCGACAACGGTCCGTGGCTCAGTTATGGCCACCATGCCGGCTCGTCGGGTCCGCTTCGCGAAGGCAAGGGGACGAATTGGGAGGGCGGCACGCGTGTGCCCTGCATCATGCGCTGGCCGGGCCGGCTTCCGCGTGGCCAAACCAACGATGCCCTGTTCATGAACATTGACCTGTTCCCCACCCTCGCCCGCCGGGTGGGCGCCCCCCTGCCACCGCACCGGATTGACGGCCTGGATGTCTGGCCGCTGCTGAGCGGTCAGCCGGGCGCGACCAATCCGCACGCCGCCTATTTTTACTATTACCACCAAGGTCAGTTGGAGGCGGTGACCACCGGTGATGGCCGCTGGAAGCTGCAACTGCCGCACGCGTTTCGAACGCTGGCGGGCCGGCCCGGGGGCACCAACGGCATCCCGGTGAAGTACGCCCAGGCCCGGGTCACCTCCCCGGAACTTTACGATTTGCAAAACGATCCCGGCGAAACCACCGACGTCGCCGCGCAACAGCCGGCAACGGTGCAGCGCCTGCTCGCGTTGGCGGAAGCAGCCCGAGATGATCTGGGCGACACGCGCACCAAGCGTGTCGGCCGTGGGTTGCGCGAGCCGGGACGTGTCGGCCCGGATGACTAAGCCGCGCCGGGTGACGAACCTGTGTGTTTGGCCTCGTTCGGTGTCACGGCAGGGCTGCCGGCAATCTCCGTTTTGTGTTCCGGGATTGCCCTGTCCCCCGCTCGTCCGCCAAGCTGGGCGGAATTGAAAACATCATGCCTCCTGTCACCGAGCACTGGCCGCGCCCCCCGGGGGACCGAACACGTCGCGAGTTTTTGCAACAGCTGGGTGGTCTGAGCCTCAGCGCGGCGGCCGCTCCCCTGCTGGCGGGGTCGGTCCGGGCAGACCCGGCGCCGGCGTTGCCGGACCCCGTGCTTGCCTTTCCCGGGCCGTGGCAGTTCGCGCTGCCCAAACGGTCCATCATCGTTGTGAGCGACCAGCAGCTGCGGGACCTGCAAGACCCGGACCAGTTGGTGGACCTGAGCTTGAGTCCGACGCCGCATCGAACCACGCTGCGGAAAATTTGCGAGCAAACCGCAGCCGCGGGCGGGCGCACGGTGGTTCTCGCGTTTGACGAATTTTGGACCCAATACCGGCCCGGGCAAGGGGGTCAACCCCGCGAGCTTACGCCGGATACCGACGAGTACATCCACTGCGTGGCGCGCCTGGGCGAGACGCTCAAACACCACGGTTTGGGGTTTGAATTGAGTCTGCTCAGCCCATTGGAAATTGGCCGGGGTTACACCCGGCAAACCGGCGAGCGGGGGCGCTGGGTGCAATACCGTGAAGGCTATCGTGATCCCGCCACGGGGCAGTACACGGTTTCGCTGTGGGAACAGCGGTGCTGGACAAACAACAAGGGCACTTTCAACATCCAGCGGGACGGGGTGCGGGTCTTCGCCTTTGCGGAGCACCGTGTGGGCGGCACAAGTTATTACGCGGTCGATCCCGGGGACATCGTGGAACTGCAAGCTCCGCCGCAAATCGAGACGGACAACGCCTCGGTGGGCAGCACCCGGGCGCGGCGCATGACGGTGCGGGGGCGCGGCGAGACGCACCTGGGGGCGCGGGACCGGGTGCTGGTCGTGGTCAGTTATGCGACCCCGGAAATGGATTATTTCAGTCCCCGCGCGCTGCCGTTTTTGCAGGACCTCATTCAGCGGTACCACGCGGCGGGCGTGCCGCTCAACGGCCTGTACGCCGACGAGATGCACATCCAACAGGACTGGGGCTACTTCAGTCACCACGACGAGGGACAGTTTGCCTTTCGCTATCTCACGCCCAATTTTGCGCGGCGCTTTGCCGAATGTTACGGTGCCGAGTTTGCCGACCTGGAAAAGTTCCTCGTTTACTTCAGTTACGGCCAGCACGGTTTCCGTCCGGACCTGGAGGCGCGTTTGCCCGCGCAGCACGTCCTGGGGGGCGGCGCGGATGCCATTCAACAGACCTTTCTGCTGCGGCACCGCTACTTTGAACTCCTCCAACAAGGCGTCGTGGATCTGTTTGTCCAGGCCAAGCGCTGCGCCGAGGAGAAATACGGGCACGCGTTGGAATCGCGCGCGCATGCCACCTGGGCGCAGAGTCCGACGATTGACCACTGGCACACCGGCGGATTGCGCAAACCGCCGCGGCAATACGAATACACGCCCGATTTTCTCTGGTCGAACACCGTGCAGCAATCGGCATCCGCGTGCAGTGATTATTTTGCGTGGAACGATTTTCTCACCGGTGGGGGCAACGACCACGCCGAAGGCGGCTGGTCGGATCGCGATTACTACGGCGTGGCGCTGGCGTGTTCGACCGGGATTTTGAACCGTGTCCCCTACGCGTATGCGGCGGCCTGGGGCATGCCGGCCGCGGTGCAGCGCCGGCATCAGGCGGTGTGCGACGCTTTCGGCGCCGCGGCCAGTCCCTGGTTTCAAGCGGTGCAGGATTCACAGCATCGCGAGGTGGACGTGCTGATGCTCTACCCGCTCTCCCTGGTTGCCTGCGAGGAACGCTTTGGTTCATGGATGGTGCAATACGGTTACGCGAATTATGTGACGCCGCGCAAATTGCTGGAGCGGGGCCGGGTGACGGCGGACGGCCACATTGTCATGGCGGGCCGGCGTTTCGGCACGCTGGTGGTTTTGTTTGAGCCGTTGCCGCCGCCCGGGCTGCTGCCATTCATGGAGCAATTCGTGGCTGAGGGCGGCAGACTGGTTTGGTCCGGACCGCCCCCGCGGCTCGATTTTGCGGGCCAGCCCGTGTTGGAACGCTGGCAGAACCTTTTTGGCGTTGGCCGGGTGGCGTTCGGGGTTGCCGGGCAGGCTGCGCCGGGGCGACAGGTTCGCTTTGCCGGTGCGCTGCAGCATGTGCCCCCACAACTGCTCCTTACGGATTTTCTGGTGGACTTGATTTATCCGGTCGAGCCCGGGACGGCGGCGGCAGGCGTGGCACGGGTGAATCAACAGTTCGTCGGCGTGCAGCGGCGCACGGGCGGTGGTGGTGTGGCGACGTTCCTCGGGTTTCGTCCGCGGGACGACCAAGCCGCATCGCTCGGCGAGGAAGCGCGCACCTGGTTTGAAATCCTGCTGGCGCTGGGAGCGTATCCGAAATCGCGGCCGGAGCTGCCGTGGGAGGACAACCCGAGCGTTGTTTCGCGCACCACGCCCTATCTGGCATGCCGGTTTCCCAACGGCGCCACCGCAGTCGCGGCGCATTACCGGGCGCACGAGGAAAGCTGGTCTGGCAGCTTTCATCGCGACGCCCGGAAAGATGCGGAAGCCCTTGCACAGAATCCCCTGCCGTCCGACCGCCTGGAGCTGCGCGATTTCGCCGTGAACGGACACCGCCTCGGCTTCTGCGGGGCGCTGGCGTTGGCATTTCGTCTGGACGCGGACGGCAGGTTGATCGCATTTGCCGGTTACGATTGTGCGCAGATTGACATAGACGATCGGACGCACAAGTTCGCGTCCCAGCCGGTGGTGCTGGCGGCCTGGGCGCCGGTACCCTCCGAACGCCGCGTGCCGGGCGGGGCGGTCTTGGAACTCTGGGTGCAAGGCGCGGCGGAGTTTCGAATTCCACTGGCCGGGTCCATCAAGGCGGGACGTTTGTTCCATGCCGGTGCGCGCCCGGGCGCCGTGGGGGACGTCGTTGCCAGCGCCATTGCGAACGGCGAATTATGCTTTAACTCGTCCACGACCGAGCGGCAGCACTTGTTTCTGGTCCCGGGCTGAAGCGCCCGGTGAGGCGGGTCTTCACCCGGCCGGGAAACGATGCAAGGCAATCTCTTGTGGCGCAACCTTGCTTCATCGCGCGCCATCATTACACTGAATCTCCAGTCTGACTGCACGTCCATTAACTAACATGTGTTTCAAGAATCGCTTCCCGCTTGTCGTCCTCAGCCTGGCCGTCGTGCTCGGGCCATCCCTTTCCGCGCAAACGCCAGAATGGATCTGGCATCCCAACGACGGGCAGCCCGTAGCCAACCAGGAGCAGCGCATTTTCCGGAAGGTCTTCATCCTGGCAGGCCCGGTGGAGCGCGCAGTTCTGAGCGTGGCCGCGGACAATCACGCCGAGGTGACGCTCAACCAGTCCGGCGTTCACGCCATCCACGGGCATGAACGCGCCACCCAGCTCAACGTCACCGCCGAGTTGCGCCGCGGCACCAATGTCATCACGATTGTGGGGCGGAACGATGACGGACCGGCAGGTTTGCTGGTTCAATTGCAGATCACCCCGGCGCAGGGCCCGCGCCAAACCATCGTCAGCGACGCGAGCTGGCAGGCGTTGACCCCTCCGGCGACGGCCTGGGATGTGGCGCACCTTCCGGCCGGCGGCTGGGTGGCGGCGCGCAGCCTGGGCGCCGTGGGGACGGGGCCGTGGGGCGATCCCTTCAAGGTGGCGCAGGCGACGCCGGCCGAAAGTCTGGTGGTGCCGCCCGGTTTCAAGGTGGAATTGATTCATACGGCCGCTGCGGATGAGGGTTCGTGGATTTCGCTGGCCGTGGATCCGCAAGGTCGCTTGACCATTTCGCCGCAAAGCGACAGCCAGCCCCTGCTGCGCTTCACACTGGATCAGAGGGGGCAGGTGCGACACATTGAACCGGTGCCCGCGCCGCTGCACCAGGCCATGGGCATGTGTTACGCGTTTGGCAGTCTCTATGTCAACGGGCATGGGCCCGAGGGCACGGGACTCTATCGGGTCACCGACACCAATCACAATGATCGCTTTGAGGCGGAGGAGGTGCAGTTTTTGAAAAAAATTCCCGGTGAAGGCGAGCATGGTTATCACGCGGTTTTGCCCGGACCGGACGGCCGGCTCTACATGATGAACGGGAATCATACGAAGTTGCCGGAGGGCATCACACCCGACTCGCCCCACAAAAATTACCAGGAAGACTTTTTGCTTCCGCGCCTCTGGGATGCCAATGGTCACGCGGTGGGGATCATGGCCCCGGGCGGCCAGTTGTTGCGCACGGACCCCGCCGGGAAGCAGTGGGAGTTGTTGCTGGCGGGTTTTCGCAATGCCTATGACTTTGATTTCAGCCCGGAGGGGGAGGTTTTCACCTTCGACAGCGACATGGAGTGGGATTGGGGACTGCCCTGGTACCGGCCGACCCGCATTTTGCATTGCGTCCAGGGCGGCGAATACGGCTGGCGTTCGGGGTCAAGCAAGTGGCCCGAATATTATCCAGACAGTTTGCCGGCCGTGGTGGACATTGGAATTGGTTCACCCACCGGCGTGAAGTTCGGCACCCACAGCCGGTTTCCGGCCAAATATCAACGCGCGTTCTTTGCGGCCGATTGGTCGTACGGCCGCATCCTCGCGGTGCATCTGCAACCGCACGGCGCCAGCTACACCGGTACGACCGAGGAATTCGTCAAGGGCACTCCGCTGAATGTCGCGGATTTCGAGTTTGGCAGGGATGGGGCAATGTATTTTGTGACGGGTGGACGCGGGACGCAGTCGGGTTTGTATCGCGTCAGTTACACCGGCAAAACGCCGGGCTTTTTCAGCCGGCTGTTTACCCGGGAACAACCGGCGGTGCCGCGTGCGGAAGCCCGGGCGGCCGCGCGGGCGCGCGCGTTGCGGCATGAGTTGGAGGCGCTGCAGGGCAAGGTGAACCCCGAAACGGTGGCTGCCGTCTGGCCGCACCTGGGCAGCCCGGACCGGTTCATCCGCTATGCCGCGCGGATCGCGCTCGAATGGCAGGACGTGCAACAGTGGAAGGATCGCGCCGTGCAGGAGACCGATGAGCGAACGGCGTTGACGGCCTTGCTGGCGCTGGCCCGTTGCGGCGGGGCGGAAACCCAGCCGGAACTGTTGCAGGCCCTCGCCCGATTCCCCACGGCCACGTCGGAGGAGTGGGCGCTGGAAAAATTGCGGATCCTCGAATTAAGTTTCATCCGGCAGGGACGCCCGGCACCCGGGGTCGCGGCGCGCGTGGCCGAAATCCTGGACGCGCATTATCCCGCCGCGAGTTTCCCGCTGAACCGCGAGCTGTCGCAACTGCTGGTCTATCTGCAGGCGCCGGACGTGGTTGCGAAAACGCTGGCGTTGCTGGATGAGGCGCCGACGCAGGAGGAGCAGGTTTATTATTTGTACACGCTGCGCCAGGTGAAATCGGGCTGGACGCCGGCGCAACGGGAAAAATATTTCGGCTGGTTTGGCACCCTGCGGCAGGGCAGCCATCCCGAGGTCACCTATCCCCGCGGAGGCACGTACAACGTCTGGACCAACCAGACGCACGCGCGCCAGGTGCATCCCCCCGAATTGATTCAATGGTTCAAGGACGTGGGGCGCGATTACGGCGATGGCGCCAGCTACAACAAATACCTCGTGCGGATCCGCAAGGACGCCATTGCCACCCTGACCAGCGCTGAACGTCAGCAATGGCAATCGTTGCTGGAAATCAACCTGGACGGACCGGTCTGGAAGCCGACCCGGCCACGGCACTTCGTCAAGGAATGGACCCTGCCGGATTTGTTGCCCGCCCTGCCCGGGGTGGCGCGCGGCCGCAATTTTGCCAATGGCAAGGCCGCCTTCAACGACGCGCAATGTGTGGCCTGTCACCGCTTCGCCAACGAGGGCGGATCGGTGGGGCCGGAGCTGGCCGGCGTGGGCAGCAAGTATTCGCTGGAAAGCATCCTCGAATCCATCATCGAACCGTCCAAGGTCATTTCAGATCAATACCAGAATTTCAACATCTGGAAAAAGGACGGGGACGATGTGTCCGGCCGGATCATTGATGAGAACGCGGAACGGGTGGTCGTGCTGCCCAACATGCTGGCGCCGGAGGTCACGGTGGAAGTGCCCGTCACGGAAATCGCCCGGCGCGAACCGTCCAAGGTTTCCGCCATGCCCAACGGCCTGCTCGACAGTCTGAGCCGCGACGACATTCTGGACCTGCTGGCGTACCTCCAGGCCCAGGGCAAGGCCGGGGCGCCGAATTTTAAGCCGTGATTCCCGTGCCGGCAATGTCTAGTCTGCACCCCGGATTTATGAACAGCGTTAAACAACTGAAAACCATCACCCGTCACACCCAGGCCAAGGTCGCGGCCGAATTGTCGCGCACCGGCGGTCTGCTCCGGCTGGCGCCCAACTGGGTGCCCCGCTCCTTTTTGCAGCCGGGCCTGCGGCTCAAACTGCATCCGGACGATACGTACGCCTATGGGGCCCATCGCGGTGGCATTGACGAACGCTGGTTCGCCTCCACCACCGAAGCGGCGAACGCCGGGCGCGTGCCGGATGAGGGGCTGAGTTATTGCGTGGTCGGGCGTGAACGGTTCACCCTGCGCCAGGCGGTGGAAGACGCGGGCGCCACGCTGGTCGGCAAGGCGATCTGGAACAAGTACGGGCGTTGGCCGGTGTATTCCAAGTTCTTCGACAACATGGGGCCCATTCCGCACCACATGCACCAGAATGCCGCCCAGGCGAAACGGGTGGGGCAGGAAGGCAAGCCGGAGAGCTATTATTTCCCGCCGCAGCACAACAATGTGGGCAACCATTTCCCCTACACCTTCATGGGTTTGGAGCCGGGCACAACCAAGGCCCAGGTGCGGCAATGTCTCGAGAATTGGAACCGGGGGGACAACGGCATCCTCGATTTGTCCAAGGCCTACCGGCTCAAGCCGGGCACCGGGTGGTTGATCGGGCCGTGCATCCTGCACGCGCCCGGTTCACTCTGCACCTACGAACCGCAATGGGGCAGCGACGTGTTCGGGATGTACCAAAGCATGGTGGAAGGCCGCTACGTGCCGTGGGAGTTGCTGGTAAAAGACATGCCCCGGGACAAACACCGTGACCTGGACTTCATCGTGGACCAGCTGGACTGGGAGGCGAACGTGGACCCGAACTTCAAGGACAATCACTACCTCGAACCGGTCCCCGTGGCCGACACGCGATCCGAGGGGTTCGTGGATCGGTGGATTGTTTACGGCCGGGTGAAGGGCCGGCAGTATTTCACAGCCAAGGAGCTGACGGTGGCGCCCGGCGTCCAATGCACCATCCGGGATCGCGGCGCCTACGGACTGATTTGCGTGCAGGGCAAGGGCACGATCAACGGTCAGCCGCTCAATTCACCCAAGCTGATCCGCTTCCACGAGCTGACCGAAGACGAATATTTCTGCAGCGCCGACGGAGCGCGGGCCGGAATCACGTTTGAAAACACGAGCGGGACCGAGCCGTTGGTGACGTTGCGTTACTTCGGTCCGGACGTGAATCCCGATGCGCCGGCGCTGGGCGCGTACCGGAAGAATAAATTCTGAACCGCGCTCGCGCCGCGGCCTCCAGCCGGACGCCGACACGCGGTGAATAGGCGTTGGCCCGGGCGTTCCGCGCCGCAAAAGCGACCGTCAGTGATTCAACGGTGCCGCGGCGGAGGCTGGCGGCGGCCCGGTATTCGTTGCGAGCGCAGGATTTGCCGGGCCGGGTGAGGTGTCCCCGGTTGATGACGGTGCGGCGGCGGCGGAGGGTGGCGCTGGCGTTTGTGCGGAGGGATCCAGCGGATGTTCCTGCGCATGCCAGCGGCGGGAAACTTTGCCGTCCCAGCACGCGAGATTCAAGGGGTACACATCCGGATCGAAGATGACCTGGTAGAAGTGCCAGACCAGGATCGCCAGACAGGCGAGGATGGCTTCGTAATAATGGATGGTCAGCGCCACATCCACCGTCCAACGTGGCAGCCAATGGGTGACGACCATCTTGAACCACACCATCAACCCGGTCACCCCCATGACGAGGGTGCCCCAGATGACCGCCCAGTATTCCATTTTTTCCGGATAACCGAAGCGGCCTCGCGGCGGTTTGTCCCGGCGCAAACCCAGCAGCCAGCACCCGGTGCCGACCGCCTCCGTCAGGTCCTTTTTTGTCGGCAGAAAATCCCGCGCCAGCCTGCGTCCCTCCCGCGTGAACGCCAGATAGCCCAGGTGATACACGCCCACCCCCAGCAGCACCAGGCCGGCGGCACGGTGCGACCAGCGGCGGAACGGCTCGCTGGATCCCAATAATGTGCCCGGCCAGGAATCCGGGAATTTCAGCGCAAAACCGGTCACCGCCAGCACGATGAAACTCAGGGCCAGCACGGCATGTTGCCCGCGCTGCGAACGGTTCATCCGCACAATCGGACGATCCGCCGAACGGAAGTGCGCGACCAGTTTCTTGCGCAGCACGAGGAGATGGTGCGTGAGCATGCTGCCGATGGTGACCGCGATCAGCACCCGATAAATGCGGCGCACCCACCAGCTGGCGGCCGTGCCCGGGGCGTTTGCCGCCGGAGGGGTGGCCGGGTCCACGTGGATCTTGCTCAAGGCGAATTTTTCCGTCGCGCCGGGATGGCACTTGCCGCAGGTCTGCACGAGGTGGGCGGGGTGGATGGTGGACTGGCTGTCGGACGAGGGGAGAATTTTGTGGTAGCCGTGACAGCTCGCGCAATTGGCCACCACGGTCGAACCATACGCGCTCGCCAGCCCATGATAACTGTCGAAAAAGGTGCGTACACGATCCGGCGGCAGATTGTAGCGGGTGTTGATGCGCTCCGAGGCGTGACAACGACTGCAGACTTCATGCGCGGTTGTACGCACTCCGGCGGTCCCGGTCCGCACCGGGAGCTGGTGTTCCAGATGGCAATCCGTGCAGGTGGGTGCATCCCGCACCCCGGCCGCCAGTGCCCGACCGTGCACGCTCACGGCAAAATCCCGGGCGGCTTCCATGTGGCATGCGCCGCAAGTTTCGACCTGATGGGAAGCCGACAGGGGCGATTGCGGCAGAAGCGGCGGGAAGACTGCGTGGGTGCCATGACAGTGCTGGCAGGTGGCCGCGTCCGGGCGTCCGGCCTCAATCGCCTGCCCGTGCGCGCTCGCGCCATGTGTCGCGCTCTGCCGCGCATGGCAGGAACGGCACTGGACCGGTTGAGCGGCAACGCCGTCATCCGGATGTTCCAGGGTGAGATCCTCATGGCAGGCGGCACAACGGATGTCCTGGTGCACCGAGGCGGCGAGTTCGGCGGCATCCACGAACAACGAGATCGCGCGACCGGCCGCGTCAAGCCTGGTTAGCGTTTGGTCCGCATGACATTCCAGACACCCGCTGTTTTTCACCGGCTCGTTCGCGCGGGCGGCCAGCCCGGTGCCGAGTGCCACCAGGACCAGGATTCTGCTCCCGACACCCATACAATTGTACGATGGTCGGAAGGTGCAGCGGCGACTCCACCGGACTTGTCCAAAGCCACGCCGATTTTGCAGCCTGGCAGGGCGGAGTGCCGCTCCCTTGCGAGGCGAACCGGCGCGCGCACCGGCGCTCCCGCCCGGGCCTGCGGGCTTCCTGCCGTGTCCGCCTGCCAGCTTCCTGCGGCCGCGGCGGTCACCATTCGAATGTTCAATTGCCGGCCGGCCGGGTTCGGATTTCCAGGACGGCGACGGTTTGCGGTGCGAGCCGGATCGCCCAGCCACGGCCCTGAGGCGCAAGGATCGTGTTGGAAAGCAGTTCCTTGAGGGGGCGGTTGGAGAAAGCGATTTCGTCCGTTGCGCTCAAGGTGATCAAACCTGCCTGCGCCTGCGGGGTGTCGTTGAACACCGTGAGGAAGCATTCACCGGTGTCGAAGTCTCCGAAGCGTTCGAGCCACAGTTGTGGATTGTCGCAGCGCGCGGCCGTGATGGGGTGCCAGCCGGCGGCGGTGATGCGCTGGAATACGGGGATATATTGCTTGAACAACGCGCGGTCGCGATCGTACCAGCGTCTGGCCGAGGTCCAGTAAGGGTCCCTGGATGCGGCGTCCTGGTCAAAAAATCCCGGCCAGACGCCGTAGAACAGGCAGCGCTGAAAAAAACGCTCGACCCGCTCGGAGGTGAACTGCGCGTAATCCGTGTTCATGAGGAGGCAGTAAGGCTTCTGAAAACTGAGCGCCCGGCGGAAATTCATGACGGCGTCGGAATCGGGCAGGTATTCGCCGCGGGGCAGCCAGTTGACTTCCGTGCCGAGAACATCCAGCAACGGCGCGGGGAAGGCGAAATTCCAGAGCACCGCGTTGGCGAACAGGAGCCGGCCCTGGTGATGCATCTGCGCTGCGATGTCGCGCGCAAAGGTCCAGGTGTTGAACATCATCAACTGCGCCGGACGCCCCGCGCGATCGAACACCAGCGGCACCGTCGCCGGGCCAAAATGGTCACGCCGATAATTTAACTGAGTGCCGGACATTTCGAGCGAATCCAGATACACGCCGTCCAGACCGGCGTGCGGCTGGTTGGGGGCGGCGGGAGCGTTCCGCTTGAACGCGGCGGCAATGTCCCGGCGCATGACCGACGCCTTTGTAAATTTGAACGCGTCGGACGACGGCAGCTCCGGATCCGGGTTCAGGGTGAATACGCCGCCGTCGCACCAGGG
Organism: Verrucomicrobiota bacterium; assembly: GCA_029573725.1. GTDB lineage: Bacteria > Verrucomicrobiota > Verrucomicrobiia > Limisphaerales > JADLHS01 > JADLHS01. The sequence goes on from JAKQDQ010000181.1 coordinate 74,488, forward strand.
CGCGTTGACGAGATAGAGCGAAAAACTTCCGTCGCTCGTGTTGATGCCGCTGGTCAGCGTCGCGGCGGCCATGGCCTGCTGTTCCGCGCCGCGCGCGCCGGCGAGATCGTTCGTGAGCACCTGCAGCGCGGCTGCGTAAGTGCGCGGCACTTCGGGCGGCAACGCAAGCCAATAGGTCATCGGTTCAACATAGACAAAGCTGGCAATGCCGTGCTGATCGTCAAATGCCACATGCGGCGCGCCTTCCTGGAATCCAAAACCAAAGTCTGCAAATCCGGGCACCTTGGCGATGTCGGTGAACGGCATCCAGACCCCTTCGCGACGGACGCGTTTGACGAATTGCTCCGGGAAGATGGCGTAAAATTTTTGCAACGCGGCCCGAAACCCCCATTCGGGATCGAAACGAAAACAAACCAGGCGAAAATCCGCGCCGGCCGGGAACCGGCGCGTGTCTTTCGTCAGGGCAAAATCGTACGCGATGAAGAACTGTCGCGTGCCGGCATGGTACACCAGGCGGTATTGCGCGGGTTGAGCCATGTCGAGGCCCAGCCCCAGCCCGACGGACTCATTCCAGATGGCCGCCAGGGGATAGCGGGACATCTTGTTGTTCGCCCCGCAACCAACAGGCACCAGCTGGGCAAACTCGTCGTGGCCGTGGATGCGCCGGCTCGCGCGCATGTCATCCCCCCACTGCCATCCGGTCGCGTCCACGGGCAACGCGAACAACAGGGTAATGGCCCGATCATGGCCCGAGGTGTCGGTGACGCGCCCGGAGATGACCAGGTGGTCGGGCTGGCTTTCGATCCGGGCGTTGAGGGCGAGCTTCAGTTCGGAACAAGTGCCGTTGGCAAAATCGAACACGTCCGAGTTGGCGGCAAAGTCGCGAGCCAGAAAACCGGAGGGCGCGCCCGTCGCCAGCTCGGTGGCGCCGATTTGCAGCGATGTTATGGTGTTGTCGTGCCGGGTGAATTTCAGCCCGTCGCCGGTGGCGTAAGCGCGTCCGGATGCCGTTGGCCGGCGCGGCGCTTCGGGAAGTGCCTGAACCGGCACTCCTTGAAACGTGAAGGCGCCCGCCGGGGTGGGAATTTCCTCCAGCGACACGTCATCGAACCATACCTTGCCCGTGTGGCCGCGGAACAGACAGTGCAGCGTCAGCGATTGGATGGGTTTGTCCGGCAGCAAAACCAACCGGCGCTCCTCCCAGTCGTGCGTGCCGCAACTGAAGCTGACCGTCTGTCCCCACAACGGCGTGCCGTCTGCGTAGATGATGTCCAGATAGAGCGAATAGCCATTGTCGGGACTGCCGGTCACGTTTTCCGCTTTGCTCCAGCCGCGAATGCTCAACGGCACCAGGTTGGTGTGGTTGAGGGTGATGGTCTGGCTGGCGCCGAATTCGCCCTCGCCTGCGCGTCGTTCGCAAACGATCGCCTGAGATTGAGCGCGTCCCTCGCCCGGCACCACGTGGAACCCCTGCTGCCAGCCCTGCCAGTGGGCGGGCCCGGCTGTCGGTGTTGCTTCGAATCCGCCATTTTGAAGCACTGACTTGCCGCCGCCTCCGCGCGGTTGGACCACGTGCAGCACGGGGGCGGCGGAGCCGGCCAAGGCCATCGCCAACACGCTGAGCTGGTAAAGATGCGGTCTCACGAGGTCATTCGTTACTGGTCCCCCAATCCACTTCACCACCGTCGCGCGCCGCCGCGATCCGGCTCATTTCTGCACTGCGAATATCTGTCGCACGGCTTCCGGACATTTCGGGCCGTTTACGGGGCCGGGTTCGAGATGGCAGCCTTCGGTTCATTCGTTCCAGCGGGGCCCGGGCATGATTCCTGGACCGTCCGGGCGGACGAGCGACCGTTGTTTCGCCAACGCTGGGGCCACGCGAAATCGTTCCGGGATATTGTTGCCATGGCGTTGGGGAAGGGATAGCCAAAATTGTCAACCCGCCGGTCGGGTTGTCGGGCTGGCCGGCCAACGCAGCTTGCGCAATGCCGCCGCCGGCGGCACCCACGGTGACGACTTCCCCACGCTGCGCCTTTGCGAGCGCGCGCTGAATTCGCGTCGTATTGCCCGCTCTCAACCGCGCGCGGGAATGAAGTGGATTTTGATACCGATTCCCGTGGTGTTCACTCGGGCGTGGAGCGACGTTCCGGGAGGCGGGAGTGAGTGGCGGTTCGCTGGCCGCCGCGGCCGTGAACCATGAGCCGGTCTAACGCAAGCCCGTGGTTGAGGTCAGCAACCGCACCGGGCCGAGCAGCCCGGATGTCAGCAGGGGCGTGTCGGGTGCAAACGGATTCCAAGTGGTCCATGCCACCTGCTGTTCCTTGGGCAAGGCCGCGTCGCCGATCAGCCGGTTCGGCCACAGATTCGCCACCTCGATCACGAGGTGATTGTCGCCGGATTGCAACGCGTCGGTGACGTCCACGCGGAACGGGTGGGTCCATACGGTGCCGAGGTCGTGACCGTTCAAGTTCACCCGCGCCATCACTTCCACCTGACCCAGGTCGAGATACCAGGATCGCCGGGAGGAATGTGGCTTGCGGTCCGCTTTGAAACTGGTCCGGTAAGTGGCCACGCCGCTGAAATGGCGCACGCCCGCATCGTCGTGTCTTGACCAGTCCACCAGGCCGGTGAAAGTCAGGTGGTCCGGCGCGCCGCGCTGCGCCTGAAATTGCACCCTCCACGGCCCCGCCAATTCCAGCACCGGATGAATGTCAGCCCGGTTATGGTGCGGGACCTCCCGGCCGGGTGGCCGGCCCGGCTTGCGGAAGAGCACGAACCAGGAAGTGTACGGTTCAAACGGCAATGGGACGAACGTCCGCCCGTCCCGCTGTTCCCAGAATTGCGCCGCTTGAATGTCGCCGGTCAACGGATTCCACAGCTCGGGAATCCTGTCTTGAACGCGAAATGCGGCCGTGGCGGTGCAGGCCTCATTGCGGCGATTTGCGACGAAGTAGATTTCCGTTTCCCCGTCACGTCGGTGGGCGTAACGCAACGGACCGTCCGATTCGAAATCCGGCGGCACCCGGTCGCCGCGCAACAGCGCGGCCAGTTCGGCGTAGTCGGGATAAACCTCGAGCGGCTCGGCCACCGGGGTTGGCCGGCCCCAAGGAGGCATGCCGAATAGCCCCAGCTCCATGGCGGCGCGCCAGCCGGCAGGGGCCGCCCGGTTGGTGGGCCATCCATCGCCCACATGGATCGCCGCCTGCCAGGTCGCGTCCGAGACCGCCTCCCAGTGCGTGCCGTCCGCGAACCGGACCTGCAACGCGGCGATCAGTCCGGCCGGGTTCGGGGCATCCCCACCGTTCCTCACCAGAACGGCGATCCAATTCGTCTCCGGCTTGAGGAGCGGAGTCACGTCGTATTGCTGCACTTGGTGGAAATTGCTGCCCGTGCCCAGCTCGTGTCCATTGAGCCAGAGCGTGAACTCGTTGTCTGCGGCAACGGAAATGCGCGCGGCGGCAATTTGATGGCCGGGCAGACTTACTGCGCGACGGAAATGGCGTTTGCCAACGGGAGCGGCAGTTGCGGGTCGGCCTTCCTCGCACCAGATCCATTTTGCGGTTTGCAACGCTTCACCCGGAAAAGTGTGGGCCGGCTGGCGCGAGGCCGGTGCGGCGCCGCGCACGACGCGGCCCTGCCCCAGGCGGCGCTCGCGTGTTCCCGGTGCGCCCCACAGTTCCGCGGCCAGTTCCCGCACCTCGGCATCGCACCGTGGATAATCCGTCAGACTGGGGGATTGGCGTGGTGGCCGGCCATAGACCGTCGCGCCGGCGGTGACGAGCGCCTTCACCCGGGCGAGCAACCGTGGCGTCATCATGTCCACGCAGGGCAGGGCCAGGACGCGATAACTGGTGCCATTGGTGAAGGTAATCCGGCCGTGTTTCACCGTGGCGCGCATCAATGTTTCCGGGGAGCAGGCGTCGAAGTTGTATTCGCGGCGGTCCGGCGGATTTTCCACCACGGCAGATTGGGGCGGACGAAAAACCTGCGGCGCGCCTTCCGGGGTGAGATAGAGAATATCCGCCACCGCGACGCCGCGCCGCAGCAATACCTGACAGCGGGCCAGGTAACGGTGGTAATCGCCGACCAGGTCCCACCAGGTTTGCGTCCGTTCCCAGTGCACTCCATACGGTCCCATCGTCATGCCGGGCCAGCGGCCCAGCCACGGCTGGTGCGCGTAACGATGAAACACCATCCGGTTCACACCCGCGCCGAAGGCCCAATCACCCAGCCCCTTCAAATTTCCCGGATGCAACCGCCAGCGTTCCTTGTCGTCCGAGGTGAAGGATTCCGCGGCGACGATCGTTTTGCCGCCGGTGTGCGCGATGGACGCCGCCTCGAAGCAGCTGAACCACGTGGCGAAACCGCTTGCCCAAAATTCACCCATCGGCACGTCCGCCACCGCGCCGAGATTCAAATCGGCCGTGGGATTCATGTCGTACGGTTCAATGGAAAGACCCAGACCCAGCTGGTGCGCCAGCGTTTTGAGGTGCTCGGCGTGGTGGGCCAGCACCAGTTCCTGCGCGGTCTGACGCACGTCCCACAGGAAACGCTCGGTGATGGTCCGGCTCGTCACGAGGTAACCCGCGTAAGCCGGCAGAAAACGCAGCGGATCGTACCCGCGCCGGTTTTGGAATTCCGCACGGAACGCCGCCGTCCAGTTCTGCGCGCCCATTTCCCAGCTGTCAATGTGCAGCGAAGTCCAGCCGGCATCGCGGCGCTGGTCCGGCCCGAGTTCGCGCTGCAGGGCGCCGATGAAATGCGCGAAGTGCGCGTCCAGGGCCGCCGGATCGAATTTGTCGGATTCCAGTCCCAAACCCGCCGCCGGGGCGGGGCGGGTATTGGCCCCGGTGCTGGTGCGTCCAAACCGCATCACCGTCCAGCGCCCCGGCGGCACGGTCCAGGTCAATTGCCCGCGCGCTTCCAGTTGATCCGTGAGATCCAGAATCGTTTCCGGCGCAATGGCGGCGGGGTCTGGTTGCGTCGTGTCATCAGCCGTCATGGGAATGAAAGGTTTGACCCCGGGCATGGAGGAAAACGGATCGCGCACGTAGAGGGCCTTTTGATCCAGGTCCGCGATGCGCGCCTCGCCTGCCGGAGTGGGAAAAGCCAGGACGGCGACCTCGCGGTAAAATTCATTTTGCGCCTGGAGCAGTTCCGGCGGCAGTCCGCCGGTGCCGAAGTACGGTGGGCGCGGAGCCGGCTGCGGCAGCGTGGCCCGGAAATTGGTTGGGCCCACCACCTCCACTGCGCTGGCGACCAGGAACTGCATGGATTGTTCCGGTTTGACCCAGGGCCCGCCGCTGCCCGTCCACCCCGGCCCGGCGTTCAGCGTCATTTGCAGCCCCAGCCGTTCCGCCTCCTGGACTGCATGTTTGAAATTCCGCCGCCACTCCGCGCTCATGAATTTGACCGGCCCCTTCGGGATGCCCACATCCACCTCCATCAGGATCACGCCGCCGAGTCCGGCGCGGTGCATGGCTTCCAGATCGGCGGTGATGCCTTTCCGGCTCGAATGACCATCCATCCACATCCAGTAGGTCCACGGTCGCGCGGAGGGAGGCGGATGCTGAAAGTCCTGTTCCAGCGGATCAGGTCCACCGGCTGGACCGACCGACCGGAGGGCCAGCAGCAAGCTGATCCCAAACGCCAGACGTGCGAGGGACGGATTCATGCAGGGTTGGGCGGTTGTTTCCGGATGCCCAGCTTAAGCGATCGGCGCCGCCAGCGGCAATGAATACGTTGCGCTGCCTTCCGTTTGCGGAAACAAGCAGCCGGGGCGACAGACTGATCCGCGGGGCTGGCGGCTGCCGCGGACCGGGAAACCCGGGCGGATGAGGTTTGCGTGTGGCGCTCGGTTCCGCCTCATGGCGGCAGCCGACGAAGGTGCAGCACGGCATCGTCCGGTCCGGGCGGTTGAAACGTGCGGACCTCGCCGCCGTCGATTTCCACGGTGGCGATGGGAAATTCCCCGGTCGCGGGGTTCAGCCATTGGGCTTTGAACTTCGCGTGCGGTGCGGCGGACAGATTCACGGTGAAAGGCGCGCTGGTTGGCGAATAAATCACGTATTCCTCGCCGGATGCGGCGAGACAAATCCCGGTGCTGGCCACCTGCCCGGCAGGTTGCATCTGCCAGAAGCGGACGCCCGACTGGTGGAAGAACCGGGCGCAATGGCCGGCCAGGTCGTAGGCCTGATCGCGTCCCGTCATGCGGTCCGCAATGGCGGCGCGCAAATCCCAGCCGAAGCTGGAATCGTTCTGATTCACCCAACCTGCGCCCGCCAAGGTTGTTTCCCAGACGCTGCGTCGGATTTCATCCAAGAACGGCTTCCCGCCGTCAAACTCCGGCACCGGTTCGCTGCAGAGGTACGGCCTGGGCGGCCTGGTGTGAAAGCCCTTTGCGAACACGGGAAAATTTCCGGTCCAGCCCTGCGGATGCAACGTAATCACGTCCACCTTGGGATCGCGGTGCGGGTCATCGCCGCTGATGCCGTCCGTGTTCGAGAGTAGCAGGTTGTCACAACGCGCCCGGAAAAACGCGAGGAAATGTTGCTCGTGGCGCCGGCGGGCGGCCGGAGCATACCACTCGCCTTCATTGAACATCTCGAAAACCACGTTGGAAAACGGCGCCAGTTCCCCGATGAGTCTGGCGCAAAAGCGCTCCTGGAAATACTGATTGCGCTGCCGCCAGTTCCATGTTGCATCCAGGCGCTCCGGCAGTTCGTGGTCATAATCGGCCAGCTCCACATACTGCCACCGGGCGGACAACGGTCCGTTGCCCAGCGCCTGATTGAAGGGATGCCCCGCAAAGCACTGCTTCGCCCACCCGTCATGCACCGTGATCGACACGATGATGCCCCGGCTCTCGGCGTGCGCCACCAGCGCCTTCAGCCGGTGGAAATAGAGCGGGTGGAACTCCTGCAGATTGAAATTGGCGGCGTCGGGACCACCCGGCCAGGGCCAGAGTTCGGGGGCGTCGTAGCCGAGGCGCCGATCGCCCGACTGCATTTCCGCATTCGTGCCCTTGTACGCCCAGAGCAGCAGCAGGTTGATGCCGCGTCGCGCCAGCGCCTCCACGTACGCCGCCTGATCGAAGTTCGTGCCACATTCCATCCAGCCCTGCGTGACCGAATCGCCCACCAACAGGAGCGGCCGGCCACGCCAGGTGAGATAATGCCCCGCCGACGGTCCCGAGGTCAGCACCCTTACCTTTTCGCCGGCCAGTCCCAGGGACACCGCGACCAGGCTCCAACCGAGGATGCCCGTCCTGAGAAGGAGCGCGAACGGGGCGGTTTTGAGCTGGTGCCGGACGCCATTCTCCGGATGTCTGGGCGGCTGTCGCCGACGTTGCGCCTGGTGGTTCATTTGATCATTGGCGGGTGTGGCACGGATCAAAATTGGTGTATTGAGAGGGATTTTCGTCACGACGGACCCGAACACAATTGCGTTTGCGTCCGGCGGGTTGTGGCGCACAGACTGGCTGCAGCACTTTGACGGTGCAGGGACCGTCCATGACTCGGAATCGCGATTTTGTCATCGACTGGGGCGCATCTTTGTTTCCACCGGCTCGCCCAATGGTTACCACGGATGTGGAAATGCCCGGTGCGTTTGGGAGGGGCCCGCACCGGCCCGGGACCGTCGTGGGGGCACGGGCGCGTCAGCCGTGCACTTCCCCTGCGGGCCGTCAGTGGGCGGGAAGCACACTCCGAAAGCCAACCGTGTTGAATCCATCGTCGGGAGTGGCGCTACCACGATTCGCCACGCGACAACCATTGGCTTGCGTGGCCCAACTGCCACCGCGCAACACCCGGAACATTCCCGAAGCCGGCCCAAGCGGATTGGTTTCGGCGGCGACGGCGTAATACGTGTCCGACCACCAATCGCTGCACCATTCCCAGACGTTGCCGGCCAGGTCATATACTCCGTAGTCGTTGGCCGGAAAACTCCGGGCGGGACTGGTGTACGGAGTGGTGCCTTGGGAGAAGTCGGGATGATACCCATTGGTTGTGCTCGTGTCGTATGCCTGCAGTGGCTGGCCGTTTTGCCAGAAACTGTAGAAGTTGGCGCGCGCGTGCGAAATCGTGTCGGCATCCGCCCACGGAAAGCGGCGCCCCGCGGTTCCTCCGCGCGCGGCCTTTTCCCATTCGGCTTCCGTGGGCAGCCGGTAACCTGCGTCCCACAACACCCATGAATTTTGAATGCCGACCACGCCGTGGCGGTAGACAATTGTCGTGCCGGGGTTGGCGTAATAGGCCGGCACCCGGCCTTCGCGTTCGCTGCGCGCATTGCACCACTTCACCGCGTCATACCAGGTCACGGAATGCACCGGATGATTGGAAGCCACGCCGCGAATTCCGGCGGAAAAGTCGTAGCCATTGGTGATGGCCCATTGATAAACCTCCTCCCAAAGGGTCTGGGTGATTTCCGTGGGGTCCATGTAGAACGCACTCAGGAGGACCGTATGGACGGGTTGCGCATCGGCAAGGCCATCAAGGGCATCGCCCATTTGCGAGCCGCCCGCGGGGATATACACCATTTGCGCGGGCGGGGGTTGGTTGGTGCCCGGTCCGATCACGCGATAAACGCGCGGAACATGGAAAGGCGTGGTGTCATCCACTATTGCGTAGGGACTGGCCGTTACGATCACGTTGGTGAGCGTGGTCCAGGCGGACTGCATGGGGTCGGGCGTATATTGCACCTCGTTGGTGACCCCGGTTTCACTGGCGATGATCAGCCGGCGTACAAATTGTGGCGGTGCCAGTGTCGCGACATGTCCCGTATCGGTGGCCACGCGGTAAAACCGGTGCGGGCTGGGCGGCAGGGCGGTGTCGAGGATCTGGTAAGGTGAATGCGTCACAGTGACGTTGCTCAGCACCGTCCAGACCGGTGGAGCAAACACGGACGTAAACTCGATCTGGTTTTGGATTCCGGGGTCGCTTTGAATGGTCAGTTGTGCGATCGGAGTGATGCTGACGATTTCCGGAGCGGCTGCGACGGTGCAGCGGGTCGGGCCGGTGGACAGCAGCGCCGCCAGCAGCGCCGCCAGAGCGCAGCAATGGCCACTCCAACCGTTGCGTCGCAGTTGGGCCGGGTGCGGGTGCTGGGCGTTCATGAACGTGGTGCCGGGCCCGGCGGCCGGCGGGCGGGGCCGGGCGATGATGTTCGTGCGGTTCTCATGGGCTGCTGGTGTCCGAGTTGCCGCCGGAAAATCTGCGCCGGCAACCGCGTTGGCTGACCAACGAAAGCGCCATTCCCGAGCAGCGGCCCCATGCTAGCCATTTCCGTTGGGCTGAAAATACTTAATTGCACCGGGAAGCCAGGCTTGACGGGCGGCAAAAAAAACGTCAAACGGAGATCCATGTCTGATCTGCCGACTTCCACCGCTGCCGCGCCACCCTGCCGCCCTCCAGCCGACCTGCCCCTGGCCGGCTTCCGGGGCAGCCCGGAGGAGATTGACCGGCAATGGTTCGAACAGGTGTATCGCGGGCGCGGCGATTCCATGGCGCAATTAACCGCGCGCTCCGTTTTGATGGGGGGGATTCTCGGCATGTTCATGGCGGTTTCCAACCTCTACACCACGTTAAAACTGGGCTGGAGCTTTGGCGTGGCAATCACGGCTTGCGTGATTTCGTTCGTCGTGTGGAATGCGCTCCGTGCCCTGTCCGGGGGCAAGCTCTCCCAGATGACCATCCTGGAAAACAACTGTATGCAATCCACCGCGTCCGCCGCGGGCTATTCCACGGGCGGCACGGTGGGGACGGCCATTGGCGCGTTGCTGCTGATCTCCGGTCACCATCTACCCTGGGCGGTGGTGACTGTTTTCGTGTTCTTTACGGCGGCGCTGGGCGTATTTCTTGCCATCCCAATGAAGCGGCAGATGATCAACTACGAACAGTTGAAATTCCCCAGCGGCATCGCGGCGGCGGAAACATTGCGCAGTCTGTATTCGCACGGCCGGGAGGCTTTGCAAAAGGCGTACTCGTTGATCATCGCCCTGGGGTTCGGTGGGCTGGTGGGATTGCTGCGGACCTGGGGCACGTTGATCGAACAACTCCGGCACACGGGGCGACCACAAGTTTGGCTGGAGAAAATTCAAGCCGTCATTCGTATCCCGGAAGAAATGGTGTTTGGCGGCCTGCTCAATCCGCTCCACCGCGGGCATCTGCAGGGACTGACTTTCGAGCCGAGCGTGGTGCTGATCGGCGCCGGCATGATTGTGGGGCTGCGCGTCTCGCTCTCCATGCTGTTGGGTGGCGTGCTGTTGTATTACATCGCCGCGCCACAATTGCTGGCCTTGGACGCGGCTCACGCGGGTCTGGCGGACTGGGTGCCGTCCTTTCAGGTAAACGCGAACGGGGATTTTTATCCGGTGCGTTGGGCGCTTTGGGGCGGCACGTCGGTGATGGTGTTTTCCAGTCTGGCTTCGGTGGCGCTGCAATGGCGCACGTTGGCGCGCGCCTTCAGCCTGTTTCGCAAACGCCAGGGGACCGCGGCGGGTGGGGTGCTGGATCAAATCGAAGTTCCCAATTCCTGGCTCATCGTGGGGTTGATTCCCATCAGTGTCGGCATGTTGCTGGTGCAGTATTATGCGTTCCAGATTTCGCCAGGGCTGGGCGCGATTGCCATTGCGCTTTCATTCGTCATTTCGCTGGTGTGCTGTCGGGCCACGGGCGAAACCGACACCACGCCCGTCGGGGCGATGGGCAAGGTGACCCAGCTGCTTTACGCCGTGCTCGCCAAGGGGCATGTGACGGCGAACCTGATGTCTGCGGGGGTCACGGCCGGCGCCGGCGGCAGCTCGGCGGATTTGTTGACGGACTTGAAAAGCGGCTACCTGCTGGGGGCCAATCCGCGCAAACAATTCCTGGCGCAATTCATCGGCATCTTTTTCGGCACGCTGGCGATCGTGCCCGCCTGGTATGCCATGGTGCCGGACAAAGCGGCGCTGGAAGCTTTCAATCCGCCCGCCACGAACATGTGGAAGGCCGTGGCCGATTTGTTGACGCAAGGTGTTCACATGCTGCCCACCACGGCGCGGTACGCCATCGTCATCGGCGCGTTGGTGGGCGTGGCGCTGCCCCTCATGGAAAAGCTATTCCCGCGATGGCGCCGCTTTCTACCCTCGGCGATGGGTTTGGGGCTTGCCTGGGTCATGCCGTTTGCCAACGTGTTTTCCTTCGCCATCGGCGCAGTGCTTTCTGAAATCTGGCGGCGGGTGCATCGTCAGTCCGGGGAGGCGTTCAACATCCCGATTGCCTCGGGATTGGTCGCGGGCGAATCACTCGTGGCCGCGTTGATCGCCATTCTCTGCACCCTCGCGGGGTTCCTGGCGGTCAAATGAGCGGAAATGACCGAAATTGGTTTTGCTTTTGCGTCCGCTTGCAGCGTAAGAATGAGGTCGGATGAAAAGATTGCTTTTTGCCTCGCTCGTCGGCGCCAGCGCGGTCACGGCGCCCGCAACCATTCAAACCAGGACCATTGAATACCAACAGGGTGAAACCACGCTGGCCGGAGTGCTGGTGTATGATGATGCCATCAATGGACCGCGTCCGGGCGTCCTGGTGGTTCATCAATGGCTCGGCTTGACGGAGTATGAAAAGTCCCGCGCCGTCATGCTGGCCAAGCTGGGTTACGTGGCGTTTTGCGCGGATCTCTACGGCAAAGGAATCCGCCCCAAAGACACCAGTGAAGCCGGCGTCCTGGCCACCAAATACAAAACCAATCGTCCCTTGCTGCGCGCGCGGGTCAATGCGGGATTGGACGAATTGAAGCGCAGCCCACTGGTGGATGCAAAGCGCGTCGCCGCCATTGGCTATTGCTTCGGCGGCACGACGGTGATTGAACTGGCACGCAGCGGCGCGGAGCTTAACGGCGTCGTCAGCTTCCACGGCGGATTGGATTCGCCCACGCCGGCGGACGGCCGCAACATCAAATGTAAAATTCTGGCCTGCCACGGCGCCGACGATCCTTACATCAGCGCGGCCGATCTCGCCGCCTTTGAAAACGAGTTGCGCACGCACCAAGTGGATTGGCAGTTGATTGCCTACGGCGGCGCGGTGCATAGCTTCACGCAACCGATGGCGGGCGACGACAATTCCAAAGGCGCGGCGTACAACAAGGCCGCCGACCAACGCTCATGGGAAGCCATGAAGCAATTCTTCGCCGAAGTGCTGAAATAATTTGGAACCGAATCCAGACGCCAATACCGCGCGCAAAATCTTGGCGGTTGAGAGGGGATGTTTCTCTGAAGCTTGGAGTTTGAAATCTGGAGCTTTGATTCATGCGCATCACAGGCGGACAAGCGGGCGGACGGATTCTTAAAGTGCCCAAAGGCCTGGCGGTACGGCCGACGATTGAGCGCCTGAAGCAGGCGTTGTTCAACTCGCTGGGGGGGCGGGTGGTGGACGCGCGGGTGCTCGAGTTGTTTGCCGGCAGTGGCGCGTTGAGTTTGGAAAGTTTGAGCCGCGGGGCGCAGTCCGCCGTTTGCGTGGAATTATCGCCACGCCACGCCGCCTTCATTCGCTCCAATGTGACGGCCGCCGGCTTGCCGGTGGACCGGCTGATTGTGCGCACGCAGGATGTGTTTGCGGCGCTGCCCCAACTGCGCGCCGCGGGACAGCTCTTTGATTTGATCCTCGCCGATCCACCCTACGGCGAAAAAAATCGCGCGTGTCGTTCGACCTCATTCGCGCAGCGGCTGTTGGACGATCCGCACCTGCCCGGGTTGCTGGCGCCCGGCGGGCGCTTGGCGCTGGGGTACGCCCGGCGGGATCGTTTGGAGACCCCGCCGGTCTGGCGGGAACACAAACAGCTCCGGCACGGCGACAGCGTGATCGGCTTTTGGAGCGTGGAAGCGCCGGAGGGCATTTAGTCCGCGAGTGCGGCAGCGGCGGTTTCCAGCTGCGCCTTTTCGTCCGCGCGCAACTGCTCCAGCAACCCCAAATCCGCGTATGTTTGCAGCTGGGATTGGGCCTGCAACCCGGCATAGGTGGCGTTGGCGTCCACAATTTTGCGGTCCAAAATACCTTCCAGATCCGCCTGCGTGTAAACCGGACGTTCCGGGGCCGTGGCGCGCGTGCCATACTGACTGAGATTGGAAGCGAAAATGCCCGCCGCGCTGACCGGCAGGAAATCCTCGTACCGCAGCCCTTCGTAATCTACGCAGCCCCGCTCGATCAGCTCGTTGAGGTCGGTGGTGTGGAGTTGCCCTCGCTGGGCGAGGCCTTGCGGGGTCGCCTGGTAGCGCGCGTACACCAGTCCGGCGCGCACCAGTTCCCGCAAGGTTTTCGGAAACGGGGCAAACGCCCGGGCGCACGCCGCCTCGTATGCCGCAAAATCGGTTTTGATCCCGTCCGGATTTTGCTCCCGCGCCGCGTCCGCCATGGCGAGACACTCGTCATAAAGCGCGCGTCCTTGGGGGGTGGTGGCATAGAAGCGCTGCTCGATCTCGCCAAAGCGCGCCGTATGCACGGCGTCCACCACCGAACCGTCGGGGTTGTGGAATTGCACGGGCTCCGTCAACGCCTTGTAGGCGTCCTGCCGCAACAACACCGGCGTATCCTGCGGCGGACCTTCCGTGAAATCCTTGAACCCCGAATGATTCAACGATTGCAAATCCAGATCGGCCTGCTGCAACCGCTGCAGCAGTTGCGCCGCGGTTTGCCGGGCGGCATCGGGCGGCACCACCCCCGCCTGAAACCCATCGAACGCGGAGCGCTCCATGTGTTTGAAATGTAAGCGCATCCAGTCGCGATCCGCACGCGCCACGGTGCGGGACAATGCCGTTTGGGCGCGCGTTTCGAACGTGGCGGCGCTCAATTCGCCCAGGCAGAACTTCATCGCCGCAGTGTAGAGATCCATGCAAAACGTGTTGGGCGTCAGATGATTCAGGTGGTGCGACTGAAAACAGGCGATGTCCGCGGCAATTTTGAAGCCCGTGCGGCACAGCTCCTGGTACAAGGGATAATCCCGCGCGTGCCCGGTCCATTTGAAAATGCCGTTCACCCCCTCGGCAATCAACGCCTTCGCATCCTCCCAATCCAACCCCTCCTGCGCCTCGTTTTTGGCAACCAGCTGTCTGGCCCGCTCGGAAAAGACTTCGCGCGTGGCCAGCAGCGCTTCGATCCGGGCCCGGGTGGCGGGGTCGAAAAAATCCGTCAGCAGCAACGACGTAAAAATGCGGTGATCGGGATTGACTCGCGAACGGAACGCGGTGGCAATGATCGGCTGGCTTTTCACGCCGACGTTGGCCATGTCATAAAAATTATGCGGCTCCATGGCGAAGGCGGCAAAGAACTGGCAGACCAGGCGGTATTCCCCGGGTTGGCCAATGCGAATGGCCCCGTGCCGTTCACGGCTGGACTCGTCCAGTTCCGCATCGGTCAGCGTGAAACCGCGATGTCGCTGTCCCAACAGGTGGCACACCGCCCGGTTGCATTCGCGGTTCACCAGCAGGGATTTATCGTAGAGCGGCACTTCCGCTCCGAACATCTCGGACAACTCGGCAAACAGCCGGTGTTGCATTTCAATCTTGTCAGCAAAGGCGTCACTCATAAGCAGTCACTCGTTGGCGCACGCCCTGCAGACTATTCTCTTCTCCACGTTCGCGAAAGGATTTCCGTCCGGAGCCCGGCACTTTTTCGGCGCAAACGCAACTTTCCTCCTTTCCCAGATGCTGCTACGCTCGGCCGGTGAGTTTCTTCCTGCACCGAAGCGAGCTGCGCGACCTTTACGACAAGGTCGCCGCCGGGGAACGCATTTCCGAAGCCGACGCGCTGCGGTTGTTTGAATCCAAAGACCTCAACGCGCTGGGCGCGATTGCCGACTTGGCGCGGCAGCGGAAGGTTGGTGACCGCGCCAGCTACATCGTCAATCGCTACCTCAACTACTCGAACTACTGCATCTTGAGCTGCCAGTTCTGCGCGTTCCAGCGCAAGAAACGGGACAAGGATGGGTTCGAATTGAGCATCCCGCAGATGGTCGAGAAGGCGCGCGAGGCGTTGCGGCTCGGGATCACGGAACTGCACATCGTCGGCGGGCTGCATCCCTCGCTGCCGTTCAGCTACTACACGGACATGCTCAAGGCATTGAGCGCGCTGAACGATGAGCTGGTGGGGCGCGCTTCCCCGCGAGCCGATGGGAAAGCCGAAGGCGGCGCGTCAGGAGCCTCGCCCCGCCGCCTGCAGCTCAAATGCTTCACCGCGAATGAAATCCTGCACCTCGCCTGGCTCGGCAAAAGATCCACAAAAGAGACCCTGATGGAATTGCGGGAAGCCGGGCTGGATTCGCTGACCGGCGGCGGCGCGGAAATTTTTCGCCAGGAAGTCCGCAGCGCCATCGCCAAGGGCAAGGAATCCGCTGCGGAATGGCTCGAAGTCCACCGCACCTGGCATCAACTCGGCGGACGCAGCACCTGCACGATGCTTTATGGGCATGTGGAATCGCTGGCGGATCGTGTGGATCACCTGCGGCAACTGCGTGAACTCCAGGATGAGGCGCGCGCGAATGGGTTCGGTCATATCCAAGGACCCCTCACCCGACCTCCGGCCACCCTCTCCCCATCCAATGGGGAGAGGGACGGGGTGAGGGGCTCTTCAGAAGCTAATTCTGCAAAACAATCTCAAGCTCGCGCTCCTTATGGCGGCTTTGTCGGCTTCGTGCCGCTGGCGTATATGCCACAGGACAACGACATTCCCGTCGAACACGCACCGACGGCGTTCGATTCCCTGCGCACCATCGCCGTGAGCCGCATCTACCTCGACAACTTCGATCATATCACCGCGTATTGGGTGGGCCTGGGGATGAAGCTGGCGCAAGTGGCGTTGAGCTACGGCGCGGACGACCTGCACGGAACGATCATCGAGGAGCACATCTTCCACATGGCCGGCGCGACCTCGCCGCAATTGCAGACCGAAGCGGACATGCTCAAAGCCATCCGCGAAGCCGGTCGCACACCGGTGCAACGGAATACGTTTTACGAGCCGATCCGCGTTCTGGAACGCGCGTCTGTTGCCGATGAGGCCGAACCGCCGTCAGGCAAATCGAAAGTGTTGGCAGACAATCTGGCGACGGCGTGAAATTCGCGGCACGTCACTTTAACACTGCAGCCGGCCCGCGACCTCTGGCAAGCAGGGCTATCTTTTTGGTCGTAAGCTCCACAACGCAGATTTGATCTTCGCCAAGTTGGAAAACGGCCCGGTCATCCGGTGGCAGAATTGCGTTTCGCGCGTTCCATTGTGAGAACAGGGTCTCCCACGCAAAGCGAGTGCTTTCGCCAGTCTTATTATTTTTGAAGCGCATCCCCTCGACGGGCCAGAGCCGGTCCATATCTCCCAGTTGGTGTCACTCTGCCCACCCATTACCAATGCATCGCCGAAGTTGAACGAAGTGCCGCGTCCGTTTGGCCAATGCTCCTCGATTGGCTCTGCAGCGGTTGTACTACTTTCAATTGGCGACAGAATGATTGAAATGGTTGCGTCCTCGTCGCGCCGGGCATCCCGGCGGATGGCCAGTTCCCACTGGTTGGTCTGTCCGACAATCGGCTTGATCAGCAATCGGTCGTTACGGTTCGTTGAAATGACGTTTCCCAAGATTTGCGAGCCATGGTGAACGTGCCCGTCTTGAGCTGAAATGTAATAGAGTTGCAGATTGCCTGGCAGGTGTATTTCAGACGGCTGCACAACATTCATGCGCGTGTAGAGCGACTTGCCGCTTGCACCCCAATACCATCCAAACAACAGAACATAGCTAACAGTCTGCGCCAGCAACGAGGCTTTGAAGCTGCGAAAAAACCATTTCTCCTGTCGAAAAAAACAGAGCGCAACGAAAGGTAGTTCCAGAAAAATTGTCATCAGATAGGTGGTGACGACGAAAATCCAAAATAGCCGCCAGGCGTTGTATAGATGCCAGTCCAATTTGGTTGCGATGCCACCGACCAAGGCCCATCCGCCAAGCCATGCTGAAAGGTAATTGGCCGCAATCATCAAACCGATGCAACGCGCCCTTGGGCGTTTGAAAACCAACGCGATGAGCAGCCCTTCGCCGAGCCCGATGAGTGCATTTCCGAAAACCAGGTGCAACATCCCCGCCCACATCAGCGGCGTGCCGGCATTGGCGCTGGCAACCTGGGGGATCAATGCCACCACGCCCGCAAGCAGCAACTGTATTCGGCGTTGCCTGCGGCGGAAATACGCCGGTTGACATTTTGAGCCGGGCCAATTGCTTCTCATTGGCCGCGTGGCAACTTCAGCTCCGCCATCACGGCGTCTTGGGAATGAGCGCGTGCAAAATCGGTTCAACCCAGGCCTCGCGCTTTACGTCGTAGAGGATGAAGTCGCTGTCAAACTGCCAGTAGGCCCAGCTCCAGCCCCGCGCTTCGGCCGCGCGGGCCACGGCAGCGGTCCAGCGGACGCGCGAGTCCATGTCGCCCCGATCGTAAGCGCCGAATTCACCCAGCAACAGCGGGCGCTGGTGTCGTCCGGCCCAGGCCTGGGCTTGATCAAAGACCCGATCGATGGCGGCTTTTTCATCGGCGGTGCCGTTCCAGGTGACGCCTACTTTGTCCTGCCGGTTGGCCCAACTTGCGCCCTGATGGGTGAATTCGAACGGCGCATAAAAATGCACGGTGACAATCAAATGCCGGTCTGTTTCGGGCAATTGCAGCTGGTCCAGATAACCCACGGCGTTCCAATGGGCGGGGCCGACCACCACGCCCCGCGTCGGGTGGGTTGCTCGAATGATGGCCAGGGCCTCGGCGAAATACTCGTTCCACAGCGCGGGGGTGAGCTGTTGGGACGGCTCGTTGAGGACTTCAAAATAAAGCGTCGCCGGCGCGTTTTGATAATGGGCGGCCATCTGCCGCCAGAAGGCCAGAAAAGGCGCGCGGTTTGCGGCGGCGTCCTTTCCCAGCGCCTGAAACTCGTGCAGGTCCAGAATGACCGCCAAACCCTGCCGTTGTGCCTCGGCCACCGCCCAATCCAAGGTTGTGAACCACGCAGGCCGGAGCGCCCAATGATTGGTGCGCTCCATGTGGCGGAAGGCGTGTAAATTGATGCGGACGGAATCGAATCCGGCGGCCTTGAGTTTTGCGAAATATTCGGTTTTGAACCGCGCCTGATCCCGCGAGCGCCAGATCGGATCGTAGCCCAGGATGTTCACTCCGCGCCCGAGCCGCTTGTTCAAAGCGAAGGCGTCCGGTGGACCGGCCGGGGCGGCGGCTGCAGGCCCGCCGCCGAGGCCGAGGCTGAGCCCGCAGAGAAGGAGAAGGACGTTGCGGATTTTCATGGTGCGCCCAGTTTAACGCGCTGCAGAAATTTCGGATATGACAAAATTGCCGCGCCGTTGAGAGGCGCAGAGCGCGGGAACGCGCCAGCGATGATTCGCTTTTGTCGCAGCCTGTCGTTAACCTCCCGTCCAATGCAATACAAGCTTTCGCGTCCCCGGCCGAATCGCTTCCGGCATCATTGGAGTCTCCGGCGGGGAATGATTTTTCTGAACCACGGTTCCTTCGGTGCGTGTCCGAAGCCGGTTCTGGAATTGCAGACGCGCCTCCGCCGCGCAATGGAAGCGGATCCGGTGCAGTTTTTATGGCGGCACTACGACGAGCGGCTGGACGCGGCGCGGCGCGCCTTGGCGCAATTTCTCGGAGCGGCCGCGAAGGATCTGGTGTTCGTTCCGAACGCCACCACGGGGGTCAACGCCGTGGTCCGCTCGTTGCGCCTGCGGCGCGGGGATGAACTGCTGACCACCAGTCTGGATTACAACGCGTGCCGCAACGTGTTGACGGAAACCGCCCGGCGGGTCGGGGCGCGGGTTGTGGTCGCGCGGATTCCGTTTCCCCTGGAGTCAGCCGGACAAATCCTCGCGGCGATTTTGCGGGCGGTGACGCGGCGCACCCGCTTGTTGCTGCTGGATCACGTGACCAGCAATACGGGTTTGATTCTGCCCGTGCAGGAGGTGGTGCCGGCGCTGGCGGCGCGCGGCGTGGATACGTTGGTGGATGGCGCCCATGCGCCGGGAATGTTGCCGCTGAACTTGCGTCGGCTGCGTCCCGCTTACTACACGGCCAACCTGCACAAATGGGTTTGCGCCCCGAAAGGCGCGGCGTTTCTTTACGTGCGCAAGGATCGCCAGGAGCATATCCAACCCACGGTCATCAGTCATGGCCACAACCGTCCGCGTCCCGGTTTCACCCGTTTCCAGGACCGCTTTGACTGGTCGGGGACGTGGGATCCATCGCCGTGGCTGTGCGTGCCGGAAACCCTGCACTGGATGGGACGGTTGCTGCCGGGTGGCTGGCCGGAATTGCGCCGGCACAATCACGTCCTGGCGGTGCGGGCCCGGCGGATGTTATGTGCGCGCTGGAACGTCGCGCCGCCCTGTCCGGAAGCGATGCTCGGCGCCATGGCCACCGTGCCGTTGCCCGAGCGGTTTCAGGGGCGCCGCAGCTGCGGCAAGATGGATGAATTGCAACGGGCGCTTTACGATCGGTTCGGCATTGAAGTGCCGGTG
Source organism: Verrucomicrobiota bacterium (assembly GCA_029573725.1). Classification (GTDB taxonomy): domain Bacteria; phylum Verrucomicrobiota; class Verrucomicrobiia; order Limisphaerales; family JADLHS01; genus JADLHS01. The sequence goes on from JAKQDQ010000181.1 coordinate 93,997, forward strand.
AATCACTTTGGCGCGCCGCCGCGCCGGTGGTTGCGCGTTTCCGCGCAACTCTATAATTCGCCAGCCGATTACGAATATCTTGCCGCCGCTTTGGAACAACTTTGAGCCGACATCCGCTGGAACTTACCCGAGCAGGCGTTTCACCTGCGCCAAAGCCTCGTCCAGCCTGGTCGCATCCCGGCCCCCGCCGCGGGCGTGATCCGGCTTGCCGCCGCCTTTGCCTCCCACGATGGGGGTAATCTGCTGGATGATTTTGCCCGCTTGAATTTTCGCGGTGAATTCCGGGGCCACCGTCGCCACCAGGGAAACGGCGTTTTCGCCGTAGCCGCCCAGCACCACCACGCCTTTGAACCGGCCTTTGAGTGCATCGGCGATCGCCTGCAGAAAATCGCCCTCCGCCGCGCCCAGGTTGTGGGCAATGAACGGGGTGTTGTTCACGGTCTGGGCGCGCCCCAGCAACTCGCTGGCCGCATTGGAAGCGTTGCGCTGCAGCGCCAGCTTGACCTCCTTTTCCAGCTGCTTCTGCTGAGCCAGCAAGGCCTCGATTTTTTTTTCCAGCTCGTGAACCGGCGCATTCACCCGGCCGGCCAGGTGCTTGATGAGCGCCACTTCCCCGGTGGCTCGCTGGTAGGCTTCCAATCCGGCCACGGCTTCGATGCGGCGCACCCCGGCGGCGATGGCATTCTCGCCCGTGATGCGGAACAAACCGATCTCGCCGGTGGCGCGCGTGTGCGTGCCGCCGCAAAGTTCCATCGAGTAGCCATCCAACTGCTGCGGCCGGCCACCGATCTGGACCACGCGGACGCTCTCTCCGTATTTTTCGCCAAACAAATGCATCACGTCCGGGCGGGATTTCACTGCCGCAAAGGGCACTTCCGCCCAGCTTACTCCCGCATTTTCGAGGATGCGTTCGTTGACAATTTTTTCGATGTCGGCCACCTGCGCCGGCGTCAGCGGCGCGCTGTTGAAATCGAAGGTCAGCTTGTCCGGTCCGACAAACGAACCCTTCTGCGTCGCGTCGCGACTCACCACCTCGTGCAGCGCCCAGTGCAGCAAATGCGTGACGGTGTGATGGCGCTGAATCGCGGCGCGGCGGGGTTTTTCAACGGACAATGTGAGTTGTGAGCCGACGGCGGGGGCATCGCCACCACCCTCGACGAAGTGCAGCCAGGTGTTGCCGGATTTTTGCGTGTTGGCGATGCGCCAGAGCCGGCCGTCGCCGACCAGCTCGCCGGTGTCGCCGACCTGACCGCCCATCTCGGCGTAGCACGCGCTGGTGTCGAGGATCACGGCGGTCTTGTCCTTGAGCGAAACGACTTCCAGCACTTTCGCGTCCACCGACAGGTGGTCGTAGCCGACAAACTTCGTGGGCGTGGTGGTTTCGATTTGCGAGAGCGAGATGACCTCCTTCTTCTGCGCGGCGCGGGCGCGGGCGCGCTGCTCCTCCATCAACTTCTCAAAGCCTTCCTTGTCCACGGTCAAACCGCGTTCGCGCGCCATCAACTCGGTGAGGTCGAGCGGGAAGCCGTAGGTGTCGTAGAGTTCAAAGGCAAACTTTGCGTCCAGAGGCGGGTACTCAATTCCCAAATCAGCAAGTTTTGATTGAGCGTCGGAATTTAGGTCGAGCGTCCTCGTCGCACCCACTTCAGAACTTGCGAACTCTTTGTAAACGGTTCGGAAGCCTTGCCCGGCTGTTTTCATCAGCACCAAATCGGAAACCAAGTTCCACCAATGCTTGTCGAAGAGTTCAATTCCCCGGTCCAGCGTCTTGTTAAACGCGTCCTCCTCATTCCGGATCACGTCCTGAATCTGGTGCTGCCGGGTGCGGATTTCAGGAAACACGTCGCCCATCGTGTCGGCGAGCACGTCCACGAGTTTGTAGAAAAACGGTTCTTTGAAGCCGAGCGTCCGACCGTAGCGCACGGCGCGGCGCAGGATGCGGCGCAGGACGTAATTGCGATCCGTGTTGCCGGGTTGGATGCCGTCGGCGATGGCAAAACCCAAGGTGCGGATGTGGTCGGCAATAACGCGGAACGCGACGTCAATTTTTTCCTGCTCCGTATCGCCGGGGCTGTCGGGTTTCGGGAGCGTGCTGCCGTATTTCTTGCCGCATAATCGCTCCAGTTCATCAAAAATGGGTCGGAAGATGTCGGTTTCGTAGTTGGAGATTTTGGCGCCGGCAAAATCCGTCAGTCCTTTTGTGCCCTGGAGGATGCTGGTGACGCGCTCAAAACCCATGCCGGTGTCCACATGCTTCGCCGGCAGCGGGGTGAAGGTGCCGTCGGGGTTGGCGTTGAATTGAATGAAGACCAGGTTCCAAATCTCCATGCACTCGGCGCGGCCCTGGTTGACGAGCGCGCCTTTTGTGTCGCCAGCCGGCGTGAGGTCCATGTGCAGTTCGGAGCACGGGCCGCACGGGCCGGTCTCGCCCATCATCCAGAAGTTGTCTTTTTTGTTGCCGGGGATGATGTGCGTTTTTGGGTCCAGCCCGGCCGCAATAAACTGGCGGGCCCAATACAGGGCGGCTTCCTGATCGGAAACTTCAAAGGGTGACGCGTTGGGATCCGGGGCGATGAACGTGCGCGAGGTCAGCGTCAGTGCGAGCACCTGTTCCAGTTCGATGGCCCATTGCTTTTCCCAACCCGGGGTGCCGAGGTACGGACAGAAGACCGTCGCATACAGGCGCGCCGGGGGAAATTTCCATTTGCCGACCACGAGTTCCCACGCCCACGGGATGGCTTCCCGCTTGAAGTAATCGCCAAAGCTCCAGTTGCCGAGCATCTCAAAAAATGTGTGGTGATAGGTATCCAGCCCGACATCTTCGAGGTCATTGTGCTTGCCACCAGCGCGGATGCACTTCTGGGTGTCCGCCGCGCGGCCCGGCGTGTAGGGGCAGGGAGTTTGCCCCAGGAAGATGGGCACGAACTGGTTCATCCCGGCATTGGTGAACAGCAGGTTCGGGCTGTCGGGCAGCAGGCTCGAGGAGGGGACTATGGTGTGTTGTTTCGACTGGAAAAAGTCGAGGAACGACTGGCGGATTTGTGACGAGGTCATGTAAAGCGTCGCTTGACGATTCGTAAACGGAAACTGGCAGCTCCCGGCCATTGACGGAAGCTCCGATCTGGGCGGTGAATCCGCGGCCCAAATTCGGGTGGGGACTTTAGCAAAAGTCGGCGCGGCGAGGCGAGTTGAAGTTTTGGTCCTCGAATCGGGCGCGGTTTACCACCGGAGCAGGTGCCGCCAATTGGGTTCAGGGCCAAAATTGAACTGGCACAACAGGCCGATGCTGTGCGCCCCGCCACCCTCCTTGCGGTCGGCATCCAGTCCGTAGCCATAGCGCAGGATGACGCGCCAGGCGTCACTTTTGGAGGTGTAGGAAAGATCCGGCCCAACGCCCGTGTGCCAGTGGGTGGACTGATTGAAACCGGGGATATATTCCACGTGCGCCGTGGTGCCGCCCAGGCGCAGTTGCCAGCGGTGATCGGCGGAGAGCGAAAACGAATAGGAGACGCTCAAATGTGTGAAGCGCGCCGCCGAAATCTCTTGATAATAATAGCCGGGCAGGATCAGGGGAAACTCCGCAGCCAAGGGGAGGACTCCGCCCAGGCGCGCCGCACTGAAGCGGTCGGAATGATGCGAGCCGCCGGTCGTCAGCGCCGCCGTGAACTGCATGCCGATGTTGGTCCAGGAATAGTTCAACCCGGCGTAGAGCCAGTAAGTGCCCACGCCCGGAACGACCTTGCGGTCATTGGCAAATCCGTAATACCGATCATCGACCAGCCGCCATTCGTGTTCGTACCAGACGGATAATTCCATGGCGAGATCCGGATACAACACGGGCTCCCGCCCGGCCAATCGCAATCCGGTGCGTACGGACAGGTTGACCCGTTCATCGGGCAGTTCAAACGTGGGCGCCGTCTTGCTGGTGGCGTCATAGGTGGAGTAGTGGAAGCCGCCGCTCAACACGTAGTTTAACGGGATCAGCTGATCCGGATTGAGGCGGTGATACAACCGCAACCCGGCGCCGCCGCCGTAACCGTTGAAACTCTCATCGCGCAGATAATGGCCCTGGCGGATTTCGTAATAATTGTCGCTGAACCCGCCGCCACTCACGGCCAGCCCGAGATCGGTGTGGGGGGAGAGCGCTTCGCGAAAACCCAGTTCCCCGTCAAAATACACCGGCGCCACCGCCACCCGCAGCGCCAGGTTGGTCTGCCGAAATGCGGGGTTGTTGTAGTAGTAATAGGCGTACGCCGCTTGCGGGCCGCGGCCGGCCAGCGGCTGATCGTAACCCAGGTGCAGCAGATTGCGCGGGTAAGGATCAATCTGGGCGTGAACCGGCAGCCCGGCACAGACGGCCAGACTCAGAAGCGTCAACGCAGTTGCCGGATGCCGGAAACCCACCGCGGCAGCTTAATCGGCGGTGGTGGCTTCGGCGATACGTTTCTTGAAAATGAAACATGGCCAGGGGGCACCAGGCGCTAGGCCGGATTTCCTTGTCGTCGAACGGGCATGACTCGGTTGGCGCGGGTTAATTTCGTTCCGATTGCCGGCGCGCCTGCTCGTTTTTTCCCCGTTGCTCGGCGAAAAACGTGAGCAGAAGCTGCCGGCACTCCTCCTCCCGCACGCCGGCGGTGATCGCGCAACGGTGGTTTAGCGTGGGGAATTGCAGCAGGTTCAGCGCGCCCCCGGCTGCGCCGGCCTTCGGGTCGCGCGCGCCGAACACCACGCGCTGGAACCGCACATGCACCATGGCTCCGGCGCACATCGGACACGGCTCCTTGGTGACGTAAAGCGTGCAGTCGGTCAAACGCCAGTCCCCAACGGCCTGCTCGGCCTGGGTGATGGCCAGCATTTCCGCGTGGGCGGTGGCGTCCTTGAGCAACTCCACCTGGTTGCCGGCGCGCGCAATGATTTGTCCGGCGCGCACCACGACCGCACCAACCGGGACTTCTCCGGCCTCGTGCGCCTTGAGTGCCTGGCGCAGGGCTTCCCCCATGAAGTAATGGTCGCTTTCCCGGTCAATGATGGGATCCTTCATTTCAAGTGGCGGTGGACTGGCTGCCGCGCGACTACCATATCCGGTCATGGCTTGGTCGCAAGCCCGGTTCGCGGAACCGCCGCCCGCATGATTCCGGCGGCCCGGGGAGCTGCCGCGCCAGCGGCGCCGGCGGGCGCGCGCCGCCCCGCAGCCATTCCAAGATTGCTTGCCGCGCCTGAATGGAGTTTCATAGCCGCTGTTTTGATGTTATGAGTTCTGCCACACCAACCCCGCCCGTGCTGCCGCGTAAATTGCTTGTCGCCAATCGGAGCGAGATTGCCATTCGCGTTTTCCGCGCGGCCACGGAGCTTGGGTTGCGGACCGTGGCGATTTACGCGCAAGAGGACCGGCTGGCCATTCATCGCTTCAAGGCGGACGAGGCGTACTTGGTTGGCGTGGGCAAAGGGCCGGTGGGCGCGTATCTGGACATTCCCGGCATTATTGCGCTGGCGAAGGAAAAGGGCGTGGATTTCATTCATCCCGGCTATGGGTTTTTGGCGGAAAACGCCGAGTTCGCGGAAGCCTGCGCCGCGGCAGGGATCACCTTTGTGGGCCCGCAGGCAAAGTTGCTGCGCTTGATGGGCGATAAAACCGCCGCGCGAACACTGGCGCAAAAAGTGGGCGTGCCGACGTTGCCGGGGACGGCTGAACCGGTGGCGCACCGCCGGGAAGCCTTGAAAATTGCGAAACAAATCGGCTTTCCACTGATGATCAAGGCGGCGTTTGGGGGGGGCGGTCGCGGCATGCGGGTGGTGCAGCGTCCGGGGGAACTGGCGGCGCTGCTGGATGAAGCGCAGGGCGAGGCGGGGCGCGCATTTGGTAATCCGGCGGTTTTCCTGGAGCGCTACATTCCGCGCGCCAAGCACATCGAGGTGCAGATTCTCGGCGACCAACACGGCAACGTGGTGCATTTGCACGAGCGCGATTGCTCGGTGCAACGCCGCCATCAAAAGGTCATTGAAATTGCGCCGGGCGTGGCCCTGGACGAGGCGGTGCGCCGCGATCTGTGCGCGGCGGCGGTGCAGTTGAGCCGGGCGGTCGGGTACGACAACGCCGGGACGGTGGAATTTCTCTACGATCAGGACACGCAGGAATGGTTCTTCATCGAGATGAACCCGCGCATCCAGGTCGAACACACGGTGACGGAAGTGGTCACGGGCGTGGACCTGGTACGCTCGCAGATTTTGATTGCCGACGGCAGGCGGATGCACGATCCCGAGGTGGGAATTCCGTCCCAGGCTCAGATTGCGCGCCACGGGTACGCGGTGCAGTGCCGCATCACCACCGAGGATCCCGAGAACAAGTTCCAGCCGGATTACGGGCGCATTTTGACCTACCGTTCGGCGGGCGGATTTGGCGTGCGTTTGGATGGCGGCATGGGCTTTGCCGGCGCGGTCATCACGCCGTTCTACGATTCCCTGCTCGTCAAGTTGACGGTGAGTGGTCCGACCTTTGCCACCGCGCTACAGCGCATGGGGCGGGCGCTGGCCGAGTTCCGGATTCGCGGTGTAAAAACCAACATTCCGTTCCTGGAGAACGTCATTCACAATGAAATTTTCAAAAGTGGCCGGGCGTCCACGACCCTCATTGACACCAGTCCGGAACTGTTCAAGTTCAAACCGCGCCGCGACCGCGCCACCAAGCTGCTGACCTTCCTGGCGGACGTGACGGTCAATGGGAATCCGCACGCCAAGGGCTACGTGCCCAGGGAGCCGCTCGCGCCGGCGCGCGTGCCGGTTTGTGATCACAAGCAAGCGCCGCCGCCCGGCACGCGGCAGTTGTTGTTGGAGCTCGGCCCAAGGAAATTCGCGGAGTGGACGCTGCGGCAAAAGCCGTTGCTCGTCACCGACACCACGTTTCGGGATGCGCACCAATCGCTCTTTGCCACGCGCCTGCGCACGTACGACATGCTGGCGGTGGCGGCGGCGGTGGCCCGTTGCACCCCGCGGCTGTTCTCCCTGGAAATGTGGGGTGGCGCGACTTTTGACGCGTCATTGCGTTTTCTCCAGGAGGACCCGTGGGCGCGGTTGCGCGCCCTGCGGGCCCGCATCCCGAACGTCTGTTTCCAGATGCTCTTTCGCGGCTCGAATGCCGTTGGCTACTCGAATTATCCGGACAACGCGGTTGCGGGTTTCGTCACGCACGCGGCGGCGGCGGGCATGGATATTTTCCGGATTTTCGATTCGTTGAATTACCTGCCCAATCTCAAGGTGGCGATGGAGGCGGTGAATGCGACCCACGCCATCTGCGAAGGCGCGTTGTGCTACACCGGCAACATCCTCGATCCGGCGCGCGCCAAGTACTCGCTGAAGTACTACATCAAGCTGGCCAAGGAATTGGAGAAGATGGGCGCGCACATTCTTGGGCTGAAGGACATGGCCGGCCTGTGCCGTCCGCCCGCGGCGCGGGTGCTGGTGAAGGCCTTGAAGGAGGAGGTCGGATTGCCGGTGCATTTTCACACGCACGACACCAGCGGCATTGCGGCCGCCAGTGTTTTGAGCGCCGCGGAAGCGGGGGTGGATATTGTGGACCTGGCCAACGCGTCCTTGAGCGGTTCGACCAGCCAGCCCAATCTGAATTCGGTGGTCGCGGCGCTGCAATTCACCCGGCGCGACACCGGGTTGAACCTGGCGGCATTGAATGAGCTGGGCGATTACTGGGAGCAGGTCCGGACGTATTACGCGCCGTTTGACACCGCGCCGAAATCCGGCAGCGCGGAGGTGTATCTGCACGAAATGCCCGGCGGCCAGTTTACGAACTTGAAGGAGCAGGCCGCCGCCATGGGCCTGGCCAGCCATTGGCCGGAGATCGCGCGCACGTACGCCGAGGTGAACCAGTTGTTTGGCGATGTGATCAAGGTGACCCCGAGCAGCAAGGCCATCGGTGACATGACCATGTTCCTCGTCACGCGCGGCATCAAGCCCGCCGACGTGCTGAATCTGACCCCGGGCAGCGTGCCGTTTCCGGAATCCGTCATTGACATGGTGCGCGGTGGTTTGGGGCAGCCGCTGGGCGGCTGGCCCCGGAAGCTGCAGCACATCATTCTCGGTGACCGCCCGCCGCTGAAGGGGCGTCCGGGCGCGGGCTTGAAACCGCTAAATTTCAACAGGATCAAGGACGACCTGGCGCCCAAACTCAAACGCGAAGCCACCCTGGACGACGTGTTCAGTTACGTGATGTATCCCGAGGTGTTCACCGAATTCGCCCGGAAGGTGAATGCCAGCAGCGATGTGTCCGTGCTGCCGACTCCGGCATTTTTCTACGGCATGAAGCCGGGCCAGGAAATCGCGGTGGAGATCGAGCCGGGCAAAACCTTGTTCATCCGGCTCGTGAACATCGGCGCGGTGGATCCGGAGGGGCGGCGCGCGGTCAATTTCGAGTTGAACGGGATGAGCCGGCAAATTTCCGTGCCCGACAAGTCGGTCAAGGCCACGGTCAAAACACGCGCCAAAGCCGATCCGGCCCGGCCGCTGGAAATCGGCGCGCCCATTCCGGGGTTGGTCACGGCCGTGACGGTCAGTCCCGGGGCCAAAGTGGCCAAGGGCGCCAAATTGGCGGTGTTGGAGGCCATGAAGATGCAAACCACCATTTATGCACCCGCCGACGGCGTGGTGGATCAATTGACGGTGCAGGTGGGCGAGGCGGTGGAGAGCAAGGATTTGTTGCTGCGCCTGCGCGCCCCCTGACCGGAGGCCCGGAAAATCAGGATTGACCCCACCAAAACCAGGCTTTCAATATCCGCGGGGGCGGAGCGGAGCTGGCGGTTGACCGGCAGTCATCCGCCCCACACATTCGCACTTGCGCACAATGGCCGACACACAAACGCATTTTTATCGCGCGGACGAAACGCAATTGGATCCGGACCAGAAGGCCCTGCAGATCAACCGCGATCATGCCAAGTATGGGATCTTTGCCGAAATCGGCGCCGGACAGGAGGTCGCGCGCCGGTTCTTCCGGGTCGGGGGCGCCTCGGGCACCGTCGCCAAAACCATCTCCGCCTATGACATGGCCGTGAGCGACGCCATTTACGGTCCGACCGAGCGGTATGTCAGCCGGCAGCGATTGCAGGCCATGCTGGACCGGGAGTACCACCTGTTGCTGCACCGCCTCGATGCGAGCCGCGGGGAACGCACCACGTTTTTCAGTTTTGCCAATACCGTCGCCACGCACAGCTACACCCGCAAACAGGAGGGACACGGCTGGATGGGCATTCGTTTCCAGGGCGAGCCGCGCCAGTCCCCCTCCGAGATCATTGTGCATGTGCGGCTGTTCGACTCCGAACCCGCCCGCGAGCAGGAGGCCATCGGCATCATTGGCGTGAACCTGATTTACTCCGCGTATTTCCTGCGGGCGCAGCCGGAACGTCTGCTGGGCGCGTTGCTTGATGGATTGAACCGCCAGCGTGTGGAAGTGGACATGATCAAACTCTCCGGTCCGTGCTTTGCCGCGGTGGACAACCGGCTCATGACGCTGCAACTGGTGGAACAAGGCCTGACCCAGGCGGCAATGTTTCTGGCGGACGGAGAAACGGTGATTCCCGGCGAAACGCTCTGGCAGAAACCCGTGCTGGTCGAGCGCGGCAGTTTCCGCCCGTTGACGGCACCGATGTTCGACATGCTCGAGCGTGCCCACGAACAGTTTGAAACGGAGCCGGGACTGGACGGCGTGGCCCCGGTGGTCCTGCTGGAGATGACGCTGAAGCAATTGCAGGTGGGCGACGCGATTGACCGCCAGGATTTTCTCGATCGAGTGGACATGCTGCGCACGTTGAACCGCCCGGTGTTGATCTCCAATTTCCGCCGTTATCATCGGTTGGTTCATTTTTTGTCCCGCTACACGCAGAAAATGATCGGATTGCCGCTGGGCTTGATCCGGCTGCGCGATGTGCTGGACGCCAACAGCTACACCGACCTCGGGGGCGGTTTGATGGAGTCACTCGGGCAGATGTGCCGCCCGGGCGTCAAGTTGTACGTCTATCCGTGGCTTGATCGCCGCACCGGGCAGGTGATCACACTCGACAACTACCAACCACCGGAAGCGATTAAACATCTCTACGCCCATTTGCGCGCGAACGGTTTTCTCGAGCCGATCCGCCGCTTCAACCCGGATTACCTGGCGGTGGGGTCCAACCAGGTCATCACCGCCCTCAAGAACAATGACCCGCGCTGGGAAACCCAGGTGCCCGCCCCCGTGGCCGCACTGATCAAGGCCAAGAAGCTTTTCGGTTACGCCGCCCATCCCTGAAACCGCCCGGCACCGGGTGGCGACGCGCAGGCTTTCCCTCGAGGGCCCTTTTCGGAATAATCCGGCGTCATGCGGAACCTGATGGACCGACGGTTGCCGGCGCGGTGGGGCCGGGCGCTGCCAGGGCGTGCCTGGATTCTGGTGTTGCTGGCCATCGTCTTTGCCCTGACCGTGCGTTTCCGCCTGCGCGACATGCCGTTGGAACGCGACGAAGGCGAATACGCCTACGTCGGCCAGCTGCTGCTCGCCGGCACGCCGCCCTATCAGGAGGCCTGCAACATGAAGCTGCCGGGCACCTACCTCGCCTATGCCCTCAGCATGGCCGTGTTTGGACAGACTCCGACGGGCATTCATCTGGGACTGGCTCTCGTCAATGCGGCGACCATCTGGCTGCTCTATCGGCTCGGGCGCCGGCTGCTCGATGCCGTGGCGGGGGCGGTGGCAGCGGTGAGTTACGCGCTGATGGCGCTGAGTCCGGATGTGCTGGGACTGGCCGGTCACGCGACGCACTACGTTGTCCTGCCCGCGGTGGGCGGGCTGCTGATGCTGTTGAACGCCCTGGAGAAACGCAGCGCGTGGCGGCACTTTGCAGCCGGCAGTTTGTTCGGGCTGGCTTTCGTCATGAAACAGCATGGCGTCTTCTTCGGTTTGTTCGGAGGGCTGTACCTGCTCTGGGTGCGGTGGGCGGCGGCCAAATTGGTTCCCGGCGATGGCGGATTGGGCACGCGCCGCTTTCCGCGCCGGCGCGCCGGATCCTCCCGGAGCTTGGATTGGCGGGGACTGACCCGCGAACTGGGCAGTTACAGCGCGGGCTGCGTCTGTCCCTACCTGCTGGTCTGCCTGTGGCTCTGGGCAGCGGGGGTGTTCCCCGAGTTCTGGTTCTGGACGGTGACCTATGGCCGGCAATACGCCACGGGGATTCCCCTCGTTGACGCCTCAGACATGATCAGCACCATGCTGCGCACGGTGGTGGGGCCCAATTTGGTTTTCTGGTTGTTGCCGTGGGTGGGAGCACTGATGCTCTGGTGGGACGAGCGGCTGGATCGCGACGCGCGCTTTTTTCTGGTCAGTCTGCTGGCTTGCTCGGGACTGGCGCTCAGCGTGGGTTTTTACTTCCGTGAACACTACTTCATTCTCCTGCTGCCGGCGCTGGCCCTGCTCATTGCGGTGGCCGTCAGCCGCAGCCTGCAGCTGTTGCGTGGTGACCAGAGCGTGGAATTGTTCCTGGCGCTCGGGGTGGTGGGAGTGGCCGGGGTGGCGTTGGCGTTGGTGCTCTTCGGCAACGGCGCGATTTGGTACACCCTGTCCCCCGAGCAGGCCGTGAACCGGATTTACCGTTCCACCCTGTTTAGCGATGCCCGCCGGGCCGCATCATTGATCGCCGCCGACACGCAACCGGACGATCGCGTCGCGGTGTTGGGTTCCGAGCCGGAGATTTATTTCTACGCGCGCCGGCGTTCCGCCACGAGCCAGATTTATATGTACCCGCTCATGGAGCGCCATCCGTATGCCGCGCAGATGCAGGCCGACACCATCACGCAGATCGAACGGGCGCAACCTGCCTACGTGGTCTTTGTCCACAACCCCTTCTCCTGGCTGACGCGGCCGGACAGTGAACCGGCATTGCTGGACTGGTGGCCGGGCTATTGGGAAAAACATTACGCGCTCGTCACCACCATCAACTCCCAGACCGTGCTGCCCGAGACGTCCGCCCAGCCTGCTGCCGCCACCCCTGCGGCCAGGGATTATCTGCTTCTCCTAAAGCGCAAGACCGCGGCGACTGGCGGCCCGGCCGCCGCCGGAGAAAAATCTCCGGAACGATAATGCCTCGAGACGGGAAACTTCTTTTGGGAGGTCGGGACAGGCTACCGCCCGCCGGCGTCGTTCGTGCCGATGGCCGCTCTCCGCAACCCGCGTCTCCAAAGCGGCTCAAGCTGGTGCCGCCGTTGTCCGGCCGCCGGTGACTCGTGCCTCCGCGTTGCGTTCACATGGCTTCGTTAAACACGGAGGGATTCTCCCCGGTGTCCGCGGCGGCCGCCGGGCCGATTCGAGCGGTTCGCAGAGGCCAGCCGCACAGAGTCCCCGCAACGGTTCGCCTTGGCCGAGCCGGAGATTTCCCGTGCGTTCATCGGTTGGGCTGCCACGAATTTCCCTTTTCGAGAGTCGGATTTCAGGCAAACTTCCGTCATGATGCGGGAAGTTCAATCGTGGTCGATTTGTCTGGTGGCCGGACTGCTTCTGCTGGGATGCAAGCCGTCCACCGCGGACAAAAACTCCGGTTCATCCACCACCCCGAGATCAAACGACCTGGTTCTCGGCCAAATGCATTGGATCGGCAAACAGCAGGTCTGGGCGGCCACCAACACCTGGAAATTAAAGCAAATTTGGGCGCAGCCCGAAAGTCTTCTGCTCGAGACCCAGATCCTCGCCCGGCTTGTGACAACCCTGACCTCAATCCCTGCGACCCAGGGGGGCGGCGCCTCCGCTGCGGTTGCGACATTGCGGCCCATGTTGGAAGATCTGCTCCAGACCGAATCTTACTGGGAGCTCTGGGGCGTTTCCAACAAGCCAACCACCCTGGCGTTGGCCATCCACCTGCCGGCCGAACGTACCGCATTTTGGCGGCTCCACTTGACCAACTTGCTGGACTCGCTCTCCGCCGGAAGCGCTTCACCGCCACGAGTGCAGTGGGATCACCTCGAACCTTGGACGATCCTGACATTGACCCGATCCGACCACCCTGCGTCGTCCCCCGGCTTGCCGGCACATTTTCGCAACAAACTGGCCTCGACAACGCGTCCGGTCACTGACTCAGCCACCAACTATTTTCTGGAACTGCAACTGGAGGCCGGCTGGTTGCAGGAACGGTGGGGCATTCCCGCGCTGCCGCCCCTCGAATCGCTGCATTTCGGCATGTTTGGCGCCGGGGAAACCGTGAAAACTCGCGGTGCCGCAACCTTTGCCCGGCCATTGGAACTGCCCCTGGAAGCGTGGAACATCCCCTCCAATTCCATCGGCCAGCCTCTGCTCAGTTTTTCCGCCGGACGGGGATTTGGGCCCTATCTGGCCGCCGCGTCATTCTGGCGGCAGCGCCGGCTCGGTGCCGCTCCCAATCAAATCTTTTTCTGGTCCTTGGACAGCGCCCCCTGGTTGCATTTCTTTTCCACCCAGTCGTCCAACGCCGAACCCCAATTTCTCGCCCTCAAGGATTTTCTTCTGGAGGAGGTGAATCCGGAATTGATGTCCAATCGCCTCGGTTCATTCCAGTGGGTTACCAACGCTGACCAAGTGACCTGGCGGGGGGTGCCCTTTTGCAACCCCACCGTCACCCGCTCCGGGGCGATGCTTCAGGGCGGGTTCGTTGCGCCTACACCTCCGCACCGCACGCTGCCGGTGGAGTTCATCCAAAAATTAACCACCGCAACCAACCTGGTGTATTACGACTGGGAAAGTTCCGGACCGCAAGTGGCCAACTGGCTCCAGATCGCGCAGTTGATGCGCCTGGCGTTTAGTCGCGCCCAACTGGCCCACACCAATGCCGCCGCGCTCTGGCTGCAAATGCTGCACACGAATCTCGCCTTTTGCGCCACCAGCATCAGCCTGGAAAGCCCCCGTACGCTTGCGTTTGCACGCTCGTCAACGATCGGCTTCAGCTCAACCGAATTGCAGGTACTGGCCGATTGGTTTGATTCGCCGAGTTTTCCGCGGGGACTCTACACGTTCGTGACCCCCCGCAAAACATTGTCCAGAAGGCCGGCCCGCGCTTCTCAGCCATCGCCGGCCCGGCCTCAATCCCGCCCCTCCGCCAGTCCCAAATAGCAACTAAAAGTTCGGCGTGGTGTTTGCTCACAAAAACCGTTAGGGTCTGCATATGCAGCACGATTTTGGATCCCGGCTGACCACCCTCGGGTGGAGGATGGTGTGCGTGGGCGTTTTCATGGGGGCCACCGGCGCCTTTTGCGCGTTGACTGATGGCCATCCGTATGGCGCCATCACCGCGCGCAACGCCTTCAGCTTGAAACCGCCGCCCGCACAAACGAATGCTCCGGCGGCCACCACGCCGAACCCGGCCCCGGAAATTGAATTGCAGGGATTTACCACCATCCTCGGGCGACCACAGGTCCTGCTAAAAGTCAAAATCCGCGCCAAACCACCGCAACCAGCCAGCGAAAAGCCCCTGGTGATGGAAGTGGGGCAACGGGAAGGCGAGGTCGAGGTCACCGCCATGGATGCTTATGCCGGCACGGTAAGTTTGAAGAACCAGGGCCAATTGGTGGCCTTGAACCTCAAGGACAATGGCGCCAAGCCGACACCCGGGCCCGCTCCCACGGCGCCTCCCGCCACCGGCGCCCGTCCCGCTTCGCCGGGCACTGCCACCCCGCATCAGGTCCCCAGTCAGGGCGGCGCCAGCGTCACCACTGTGGGCGGCACGCCCAACGCCCTGCCCGCGCGGCCCATGCGTTCCAGCGGCGGCCCGCTCATCACCAGCCGCCCGGGAGCCGTTCAAAACTCGGGTGAACAAAACCAGTTTGACGCGCGCAACCTCTCTCCGGAGGCGCGCCGTGCCTTGATTGAAGTGGAGCGGGAACGCACCCGTGCCGCAGTGGAGGCCGGGCGCATGCCGCCACTGCCGCCCTTGCCGCCGCTTTAGGCGCTGCTGAAATCGCCTTGTCGTCGCGACCGGCAAACCGTTCAGTACCGCTGCTCGGGATGGAATGTCCCGGGTGCGAACGGAGTGGAACCGGGACCGCACGTCAGGCAAGATCGCCAATCCGCCTGGCGCAAGACAGGTCCGGTTGCATCCGGCGCTTCCCCGCGTCCGGCGGCCGGTCATCGGTTGTATTCACGGCCTGTTGGCGGCGCCCGGATTTTCTCCGCAGGGGTTCCGGGAGGCCAAGGCCCTACGCAGAGCGTACTCGGCTTGGTTTGTTTTTCCCCACCTTCGCCGCGACTTTCAGCCGCAGCGCGTTCAATCGGATAAATCCCGTCGCATCATCCTGATTGTAGGCCTGCGTCGGATCGGCTTCCATGGTGGCGATGTGCGGATTGTAGAGGCTGACCGGACTTTTGCGGCCGGCGGCCATGATGTTTCCCTTGTAGAGCTTGACCCGGACGGTGCCGGTGACGTTCTGCTGGGATGCTTCGACGTAGGCCTGCAAGGCCAGGCGCTCCGGCGCATACCAGAACCCGTTGTAGATCAGTTGCGCGTACTTGGGGATCAAGGCATCGCGTTGGTGCATGACTTCGCGGTCCATCGTGAGTGATTCCATTTGCCGGTGGGCAAACTGCAGAATCGCGCCGCCGGGGGTCTCATAGACGCCGCGTGATTTCATGCCTACAAACCGGTTCTCCACCATGTCCACACGGCCGACACCGTGTTTGCCGCCGATGCGGTTGAGGGTTTGCATCACGCCGAGTGGGGACAGCTTCCGACCGTTCACCGCGACACAATCGCCCTTTACAAAATCGAGGGTGACAAATTCCGGCTTGTTGGGCGCGTCTTCGGGAAACACGGAGAGCGTGGTGAACCAGCCGCGATATTGGGGCGCACTGGCATCGAGCCACGGATCTTCCAGCACCCCGGCTTCGTAGGAGATGTGCAGCAGGTTGCGATCGGAGGAAAACGGTTTTTTGGCACTGGCCTGCACGGGGATTTTTTTCTTCGCGCAATACGCGATCATCTCGGCCCGCCCGGGAAAGTCCCGGCGGAAACGTTCATCGCGCCACGGCGCAATAATTGCCAGATCGGGCGCGAGCGCGGCCGCCGTCAGCTCAAAGCGCACCTGGTCGTTGCCTTTGCCGGTGGCGCCGTGGGCGAGGGCCTGCGCCTTTTCCTGGCGGGCAATTTCCACCATGCGCCTGGCGATGAGCGGCCGGGCGATGCTGGTGCCGAGGAAGTACTGGCCCTCGTAAATCGCCCCGGCGCGAATCATCGGAAAGATGAAGTCGCGCGCAAATTCCGCCTGGAGATCATCAATGTAGATTTTTGCCGCGCCGGTTTTGCGGGCTTTGGTGGCGAGGCCGCGCAACTCCTCTGCCTGGCCGATGTTGGCACAGAAGGCGATCATTTCCGCGTTGTATCGTTCCTTGATCCACGAGAGCAGCACCGAGGTGTCGAGTCCGCCCGAGTACGCTAAGACAATTTTCATGCGAACGAATTAAAGCGGCAAAACCGCGCGGGCGCAAAGCGGAAATGGAACCGGGGGGACGGCTGGAGGGCGGGAAACCTTGGTTCAGCGATAGAGCGCGAAGCCGAAGCGGATGACGTCCGAGCGGCGATTGTACAGCAGCAGGCTTTCGCCGTAGCCGGTGAAGTATTGGACGTCCAGATAAACCGCGGTTTTCGGGATGCGATAGGTCAGATCGAATTGTCCGCTGGGATGATTGCCCTTGTGTCCCATGCGGCCGATCGCGGACAGCTGGAGGTCTTTGTAGGCGAGCATGACGCGCAGGTCAAAGTAGCCGCGGAACTCATCCAGGTCCGGATTGTCACTCAAACCGCCCAGGTAGCCCCAGGCGCGCGGCTGCAGCGTCAGCTGCCAGCGGCCGGGAAACCCGAGCGTCAGGGTGGGACGAAAATAGGCGAGGTTCAGGCTACGGGAATTGGGGCCGCTTTTGCCGTTCGATTCATGCTGCATCCCAGCCTGCACGTCCAAATGCAACCAGTTGGTTGCCGCCCCGCCCAGGAGGTCCGCGTAACGGTAGAGCAGTTCCGGCTTGTAACTGGAATCGAAAAACGGCGCGGACGGGGCGCTCAAATCCCAGAGCGAGGTTTGCGTGTAGGCGAAGTTGAATCCGTTCAACCATCGCCGGTCGGAATCGGCAATCTGGTAGCGGAAGCCGAACTGAAATTTGGCGTTCGGATCCTTGTGCCCGGCGATGAAGTAAATGGGTTCGTAAGGGAAAATATGCGCTTTGAAAAAGGCCACGGGATCGAAGCGGTCGCCTCCTGCAGCCGTCCCGGAGGGCGGAGGCCCGTCCGGCTGGGCCGGCAGGAGCGGGCTCCCTCCCAGGAGGGCAACCAACGCGAGGAGGACGATGGCCGTGCGCATGATTTGTCGAGGACCGGGCGGGACCGGGGGCATGGTTGACGGCTGAAATGCCGCCGTTCCACGCCGGTGACGGATCAATGCCCCGGCACGGTCAGATGGAAAATTTTGTCGTCGAAGCAGAGTACATAGATCTCGCCATCCGCCGTTTCGGCAAAGCTGGCGACATTCTTGGGCTGGTCCAACAGGGTGCCATATTCGGTGACCTTGCCGTGGGCGTAACGCAAGCCCCAAATGGTGCCGAGGTTGAAATCCGCGTACACGTAAACCCCGCGCAACGCCGGATATTTATGTCCCCGGTACACGTAACCTCCCGTGACACTCAAACCGGGGCTGTGATTGGGAAACCGGGCCTGGCTTTTCAGAGTGGCGTTGTGCGGATATTCGATGACCGGATCAAGGAACCGGGCGCCGT
The DNA here is from genome assembly GCA_029573725.1 of Verrucomicrobiota bacterium. Classification (GTDB taxonomy): domain Bacteria; phylum Verrucomicrobiota; class Verrucomicrobiia; order Limisphaerales; family JADLHS01; genus JADLHS01. Next base: position 111,746 of record JAKQDQ010000181.1, read on the forward strand.
CCGGCCCGGGTTTGAAATGATGAAAGCCTTCCCGCACGGCCCAGCCGTAGTTGCCGCCTTTGACGACGAGATCAATTTCCTCCCACTCGTTCTGCCCCACGTCGCCGACCCAGAGGTCTCCGGTTTCCCGGTCCCAGCTGAAACGCCAGGGATTGCGCAGCCCGTAAGCATAAATTTCCGGACGGACGCCGTAACGATCTGGTTCGCCGACAAGCGGGTTGTCCATCGGAATCCCGTATTCCAAATTGGTGTCGTTGCGTCCCCGGCGTTTCGGGACGGTCGTGCGGCTGTTCACGTCTATGCGCAAAAGCTTGCCCAGCAGCACGGCGGTATTTTGTCCATTGCCGTGAGGATCATTGGCCGCGCCACCATCGCCCAGGCCAATGTAAAGATAGCCGTCCGGACCAAAGCTGACTTGCCCGCCTTTGTGGTTGCCGTAGGGTTGGGGCACCGTCATCAAAATCCGCTCGGAGGACAGGTCGGCTTTACGAGGATCGGTCGTTGAAATTTTCAACTCACTGATCACGCTGCGTCGGGGATTCTGTTGGTTGTAATAAATGTAAAGCAGTCCGTTGGACTTGAACTGCGGATGAAAAGCGAGGCTGAGGAAACCTTCTTCGTTGTCCACATGCGGTTTGCGGTTTTCAATGTTGAGGAATTCCGTTGCCTCCGCGCCGGCACCGGTCTTGGGCAGGATCGTTGCCTTGCCGCGTTGTTCCACGATGACCACCCGTCCCGAACCATCCGGCACTTCCGTCAGCCAGACGGGACGTTCCAGCTTCAAGGCGGGAAACACGGGTTCCAAGGCGACGCGGGGCAGTTCCGCCTGCAGGGGACTGCCGGTCAGCAACGTCCCCATCCCAAACCCAAGAATACTACGGCACCAGATGCTCTTCATGCCGCGATTATTGAGATTGTCCTCCCCGCAGGCAAACCGATTGTCGGAGAAACTCAGGGCGGAAATCCAATGGCCAGCTTGACGGCGGAGTACTCGGGATGAATCGCGCCGCGCCGGGTGCGGATGATCAATTCCGGCTCCCGCCAGGTCTGGCCGCGAAACCATTCGGGCAAATCCCCGGCGCGCATCATGCCGAACAACGCAATCACCGGCGGTTCGCCTTCGCGAAAAACGACCGGCCGCTGGCGCACGATGATCAGGTCGGCGGCGCGGGCCGCAGCGGTCACGCGGGCCAGTTGCGTTCGCCCGGCCGGGAAGACGCAGGCCAGGAAACCGCCCGCGGCGAGATGGCGTGCCGCGGTGGTGCAATAATCCGCAATTGTGCCGCGCAATTCGAAGCGACAGGCGAGTTTCTGGGGATGTTCGCTTTCCACTCCGGCGCCGGGGGGGAAGTAGGGTGGGCTGCCGGTGATCAGATCGAATTTTTCGTCCGGCGAGAGGAGATGGGGTTCGCGGAAATCCCCGTGGCGGATGTCGTACCGCTCCGTCAAGCCATTGTAACGCGCGGATTTTCGGGCGAGCGCAACGCTCTCGCCTTGGGCTTCAATGGTGACGAAGCGCGTGCCGGGCAGACGCCAGGCGCAAATCATCCCCACCGTGCCGAGACCGCTGCCGAGGTCCAGTGCCGTGTGCGCGGTGGGACACCAACTCGTGCCATACCATGCCACCAGCAGGTCGTCCGTGGAAAAGCGGTGGCCCGTGCGGAGTTGAAACAGCCGAAAATGGCCGCTGAGCGCGTCCAGGGTTTCCCCGGGAGCCGTTGCTGTCTGCGCATCCGATCCGGTCGGGACGGGGCCGGGTATGGCCCAACCTTTGAAATGAGGCGGAGCTTTCACCGGGGGTTGGGCAGCTTGATGAATTTTACCGCGGACTTTCCGGCGGCGGTTTCCAGCAATGCCACGCTGCGCTCCGCTCCGTATTTGGGCTTGCCCGCGTAGCCGGGATTCAGAAACCAGGTCCCGTTGAGCCGCTGCTGGAATTGCTGGTGGGTGTGGCCGAATACAACCAGTTGTGGTTGTTCCTGCTGAATCCGCGCCGCGAGTTCGCGGGTCAGGGCGTAGGGGGTCACGATGTGGTGCAGCAGCACCTTGAGAGGTCCGAGCGTTTTGACCTGGGTGAGCGGCAGTGCCAGACCGGCATCGGTGTTCCCCAGCACGGCGGTGACCGGCGCCAACCCGGCGAGCTGGGTGAGGATCCAATCCGAACCAACGTCCCCGGCGTGCAGGATGTGATCCACTCCGGCGAAAATCGTCTCGAGCCGCGGCTCAAAAAAATCATGCGTGTCGGAAATCAATCCAATTTTCATGCGGGGCCAGGGTGACGGCTGCCGTGCCAGTCCCGCACGGCCGGGGGACGGACAATCATGCCTCGGCCGCCTCGGGTTCGGCTTCTGGCGCGTCGCCGTCAGCTTCCTCCGGCGCGCGCGCGCCCGCGACTTTGTCGGCGGGAGACTCGGCGGCGGTGAGTTTCACGGAGCCGACAAACAAGGCGGTGAAGAGACCGCTGCTGAGCAGGGAATTCCGGAAAAATTCCCAAGTCGGCGGAAATCCGGGCAGGCCGACGGTCAGGGCCTGAATCCAACCGGCCAGGGTTTTGGCGTAGCCTGGATCGCTGAACCACGCGGCGGTATTGGTGATCAAAAAAAACAAAACCGCTCCCAGCAATCCGCCGCCGAGCAGTTTGAGCCAGTGCGCGCGCCGGGAGAACCGCCTGCCCAGCGCAATGACGACGGCGAAGCCTCCAAACTTCACCAGCATGGGAAGGCAAAAGACCGGAACGTGATAGTAAAACACGTCTAAAATGACATCCACCACCAGGAGGGTGCCCAGCGGCAGCCACCACGCCATGGCGCCGCGGAAAAACACCGCGCCGCAAAAGGCGATGGCGCAGGCCGCATTGAAGTTCGGCGGCATCAGCCCCGGGACCAGCGACAAGGCCAGCCCCAGCATCAGCAACACCGGCAGGATTTTGCTCCACTTTTCTTTCAAGCCAGCCAATGATAATTCTTCGGGCGACTTGGACAAGCTTTTCGAGATTCTGCATGAGGACGCGGATCTGTTGATCATCAACAAACCCGCGGACTTGGTGTGTCATCCGACCAAAGGCGACGTCTATTCCAGTCTGATCAGCCGGGTGCGCCTGCACCTCGGACCGGACGCGCAGCCGCGCCTCATCAACCGCCTGGATCGGGAGACCAGCGGGGTGACCGTGGTGGCCAAGAACCCGGCCAGCGCGGGAGAACTGGGGACCCTCTGGGCCGCGCGGCTGGTGGAAAAGGAATATCTGGCCATCGTGCGTGGGCATCCCGTGGAAACCAATGGATGGATCGAAGCCGCGTTGGGAAAAGACCTCCGGAGCGCGGTGGCGATCAAGGATGGCGTGAGAGCGGATGGGCTGCCCGCACGCACGGAGTTCCGGGTGGAACGCAAATTTGTGCGGACGACGCACCCGCGAACGGCCGTCCCGCCGCCCCATGCTTCGCCGGAGACGGCCGGAACACCCGGGCAATCCTTCAGCTTGTTGCGGGTCATTCCCCACACGGGTCGCAAACATCAAATCCGGATTCATCTGGCATACCGCGGCCACCCGATCGTGGGCGATAAATTGTACGGGGGAGATGAGTCATTCTACCTGGCGTTGGTGGAGCGGCGCCTCACCCCGGAACAGCGTGAACGCCTGCTTCTGCCGCATCAAGCCTTGCATGCGCGCGTGGTTCGATTTGCGTGGCGCGGCCGGACATGGGAATTCGGCTGTGAGCCGGAACCCTGGTTCCGGGATTTCCTGAACGGTCCTCCGACATCTCCCGAACCCGCACGCGGGAGGTAGGGGGCGGGCTGATGCCGTTTTCCCGCTTGCATCCCGGGCTGGAGGGGCGAATCCTTGCCGCATGGAAAAGCCGGATCAATTGCGCGAGCTGTGGCGGATGCAGGATGCCCTGAACCAACGCATTGGCGTCATGACTGCAGCCATGCCCGAAGCGGAGAAAGTGAAGTGGCTGTTGAATTACGCCCGCGCCATGTCGCAGGAACTCGCCGAATTGGTGGACAGTGTGCCCTGGAAATGGTGGGCCCGATATCAACAGTTCGACGAGCAGAACGCCCGGGTCGAGGTGGTGGACCTGTTTCATTTTCTCATCAGCATGGCGCAGGTGCTGGGCATGAGCGCGGATGACGTGTTCGCGGCGTACTGCAAGAAGAACGAAGTGAACTTTCAGCGGCAGGAAAACGGTTACCGGGTCAAAGACGAGCAGGATTCCCGGCACATTTGAACCGGACCTCCAGTGACGCAGGCGCATGAATCCCCTGGCCGAGTTGCAGCAGCAAGGCGATTGCGGGTTTTTCCGTCCCACGGGCGATGTGGAGGGGGCCACGGACGCCGAGCGGTTGAAACGGCTTACCCAGGTGGTGGCGCTTGCGCATGCGCGCCGGATTCCCAAGCTGGTGTTGAACCTGACGGGCTGGAAAGGCCAGGCAATGCCCGATCTGGCGCACCGGTATTTCATCATGCGCGAACTGGCCAGGGCGGCGCGCGGCGCGGTAAAGGTGGCGTTTGTGTTGCCCCCGCAGTTGATTGGCGAAGGGTTCGGCGTGCTCGTCGGCATCAATGCCGGCATGATGAACCGGATGTTCACCACGGAATCCGAGGCACTGGCCTGGTTGCATCAGGACACCGAAGCATGAGATGCTGGCGTGGCCTCGCCGGCCTCCGGTCGTTTCCCCGGCCGGCCTCCTCCTCCCGACATGACTAAGCGTGCGACCACGGTGGCGGTGCGGGCGCCCGTGGCGCGGCGCTGGCGGAAGGAGATCGCGCATGTGTTGATCACGGACCGGATGATTGCGCGGCGCGTGGCCGCGTTGGCGCGGGAGATTGAACGCGATTTCACCGGCGGCGATCTGATGGTGATTGCGCTGCTCAACGGCACCGTCATGTTCATCGGGGACTTGCTCCGGCAACTGTCCCAACCGCTGCGGCTGGATTTCATCGGGGTTTCCAGCTACGGCCAAGGCACCAAAGCTGGCCCGCTGCAGTTCACGAAGGAACTGCGACTGGACGTGCAGGGACGCGACGTCTTGTTGGTGGACGACATTCTGGACACCGGCCGCACCCTGCGGCGCGTGCTGGCGAAGTTGCGCGCGTTGGGCCCGAAACGCATCCGCACCTGTGTGCTGCTCGACAAACCCTCGCGGCGGGTGGAACCGGTCAAAGTGGATTATATCGGTTTCACCATTCCGGATGAATTCGTGGTGGGTTACGGACTCGATTTTGCGGAGAAGTATCGCAACCTGCCGTTTGTGGGCGTGTTGCGACCCGAGCTGTACTCGTCGCCCCCGCCGGCGCCGGCCCCGCGACGAGGTTCGTCCAGACCCCGGCGGCGGTAATCGGACAGCCAGGCGCGTTCACGCACAAACCCGGGGACCGGTCTGGACGCGGAAAAGGCGAGCCGCTACTGTTCCCCGCCGACATGACAAACCGACCTCCGCCCACCCCGCTGCACTGGCGGCTGCTCATTGCCACCGGCGTGCTTCTGCTGGGCGGCGGTGCGTTCCTGCTGCGACAGGTCATCGGGCCGCGGGGACAGGCGTTTGCCGGCATCTTTTGCTTTTTCGGTCTGGTGGCCATGTTCTCCTCCAACCTGCGGGCGGTGCGCTGGTCCACCATCGGCTGGGGTGTGGCCCTGCAACTGACCCTGGCCCTGCTCGTGCTGAAAGTGCCTTTCATCAAGACCCTGTTTGAGCTGGCCAAGGATGTCGTGGTCAGCTTCATCAATTTTTCGGACAAGGGCGGGGAGTTTGTTTTTGGCAATCTGGCGCGCCCGGGGGACATCGCGCTGAACCCGGGCCGCGAATTCCTGTTCATGTTCGCCTTCAAGGTGCTGCCGCCGATTCTGTTTGTGTCCGCATTTTTTACGATGCTTTACCACTACGGCATTTTGCAGCGCCTCGTGCGGTTCATGGCGCACGCGATGGTGCATTTGATGGGGACCAGCGGCGCCGAGACGCTCTCGGTTTCGGCCAACGTGTTCATGGGGCAAACCGAAGCCCCGCTCATCGTGAAACCGTATGTGCCGCGGATGACCAATTCCGAGTTGTTCGCGCTGATGGCCAGCGGGTTCGCGCACATCTCGGGGGCGATGATGGTGGTGTACATCAGCTACGGCGCCGATCCGGTGGCCGTGTTGATCACCTGCATCATGGCGTGTCCGTGCAGCCTGTATCTGTCCAAACTGTTCCTCCCCGAAACCGCCACGCCCGAAACGGCGGGAGCCGTGCATCGGGAGCGGGAGAAATCGCCGTACGTGAACGGCGTGGATGCCGTGGCCTCCGGCACGACGGATGGCTTGAAACTGGCGTTGAATGTTGCGGCGATGCTGATTGTGTTCATTGCGTTCGTCGCCATGTTCGATGCAATCCTGGGCAGGCTGGTTCCGGGTCTGACGCTGTCACAGCTGTTCGGCTGGGCCTTTTCCCCGGCGGCCTTTTTGATGGGGGTGGAAATGGCCGATGTGCCCAAGGTGGGCGCGCTGTTGGGCACCAAGCTGGCCACCAACGAGCACGTCGCCTTTCTGTTGATGAAGGGCTGGATGGCCACGCCGGATTTCATGAGCGAGCGCTCGTATGTGCTGGCCGCCTTTGCGCTGACCGGCTTTGCCAACTTCGCCTCCGTGGGCATTCAGCTCGGGGGCATTGGTGCCATGGCGCCGGAACGGCGGGCGGATCTGGCGCGCCTCGGCATGCGCGCCTTGTTCGTCGGATTTGTCGCAACGCTGCTGAACGCGGCCATTGCGGGGGTTTTGCTGTGACCGGCCCGCCCGCGCGGGGAGGTGGAGCGCGCAGCCCGCGGAGCCTTCCGGCTGTCGGAAGAATCCTGACCGCGCGGTTGCGTCAGGGTTTCTCCCCGCGGCGCGGCACGGGCGCCCGCAGTTTTCTATACAACCATTTCTCCAGCGGACGCAGTTGCAACGGCCCGAGCCAGTTGTAAAACGGCGAGTAAATCAGCCGCACCCGCACGGCGGAGAGAAACATCGTCAAGGAGGTTCGGAAGAGTGACGAGGTGACTTTCGAGCCGATTTTATCGGTCCATTCGGTCGGCACTTCCTTGACGGTGAATCCCGCCCGTTTGAGCGAGACGATCAAATTCACGTCGAACGCCAGGTCGGCGATCCGCAGGTTCGCGTGAATTTTTTCAATCGCCGCCCGGCGCATCACTTTGCAGGGGCATTGCGTGTCCTTGATGTTCATCCAGAACAGGGATTGCACGACGAGATGGAAGCACCGGCTTGTGAAGCGGCGCAACCAGGGCTGGGCCTGATGCAGCACCGCCCCCGGCAACCAACGGGAGCCAATGATGCAGTCGGCCTCGTGGATGCGCCTGATCAGCGCGTGAAACGCCTGCGGTGGCGAAGCGCCATCGGCGTCCACGTAACCCACCACTTCGGCGGCGCCCGCCAGCTTCAACCCCTCGATCAGCGCGCCGCCCTTGCCGATCGGGTCCGGAAAATCGCGGAACGTAATGAAGTCAAAATCGCGCGCCACGCGTTCCACCACGCCGCGGGTGTTGTCGCGGCAGCCGTTGAGCACGACGCAGAGTTGAAACGGGCCCGGGTAATGTTCCCGGAAATAGCCGCCAAATTCACGCAGCACCGGTTCGATGCGCGCTTCCTCATTGTACGCCGGAATAAGCAGCAACACACTGGGTTCGGCCACCCGTTTTCTTTAGCAGGTGGCCGCACGAAAGTCGAATCCAGATTCCGCGCGGGCCCGTGGAACGCGCAACGCGCTCGCGCCTCGACTTCCGGACGCCCGAATCTAACATGGATGCGTCATGTCAACCGTAGTCCGACTGCTTGCCGAACTGATCGCCATTCCGAGTGTGAACAGCGCCTTTCTCCCGGCCCGCCATCCGCATGCGGGGGAAAAGCGGATCGCCGAGTTCATCGCCCATGTCGCCACCTCGTCCGGCCTGGCCGTTGAATGGCAGCCCGTCTTGCCGCAGCGGTCCAACCTCCTGATCCGCTTGCGTCCACGCGGAAAGGCGCGGCATACCCTGTTGCTTGCGCCCCACCTGGACACGGTGAATGTGGTCAGTGACGCGCAACTCAAACCGGTCCGGCGCCACGGACGCATTTATGGCCGTGGCGCGTGCGACACCAAGGGATCGGTTGCCGTCATGTTGCAGGCGTTGCTCACGCTGGCGGCGGCACCCGCCCGGCCCGCCACCACTGAAATCATCTTTGCGGGGCTGGTGGATGAGGAGAGCGGCCAAAGCGGCTCCCGGCAGCTGGTGGCCAAACCATTCAAGGCGGACTTGGCCATCGTGGGCGAGCCGACCCGGCTGGCCCTGGCCACCGCCCACAAAGGCAGCGTGGGGTTGACCATTGAAACGCGCGGCCGCGCGGCGCACGGGGCCACTCCCTGGAACGGTCGGAATGCCATTCACGCCATGGCGCGCGTGGTGCAGTTGTTGACCCGGGACTACGCGGCGCAGTTGCAGCGGAAACGCCATCGTTTGCTGGGGGCCGGCACGCTCAGCCTCGGCACCATTGACGGCGGGACGCAGATCAACATTGTGGCGGAGCAGTGTCGCCTGGGGGTGGACCGGCGCACGCTGCCGGGAGAATCCGCCGCGTGGGCGCGGCAAGCGATGGCCGGATTTTTGCGGGCGCATGGTTTGAATGCCAGGGTGTCCACCGTGAAGCTGAAATCTTGTCCCGCACTGGAGACCGATCCGCGGTTGCCCTGGGTGCAGCAGTTCCTGCGGTTGAACCGCCAGCCGCGGGGTGTGGGCTTGCACTATTTTTGTGATGCGGCGGTGCTGGCCGGCGGCGGGATTCCGAGCGTGGTTTTTGGTCCGGGCGATATCGCCCAGGCCCACACGGCCAATGAATGGCTCGGCATTTCACAACTGGAACAAGGCAGCGCAAAGCTGTTGCGCTTTCTGAAATCGCTTCCGTGAAGGGCGTGGCTGGCGTATCGTCCCCGCCGCATGGCTGCCGCCGCACCAACGTCCGAAAAAAAACCTTCCGCCGCCGCAACGGGTGATTTTTTCCAACAAAGCGGTTGGCTGATGCTGGCCAACATCCTCGGCGGAATCCTGTCGCTGGGGGTGCATCTGCTCAACAAGCGCATCCCCGCCGCGGAGTATAGCATTTTTGGCACGTTGTTGATGGTGACGGCGTTTCTGCCGACACTGCCGCTGCAAATGGTGTTTGCGCAGCAGACCGCGAGCGCGCTGGCCCTGGGGCGGCAACGCCAGCTGGCGGCCACCATCCGGCGGGTCAGTGCGGGAATCATCGGGGTCTGGCTGCTGCTGGCGCTGGTGGTGTTGGGGCTGCACGGTTTCATCCGGCGCGTGTGGGAACTGGCGAGCGTCTGGCCGCTGGTGGCGACGTTGCTCGCGGTGTTGATGGCTTTATTGGCCCCGCTTTACACGGGGGTGTTGCAGGGCAAACAGGATTTTTTCTGGATGGGCTGGTCAGCCGTGGTCGCCGCGTTGGGGCGCATCGGCGCTGCCGCCGTGTTGGTCCTGGCGTTTGCGGGCGGGGCAACGGGGATGCTGTGGGGCGTGTTTTTGGGCGTGAGTTGCGGACTGGCCATCGCCCTGTGGCGGTCGCGGGAATTATGGCTGCTGCCGGGAGAAACGCTGGCGGGACATCAGCTCTGGCGCCAGGTGGGCCCGTTGATTCTCGGATTTGGTGTGTGTCAATTCATGTTCACAACGGATACGATGTATGCGAAGGCGTTTTTTCCCGGTGCGGAGATGAAGCAATACGTGGCGGCGGGCACATTGGCGCGGGCGTTGTTGTGGCTGGTGTTGCCGCTGGCGGCGGTCATGTTTCCGAAACTGGTCCACAGCAGCGCCAGATCGGAACACTCCAATCTCTTCGGCATCGTCCTCGCCGGGACGGCAATCCTGGCAATTGGCGGCGCCCTCGGGTTGTGGTGGGTCGGCCCGGTGGCGGTCAAAATCGTATATCAACCGGAGGATGTTCCAGGCACGGTGGCGTTGCTGCCCTGGTACGCCGGCGCGATGATCCCGCTGGCCCTGGCCAACGTCATGGCGAACGACCTGCTCGCCCGCTCGAAGTTCGCGGTGGTGCCGTGGATGGTGGCGGTGGCGCTGGGCTACGCCGTCGCCCTGCCGTTGATGCTGAAGCAGTTTCCGGGGCGGATGGAAGTCGTGCTGCAAACCCTGGCCGTCTTCAACACCCTGCTGTTTTTGGTTTGTGGCTGGTTCACCTGGCGGCGACCCGCCGCTACTCCCACTCAATCGTCCCCGGCGGCTTGCTGGTGATGTCGAAGACGCAGCGGTTCACACCTTTCACTTCGTTGATGATGCGGCTGGCGAGTTTTTCCAGCAGGTCGTAAGGCAGCTTCACCCAGTCGGCGGTCATGCCGTCCTGCGATTCCACCGCGCGGATGGCGATGGTGTAATCATAGGTGCGTTCGTCGCCCATCACGCCGACGCTGCGCACGGGCAGCAACACGGCGAAGCTCTGCCAGATTTTGTAGTACCAACCGCCGGCCTTCATTTCCTCGACAACGATGGCGTCGGCGTTCCGTAGAATTTCACAGCGCGCCCGCGTCACTTCGCCCAAAATCCGCACCGCCAGGCCCGGCCCGGGGAAGGGTTGTCGCCAGACGATTTCCCGGGGCAAGCCCAGCGCTTCACCGAGCAGCCGGACTTCGTCCTTGAAGAGGCATTTCAGCGGTTCGACCAGCTGGAATTGCATGCGCTTCGGCAGGCCGCCCACGTTGTGGTGGGACTTGATCAACGCTGCGGGATTGCCGGCGATGGGAATGGATTCGATCACGTCGGGGTAGAGGGTGCCCTGGGCCAGGAATTTCGCGTGACCGGCGTGCCGCGTGGCGGCCTCAAACACCTCGATGAATGTCCGGCCGATGATCTTGCGTTTCCTTTCCGGATCGGTGACCCCCTTCAACCGCGCCAGGAAGGTGCCTGCAGCGTCTGCGTATTGCAATTTGATGTGGAAATGCCGGCCAAAGACCTGGCGCACCATTTCGGCTTCGCGCGCGCGCAGAAGGCCATTGTTCACGAAGATGCAGGTCAGCTGGGGGCCGATGGCCCGGTGCAACAAGGCCGCCGCCACGCTCGAATCCACGCCGCCACTCAGCCCCAGAATGACCCGCTGACTGCCGACCTGCTCCCGGATGGCGGCAACCGCTTGGTCGATGTAATTGCGCATCGTCCAGGATTTGCCGCAACCACAAACGCGATGCACGAAATTGGCCAGGATGGCCCTACCGCGCGGGGTATGCACCACCTCCGGATGGAACTGCAGTCCGAAGCATTTCTGTGCGCGGTTCTCGATGGCGGCGAATTCCGAATTGGCAGTGGTCGCCACGCTTTTGAACCCGCGCGGCAGTCTCGTCAGCTTGTCGCCGTGGGAGTTCCAAACCTGCAGCGTTTTCGGCAGCCGCCAGAACAACGGACAGGCCGGATCGCGCACGGTCAGGGCGCTCTTGCCGTATTCCCGTTTGCGGCCCGGTTCCACCCGGCCGTCCTGAAAATGCGCCAGCAACTGCATGCCAAAACAAATGCCGAGGATGGGCACGCCCAGTTCGAAAATCCTCCGGTCCGGTTTCGGAGCGTGCCTCAGGTACACCGAGGCCGGACCGCCCGAAAGGATGAGGCCGCGGGGGTTGAGCCGCGCGATGTCAGCCGCCGGGGTGTGGTAGGGCAGGATCACCGAAAACACGTTGCACTCGCGGATGCGGCGGGCAATGACCTGCGTGTATTGCGAGCCAAAATCAAGGATGACAATTTGTTCAGTCATACAATCGGTGCCGGCGTCATTTCGAAGTGGTCATCTGGCCCGGGCAGAAGGGACGGATCAGCCCAGAATGCGGCGGCCTTCGTCGAGGAAAATGCCCTTGAAGTTCATTTCGAGCGCCTGCGGGTTCGTGGCCTTGGCCAGCGCTTCCTTTTCTGAAACGATCCCGTCTTTGACGAGCTGAAACAGCGATTGATTGAAGTTCAGCATGCCGTCATCGGTGCCGGTTTCGATGGCGGCGGCGAGTTTGTCGAGGCGGTTTTCCTCGATCAATTTCTTGACGGTGGGCGTGTTGATCATGATTTCCAGGGCGGGCGTCATCCGTCCGGCGAGGGTCGGGACCATGCGCTGGCACACCACCGCCTGGAAGGTGCTGGCGAGCTGGCGGCGAATTTGTTCGCGCTCGGAAGCTTCGAAGAAGTCCAGCACGCGGGTGACGGATTGCGGTGCGTTGGTCGTGTGCAGCGTCGAGAGCACCAGGTGGCCGGTGTCCGCCGCGCTCATGGCGGCCGAAAAGCTGATGCTGTCCCGCATTTCCCCGATCATGATGATGTCCGGATCCTGCCGCAGCACGTGCTTCAGCGCGTGGTGGAACGAGAGGGTGTCGAGCCCGACCTCGCGCTGCTCGATCACGGACTGGTTGTCCTCGAAGACGAATTCGATCGGGTCCTCCAGCGTGACGATGTGTTTTTTGAAGTTGGCGTTGATGTGCTCGATCATCGCCGCCAGGGTGGTGGACTTGCCGCTTCCGGTGGCGCCGGCCACGAGCACAATGCCGCGCGGCGATTCCGCGATCTGCTTGAGCTGCGGCAGCAGTCCGAGTTCTTCAAAGCTCGGCACCTGCGTTTTGACGTAGCGCATCGCGAGACACCACTGGCCGCGCTGCTGGAACAGGTTCGTCCGGAAGCGTCCCACCTCCGGCACGAAATAGGAAAAGTCCACTTCCCGCTCCTCCTCGAGTTTCTTTTTCAGGTGCGCGGGCGTGATGGCGGTCACCACTTTGTTCATCCATTCCGCGGAGGGATTGGGGCATTCGATCGCAATCAATTCCCGGTTGATCCGAAAAATCACGGGTGTGTTGATTTTGAGATGCACGTCCGAGGCATGCCCGTCCACGGCCGTTTTCAAAATTTTGTAGAACAATTCCATGGGCCGAGGCTAGCAGAGCGACGACAAAACACCATCCCGGAAAAATGCGAAGTCACCGCCAGCGGCGGCGGATCCGGTTTCGCCGGAGGGCGGCTGGATCGCCCGGCTTGCGACCCGCACGGTCCAGGAGCCGGTGATGGGGCTGTGTTTTCCGCCGGCAGGCGGAAGCAAAACCCGGGCGGGGCTCCCGGGGGGTTATTCCGGGTGGATGCAGCTCATGTGCTGCAGTTGCGCCTCCGCCTGTGGAGACAGGCTCGTGAACACCATGGAAACATGATAGCCTTCATGCTTGTTGCCCACGCAATCCACGACGACACCGGTGCAGTTAATGGGGGTCTGGTCCGTGGGAGAGACGAGCGAAACCGTCATTTCTACCCAGTTCGGGAAGGCGGTTGCGCTGCGGAATTCGATGCCGTTCTTGTGGATGACCACCGCATCGGGCGACAGGCTCAGGCTGATCTGCCGGGAGTTGACGGTGACGGGTTGTTCGGCGGCGGTTTGATGGCTGAATTTTCTCGCACTCATTTTATCTCAGACGCGGGAACCTAACATATTCACCAGACGCGTCAAATTGTGGCCCTCGTAAAATAGTACGGACGGGTGGGCGACGGAAAATTAGCTGGCCTGCGGTGACGGATTCCGTCACGTTGGCCGCCGGGGCTTTTTTATGCGTGTTGCCAATTTGAATCCGGATGCCGACATTGGGGCGAGTTCCTGGTTTGTCGAAATTGAAGACCACCGCATTTTGCTGGACGCCGGCATGCACCCCAAGCGCGAGGGCCGCGACGCGATTCCGCTGTATCGGCTGATCGGTCGCCACGATGTCGAAGCGGTGGCGATTTCCCATTGCCATCACGATCATGTCGGCACGCTGCCCCTGGCCTTGCGCCAGTTTCCCAAAGCGCACGTCATTCTGCCCAAGCAGAGCTATTTCATTGTGGAACGGGTGCTCCATAATTCCGTGAACGTGATGACGCGCCAGCGCGAGGAACTCGGCATCAAGGATTATCCGCTCTACACGCACGACGAGGTGGATGAGCTGGCGCCGCGGTTCCAGGGGTTTCGTTACAACCGGGAAATCGAATGGGCGGCCTGGGAAAAGGCCAAGGCCGGATTTTTCTCGCCGGAACTGGAATTTTATGACGCCGGTCACACCCTGGGCTCGGCGGGCATCATGCTGCGCGGTCAGAGACAGACGTTGTTTTACACGGGGGATGTTTGTTTCCACGACCAAACCCTTCTGCGCGCCGCCAACTTCGACGGCGTGGAAGCCGAGGTGCTGATCTTGGAAACCACCCGGGGGGATCGCCCGGTGGCAACCGGCACCACCCGGGCCACCGAAGTGGATCGTCTGGTGGCCGCGATTCAAAAAACTCTGAAGCGCAAAGGTTGCGTGCTGATCCCGGCCTTTGCCCTGGGGCGCATGCAGGAGATTCTGGCGCTACTGGCGTTGCTCATGCGCGAAGGAAAATTAAAGCGCCAGCCGGTATTCATCAGCGGTCTGGGCCGGGTGTTCACCGAAATTTACGATCTGGAAGCGCATCGCACCAACCGAAGTCATAGCAATCTGCAATTGCACGAGGCCTTGCAGCTGGTGGTGCTGGAGCCGGGACAGGTCGAGCGGATGAAACTCTCGGGCGGACGGATTTTTGTCGTCTCCTCGGGCATGATGGCGGAAAAGACGGCGGCGCATGATCTGGCCGTGCGCATGATTGGCGACCCGAAGCAGTCCATCTTTTTTGTGGGATATGCCGATCCCGGCACGCCGGGGGGGCGATTGAAAGCGGCGCAACCCGGCGAAACCTTTGCCTTCAGCCCCAGTGCCGGATCCGTGACCCGGCACTGCGAAGTGCTGGATTTCGATCTGACGGCGCATGCGAACCGTGAGGATTTGCTGGACTTTGTGGGCGAAGTTGCGCCCCGGGTCGTGTTGCTCGGCCATGGAGGTGAGGCATCGCGCCGCTGGTTTGCCGGGCAGATCCGCCAGCGCCATCCCAAAATCAAGGTCCTGCAACCCGCTCCGGGCGAATTCGTCTCCCTGTAATGCAAAATTGACCGGTCCGGGCCGCTGTGCCGTTGCCGCCGGTTCACCCGGAGCGACGCCCGGGAGAGTTACAATTTGCCGATGAACCGCTGCAGTCGTTTCATGGCCTCCTCGATGTTGGCCAGGCTGGTTGCGTAGGCACAGCGCACAAAACCTTCACCGCAGTTGCCAAAAGCGGTGCCGGGCACGACGGCGACTTTTTCATCCGCCAGCAATTTCAGCGCGAATTCCTGCGCGGTTAATTTGAATTTCGCCACGCTGGGAAAGGCATAGAACGCGCCCAACGGACGATGACATTCCAGCCCCATCCCGGTAAAGGCGTTGATGATGAAATTCCGGCGCCGCCGGTATTCGCCCACCATTTCGCTGACGTCCGTTTCGGTGCGGCGCAGCGCCTCGAGGGCGGCCTTCTGCGACAGCGAGGAGGCGCACAACATCGTGTACTGATGGATCTTCATCATGGCTTCGATCAGCTCCGCCGGGCCGCAGGCATAGCCCAGGCGATAACCGGTCATTGCCCAGGCCTTGGAAAAGCCGTGCAGAAACAGCGTGCGCTCGCGCAATCCGGGCAGGCTCACGATGCTGGTATGCGGGGTGTCGTAGGTCATTTCCGCGTAAATCTCGTCAGTGATGACGAGCAGGTCGCGTTCGCGAACGAAGGCCGCGATATCCTCCAAATCCGCGCGGCTCATGATTGCGCCGGTGGGGTTGTTGGGAAAGTTCAGCATCAGGATTTTTGTGCGGGGCGTGCAGCGCGCCTCCAGCATGGCCCGTGTGAGCCGGAAGCCGTTTGCGGCATGGGTCGGCACGGCCAGCGGCGTGCCGCCGGCGAACAGAATCGTTGCCCGGTAGGAGACGTAGCAGGGCTCGTGATAGAGCACCTCGTCGCCTGGTTGGACCAATGCCCGCAACGCGAGATCGAGTGCCTCGCTCACCCCCACGGTGATCAGGATTTCATGCTCCGGGTTGTAGGTCGCGCCAAAATGCCGGGCGACGTATTGCGCCAGCGCCTGGCGTAATTCCAAATAGCCGAGGTTGCTGGAGTAATGGGTGGCTCCGCGTTCCACCGCAAAAATGGTGGCTTCACGCACCGGCCACGGCGTATCGAAGTCCGGTTCGCCAATCCCCAGGCTGATCACGTCCCTCATCGTCGAAACGATGTCAAAGAAATCCCGGATGCCGGAGCGCGGGATGTCGCGCACGACCGGATTGAGGCGGTTACGGAGTGACGGAGAGTCGTTCATCGGAATGTTCCACCTGCATCAGCACCCCCAGGCGCTTGTAGGTTTTCAACATGAAATGGGTGGACGTGGATAACACGCCTTCCAGGGGTGACAATTTTTCGCTCACAAACGTGCCAATTTCACGCAGGTTGCGGCCTTCGACAAACAGCAGCAGGTCGTACGCGCCGCTCATCAGGTACGCCGAACGCACTTCCGGGAAGCGGCTGATGCGTCCGGCGATCCGATTGAACCCTCCTTCGCGCTGCGGGGTGATTTTGACTTCGATGACGGCTGTCACCATATCAAGATCCAGTTCGTCCTCGTTCAACACCGCCTGGTAGCCGCGGATGACGCCGGCTTTTTCGTAGGCGGCAATCTGTTGTGCAATCGCGTCAGCCGATTGGTTGAGTTGCCGGCCCAGGCTCTCGTGGGTGGCGCGGGCGTCGCGCCGCAATAATTTCAGCAGTTCGTCCATAATGACTTTGATGACCAATGCCCCATGTCCCGGCGCAGCGTACTGCCTGGGTGGCGGGTGAGTCGAGGCGGAACGCAACCCGGACCGGGCACGGATAAAACACGCCAAATTAGCCATTGGCAGCATGAACCCGACCTGCTAATGTGAACCTCCATTTTGAATTAAGCGGCACGATTGAACCAGAGATAACGAGTTATGTCACAGCACCCCAGTCTTCGCGCAGCGTCCAGTTTGGGCGGTAAACGCAGTGTCTTGAAACGATTCGAGCGCATTGAAGTGCTGAAAAAGCGCGGTCAATGGAAAGACGGCGACCGCATCACCGGTCTGCGCAAAACCAAGCCGGACGCCTGAATCCACTGCGGAGCGGGGACTGCCGGCGGTGCGTCCCCCGTCCAACCCGATTGTTTCCGGCATTTTTGTGGTGCGCCTGCAAAAATTTCTGGCGGATGCCGGGGTGGCCTCGCGCCGGGCAGCCGAGCAACTCATCCTGGCCGGGCAGGTGGCCGTAAACGGGGCCGCGGTGCGCCGCCTCGGGAGCAAGGTGGAGCCGGACCGGGACCGAGTTACGGTGAGCGGCAAGCCGGTCCGGGCACGGAAGAAACTTTATCTGGCGTTGCACAAGCCCCGGGGTTGCGTCTGCTCCAAGGCGGATGAACACGGTCGCCCGACGGTGTATGAGCTCCTGCCCGCAGAGTGGCGCCACGTCAACTCGGTCGGACGCCTGGATTACGCGAGTGAGGGGTTGCTTTTCCTGACCAATGATGGAGACTTGGCGCTGCGGTTGACCCATCCGCGTTACGGGGTCCGCAAGCAATATGTGGTCACGGTGGACGGCAAGGTGGAGGTGGCGCAGCTTGCCCCCTTCACGCACGGCGTTTTTCATCAGGGGGAACGACTGCGGGCGCTGCGGGCGCGCCTGCGGTCGGCGACAAAGTCGGAAAGCGTGATTGAACTGGAACTTGCCGAGGGTAAGAATCGGGAGGTGCGGCGGCTGTGCGAATCACAGGGTTTCACGGTGCGGCGATTGGTGCGCACACAAATTGGCAGAATCAAATTGGCGGAATTGAAAGTCGGCAAATGGCGGACATTGACACCGCCGGAGATTAAAACTTTACTTTCCTAAGGTATGAAAACGAACGGATGGATGATTTTGAGTGCGACGCTGCTCGCCGGGACCCTGCTCGTCCAGGCGGATGGGCAACTGGATCAACCAACGGTCGCCAAACCAGGCGGGAAGACGGCCCCGCCGGCCCTCCCGGCTGCGGGAACGACGGCCTCCACGGAAAAGCCGATCGTTTTGTCTCCCGGTCCGGCCACAGTCACCGGAGACCGGGTGAATGTCCGGGGCAAGGCCGGGTTCAAAGGGGAAATCATCACCCAGTTGCACGAAGGCGATGCGGTCACGGTGATCGAAGAAGTCATTCTGACCAAACCCCGCGCCGGGGAACCCGCGCAATGGGCGAAAATCGCTTATCCGGCGACCGCGCACGTCTGGGTGCATAATTCCTATTTGAATGCCGATCAAACCGTTAAACCGCGGAAGTTGAACATCCGCACCGGGGCCGGCGAAAATTACAGCATTGTCGGCACGTTGACCCAGGGCACCCCGGTCAAGGCCGTGGCCACGAAGGGGAATTGGACGGAAATCGAAGCTCCCGCGGGGGCGTATGCCTTTGTCGCTGCCCGTTTCGTGTTGCAAAAACCCGGTGCAGAAGTGACCGCGCCGCCGGTGGTGGCCTTGCAACATCCCGAGCCGGAAACCCCGGCCCCCGAGACGACCCCCGTGCCCGAGGAGGGACCATTGGTGGCGCCCGCGGTGGGCATCACTCCGGGCAGTGCGATGACGGAACCCGCGCCGGTGATTCCCGAGGATGTTCATGGCGCTGCGCCACCACCGGTGGTGGAAGAAGTGTGGGTGCCGCGAACGGTGTCCCACGAGGGTGTCGTCAAACCCACGATCAGTATTCAGGCCCCCACGAAGTACGGTTTGCATAGTGCTGAAAATGGCAAGCTGATCAATTACCTCTACAGTCCCACGGCGCAACTGGAGATGAGCCGGTACTTGGGCCGGCAGATCATCGTGACCGGGCAGGAAAGTCTGGATGAGCGCTGGGCCAGCACTCCCGTGTTGACGATTCAGAAAATTTACGTCGTCAAGTAAATGACGGCGACGAATCTGATTGACGGTCGCCAGATCGCTGCGCAAATCCTGGACGAACTGCGCCCGCGCATTGCCGCGCTGAAGTCCCGCGGCGTTCAGCCGGGCCTGGCGTTCGTCCGCGTGGGCGAAGATCCAGCCTCAAAAGTTTACGTTGGTCGCAAGGAAAAAACCTGCGCGGCACTCGGCATCGCCTCGACGACGCAGGTGCTTCCGGAGCAAACCTCCGAGGCCGATTTGCTGGCCCTTCTCGCCCGGTTAAATGCGGATGCGCACCTGCATGGCATTCTGGTGCAGGCCCCCCTCCCCCGCCAAATCCGCGCGGAGGTCGTTTATGCCGCGGTTGCGCCCGCGAAGGACGTGGATGGATTTCATCCGGTCAATGTTGGCAAATTGATGCTTGGCGACCCCACGGGTTTTCAACCCTGCACCCCGGCGGGAATTCGCGAACTGCTGGCCAGGTCGGCGGTCAAAACCGAGGGGGCCGAAGTGGTCATCCTGGGACGCGGCAACATTGTCGGCAAGCCCATGGCCGCGATGCTTTGCCAGAAAGGCCGACAGGCAAACGCCACGGTGACCATTTGCCACTCGGCGACCCGGGAGATCCGCGCGCACTGCCGGCGTGCGGACATCATTGTGGCGGCGATGGGTGTGCCGGAATTTCTGAAGGCGGACATGGTCAAGCCCGGAGTGGTGGTGATGGATGTGGGGGTCAATCGCGTTCCCGATCCAGCCAGCAACACCGGAACGAAACTCGTTGGCGACGTCGCCTTTGCGGAAGTGCAGCCGTTGGCCGCGCGCATCACGCCCAATCCCGGCGGTGTGGGCCCCATGACCATTGCCATGCTCATGCAAAACACCGTCCGGGCCGCGGAAGCCGTGATGCGGTAATTTCTGAGTTTCCCCCGTTATGACCCCGACTCGAATTCTTCCCGACCTGCAATGTTCCCTGCTGTGCGAAGAGGTGCGCCAGGAAGCCAACGGCAACTTCCTGCTCATCGGCGTGATCAATTTCATCCGGGTCCCCCAGCTGCCGGTGGTGGCCTTCAAGCTGAGCATTTTTAATCGCTGGACCGCCGGGCTGGGCAAGTTCAGTGAGAGCGTGCGCTTGATTGCGCCGGATCAAACAACGGTCCTGCGCCAGGGCGAGGTGAAATTCGCGTTGCAGGACGCCGGCTTTCACGCCACGAATGTTACGCTGTTCGGCCAGGTGGAATTCAAGGTGGCGGGGACCTATTACATCGAAGTGCTGGTGGATGACGTCATGAAGCTGCGCTATCCGGTGCCGGTCATGCTCGCACCGCCGCAAGCTTCCGGAGCCAAACCACCCGCCGTGCCTGGGACGCCGACCCCGGAAGTTTGAGCGGGAGGGTGCGGCTTGATTTCCTTGCCGCAACGACTTTAGTCTTGCCGCATGCGCAAGTTGATTTCCGCCGTGCTCGCGCCGGCAGTGGTGTTCGCGACGCCTGCACTGCTGTCGGCCGGGGATGCAGTTTCGTCCCCCCGGACCAACTCCAGCCTGCGCATCGCCACTTTTGACGTGAACGCCACGCCCGCGGTGGGCTCCTGGCTGGCGTACGACCGGGTGGTCAATGATTGGGATCTCACGCTGCGGGCCCGGGGAATCGTGCTGCTCGGCGCGGGCCAGCCGATGGTCCTCTGCGCGGTGGATTGGATCGGGATCGCCAATGCCGGACACGACGCCTTTTGCTCGGCCTTGGCGCAAGCGGTGGGCACGTCACCGGAGCGCGTCGCGATCCACGCCCTGCACCAGCACGATGCGCCCGATTGCGACTTTTCCTCGGAACGAATTCTTCTGGACGCCGGACTGGAGCCTCAACAATACGAAGGCAGTTTCCAGCGGCAGGTGCTGACGAACCTCGCGGCGGCGGCGCGGGCAGCGTTGGCGCAAGCCCAACCGGTCACCGAACTCGGTCTGGGGAGCGCCCGGGTCGAGGGGGTGGCCTCCAATCGGCGCATTCCCGGTCCCGACGGCAAGGTGCGGGCGGTGCGCTGGTCGGCCACCACGGATGCACAGGTCCGGGCGGAACCGGAGGGAGTGATTGATCCTGAACTCTCCCTGGTGAGTTTCTGGAATGGCAGCCGCCCCATTGCCGTGCTGAGTTACTACGCCACGCATCCCCAGAGCTATTATCGCACGGGGATTCCCAATCCTGATTTTCCCGGCATCGCGCGGTTCTACCGCCAGTTGGCCGTCCCGGAAGCGCTCCATGTTCACTTTGACGGCGCGGGCGGAAACATTGCCGCCGGCAAATACAACGATGGTTCACCGGTCAACCGCGGCATTCTCGCCCAACGTCTGGCCGATGGCATGCGCCGCGCCTGGGAGAACACCCAGCGCGCGCCCATTACCGCCCGCGAGGTGGGCTGGCAATCCGTCGGAGTCGCGCTGCCTCCCGCCAAACATCTCTCCTTGGAACAACTGGAAACACAAGCGAACCTTCGCGACCCCAAGCTGGCCCGGTCCGGGGATGCGTCGCGTCTGGCCTGGTTGCGCCGGTGCGCGGCGGGGCACAAAATCACCCTGAGCTGCCTGCGTCTGGGACGCGCCCGGATTCTCCACATGCCCGGCGAGTTGTTTGTGGAATATCAACTGGCCGCCAAGGCCATGCGCCCGGATTGCTTCGTCGCCATGGCCGCTTACGGGGATTACGGCCCCGGCTACATCGGTACGGCGCGCGCCTATGCGGAAGGAGGTTACGAAACCAGTCCCGACGCTTCCAACGTCGCGCCGGAAGTGGAGGGGGTGTTGATGGGGGGGATGCGCGAATTGCTCGAGGTGTCGCAGTGAATTCTTCCGCCAGCCAAGGGCGCGGCGCGAATGGGGCGCTCAATTAATTCGCGGAGGGCGGCAGGCTGAGGTAGGCGAACCCCAGCAGCCATGCCGGATCGGCATGGCTGAGGCTGGACGACTGGCTGAACTGCTTCAGTCGTTCGTGCACCGCCGGGACATGCCGGCCCAGGCGGCCCCAGAGTAAAACCGACGAACGGTAGTCGTTGAACTTTTCGCCGCCGCCGACGGTGTTGCTGATCTGGTCTCCGGCGCACAGCACCCGGTTCAGCAGGGTTTTTTCCAAACGCAGCAGGTCTTCCCGCGTGAATACAATCCCGTGTTCCTGGCACAAAACCATGAAATCCACGTTGATCGCCGCATGCGAAATATCCTCAAAGGAGTCGGCGGCGCCTTCCAACGGAGGCCAGTAGGCCCAAACGTATGCGCCGTCGGCCGTCGGACGCAGGCGGTGCTTGAGAAAGCGTGCCAGCCGCGCGATCCGGTGGCGGTGAGCGGGGGTGCCGGTCGCATCGTCAATCGCCAGCCAGGCGCGGGCCAGCGCGTTTTGCATGTTCAACGGCACGGCTTGTTGCAAATAGTGCGAGTAAAGGTGGCCCTCGTCAGATCCCGGACCCTCGCGGTAATCCGTGTCGTGAACGGCCACTGCGGCGGTGGCAGTTTGCAGCAATCGCCCGGCCGCGGCGCCCCATTTCAACTCGAGGCGGGCGTCGCGGCGGACGAGAGCGGCAAATTGCGCCAGGGGCGCGGCAATCATCCCGGTATGTACCGCCCAGGTGTAGCGTTTGCCTGCGGAATAATTCGTCGAACTCCAGGCGGGCAGTATTTGATCGCGAAATGCATCGCGCAGCTGCTGCTGATCGTCGCGGGCTCTGGCGATCCAATCCCCGAGCTTCACGATCAGTGCCGCATATCGGGAATCGCGCGTGGCCGTCAGCATCTCCACCAGCGCCGAAAGTTGGTAACTGGTGTTCCAGGCCACGTCGCCGCCCTCTTGGGTGGGGGATTGTTGCACCGTTTTCGTCACCGCAGGGATAATGACTTGATCGAATGCTTCCCGGGCGTCGGTGGCGCCTGAAATTGCGCCGATCCGGGCCAGACAAAATCCGGCGCCCGCCACGGTCATCAGAAAAAAGAACCTGCGTGCCTTGCGGAGTCCAGGTTGAGTGCGGCGCATGTCCCATCCTGACAAGCGCGGGGCCGCAGTGCAATGCTGGGACGAGCCGGAATGGTCAAACTCCGCCCGGTCGCACATGGTTCCGGGAACGTGGGAAGGTGACGAAAGCGTCGGCAACCGCTTTATTGGGCGAGCCGCTGAATCTGTTGTTGAGCCAGTGCCACACGATAGATGCGTACGTCCCGAAGCGCGCCGCGGAAATAGTCGTTCGGACCAAAGCCGATTTTCAACCCTGTTCCCGATCCGAGGTCGTAGTCGGATGGAGCAAAGGTGGCTGAAGTCGCTGCCGGTCGGCCGTCCAGGTAAAGGGTGAGTTGATTTCCCTGGCGCACGACGGCGAGATGATGCCAGCCGTCGGGCAAGGCATGATCGTACGTCACATTTTTACCCGCTTCAAAGGACCACACCCGGCCCGAAGGCAGCGTCCCGCAAAACAGGCGGCCTTGAAATTCCGCCATCGTCCAGGCCCGGCGGTATTGGACGTTCGGAGTGGCATCGAGCACCGCGAGGCGCGTCCAGTGGTCCGCGTTGTCGAAGCGATACGTCTCCGCCAGCGGCAGGCTGCCCGCGTACAGTTTTCCGTTGTGGACCATCATGCCCATGACTTCGAGTTCCTGTCCGAGGCGGCCCACGTCCTTCCAGTTGTTGTCGCCCTCGTAGCGGTACACCCGGCCCGTTCGCCAGGTGCCGACGTAAAGGCGGCCTTCGTACACCGCGAAGGAATACGTCTGTGTGTTCTCCGGCGGCCCCACCTGGCCGCAATCCACCCAGTCCTTTCCGTCAAAGCGGAAGACGTGGCCTTCGTCGTAACTCGACGCAAACAACTGTTCGTTGTACACGCACATGGCTTCAACCCGTTTGCCGAACGGGACCGGCAGCGACGTCCAGTGCGCACCGCCGTCATAACGAAAGAATCCCGCCGGACGATACAGCGACGACGCATACAGTTTGCCGCGAAACACCACCAATCCGCCGATGGCTTCGGTATCCGGCAACCGACCGCAGTCCACCCAGGACTGGTTGCCGGCGTAGCGATACACCTTGCCCCCGGAATGCGGGTTTTCTGATTCGGGCAGTGCCGAGCCGCCGAGCCGATATTTCGACACGCCGGCATAAAGCTGATTGTCGAAAACCGCCAGTGCTGACACGGAGTTGCACACATCCGGCCGCCCGCAATCCACCCAGGTCGAACCGCCGCCGAAGCGGAACACGCGACCGGCCTCGTCCCGGCCGGGCTCGCAAGTGCCGGCATAGAGCTGTCCGTCGTGAACGGCCAGGGCGAAGACAAGCACGGCGTTGCCCGGCCGTCCGTGATCACGCCAGGCGGCGTCTTGTTGGGCATTGTCCATGCCGAAATGCACATTGCGCGTGTTGGGCTGGCTGGTGGTGACACCGGTGTTGTGGGTAATGCCAAAGTTAAATCCGCGTCGGATCGAGGGATCAAACTGGCTGAGAATGTCACCATAGGCATCGTCCTGCGCGGTCTCCTCCGGCAACCGCACCCAGGCGGCGATCGTGAAGTCATCGGCACCCAGTCGCAGCGACGCACTGGGGGGCACTTCGATCCAGCCCGCTCGTCCATCGAACCGTGCCGCCTTGTGTCCGGAGAAGTTCGTGAAGTTGACGCCATGATTCAGACCATGATTCCCGTTGCCAGAAGCGTCGCGACTGTCGTCGGTCAGCTTCCAATAACCAACCAATTTGTCGGATGGATTGAATGAGTTCTGTCCTGACGCGAGTCCTGGAGAGCAAAGACTGCCGACCACGATGAGCAGCGTGCCGATCCATGTATTCGGGCGCGGGGTGGCCGATGTTCGGGCAAACGTAATCAATGGCTTCATGTCACCGCTCATTCTTTGGCTCGGGAAAATTCGAGCAAGCCAATTATTCCGCAGGTTTTGTTGCCGGGCTGAGTTCTGCCGAGAACCTGAGCCGGTCATCAGCCATCAGATGCGTCGCGGAATGATCTTCCGCCGGTCCGCCAGCTATTTCCATCCGGGAAAGGTCCGGGGCGTACCGAGGTGCGCGATGAAGCCGCCGCCGGATCTCAGGTCGAGGGTCAGTCTGCCGTTCGGAGGCGGCTTTAGATTCGACTCGATCCGGCAAGCCGCTCCTTCCGCGCCGTCGCGGTAGAGCGTCATTTCCTTTCCTTGCAGGCCGAGCGAGGAAAGATCGAGTTCGAGGGTCTGTGGTTCGGCGCGGCAGTTGAGCACGCCGACATACCAGTCGTCGCCCTTGCGTCGCGCCATGATGACGGTGTCGCCGATGATTGAGCCCGGCAGCACGCGGGTTTCGTCCCAGGTAACCGGGACGGTGCGCACGAACTGGAGCAGGGAACTGTTCAAGTAGGCTTCCGGATTATCCGGCCAGCACAGGAAGGGCGAACTGAACACAATCACCGAGGCCATCTGGAAAATGGGCGTGGTGTTCTTGAGGAAACGGCGCTGCACGTAGCCGGGCAGAAAGTCTGCGTGCCCCACCGCCATCCGCGTGAAAGGCAACGCGCCGTAATGCGCCAGCGGCAGCGTGCCCCACAAGATGTATTCCTGTTCACGGATGCCTTCGCGGGTGATTTCGTTGGGCCAGGTCCGCGCCTCACCCGTTGGCTTGTTGACGCCATGCAGGTTGACCAGCAGTTGGTACTTTGCGGCACGGCGCAGGAGGTCTTCGCAGGCTTCAATGGTCGCTTTGCTTTCCGAGTTGAAGAAATCAATTTTGACACCCTTCACGCCGGCCTTCTGGCAATTGCGGAACAAATCCTCCCGTGCCTCCACGGTGGTCAACCCGGGGCTGTCATTGCGTCCCTCCGGATAAGCGTGCCAGAGCACAATCCCGACATTGCGCCCGGCGGCGTAATGGCAAAGCTCCGCCGCTCTGGCCCACACATCGCCGCCGTCTTTCAGCCAGCCCCAGCGCTCGCTGCGCCAACCGGCGTCCACGAGCAAATACTCGCAGCCGGTGGCCGCGGCGACGTCCACGAACCACTTCTGGCGGTGCCATTGCGCGCCGTCGTTGCCATAAACCATCCATGTGCAGGGCGCCTTGCCGGGTTTCAGCCAGGCGGTGTTCATGCCGTCGGGAAAAAGTTTCGGGTCCGGCGGCTCGCACAACGCGAGAATTACGTCGCTGTTGACCAGTCCATTCAAATCTCCGGTGAACACCATGACCCGCCAGGGCGACCGAAGCGGCCCCTGGTTGGACCAGCCCTCGGGATCATCGGGAAACACCGCGCGCAGACTGGCCCCGCCTTCCGGCTGCAAGGCCATGCCGCTGTAATGGTAAAGTGCCGCTTCGCTGATCAGCCCGAATCCGCCGTCCGGATACTCCACGGTCACCGGCGGCCCAAGCCGCACCGGTTGTGGTATGCCTTTAACTTCTGTGCTCAGCGGAATCTGGTCCGCGCGACTTGAATGATAATCGCCTTCGTAGGCACCCGCGCCGGTGGCGGTTTGAAACCAGACCCGGGCCGCCTGGGGCAATTGCCATTGGGTGGACTCGCCGTGGATTCGCCGCGTGCCTTCGCCCGGCACCTGATAGCGGAACGCAACGCCATCATTGAAAACCCGCACCTCCAATTCCCACGCCGGCTTCGCCCCGGTCCGGACAGGAACAACGTAAGTCGAACAGAAGTTGGTGGCGACTGACTTGTTGCCGCGCCACGGGAAAGTCTCGGGCTTCGAGTGGCCGGAGCGACGGACCAAGGCGGCGTCGAAGGTCGCTCCCGCACCGAGATCATGATCATCAACGATCACCCCCAGTCGCGAAGACGCGATCCGCACCTTGCCGCCGACGGTTACGGAGCAGGCGAGATGTTGTTCGGCATTGGTGAACAGTTGAAAGCGGAGGTTGCCGCCGGGGCTTTTCAACTCCAACGGATCCGCCAGCAAAGTGGAACTGGCGAGGGCGAGCGACAAAGCCAGAAAGCAGCGTACCATGGGACTCGTATGCACGCGCGCTTTGGCGGCGTCAAGCCTCAAGACAGCATCAGCGCACGAGGCGCATGGCGCGGTGTGTCAGGGAAACAAGTCCATCAAGGCGTCAGCGAAAATCTTCATGCCGCGCGCGTCGGGGTGGTTGATGGAATTCATCATCAGCGAATTGTAAGGGATGCCTTGTCGCCACAGGCGTCCGTATCGTTTGGCGGCATCGGCGAGCGCGACGTTGTGTCGGGCGGAGAACTCGCGCAAACCGGCCACGTACGGTCGCGGGTCGTCATCAATGTCGCGTTCACGGTTCAGCCCCATCCAGTCCGGGCGCACATAATGCGGCGTCAGGATGATCCATTCCGCGCCAATGGCGGTAAAGTCGGCGAGCAGTTTGCCGTATCGTTCCTCCACCTGTGGCGGATTCAACCCGGCGTCGTTCACAAATTCCGAGACGATCAGGTCGGGCTTTGCGTCCAGCACTTTCTCGCGATAATTGTGCGGGCTGCCGGGCGGTTCGTTCAGATAGCTGCTGGTGTTGCGCCCGCCCCAGGCTTCGGTGCTCAACTGAATGTTCGCCCGGGGAAAGCGCTGGCGCAATCGGGTGACAAACTGCTCCTGCCAGCGGTTGCGCTCCCAATCCGGCACGTAGGTGCCGACGGTGACGCTGTCGCCCCAGGCCAACACGCGGAGTGGCTCGCCTGATTCAAGTTTCTTCATGGTCCGGGGCAACAGGCGTTCGGCGACCGATGGTTTGGGCTTCGGCGGTTCCGGGTACGCGAGTTCCAGGATTGGAAAGAGATTGTCGGCGGTGAGCTTTGCGAGGTGGCCGGGCAGCCAGATGTTGCCCAAGAGACGTTCGCCCGGTCCGGCTCCGGGCGACAACGGCGCGGCTGAGCGCGGCTCGCCCCGGCGCACCACGATTTCGCCGCTGGCGGTGAGCACAATGGCATCCAATCGAAGCAGGGCGTGGCGATAGTTTGCGAACACGGTTTGCTCCGGCTGGATCGTGCTGTTGGTCGTGCGACCGAACGTGCCCCAGACCGGATCCAACTCGTAATCGCGACCGCGCTGAAGAAGTGGAGCATCCGGCCCCGTCCCGGCGCGCAGAACAAGACTGTCGGCCTCCAGCAGCCCCGGGCTGGTTGTCTCCTGCGCGCTCACGCCATGCAATTGCGCGCCTTTGACCCAGCCACCGGCCGACGGATTGAACAACGGCAACCTGGTGTACGGCTCATTGGTCACCGTGATCAACACGGAGGGGGCAATGCGGACAATGGCGCTGATTGCCTTCGGCTCCGCCACCGTGACGCGTACTTCCCAATCGCCCACGAGGGTGAACGTCGCCGGAGGCGCGGCGGTCGTCGTCAGGACAACCGACCACAAAGCGGTGAGCGTCAGCAAGCATCTTGTTGTCATCGTCATGTCCTAACGGCGCTTCAGTTTGAGCTGCCGATCACCCGGAAGCAATCACCTGATATGATGTATCGTGCCGGGTGCGGCCCGGCTGGCCCTGCGTTCACTCGGATGCACGCAGTTGGAAGAATTGGTACTGCGCGCCAGCGAGCGAAGGATGCTGCAGATTTACGGTCAGCGTGTCTCCGGCGCGCGACCAGGCGGCCGGATCGCAGGGTGTCCAAGTCTGGAAGTTGGCGGTGCGCCAGAGTTCCACCGTGCCTTCCAATCCGGTGGTCTCCAATTGCAGTTGTCCACCCGAAGTAAGGCTCGTGGAAGTGAAGGCGGGTGGTTCCGCGCGACCGGGGGTGCCGCCGTTGACGCCGCTGGGACGCCAGTTGGCCGCGGTACTCCAGGCAGGCTCGGCGGCGGCTGGATCCACCACGACGAGTGAGTATCCGGTATTGTAGGTTTCAGGATACCAATACCGGGAATAGGTGAAGCTCAGGATATTGCTGCCGGCGGGGGTCACCAATGAAATCAACTCGCCACTGCGCGCCAGATTCCCGCTGGTCCAGGCCACCAGCGTCAGGCCATTGGTCGGATAGCGGGTGGCGAAAGCCTCGGGATTCTTGGCCAGAACGAGCCGTGCGCCCGGAGCGAGGAGTTGCGGCGCAAACGTGTGCGTGATGCCGGCGGTAAACTGAACTCCCTCCAAATCGAGCGGACTGGTGCCGGTGTTGCGCAATTCCATCCAGGCGAAATCGTTGTTCACATACGGACTCCCCGGTGCCGGAGCGACCGGAGCGTAGAGAAGTTCGGTGATCCGCAGTCCGGAATAATCCACCGGAGGGCGCGCCACCACCAGGTGATTTTCGGAAAGCGCACTCCATTCGCCGCCTTGGAACGCCCGCGCCTTGAGGTCCAGATCGTGTGTTACCACCAGATCGGTGGCGACGGCCGCGGCTTCGCCCGGTTGAATCAGGGCGAAGTCCAGATACAGATCCGAGCTAGTCGCATTGCACTGGTGCAACGAAATGGCGACTGTGTTGGTGCCAAGGCGCAGGAGTGAGGCCACGTTGGCGGAACGACTGAAGTAGGTGTTCTGGGCGGGGGAGACCGCGATGCCGGCGGAGTAGGTGTCGTAGGTGACCGCTCCCGGGTTCATGTTCTCACGCAGGATTTCCGTGCCGTTGAGATAAACCACTGCCCCATCGTCATAGAGAATTTCCATGAGCAGTGACGGAATGTTATTCGTGGCGTCCAGGGTGAACGTGGTCCGGAAGTAGGTGGTGGTGACCTGTGGACCGGACGAGCCGCTGACATACCGGCGGGTAGTGGTGGCCACGGGATTCACGGTGGCGCTGCCGGCGAAACCCAGGATGCCCGGCCCCTGCGCCCAGCCGCTGGCCGGATAATCCGGATCGCGCCAGGTCAGTCCGCCTAATACAGGAGGTTCGGTGCCAAAGTCGTAGTAGCGCCAGGTCGCTCCCCGGGCGATCAGGGTGCGCGGTGCCGTCGGGGGATTGGTTATGGTGACAGCAATCGCGGCAGGATTGAGGCTGCCGTCGGGCAGGCGCGGATCGGTGCCGTTGGTGGTGTAATAGAAGGCGGTGGGCGCGGAGAGGCGCAGGGTCGTGCCGCCCGGGACAGTCTGATTCATGACCGAATAGGTCGGGGCGTCAATGGAGGGAAACCAGCCCCGGCTGCGGAATTGGCTGATCACAATATCGCGACGCTGGGTGAGATAATTATTGAGCACCTCGTTGCACGCGGGAATCCAGGTGGCATCCCGGGTTTTACCCCGGCCCCAGCGAGCCGATTCGCCAATGATGGCCAGGTCAATTTCCTGCATGCGACTGAGAAAGCGGTTCTGGGCATTCTGCGGTGCGAGAACACCGTCGCCGAAGAAATGCTTTTGCACCAGGTCCGCAAAGCGCCGCCGGTAATCCGGGTGTTGAATCAAGCGCAGGTGGAGGGTGGCCGGGTTAAACCGATTTTGGTCTGTGAAGGACTCTCCGGCCGAGGTGGTGTCGGCGGTGACGCCAAAACTCGGATTTGCCCCGAGGGAATGTTCGGCGTCGTGTCGCAGCCACTTGAAGCCGGTCGGATTGGCGCGATTGAACAGCCCGAACATGTTGTTGGGAAAACCGCCCCAGATGGACACGGGCGAATCCGGGTCGCCCGTGTAGTACGCCGAAAGCATGTAGATGATGAGGTTGTCCTCGTCCAGATACACGGGGTAGGCTGGATTGGGCGAGCCATCGGGATTGAGCCCCTTGACGCGCTGGTAATTGACGGCGTTGGCGCCGGTGAAGCCCTGGTTCACGGCGAGGTTATGGAGCGCGTAGAAGGCGTCAAAGTTGCCGTCGCTTGCGGTGGTCACATAACCCGGCTGGCTGGTCTTGATGCAGTCCCAATCCTCGGCGTTCCCTCCGAGATAGGTCTCGGCAAAGTCCGCGTCCCCGCGTTCTTCGGTTTGATAAAGCCCCCAGTACTGCCCGTTGAGATAGAGATGATAATACCGGCTGCGGGTATAAGGCATGCCCATGTCGCGTTGCACGTCGCGCGAAAACGTCTCGCGCACAAAGGTTTCCCGGTCACTGTTCTCGAACGCCCATGAATAATTCTGGGAGCATCGCAAATCCACCTTGTCAAAGCTGCCGGCCCCCTCGTCGCCAAAGAGCGGAAAGGACAGCCGCCCCGCGCCGTACTCCGAGCGGAAAAACAGACGGAAGGCGTGTTTCGGGTTGTTCATACTGCGGCTGTAGGCGCCGCGGATGCGGAGGCCGGCGTTGATCTGAAACTCATTCGTGCTGCCGTGGACGGGGTCAATGAGTTCCACCGAAACGGGCCGTTCCCAGGCGCGACCGTCGTTGCCCGGGTTGACGTAAATGCCCGTTTGCGGGCTGAACAGATTGGGCAGATCCGTGACAAGGGACAGGGTGGGGATACTGTTGGTCATGCCCTGGCGCAGCCGCGTCCCGTCGCCCGTCACGATGGCTTGCTGCATACCATACTCCATGACGTGGTTGTTCACCGCTCGATCAGCGGGCCAGCCCGGCGGCGGCGCAGCACTTTGCTGGAGCACATCCTCCAAAAACAGCCAGGTCACGGTGGTCACATTTTGTTGCACGCTTTCCGGGTCCACCACCGCCGCCCGTAATGTCGTCGTGCTGCTCACGGCCAGGGGTGACGTGTAAAGTGCGGAAGCAGCGGTGGGAACGCTGCCATCGAGCGTGTAACGAATCTCCGCCGCAGGCACCGGACTGCTCAAGGTGACATTGAAGGGGGCGGTCTTGTATCCGCGCGGTTCGCTGGTGGTCACCACCGGAGTGGGTGCCGTCCGGGGCAGGCCGTTCGGTCCTCCCGGAGTCGGCGGTAGAAAATAGGCCGGTTCGGTATCCGGCGTGCGTTGAATCAATCGGGGCTGAATGAGAAACTCCGTATCCGCCGCGGCATTGTTCAGCGCGGTGATCGACAGCAGGTTGGTGCCGACGACAAACGCCGCCGCGGGCACCGCAAACGTCAGGGGCTGCAGCGCCTCCTCCGCCGTGCGCGTGGCGGTGGCGGCGCTGTTCCAAAGCAAGGGCGAGGGTATGTTCAGCGCGGTGAGTGGCGTTCCGTTCAAGGCCGCAGTAAACCCGTCCGCGCACCGCACCTGCAACTGCGCAGTGTTATTGGCCGGCCACGGGTCCTCCAGCGTGAAGCTCCATTCGGCATCGAGACGGGCGTTGATGCCCTGCATGTCCGCGCCGACATCCGTGGTGACGTAGGCGCCGATGGCCCCCGCATGATGCAGACCACCGTTGGCATCGCCCACCAGACGGAAGGCTTGGGGGTCAAATCCCGTTTGAAAACCCTGCGCCGCCGACAATTCCAATGAAGCGTCGCCGCCGTTCTCATAGAAGATTAGCCACAGCGCGTAATCACCGGCGACTGGAAAGTTAAAAGTGGAGAACGTCGTGCCGAAACCGCGGGGGTCCGGAAACTCGCCGGCGAAATTTACCCCGTGGCCGCTCAGGCGCAGACGAAAGCCATCGTCGCTGCCCACCGCAAAGGTCCATTCCCCCGCCTCCGGAATGTGGATGACGCCTTCTGCGACCACCACGAAGTTATCCCGGTTCTCTCCGATACCGGTGTGGCCGGGAAAGGGTTCGTCGTTGGTGAAGAAGCCGGTGGAGCCATTGGCGTGAAAGTTGACCAGCGCGTGAGACTCCGTGATGGGATAGGTGCGATCCGTTTTCCAATAGCTGCTGTTTCCAATGCGGACCTCCGCATCGTCCACGTTCGCCATGCTGGAAGTCATCTCGTAGTAACGAACGGTGAAGGTGGCGTTGGAACTGGTGAAACCCAATCCTCCGGTCCCCGCGTGCCAGGGGGCGTTCCCCGCCGCGTTGGGCACGCGATAGCGAGCCGAGGTCGCTGTGCCAACCAATTCATATTCACGCGCGGCCCGACCATAGGAAATATCCTCGAACTGTACGGGAAACATCGGGGCAAACTCGTCCTCGACCGTGACGCCATCGGGGCGAATGAGTCCCAGGTATTCACCGCTCTTCGACAAACTAAAGTTGGCGTGCAGTTCGCCGTTTGTCACGGAATTGAGCGAGCCGTCGGCGAAGATCACCAGATACCCCTGGGCCGGCAGCGTGACGCCGTCGGGAATGCGCCATTTGGTCGGCGTGTCGCCGCGGTCCGTCATATACCACCCGCTCAAATCCACCGGGTTGAGGCCCGCGTTGAACAGTTCGATCCAGTCCGCCGCCGCGCCATCCGCCGTGAGCAAACCGTCCTCATTGTCGGCGACGAACTCATTGATGCGCACCTGGGCTTGGGCCAGAGAAAGGCACAAGAAGGGCAGGAGGAACAATCGTAACAACCAACGGCGAAGCGTAGTGCCCACCGCGTCTGCGCGGCCCTGCTGGTTGCAGCAGGTTGAAATCGGAAATCGGCTTGTCATACGGCGCGGCAAAAATAGACCATCCCGCCGGCGTCGGCCACTGGTTTTTCCCCGGGGCGACTTCCGAAGGATCCGGTCGTCACGAGCCGAGCCAGAGGTCAATCGGCTTTTTCACCTGGGGACGGAAGGGCAGCTTCACCTTCTGTCCGGTCCGCGCCGACTCGTACGCGGCACAGATCAACTCCAGGACGGCGCGGCCATCCTCGCCGGTGACCCGGGGCGCTTGCTGGTCGCGCACGCACTCGATGAAATGCTTCAACTCCTGTGGGTAGCCCTGGTTGAAGGCCTCTTCGAAAATCGCAAACGTCCACCCCTTGGTCGAGCCGGCCTTCTCCATCGCGTAACCGTAACCCTGCTCGCTGTAGGCGAGAGCCGCATTACCGCGGAACAGATCCGCGTAACACACGCCGCCCGTGCCGTACACTTCCGCCCAATCCTCCATGCCGCCGTGTTTGGCCCAACTGTTCTCGGCGATCCCGGTGGCGCCGCCCTCGAATTCGACGATGACGACGGAATGTTCCTCGCCGCGCGTGCGACCCTGATGAATCAGGCCGGTTTGCAGATGCGCCTGCACGCTGAGGGCGCGCGGCCGGCCGCCCAGCATCCAACGAAACCAGGCCAGCGCGTGGCAGCCCATGTCCATGATCACGCCGCCGCCGGACTGGTTGATGTCATAAAACCAGTCGCTGTGCGGGCCGTTATGCTTTTCCGCTTGTTTGAGCAGATAAAGTTTTCCGAACGCGCCCTCGTTGGCGAGTGCGCGCACCCGTTCGTACTTCGGTGCGAAACACAACTCCTCGGCATACATCAGCCTGACGCCGGCAGATTGACAGACGGCGATCATCTCGTCGGCTTCGTCCAAGGTCAGACAGAGCGGCTTCTCCACGATGACGTGCTTGCCGGCCCGGGCCGCGGCCAGCACGGCCCGATGATGCAGGAAATTGGGGAGGCAGACATCCACGACGTCGCAGCCCGATTGGGTGATGGCCGGTTCGAGTTCGTCAAACCAGCGGTCAATGCCGTGCTTGCGCGCGAACGCTTCGGCCCTGGTTGCATTGCGGGCATAAACGGCCACCACTTCCGCCTCCGGCACAAATCGGTGATACGATTCCATGTGGATGTCGGCGATGAAACCGGCCCCGAGCAGAGCGACTTTGGTTCGGTGCATAATTTTTCGTGACGTATTGAGCCAGAATTTCAATGGACTGGAAACCCTGATTTTTCACCCGCGCGCCCGTCCCGGATGCGCAACGACTGGCGGAGCGGACCTGGCCGGGCTTGATGGAATACGGGCTGGCTGACCCGGCGGCCTTCCGCTTTGGTAGAGCAAGACACGGCTGACGGAACGGCTTCTGGGGATGGCTGCCCCACCTGGGCCTCAGCCGCCCGCAGGGCGGGCATGTGGGCGCGGGGCGTTGTGCAAGCGGAAGTGGCCCGGCAGTGCGGCGTCAGCCGGGCAGTGCCCTGCGCTGGGAACAGCAGCGCAAGGCGGCCAAGGTCAAGGCGTGGAAGCGGCGACCTTTGGGCCGACGCCCCAAACTCTTCACAGCCCACAAGTAGTCCTTGGAAAAGGCCCCCGCACAAGGCGCCCAAGCCCGCGGTTTTCTCAACGCCCTCTGGACGCTGTCGCGGGTGAGGCCGGGCGCATCCGCCTCGCGATGCAGCACTTCGTGATACTCGCCCAAGACCGTGTTGCTCAACACCAGCGTCCACTTGCCCGCTCGCAGCAGCGCCAGCAACTCGTGCGACGCGCCGCGTTGCGAGCGTAGCCCAGCCACCAACACGTTCGTGTCTAGGACAGCTCTCATTTGGCTTTGCTTTGAACTTCATCGTCGGCTGGCATGATCTGAGAATAACGGGGCAACGGAGCGGTGCAAAGTGAGAAGGCAGTGCTTCTGCACGCTGCCGAAATCGCACACGCGCCCGATGCCGTTGCTTGCCCCGTGGGATAACGCCAGACGCCCGATGTTACGAGTTGCGTCCAGGCCTATCCCACGGGGCAAGCGAGGTCCACGAGCATGACCCGTCCTCCGTAGCAGGCTACTGCGGAGGGTGGACGTGTTCGGCGCGTTCTTTCGGGTCAAACCGGTTTTGCTTTTGGGAAAAACATTTTCCGCTCTGGCAACACTTCCAATCGAACGCGCCACGACGTTCGGTTAAAAACCGGTTCGCGCGTCTCGCGTGTAGTCAGAGTCCCTGCTTCAACGGGCGCGAACTGGATGAAACGGAAAGCTACCTAAAGTCTGTCGCCCTAAAGGCATCGCTCTGGCATCAATCATCAGTGATGCAAAACGACAAGAAATTGCAGCGAGCTTTTGGCTTGGCAGTTCGTCGTGCCCGCGAACGGCTAGATGTCTCGCAAGACAAACTGGCTGAATTGGCAAACCTGCACCGCACCTACATTGGAAGTGTTGAGCGTGGAGAACGCAATATCAGTCTCGTCAACATCGCGGGCTTGGCCAGAGCACTAAAGACTACTCCCACCAAGCTCATGGCTGCCTGCGAGGCCTGTCTCAAGAGTTTGCAGCCAAGGAGGGGGCAATGAACGAGTTGAGTATTTATTTGGACACGCATCGGGCAGAGATCGAAAGAAGTCTCCGCGAAGCAATGCGCAGCTTTGTAACCCCAGCGGATTATTCAGTTGTTTGGAAAGCGTACGAAAAGCAAGTGATCCAAGAATTCATTGCCGTCATCAAGGGATTCCAAATGGACATCAAAATGGATTTTGTCGAAGGCGAGGAAGGCAGCGACAAGAATCGCTTGGCGGACTTACTAGTTCAAAGCCGAGATGAGCAAGTATTGATTTCGATAAAGGCATGTCGCGGAAACAAGAAACCAGCCAACGATTTGGGCACCATAAGGCAGTATCCCGAAAAGAAGGCGCATTATTCGGCATGCTACGACATCTGGGTGAAATACGACGACAGCAAAAAGCCAATTCAGGTTCAGGGGATTTACTTTGATCGCAGTTACAAGTTTGTTGGCAGGATGAGTGTTGACTACGGCGGCGGCGTTTCATATCGAAAGAAGGATGGCAACATGCGACCCAAAGCTTGGAAAATGTTCGATGACGGTACGAGTTATTGGAATACTCTTGCGGAATTTGAGGCCGGAATCGCGCGGTCAAGAAGCTTTCGGGCAAACTCGATTGTTTGCGAGCATCTTGAGGACATGACGGAGGCCGACAAAAAGGCGTTGCTCAAAAAGCTGAACCAGCATTTCGGGTGTGCCTAGACCGCTAGCGCTACGCGACACCGCTTAATTGCCTCCAGTCGGCTGGGGTAAATTAAGTCGATGTTTCGGAGCATTTCTGGTTTGTCCAAATGGATGTCGCTATCCGTCGGCTCTTTTCCGAGGCGAATAGCAAGGTTTTGCAGGTAGGTTTCAATTTCCTTTTTGGAAACGGGTTTTTTCTCGCGTTCTACCCTCTGCCGTGGAACTGCGAAATAACCAAACAGATCAGCGTTAGCTTGCATCGCGGCGATCTTCCGCTCGGTAATTTCAACGTAGTGCTTATCCAAGTCTGTCGTTATGAACTCTCTTCCCAGCTTCAGACTCGCGATTGCCGTTGTCCCTGCGCCGCAAAATGGATCAAAAACTAGCCCGCCGCGCCGTGTCGTGAGCTTTATGATGCGCTCCATGAGTTTCTCGGGTAACTGGCAGGGATGTGCATCACGATCTCGCTTGTGCTTTATGCGGTGAACATCAAACCAGATGTCCGATAGCTCTACCCGTTCATCGTCACCAAGATGCTTGCGGCGTTTGACGCAACTACCGCGCAAACAGTATTTGGGAGAATCTGGTGGCGACACGACTTCCGACAACCTTGTGGGCGCCGACACGCCAGAGTAATTGCAAACTGGCAAAGCACCGGGCTTCGTATAGTACAGGAGTGCGTAGTGAGCCGGCATTATTTTTCCGCGTGGGTCGGAAAGCGCATCCCACACAATCCAATGGCGAAAGTCCAAGTGCGCCTGCAAAAACGTCGCGTGGTGAATCGCCCATTTAGGAAGGTTTAGCACGAGCAGCGCTCCCCCGGGCTTCAGAGTTCGCGCCATCCAGTAAAGCCACTCATTGCACCAGTTGATGTAGTGTTGGTCTGCGCACGTGTCATCGTAGCTGCTGTAGCCTTTGCCCAGATTGTATGGAGGATCAGCAAAAGCCATGTCGAACAGACCATCGGGATAAAGCTTTGCCACCTGCCGCAGAAAGCCAACGCAATCGCCGCCGTAAACGCGATTTGTACTAATTCGGCTGAGCTTTCCCCATTCGTTTTGCGGCTTTTTGGTGCTTACTAACTCCTGCGTCGTCGGCGACTTCTGAACACATGAAGATTTTTGCACTAGCTTTGCAAACTTGGCTCCTTCAAACCGCGTCAAAGCGATTATTCTTTGCTCAACACTCCGAGGCAGGCGGTCATCCTTCAGGGCCTTCTTGGGAAGGTCTCGCCACACATCAGAGAGGGCGGTTCCGGCCGGGTGCATGAGGTGCTTCTTGCCTCCCCAGTCCTTTACATTTAGGCCGCAAGCCTCACAAAATTTGTGGGGAACACGAACCTCTTTTGTGTTCAGTTGGAATGGCGAAGGAACTTTTAGGCTGGCTGACTTTACATATAGAAGTAAACCCATGTGCGTAGGCTGAACTGTTTCCTTTCGTGCCCGATCATCAATATCCAAGGCAATCCAATACTTGAAAATCATCTGCCCGGTCTCACAGTGATGCTGCGTGAGAAACTCCCCTAGAAACGGCAGGTCTTTCGGCAGACCGTAAACGAACAGCAGACCGCCAGCCTTGAGTGCGCGGGTGCTTTCCGCGAGAAGAAACTGGGAGTTCGCCGTCAGTGCATACGCCTCCGCAGAGGACGGACACTCCTTTGACAGTATATCGAAACGTGTGTTTAGGATTACGACGTCCAGACTATCGCTTGTAATCTTCCGGATACGTTTCTCGTCGTCGCCACGAAACAGCTTTGGCTTGATTGTTTTCACACGCACAATTTCAGGAAAAGCTTATGTGGGGCATTGGCAGCCTTCAACTAGAACCTGACAACCAGTTCGAACTTTCGCTGCTTACTTCTTCGCAAACGTCTCTGCCAGCGCCACGGCTTTGAGCATGGCTTTGCTCTTGTTCACTGTTTCCTGAAATTCGGCTTCCGGTTCGGAGTCGTTCACCCAGCCGCCGCCGGCTTGCACATAGGCTTGGCCGTCCTTGAGCAACGCCGTGCGAATGGTGATGCACGTGTCCAGATTGCCGTTGAAGCTGAAGTAACCCACGCATCCGGCATACGGCCCGCGCGTCGTGCCTTCGAGTTCGGAGATGATCTGCATCGCGCGAATCTTCGGCGCGCCGCTGACCGTGCCCGCCGGAAACGTCGCGCGCATCAGGTCGTAATTGGTTTTGTCCGCGGCCAGTTTGCCCTCGACGCTCGACACGATGTGCATGACGTGGCTGTAACGCTCGATGATCATCAAGTCGCGCACCTGCACACTGCCGAAATCGCACACACGGCCAATGTCGTTGCGCGCGAGGTCCACGAGCATGACGTGTTCGGCGCGCTCTTTCGGGTCGGCGAGCAGTTCCTTTTCCAGGGCGGCGTCTTCGTCCGCCGTCCTGCCGCGACGGCGCGTGCCGGCGATGGGCCGAATCTCCACCTTGCGGTCCTCGCAGCGCACGTGAATTTCGGGCGACGCGCCGACGAGTGAAAAGCCGTCGAGCTCGAGCAGGAACATGTAGGGCGAGGGATTCACCGAACGCGCGGCACGGTAAACGTCCACGGGCGACGCCTTGGTCTGGACGCTGAAGCGTTGCGAGCCGACGACCTGGATGATGTCGCCGGCGGTGATGTATTTCTTGGACTCGGTGACGTTCGTCAGGAATTTCTCCCTGGCGACGTTCGAGTGGAAGGGGACGGATGGGACATCGGAGGGGACGGAGACGGGCACATGTTCCAGCGGCTGCTCAAGCAGCGAGAGCAGGCGTTCGATTTCCTCGACTGCTGTCTCGTACGCCTCGGTGGCGTTGACCGCTTCCTCAACCGCGGCGTTGACCAGCACGGTGATGGTTTGGGCCACGCGATCGAACACGAGCAACTGGTCCGCAACGATGAAATACATCGTGGGCGTGCCGAGGGCGTCGTGCGCCGGTCGTGGGACGACGGGTTCGACGTCGTGAATGAATTCGTAGCCGATGAAGCCGACCGCGCCGCCGGTGAACCGGGGCAGGCCCGGCAGCGTGACGGGCCGATATTTCTTCATCACGCGCTCGACCACTTCGAGTCCGTCACGAACATTCCCCACCCCGTCCCTCTCCCCATCCGCTGGGGAGAGGGTGTCCGTAGGACGGGTGAGGGCATTTTGCGTGACCAAGTGGCTCGCGATGATTTTGCCAGCTTCGATGACTTCCACCTTGCAGCCGGTCTGCTTGATGACCGCGCGCGGATTGCAGCCGACGAAGGAGTAGCGTCCGAGATGTTCGCCGCCCTCGACGGATTCAAAGAGAAAGGATTCGCCCTGCCCGCGGATTTTGCGATAGGCCGAGAGCGGCGTTTCGATGTCAGCGAGAATGCGGGTGGTGACGGGGATCAGGTTGCCCTGACCCGCCAGTTTCAGAAATTCCTCAAGCGACGGTGCAATCATAACGGCCCCGGCAGTTTACGGGAACCGACCGACGGGAACAGGAGAAATCCTGCTGGCGTCCCCGCTTGTGGCGGCGGCTGGGATTGCTATGCTGACACGCCGAAATTGCAGGAACTCCCTGCTACGGTCATCAATCGCATATATGAAAATGAAAATGAATCAACTGATGCTCTTCGCGAGCACTCTGGCCACCGCAGTCTTGCTGGTGGGCTGCAATGAATCCCAATCCACGAAAACCACACCGGCTTCGGCGGCGCCGTCCGGCGCCGCCGAAACGGCGGCCTCGCTGAAGGACGCTGCCCAACAGGCGGTGGATAGTGTGAAACAAACCGCCACCGCGGTGGCGAACCAGGCCAAGGACGCGGCAATAGCGGCTTCCACCCAGGCGCAACAAGCCGTCGGAAACGCGGCCGCAGCGTTGAACAATCAGGCTCAAAATCTGATCAATCAGGCGCAGGCGTTCGTGCATGAGAAGAAGTATCAGGAGGCGCTGAACAGCTTGAAAGGGCTGGCCGGTCTGGAACTTACCGCGGAACAACAGAAGGCCGTGGATGATCTGAAAACCACGATTAACAACGCGCTGGGCAGCGATGCGGTCAAATCCGTGGAGGGCTTGTTCAAGAAATAATCCGCTCTGCGCGGTGATCCCATCAGGGCGTGGAGGAAGCTCCACGCCTTTTTTCTGTGACGCCTCAAGGATTGTAGCTGACGCGCAACCGATAATAACGCGCTGCCGTTTGCGGGTCGGTGACGGAGATCACGTTGCCCGTGCCGGCGAGTCCGCCCGTCAGAGTCTGCCAGTTCGCCGGGGACAGCGAACTGGTGAATTCCACGGCATACGTCCGTCCGAGGCGGGAGGAGAATTGCAGTTCGCAAACCTGGCCGCTGGCCGTGATGGAACTGAATCCCAGGAAGTCATTGGGGTCGATGGGATTCGTTCCGGCCAGATATTCCTGCCAGTTGCTGGCGCCGTCCCCATCGGCGTCGCCGGCAGCGCCAAACAGACCCGTGCCAATTTGCGGGTCAAGGCCATTGGCCAATTCCCACACATCCGGCAGCCCGTCCCCATCCCCATCCACCTGCGGACCGGCGGGATTGGCCTGTCCCGCCGTCGGGTTTGCCGCCTGCCAGTTCAAAGGCTCGTCCGCAAACAGCGTCGGTTCGATGCGTTGCAGGGAAGCTCCCCCTCCGTTGGCGCTGGTGGGCCAGGGTGCGAGGGGGGAGTAGGCAACGCTCTCGACCTGGTAGTAAGGCACTTCAACCCCAGTGGGGAGCAGGTTGGGATTATCCGGACGTTCCAACACCACGGTCTCCCCGGCGTTATTGAGTTTGCCGGACCACGGTCCCAGCAGGAGGGTGTTGGTGGGCACGCTGTATTTGGCAAGAAACGCCGCCTTTAGAGCGCTGTAAAAATCCGGATCAAAACCCACCACCAGCAGGCGTTGCCCGGGCGTCATCACGACGCCGGGGGGGAAGTCAAAACTGACCGCATCCCGCAAGCGCCAGGTGCTACTCGGGTAATTCATGTCGTACAAGGGCACGTTGGTGCTGGTGATATTTTGCAGTTCAATGAATTCGTTCAAATCATCGTTGGCCCCACCGGGCAGCGGCGGCGGGTTGTACATGATCTCGGAAATCACCACCGGACCGACACGGGGATAGGCGTTGCGCTGGCCGAAGGTGTTCGCGCTTTGCAGGACAAAAAACTCGCGGGCCTGGCTGTTCACGTAGCGGCCAAAAGAAACGGGATTCGGCGCTGCGCCGAACGCAAATCCATGTGCGTATCCGGTAAGATTGGTATTCGCGTCGCCGGAGAAGAGGAAGACGGATTCGCCCGTCGAGCTGAGTTGGAAGCCGGTTGGCCCTGCGCCGAATTGGCTGGCATCAAAGGTCAGGTATCCGCCGGCGGGAATGAAATGGCTGGCGGGAATGCGATATTTCCGGGGATTGTGCGGGTCGTCGGTTAAAAACCAGCCGCCCACGTTCACGGTGCTGAGGGTGGGATTGTAAAGTTCAATCGCGTCCACCAGGGGAGGATCGGTATGGGTCAGAGCCTCGTTTACGAGGATGAGAGGAATTGTCGGCGGCGGCGGATCGGCGGCACCGGGTGAGCCGTTGAGCGCGCTGCTGGGCCGCCAGCTCTCCTTGAGATTCCAAGTTTCCGGGTCCGCCAGTGGGTTGATGATCACCAGTGAGAACCCTTCGCCATCTGTAGCCGGATACCAGGCGTCCGAAAAATTGAAATCCAGAATCGGTTCGCCCAACGCGCCTTCCAAGGTGAGATGATCACCGCTATTTGACAGCTTGTTGGTGTACACACCCGCCACCAGTGGCGACAGGCCGTAGCGCGCGCGAAACGCGGTCAGATCTTTGGCCACCACCACGTACTGGCCGCCAGCCAAAGTCATATTCGGGAACGTATAGGAAATCCCGCCGCCAATCTTAATCCCATTCAAATTGAGCGGCGTGCTCCCGATGTTTTGCAGTTCGAGGTACTCGAAATTGTCCGCGTCGTTGGTGTTTCCCGCGGGTGGCGCAGGCGGATTATACATGATCTCGGTGATGCGCAGGCCGGGCAGTGC
Organism: Verrucomicrobiota bacterium; assembly: GCA_029573725.1. GTDB lineage: Bacteria > Verrucomicrobiota > Verrucomicrobiia > Limisphaerales > JADLHS01 > JADLHS01. The sequence continues at coordinate 154,032 of JAKQDQ010000181.1, forward strand.
GGTGTAAAGCGCTGCTTGCCGCGGTCCTGACCAGGGGCTTGAGATGGGCGGATTCTTCGCGCCGGTCAGATTTTGATGTGTGGGATTCCACGAGCGCGCAAAGAGGTGGATGTTGGTGGTGACGGTGATGGTCACCGGGCCGTTGTTGGAAAGGGCGTTGGGGGAGATGCCTCCTCCTGGCAGGCGCGGGTCGGTGCCGTTCAGGGTGTAAAGCACACGGCTGTTCGCCTTGTTTGCGGGTGTGAGCGTGACCGTTTGGCCGCTGCTGACGGGGCCGCTGGTGGCGTCCAGGGTTGGGCGATCCAGGAAATTGGTGTCCATGAAATTCAGCCGGTCCACCAGCCACTGTTTTTGGAAGCCCACTTCGCCGGCGTACGTGCCCGGGAAGGTGTAGGAATAGCTGCGGTCCGGCCAGCCGAACGAAGGTCGCACCAGACCGGAGCGCGGAGCGGAATCCGACCAGCGGGTGATTTCCCGGGCCTGCGCCCCACCCAGGTTGTTGGTTAGCGCATCTACGATGGCCAGGATGGCGTTGGTGGAAAACTGCGTGTCCCGCAGGGTCTGATAGCGATCAATCCACTTCTGCCAGAAGTCCGGATCCTGCAATAATCTGGAATACCAGGGGTTGCCAAACACGTTGTTCGGGTTGAAAAAATCGGTGCCGTAGTCCGTGCCTCCGGCGCTGCCCAGCGGATTGGAGGCCATCCACGAACGGGGATTCCACGCGCGCCAATCGCTGCCGGCACTCGTGCCCAGACCGCGGTCAAAATCCCAGAGCGGCCCCATGGCGAATTTTTTGTCGCGATCCTTGAACATGAATGCGCTCAGCCGCAACGCGTCCGAATTGAGTGACAGCACGTTCAAAAGGTGATGGTCGATCCAGGCGTCCACATCAATCCACGCGGCGTAACCCAGGTTCGGATTGGTCCAATTGGGTCCCGTCAACGCGCTGTAAAAGGAGTTGATGTAACCCGCGATGTAGTTCTGTTGCAGGGCCCGGCCGGGGTACAGGTTGTAATCCTTCATCTTGGGTTCGACGAACACCAGACCTTGATTGCCGGCGACGAACGTGCGCTCGTCCGCATCGGAGCGGTCAATTTTCAGGATGTACCCGCCCGTGATGGCGGGCGGATTGGTTTGCATGGGATTCAGTCGCGGTATGTCCACGCGGTCGGCATTGGCCTTGATTTTTTCCATCAGGACGTAAACGCCGTTGTAATGTCCCACCGTGGGGGTGGAATAATTGACCAGGCCGGAATCAAAACAGGTGAACACCTCCACCATGCGGGCGCGTGGGGAGTAACGTCCGATCGAACGGCTCAGCTCGTGCATGAGCGGATTGTGGATCCAGGATTTGTCGAACAGGTTGGGCCCGTAGAAAACCCAGTCGGACCCGGCTGGCATGTCCAATACTTCCACACTGCTGTTGTCGTTGAACTCATCCCAGGTTTCCACGGCGAAGCTTTTTTTTGCCATGCCCAGCGTGCTGCTGCCGCGCAGATGAATGCCGATGCGCTTGACCACCGCGGGCGGGTTCGTCAGCGCAGCGCGCCCGTATCGGGTGTCGAACACCATCATGACGGCGTTTTGATCGCCCGAGGCGGGCGGGGTGCTGCCGCTGAAGTTATGGAACAAAACCACGGGCGCCTCGGAGGTGAAGCTGGCCGCCCCCGCCGAAATTTGCAGGTACGTCGCACTGGTCGGCTCGCTGGGAAACCGGTTGGCATCGATTGGGAACGCGCGGGCGCGAACCTGGGTGCTGGCCCCGATCGTCAAGGGGCCGGAATAAATGGGGGAACTGGCATCGGGCACATTGACGAGGGCCGCCGAGGCGCTGTTCGTCACGAGGAAATAGCGGATCACCGCATTGGTCGCGGTTGAATTCAGCGTGAGTTGAAACGCCGCCTGAAACGTCCCGCTGCTGCGCGAGAAGCTGACCGGCGGCAAAAAATTTGTTCCTCCGGTTGCATTGACCGCGCCGGGGGTCGGGGTGCTGAAATATCCCAGCAACGACTGGTCCAGCCGGTCCCGGCCATACGAGACATCGTCATACTGGATGGGATAGGCGGCGAATGCCGAGACCACCGTCATGCCGTCCGAGTAGATCAACCCCAGGTAATTGCCTGCCGCCTTGCTGAGCTTGAAATTGGTATGCAGGGCAGCGCCGAGTCCCTGGCGGTTCTTGTTGGATGCCCAGATCAGCAGGTACTCGCCCGCCGGCAGGACCAGCCCGTTGGGCAGACGCCACTTGGTCCGGTTGCCGACGTTGTCCGTCAGATACCAGCCGCTCAAATCGACGGTTTGCACGCCGGCATTGTAGATCTCGATCCAATCCGAAAAGTCTCCGTCGTCATCCCGGATCGTGGTGGCATTGCCGGCCATGAATTCCGTGATGCGCACGTTCAGATCCTCCGCATCCGGATTCACCGTGTACGTGTACGTCCCACCGGCGAACGCGTTGGAATTGGCGGACAGATCCAGGATGCCGGCCCCGGCCGCCCAAGTCACCTGCGCCGGGCCATCGGGTTGGGGGGGGAACTCGAAATGGTACACCTCCGGTGCGTACGCGATCACATTGGTCGCGGGCGTGCCATTGATCTGCAGGTCGCTTGCGTCCACGCCTTTGACGCCCTCGCTGAACACCACTTCGAGCGAACTGAACGCCGGCACAATCGTGTTCGGCGCGGGAATCAGATTTACGACTGTCGGCGCGACGGTGTCGCGCAGGCGCTGATACGCAATCTGGTCCAGCGCCATGCCCCAGACCAGATCGCTGCTGGTGCTATTGGCCTGATGCACCGAGGTGGCGATGACATTTTCGCCGGGCGTCAAGGTCGCGGTCTCCAGCAGAAAAGCCTCATCGGTGGTCGCGTCGGCGCTGCCTCCCGGCGGAAACGCGCCGTTGAGGGTGAAGGTCATGTGACCCACCGGCCCGTCCGGCATGCGCAGGCGCAATGCTTCCACTCCGTTCACATAAACCATCGCCCCGTCGTCCACCCGCATCGTCGCCATCAGCGGTCCCGGAATCAGGTTGTTGCTCGCCACGTTGACCGTGGTGCGAAAATAATATGCGTGCCCACTGCTCATGCCCGGCACGGGATTGTTCGGCGCGCGCACACTGGTGCCGATTAGCGGTACGATCGCGGAATTATTTTCCGCGGCCAGCAATCCCGGGCCGCTTGGCCAGGCAGCGTCGACATACCCGGGGTCCGTCCAGTTTAACCCATCCAGGTTATTGGAGAGATTGTAACGCCAGACGCTGTTGTAGTACAGCAGGCGGTTGGTCACCGCGGCCCCCGGCAGCCCAAAATCCACCGTTAAACTGACCGCCGGGCTGGTAACGCTGCCCAGGGTGTTGGTGACACGCACCGAAAAGCTCGCCTGATGATCGGCCGCAGCCACGGCGGGAATCGTGTAGCTGGAGCCCGTTGCGCCCGCGATGGGCGCATCATCACGAAACCATTGATAAGCCAGCGGTGCGCTGCCGCTGGCCGTGACCTGCACCGTCATTGGGTCGCCCAGGAAAATCGTGGGGGGGACGGGGGGCTGCGTGATGAGCGGTGCCTGGGCGAGGCTCACGCGGGTGGCGGCCACCAGCAAGATTGCCAGGGAAAATCCGACGGCCAACCCTCCAGTGCGTTGCGACCGGTGAACGAAATTAGGCAGCTGAAACATGTGCCGTAAAATCAAGCACACTTTGCAGCCTTTGTCATCCCTTCATTACCGGGGCATTACCGCAAGCCGCCTCCGGGCGCGCTACTCAAGCGCGCTCCCCGCCGGAGGATCCCCCTGTCCGCGCCGCCGCCAAACCCCGAGCAGCGTGAACACAATCACCGCCAGACCGTAGGCGAGGATGCCGATGCCCATGCCCAGCGGCACCAGCAACGTGATGCCCCGGGTGGAACTGAACCGTATGAGCACCGCACCCACAAGCAACGTGAGCAGGGTGTGGCCGGCAAGACAACCCAGATAAAGCCCGAGAGGCGTCTCCCGCAGTCGTTGTCCGTACCACGTACGGTACGCCTGTTCGCCCATGGAACGCATCAGCCAGGCGGATTGAAAATTCCGGGCCGCCACCAGCACGCTGGCGGTGGCCACGATGATGGCGGACAATGGCCACGCTGCCAGGGCCAGCACAATTGCCAGATTCACCCCGACACCCCATTTCCAGCCGAGACGTTTGGCGAGGGGATTGCCTTCCAGCACCAGGTTGGGCGTGGCCACCCAGGTGCTGAGAAAATCCATCGCCCGCGCCATGATCAACACAAGGAGGCAAATCAAATAAGCGCGGCTGGCGACGGGTACGGAATCTTCCATGCAATTAAGTTGGTGGGGCGAAGCTCCTGACGGGCCGGATTCTTAGATGAGGCTCGCGAGGACGCTCGCCCCAGCTTGGTCTCACTTTTTTTTGTACATCTGCTCGGGCTTGAGCAACTGCGGCTCGGTGGTTTTATACCCCGGCCCGCGGCCTTCCAGTGAACGGAAGAAGCAGGACTTGTAGCCTTCGTGGCACGCCGGGCCGGTTTGTTCCACTTGAATCAAGAGACAATCCCCGTCGCAGTCGAACGCGATGTCCTGCACGGTTTGCGTGTTGCCGCTTTCCTCGCCCTTCATCCAGAACTTTTGACGGGAACGGCTCCAGAAATGCGTCTTGCCGGTCTCGATGGTTTTTTCCAGCGACGCGCGGTTCATCCACGCCATCATCACCACGCGACCGCTGGTGCGTTCCTGAATGATGGCCGGAATCAGTCCGTTGGCATCGAATTTTAGTTGATCATGGAAGCTCATAGTCGCTCGTTGCTCCTGCAAGCATTACCAGAAGCCTCCCAGTCGAGACGAGCAAAAGTTCCGGTTCGAGCTTGCACAATCCATCTCCGGCCCCCCCCGGTCACGGTCACCTTGTGCGAGACTCACGTTCGCCCAGCCACCGGTTCGCCAGCCCGACCGTCTTCACCGCCTCGCTGTCATACACGGTTTTCACCTTGATGCCGGTTTCCTGCTCGAACGCGCGCAGAATCGGCTCGGCATAGACCTGGTCCTGCGCGGCGTGGATGATGACGAGTTTCGATTCTGGTCTAATCGCGTTGCACGTCGGGAGCAATATCGCTGCACTCAATCCAATCACTGTGATGAACCAAAACGGGAAAAAGTGACTCATCATCGAAAAAAAAACGCCGCAGGTTTTCTTTCGAATCATAATCACTCTTGGATTTGTTGATGGGCTCGTTCATATCGTTCTCCACCCCTAACCCTCAATCCCTCTCCCCTTCCGAAGGGGAGAGGGGAACAGCCTCGCGGTTCATTAGCAGAGCTGCCTTTCGGTCACCGCTGGTCTTCGTGAACTAGGCTGCCTGTTTGATCATGCTCGTTTGTAAATCACACCGTCATCCAGTTCCAAAAGCCCGGCTTCTTGGTAGCTCCGTGAGGAGCGCCATATTTGTAGAAACCACCCGACCAAATGGGAAAAGCTCCGTAGGAGCGGCATCGTGAGTCAAACAACGATACCACTTCGCGAAGGCCAACGCCGAATTTCATGCCGCCCCTACGGGGCTGGACGTCTTGCGGGTGAATGTGAGCTACAAATATCACGCTCCTGACGAAGCTGCCCGGGGCGCGAGACGACGGTTCAGTGGGAGCGCGTCGTCTGCTCCCAATCGTAAATCATAAATCCCTACACCGTCCTCCGGTGATACCACCACCACTCGAACAGCAGCACGACCAGGCCGATGGCGGCGAGCGTGCGCCAGAGTTCCATGTTCGTGCGTTGAACCGTCGTGGCGGTGATCCGGGTGTATTCGCCGAATTTCAGTTCGTCGCGCGGACGGATGTTGCTCTCGGCGGAATCGAGCAGGTTCGCGCAAAACGTGACTTCGTTCGTCCCGGCGCGCAGGTGATAGACGCCCTGCCGCGCGGTGTCGCCAAAGACGAGTTCGTTCGCGCCGTCGTGATTGAGCGTGACGGATTTGCCGTCCGGCAGTTTCACGGCGGCGCTTTTCACCGGCTCGGTGAGCGCGAGGCGGAACGGGTCCCCGGCCTGGACGAGGAGCTGGGAATTTTTCGCGTTCGCGGGATTGAGCCAGTCCACGGCGTTGGCGATGAAGATGGGGAACGACACGCGCAACGGCCAGTTGCTCTCCAGCGGATCGAAGCCCACCCACACGATGCGTTGGCGGCCCAGCTCGCCCGCGAGGATGAGCGGCGCTTGCGGCGCTTCGAGGATGGAGATCGCCCACGTCGGCGCGCGCGCGGTGAGGCTCTGCACGATCTGCACGTTGTCGAAGCCGGCGTAACGCAACAGCGGGTGCGTGGATTTCCAGTCCACGATCACCGGCGCGTCCACGGCGCGCACGTCTTCCACCCAGTTGGTGTTCACCGTGCGAAACGCCAGCACGTTGCCCCGGGGCCATTCGGTGGGGATGACACCATCGAGCACGACAAAATCGAAGCCCGCGCCGGCATCGGTCAAATCCGTTGCCACCGCCAGATTCACGTTTGCCACGGCGCGCAGGGCTTTTTCGAGCAGCCGATTTCCGCGCGTGACGAGCAACACGTTCACCGGCTTGGGCAGCAAGCTCACGATGGACGCTTCGTTGTCGGCGACCAAATCATCCTTGCCCGTGAGGTGGAGGGTGAACACGCCGTCTTTGGCCTGCGATGCTTTGAAGACTTGCGGCGCGGTTTGCTGGCCGGGAACGGTGAGCGGCCGGGTTTCGAGCAGATTGCGCGCGTCGCTGTCGTTGGCCTGGAAATACAGTTCCAGATCGGCGCTCAGGGTGTTCGACGAAACATTGGCGACGTTGACGTAAACGGCGCGTTGCGTGGCGTCCTCGGGATTCGCGCGGACATCGAGAGCGGTTATCCCAAGATTCTTCGCGCGCTGACCGACCTTGTGATAGACAATCGGCAACGCCTTGTTCTCAAACTCCGCGAGTTCGGGCACCGCGCCGTCGCTGAACAGGTGAATCTCCGCGCTGTGACGATCGCGCACGAGCGACTCGGCCATCTTGAGCGCGGGCACGAGGCGAGTGGGCGAATCCGATGGCTGGCATTTCTCCAATGCCCGACGCAGCGCGGCCTTATCGCTGGTGGCGGATTGCTTGACCTCCGTGTTCGCGCCCGCGAGCAGCACAACCATCTGGTCCGTCGGCTCGAGACTGTCCACCCACTTGAGCGCCTCGGCACGGGCCTTCTCGAAGCGGGAGGGCGATTCATCGGTCGCCTCCATCGAGGCCGAGCCATCGAGGATGACGACGCGTAATTGCGCCGGCTTGGCGGTGGTTTTGAAGAATGGTCGCGTGAGGGCCAGCACCGCGAGCGCGAGCAGGAGGATTTGCAGATAGAGCAGCCAGTTCTTGCGCAAGCGCTGAAACGGCGCGCTGGCCTGGGTGTCGGCGAGGAATTTTTGCCAGAGCAGCGTGCTCGACACCAATTTGACGACCCGATTCCGCTTCAGGAGATAGAAAACGATGACGATTGGGATGGAGGCCGCAAATGCGAAAGCCAGAGGCGCGAGGAAGTTCATGCTGCACCTCCCGCTTTGGAATTGGAGTTATGCAAAGAGACTGCCGGGAAATCCAAGGCCCTTCGGTATAACGAGCGACTGCGAACGATCCTCCCTCTCCTGGGGGAGAGGGCCGGGGTGAGGGCGGTCGTAAAACCAATCTTCTCAAAATGTCCGCAGCGCTCTAATTTGCGTTCATGCGCAATACCGAACGCGCCCGCACTCTGCGAAAGGAGCAAACTTGGGCAGAAAAGCTTATGTGGAGTTGGCTGCGGGATCGCCGTTTCAGTGCGTACAAATTCCGACGCAATCACCCGTGCGGAATTTACTACCTCGACTTCTATTGTATGGAAGCGAGCCTCTCCATCGAGCTTGACGGTGGACAGCATGGGCATCCGGCTCAGGGAGCTCACGATGCGAAGCGAACAAAATTTCTCACTTCGATGGGCATCAAGGAACTGCGTTTCTGGAACGGGCAGTTGCGGCGGGAGAAACAATTCGTTCGAGACGTGATTTTCAACGCGCTGCAAGAACGCGCGCCGCACCCGTTGCCGGACTACACGAGGCCGGGGATTATCGGAGGAAAGCAAAGTTAGTGTGACGCTCGCCCTCACCCCGGCCCTCTCCCCCGGGGAGAGGAAACAGTTATCGCGCACATTCAATAATTCGACGGTCAACTTGTTTGTCGCCGTCCCTTGGTGACTCGCAGGAGGAAGTGCTCGAATGACGAATGGCCGGCGATTACTCAACACGCCGCGAGCGATTCTCCCTCTCCTCGGGGAGAGGGCCGGGGTGAGGGCGGGCCAAAACACTATCTTCATCCCCACACCTCCGCCTTCCGCAATTGCTTCAGCAGCAGGTCCTGCAAATCCATGTTGGACGGGGCCATGAAAAAGCTCAGACCGCGCCTGGTGCAATACTCGCGGAGACGCTGCACGAAATTCTGCACGGTCTGCTGATACGCCTTCATGCGGTAACGGCCGAACGTGACTTCCTGCAACCCGCCGCTCTCGGAATCCACGAGGCGCAGGTCGCCGAAGGTGGTGGGCGCGAGTTCTTCGGCCGCGAGAATCTGGACGCAGTTCACTTGGAAGCCGCGACCGACCAGCGCGGTGAGACCGGCTTCGTAACCGGCAGGATCGAGGAAGTCGCTCAACACGATGGCGAGGCCGGTCTGGCGGGCCTCCAATGCGCCGCGGCGCAACGCTTCGTTCAAATCGGCGGCGCCACCGGCGGTCAGGGCGTTGAGGTTTTGGAAGAATTGCATCGAGGACTTCTTGCCGCGCACGGAGCGGAGCGCGCCGCGCGCCGCCTGTTCGGCGGGTGAATGCGGAGTGCGGAGTGCGGAGTGCGGAGTTGTCGCACCCGACGCGGCGCCCGGTGATTCCGCGTTCTGCACTCCGAATTCCGCACTCGGAAACGGGTTGACGCTCACGCGATCAAATCCGCACAGCGCGACGTAGCCGACGGCGGCGGCGACCTGACGGGCGAAATCGAATTTGCGCGGCTCGCCGAAGGTCATGGACTCGCTGGCATCCAAGAAAATGCGCACGGGCAGTTCGCGTTCTTCCTCGTAGAGCTTGAGGAACAGGCGGTCGAGGCGGCCGAAAAGATTCCAGTCGAGGTAACGGAAATCATCTCCGGGGACATAGCTGCGGTGGTCGGCGAACTCGACGGATTGCCCGCGTGCGCGGCTGCGGCGCTCGCCTTTGGACGAGCTCTTGGCCCGCCGCGCCGCGAGCAATTGGAATTGCTCGAGCCGGCGGAGAAGTTCTGGGGTGAGGAGGGACATGTCAGGGCGAGGGTTGAGGATAGAGGATGGAGGATGGCATCGCGGTGAACGTGGCGTTTGTGTTCGTCGTCATCCGAGGTCGCGAAGCGACAACGGAAATTAGCCAGCCACGAAGTGGCTGGAACGAAGCGAAAAAAACATTTTCCGTCCCGGAGGGACGGTGGAAATGGTCCCCGACCAATCCGAAGGCCGCGTTCCACCGTCCCTTCAGGACGGACTTGCCCCTGCAACCGGTTTTCCAGCCACTTCGTGGCTGGCTAATTTCCTTTGGCCCTGCCGGGCCACTGGAAAGACGCCGCGTCGTGTCACCAAAGATATTTTTCATCGTATTGCACGCGATGCTTTTGAAGGAACGCCACGTATTCCTCCTGAAAGGTTTTCTTGCGGTGATGTTCCTCTTGGTTGGCGATGTATTCCTTGACGGCATCCACATTGGAAACACTCACGGTGAACGCGCCGTAGCCTTGTTGCCACGCGAAATCCTTCACGTCAATCGTCTCATGAATCCATCGCGATGATGTTTGTTTGATGTCTTGGACAAACGACGACAACGTGTGTGTGGCTTTCAGGCCCGCGAGAATGTGAACGTGATCTGCCGGGCCGCCAACGATTTCAGGGATGCCGTCCACGGCGCGAATCAGGCCGCCGAGATATTCATGCAGGCGAGCGCGCCATGCGGCGTCAATCCATGGACGCCGGTCTTTCGTGCTGAACACGATGTGATAATGAAGGCTTAGATGGGTGGAAGGCATCGGGTGGATGATGCAATGCAAAGTCGCGGAGCGACAACGGAAATCAGCCGGCCACGAAGTGGCTGGAACATAGCGACAAAAGCATTTTCCGTCCCGGAGGGACGGTGGAATGTTCCATCGGTGATTGCGCTATGATTTCCGCCGTCCCTCCAGGACGGGTTGGGTTGGGTGGGCATCAGCCAGCCACAACGTGGCTGGAACGTAGCAACAAAAACATTTTCCGTCCCGGAGGGACGCTGGAACATTCCGTTGGTGATTGCGCAACGGTTTCCGCCGTCCCTCCGGGACGGATTGGGTTGTGGGAACATGAACCAGCCACGTTGTGGCTGGCTAATTTCCGGTTGTCCCTTCGGGACGAAGGCAGGTCGCACCGCGAGCAATTGGAATTGCTCCAGCCGGCGGAAAGGTTCGGGAGTGAGGAGAGGCATAGGAGTTAACGCAAAGACGTGAGGACGCAAAGAGTGGATGGCAGAGGAATGAACGGCACGGGAATGTGGGAAGGGAATTCTTCCGGGATGCTTTTGATTCCTTTGCCGTTCATTCCCTTGCCTGGCAATTATCACGGATTCACCGCCTCCGCCGTCACGGGCACGTCGCGGAGGATTTGGGCGAGGATGTGGTCGGTGGTGATGCCTTCGGCTTCGGCCTCGAAGTTGGGGATGAGGCGGTGGCGCAACGCGGGCAGCGCGGCGGATTGGATGTCCTCGAAGCTGACGTTGAAGCGGCCCTGCGCGAGCGCGCGGACTTTGCCGGCGAGGATGAGCGTTTGCGCGCCGCGCGGGCTGCTGCCGAAGCGGAGGTATTGATTCGCAATCGGCGCGGCGGTGTCGGTCTTGGGATGCGTGGCCAGCACGAGGCGCACGGCGTAATCCTTCACGTGCGACGCCACGGGGACTTCACGCACGAGCTTCATGAGTTCCATGAGCGTGTCACGGTCGAGGACCTTGTTGGCGGTGATTTTCGTGCCGGTCGTGGTGCGGTTGATGACTTCGTTCAAATCCGCCGCGCTCGGATAGCCGACGAGGATTTTGAAAAAGAAACGGTCGAGTTGTGCCTCGGGCAGCGGATACGTGCCTTCCTGGTCAATCGGGTTTTGCGTGGCCATGACGAAGAAGGGTTCGGTGAGCTTGCGGAGTTCGCCGCCGGCGGTGACCTGTTTTTCCTGCATGGCTTCGAGCATGGCGGATTGGGTCTTGGGCGTGGCGCGATTGATTTCGTCGGCGAGGACGAGGTGGGCGAAGATGGGGCCGCGCTGGAACTGGAATTCGCGCCGACCCGAATCGCTTTCCATGACGAGATTCGTGCCGAGGATGTCGGCGGGCATGAGGTCGGGCGTGAACTGGATGCGGCTGAACGGCATGTCGAGCACTTCGCCGAGCGTGCGGATGAGGAGCGTTTTGCCGAGGCCGGGCACGCCTTCGAGCAGCACGTGCCCGCCGCCGAACAGCGCGATGAGGGTGCTCTCGACAATCTCGGTGTGACCGACGATGACCTTGGCGATTTCGTTCTGGAGCGCGGCGTAGTTGTCGCGGAAGGATTGGATTTGTTGTTCAGTGGTCATAAAAATGTGGAGCAAGCCAAAACTCAAAAACTCAGGAAGGAAACAGGATGGAGCCTCGAGAAAAGCTCATGAGAATGCGGCTCTTGTGAGTTTCTGAGTTTCGGCTTCATGAGTTGGTTCATCCGACATCGTCCGAGCTTAACTGCGAGCGCTGCACCTCTTTGAGACTGACGCATTGGATTTGTTGTTCAGTGGTCATAAAAATGTGGAGTAAGCCAAAACTCAAAAACTCAGGAAGGAAACAGGATGGAGCCTCGAGAAAAGCTCATGAGAATGCGGCTCTTGTGAGTTTCTGAGTTTCGGCTTCATGAGTTGGTTCATCCGACATCGTCCTGTTTTGACCGGAAGCGCTGCGTATCCTCGGGGCCGACGCGTTTGATGGTCAACGGCATCGAGGCGAAATTGAAGATCAACGCATCACGCTTGCCAGTGGCTTTCAAATACGACCGGACGATGACAAAGAAAATGGGTGTCAGTTCGCTGACGGCTTTGTTCTCAATGATGAGGCTGTCTTCGACCAACAAATCGATCCGATGCTCCCCGACTTTCACTCCCCGATAGTGGATGGGGATCAATTTTTGCTGCGCGCACTGAATCTCGCGTGCGTGCAGCTCGACAACCATCGCATTCTCGTACACCGACTCCACGTAGCCCGGTCCCAGTTCGCGATGCACATTGATGGCCGCTCCGATAACCTTCTTGATCAATTCCTCGACATCCATGAGCAGGTCAGTGCGTTTTGGCGGGAACTCGCTGGTTAAAAAAAGCCGGGCTGGTTTTTCCCTTTGTGAGTTTCTGAGTATCGGCTCGTTGCCTAGTTTTTTAAATCGTCGAAATAGTTTTTTACCGCGCCTTGATAAACGCGCGGAATCTTTTCCTGGTTTAACGCTGCTTGCGCATCGCTTTGGGCCGCCGCGGCCATTTCCTCGTATTGCACCCGGCTCTGGCCTTTGATGCTGACGCCTTTCAAAGTGATGCTCGGCATGGGCGCTCCCGGCGCGATTTGGCCTTTGATCTTGGTTGGCTCAAAGTCGCCAGCCAATGCCTCGGGCGGACGATCCGCCAAGCCCGACTCCGTTGACGAGCTGCCAGCGCCTTTGCCACCCATGCCGGGAAACCAATCGAAGCCCGTTCCGCGCGACTGGCACTGCCCCCACCCCAGACCCAGGCTGATGGATTGCGAGGCGTGATCCAAATTATCCAGGCCCGCCAGCAATGCCTGGGCGTCGCCCAATTGCTGGAGCAAATCTTCCAGTTCCTGCGCGGCAGCGGCGAGAGATTGCGCGCCTTTACCCGGATCGCCCTGTTGCATTTGTTCCATGGCCGATTTCAACAAGTCGGCGATCTGGTCTCCATATTCACCGGCGGGCGACTGCGCCTTGGAAAGTTCCTCCAGCATGACGCGCACTTCGTCCGGACTAAGATTGGCTGCCTGTAATTTTTCCGCCAACTTTTTCAGTGTATCGGCGGCAGCTGCCACCTGGCCTTGCTGGAGTTGCTCCGCCAAATCCCGGCCCAACCTTTCCGCCTGCGCCTGGAGGGATTCCAGCTTGTCTTTGAGCGCGCGCAACTTGTCCAAATCCGTCAACGCCGCTGTGATCTCTTTGAGGAACTGATCGGGGTTTGCCGCCGTCAGCGCCGCGATGGCATCATCAAGTTGCGACAAATTGAGGCCAGCTTGCAGCGCCGATTGCGAAAACGCATTCAGTGCGTTCGATAATTGCTGCCGGACCGAGTCGGCCGCGGCTCCGGTTTGCTGCGCATAGGACTGCGCCAACTGCTGAATCTGTTCCAACTGCTTCTGGAAGTTCTCCAAGACTTCCGGATGTTCTGCCTGAGCAGCCAACTGTTTTTGCAATGCTTCAATCCGCTTTTGCAGGTCCTTGGCAGAGGGATCACTGCGCGCCGCGGACGCCATTTTTTGCAAGGCGGGATTCTTGCCGAGACCACTCAGACTCTCCTGTAATCGGCTTGTGGCGCTCGCCACTTCTTTCAGAGCTTCGCCGCGCGTCAGAGAAACGCGTTCCAGTTTCGTGCCCAGTTCGGCCAGAGCCTCCAGTGATTTGCGGGTCGAATCCAGAACGGGCGGGTGTTGAGCCAACTCCTGTTTCGCCAGCTCCAACATGCGCGCGCCAGCTTCCTGAATGACTTTGGTGTCGGCTTGACGCCGCTGATGCGCCTGCGAGCGATATTCTGGCATAAAGCCCAATCCCAACGCCACCATCAACACCACCAAAGTCCAACGTGCCACTTTAGGGAAACGCCACGGCACGAGCTTTTCGGGCTCAATTTTCGCGATCTGACTCAGAGCGTCTTGTAAAACCAAATCCCGCCACGAACCGGCGTCGGGGCGCGCGGCCAATTCCAAAGCGGTGCTCAATCGCTCGCGCAGTCCCAGTTGCAGGTCCACCCAACGGGCAGTTTCCATGAGATTCGCACGAGGCCAGCCACCGACGATGGCGCCGATCCCGGCGCAGGCGATCCCCAGCCCCCCTGCCCACCAAAGCGTCACGGCGGAAACCGGCAGTAATTTGTACGCACCGAGCGCCAGCAACCCGATCAATGCGCCGGCGCACAAGCCCCGCCAGAAACCGCGCCAGGCGCCAGCGCGCCGTTGGCGGCGCGCCACGCGCCGCAAGGCGGCTTGAATCTGGTCCACTTCGTCCATGCTGGCGCCCATCAACATGGGGCGAAATTCCGTTATTGCCAGTTTAAAAAGTGCCCGCCAAATCGGAAACCGGCGGCCTTTCTTCCGATGTTGCGTTGCGCCCAGATGCATCTCCACAATATCGCCATCGTGCCGCCGGCAGCATGTGGTGTTTTCGCTCACCACCACCGGATGGGGACGACGCTTGTCCCCTTAAATTATCCCCATGCCGCAAATTTTTCGGTTGTAATTGATTGGGGATGAGGCTTAGTTTCCATTATTCATGTTATGAGTCGGTGCGAGGACTCCGGAATGATGCGATATGTTTGTGCGGACCGGGCCGTCTCCACTGACCAAAATGTTGTTAATCAAGATTCGCTTCACCAGTGGCGAAATAACCAAATCCAGAAAAAATATGAAAAGTACGCCCTACAAAAAATCATTGTTCCAAGTCTTGAGTGCGGGGCTTCTCCTGGCCGCAGCCACCAGCGCCCGGGGCCAAAACGTTGTCTTCAGTGAAGATTTTGAAATCGACCACCGGCTCGACTATACCTACGTGACCAATTCGACGGGAGGGCTCAATTTGGCCGACCTGTATTTCGATTACAGCTCCCTCGGCATTCCCCTTGCGCCCAACTCTCCAGACAGCCAGACGCACGGCTTGAAACTGGGCGCTAATCTCGACACGAGTGTGCAACAGTTTCCCAGCGGCGTCAGCGTGTCGCCTTTGGGCTTTGCCATCACGGAAAACTTCGAGATGCGTTTCGATATGTGGATGAATTTCAACGGTCCTGCTCCGGGCGGCGGGAACGGTTCGACAATTGTCGGCGGGGCTGGTTACGGCACCGCAGGCACATCGGCCCAGGTCGCGGGCGTGGCGGACAGTGTGTTCATTGGGGCGACGGTGGATGGCGGGTCGTCGGCGGATTACCGGGTTTATGCGCCGGCGCATGCCATCAGTTATCAGGACGCGGCCCATATCATCGCTGACGATCCCGGTTCTCCGCTCGTTTACTATTGTGGCTCACGAAACAACACGGGGGGCGGCAACTATTACGTTACTAATTTTCCTGGCCAGCCGGTGCCGGCCGCCCAAACGGCGCTCTACCCGCAACAGACGGGCACTGCCGCCAACGGCACGCTCGCATTCGCGTGGCATGATGTGGTGCTCAAGAAAGTCGCCAACACCATCACCTACACGATTGATGGAGTGCTGATTGCCACAGCAGACACCACGGATGCCGGAACTTGGGGGGGGCGAACATCCTGTTTAATGCCTACGATATCAATTCAACAGCCTCCACTGATCCCAATGCTGCCGCCTTGCAATTCGTGCTGATTGACAACGTGCGAATCACAGAGTACACAAATGTAGTTTCCGTTCTCGCAACTGTTCCCAACGCCTCGGAAGCCGGTCCCACATCGGGAACCTTCACCATCAGCCGCACCGCCGCCGGATCGCCGTTGACCGTCTTCTACACGATGAGCGGTTCGGCACAGAATGGCGTGGATTACCAAACCCTGTCCGGCTCGGTGACTTTTCCGGCGAGCGATCTGAGCGTGGACATCCCGGTGCTGCCCATTGATGATAACATTCCCGAAGTCACCGAAACGGTCATTCTCTCCATTACCCCGGACGTTTCTTACGTGGGGGCGGGCAGTGCCACGGTAACGATTGCCGACAATGAAACCCCGGTTTTGACGATTACCAACCTTGCCACGCAGATGTTTGAGCGCACCAATGACCATGCCAGCTTCCGCATCACGCGGCTGGGCGACCTGTCCACGACATTCAACGTGAATTTGTCCTACGCGGGCACGGCCACGGAAGGTGCGGATTTCTATGCCGATGATCCGCAGGTTTATCCTGTGACCCTCAATTCCGGGGAACAGAGTGTCACCAACAAAATCTACCCCATCCAGGATGCGCTGTATGAAGGCAATGAAACGGCGACGGTGACCCTTGCGCCGGCGAATGGAAATGACTACAGCATCGGCACGCCGGCTTCAGCCTCCATTACGATTGTGGATGCCAACGGTCCGGCGGAGACGGTGCTGTTTGCCGACAACTTCAACAGTGATTCCTCGGCAAACTGGACCATGCTGAATGTGGCGGCGACCGGCAGTCCGGACTCCAATCCGGCGCAATTCGCGTTCGACTATAGTCAGTATGGGATTCCGCCCGCTCCACACGGCGGGGACTCGCTCGGTTTGTTCATGACCGTAAACAAGGAGGGGGGCGCCTCCGCAGCCGCAGTGAACCTGTATCCCAACGGCAAGACCTTCAGCGGCAACTTCGCCCTGCGCTTTGACATGCTCCTCAACTGGATCAGCGGCGCGTCGGCGACGGAATACGCCTTGTTGGGCCTCAACCATTCGGGCACGAAAGCCAACTGGTTCAACAATCAGAGCGGTGGCATGCCCGGCGCCACTTATGACGGAGTTTTCTGCGCCATTGAAGCAGACGGCGCAGCCCTGGGGGCCGGCAATATTGCCATGGGTGGAGATTATGTCCTGTATAGCGCGCCCGCCACGGCGGGAAATGTGCCCACGCGGTTGGCGGGAGTGGTGGGCACGACTTCACCCGTCCTGGCCGACGTGTTCAAGTCACCGCCTTATGGCATTGCCGGGGTGCCCTCCAGCCGGCTGGGTGAACTGGGGGCGGCCAACTGGGTGGACGTCGAATTGAGCCAGATCGGAAATGTCATCACCCTGCGCGTGAACAACACTCCCATCCTGAGTTACAACAATACCAACGAGTTCACCAGTGGCAACATCATGGTCGGTTATACCGATCCGTACAATTCGACCGGCAGCAGCCAGTCGTTCGTCCTCATCGACAACCTGCGGGTGGTGCGCCTCAACGGCATCACCATCACTTCGGTCACGGATCTGGGCAGCGACCTGCAACTGGACTTTACCTTTGATCTCCCGGACAAGTCCGGCGCTTTCGAAGTTGTGAGCGGGACTGTCGCAACGGACATCGCGCAGCCGGCCGGCGCGACGATCACCCAGCTGAGCCCCGGCGCCTATCGGGCGGTGGTGGCCAAGGACGGGACGCAACGATTTTATCGGGTGCGTCATCTGTAAGCGTGCTCTGATGATGTTCGCGATCTGAGGGAGGAGGCATCCGCGTTGCGCGGATGCCTCCTCTCCAAGTTTGCCGCTATCCGAGCCGTTGTTTGCAATATCCAAAATTGACCGGAATCTGTTCCGGAACCATGATGTTACGGATGAAGCGAGAGCAAAACAGCAGGGCGGGCGGGGTGCGGCGCCGCGTCCTTGGTTTCACGCTCATTGAGTTATTGGTGGTGATCGCCATCATTGCCATCCTGGCGGCCATGCTGCTCCCGGCACTCAGCCGGGCGAAGATCAAGGCGCAGAAGATTTACTGTTTGAACAACGAAAAGCAGATGGGGTTGGGCAGTCAGATGTACGCTGATGATGATGACCAGGGGGCGCTGACCGGCGCGGCCAATTACTCCGACGACGATCTGAATTGGTTGTATCCGGGATATTTATCGAACCTGCGCAGCTTTGTGTGCCCGTCCACTCGTAATAACGTGACGAATGATTCTGTGACGATGTTTCCGAATGACACCGGCCCGCATGCACCGAATGTTTCCGGGGTGCGCCTCTATACCGACCGGATGCACGGCAACACCCGCTACGTGCGCAGTTTGTTGGAGAACGGCCACGGGAAAATGGATCCCTACGGGCACAGCTACGAGGTGGCCGGTTACTTTTGTGGCGCCAACGGCACCACCGTCAATCCGACGACCAATGTCCGCAAGACGCAGCGTTCCGTTGCGTCGCATGTTTATTCCACACCGCAGGCGGGGACGAAATATAGCTTTTTCCGACAGGGACGGCACGCCAGTCCTTCGGAGGTCTGGATCATTTACGACGAGGACGACGCCGGCCGGCTGGGGGATGTGGACCGGGGCGTGGGCCGGCCCAACGAGGATTTTCCCGATCCCGGGGACAACCATGGCGCGGAAGGCGGCAATGTTGTTTTTGGCGACGGGCACGCCGAGTGGGTGCCGCGCAAAAAATATGTGGGGAGTTTTATTCTGGGCACGGACGAGGCCCATCCCCTGGCCCTGACACATTGAGGGCAACCGGAGCGGGCCGGCGTCGGGTGTTGATGCCGGCCATCGGGAGCACCAATGTGGTCGGGGGAGTGAACGCATGAATCGGACAGCTCCAGACTTGCCGCACGCGCACCAATCAATCCGGCGCGGTGGTTTTACCTTGATCGAACTCTTGGTGGTGATTGCGATCATTGCCATTCTGGCGGCGATGCTGCTGCCGGCACTGAGCAAGGCAAAAACCAAGGCCGAGGGCATTGGCTGCCTGAACAACCTCAAACAGCTGCAACTGGCCTGGTACTTGTATGCCGGCGACAACAGCGACAACGTCGTCAGCAATCTCGGGCCGGCCAGTTTGTCCGGTGATTTGCGGGGATGGGTGACCGGATGGTTGAACTGGGGGGCCGGCACGCCGGATGGCGCCAACACCAACAACCAATACCTCATGGCGGGTGCGTTGGGACCCTACACCGCGCGCAGCGTGGGCGTTTATCATTGTCCAGCTGACAAAATCCCCAGCGCGGTCGGATTGCGGAATCGCAGCCTCTCCATGAACGGGTTCGTCGGCGATTACGAGCGCACGATGTGGACGGCGTACGGGCAACCCACCTACCAGTTGTTCACCAAAATGTCCCAGTTCACGCGGCCCGGCCCCGCGATGACCTGGGTGTTTATTGATGAGCACCCGGACAGCATCAATGATGGGTTTTTCGGCATGCGCATGCCCGCGGCCGGGATCTGGCCAAATGGATTCACGGTCTGGGACGATGTGCCGGCTTCCTACCACAACGGCGCAGGGGGATTATCGTTTGCGGACGGTCATGCCGAAATCAAGAAATGGCGGGACTCCAGCACCCTGCAACCCATCAGAAAGATCAACCCCAGCCTCGGTACCGGCAAGACTTCCACCCGGGACAACAATTGGCTGGTACAACGCACCAGCGCGCCGCGTTGAGCCTTGGGGGGCGCGGCCGGCCCGGATTTTTTGAAGCGGCCCAATAGTTGAAAATAGTTGAAAGATGGCGGTCCGGTCTGCGGCGGCCTTCCGCCGCATCTCGTTGTGTCGTCGGAGTGTCCTGCCTGATTTGCCGTGAACCCCGGAGACGAATCCGCTCGGGGTTCCGATGGTCTCCTGGCAATGGTCGGAGTTAATTTACGAGACGAAGGGCAACCCGCTCCGCAACAGCACCCGGCGGCCTTGGAAGACCCGGTAAAGCACTTTCAAAAGCCATCTGCGGCCGAGCCAGCCGTGGCCCAGTTGCCTCAAGTATTTGCATTGCACCCGCAAGCGCTCTTCCCGGCGCCGGTCACCCAGCACCGAGCTGGTATTTTGTCCGTGCCAGCGGAACCCCGCCAGCACCTCGGGCAGGTATTCAAAGCGATAACCCGCCAACGCCAGGCGCACGTAGTATTCAAAATCCATGCAAACCTTGTAATCCAAATCCAGCAATTGACCGTCGGTAATGATTCGGCGTTTGAGGAAAGTGGAGGTGGAAGCAATATAACAACCGTAGAACAGCAACACGCCAAAGTGAAAGCGATGGTCCCGCTTGCGGCGGATGGGCTGTCGGGCCTGGTCCACAAAAAGACAATCGCCGTAAATAATGTCCGCCGCTGGACGCTGATTGGCGACGGCAGCCACTTTTGTCAGCGCCCCCGGCAGCAGGTAATCATCCGTGTTGAGCCACATCACCCAGTCGCCCGTGGCCTTGCGGAACCCGCGGTTGATGCCGTCGCTCATCCCGCGATCGGGCTCGGAGGTCCACTTGAGGTGCGGATAGGCGCGCAGGACGTCGAGGGTTTCGTCGGTGGAGCCGGCGTCCACCACCAGATGCTCCCATTCCACGCCGGTTTGCGCCCGCACGCTCTCAATGCAATCACGCAGGTAACGGCCCTGGTTATAGCTCGGAGTAACAATGGAAACCTTCACGGGGAAAATCACGCGGATCGCCGGGACTCAGGCCGGCCCCTGGAAGCGCTGTGCAATGGGCATGCGCCACTCCGAGCCAAACGCTCGCGGCGACACCTGCAAACCCGGCGGCGCCTGGCGGCGTTTGTACTCACTCTGCGCCACCTTGCGAGTGATCTCTTCAACCAGCGCCGGGGAAAAGCCGCGAGCAATGATTTCCTTCACGCTCAAATGTTCCTCCACGTAGCTTCGCAGCAGGGCGTCCAGCACCTCATAAGCCGGAAGCGAATCTTGATCCTTCTGGTTGGGGCGCAGTTCGGCGCTGGGCGGTTTGCTCAGCGTGGCGGCTGGAATTACCTCGCGATCACGATTGACCCAGCGGGAAATGGCGTAAACTTCGGTTTTATAAACGTCCGCCAGAACCCCCAGGGCGCCGCAGGTATCGCCGTACAAGGTGCAATACCCAACTGCCGCCTCCGATTTGTTGCCGGTGTTCAGCACCATGCCGCCAAATTTGTTGGCCAGCGCCATCAAGGTCACGCCCCGCAACCGGGCCTGGATGTTTTCTTCGGCTTCATTGGGCTTCGTTCCGGCGAACCACTTTGCCAATTGGGCTTCCACGGCGGCCACACTGTTCTCGATCGAAATTACTTCGTGCCGAATGCCGAGATTATTGGCCAGCGCTGCTGCGTCGGTCAAACTGCCCCGGCTCGAATGACGGGCCGGCATGGAGACGCCCAGGACATGATCTGCTCCGAGGGCGTTCACGGCCAGCACGGCGACTAGGGCGGAATCAATCCCCCCAGACAGGCCGATGAGCACAGATTTGAAGCCGCACTTGTGGACGTAATCGCGGATGCCCAGCGACAGCGCATGGAACAGCTGTTCCTCCACTCCCGGCCAGTGGGGTTCGCTGGTGGAGGCGGAGGCGTCCACTTCGACCACGAGGTGGTCTTCCGAGAAACCTTTCCCGAGCGCAAGCACTTCACCCCGCTGATTCAACGCCATGCTGTGACCATCGAATATGAGCTCGTCGGAGCCGCCGACGGCGTTGACTTGGACAAGCGGCGCGCCTGCATTCCGGGCGACGCGTTGCAACATCGCCAGGCGGGTCTTTTCTTTGCCCACGCGCCAGGGAAGGGCAGTGAGATTGAGAATCAGCCCGGCACCTTGAGCGGTCAGATCTCTGACCGGGGTTGGAGACGCGCTTGGCCGTTCCGCGTCTGCTGCGCTCCCTGAAATGTCGTCCCCAATGGTGATGCCAATCTTGCGCCCTTTGAATTCAAAGGGGCGGACCTGCCGGGTTGGCGTGAAGCATGGGAGGGCGTCAAGGACATGGTGATTTGGCGGCATCGTCTTGCTTTGCCGCCAAATGATCTTTCCGTTCTGCAAGACGGCAGCCGTGTTCGCGAGTGCCGGGCCGCCTGCATCAGTGTCCCGTGTTACCGAACCCACACACAAGGGCACAGGTCCAATGGCTTGGGCCGTCGCGTCTAGCGTCGCCAGTCCGGCTGCGATAAAATCCGGCCGCCCCAACAAGTCACGCGGAGCGCTGCCGCAGAGGTACAACTCGGGGGACACGACAAACTCGGCGCCCCTCGCAACCGCTTCCTCGTATCCCGCGAGGAGCCTCCGGTGGTTGCCGGTAAAATCTCCGACAGTTGCGTTGAGTTGCAATACGCCAATTTTCACGCCAGCCAAGGTAGCGAACGCCAGTCGGCGCGCAACCCATTAGGAGGGCAGCGGGGTGTCTGAGGCAATCGGCAAATCGCATCGCCCCGGCGGACAGGGCTGGATCTCCACGGCATGCAGGGCTTCCGCCAATTGCGTGAGATGTGCGGTCAGGGTGTAGCGCACCTGGAACAGTTGCCGGAATCTTTCCCCCGTCTCCCGCCGCATCATTTCGAGGAGCGCCGCCGCGATTTTTTCCGGGCTTTTGATCGCCACCAGCCAGGGGTAGTCTGGCGGCAACATTTCCGCAATGGACCGCCAGCGTGTCGTGACGATCGGCAGACCATGCGCCATGGCTTCAATCAGATTGACCGGCTGGTTTTCGCCCAGGTAATACGTTGGAAAACAAAACAAATCGCAGTCACGAAAGGCGCGTTCCTTGCCGGCCCCCGAGACGAAGCCCAGGTACTCGACCGACGATTGCAGCTCTGGTTGCTTGATGAGTTGGTCAAAGCGCGCGCGTTCTACACCGGTCACAAAACTCCCAGCGATGATCAGCCGGAGCCGCACCGGCGTGTCTTGTTGAGCCAGGGTGCGATTGGCCAGTCGCACCGCCTCGACCGCATCAAAAACCCCTTTCTCCGTCATGCAATGCGCCATGTACAGCACCCGGACGATCTCCGGGTCGCCGCCGGCGCTTTGGCGATCAGCGGCCGTCAAAACTCCTCCAGCCAGAAGGCGCTCGCGTGCGGCGAACCGCGCGAGTCGCCGGGGCAGGAGCCGGGTTGCAAATTCGGGACAGGGGTCGGGGATGCCATTATTAACCACGCGCACCTGCTGCGGCAGCAATTTTTGCGCATCCGCAATGTTGTAGCGCGAGAGCACAATGCTCAGGTCGGCATGTTTGGCGAACTTGTAGGTCC
The DNA here is from genome assembly GCA_029573725.1 of Verrucomicrobiota bacterium. Lineage (GTDB taxonomy): Bacteria > Verrucomicrobiota > Verrucomicrobiia > Limisphaerales > JADLHS01 > JADLHS01. Next base: position 176,879 of record JAKQDQ010000181.1, read on the forward strand.
AGACACGGACCCGAATTTGGACTGAGGTCTCCAACCATTTGCCGAGCCCGGCGGCATGCCAGTGCAGGATCAGGCGCTTGAAAAACGGACGGCAGATCCCGAGGACCAGCCAATCACGGTAAAGGGCGGAATGCTTTCCGGGCCCGGGGATGTAATAGAAATTTTCCACCCCGTAGCGAAAGCGAAACCAGATCGCCTGCAGACAGTAGCGAAACAGGCGGAACAATTTCAGGCTGTGAAACTCCCCAATGTCCTCCAAGGTCTTGGAAAATTGGGTGTTCACATGATAACACTCAATGTCGTGATCATCCCCGGATCCCGGGCAGGGTCTTTGGCTGACAGCCCGATTGCCACCGAACCCCGCCAACATCAACTGCACCATGTAGCTTTGACCATGCAGAGGCGGAGGCGTGTGGGCGAAGACCAACAATTTCATGTAATGGGTTTACCGATTCCAGATGTTCAGTGCGGCGGCACGACACTACTTTGCCGAACCGGGACTGCAAAAGAAGTCTTTTCTTGCCTGCGCCGGCGCGATGACAACACTTTCCACCGGTCGCAGGACGGTTTTGGAGCGGGGGGCTCGCTTCTAGGAAGGTCCCCGCACCGGGGACAACCCACAGGGGCCGTTGCCGACCTAGTGATGAAACGGTTGCATGTCCTTAAGGTGCCTCTGCTCGTAACCTGTTACGAGGAGTTGGGCCGGTTTTGTCTGGATTGGGCCAGGGCCGGACAGTGCCGGGCGGTGGAATTCGTCAACACCCAAATTGTCACCATGCAGCGGCACGAACCCGCCTTCGCGTCGGTCATGCAGGCGTACGACGCCCAGGTGCCGGACGGCATGCCGCTGGTGTGGTGTTTGAACCGGGCCGGAGCGGATTTGCACGATCGCGTTTACGGCCCAACGTTCATGCGGCGCTTTCTGGAAACAGCGCCGCCGGGAACAAGTCACTACCTGCTTGGCGGGTCGCCCGAATGTGGCGCCAGACTGCAACGGTATTTCCTGCGCCTCAACCCGCAGCTGAGATTCGTCGGAGCGTTTCATGGACGGTGTCGCCCGGATGGCGTCCTGGAGGGGAGCGCCGAACAAGACCTCATCGCGGAGATTAACCGGCTGTCCCCGGACTTTATCTGGGTCGGATTCGGCACCCCCAAACAGCAGGCCTGGACGCACAAGCACAAGGCCCAGGTCCGGCGCGGCGTCATTTTGTCGGTCGGCTTTGCCTTTGATGTCAATGCCGGCACCAAGTCCGATGCTCCGGGCTGGATGCAACGGATCGGATTGACCTGGCTTTACCGCATGGTTTCTGAACCGCGCCGATTGGTTCCCCGGTACTTCAAATGGAATTTGCTTTTCCTGTTTTACCTGCTGCGGGATGGTTGGCGCCGGTGCGCCTACGGGAAACTCCCCGGGAATTTGGTTGAGCCAAAACCCTGAATTCCTTATCCAATGGACTTGGAGTAAGATGATGAGCCGATGAGCATTGCGCCTTTCCATCCGCCCACCGACAGCCTGACCGGGGAAATCCGGGCCTATTGGCGTCGGTTCCCGGACAAGGCGTTGTTCTTCGGGTTGTTGACGGCCTGGTGTTTGCTCTTCCAATTTTGGGGCAACGCTTCCTTTGGTTATACGCCCACTCCTTCGCTGTTTCAATGGATGCAGGTGGCGTATCGGGAGAGCGCCATCTCTGATGACGGTCACGGCAACATGATTCCCCTGGTGGTGTTGGGGATTCTCTGGTGGAAGCGGCGCGATCTGGTGGCGCAACCGCTGCGCACCTGGTGGCCGGCACTCGGCTTCGTGATGGGGGGACTCCTTCTGCATGCGGTTGGGTTTATCGTTCAACAGCAGCGCCTTTCCATCGTCGGGCTGTTCAGCGGCATTTACGGGTTGATGGGGCTGGTTTGGGGCCCGCGCTTTTTGAAAGCGACTTTCTTCCCCTACTTTCTCTTCGTCTTCATGGTGCCGCTGGGCTCCTTTACGGAGAAAATCGCGTTTCCCCTCCGCATGATGGTCACCTGGATTGTGCAACACCTGTTCAACGACGTGTTCGGCATCGGCGTCATCCGGGCCGGCACCCAACTGTTCAATGCCCTGGGAACCTACCAGTACGAGGTGGCCGCCGCCTGTGGCGGCATGCGCAGCCTGATCTCCATTTTCCTGATCGCCGTGACGTACGGTTTTCTGGTCTTTCGGTCCCCGTGGAAGCGGCTGGTGATGGTGCTCGCCTCGCTCCCGCTGGCGGTCATTGGCAACGTTGTGCGACTTTCTTTCATCGTTGCCGCCGGGGAATGGGGGGGGCAATCGGCAGGAAACTATGTCCACGACAACACCTTCTTCAGTCTGCTCCCTTACATTCCGGCGATTATTGGAGTGATGTACATCGGGCGTTTTCTGGAGCGCATCGGCCACGCGGAGCCGCCCCGCACCTCCCCTCCTCAGTCATGAACCGGACCAAGTATCTACTGGCGGGAATCACGGTGTTGCTGATTGCCGGCGCGGCCGCCGGATTGGCGCGTTACAAAACCATCCAGCGCCTGGGTGAACCGGGCGTGAAAACGCGCCCCATCCCGGGCAGCCACAATGTGGAAGTCGTCCTGCCCGAAACGGTGTTGGACTACACCTCCAAGTGGATCAATCAGAGCGAAATCGTCACCAACACCCTGCCGAAGGACACCTGTTACGGACAACGGCAATATCAGGCGGCGGATCAATTTACCGTCACCGCCAATGTGGTGTTGATGGGCGAAGACCGCGCCAGCATGCACAAACCGCAGTTTTGCCTGACGGGGGCCGGGTGGACGATTGATTCCACCGAGGTGACGAGCATCCCGATCCAGAAACCGGCACCCTATGACTTGTCCGTCATCAAATTGAAATTGTCCGGCACATTCACCCAGGAGGGTCAGCCGATCCGGGCCGGCGGCGTGTATGTCTACTGGTATGTCTCGGATAAAAACATGAGCGCCGATCCCGACGGAAAAAAGCACATGTGGTCCATGGCGCGAACCCTGCTCACTACGGGGGTTCTGGAGCGCTGGGCGTACATTACCTTTTTTGCCGTGTGTCCTCCGGGACAGGAAGATGTCACTTATGAACGCATGAAAAAATTGATTGCCGCCGCCGTGCCCGAATTTCAGCTCGTTCACGGCCAACCGCCAACCCTGGCGCACGCCAACTAACCCGGGCCCAGCTTCCTGCCATGCTACGACGTGATCGCCAGATGCGGATGCAAATCAGCCAGTTGCTGGACGCTTGCATTTTTGCCGCCAGCTTCTGGCTGGCGTACGAAATCCGCGCCTCCGACTTTGTCACCATCACCCTGGGCCAGCCGCCAATTGCCCCGTTTGAAGTGTTTTTCTGGCATTATTTGGTTTTGATTCCAGTGTCACCGTTGGTTTTGGAATCCCAGGGTTTTTACGACCGTTCCTGGATGACGGCCCGCAAGACCCTGACTTGGGCGCTCTTCAAGGGTTGTCTCTTCATTTCCCTGGGGCTGACGCTCGCCCTGTTCTTTTCGCGCCTGCTGATCGCCCGCGGGGTGCCCATCGGCTTCGGCGTGATCGCGTTTTGCCTCGTCCTGCTCAAAGAGGAGTTGATGAGCCTGGCGGCGCAAAGCCGGTTCGGTCAAAGCCAGTTCCGCCGTCATTTTCTCCTGCTGGGCACCGGATCCGAAACAGAGCGCATCCGGCACGAAATTCAACAACGGCCCGAATCCGGCGTGGAGATCATCGCGGAACTGGATTTGAATCAGCTTCAGCCGGAAGAACTGGTGAACCTGCTGCACGAACGCGCCATCAATGGAGTCATTTTAAGCTCGCGTCATTCGTTGTTTGATCGCGCGGAAATGGTCGTTCATGCCTGTGAACTCGAAGGTGTCGAGGTCTGGCTCGTGGCCGACTTCTTCAAAACCCGGATTTCCACGACGACCATGGATGATTTTTATGGCCGGCCGATGCTGGTCTTCCGGTCCACGCCGGAAGTTTCCTGGCAGGGCAAGATCAAGGAAGCCATTGATTTCGTTGGCGCACTGCTGCTGTTGAGCCTGCTCTTCATTCCGCTGGTGGTGGTGGCGTTGTTCATCAAACTCACCTCGTCCGGCCCCGTCTTTTTCAAACAGCAGCGCTCCGGTTTGAACGGCGCTCCATTCACCATTTACAAGTTTCGCACCATGGTCACGAACGCCGAGCAGATCAAACACGAGCTTGCGGCCATGAATGAAATGACCGGGCCGGTGTTCAAACTGACCAAGGACCCGCGCATCACCGCCATCGGCCGCTGGCTGCGCAAATTCAGCATCGACGAGTTTCCGCAGCTCTTCAACGTGCTGCGCGGGGAGATGAGCCTCGTCGGTCCCCGGCCCCTGCCGGTGGACGAGACCAAACGCATTCATGACATGGCCCACCGCCGCCGCCTCAGTGTCAAACCGGGACTCACCTGCCTCTGGCAGGTGAGCGGCCGCAACGAAATCAAAAAGTTCGAGGACTGGGTGCGGCTGGATCTGGAGTACATTGACAATTGGTCGCTGTGGTTGGATCTGAAAATTTTATTACGCACCATTCCGGCGGTGTTTCAGGGGGCTGGAGCCAAATGACCGCATCCCACCCCACACCGCAGCATCCATGAAACCCGCCCCTCCTGTTTCCGTCGTTACCGGTGCCGCGGGTTTTCTTGGTTCGCATTTGACGGATCTGCTGCTGGCGCGCGGTCATCGGGTGATCGGAATTGATAATTTCATCACCGGCAGTCGCGCCAATCTCTCCCATCTGCGACGGCACCGGGCCTTCCGCCTGATCAAACAGGATATTTGTCGCCCCATCCGGATCGGAGGTCCGGTGCATTACGTTTGGAATCTGGCCTCTCCGGCCAGCCCGATTGATTACCTCCAGATTCCCATTGAAACCCTGAAGGTGGGCGCGTTTGGGACCTACCAAACACTCGAACTGGCCCGGAGAAAACGGGCACGCTTCCTGACCGCCTCCACCTCGGAGGTGTACGGGGATCCCCTCGTGCATCCGCAACCCGAAACCTACTGGGGCAATGTCAATCCCATTGGACCGCGCGGTTGTTATGACGAATCCAAACGTTTCGCGGAGGCTCTGGTCATGGCCTACCACCGGAGCCATCAATTGGAAACGCGCCTCGTCCGCATCTTCAACACCTACGGCCCGCGCATGCGACTGGATGACGGGCGCGTGGTGCCCGCCTTTGTCAGCCAGGCGCTCACCGGCAAACCCATCACCATCTTCGGCACCGGGAAACAAACGCGCAGTTTCTGCTACGTGTCGGATTTGATTGACGGCATCTACCGGCTCATGATGAGCGAGCACCATCTGCCGGTGAACCTCGGGAATCCCCGCGAGATGACCATGCTGCAGTTCGCCCGCGTCATCCTGAAAGCCACCTGCGCCCGTAGCCGGATCTCCTTCAAACCCCTGCCGCAAGACGATCCGAAACAAAGGCGACCGGACATCCGCAAGGCCCGTCAACTTCTACGCTGGCAGCCGAAAGTCAGTCTGGAACAGGGCATTGCCGAGACCATTGCTTATTTCCGACGCCGGGTTTAAGGCGGCTTTCCGCATTCGCCGCGCCAGGCGCTCGCCCGCGGCGGGGGCGCCCGATGCGGCCGGAGTGCTCGCGGGACCGGGATCGTGTCCGGCCTAATCCATCCCGGCCAGTGCTCCGACTGCCCGGCGCGCCACCGTCCACAGACTGTTGGGGGCGATTCCCAACCAGATCATTCCGATGATGCAGCCACCGGCTGCCGCCTTCAGCGGCCAGGACACCGCGATCGGCGCGGAGTCGGGCGCGCCCTGGCTGAAGTAAAGCGCCTTGACCACCCCAAAGTAGTAATAGAACGAGATCACCACGCCCACGAGCGCAACGAACGCGAGGAGATAATAGCCGTGATTTTCCGCACCGCGTTCGATCACTGCCTTGAACAGGAGGAACTTCCCGAAAAACCCCACCAGCGGCGGAATGCCCGCCAGGGAGATCATCGCCAGTGCAAGCGTGGCAGCCAGGAACGGGGAGCGGCGGTGCAACCCCGCCAAACCGCCGATGTCCTCCGTGCCGAGATGCCGTAACACCGCCACGATCACCACGAAGGCCGCCAGGGTGGTAAAAAGATAGCCGCCCAGGTAGTAAAGGATGGCGGCTTGGCCGGCGTTGGTCAGCGCGGCAACACCCAACAGGAGGTAGCCGGCGTGCGCGATGCTGGAATAACCCAGCAGTCGCTGCAGATTGCGCTGGGGCAGCGCCCCCAGATTGCCGTACAAAATCGTGATCGCGGCCAGGACCAGCAGCAGTTTTTCCCAATGCATCGTCAGGGCGGGCACCGCTCCGAACAGGAAACGCAGCAACAACACAAACCCGGCGGTCTTCGAGCCGAACGCGAGAAAAGCTGCCGAGGGCGACGGCGCGCCTTGATAGACGTCCGGCGCCCAGATGTGAAACGGAAACGCGACGATCTTGAATCCGATCCCGACCAGCACCAGCAGCACGCCCACCTGGAACACCCGGTTGCCAAGATACTGCTCCGATACCATGGCCAGTTCGTTAAAGTCGAGCTTTCCGGTGATCCCCCAAACCAGCGCGAGACCATACACCATGAACGCCGAGGACAGGGCCCCAATGATCAGGTATTTGACGCCGGCTTCCAGGGCGGTCACCCTGCCGCGCGTAAAACTCACCAGCACAAAAAAGGTCACCGTGATCAGTTCAATCGCCACGTAAAGCATCACCAGGTTGTTGGCCGATGCGGCAAACAACATGCCCGTCAGCGCAAACAGAATCAGCGCATAATATTCCGAGATGCCGGCGGCAACGCGGTCCGCAAATTCCACGGCCATGAGCAGCACCACGACCCCTGCGAGCAGAAACATCCGTTTGAAAAACACCGCCAGAGCGTCCTGGACGAAGAGGCCGCCGAACGCCGTGCCGCTCAGGGCGCAACTGCTGTGGGCGGTGAACGTGTTCACAAACAGCAGGACCAGGGCCGCCGCCGCAATGTAACCCAGCCGGCGTTTGCGCTCGGGAGGCAGCCACAGGTCCACCAGTAAAATCAGGAGGCCCAGTGTCCCCACCAAAATTTCCAGACTGATCAAAGACAGGTTCATAATTTCCACAAAATCACCGCGCTCCGCGGCACATGTTCCCGCATCCAATTCGCCGCCGCCCGGCCCGCATCGTTCACGGTTCAGTACGCGGGATTCAGCACCCCCAGCGCATCCCGCTGAAAGGGCAACCAGACCAGTGCCACCAGCCGGACATGAATGTTCGTCCGGGTCGGGCGGAGTTCCAAGGTTTCCAGCGCCACCGTCCCGGGGTCAAAATCGCCGCCGGCCACCGCGGCCTCCGCCTTGAACTGCGCCTCCAGATCCTCCAGTTGCTGCTGCAACGATTCCACCGTTTCCTGCGCCCGGGTCACGTCGCCCGCCTGGTTCATGGCGCGCCCCGCGCTGCGCATGGTGGTCGCCGCCTTGCCCACCGTGCCGACCGACACCGCCTTCCTGCCCAGGAAGGCTCCCAGCAGCGTTGAGCCAAAGGCGATCACCGTGTCGAACTTCGCCCGTCTGGCCTGCTCGGCTTCCCGCGCTTTGGCCGCCTCAGCCCGCCGGACCCGCTCCTGCAACGCGGCCAGTTTGGGGGTGTATTTTTGCCTTAACTTCGCCACAGCCGCATCCCGACGCTCGCGGACGAGCAGCTGCAACCGGACCCGGAACTCGCGCTCCGTCTCGCCCGGCCGGGAAACTTGCGCCGCGTCGGAGGAGCGCAGCAATGGCAGCTTGTGCTCATTTTGAATCCAGGCGGTGAAGTCCCGGGCCCAACCCGCATAGTTTTTCGTCTGGCTGGCGGCGGCGGCGCAGGGCGCAAAGGCCCCGTCCAAGGGATTCTTCTCCAGATCGCTGACGGAAACCTTCAAGGCCTCGGCCTTTGCCCAATCCACGGGTACCGCGTTGTCGGTGATTTCCGTTATCGCCAGCACATCCTGCGAGAGGTCAAGGTTGAGCTTCGCATTCGCGTAACGCACCTGCGCGGCCCCGAGCAGCCGGGGGTGATAAACGATCGTGTGTTCCGGCGGGATCCGGCCGTTCACCGGCACGAAGACCTGGGGGATTTCCGGCGGAAAGACCGGACGCGCGGCGGCGGGAGGGGGTGCCGGAGCCGTCGCGGCCGCCGCTGTTGGCGCCGCGGCAGGTGCTGCGGCAGGTGCTGCGGGTGACGGGGCCGCCGGTCCCCGCTGGGCGTCCATCAGCGTTTGAATTTGTGAACGGGACAGCGGACCGCGCAGGTACGACATGGCCCAGCGCGATTCAAAAATTTCCGTGCCTTCGTCATGCACGCTGTGCAGCAGAAAAACGCGCTTCCCCAGGCCGGCCAGGGTTTCCTCCATGGCACTCCGATCAAAGCGCACACCACGCCCTGCCGCGGCGCCTTCCAACCCTTCCAACACGCGGGCCTTATCCCGATCCGTTTGCAGTCGCCCGATGAACCAGGTGCCGATATTGGCCAGGCCTTTGTAATCCAGGTCCACCGGATTCTGCGTGGCCAGCACCACGCCCACGCCAAACGCGCGCGCCTGCTTGAGCAGCGTAAGCAAAGGCGGTTTCGACGGCGGGTTCGCGACAGGCGGAAAGTAGCCAAAAATTTCGTCCATGTACACCAACGCCCGCAGGCTGTTCGTGCCGGACTGACTGCGCATCCAGCTCAACACTTGATTGAGCAGCAGCGTGACGAAAAACATCCGCTCGGAATCTCCCAGATGCGCAATGGAAAAAATGGCGATGCGCGGTTTGCCGGTTGCCGTATGCAGAAAATTTCCAACGTCGAGCGGCGCGCCTTCGATCCAGGTGGCAAAACTGGGCGAAGCGAGCAGGTTGTTGAGCTGCATCGCCAGTTCGAAACGTTCCTTGGCCGGATAGAACGCTTCGAGTTCCAGCACCCCGACGCGTTGCACGGGCGGGTTTTGCACCGCTTGAATCAGCGCCGCCAAATCGAGATCGCGCCCCTTGGCCCACGCGTCTTGAAGCAGGTGGCTCAATAGAATGCTTTCGCGGCTTTTAACTGGATCGGCCTTGATGCCCGCCAAGCCCAGCAAGCCAGTCACCGTGGAACTGACGCGCTCGCGCAATAATTCGCCGTCCTCCAAAATTTCCGGGGGGGGCACGGCGAACGATTTCAAAATGGAAACCGGAACTCCCGCACTGCTGCCGGGCGTATAAATGGTAAAATCCGCCGCGGCGCGCAGCCGACGGATGCGTTCGCCATCCTGTTCCCACGCGGCCAATCCCCTTTTCCAAAGCGCGGCTTGTTGCGCGGCAAACGCCTCCACGCCCAGCCCCTGTCGCCGCGCGTCATCGTCGTTGATCCACGGCGCAAAATCCCGCGGGTGCAAATCAGGAAAGGTGAGCAACAGATTGCCGAGGTCGCCCTTGGGATCAATCACAATGGCCGGAATCCCGTCAATGGCGGCCTCCTCGATCAAATCGCAGCAGAGGCCGGTTTTGCCGCTCCCGGTCATGCCCACGACCAGGGCGTGGGTCACGAGATCCCGGGACTCGCACAGAATCAAATCGGCCTGCGTCTGCTGTTGGCGGAGATCATAACGCCGCCCCAGATAGAACACGCCCAGTTTTTCGTAATCGGACGCGCTCATGGGTTCGCGGCGGTGCGGAGCGGTGCGGCGGGGGCGCCCGGGACTTCCGCGATTATCGCCGGCGCGGAATCGGGTGCGGTGCGCACGGCAGTTGCCAGACTGACGATTTGTTCCGTCACCGGTTTGATTTTCTCCGTCAGCAAACGCGGAAAAAAGCCAAACACCAGGAGGCTGGCGATTAACAATGCGTAGGGCAGTTTGCGCCAGAGGGTGGCGTCGGCCACGTTGGGAGCATAAGCGCGCGCTTCGTCGGACGGGCCGTGCATGACCGTGCGGACCGCGCGCAGCATGTAAACGGCGCCAATGATCAGCGCCCCCCAAATCGCCAGCACGACCACCGCGCGTAACGCCGGTTCCGTCCACGCCCCGAAGAACACCGTGATTTCGCCCCAGAAATTCAGAAAGCCCGGCAGGCCGCAGCCGGCCATCGCCGCCATGACAAACGCGGTGCCGATGAAACGCATTCTGCGCGCCAGCCCCCCCAGCTCACACATCACCAGGGTGCCGGTGTGGTGGTAAATGAAGCCGCTCAAACCAAACGTCAGCGCGGCGAGGAATCCGTGTGCCACCATGATCAACACCGCGCCAGTCACCCCGACCAGGTTCAGGCTCGCAATTCCCAGGAAGACAAACCCCATGTGGGCCACGCTCGAGTTGCCGTAGAGCAGATTCAAATCCTTCTGGCGAATCGCCACCCAGCCCACGTAGAGGATGTTGCCCAAACACAGCCAGGCCAGCAGGGTCATCCACCCCTGGGTCGCCTCCGGCATCATGGGCAAGGCCACCCGGATCAGGCCATAAAGGCCGAATTTCTTCAACACGCCCGCGTGCAGCATGGCGGTGGCGCTTGGCGCCGAACTGTAACCGAGCGCCGCCCACGAATGAAACGGCCATAGCGACACGAGAATGCCGAAACCAAACAGCAGCAGCGGGAAGATGAAGTTTTGCGCGCCCAACGCCATCGTGTGCGCCGCAAAATACTGCGTGAGCGCCGGAATGGCGAACGTGCGCGCGTCCGCCGGCATTTGCAGATACAATGCAATCAGCCCGATCAACGCGAGCAATGCGCCGAAGCTCAAATACAGCGTGATCTGGAACGTCGCATAGTTCCTCCGCTCGCCACGACCCCACACGCCGATCATGATGAACGTGGGCACGAGCGCCAGTTCGTGGAGGAAATAGAAGAAAAACAGGTCGAGCGACATGAACGCGCCGAGAATGCCGCCCGTCATTGTGAGCAGCAGGAGGTAAAATTCCTTCTCGCGCGATTGGATCTCGAACGCGCAGCACGCCGCCGCGAAGGCGACGATTGCGCCCATCAGCACGAGGCCGACGTTCAAGCCGTCCACGCCGAACTTGCAGGCGATACCGAGCGATTCCGCCCCCAATCCCGGAATGGTGCCGACAAATTTGTAGCCGTGTTCATCCGCCGGTGCGCCGTTGAACTGCCAGAACATCTGCACGGCGAGCAGCATCGTGACGAACGTCACGCCCACGGCCACCGCGCGCATGATGACGGCAAAATTGCGCGGCACAAACGCCAGCGCGATTGCCGCCAGAATTGGTAACAGAAAGATGAGGGTCAGTATCGTCATGGCTCTAAACGCGAAGGCGCAACGGCACCACGATGCAAAGGGAAACCATTCCGTTCTTCGCGACTCTGCGTCTTTGCGTCGTTGCGCTTGTTCATAACCACAAATTTCAGTTGGCGTCCGCCTTGTCTCTATGCTTCGGTTGCGGCTTAAAGTTCAAGTCTTCCGGCAAACCATTCACGACCCGATGAATTCCATGCTTCACGAGTCTTTCGCCGAAATTGATCGCCAATCCGAGCTTGAGGTCAGTCAGCCGCAAGTAAGTTCGCAACTGCGCTTCAAAAATGGGATTCCATTCGCTTACAGCCTTGTTATCCACGAGCACCAAGCCTTCGACTTTCATGTCGAGCCGGAGCGGCTTGCTCAAGACGCGGCCCTTGTATGTAATCCGAACGGGAAGCTGGCGTTCCACCTTCAACCCGCGTAACCGCAATTCTTCGGCCAGGGCTTCCTCATATACGTCTTCGAGCAAGCCCGGCCCGCCGAGTTCGCGATGCGCTTCAATCGCGGCGTCCACGATGATCTTGGCGATTTCGTTCTCGGTCATGCCCGACCACCTCTCTCAAACGCAAAGGCGCAAAGACGCATAGTCGCGAAGAAAAGAAATCCTTTGCGACTTGGCGACTTGGCGTCTTTGCGTTGAATTCTCATGTCATCTCCCCAGCACGAACCACAGCACCACGGCCACGCCGAGCACGAACAGGAAGGCGTAGGTCTGGAGATTGCCGGTCTGGACCAGGCGCAACGCCCGACCCGTCAAATCCGTCCCGCCCCGCACGAGGCCGATGCAAAAGCCCTCGACGATCCAGCGATCAATCCAGTCGGCAATCGCGGCGATGGTGTCGTGGAGGCGGATGACCGTGGCTTTATAGATTTCGTCGAAGTAAAAGCGGTTCGCCATGGCGCGGGATAACGCGCCGAGTTTGGCCGGCAACGGATCGTTCTTGGCTTTTGTGTAAAGTGCTTTCGCAGCAAGGAACCCGATCACGACGGCGATCAAACCACCGAACGCGGCGACCGGCGTGTGCTGGAACGGCTCGATGAGTTGGGTGAACACATTCGCGGGCCCGGCGTTTTCGGCGGCTGCACCAACGAATAGCGAGTTGAACAATTCGCTGATACCGATCAATCCACCGACGATGCTCGCAACTGCCAGGATGCGCAGCGGCCAGATCATGACGCCGGGCGATTCGTGCGCGTGCTCGGCTGCGGATGCCTTTGGTTCGCCGAGGAAGGCAACGAAGAACAGGCGAAACATGTAGAACGTGGTCAGCACCGCGACGAATGCGGCGATGGCAAAGAGCGCGTAGTTGTGCGCATGCAACGCCTGCGCAAGAATGGCGTCCTTGGAGTAAAAACCGCTGAATGGCGGGACGCCACACAACGCAAGGGTCGCGACGAGGAACGTCCAGAACGTCACCGGCATTTTCTTGCGCAGGCCGCCCATTTTCCAGATGTCCTGCTCGTGGTGCAGCGCGATGATCACGGAACCCGCGCCAAGGAAGAGCAGCGCCTTGAAAAACGCGTGTGTGGTCAGGTGAAACATCGCCGGCGTCGGTCCGCCCAAGCCCACGGCCATGACCATGTAACCGAGCTGCGAAAGCGTCGAGTAGGCGAGGATGCGTTTGATGTCGTTTTGCTGGACGGCGATGAGCGCGGCGAGCAACGCGGTGAAACCACCGATCCATGCGATGACGGTGAGCGCCTCGGGCGTGAAAATGAAGAACACGCGGCAGAGCATGTAAACGCCGGCGGCCACCATCGTCGCGGCGTGGATGAGCGCGCTGACGGGCGTCGGGCCTTCCATCGCGTCGGGCAGCCAGACGTGCAGGGGAAATTGCGCGGATTTGCCGACCGCGCCGCAGAAGATCAGGAGGCCGGCGCCAGTTAGAAACCAGTGCGGTCCCTTCCAATCCACCAGACCGTGGCTGATGTCGGTAAAGTTGAGTGAACTGCACCAAAACCAGAGCGTCAAAATTCCAAGAATGAACCCGAAATCACCCAGCCGATTGGTGATGAACGCCTTCTTCGCTGCGTCCGCCGCGCTGGGTTTTTCGAACCAGAAGCCGATGAGCAGATAGCTCGACAAACCCACCAGTTCCCAGGCGATAAACAGTTGCAAAAAATCCGTGGCCAGGACGATGCCCAGCATCGAGAAGGTGAACAGGCTCATGCACGCAAAGAAGCGTGAGAAGCCCGAATCCCCGCGCATGTAGCCATACGCGAAAATATGGATGACACTGCCGACGCCCGTGACGATGAGCAACATCATCAGACTGAGCGCGTCGAGTTTGAGGCCAAAATTCACATTGAAGCCGCCCACGGCCAGCCAATGGACGGACACTTCGCGCGCGTCCCAGCCGCCGAACTTGATGAGTGCCAGCGTGAGGACGAAGCCCGCGCAAATCGCGCCGATGGACAGCGTGGCGCTGACGGCCTGGTGGTGAAGGGTGAACAGCGTGATGATGCCCGCCGCCAGCAGCGGCAGGAACAGGATCAGCCAGGGTAACGCTTCCAGATTCATTCGATATGTTTAACGCAAAGGCGCAAAGACGCGGAGACGCAAAGCTGGGAAATCTCATTAACACCCGGCTGCAGCCGGGTGTTTGCGACAGCCCAATGCACGAACCATTTCAACGGCTTGGCCATCGCGCAAAGCAACCGTTGAAACGGCTGCTCCTTTTTGCTCGCACGAGGCACCTGGCTGAAGCCGGGTGCCAATGAACGGCAAGGGTCTCCGCGTCGTGGCACCTTTGCGGTTTCGCGTTGAATTCTTTCGTGTTTCATGTTCACAGCTTCATGCTGGTCAAATCCTCGACGTGCGCGGACTGTCGTTTGCGATAGAGCGCGACGATGAGGGCGAGGCCGACCGCCACCTCCGCCGCCGCCACGGTGATGATGAAGAACACCATCACCTGGCCGTTGAGGTTGTCGTTGAACCATGAAAAGGCGACGAGGGCCAGGTTCGCCGCGTTGAGCATCAGCTCCAGCGACATATACATCACCAGCAAGTTGCGCCGCGTGATGACGCCCAGCAGGCCCAACGCGAACAACAGCGCGCTGACGATCAGATAATGTTCGAGGCCGACGGTCATGGTTGCTGGTTAAATGAGTGACTGGTGAAATCGGTCGAATCAGCAGGCGCGCGCATTCGCCTCCCATTCAACTCGTTCAACTGATTTAACTGGTTTAACCGGCTTAACGAACCACTTCTCATTTCAAATCCTTTTTGCTTAACAAAATCACGCCGACCATCGCCACGAGGAGCAGGATGGAGACGATTTCAAAGGGCAGCAGGTAATTCGTGAAGAGCAGCTTGCCCAGTGCGGCGGTGTCCCCTTCGGTGGTGGGGGACGGCAAATTGCTGCCGGGCTTCGTTGCCAGCAGCGAGCGGACAAAGATCACGACGATTGCGCCGACAGAAACCAAGCCAGCGACTAGGCCGGCCAGCTTGATCTTACGCCGTTCTTCCTCCTCCAAATCGAGCAGCATGATGACAAACAGGAACAGCACCATCACCGCGCCGGCATAGACAATCACCTGCACCGCCGCGAGGAAAAACGCGTGCAGCAGCACGAACAAACCCGCCAGCGAGATGATCGTGAGCACGAGGAACATCGCGCTCGTGACCGGATTACGGCTGAACGGATTTGCGATAACCAGCGCGCCGAAGATCAGCGTCAACGCCGCGAAAAAATAGAAAAGGATTTCCTGCATAACTTACTCGCCGCCCTCCGGCGCTCGTGGAGTTCCGTTGAAATCTCTTGGCAATATATTGAACTCCGCCGGCTTTCGGCTCAGTCCGCACATTGCGGCTTTGGTGATCGGGCAGGAAAGCCCGAGGGTTTCCACATCACCCGGCGAAAACTCGATTTCCGCCAACAAACCCGCATAAGGATACAAATATCTGGGAGGCGAATCGAACAACCCATGATTTGGCCCCGCATCGTAAACAACTTGTATGTTTCGAATCACCACCCGTTTGATGTCGGCGGTCTTGATCCACCGCGAACCGGTTGTTTCAATCGGATGCGCCCGTGCGCGACCTTCCTTGATCCAGGCGATAATTTGTTCAGGACTTGCAGCATCATGGCTGCCCGTCGGCGACAGCCCATGCCATTTTACTTCGAGGTGGGTTAATGTTTCCTGACTCTCGAACTGCATGTCCACGTGCTGGCCGTAGCAGAGAAGGCCATCCAAAACCCGGCGAAACCCCACGCCCATCACGCAAGGCTCATTGACATGCGTGCGCGTAGTCTTGTCAAAACGACCCCGCCAACCAGGACGATACCCAGCTTTCAAGCGTTGCCCCTCTCTTTCCAATTCGGTCAACGGAATCTCTAGCCTTGTCAGCAGATTTGTTCCCAACTCAAAGGCCCGTGCCTTGTCGGGAACGCCTTCGAGTTTCTGCGGCTCATCCATCACCTGATAGA
Organism: Verrucomicrobiota bacterium; assembly: GCA_029573725.1. Taxonomy (GTDB): domain Bacteria; phylum Verrucomicrobiota; class Verrucomicrobiia; order Limisphaerales; family JADLHS01; genus JADLHS01. Next base: position 192,563 of record JAKQDQ010000181.1, read on the forward strand.
AACTCATCCAACCGCGCTTCGCATCAGCTTTGCCTCCGAGCAGCGTCAGATTTGAAAGCGCCACGGTGGAATAGTTTGCGGGAATGACTTTGAAGATCCGAATGGACGAAGGCAGTGAATTGGTCGCCGCCCACACGGCTTCTGCTTTTGGTGTGTAAAACGGCTCGACGTATTGGTTTTCAAAAGGGAGAATGACTGCACTCGCCGTGAAGCCGCTCGCAAAATTTAGCACCATGCACACGACCCCACCCGCCGCCAATTTGGAGATCGACGATATCGCAGGCTTGGAAACCTGAGCTAAAGCGGATTCGTGTTGATTCGTGTCCATTCGTGGTTGCCTAGACCTTCACCGGAAAATCTTCCTGCGCCCGGGCTTCTTCCAATTTGTGCTTCCATTTCTGGACGCCGGCGTGGGTGCCGCCCAGGTCAAGGAGCTTTTCCTTGTTGTAAATCATTTCCTTCCGGTTCGTGCCGGTCAGGGAATAATCCTTTTGCAGAAAGATGGCTTCTTCCGGGCAGACTTCCTGGCAGAAGCCGCAGAAGATGCAACGCAACATGTTGATCTCGAATTCCTTCGGCATTTTCTCCGCATTCGGACGATCCGCCAGTTCTCCCGCCGGACCGGGCGGCGTGATTTTGATCGCCTTGGGCGGACAGACAAATTCGCAGAGCTGGCAGCTCACGCACTTGGTGTGGCCCTCCTGATCGCGCACCAGATAAGGCGCGCCGCGGTAGCCGGCCGGCACGACCCATTTCTCCTCGGGATACTGCATCGTCACCTTCTTCTTGAAGAAGTGGCGCAGTGTGACTTTGAAGCCGCCAATGATGGCCGGCAGGTAAAGCCGTTCCCAGAGACTCAATGGTTTGCGTTCAATGATCATTTCAATTCCCGCTCCTCCACCACAACCAAATGGCCGTGACCACGATGTTGACTAAAGCCACCGGAATCATCCGGCGCCAGCCGAGATCCATCAACTGATCGTAGCGAAAGCGCGGCCACATCCAGCGCACCCAAATGAAGAGCACCAGGAAGGCAAAAACCTTGGCCAGGAAGATGGCAATGTGCAGCACGCCGCCCGGCAGCGTGGCGGCCGGCTGATCCAGCCCAAACCAGGGCAGGGTCCAACCGCCGAAGAACAACGTCACCATCATGGCCGAGGCCAGAATCATGTTCGCGTATTCGCCCATGAAAAACATCGCAAATTTGATCGAACTGTATTCAATGTTGTAACCACCGGCCAGCTCCTGTTCGGCCTCGGGCAAATCGAAGGGCGTGCGGTTGGTTTCCGCGAACGCCGCGATCAGAAACAGACAGAAAGCCAGAAAAGTCATCGGGCTTTGGATCACGAACCAGTTTGGCAGGAAACCGAGTTGCGTGCCGGTTTGCGCCCGGATGATGGCGCTGAGGTTCAGATCGCCCACGTACAGAAAGACCGGAATCACGCTCATCCCCATCGCGATTTCGTAGGAGATGAGCTGGGCGCTGGAACGGATGCCGCCGAGGAAGGGGAACTTGGAATTGCTGGCGTAACCGGCCAGCACCAGGCTGTAAACTCCGAGCGAGACGATGCCGAACGTGTAGAGGATGCCGATGTTCAGATCCGCCAGCACCATCGGCTGTTCTCCCAGCGTGGAACCGAACGGGATGATCGCGAGATTCAAAATTGCCGGCGCGAGGGCGATCATTGGGGCCAGCACAAAAAACACCTTGCGCACGTGGGCGGGCGTGAATTCCTCCTTGAAGAATGCCTTGATGCCGTCGGCGGCGGGCTGCAACAGCCCCAGCGGACCGACGCGGTTCGGCCCGAGCCGATCCTGCACCCAGGCGCACAAGCGCCGCTCCAACAACACCGTATAGGCCACCATCGTCATCAGAATGGCAAATCCCACGATTGCCTTCAGGATCGTGAACAGCAGCCCCTGCGTCGTTGCCTCCAGATGGTTGAACCACTCAATCATTGCCAAATCCTGCCCGGGTCAGGTGCCGTGTCGCCGTCCGCGGCGCCTGACTGAAATAATTTTCCGTTGTTCCGCCGCCGGCAAACGGCGAGTCGTTGCCGGTCTTCCTGGACCGTAATCCGCAGGGGCCGCGTTCCGGCGCGGACCCGCTCCGGAGTGCGCCGCCGGTCCGGTGGCGCGCTCGCGCCCTCCCGAGTTTCCCCGGCTGATCTGTTCTCGCGTCCATGATTTGCTCCAGAGCATCGCCGGTCAAATCTTGACGGTCACGCCGGCATCGCCCAGCCCCGCCCAGGTCAGACCGTTGAACGCCGGCACATCCTTCGCCATCTCGTTGAACAGCCCTTCAATGGTTTGGAAGCCGCTGCGTCCGGTGAGGTTGTAAACCAGGTCGTGCAGGAAATCCCATTCGGCCCGCGCATCGCCGGGCGGCTGGATCGCCTGCAGGAACTTTTGCACCCGTCCGTCGCGATTCGTGAATGTTCCGCGCTTCTCGGCGTGGGCGCAGCCCGGCAAAACGTAATGCGCGTACTGCGCAGTGGCGTTCGGTAAAATGTCACTGACGATCAACGTCTCCAATTTGCCGAGCAACTCCGCCGTAAGGCCATGTTCCTGCACCACTTCACTGGTGAGTTCTTTCGCACCCAGTTGGTCGCTCCCGACCGAATGCATCAACAAATCCTCCCCGAACACGATCAGCGTCTTGATCGTCCCACTGGCAATGCCCTCGGCAATCTTCACGAGGTTGATGCCCATTTCGGTGAAGCTGATGCCGGTCAAGCGCGAGCCGTTGGTGTTGGGATTTTTGTCCGCGTCCAACAGCAAATGGTCGCCCTTGCCGATGCGGGGAATGGAATCGCTGATTGCGCCGAGCTTCGCCTTCAGTTTGCTCAACAGCCACAGTTCCTCGTTGGTCTGGCGCGCCGAGGCGATGATCGCCACGGACCCCGGCGCCGCCAATTTGAGCTTGTCGGCCATTTCGCTCAGCGCCGTGGTCCAGGTGGATTTTTCCCCGCGTACCAGCACGTCCAGCAACCGGTCTTCGCGGTGAATCCATTTGTAATGCAAACGGCCTGCGTCACACATCCACGGCCCGTTGACGCCGTCATTTTCGCGCGGGGTGTAGCGGTGGATTTTGCCTTCGCGGGAACCGATGAGAATATTGCAGCCGGTCGCGCAGCTCGTGCAGATGCTCTTGGTCTCCTTGAGAAACCAGGTGCGCATCTGGAAGCGGAAATCTTTCGACGTCAGCGCACCCACGGGGCAAATGTCCACAGTGTTCAGCGTGTAATTGTTGTCGAAGGGCTTGCCGGGGTAGGCGGTCAGCGTGCTGTAGCTGCCCCGGTTGACGAAGCTCAACGCATCGTCCCCGACGACATCGCGGGTGAACCGGATGCAGCGCGAACACATGATGCAACGTTCGGCGTCCAGCACGATGCGCGGGCCCAGATCCTCGGCCTTGGGCTTGTGCACCTTGGGCTCGACCAGCCGGCTGGCGCTCGCGCCGTAATCAAGGGAGTATTCCTGCAGTTTGCATTCACCGGCCTTGTCGCAGATCGGGCAGTCCAGCGGATGATTGATGAGCAGGAATTCCAGGACGCCCTCGCGCATCTGTTTCACGCCGGGGGTCTGCGTATAAATTTCCATGCCGGGTGAAATCGGCGTGGCGCAGGCAATGGCCGGGCGCGGCGACTTGCGGATCACCGGGGTGCCGTCCGCATTGAGCAGGGGCTTGCGATCCGGGCCGAGCGCCGGAGTGCCGAACTCCACCAGGCACATGCGGCAGTTTCCGGCGACGGGCAGCTTGGGATGCCAGCAATAATGCGGGATGTCGTTGCGCACCATTTTGCAGGCCTGCAACATCGTGGTGGGGACCGGCTTGCCCTGCCAGTCCGGCGAGAGCTTTGGCACTTCGATTTCGCGCCCGTCAATCTTGATCCTGATCTTCTCGATCGCGGGCGGCGCGGGCTTGGTTTCAGTTGTTGGGGTTGCGGACATTGTCATTCAACGCAAAAGCGCAAGGGCGCGGAGACGCAAAGGAGAACAATCTCATCAGCACCCGGCTGCAGCCGGGTTTGCGGGCGTGGACAAAAAACGGAAGCGGTTTCAACCGTTTTCGTCGTGCGTCGCGCTCGCGCCAATCCCGCCAAGCCGTTGAAACGGCTGCGGCTTCCCTCCATCGCCAACACCGGGCTAAAGCCCGGTGCTAATGAGAGGGGGCAATGAAGCCCTTTGCGACTTGGTGTCCTGGCGTCTTGGTGTTGAAAAGGTTTCATTTCAAGCCACGGTTGCTGATTCTTTCCGCTCCGCCGGCGCAGCTTTCGGCTCAACTTTTCCTTTCGCGCGGCCCTCTTCATCCGCCGCGCCTTTGGCCACAAATTCATCTTTGAACTTGGCGACAAAACTTTGCACCGGCCAGGAGCAGGCTTCGCCGAAGGCGCAGATCGTGCGCCCGCCGGGAATGTTGTTGGCAATTTTCACCAGATAATCCGCGTCCTCGGCGCGGCCTTGCCCGTGCGTCAGGCGGTGGAGCGCCTTGCTCATCCAGAGCGAACCTTCGCGGCAGGGCGTGCATTGGCCGCAGCTCTCGTGCGCGTAAAATTTGCTGATGTTCGCCAGCACTTCCACAATGTCGGTGCTGTCATCCATGACGATGATGGCGCTGGAGCCGGACATGGTGCCCGCCTGCAACAGGGAATCGAAATCGTAGGGCAGATCCAGCAGATCCACCTCCTGCTCCACGTCCTTGCCGTCCACCTTGCGTTTCAGTTTGAATTTTTCCCCGGCTTTCAAAACCTTGGAGGAGGATCCCCCCGGAATGATGGCTTTTAATTTGCGCCCCTCGCGCAACCCTCCGCCGAAGTTTGGATCATTGATCAGCTCGCCCAGCGTTACCTTGCCCACTTCGATTTCGTAATAGCCGGGGCGTTGGACGTGGCCGCTCAAGCTCACGATGCGTGTGCCGGTGTTGTTCGGCGTACCGAGTTTGGCGTATTCCGCGGCGCCCATCGCGACAATATGTTTCACATGGCACAACGTCTCGACGTTGTTGACGATGGTCGGGCACATGTAGAGCCCGAGCACGGCCGGGAAATACGGTGGCTTGATGCGCGGATAGGCGCGTTTGCCTTCGAGTGACTCGATCAGGCCGGTTTCCTCGCCGCAAATGTAGGCGCCCGCGCCGCGGTGCACGTGAATTTCGAGGTTGTAACCGCTGCCCAGGATGTTTTTGCCGAGGAAACCTTTCGCGCGCGCTTCCTGCAACGCCCGGTTCAACAACTTCGCCCCCTGGGGCATTTCGCCGCGGATGTAGATGTACGCCAGCTGCACATCATTGGCGAAACACGAGATGATCATGCCCTCGATCAACTGGTGCGGATCCTTGTGGATGATCTGGCGATCCTTGAACGTGCCCGGTTCGGACTCGTCCGCATTGCAGATGAGGTAAATCGGCTTGCCGCTCTTGCGATCCACGAAGCTCCACTTCAGTCCGCACGAGAACCCGGCGCCGCCACGCCCCCGCAGGCCGGCCTGCTTTACGTCATCGCGGAGTTGTTCCTGTGGCGATTTTTTCCGGCCGTCGGGCAGATCGAGCGATCGCAGCGCGAGCGCCTTTTTGAGCGCGTCGTAACCGCCATGCCGCAAATAGCATTCGATGTCGGGCGTGTAACCCGGTTCATCAGCGTGCTTCAGGATGAGTTTGAACTCTTGCGGCATACTTAATTACTTCGTTTCCCAACCACTACTTTTTGCTTGTTGAACAAGCTCTTCGTGTTTTGCTTTGGCCTTCTTCAGCGCGGTTGCTGAATCACAATTCCATCCAATCTCTATTTCCCACCATTCGTCCAACTCTCGATGGCTCGATAGCGACGCAATTTTCCGAATCAATTCGGTTGCTTCCTTTCCATAAACATCAACGTTGTGAGCGAAGATGTCGGTTAGCGGATGGTCACCTATTTTTCCGTTTGGCATTTCAGTTCAAAGCTCCGTCAGGAGCGAAATCTTTGTAGTTAAACCAACCACAAAACTGTTCAGCCCCAGCGGGACGGCATGTGTCGCTCCTAACGGAGCCCTGCAACGAATGGAAATCGCCATCTATAAATATGTCGCCCCTACGGGGCTGGGAGTTCTGCCGGCTTGACTGGCCGGGGAAACTCCCTAGCCTGTGCGACACGCCGGTTTGCCCGATGGTGTAACGGTAGCACAGCAGACTCTGAATCTGTTTGTCATGGTTCAAATCCATGTCGGGCAACCAGGTCATTTTGTTTCCTCGCATCCAGCTTCCGGCTCCAGAGATCTCCTCGGGGCGTGAGGGACGGCTGGTTTCATGCGTTCCTTTGGTGGTCATGGCGACGTCTCATTCCCGCTTGGTCATCATGGCGTCCGCCTTCGCCGGGTTCACGTTTTCATGGAACTCGTCATTGCACATCACCACCGGCGCGCCGCCACATCCCGCCAGGCATTCGACGAACTCGACCGAGAACCGGCCATCCGGGGTGGTCTGGATTTCGTGCTGGTGCGGGTCCAATCCCAGCCTGGTGCAAAAATGTTCATGCAGTTTCTGCGAGCCGGCCAGGGCGCAACTGAGCGTCCGGCAGACCTTGATTTGATATTTTCCAGCGGGCTGCAGCCGAAACATCGGATAGAACGTCAACAGTTCGTAAATGTTGATCGGCGGTAATTCCAGTTTGCGTGCAATCCACTCGACCGCCTCCTGGGAAATCCAGCCAAAGTGTTCCTGCATCGCGTGAAGCAGCATGAGCGACGCGCTCCGTTTCACGGGGTAGTGCGTGATCACTTCGTCAATTTCGGCGGCCAGTGCCGGCGGCACCACGAAGTTGCCTTGCGGTCGCAATACGTTCGGGATTGGGGTCAAACCGGTAACCTTCATGACAAAATCATTGGCGCGTCCGGGCGCCGGGCGGCTGATGCGAATTCATCGGTCACATTCTCCCATCACAAAATCCAGCGAGCCGAGGATTGAAACCGTGTCGCTCACCATGTGTCCCGGCAGCAGGTGCGACAAGATGCTCAGGTTGACAAAGCTGGGACTGCGGATTTTCATCCGATACGGTGTACCGCCGCCGCGGCTGTAAAGGTAGAATCCCAGCTCGCCCTTCGGGTTTTCGTGGCCGAAGTAAATCTCGCCGGGCGGGCAATTCACCCCCTCAGTCACGAGCATGAATTGATGGATCAACTCCTCCATGCGCGTCAGCACCTTCTGCTTCGGCGGCAGGATGATTTTGCCATCGGCCACATTGACGGGCTCCCGGGTGGTGTTCTCGAAACCGCCCGGGATCTGGTCGAGGCATTGGTGGATGATCCGTACGCTCTGGCGCATTTCCTCGATGCGACACAGATAGCGGTCGTAGCAATCGCCCACCTCCCCGACCGGCACGTCAAACTGCAAATCCCGGTAGCACAAATACGGGTGGTCCTTGCGCAGGTCGCGGCTGACGCCACTGCCCCGCAGATTCGGCCCGCTCAGGCCAAAATCAATCGCGTCGGTCTTGGAAATTACGCCGATGTCCCGGGTGCGGTCCACCCAGATTTTATTGCGCGTCAACAGCAGTTCCACCTCGTCAATGTTGACGATCACTTCCCCGGCGAACTGGCGCACGGCGGCGCACCAGCCGGGCGGCGTGTCTCGCGACACCCCGCCAATGCGCGTGTACGTCGTGGTGAACCGCGCCCCGGTGAGCGCCTCGCAGAGATTGTAAATTTTTTCGCGCTCGGTGAATGTCAGCAGGAAAACCGTCATGGCGCCCACGTCCATCGAGAAGGCCCCCAGTCCGATCAGGTGCGACGAGATGCGCGCCAGTTCCGCGCAGATGACGCGAATATATTGGCACCGGGGCGGAAGTTTCTCATGAATGCCGAGGAGTTTTTCCACGGCGAGCGCATAGGCGACGTTGTTCGCCAGCGGCGCGAGATAATCCAGCCGATCCGTGTACGGGATGAACTGGGTGTAGGTCATGTTCTCGGCGATCTTCTCGTCGCCACGATGCAAATACCCGATGTCCGGCGTCGCCTTGAGAATCGCTTCGCCATCCAGCTCCAACACGATGCGCAACACGCCGTGTGTGGACGGATGCGACGGCCCCATGTTGAGGACCATCTTTTCGCCCTGCATGTCCTGCAAATCCTCGGCGGGCGGCAGCGATTGCGCCGCCGTCTGCGCCTGTGCACCGGTGTCGCGAATCGTGATTTCTTGAACTTCAGGCATGGGATTATTCTCTCGGTGCTGGGAGCGCTAAAGGTTCAAACCTCGGTTTTTCTAACTTAATCGGTTCTTTGCCGCTCAGAACACGGCCAACATTTTCTTGAATATGGGAAACATCGCGGTGGATCGTTTGGTAAATTTCGTTTCTCTCAAGCCAATCTCTTTTGTGCTGCTCCATTTCCTTCTTCAAGTTTTTGCGTGCTCGCTCTGCCTGTGAAATCGCTTCTTCCAAAGGAGTTCTGCAAATTGGACTTGTGACGTAATCCATCAATCGTTTTGCGGCCGCTTCTCTCTGTGCGGCATCAAGTCGTTGCTCGGCCATCGCGACGAGGCTTCTGCGACAAATTCCTGCCAACGTCAAAACGCCAGCTTGCGACACGATAAAAACTCCATCCTCTTGATCCAAACCCGCGAATCCTTTCCGCGTGCCGATAGTGACAAGAATTCCAAAATCTGCGTTCCGAGTTTTCTTAGCCAACGCGGTTTGTTTTACGTGGTCGGAAAGAATTCGGTCCATGTGCTTGCACTCATAAACGATGCACCCGATGTCTTCGCCTTTGAAGCGAACGAAATGAAGCACATCCCCGCCTTTGCCGGCATGCTTAATTCGGTCACTTGGGAATTCTTTTTCAAGACGGCTGACCAAAACTTTTTCGTCAGCCAAGCCAATTTCTTGTGGGGTTATTCCCTGCTTCAGTTGTTGGTATTTCTCTTTGAGTTTCTTAAACGCTACATTTTGAGACTGCATCATCCGGTCATATTTTCGTTTTGCGAATTCTTGACCTTTTTTATGTCCCTCAACTTCTGCCTGCTTTGCTTTCTGTTTGGCTTCTTTTGCTTGCTTCTTGGCCTGGGCGGCGACTGCTTGCGCAGCAGATGCTTGTTTCCTTAATTTTTCCAATTCGCCCTTTTGAACTTTACGTTCGTCCTCCTGAATCTTGATCACCTTATGAAAATGATCTTTGGTCAATTCACTCTTGCAGAGCGGACAATAGTATTTCATGAATTGGCTTTCAGTTTTCTAGCGTCCGCACGCGCGGCTTGCGTTTCGGCTTTTTGTAAGAAACTGGCTTGGTTTTTCGCTCCGAGACTGACGCAGCCGGAAAAGCGGTTTCACTCAACACCAAATGCGCCGATTCAACGGGGTCGCCTTCGAGAATGTTAGCTCCGTACGAATCCATGATGGGAAAAATCATTTCGTAATCGCCCCACATCAAATCGCCGTCGTGGATGTGAAATGACTTGAATGCCGCCAGGCGGCGATACTTCCTGAACATGGGATTCCGGGCCTGCTTGAGAAACGGGCCGAAGTCCACAACGCGATGTGTGCCGTCGTTGAACTTGATGTCCACTCGATGACGCGGCACATACCGGGCTGCTTTGACTCGCAAAAACATAGATACAAACTCACGCCAACTCCGCCACGTTGTCGTCCTCATATTTTTCGATGAGGACGCCGAGAACTTCCATCAGCGAAGCGAGCGGATGGCCTTCATCCTCGCCCACTTCATCCACGAGGCGGTCGAGCAGCTTCACAAGCTGGCGGTAATCGCGTTCGTTGTGAGGCACACGCAAGGTCGGCTCGACTATTGGCCAGGCCTCAAACGCTTTTTCAATTTGTGCGGTTGACATAACTATCTCTCTTTCCATTTGCCGGCGTCATACTCGGCGTGTGTAAGCACGGCACGAATATACACCTTGCGCCGATTGTAATGAATCGCCGCCACCAAGCGAGCCTTGTTGCCGCCAACGTTGAACACCGTCAACCCACCAACTTGATCCGCGTGCGAGAACACACGGCAAAGTTCGGCAAAGTTCGCCGGATTATTTTTCCTCAACACGCGATACCAATGTGCCAGCCCGCTCGTCGCCGTCGGATGTTTTTCGGCAAATTCGATCAGCCGCTTGCGCGTGATGATGTGCATGGCGCATGTAAATCAATTCTCCGGCGTCCGCACCCGCGGCTCGCGTGCAATTGCATCCTTGCCGCCGGGTGTGGTGACGAAGGGGCCGCCTTCGATGGGCGCAACGGCCGTCGCCGCCACTTCGGGCACTTCCGTCGGTTTGCCGGTCACCGGGAAGTCCTTTCGCAACGGAAAATACGGGTAGCCTTCCCACATCAAGATGCGCCGCAAGTCGGGATGCCCGCGGAAGCGGATGCCCATCATGTCGTAAATCTCGCGCTCATGCCAATCCGCCGTGCGCCAGATGGTGGTCACGGTCGGCAATTCCGATTTTTCCTCCCCCACACTCACTACCAGACGCAGATATTGATTATGCTCCAGCCCCGCCAGATGGTAGGCGAGAATCCAACGCGGATCATCGCCGTAATTATCCACGCTCGAAATATCCACCAAGTAATCAAAACCCAGCTCTTGCTTGGCAAATCCGCAAACCGCCACGATCTTCTCCGCATCCAGGACTTTCAACGTCACTTCCCCGCGGAATTCCGTGGGTTCGGAGAGCAGCTCTCCGAACTGGGCTTTGAGCCGATGGGCCAGTTTCAGCGCCGTCATTCCTCGTCCTCCCGGTGTGCGCCGGTGTCAGTCACCAGCGCCGGAGCCGGATTGCCGGCGGCGGTTCGTGGCGTCGCTAAAGGGGCGTCCATTGGTGGTCAGGTTTTCGGCACGGCGGGGCCGGGTTTTTTCAAAGTCGCCAGAAACGGCTCGCGCTGCACCTGGTTTTGCAGTTTCATCAAAGCGTCCAGCAAGGCTTCCGGGCGCGGTGGACATCCCGCCACATAAACGTCCACCGGCAAAATATGATCCACCCCCTGCATCACGGAATAGCTGCGGTACATCCCGCCGGTCGAGGCGCACGCGCCCATGGCAATGACCCATTTGGGCTCGGCCATCTGGTCGTAGATCCGTTTTACGGACATCGCCATTTTGTAAGTGACCGTGCCGGCCACGATCATGACATCCGATTGCCGGGGGGAAAACCGCATCACTTCCGCCCCAAAACGGGCGATGTCAAAGCGACTTGCGCCGGTGGCCATCAACTCGATTGCGCAGCAAGCCAGCCCCATCGGCATCGGCCAGAGCGAATTTTTCCGGAACCAGTTGATGACGGCGTCCACGCGGGTGTGAATGACATCACCCTCAATACGTGAATCGTAGCCAAAATCCGTGATCTGGGGCATACAAAACGCGCGTCGAATTCAAACGCGCCGGCAGCTTAAACAAGCGTCGTGGGTCAGGCAAGGACGATTCGTGATTTTTTTCACAAGGTGGCGCTTCCACCCGCGCGCCGCGGTGTTCGTAGGGGTGAGAACGTATGCATTTTCAACCGACACCGCGGCTTGTCCTGTGGGCCTGTCCCCGTCCTGACGCATGACGGACTGGCGACGCACCTTATGCGGGCGGGGGTTCTCCTCACAATCTGCTCGACCTTTTGCGCGGTGACTCATTATCTTTTGGCAAAGCAACACATGGAATGATGACGAACCGCACATTGCCAACTGTTTTCGGCTGGTTTCTGACTTCGCTGCTGGCATTGTCGGCTTCCGTGACCGTTAACGATGTTGGTGGCGTTCTTGGAGCAACCCGCTCACCGGTCACCGCAATCGTTAACCTCAGCCCTCGTCAGCAACGCGCCGCGCGGGAGGGAAGATTGCAGATGCGTGAGGTGGTGGCCTCCGGTCGTGCGACGGCCAAGATCGTGCCGGCACAGTTGCTTGAGATGGCGGGAGGCGACGATGATCCGGCACGCCTCTGCTGGCTGATGCCGCCCGGCGGAAGCGGTGAGCGACGGTTTGCGCTGCAATCGGCACGCGGACGTGCGGAGGGCGGAATGTTGGCGCAATTCGACTCCGGGAGCGGTCAGTACGCCATTTCCGAGGCCGGCAAACCGGTGCTGCGTTATGTCTATGCAACCATTGAACCGGGCGCATTGCTGGAGCAGGTGGCGGTGGACAATCGGAAGTATGCCCGCGCGCGAAGTGATTACATCCATCCGCTGTTCGGATTCGATGGCGAGCCGCTCACATTGGACTGGCCGGTTGATCACCCACATCATCGGGGCATTTATTGGGCCTGGCCCGAAGTGGACTGGCGGGGGCAGCGGGGCGACTTGCATGCGCTCCAATCCGTTTTTGCCCGGCCGACGGGCTCATGCCGGGTGATCAGCGGCCCGGTGTTTGCGCAAATCGAAGCCGAAAACGTCTGGAAATGGGAAGATCGGGATTCCCTTGTTCGCGAACGCGCGATCATCCGTGCGTATCGGGCCACAGGCGCGGAACGTTTGATTGATTTGGAACTGCAATTCACGGCGCTCCGGGACCCGGTCTGGCTGGCGCGCCGCGGCACTGACAAGTACGGCGGATTGAACCTGCGCCTGGCCAGGGTGTTGGACCAGGCCATAACCTTTCACACCGATCCTGCCAATGTAACGCCACGGATGGCATGGGCGGAATTGCATGGCCGGTTTGACGGGGTGGGGCGGCCGACCGGTTTGGCGGTGCTGCAGCATGACGCCAATCCGGATTATCCGGGCGACTGGGTGGAATTTCCGGAGATCAACTGGTTTCAGCCGACATTCCCAGCAAGGGGCGAGCGGCACGAGTTGCGTCCCGGAAAACCGCTGGTGTTGCGCTTCCGTTTGTGGCTGCATGGCGGGGGGGCGGCCGATTCGCTGCGCTGTGCAGCGCAGTGGCGGGCTTATCATTCCGCTGCGGCGCCGCAATTTTTTAATTCGCCGGGAAGTTGATCGGCCACCTAAATTTTATGAAACTCGAGCATTCCACCTCCCGTCGCGAGTTCATCCAGAAGACCGCGACCCTCACCGCCATCGGATTCGCCGCGCCGCAACTGGCGCTGGGCGACAATCCGCAACCCAGACGCAGACCATCACCGAACAGCCGGATTCACGTGGGCTTGATTGGCTGCGGGGGAATGGGCCGCGCCAATCTTCATGCGTGTGCCAAACACGCGGACGTGGTGGTCACGGCAGCCTGTGACGTGCAAGCACCCCGGCGCGACGCGGTGGTCGCCGGGTTCAAGGACACCTGCAAAGGTTACACGGATTATCGGGAAATGTTGCAACAACCCGACCTGGATGCGGTCATCATCGCCACGCCGCCGCATTGGCATTGCTTGCAGGCGATTGAAGCGTGCGCGGCGGGGAAGGATATCTACCTGCAAAAACCCATGACCCTGCACCTGGGGGAGAGCCTGGCAGTCCGCAACGCCGTGAAGCGGCACGGGGTCATTTCTCAAATCGGCACGCAAATTCATGCCTCCGAAAATTACCGGCGGGTGGTGGAATATTTGCGCACCGGCAACCTGGGCGCGATCGGGACGGTCCGCACGTTTAACGTAATGAACCAGGGGCCGCGCGGCATTGGCTTCGCGCCGCGCGTGCCGCAACCCGCGGACATTGATTGGGAGCTGTGGTGCGGCCCGGGACCGTTGATGCCGTACAATCCCCTGGCGGTGCAGGGGGCGGGCACGCACTCGTCGTGGATGGCTTACAGCGGCGGCTGGACCCCGGGCATGGCGCCGCACATCATTGACCTGCCCATCTGGGGGCTCGATTTGGGATACCCGCAGGAAATCAGCGCCTCGGGCGGACGGTTCATCATTCATGATGACGGCGATATTTACGACAACCACGAGGTGCTGTGGCGTTATCCCAAAATGACCATGACCTGGATGACGTCGCTGACCAACAGCTACGGATTTGATTTTGAAGGCGACCCCAAGCCGCAGCGTCGTCTCGGGGTGTATTTCCACGGCGTGAACGGCACCTTGTACGCCGATTACGACCGGTTCAATATCGTGCCGGAGGGCGATGCCTTGAAAGGCAAGCCGGCGCCCGCCGCCTCCATCCCCCCCTCGCCAGGACACGAACGCGAATGGTTGGATTGCATCAAATCCCGCCGCCAGCCGGATTGCAGCGTGTTTTATCACACGCGGGTGGATGTGCCGATTGTGCTGAGTCTGCTCTCGCTGCAACTGGGCCGTTCCCTCCGCTTCGATCCGGTGCGCGAAGCCATCGTGGGCGACTCCGAAGCGGCGCGGCTGGCCGTGCCGGTCTATCGCGCGCCGTGGAAATTCCCGAAGCAGTATCTGGCCTGAACCTTGTCCGTCAGCCTTCTGCTGCGCGCCTCCGGTCAAACCGGACGAGCCGGGCTCCGGCCGTGTGAATTGCATTGTCATTTGAAATCAACCCCGCTTAATTGAGCGCCGCAACCTCGATGTCAGTGTCGCCATCAACCCCAAACCGCAGGCTGCGCCTCCTACGCCACGGCGGCAGGATTCTGGGCGCGCTGGGGGCTGTGGGGCTGTTGGTGCTGATCGGTTTGAAGTGGTACCTGGACGCCACGTATTTCCAGGGCTACGACCCCTCCGCGCCGTTGCAGGTTGAAATTACGGAGGAAAAGCTGGAGGCCGATTATCGCTGGACCCGGTTCTATTATCGGGGGTTTCGCGAGGATCGCGTGCCTGCGGTGATGGTTGCCCCCCGGGCGGCGGGCGGGCCGCTGCCGTGCGTGGTCTTCGTGCATGGCATCGGCAACGACAAGGAGTTCATGCACCGCCACGGCCTGGATCTGCCATTTGTAAAGGCCGGTTTTGCCTTTGTCTGCTTTGACCAACTCACGCGCGGCGAGCGAAAGCTCCACCGGAAATCCAGCTGGGCCGAAGCCGAAGCCTTTCGCGTGCGCGCCGCCTACACGGTCGGCGACGTCCGGCGCTTGATGGATTATCTGAGCACACGCTCCGACATTGCCACCAACCGCATTTATCTCTGCGGCGCGAGCTATGGGGCGATCACCGGCAGCACCGCCACCGCCTTCGATTCACGCATCCGCGCGGCGACACTGGTTTACGGCGGAGGCAATCTCTGGCGCCTGCTCTCGGCGGAGGCGGCGGACGAACTGGGTCAATGGCGGCTGCCCGCCTATCTCGTGGGCTGGTATTTTGGCAGCGTCTTTGATCCCATCAAATATGTGGGGCGCATCGCCCCGCGTCCGGTGCTGCTGCAGAATGGCAAGGCCGACACGGTCGTGTCCCCGGCGGCGGCCCGTGCGCTGCAGGAAGCCGCCCGCGAACCAAAGAAAATCATCTGGTACGAGGGGGATCATCTGGGCAAGACCAGCGAGCTGGATCAGGACCTCGTTGTTCGCGTGGTCATGGACGCGATCAAATTTTTGCAGGAAGTCGATGCGCAATATCAACCGAACGCCGCCCCTTGAGCCATCCATGAATGTCATCCCCCTCCGCTCCGGCCACCGCCGGGCAACCGGCCGGCCCACCCCTGCCATGATTTCGGCCCCGGCGCGACCCCGGCTTCGCCCGCTGGCGCCGGCGCTCGCGTGGCTGTTATGCTGGAGCGTCTCCGCGTCCTTTGCAGCGGCAAAAACTTCCCCGCTGACCATCAGCGTTTATTGCACCGCAGGCGACATCCAAAACCATCTGGTCGCGCCGGAGGGGCGGGAAAAAGTGTTGCAGACCCTCGCGCCGCTGCGCGTCGCGCGCCTGTTTCTCGAGGGCCGGCGCGGCGATGAATATGTGCCTCCGGAGTCGTTGCGCGAGATCCGCAGCTTCTTCGCCGAACGCGGCATTCCCTGCAGCGGCGGTATTGCCACCGTGCCCGGAGATCATTTCGCCCCCCGCCAAACCGGCGGGTTGAACTGGTTGAACTGGGAAAGCCCGAAAACCCGGGCCGGCGTGACGGAGTTTTTCCGGGAGAATGCACCGGTTTTCGATGAATTGATCGTGGATGATTTCTACTGCACGGGCGATATTTCACCGGAATCCGAGCGCGCCCGGAGGGGGCGGGATTGGGGCGCTTACCGGCGCGACCTGCTGGTTTCCTTGATCGAACCGATGATGGTCCAACCCACACGCGCGGCGAGTCGTGATACCAAGCTCATTCTGAAATTTCCGCAATGGTATGACCGCTTCCATCTCTTCGGGTACGACCCGGCGCGGATGCCGGAATTTTTCGATGCGATCTGGGTGGGCACGGAAGTGCGCAACCCGGAAACGCAGCGCATGGGTTATGTCCAGCCCACCGAAGGTTACATGAACTTTCGCTGGATCAGATCCATCGCGGGTCCCAAGGTGCGCGGCGCCTGGTTCGATCACATCGAGTGCAGCGCGCAGAATTTCGTGGACCAGGCGTATCAAAGCGTCCTGGCCGGGGCGCAGGAATTGACGCTTTTCAATCTCGGCAACCTGATGGCGGCGCATCCCGGCGATGCGCTGCTGGCCGAACGTTTGCCGGAGCTGGGCCGGCTGGCGGCCCGGATGCGCGACGAGGACCGGCGCGGGATTGCGTTCTACAAACCGTCGGGCAGCGAAAGCAGTGAGAACATGTATCTGGCAGATTACCTGGGCATGATGGGACTGCCGGTTCTGCCGGTGGGCGAATATCCCCAAAAAGCCAAAGTTGCGTTCCTGCCCGTCCAAGCTGCGGCGGACGCGCAATTGCTGGTAAAGATGCGACGCCACTTGAAAAACGGCGCGACACTGATTTTGACTCCGGCGTTGGTGAAAGTGCTGGGGGCGGAAGCGGCAACCCTGTCCGGAGTGGAAGGTTTGCCGCACGATGCCGGACTCCTGGCAGACCAATTTCAAATCGGCACTGAGTCCGTGACCGCCCAACGCCCGGTGGACTTGGGCGCGCGGTTACAATCCACTGACAGTGCAGTGCTGATCACCGCGAAAGTTGGCGGTCAGACTCAACCATTTCTGACCCGCCGTGCCGTGGGCAAAGGACAGGTGTTCGTCCTCAACGTAAGGACTTTTTCGACGGAAGACTTTGGCAAAACCGGCGAATGGCTGCTCGCTCCGCAACTGTTGGGATTGCCCGTCATTCCTCAAAGCCTGGCGGACCCGTTGCGCGCCAATTTGCTGGCGCCGCTCGGCGTCAAATTCCACGCCCCCTCCGGAGTGAGTCTGGTGTTGATGGGCAAGGCCGCCTGTGTTTACAGTTTTCTCGACCAGCCTGCCACGGTGCAGTTCGGCGGGGAGTCCGTCCAATTACCCGCGCACGGTTGGGCCTGGCTGAAATAGTTCCACCGCCCGGGACGCGACTCCCGGCCGCCGTCCATGGCGGCGCCCCGGGGGGTGATGCCAGGTCAACCCGGCCGCTTGTCCGCACCGAACTGCCATTTTAATCGGAGCGCATTGCCAATCACAATAAGGTCCGAAAAACCCATTGCGGCCGCGCACAACACGGGACTCATGAAACCGAGGGCGGCCAGCGGGATGCCGACGGCGTTGTAGAAGAACGCCCAGAAGAGGTTTTGTTTGATGGTGCGCAGGGTGGCTCGTGACAATCGCAATGCCTCGGGCACGGTTTCAATTTCGGATTTCAAGAGAATCAAATCCGCCGCCTCTCGTGCCACGTCGCTGGCCCGGCTGACCGCAATGCCCAAGTCGGCCTGCGTCAGCGCCGGGGCATCATTGATGCCGTCGCCCACAAATGCCACGCGCCCGCCTTGCGTTTGTAATTTCCGGATCTGCATCGCTTTCTGCTCCGGCCGCACCTCGGCAAAAACCCGGTCCGGGGGAATGCCGACCTGCCTGGCTATACCGAGGGCCGTCGCCGCGTTGTCACCGGTCAGCAGATGGATTTCCAGACCCTGCCGGTGCAGTTGCGCCACCACATCCGCCGCTCCTGGTTTCAACGTGTCTTGAACGGCGAATAAACCAATCAGCTCGCGCTCCCTGGCCAACCCCACCACCGTCGCGCCCTGGCCGGTCCATCGCGTGATGAACGATTCCCCGGCGGACATCGCCACCCCGCTTTCCTTCAACCACTGCAGGGCACCGAGCTGGAGCTGCTGTCCGCCATCACGACCCGCCAAAGTTGCCGTCAGCCCGGCCCCACGCACTTCCTGCCAATGACCCAATTCCAGGGGGGCGGGCGGGGTCCGGGCGAGGGCGAGACTGATGGGGTGCGCCGAGTGACGCGCCAGGGCCGCGGCCAGGGCCTCCGGGGAGGCGGTGGCCGGTGTCGGCTGCCAAACGGCCACGATCGCCGGCTCGCCCCTGGTCAGCGTGCCGGTCTTGTCAAAAACCAGTGCGGAGATGCGTCCGGCCTTCTCCAGGGCGACGCCGTCGCGGATCAGGATGCCCCGGCGCGCCGCGACATTGGCGGCGGCCATGATCGCGACGGGGGTGGCCAGACCCATCGCGCAGGGACAGGCCACAATCAACACGGCGGCGGCGATGATGAATCCTGCCGCCAATCCCACCGGAGGGTGGGCAGCCCACAGGTATGGACTCAAAGTTTGGACGATCTGTTGCATCCATTGGGGCGCAAAGGTCCAGGCCAGTCCGGCGGTAACCGCAATGGCCACAACGATGGGCACAAAGATGCTGCTGACCCGATCGCCCAGGCGTTGGATGTCGGCGCGACTGGTCTGGGCGCGTTGCACGGCGGCAATGATGTGCGCCAGCGCCGTGCCTTCTCCGGTGGCGGTCACGCGCATGACGAGCCGGCCACTCTGATTGACAGTGCCGGCGAACACGTCCGCACCCGGCGTCTTGTCCGCCGGCAGCGATTCTCCGGTCAGCATCGCTTCATTCACGGTCGAGTGGCCTTCGGTAACCACCCCGTCCACCGGGACCCCGTCACCGGGGCGCAGCGCCACGAGATCACCGGGACGCAAACTGGCCACGGGCACTTCTTCCTCAAAGGCGGCATCTGTGGGCGTGGGGGGGGGAGAACCCGGGGTCGCCGTGAATTTCAAGTCGCGCAGTTCGAGCGGCCCGAGCGGCGCCGGCCGGGGCGGTGGGGCGGTGGGGGGGGTGAGGCGCCGGGCGGTGGCCGGGGCCAACTGTAACAACGCCTTCAGCGCATCCGTGGCGCGGGCGCTGACGCGCGCTTCCAGCCAGTGGCCGATGCTGATCAGCGTAATGATGGCGGCCGCATCCATGAAGTAGAGGTGTTGCCCGCTCCCGTTGAACAAGGCCCAGGTGCTGTAACCGAAGGCGGTGGTCGAGCCCAGTGCCACGAGCGTGTCCATATTGGCACTACCCGCTTTGAGTTGCCGCCAGGCGCCACGATAAAACTGTGCTCCGCAATAAATCTGCACCACCCCGGCCAGCCCAAAGGAGGTCCAGGCAAACCATTGCGTCATTCCCCAGGAAAACACCCACTCCCCCAACATCAGGAATGCGGTGACGGCACCGCCCAGCCAAAGGTTGAACGCCCAGGCCCGATGCGCCTGCCGTTGCGCGTGCGCCGCGCCGGCCGGGGAGGTTGCGACTGCGGCCGAGTAACCTGCCGCCGCCACCGCCTGCACCAAGCTCTGGCCGTCGGCAATCTCCGCATCCGACCAGCGCACGGTGGCCCGCCGGGCAAGCAGATCCACCCGGGCACTCTGCACTCCGGCCACCGCCTGCAAGGCGGTGGTCACCTGGCGCGCGCAGTTGTTGCAGGTCATGCCGCCAATCTCAAGCTCCGTGCTGGATCCGGCTGCGGCGCCCGGACGGGAACCAAGGGATGTCGCCGTCGTCATCGCGCTCAAATTGGGTGCGAAGAGGAATCCGCACAAGCCCAACTTCAGCGGACCGATCCCCAAATGAGGCGGGCGGGTTTGACCGGATGCGCCGTCAGTTGGAACGCGGCTGGCAACTGCGCGAGAGCCGCTTCGGCGGATTGCCCGTCTGCGGCGTGAACCCGGCAAAGTACGCCGCCACGTTCAACCCATTCGCCCGGCTTGGCCATCTGATCTATACCCACCGCGTGGTTGATGGCAGCCTCCTGAGTCTGCCGTCCGCCGCCCAGGTCGCGGACCACCTCCCCGATGATGCGCGCATCGCACCGGGCAATCCAGCCGCCCTGCGGTGCTTTGAGCGGGCATACTGTCGGCGCTGCCGCCGGCTGCGCCAGTTTGCGATGCCACGCTTTCAAGTCGGCCCCCTGGGCGCGCAACATCGCATCCCACGTCCGGCGGGGGGCGCCGGAATCCAGACACGCGGTGGCTTGACGGCGCGCGACAGCCAGGTTGGCGGCCCTGCCGGTCTGCACCAACAAATGCGCGGCACAGGTCAGCACCAGCGTCCGCAGATCCGCCGGTCCCTGCCCTTCGAGACAGGTGAGGCTCTCCTTGACTTCGAGCCAGTTGCCGGCCGCCCGGCCGAGGGGGGTGTTCATGTCGGTGAGGACCGCGCGGGTCCGGACGCCGCACTGGCGGCCCAGCGAAACCATGGCGCGAGCCAGCTGACGCGCTGCAGCCAGGGTTGGCATGAAGGCGGCCGTGCCAAATTTCACGTCCAGAATCAGCGCGTCGAGATTCTCCGCCAGCTTTTTGGAGAGGATCGAGGCCGTGATCAGGGACAGGTTCGGCACCGTGCCGGTGACGTCGCGCAGGGCATAAATTTTTTTGTCGGCCGGGACCATCCGTTCGGTCTGACCGCAAATGACGCCGCCGGTTCGTTGCACGATTTTCTGGATTCGTTTGGTGGAGAGCAGCGTCTGGAAGCCGGGGATGGAATCCAGCTTGTCCAGCGTTCCTCCCGTAATGCCCAGTCCACGCCCGGAGATCATGGGCACGCGAAATCCGAGACAGATCAGCAACGGTGTCAAGGGCAGGGAGACCTTGTCACCGATGCCCCCGGTGGAGTGCTTGTCCACCAGCGGACGGGGGTCCGGCGGAAATTGCAGCGTCTCGCCGGAATCCCGCATTGCCAGCGTCAGGGCGGTGGTTTCCTCCCGGTTCAGTCCGCGAAAATAAACGGCCATGAGCAGCGCCGCCATCTGGTAGGCGGGGAGGTTTCCCGTGGTAAAGGCGCGCACCAGCGCCCGAATGGCATCGTCCGCCAGCGTCTGGCCGTCGCGTTTCCGCTCGATCAATCGCAGGAAATTCATCGGCGCCGATGCTATCGGCGGGACGGCCAGAAAGCCAGCCGGGAGGCCGGAGTCAGCCGTTGAACTTTCTGGCGACGATGGTTGAGTTATGCCCGCCGAAGCCGAACGAGTTGTTCACGATGGCGTTGACCGGCATTTCACGCGCCGTGTTGGGCACGTAATCCAGGTCGCACTCGGGATCGGGGGCGGTGTAATTGATCGTGGGCGGCACGATGCCCCGCTGGATCGCCAGCGCACATACCGTCATTTCGACTGCGCCGGCCGCACCGAGCATGTGACCGGTCGCCCCCTTGGTCGAACTGATCGCCAGTTTGCGGGCGTGGTCGCCGAACACCGTCTTGATGGCGCAGCTTTCAGAAACGTCCCCCTGCGGGGTGGAAGTGCCGTGCGCATTGATGTAGGAAATATCGTTGGGATGCAGTCCGCCGGCGCGTAATGCGGCTTTCATGCAACGGGCGGCCCCTTCGCCGTTCGGGGCGGGGGCGGTGAGATGGTAGGCGTCGGCGGTGTTGCCGTAGCCCACGATTTCGCAATAAATCCGCGCGCCGCGCCGCTTCGCGTGCGCCAGTTCCTCCAGGCAAAGCACCCCCGCGCCCTCGCCCATGACAAAGCCGTCGCGGTCCCGGTCGAACGGCCGGGAGGCGCGTTTTGGATCATCATTCCGCCGGCTCATGGCCTTCATGGCACAGAATCCGCCGATGCCGATGGGCACGATGGCGGCTTCGCTGCCGCCGGCGAACATCATGACCGCCTCGCCCATTTTGATGGCCCGCCAGGCTTCTCCAATCGCGTGGTTGGCGGTGGCGCAAGCCGAGCAGGTGGCAAAGTTGGGGCCGCGCAGATTGTGGTACATCGAAAACAGGCCGCTCGCCATGTTGCTGATCAACATCGGAATCATGAATGGCGAGAGCCGGCCCGGGCCGCGTTCGAGCAGGACCTTGACCTGGTTGGTGGTGGTTTCCAACCCCCCGATGCCGGAGCCGATGATGACCCCGATTTCATCGCAGTTCAACCGCGGCAGATCCGCTCCGGAATCCCGCAAGGCCTGCCAGCCCGCGTAGATGCCGAATTGCGAGTAACGGTCGGTGCGGCGAACGTCTTTCGGATGCGGAAAGGCCGGGGCGGGATCAAAATTCCGCACCTCGCCGGCCATGCGGGAATCGTAGGCCGCGGCGTCAAAGGCGGTGATGAGATCAATGCCGCTCTCGCCGGCGATCAAGCGCTGCCAGAAATCTTCCAGGTCATGCCCCAAAGGAGTCACGACCCCCAGTCCGGTGACGACGACACGGCGATCCTGCCAGTTGCTTGCCATAAAACAAACGGGGCAGTTCAAGCTCTGTTCAGCTCACCTGCCCCGGAGCGGTCCGATCACAAATTACTTCTGCTGCTCCTCCACGTAGCGAATGACGTCACCCACGCTTTGCAGCTTTTCCGCCTGTTCGTCGGGGATGTCGCTGCCGAATTCCTCCTCCAGCGCCATGACGAGCTCCACCGTGTCCAGAGAGTCCGCGCCCAAATCCTCAATGAACTTGGCTTCGGGAGTGACCTGTTCCGGTTTCACCCCGAGCTGCTCAACGATGATATCTTTAATGCGTTGTTCGATTGATTTTTCAGACATGGCTATTTCCTATTCAATTGTGCCGTCTGTTTATGCGGAGGGCTCAAAATCGTCAAGCATGGATTCAGAGATTTTTCGCTCCGCCGAACGGCGCTGTTTGTGCCGACTGCCGCCAGATTAGCACGAAGGCCGGGGACAACTCCTCCGGACGCGCGGCCACCCAATGGGTCACGTTTGCGGGCGCAAACCAGCCGCCGCACTCGATTTCGTCGGGGTGTAACGTGAACGGTCCCTCGCTTTGCAGCCGGTAAACCCATACGAACTCCTGCCCCGTCTCCGCGCAGGCCGCAATCTTGAACAGCCGCTCCGGTGGCCGCTCCGCCACCAGTCCGATCTCCTCGCGCAACTCACGCCGCGCACAATCGTCGTAATCCTCCCCGCTGTCCAAATGGCCGCTCGCGGAGGAGTCCCACAAGCCCGGCGAAGTGTCCTTGCTCATCGAACGCTTCTGGAGAAACACCTCGCCGCGCGCATTGAACACCAGCACATGCACCGCCCGATGCAACAACCCGCGCGCATGGACCTCCCGCCGCGACCGGCGATCAACCACCTCATCGCGCTCATTGACGACATCAAAAATCTCTTCACTCATGAGTTCAGCAGGTTGGTTAGCCCCACAAACTGCTCCAAGTTGAGCTTCTCCGCCCGCTCTTGCAGTGAGATTCCCAATTCAGCGAAGGCCCGTTCCAGTTTGTCGGGCGGCCACTCGGTCTTGAGCAGCTTCAACATCATCTTGCGCCGCTGCGAAAAGGCGCGCTTCACGATCTTCACGAACGCCGCGCGCTGTTCATCTGCCAGCAACGGCTTCTCCCGTCGCACCAACGTCACGCACGCCGAATCCACATCCGGCGACGGAAAAAAGCAGCTCGCTGGAATCTTAAACCAACCGCGCGGCTCGTAATCCAGTTGAATCAAGAGCGTCAGCACGCCGTAATCGTCGTCGTCCGCCTGCGCCATCAATCGCTGCGCCACCTCCAGTTGCAATGTCACGGTCATCTGCTTCGGGCGCTGGGGCGATTGCGCCAGTTCCACCAGAATTGGCGATGCCACCGAGTACGGCAGATTCGCCACCAGTTTCCAGTCCCGCCAATCGCGCCGCTCGCGCCTGATGAACTCCAGCGCATCGTCGTGCAACAGCTCAAAATGCGGAGTGTGGAGGGCGGAGGGCGGAGTAACGTCCTCCATCATCCCAGCCCTCTCCGTAGGGAGAGAATTCTCCGATCTCGGGTTCGCGCCTTGAACCCCTGAACCCCTTGGAGCGCCGATCTCCAGATCGGCTTGTTGCAGATCAGGATTGGAATCAAGCCGATCAGGCGATCGGCGCTCCGGTTTATGGGGAGGGAGATCCTTGTTCCCACGCGGGACAGAATCGGGAGACTCCGAACCAAGACGAGCTTGCATCACGTTCTCCCTCTCCCCGGGGGAGAGGGTCGGGGTGAGGGCGAGCGTTGAACCAAACCTTTCCCGCAACACCGCCACCAGCCGCGCGTCTTTCTCAATCGCCAGCAACTCGCCCGCTTGCGCAAGCAACAACTCCGTCAGCGGCCCCAACCCTGGCCCGATCTCCAGCACCTTGTCTGCCTTGCCCAGCTCCGCTGCCTCCACAATCCGCGCCAACTGATGCGCATCGTGCAAAAAATTCTGCCCGAGCGACTTCGTCAGTTGGATGCCGCGCTTGTCCAACCACTCGCGCATCTCGGCCAGTTTCATGAGCGAAGCAAGACACGGATTTCACGGATGATCACCGATTGAAAACTGAATCCGTGCAAATGGGTGAAATCCGCGCCCCTGGCTTTGGAATCATGTCCGTCTGAGTCCATTCGTAGTTAAAACCTTTTGCAGCGCGTTCACCGTGTGATCGAGCTGGGTTTCGGTAATCGTCAGCGGCGGCGTGAAGCTGATGACATTTGCTTGCTCTCCCTCCGGCAGCAGGATAAAGCCGCGATGCAACATCGCCTTGATGACGCGCAGGGACTCGGCGGCGGCCGGCGCGCCGGTCCGGGTTCTCAATTCCAATCCGACCAGCAAGCCGAGGCCGCGGGGCGTTGCGTGGGGGAGATTGATGGCCGCCAGACGTTGCAACAGCCGCGCCCCGAGTTTCGCGCTGCGTCCGCAGAGGTTCAGGCGTTTGATCTCGGCCAATTGCGCCAGCGCCATCGCACAACCGACCGGGTGTCCGAGAAACGTGCTGGTGTGAATCGCTTCTCCGGTCGAAGCCGGCCACGCGGCATCCATCACGTCTGCCCGCCCCACGCACGCGGACAGCGGGAAGCCGCCGGTGAGAGCCTTGCCGAGACAGATCACATCCGGGATCACGTCGTCGTGTTCACAGGCAAACCATTTCCCCGTGCGACCAAACCCGGTGTAAATCTCGTCGAGAATGAGCAACGCGCCGTGTGCATCGCACAACTCCCGCAGCCGTCGCAGAAAACCCGGCGGTGGGACGTTGATGCCGCCCCGCGCCTGGACCGGCTCGACCAGAATCGCTCCAACTTTCCCGCGGCGGAGAATTGTTTTAGCCGCCGCTGTGAGGAGACGGAGATCGGCCTTGGTTTTCGGGAACGGCAGGAAGTGGCCAAACTCCCGCAACTGCGAGCGGAACGGTCCCCGAAAATGGTCGCGATGCGTGGCGTTCAGCGCGCCATAGCCCAGTCCGTGATAAGCGCCTTCAAAGGCAATGATGCCGGATTTTCCCGTGGCCAGCATCGCCGTCTTCAACGCTGCCTCCACCGCTTCAAATCCCGAGTTGTTGAAAATGACTTTGCCCGTGGCTGCACTCGTGAGAGTGCGGCGGATCTGTTGTTTCGGGGGAATCGCAGTTTGCCGCGAACTCACGTTCGCAGCCGCGGACCAGCGCTCGAAGGTGAGCCGGCTCAACTCGCGCGCGAGTCGCGCCTTGAGGGCGTGCGGATGCACATCGCCCATCGCGTGCAGCAGGGTCGCCATCTGCTGCTGCCCTGCGCGCACGACGGCCGGATTCGCATGACCCGCCGCCGCCACTCCGAAGGCCGCCGTCAGGTCGAGATACTTTTTCCCTTCCGCATCCCAAACGTGAACGCCCTTCGCCCATTCCCAAACAATGGGCCACGAGCCGTCCGGTTCGGTGAACAGCACGTTGCGCGATTCGTAGTCGCGCAATGCCGCGAGCACGGCCCTTGAACCGGTGAGACGGCGAGGCGGCGAGGCGGCGGCACCATGCGATCGACGCTTCCCCGCTGCTCCGTTTCTCCGTTTCATTCTCTCAAACTCCACGTTGTTCCGGTGGCCAGATGATTTTGTGCAACTGCGCCTGAAAGCGCACCGGCAGCGCGTCGGCGATGATCCGCTCGGCCAGCTCCTTGCGCGAGATGGGCGTCTGGCCCACCGGCACGCGTTTCAACGATTTGTCCTGTTGCTCCGGGCGCAGCGGATGCACCCAGGACATCAGCAGCGGACAAATCGCGGCGAGCTGCTGCGTTGCGATCTGCTGCCTGGCCCACTCGTAATCCTCCATCGTCCCAATGACGAACTTGATCTCATCCGTCGCCTTGAGGTGGGGAATGTTCTCCCAGCGATTGCGCCCGACTTCGCCGCTGCTGGGACATTTCAAATCCATGATGCGCCGGACGCGCGGATCGACCTTCGAGATGTCCAGTGCGCCGCTCGTTTCCACCAGCACGGTGAAGCCGTCGTCACAGAGTTGGTTCATCAAGACCAGGGCGTTTGGCTGGAGCAACGGCTCGCCGCCGGTCAGTTCCACAAGGGGCAATGCGGAGGGCGGAGGGCGGAGGGCGGAATTTCTGAACGGCGCGGCGAGTTCCCGAACCTTTGCTGTCACGTCTGCCACAGCCGTCTTTTTCCCTTCGGTGAACGCATACGCTGTGTCGCAGTAGGAGCAGCGCAGATTGCACGCGGTCAATCGCACGAACACGCACGGCAGTCCGGCGAAGGTGCTTTCGCCCTGCAAGCTCAGGTAGATTTCGTTGACGACCAGCGTTGCCGGCATGTCGCACAATGTTGTTGAAAGCGACGTGGGTTACAACGCCCGAGTCACGCCTGCCAATTTGCGGCTTCAATTTGGCCCGGTTCACAATTACCGTAACCGCATGAACATCTACGATCATCCGACGTTTCACATGGCCTGCCAGCAGTTCGATCTGGTGGCGGATCATTTGCAGATTCCCACGGAGGATCGGGCGCGGCTCAAATACCCCAAACGAGCCCTGACGGTGGCGTTGCCGATCCACCGCGATGACGGTTCGACACAGGTTTTTTTTGGTCACCGCGTGCAACACCACTTGACCCTGGGCCCCACGAAGGGCGGACTGCGTTATCATCCGGACGTCACCCTGGGGGAAGTGGCGGCGCTGGCCATGTGGATGAGCTGGAAATGCGCTCTGGCCGGACTGCCGTACGGCGGCGCCAAGGGCGGGATTGCTTGCGACCCCAGCCAGCTTTCCAGCACGGAACTGGAGCGCCTGACGCGGCGTTACACGCAGGAAATGATTCCCTTCATCGGTTCACAAATTGATGTGATGGCCCCGGACGTGGGCACCAACCCCCAGGTGATGGCGTGGATGATGGACACCTACTCCGTGCATAAGGGGCACACCGTTCCGAGTATCGTGACCGGCAAACCGGTGGGCATCGGCGGGTCGCTGGGCCGGCGGGAGGCAACCGGACGCGGTGTGGCCTATCTGGTCAACCGGGCCACCGACACCCTGGGACTGGATTTGCACCGATCCACGGCAGTCGTGCAGGGTTACGGCAATGTGGGCAGCATGGCCGCGCTGGCCCTGGCGCGTTACGGGGCAAAAGTGATTGCGGTCAGCGACGTGCATGGAGGACTCCACAACGCCGGGGGGCTTGACTTGATGGCGTTGGAGCAACACGTGGCCCGGCACCGGTCCGTGGTGGGGTTTCCCGGGGCGGACCCGGTGGCGAACGATCAACTGCTGCTGCTGCCCTGTGACATTCTGGTGCCCGCTGCGCTGGAGCGGCAAATCACCGAAGCCAACGCCGGCCGGATCAAGTGCCGCATTCTGGCGGAAGCCGCAAACGGTCCGACGACGCCCGAGGCGGATGTGATTCTCAATCAGCGCCCGGAAATTTTTGTGATTCCCGACATCCTGTGCAACGCCGGCGGGGTGGTGGTGAGCTACTTCGAGTGGGTGCAGGATTTGCAAAGCTTCTTCTGGGGCGAGACGGAAATCACGGACAAACTGTTCCGCACCCTCGAGGCGGCATTCGTCCAGGTTGTTGGTCTCAGCCGGAAGCAAAAGATTCCAATGCGCCTCGCGGCCCTGAGCGTGGGGGTGAAACGCGTCCACGAAGCCAAACAAATCCGGGGATTGTTTCCGTAACACGCGCGGCGGCGGGGAATTTTTCTTTGCGCTCGCCACCGCCCCGGCATAGGCTCTGGGGCGGTTTGTCCGATGGTGTAATGGTAGCACAGAGCCCTTTGGAGGCTTTAGTCATGGTTCGAATCCATGTCGGACAACCACACTGTCTGCCCGGGCCATCAATGCCGGCTCCTTCGTCTCGAATTGCGGGTGTGCCCCGTTGACGTCGGCTGACAGCCGCAGCCCCGGCTTGACTGCGATTTTGGCTGCGCCATGATTGCCGGCATGAAAAACACTTTCCTCTGGCTGGGTTTGGTGGCCTGTTCCGGCATTTCCTGCACCAGCGCCAACTATTACGTGCATGAATTCAAGCGCACCCAGTTGACGGACAAGTTCTGGGGGGAAGGCGCCACGTTTGGCGATCTGAACCGGGATGGCAAAATGGATATCATCTCCGGCCCGTTCTGGTATGAAGGGCCGGACTTCACCAAACGGCATGAGCTGTATCCGGCCACCATGACGTTCCAGCGCCAGCGCGCGGATGGAACCAAGGAGACCATTGAAGGGTTTGAAGGCGCATTGGGCGTGGAGAACAAATACTCCGACAATTTCTTTGCCTACGTCCATGATTTCAACGGCGACCAGTGGAACGATGTTCTCATCATCGGCTTTCCCGGTGAAGCCACCGTTTGGTATGAGAACCCCAAGGGCCAGGACCGGCATTGGGCGAAGCACCTCGTGCTCGAGGTCACCGATAATGAATCCCCCACGTTCACCGATTTGACCGGCGACGGCATTCCGGACCTGGTTTGCAGTTCCCGCGGAGCGTACGGTTATGCGAAATTTGATCCCGCCCACCCGACGGCCCCCTGGAAATTTCATCCGCTCTCGCCGAACAACAACTACCATAAATTCACGCACGGCATGGGCGTGGGCGACGTGAACGGCGACGGGCGCATGGATTTGCTGGAGAAGAACGGTTGGTGGGAACAACCCGCCTCCCTGGTAGGCGATCCCGTTTGGACGTTCCACAAATTTGAGTTCACCCCGCATGGCGGCGCCCAAATGTACGCCTACGACGTGAACGGCGACGGGTTGAACGACGTAATCACCAGCTATGCCGCGCATGGATTTGGCTTGCTCTGGTACGAGCAGGTGCGCGAGGGCGGCAACATCACCTTCAAGCCGCACGTGATTTTCAGCACGGAGCAAAAACGCACCCCCGACAAATATGGTGTCTCCTTTTCCGAAATTCACGCGCTGGACCTGGTGGATATGAACGGCGACGGACTCCTGGACATCGTGACCGGAAAGCGGTTTTGGTCGCACGGCCGCATGGGGGATCCGGACCGGAATGATCGCGCGGTGCTGTACTGGCTGCAACTCCAGCGCGGCCCCGGCCACGCGGTTGAATTCATTCCGCATCTGATTGACGACGCTTCCGGCGTCGGGGTGCAAATTGTGGCGGCACCGTGCCATGATCCGAAGTGGCCCGATGTGGTGGTGGGCAACAAACGCGGCACGTACTACATCGAACACACGGCGCGAAAAGTGAACGCCGCCGAATGGCGCGCCGCCCAACCGCGGCCCCGCCCGTAAGTCTGGCGCCGGGGTCCCACGGCGGCCTGATGTCGTCGTGGTTGCCGGGCGGCCGGCCGGCGCGCCCGCAATTTCTGCGCCGCCACTTCCGGCGGGTTCAATGCGGGCCGCGTTCTGTGAAGTAAATGGCCAGGGCGAACAGCAGGGAAACGGCCAGCCCCACGGCCACGGCACATTTGATGATGAATCGTTGCTTGCGCCGATAGCTGCTGCCCCCCTGGCCGGGCAGCAGATAATAACGTTGCTTTTCTTCCGGCCGGTGGCGCGGTGATTTTTTGGAGGAACCCCAAGCCATGATTGGCGGGGCGACCATAGCAAGGTTTTCCGGCGGAGGCAACGGGCGAAATGAGACGAGACGCTGGAAACCCCGGCTTGTGGCGGATTTTCATCGTCATTAAGCTCACCACATGGAACCGCCGGCCTGGGTCAATCTGAGTGATGCGGAGTTGCTCGAATGTCGGATCTCCCGGCTGGGGTTGCGGTTGGAGGCCACGCCGCTCCCGACGCTGATCCGGCAACTCTACGACGAACTGTCACAAAAAGGCCTGGTCTTCCATCCGCCCTGCCATTTGGGGGACGAATGGTTTGTGCCGGTGGGCGTTCCGGCGATTTTCATTCCGTTTTTCCTCGCCCACGAGCGGTTGCGGCAATTGGAACGACAGATCATGCTCGAAGTGGAGGGGGAAACGGATGAGTGGTTCATGAAATTGCTGCGTCATGAGGCCGCCCATGCGTACGCTTTCGCCTATGCGTTTGTGCATCAGCGCAAGTGGCGCCGCATCTTTGGCCGCTCCGAGGCGCGGGAAACCCCTTCGTTCTACCGGCCGCGCCCGCATAGCCGCAGTTTTGTGGTGCATCTGGGTGACTGGTACGCGCAGTCGCATCCCGACGAGGATTTTGCCGAAACCTTTGCGGTCTGGTTGACGCCGGGATTGGACTGGCGCGCCAAATACCGAGATTGGGGCGCGTTGGAGAAACTGGAGTACGTGGACGAACTCATGCGTTCCCTCGCGGGCAGGCCGCCCCGGCCGCTGCCGGCGTATCGCGAGGCGGATTTCAATTGCCTGAACGTCAAACTCAAGACTTACTACGCGAAGAAACGCAAGGAATACGAACATTCCTTCCCAGACTTTTATGATAATGATCTGCGGCAATTGTTTGAGGCGGGGGCGGATGATGCCGGACGCGTGCAGGCCTCGGATTACCTGCGGCGGCACCGGCGCGACCTGGAAACGGCCATCAGCCAGTGGTCCAACGAAAACCGTTATCGTGTCAACAAACTGGTCGGCAAATTGATTGAGCGCTGTGACAAGCTGAACCTGTACATCAAATCCTATGATCCGCGCCAAAACATCCAGGTGGCGGCCTACATTACCACCCTGGTGACCAATCATCTGTTCACGGGGAAATTCAAGCGCGCCAAATGAAGGATGATCTGTCCTCTGCCGCCCGGATTTCCCTCGCCATGGCTGCGGGCGACGGCCCCCTCCGATCTGCGCCAGGGCCGGAACCCGGGGCCACCCCAACCACCGGACGCCCATGAATGAGCTGCCTGCGAATGCCCCAACGCCGCCACCGGCGGCGGACTCCGCCGCGCCCAAAGGCGGCCGTCCCTCCGGCCGGACGCCGCGCGGGAAACGAAAATTGAAAATCCTCGCGCTGTTCGATGCCGTGGCGCCGACGACGATGGATCAGGATTTGGGCCCGGAGCTGCAAACCAGCGACTGGAAAACCGAAGCCCACGTGCTCGGAGCCCTGCGGGAGCTGGGGCACACGGTCGAGTATCTGGCCATCTTTGACGATCTGAATCTGCTCCAGCAAAAACTGGAGACGTTCACGCCTGACATCATCTTCAACCTCGCGGATCAGTTCCGCAACAACCGCGCGTTTGACCAGGGGATCGCGGCGTATCTGGAGTTGCACGGGCTGCCGTTCACCGGCTGCGGCTCCACCGGTCTGACGTTGTGCAAGCACAAGGCCATCTCCAAAAAAATCCTGGGGTACCACCGCATCCGGGTGCCCGATTTCACGGTGATCACGCGGGGCAAACGTTGTGCGCGACCCGCCCGGCTCAAGTTTCCGCTGCTGGTCAAGCCGTTGAAAGAGGAGGCCAGTTACGGCATCGCCCAGGCGTCGTTTGTGGCCAACGATGAGCAGCTCCGGGAGCGGGTGCAATTCATCCACAACTCCTTCGACTGCGATGTCATCGCCGAGGAGTACATTGCCGGGCGCGAGCTGTACGTGAGTCTGCTGGGCAATCACCGGCTCGAGGTGTTCCCGGTGCGCGAACTGGTGTTCCAGGCCGTGCCGGACGAACCCAAAATCGCCACCTACCGCGCAAAATGGGACGAGGAATACCGGCGCAAGTGGGGGCTCCAAAACCAGTTCGCCGAGG
This sequence comes from Verrucomicrobiota bacterium, assembly GCA_029573725.1. Classification (GTDB taxonomy): domain Bacteria; phylum Verrucomicrobiota; class Verrucomicrobiia; order Limisphaerales; family JADLHS01; genus JADLHS01. The sequence continues at coordinate 224,503 of JAKQDQ010000181.1, forward strand.
ATCTGGAGGCGGGGCTGGCGCGGGCCATCACCCAGACCAGCCGGCGGATCTACCATTTGCTGACGATTGACGGCTATGCACGCCTGGATTTGCGGGTGACCCCGCAGCATGAAATTTATTTCATCGAAGCAAACCCGAATCCCATTCTGGCCGCGGACGAAGATTTTGCGCAGTCCGCGCAGCGGGCCGGGCTTTCGTATCCGCAACTGATTGAACGCATCATTCGCACCGGATTAAAAACCGTGCGGGAATGAGCCCGCCCCTTCAAAACACCCAGCTGAAGGTGAGCGACACCGAATGGGTGCGAAGCTGGTTCAGTTTGAAGTTGCCCGGCACATTGCGGAACTCCCATGAGGGGCTGTCCGCCACGTTGAAGCGATAGAACAAACCGAGGCCGAACCGTTCCCAGAATTGGTAGCTCACCCCGGCGAACCCCTGGTAGGTGAAAACCCACGTGTCGCTGCTGTCGTTCAGGGTGGTGCCCGCCAGCACGATGTTTTGCGCGTCCAAATGCAGCCATTGCCCGCCCACACCCGCCCCAATCATCGGCACGATTCCGGCCGGGGTCGGGTATTGCAGCACGAGGTTGGCCAGGACCGGCACCCGATGAAAATTGGCGCTGCTGGCCGTCGCGCCATTGATGCGATCCAGGCCATTGTAATTATAGCCGCTCTCAACCTCGACCTTGAACACCGGAGTAATCTCCCGCCCAATTCCGATGCCGAAATGAAAGCCGGGATCGAACTTCAATTGCGCGCCCCCCACCGGCACACCGAAAAAGTCGCGGAGCCGGGCCCGCGGTGCGTACGCCGGCCCGGCTTCATACCAGCCGTAGAGGCCATCGGCATAAAAAGGCGCATCTCTCTGTGCAGTGGCGGGGGATGTTCCCAGGAGCGCCCCCAGTACGGCCCCCATCGCAAAAATTCGTTTGGCGATCATGCGTCCACAGACTAGAGGGGGGACTTGGTCCGACTCAAGCGGGGAATTGCCCGCCGGCAACGGGGGCGGTGCCGGAGTGCGGCCGCGCGCAGTTTACGGTTCAGGCGGCAAAAAATTTCTGGATTTCCCGGATTACCGCCACCAGGTGGTCCACTTCGGCGGGAGTATTGTAAAAATAAAAACTGGCGCGCGCGGTGGATTCCACTCCGAGCTTGTGCATGAGCGGCTGGGTGCAGTGATGCCCGCCACGCAAGGCGATGCCGCCCTGATCCGCGAGCGTCACCACGTCGTGCGCATGCACGTCTTTGAGCAGGAAACTGATCAGCCCGGCCCGGCCGGTCTTGGGGCCGAACAAGCGGATGTCCTTCAACCCGGCCAGTTGATCGTACGCGTATTGGGCCAGTGCCTGGTCGTGCTGCCAGATTTTGTCGCGCCCAATCGCATCCAGATAATCCATGGCCGCGTGCAATCCGATCGGTCCGGCGATGTTCGGAGTGCCGGCCTCGAAGCGGTGCGGCGCCGCTTTGAAAGTGGTTTTATCATAATCCACCGTGAGGATCATTTCGCCGCCGCCCTGGTACGGGGGCAGTTGCTCCAAAATTTCCTGCCGTCCGTACAACACGCCAATCCCCGTCGGTCCGCAGATTTTATGACCGCTGAAGGCGAAGAAATCACAACCGATGGCCTGCACATCCACGGGCAAATGGCCGGCGCTTTGCGCGCCATCCACCAACGTCACAATGCCCAGCTTGCGGGCTTTGGCGCAAAGTTCAGCGACGGGATTCACCACGCCCAGCGCGTTCGAGATGTGAACCAGCGATAGCAGTTTCACCGACGAAGTGAGCATCGCGTCAACGCGCGACAAATCCAGGATTCCTTCATCACCCAGCACCGGCAGGTAGGCGACCTTGGCCCCGGTTTTTTCGGCAAGCAACTGCCAGGGCACGATGTTGCTGTGATGTTCCGCCTCGGTCAGCAGAATGACGTCGCCGGGACGCAGGAACTTGGCCCCCCACGAACTGGCAACCAGGTTGATGGCTTCGCTGGTTCCCCGGGTCCAGACGATCTCTTCCGCGTGCCGGGCATTGATGAATCTGGCCGTGCGGGCGCGCGCCAGCTCGAACGCCTGTGTGGCGCGATTGCTCAGTTCGTGGATGCCGCGATGCACATTGGCATTGTCGTGTTCGTAATAATGCACCAGCGCCTGCACCACGGCGCGCGGTTTTTGCGCGGTGGCGGCGTTGTCAAAATAGACCAGGGGTTTGCCATGCACGAGCTGGTTCAGGATGGGAAAATCAGCGCGAAGTTTGAGCCAGTCAACAGCAGCGGTCATAGCAGACTAAAATTAAACGGACGGGAACCCATCCGCCGCCCGGAGCGCATCCGTTCCGGGGGCGGTTCACATCAGCCCCAATTGCAACTTGGCCGCCTCGGTCATCATGCCTTGATGCCACGGCGGATCCCAGACCAGCTCCACGTCGGCCTCGTCAATCGGTTCAAGCGAAATCAATTTGTTCTGCACGTCCTGGGCGAGCACCGAGCCCATGCCGCAGCCGGGCGCGGTCAGGGTCATTTTGACCTCCGCCTTGTACGTCTCCTTGCCGAGAGGGGTCAGATGGCAATCATAAATCAATCCGAGGTCCACGATGTTGACGGGAATTTCCGGATCGTAACAGGATTTGAGCGATTCCCAGACCTGTTTCTCCAATGCTTCCAAGGTGACCGGCCCGGTGGTCGCCGGCGGGGTTTGGGTTTGCGCCTCCAACCCGAGCGCATCGGCGTCCCGGCCTTCAATGCGGAACATGTTGCCGTTCACCACCACGGTGTAGGCGCCGCCCAGCGATTGCGTGATGTGCGCCTGTTCCCCTTGCATCAGGACCACTTTCGTGCCGACGGGAACAATGGCGGCATTGACATCGCGGGTGAGGGTGACGGTTTTCTCGCTCATAACATGTACAGTTCTACCAGAACGGTCATAACGTGCCAGAACCGTTCAACGTAGGCCAGTCGAATCCGGTCGCCAACCCCGGTCCCGGCAGCGCGGTCGCGAATCGCGTTGACCGGATTGCCGAAATATCCGCATCATGCCTCCCGGACCGGGCGGACGCCCGGCGGCAGGAATTTCAACCGAAACTGAACATGCATCTCGACGATCTTTATTCCGAATTAACCCTCAAACCGGACGGCAAACTGGTGCTGCTGGTCCTGGACGGATTGGGCGATCTGGCCATCAAGGAGCAAAGCTACCTCACCCCGCTGGAAGCGGCTTACACCCCCAATCTGGACGCGCTTTCCAAAAGCTCGGCACAGGGCCGGATGATTCCCGTCGCGCCCGGCATCACCCCGGGCAGCGGCCCCGGCCACCTGGGATTGTTCGGCTACGACCCCATAGACTACCAGGTGGGACGGGGCGTGATCGAAGCGCTCGGGTTGGGCGTCGAGTTGAAACCTGGCGACGTCTGCGCGCGCGCGAATTTCGCCACCCTGGACGCCAGGGGCATCATCACCGATCGGCGCGCCGGGCGCATTCCGACCGAAACCTGCGAGCGGCTCGTGGCCTTGTTGCAGGCGAAGATCAAGAAAATTGGCGAAACCGAGGTGATCATCAAGGCGGGCAAGGAACACCGGTTTGTGGTGGTGTTCCGCGGCCGCGGCCTGGAAGGCCCGCTCACCGATGCGGATCCCAACCGGGAGGGACTGCCCATTCCTGCCGTGAAACCGCGTGATCCCGGCCATGCGCGGCAGAAAAAAACGGCGAAGCTGGTGGCCGACTTCTACAAGCTGGCGCTGCCGATTCTGCGGAACGAGAAACCGGCGAACGGGTTCCTGATGCGCGGGATTGCGCATCAGCCGCACCTGCCGCTCTTTGCCGAACGTTACCGGCTCAAGGCCGCCTGTCTCGCCGTTTATCCCATGTACAAGGGCCTGGCGCAGCTCGTCGGCATGCAGAAGCTGGAAGGGCCGCAAACCATCGCCGAGCAGTTCGAACGGTATCTTACCGAATACGATCGCTACGACTTCTTCTTCATCCACTACAAATACACGGACAAGGCCGGTGAAGACGGCAGCTTCGCTGCGAAGAAAAAGGCGGTTGAGGATTTTGACGCCGCCCTGCCAATTCTCCTGAAGAAGCGGCCGGCCGTGATCGCCGTCACGGGCGATCACTCGACGCCTTGCGCGCTGAAGAGCCATTCGTGGCACCCGCAACCGGTGTTGCTCAACTCCGCCGTGAGCGGTTGGGACAAGCTGGAGCGCTTCACCGAAACCGGCGCAAACTCCGGCTCCCTCGGGATTTTCCCGTCCAAATTTCTGATCCGATTGATGCAGGCCAACGCGCGGATGTTCAACAAGTTCGGCGCCTGACTTGTGCCCGGCTGGTGGCGGCGCGGGATTTCGCACTGCGCCCGCCGGACGCGGGCCGTTTCCGACGTCGCCCGGCGGGTCAACGCCCCCCAGGCGGGGCTTTGTCCGGGCGCGAGGACAATTTACTTTCGCCCCCGGGAATGTTACAACGCGGCGTGCTTAATGATGCCTCACTTTGGAAGGCGCTGACCGATTCGCGCCGGTTCGTGGTGATCGCCGGACCGTGCGTGATCGAGTCCGAACAACTCTGCCTGGAGGTGGCGGCCAGGCTCAAAAAAATCTGCGCCCGGCTGGGCATCCCGTACATTTTCAAGGCCAGCTTCGACAAGGCCAACCGCACTTCGGACAAATCCTTTCGCGGGCCGGGATTGGCCGCCGGGCTGCAGGTGCTGGCCCGGGTGCGCGCGCAGGTCGGCGTGCCGGTGCTCACGGACATCCACACCGAAATGCAAGCCGCCGTCGTGGGCGAAGTGGTGGATATTTTGCAAATACCCGCCTTTCTGTGTCGTCAAACGGATTTGATCGAAGCCGCCGTGGCGACCGGACAAATCGTGAACATCAAGAAAGGACAGTTTCTCTCCCCGCAGGAAATGGCGCGCGTGGCGCAAAAGGCGCGGCGCGCCGGGGGCAAACGCGTCGTGCTGACGGAACGGGGCACGACCTTTGGCTACAACAATCTGGTGGCGGACATGCGTTCGATTCCGATTCTGAAACAAACCGGTTGTCCGGTCATTTTTGATGCGACGCATTCGGTGCAGTTGCCGGGTGCCGGTGGTGACCAGTCGTCCGGGCAACGCGAGTTTGCGCCGGTGCTGGCGCGCGCGGCGGTGGCGGCGGGTGCGAACGGCGTGTTCCTCGAAACCCATCCGCATCCCGCCCGGGCCTTGAGCGATGGCGCGAACATGATTGCGCTGGCGGATCTGCCCCCGGTATTGCGCTGCCTGCGGAGGGTTTGGGCCGCCGTGAACCCGGGGTGAGCGGATGAGGGCGGGCCAACTTGCGCTGCGCTGTCGCCGCTGGGGCGCCGTTCTGCTTGAACTCGGGCTCGGCGGCATCGCCTGCGGACAGGTGGGCGTCATCAAGGATTACCGGGTTTCACAATACTATCCGGCCCCCAACTTCCGCCAGTTGCAAATGCAGTTGGCCGGCCACGAAGCCGTGCAGCTGACCAATCGCGTCCGGATTTTTCATGTCACGCAACCGCGTTTCACCTCGTTCCGCCCCGCGGGGGAGGTGGAGCTGACCATTGAGACGCCAGAGTGCTGGTTTGACGATCGCGATTCGCAGGCGCGCACCATCGCTTCCGCCGCGCCGCTGACCATGCGCACCGGATCGGGAGATTTCAGCATTACCGGCACGGGCTTCAAGTGGTGGCAGAACCGGAAGACGCTCATCATCTCCAACGCCGTCCACGCCGCGGTTCAATACACCAACAACGCGCCGCCGCTCATCATCACGTCCCGTTGGTTTCAATTCGACGCCGCGCTGCATCGGGGCGTGTTTTACGATGCCGTGCGCGTAACCGACACGAACCAAACCTTGACCTGCGCCACCTTGACCATCATCGGCAACACCAATCAAACGCACCCCACCATCCCGGGCCGCAATGCGCTCAATTCCGGCGGCGTGGAAATCATCGAAGCCGGGGGACCGCTGGAAATCCTCGGCGTTGCCCGCCCCGGCTACGCGCGCGCGCAACGCGGGATCCTGCGCCCGACCGAGCAACGCGTGGATTTGATCGGACAGGCGGACTGGGCGTTTGCCGGCCGTTCCGGGCAGGCGGAGCAATTCACGCTTTGGCATTGGGGCGAAGATATTGAAGCCCGCGGGGCAGTCCGTTTGACGTTGCCGCGCGCGGAACTGGGCGCCGCGGCCGATTTGTTGGCGACCACCAACACCGTGGGTCGGGGGACGGCCACCAATACGGTTTCACTCTTTGCCGACCGCTTCAGCAAACACGGTGTTGCGGTGCTCGCAGAAGGCAACGTGCGCGTGGTGGATGGATCAAACTTTTTGCATTGCGCGCGTTTGGAGGGACGGCAAGCCACCCAGCCGGCGTCGAACGGATGGGCCATCGCCACCGGGGACGTCCGCGTCGGCTCCGCCACGGGCGGCATCCAGTCGGATCGCGCCGAGTATGCCCGGGTGAGAAACGAAATTTTGTTCACCGGTAATCCGCGTTTGCAGGAGGGCGAAATTCGCGGCACGGCGGGGCGCGTGCTTGTGCGTCCGCAGACGGGCGAAATCCAAGCGTTGGATTCGGTTGCCGTGCAGTTTCCGTTGGCCAACACTCAGGGTAGTTTTCTCAATCTTCTGCCCACGGAAACTGCGGGCCGGCCGCCGGCGATCTCGACCCGGACATCAAAAGCCATGATCCGGGCGCAATCATTTCAATTGCGGGATGGGCATGGTTTGTTCACGGGCGACGTGGTGGCGCAGGAAATCCCCGCCGATGGCAGCGAAGCCCGAATGCGGGCGCAGGAGCTGGAAATCCGGCTCGCCGCCGATCAACGGCACCCCGCGTTTTTGCAGGCGCGGCAGAATGTGATTTGTGAACGCGGCACCATCGGCGTAACCAACGGCCCGGCAGAATACGCGCGGATGGATTGCGCCACGTTGACGGCGCAGGCGGATCCCGCCACGGGCGAGTTGCAGCAGCTTTCCGCCACGGGCGGTGTGGATTTCCAACAGGCCGCCAGCCGGGCGCAGGGGGCGCAGGTGGTTTACACGGCGGCGGATCAAATCCTGCGTCTGATCGGGCATCCGCGCATTGAGCGACCGGAGGGCGTTTATCAGTCCGGGGACGAATTGATCTGGGACAACGCGAACCAGACCGTGCGCGGCTCGAACGCGCGCTTCACCGCCGCGCCTGCGCTCTTGAAGAATCTCAAGGGATCAGAGAAATTTCCCTGACATGGACCAGGCACCAACTCTGTCACCAACGGGATCCGCGGGTTCCGTTGCGGCTTCCGATGCGCTGTTGTTGCAAACAAGCGCGCTGGTGAAGGAATACAAAAATCGCCGCGTTGTGAACGGGGTCTCCATCCAGGTGGGCGCGGGTGAAATCGTCGGGCTGCTTGGGCCGAATGGCGCGGGCAAAACCACGACGTTCAACATGGTCGTGGGGGTGGTGCGTCCGGATGAAGGCCGGGTGAACTTCCTGGGGCGCGACATGACCAGGCTGGCGATGCACCAGCGCGCGCGCCTGGGCATCGGCTACCTGACGCAGGAGCCGTCCGTGTTCCGCAAGCTCACCGTGGCGCAAAACATCCAAGCGATTCTCGAAACCTGCAAGATGAACCGCCGCGAACGTGCGGTGCGCTTGCAATATCTGCTCGAAGAACTGGAACTCACCCCGCTCGCCAAAAGCAAGGCCTACACGCTCAGTGGCGGCGAAAAACGTCGGCTCGAAATCACCCGCGCCCTGGTCACCAGCCCGAAGTTGCTGCTGTTGGATGAACCGTTCGCGGGCATTGATCCGTTGGCGGTTTATGAGGTGCAGAAAATCGTGCGCCGCCTGCGCGATCGTGGACTCGGCCTGTTGATCACCGACCATAGCGCGCGCGAAATGCTCAAGCTGATTGATCGCGGTTACATCATTGTAAAAGGCCAGGTGCTCATCGAAGGTTCAGCGGAATTTCTGGCGCACGATCCCAAGGCGCGCGAAATCTACCTCGGACCGGAGTTCAATCTTTGAGCCTCACCACGCCCGCGCAAGCGCGGCCAGGGCACGGCCAACCGGGCGGGCGCCGCCGCCGCCGCCGTCCCTCCGGAGCCAACCCCGTTCCCGCTCTTGATACGCGGGCCCGCGCCGATTTGCCGACCGCTGGAGCAGCGGTGGTCGGCATCGCCCCTTCCCCTGTCCGGAAGCCCGCTTCGGCAGGAATTTCTGATTGCCTGTGCCGGAGTGCGCAGCAACCCTGTCAGACGTGAAACGCATCGTCGCCCTGGTCTTGTGCCTGTGCTGGTGGGGGTGGAATGGCTCGCCGGCCGCCCAACCGCCCCCCGTCCACCCCAACATTTTGTTCATCATGTCCGACGACCACGCCGCGCACGCCATCAGCGCGTACGGCAGCCGGGTCAATCAAACGCCGCACCTGGATCGGCTGGGGCGGGAGGGCGTGCGCCTCGAGAATTGCTTTGCGGTAAATGCCATCTGCACCCCCAGTCGCGCGGCGATCCTCACCGGCAAATACAGCCACATCAACGGCGTGCCCGTGTTCAACCGCTTCGACGGCAGTCAATGGACGGTGGCGAAGGCGTTGCAGGCGGCGGGTTACCACACCGGCGTGATCGGCAAGTGGCATCTGCAAAGCGACCCGACCGGTTTTGATTACTGGAACATCCTGGTCGGACAGGGATTGTATTTTGATCCAGTGTTCATCGAAATGGGGGAGCGGAAGAAACATTCCGGCTACGCCACGGAGTTGATCACGGATTTTGCGCTGGAATTTCTCGAACAACGTCCCACTGACCGGCCGTTCTTCCTGATGTTGCACCACAAGGCGCCACATCGCGCCTGGCAACCCCACCCTAAATACGCCCACCAATTCGATGCCGTGGACCTGCCCGAACCGGAAACGTTCAACGACGATTATGCGACGCGCGCGGACGCCGCACGGGCAGCCATCATGCGGGTCAGCCGCGATCTCACCCGAAACGATCTCAAGCTGTCCCCACCGCCCGGATTGAAAGGAGAAGCACTGGCCGCCTGGCGGCGCGGCACGGATTCCGAGCTGGAAGTGGTCACGGACGGTTACACCAACCGGCTCACCGGCGCGGCGCTCAAAAAGTGGAAATATCAGCGTTACCTGAAAGACTATCTCGCCTGCATCGCGTCCGTGGATGAGAGCGTAGGCCGCGTGCTGGATTACCTGGATCAAACCGGCTTGGTCACCAACACCATTGTCATCTACACCTCAGACCAGGGCTTCTTTCTCGGCGACCACGACTGGTTCGACAAGCGTTTCATGTATGAAGAATCCATTCGCATGCCATTTTTGATCCGCTATCCGCCGGAACTGCCCGCCGGCCGCGTGATTGAGCCGATGGTGCTTAATGTGGACTTTGCGCCGCTGTTTCTGGACTTTGCCGGGGTCCCCGTTCCGGCCGAAGTCCAGGGGCGCAGTTTCCGGCCGCTGCTCTCCGGACTGCCGCCGGCGGATTGGCGGCGCAGTTGGTATTACCGCTATTATCATTATCCGAATGAACACGGAGTCGAGCCGCACTACGGCGTGCGCACCGAACGTTACAAGCTGATTTACTTCCACCGGCTTGAGCAATGGGAACTGTTTGATTTACTGACCGACCCGCACGAGCTGAGGAATGTATATTCCGATCCGCAAAACGCGCGCCTGGTGGCGGATTTGCAGGCGGAATTAACCCGGCTGCGCCAGGAATTGGGCGACCGCAACCAGTACGCGGATCTCAAGTGATGGTGCGCACGAAAGGACTTGAACCTTCACACCTTGCGGTACCAGATCCTAAGTCTGGCGCGTCTGCCAATTCCGCCACGTGCGCGACGCCTGTTCATTTACCCCAAACCCACCCAAAAGCAAACCGCGAATCCCGTGAGTCCGCCACCCCGGCTGGCATAATGTCCATCCGGCGCCGCCGGCAGAGAACGCCGGCCCGCAAACGACCGTGTCCCGGCAGACCCGGGCTGTTCCGGTCAAAAGATCCGACCCAGCCGATGAATGATCATGCCGGTGTTTTCCAGCCACCAACCCAGCATCGTGGTCAGGTCCACCTTTGCCGTCAGCAGGGGAATGCCGATGAGCAGCACCAGCACGTTGCCGAGAAAAATAACGACTGCCGAAAACAAATAGCCCTGACTGGTGATGTCGGATTGTTGGGTTTTGAGGATGTGCGCCGTCAGCGTGGCATGAAAAGCGTAGGCTGCACCCACGCAGAGATGAAACCAGACAAACAGATCGCGCCAGTTCCACAGCAAATGTCCGGTCAGAAACACCACCACCACCACCACTGCGTAAAGCGGGAAGAAATAGGGTGAGAGTGCAATCAGAAAGTTGGTTTTATCCACAATCACGTGACCGCCACGCGATGTAGCCTTGAACTTTTTGACCCGCCCGCCAAACAACCAGGTCCACAACACGTGCGTCAGCTCATGACCGACGACGTAGAACCACATCGGGCGGGGCAAAAACAGATAGATGGCGAGCCAGCACGCGACGCCCGCCAGAATGGGCACCACGGTGGTGTCGGCGCCGCCGCAGCGGCTCATGACCATCCACAAGGTTTTCGCCGCGCCGGCGCAGACCGGCAGCAGCAGAATCGCGATGATGAACTTCACCCATTTCGGCACGCGCGGATTGTTGTGGAGTGTGATGATGTTCGCAAGGCTGAGCCGTCATGGAGTGCGCCCGCAGAGCGAAGCGACGCCGGCGCTTCCGGACGGGCGCTGGCGCATCCAGGTTCGGGAAGCGTGCATGCATCCGAAAGCGGCGGGGCGCGTTGCTTCCCGTCGCCGTCCAGGACCTGCTCCGCCACACCTTGCACGGCATGACACATGACGAAGTTCCCCAGGATTTCCGCGACAGCAACGCATTGCCCGCCGGTCGTTGCATCCCCGGCAGCGGACGGTGTCGGGAAATTCCCGGTTGCCCGCGCGCCTGGAATCTGGCTCTCTCAACCACGCCAAACATCCAAACCATACTTCCAAGCTCACCACGAACTCCCATGAAATTTCTGCTCCGACCGACCGCCACGATCCTCGCCGCCCTTTGCCTCGGCGTTCCGCAGCTGTTGGGTGCCGACCTGCCGACGCAAAGGACCTTCACGAATTCGCTGGGGATGGTTTTTGTCCGGATCGAGGCGGGCGAGTTCATGATGGGCAACGAAGCCGAGTTGCCCGCGGAGCTCTTGAAGGCGCCGGGCCAAACCTGGGTGCCGAAGCGCGGCGATTACGATGAACGTCCCGCGCACAAGGTCCGGCTCACCCGGCCGTACTACTTGGGCATGGTGGAAGTGACCAACGAACAATACGAGCAGTACGACCGGTTGCACGTCTATCTGCGCGGCAAGAACGGCTTCTCCATTGATAACAACGAGGCCGTGGTGTTCGTGAGCTGGGAGGACGCGAAGGCCTTCTGCGATTGGTTGTCCGCGCGGGAAGGTTTGCCCTACCGCCTGCCCACCGAAGCCGAATGGGAATACGCCTGTCGCGCCGGCACGACCACGCCGTTCTCCACCGGCGACAATCTGCCGCCGGTCTTTCTCAAGAATCCCGGCAACAGTTGGTATCCAGCGCCGACCGCCAGTCGGGGCCGCGCCGACGTCGTCCCGCTGCACGTGGCGCGCACGCCTGCGAATCCGTGGGGACTGTTCGACCTGCACGGCAACGTGGAGGAATGGTGTCTGGACTGGTACGGCCCCTATGCGGCGGGCGACCAGACGGATCCCTCCGGTCGCAGCGCCGGTGATTTCAAAGTCAGTCGCGGCGGCAGTCACAGCACTCCCGCGTTTTATTTGCGGTCCGCCAACCGCCAGGGTTCGCTCCCGGAAAGCCGGAGCTGGTTCACGGGCTTCCGTGTGGCGCTGGGCGATTGGCCGCCTGCTCCCCAACTGCCGCCCGCGGAGCCCGCCTTGTATCAACAACAGGTCCGACAAACCATTCCGCGCGCGGCACGACGTTCGCGCGATCCGAGCAAGCCCTTTTTCAAGGGGCCGCTGACCTACGTGAAAATTCCGTCCGGCGCGGAAGGGCCGCTCTTTGCGCAGCACAACCACGATCCCGACCTCGCGGTTTGTCCGAATGGCGATCTGCTGGCCGTGTGGTACACCACTCATGCCGAGCCGGGACGCGAGCTGGCGGTGGCCGCAAGCCGGCTGGTTTATGGCCACGACGAGTGGCAGCCGGCGTCGCCGTTTTGGGACGCGCCGGATCGCAATGATCATTGCCCGGTCCTCTGGTCCGACGGGAAAAAGACCCTTCACCATTTCAACAGTCTGTCCGCCGCCGCGACCTGGGGACCGATGGCCATCCTTGAACGCACCTCCACCGACAACGGAGCGACCTGGTCGCGCGCGCGACTCATCGTTCCGGACTATCACCTCCGGCACCAGCTCATTTCGTCGGAGTTCCGGAGCCGGGAAGGCTGGATGCTCCTGCCCTGTGACGCCTCGACCGAGGGGCACGGTGGCAGCGCGCTCCAGATCAGTCGCGACGGCGGCAAATCGTGGTTCGATCCCGGCGGCACGATTGCGGGCATTCACGCGGGCGTGACGCAATTGGGGGACGGCCGGCTGCTGGCTTTCGGACGCGGCGACGACGTGGGCGGCAGGATGCCGCAGAGCACCTCGGAGGACATGGGCCGGCATTGGGCCTACACTGCCAGCCCGTGGCCCACCATCGGCAGCGGCCAGCGGTTGGTGCTGCTGAAGTTGCGGGAAGGGCCCTTGCTGTTCGCGTCCTTCACCGACAATTCCCAGAACCTGGCGTCCCCGCGCGGCCTGTCCTTCAAGACGGCGGACGGCGGGGAGTTTATCGGTTATGGCCTGTTTGCGGCACTGTCATTCGATGAAGGCCGGACCTGGCCGGTGCGCAAACTGGTGACGGCCGGCGCCACGCCCCGGCAGTTCGACGGCGGCGCGTGGACGCGCGGATTCACCATGGATGCCACCCACGCCGAGCCGCGCGGCTACCTCGCGGCGACCCAGGCGCCGGATGGCGTGATTCATCTCATCTCCAGCGCGCTCCACTACCAGTTCAATCAAGCCTGGATCAAGGCGGCCCCGGAATCACCGCCTGCTGCCGCGCGTTGAAGCGGGCGGGGCGCATCCGCCAGAGAGAACGAGGAGGACTGATCACTCCGCCCGCACGGTGTGGCGGGTTTAGCGAAAGGTTTTGGCGAAAGTATTGCGTTTTTAACTCTCGCCAAGCAAGCTGGCGGCCGATGACTCAGGAACAGGTTCTCCAGGTTTTCCGCGACACCGGCGCGCTGCTCGAAGGGCATTTCATCCTGCGCAGCGGATTGCACAGCCGGCAATTTTTCCAATGCGCCCTCGCCCTGCAACAGATGCCCATCGTCGAAAAACTTGGCGCGGCGTTGGCGGCAAAACTGGGAGCGCTCGGCGCGGTCACGGTGGTTTCACCGGCGATGGGCGGTCTCGTCATCGGCCAGGAGGTCGCGCGGCAACTGGGCCTGCGATTCATTTTCGTGGAGAAGGAGGAGGGCAAACTCGTGCTGCGCCGGGGCTTCAAGATTGCGCCCGGGGAAAAGATTCTGGTGGTGGAAGACGTCGTGACCAAGGGCGGGCGTGTGCAGGAGACGATTGATATTGTCCGCGCCAACCACGGGAACGTCCTGGGCGTCGGCATGGTGGTGGACCGTTCCAACGGCCAGACCCGGCTCGGCGTGCCGCTGTTCAGCCTGATCGCGCTGCAGGTGGAGACGTTTGACCCGAACCATCTGCCGCCCGACCTCGCCCACACTCCCGCCGTGAAGCCGGGGAGCAAATGACTTCCTTGCCGGCATGACCGCCGCGCCCGCCGACGTTTATTTCACTGCGGAATGGTGGCATCTGGTGATGCTCAATTGAAGGGTTGGCAGGGGAATGTTCGGCAAGGGAATGAGTTCCAATCCTCTGACAATCATTCCGCTGACGATCCGGTGGTTTGGGGCGCGGCTCTTGAAACACCTCGCCTCACAAAGCGGTGATAAATCCACCGCACTCCAGACGCTTCGCGAAGGTCGTCGGCGATCGAATCTCGCGGAGCGTCTGGACTGCGCGCGTTTTCAGCGCCGCTCTCCGCGCGTAGAGACTGCCAAAGTAATTCTTGACCTGCCGGGACAGAGCCCCGGCCCTTGCGAGCAGCAAAGATTTGTTCGGTGCGCCTTTGCGTTTCTTCTTTTACCGCCAAGATGCCAAGACGCGAAGGCGCAAAGAGGATTGGCCGCACGCTTGGGGTCAGTTTCGACTTTTGGGTTTGGACGTGCAGCAAGACCAGGAATCGAAGACTCGGCAGGGGAATGTTCGGCAAGGGAATGAGTTCCATTCCTCTGACAATCATTCCTCTGACGGTCCGGTTGTTTGGGGGGCGACTCTTGAAACGCCTCGCCTCACAAAGCAGTGATGAATCCACCGCACTCCAAACGCTTCGCGAAGGTCGCCGGGCGCGGATTCGTGCTTCCGCTCCCCAGTCAAGGCGCCGGCTCCGGTGTATGCAGTGGCACGGAAATACTCTCCCCAGTAAACCGCGGACGTCGCGGGTTCAGCGGCTCAGTTCAACGGCAGTGTATCCCGCAGCCCGCCGCGCTCCGTCCCAAACAAACCGGCGCTTGCTCGCGGCGAACTGCGGGATACACTGCTTGAAGTTAGGCATCTCGACACCACCATGCCATCCACGCTGTCACCCGAAATCCGCCTCAAGACGGCATACGAGTTTGCATTCTCGCCAGACAGCAGACGCGTTGCGTTCATCGGTGGTCGTTACGTGACGATGTTGGACATTGGCACTCGCGAATCACAGTTCGCAGTCCACCCGATTGCCAATCCGTCGAGTATTGATTTTTCTCCTGATGGAAGCCGACTCGTCGTGAAGGGCACGTCTGGCCGCACGATTATCTTGGACGCGAAAACCGGAGAGTTGCTCTGCGATTTTCGCAACCAGAAGGAGGGAGAGGGAGATTCGGCGTTGTTTACTGCCTGTTCGCGTTTCGTTGTTTCGGTTTCTTGGAGCGGCTTGTTCAGCGTCCGTGACCGCAGCACAGCCAAGCTCGTATTTTCCCAGACCTATAGCGATTGCCAGCTTACCAGATTGTCCACCACGGCTGACCGGAGCTTGTTCGTGTATTCAATGGGTGGTCGTCCGCACACGCCAGACGGACTCACGCCTTGCATCGTTGCACTTCACCGATGGCCGACGCGCAGCGCAAGAGCGGAGGTGTTGCCGAGGGAGTGGCCAGCTATTGCTGGGTTACAGATCAGTCCGTCGGGCCGCTACTTGGCGGTTGCCTTCGGGACGCCACCGAGCACCTTGGAGATTTTCGACATCTCGACTTCACGGACTGTTGCGCGTCGCGATTGGAGCGGTCCACACGGCTGTTCCATCGAGTGGTCACATGACGAGCGAACGCTGGTTGTTACTGAACGTGATGGTTTTCGCTTCTATGACTTGCCGAAGCTCACGGTGTCGCATGAGTTGCCCATTGAGTATCCTTGTTACGTGCAGTTTTCTCCCTCCGAGGAGTTTGTCGGTTTTGGCTCGTCGAAGAAGAGTTTCATCATTCCGACGGACTACTTGGCCGAATTTGTGGAGAGGAGGAGAGATGCCTCGTGAAAAACAAGAGTAAGAGCGAAGCCTTGTTTTACAGGAGATTTTGGAGGGTCTGTTTTTGGAGCGCGGCGTTGCAGGCCACACAAAAAGGCCGGACCTGGGTGGTTTGAAAAATTCCCACGCGGCCAAGGCACGGACTAAGTTGTGGCACCGGAGTCGGGCCGCAGGATCCAAAGCGGCTCTTGAAACACCTCGCCCCACAAAGCAGTGATAAATCCACCGCACTCCAGACGCTTCGCGGAGGTCGTCGGCGATCGAATCTCGCGGAGCGTCTGGACTGCGCGCGTCTTCAGCGCCGCTCTCCGCGCGTAGAGACTGCCAAAGTAATTCTTGACCTGCCGGGACAGAGCCCCGGCCCTTGCGAGCAGCAAAGATTTGTTCGGTGCGCCTTTGCGGCATTGCACCTTGGCGCCTTTGCGGTTCTTTTTTTATCGCCAAGACGCCAAGACGCGAAGGCGCAAAGAGAATTGGTCGCACGCTTGTGGTCAGTTTCGACTTTTGGGTTCGGACGTTCAGCAAGACCAGGAATTGAAGACAAGGCAGGGGAATGGTCGGCAAGGGAATGAGTTCCATTCCTCTGCCAATCATTCCGCTGACGATTTGGTTGCGCGCGCAAGCTGCCCGCTTCGTTACCTTCGGCGGCGACCACGCCAGTGAACGCGCCGGAGATTTCCGAGAGCATTCGAGTTGCGGTCGTTGAAGCGGGCTGAAGCCCGCGCTCCGGGACGCGACCTTCATGTGGCTTCACCGCGAAAGTTTGCGGGCGTTGTCGCAGAATTTATGCGCCCAGAAAAGTTGAAATGGCGAAGTGATTTGCCGGCCGGACACGCCGTCGAGTTCAAGCCAGTGGTTTGAACGTGACGTCGCGCAGAACTTTTCCCTCGAGATTGATGACTTTGATCCGCAACTGCTCCGTGTCGGCCACGCCTTCCGTCCAAGTGGCCCGTTCTTTTTGCGGGCCACCGCCGATGAGCTGACCGTAGGGAAATTCGCTGGTCGGCGGCAGCCAGGCGTCCCGGTGCGTGTGGCCGGACAGAATGATTTGCGCGCGCCATTTTACCAAGGTCTCATGCCAGGCCGCGCGACTGCGGGCGCTGAAGTGGTCAAACCCACCCTTGTCGTAGTTGGGCGGCTGTTCATCACGCCAGCGCAGCGGAATATGACAAAACACCACGCGATAGGGCGCGTCGCGCAACTCGGGGCGTTGGATGGTTTCCCGCAACCATTGCGCCTGCTCGGCGCGCAACGTGTCGAACGCCACCCGCCCGCGAAAGCTGGGATGAGAATCTGGTTTGTCCTCGCCGGTGTGCAGACAGATCACCGCCACGGGGCCGGAACGAAACGCATAAAACGGGCGACCCGTCGGGGTGGCGATCAGCCGGGGCGTTTTGAAGGCGTGGGCGCCGCGCACGTCGTGGTTGCCCCAGGTGATGAATAACGGCGCCCGCTCGGTGATGTCGCATTCGCCGGGATGCAGCAGCGTCGGCACGAGGAGTTCGTCCCGGGTCCAGTCGTTGCAGGTATCGCCGTTCCACAACAGGAAATCCGCCGCCGGCGTGACCTGGTGCAACGCGCGAATGGTGTCGTTGTGGATGTGGGTGTCGTTCCACATGGTGAAGTGGGTCCGGTGGGCGGTGGGGTCCAGAGTGCGGAATGTTTTCCAGGCACTGACCTGGGTTTCGTCGTTGTCGGCCGCGCGGGTGACGGACCGCACACGGTAATTTTTTCCGGGTGACAGTCCGGCAACGCGGACGCGCAAAATGTCCTCTCCTTGAGGAACGAATCCAAACGTATCCGCCCCCGCGCTGCCTGTCGTGCCGTCATCGGATTCCCATTCGATGCGCCCCAGGCTCAAACGACTTACGGCCCACACGGCTTCGAAACCGTCCGCTCGCGGGGCCATGATGGTGAGTGGGGTGCGCAGGAGATGGTTCGGAGATGATGTGACTGGTGATTGAGTCGTTTGTGCCAATGCCTGACCGAGTCCGGCGGCGGAGAGCGTACCAATGAAGGCGCGGCGTTTCATGTTCATGGTTGGGGCAGGATTCAGTCTGGAGGCGGGATGCACAAGTGGATTCTGCGTCGCCGTCAAAATGACTGGAGCAGGCAGTGCATCAAGCGCCCAGATGCACCGGCGATGACCCATAAGGTTGCACAGAACGAAATCCCTGCGCCAGGCGACAGGGAATCACTGTGACATAATGTCGCAAATGGCGCAGATTTTATTGCCGGTCGAAGCGTGACACGCTTCAATTTATTGGGCTTTTTCATGATTTTCGGAATTGGAGTCGTTTGGCATGGAAGTGGCGTTACAGGGCTCAGTCACAATTGTCGTGGCACAAACCGATTTTATTTTATGTCAAAAGTATTAGGTATTGACTTGGGAACGACGAACTCCTGCATGTCCGTGATGGAAGCGGGAGAGCCGGTCGTACTCGAGAATTCCGAAGGCAAGCGGACCACGCCCAGCGTTGTGGCTTTTGCCAAAAATGGCGAGCGTCTGGTTGGCGATGCCGCCAAACGCCAGGCGGTCACCAACTCCCGCAACACCATCTACTCCATCAAGCGCTTCATGGGACGCAAGTTTGACGAGGTGCAGGAGGAAACCAAGCGCATGCCCTACAAGGTAGTGAAAGCCGCCAACGGCGATTGCGCGGTCGAAGTGGAGGTCGAGGGCAAGGCCAAACAATTTTCGCCGCCCGAAATTTCCGCGATGATTCTGGCCAAGTTAAAAGCCGATGCGGAAACGCGTCTGGGCGAAAAGATCACGCAGGCGGTCATCACCGTGCCCGCGTATTTCAACGACTCGCAGCGGCAGGCCACCAAGGATGCCGGCCGCATTGCCGGACTGGAGGTGCTGCGGATCATCAACGAACCCACGGCCGCGTCGCTCGCGTACGGCCTGGACAAAAAGAAGGACGAGAAGATTGCCGTGTACGACCTGGGCGGCGGCACGTTCGACATTTCGGTGCTGGAAATTGGCGACGGGGTGTTTGAGGTCAAAGCCACCAACGGGGACACCCACCTGGGCGGCGACGACTGGGACAATGCGGTGATGGACTGGATTCTGGACGAGTTCAAACGCGAGCAGGGCATGGATTTGCGCAAGCAACCCGACGCGCTGCAGCGCATCAAGGAGGAGGCGGAAAAGGCAAAAATTGCCCTCTCCAGCTCCTCCACCTATGAGATCAATCTGCCGTTCATCACGGCGGATGCCAACGGTCCCAAGCACATCCAAAAGGCGCTGACCCGCGCCAAGCTGGAACAGCTCACCGACGCGTTGTTCGAGCGCACCACCCAACCGGTGCAGGCCTGCTTGAAGGATGCCGGGTTCAGCGCCGACAAGATTGACGAGCTGGTCTTGGTGGGCGGCATGACCCGCATGCCGCGCGTGGTGGAAACCGCGCGCAAGCTGGTGAACAAGACCCCGCACCAGGGTGTGAATCCTGACGAGGTGGTGGCGATCGGGGCCGGCATCCAGGGCGGCGTGCTCAAGGGCGACGTCAAGGATGTGTTGCTCCTGGACGTCACGCCGTTGTCGCTTGGGATCGAGACGCTGGGCGGGGTGTTCACCCGCTTGATCGAGCGCAACACCACCATCCCCACCCGCAAGTCGGAAATTTTCTCGACGGCGAGTGACAATCAGCCCGGCGTGGAAATTCACGTGCTGCAGGGCGAGCGCCAGTTTGCCCGCGACAATAAAACCATCGGGAAATTCCAGCTGGCGGACATTCCACCCGCGCCCCGCGGCGTCCCGCAGATTGAAGTGTCGTTTGACATTGACGCCAACGGCATTCTGAATGTGGCGGCGAAGGATCTGGGCACCGGCAAGGAACAGAAGATCACCATTACCGCCAGCAGCGGCCTTTCGAAGGAGGAAGTGGAGAAGATGCGCAAAGACGCCGAGGCCCATGCTGAGGAAGACAAGGCCCGGCGGGAGGAAGTCGAGACGCGCAACGAAGCCGACAACGCGGTTTATCGCTCGGAGAAAATGCTCAAGGAGAGCGGCGACAAGCTCTCCGGCGACGACAAGAAAAAGATCGAAGAGGCGGTCAAAGCCGTGAAAGAGGCGTTGAAAGGCAGTGACGCCGCCGCCATCAAGTCCGGCAGCGAAAAGCTCAATGAGGTCTGGCAGGCCGTCAGCGCGGAGTTGTACAAGAAAACCGCCGAACAGGGCAAAGCTGGCGGCGCGACGGCGGGAGAATCCCCGGGCGGCAGTGGCGCCCAGGCGGATGCGTCCAAGGAAAAGGACGAGGGGCCGATCATTGACGCCGAAGTCGTGGACGAGAAGAAGTGACGCGTGGATTGCGCCCCTGCCAGGCTTCCAGACACCCCCGTGAGTCAGCCCGCCAGACCGAAATATTTTCCCGCCGCTTGGGCGGCGGGAGTTACTTAAGCAGTTAACCAAACAAAACCAGATAGAAGAAACTATGGCACTGAACATCAAACCGCTCGGCGACCGCATTCTTGTGGAGCCGGTCGAAGAGAAGGAAACGAAAAAGGGCGGGATCATCATTCCCGATACCGCCAAGGAGAAACCACAGGAAGGCATTGTCCGCGTGCTCGGCACGGGAAAAACCGACGACGACGGCAAAAAGATCGCCTTTGAAGTCAAGGTGGGTGATCGCGTGCTCGTCTCGAAATACGGCGGCACCGAAATCAAGCTTGACGGCAAGGAGTACAAGATTTTCAGCTCCGACGACCTCGTGGCGATTTTAAACTAGAAACGCATTAACGATTAACCAACAAACACTATTATGGCAGCAAAACAACTGTTGTTCGATGAAGCCGCGCGTCAGGCCATCCTGCGCGGGGTTTCCAAACTCACCAAGGCGGTTTCCGCCACGCTCGGACCCAAAGGCCGCAACGTGGTGCTCGATAAGAAATTCGGCTCCCCCACCATCACCAAGGACGGGGTGACGGTCGCCAAGGAAATCGAGCTGGAGGACCCGTACGAAAACATGGGCGCACAGATGGTTCGCGAAGTCGCCAGCAAGACCAGCGACAACGCCGGCGACGGCACGACCACGGCCACGGTGCTGGCCGAGGCGATATATCGTGAAGGCTTGAAGTTCGTCACCAGTGGCGCGAACCCGATCGGGATTCATCGCGGCATTCAAAAGGCGGTGGACGCCGCCGTGGCGCACCTGGACAAGATCTCCAAGAAGGTTAAAGACAAGGAGGAAATCAAGCAGGTTGCAACCGTTTCCGCCAACTGGGACACCACCATCGGTGACATCATCGCCGAGGCCATGGACAAGGTCGGCAAGGACGGCACCATCACCGTGGAGGAAGCCAAGTCCATTGAAACCACGCTCGACGTGGTGGAGGGCATGCAGTTCGATAAAGGCTACCTGTCACCCTACTTCGTGACCAACGCCGAGGCGATGGAGGCCAAGCTGGATGACGCCTACATCCTGAACTTCGAAAAGAAGATCAGCTCGCTCAAGGACCTGCTCCCGATTCTGGAAAAGGTCGCCAAGGTTGGCAAACCGCTGTTGATCATCGCCGAGGAAGTGGAGGGCGAAGCGCTTGCCACCCTAGTGGTGAACAAGCTGCGCGGCACCATCAATGTCTGCGCCGTGAAGGCGCCGGGCTTCGGTGACCGCCGCAAGGCCATGTGCGAAGACATCGCCATCCTCACCGGTGGCAAGTTCATCAGTGAAGACCTGGGCATCAAACTGGAGAGCATCACGCTGGAAGACCTCGGCCGCGCCAAGAGCATCGTGGTGGACAAGGAAAACACCACCATTGTCGAGGGGGCCGGCAAGTCCTCCGAAATCCAGGGTCGGGTGAATCAGATCCGCCGTCAGATCGAGGAAACGACGAGTGACTACGATCGCGAGAAGTTGCAGGAGCGCCTCGCCAAGCTGGCGGGCGGCGTGGCGGTCATCAATGTCGGGGCCGCGACGGAATCCGAAATGAAGGAGAAGAAGGCCCGCGTAGAGGACGCCCTGCACGCCACCCGGGCGGCGGTGGAAGAAGGCATCGTTGCGGGCGGCGGCGTCGCCTTGATCCGGTGTATTGCCGCGATTGACGCCACCAAGAGCGCCAATGAGGACGAACAAATTGGCGTTGGCATCATCAAGCGCGCCGTGGAAGCGCCACTGCGCGCGCTCGCGGCGAACGCCGGTGAAGAAGGCAGCGTCATCGTCGAGCAGGTCAAGAAAGCCAAGGGCAACGAAGGCTACAACGTCGCCACCGGCGATTATGCTGACCTCGTCAAGGCGGGGGTGGTGGACCCGAAGAAGGTCACCCGCAGCGCGCTGCAACACGCGGCCTCCATTTCGGGGCTGCTCCTGACCACCGAATGCCTCATCACCGAGGTGCCGGAGAAGGAAAAACCCGCCGCGCCTGGCGGTCACGGTCCTGGCGGCATGGGCGGCATGGATTATTAAGCCGCCTGCCCCTTGCATTCAGCCCGGCCAGGGAACTGGCCGGGTTTTTTGTTGGTTCCGCCCGCCGGTTTTCACTGGCCACAAGCCGGAATCGCATTACGCTTCCCACGTGAAACCGCGCCGGCGAATCCTCCCGTTGCTCCTGGGCCTCTGGGTCGCCCTGCAAACGGTTGCGCAGACAACCAATGGTGTTTCCCCGTCGCCCCATCCCACCCGGCACTGTCTCTGGGAGGTGCAGGGGAGCAACACGGTGTATTTGCTCGGTTCGCTGCACGTGATGAAGCCAGACCTGTATCCACTGGCCCCCGCCCTTGAGGCGGCCTACGCACAAGCGGGCATCGTGGGGTTTGAAACGGACTTGGAGACGCTGAAAGATCCGGCCATGACGATGAAGCTGATGCAGGCAGGAATGTATTCAGGCACTGACACGCTGAAAAACCACCTGCCCGCCGCCACGCACGCGTTGATCGTTTCCCATCTCGAATCCGCCGTGGGCAGCGCGGCGCCCTTCGAAAAGTTCAAACCCTGGATGGTTGCCGTTACGATGCTGGAAATGGAGCTGATGCAGCTGGGCTATCATCCCGAACAGGGGTTGGACTTGTATTTCAGCCGCCGCGCCAGGCATGATTACAAACCGGTCATTGCCCTGGAGACGCCGGAATTGCAAATCCAGCTGCTGGCGGGCCTTGGCGAACTGGACGGGACACAATTTCTGCAGCAGACCCTGCTGGAGCTGAAAACCCTGAAAACGGATTTTGACACGTTGACCGGCGCCTGGCGCACTGGCGACCTGGCGGCTCTGGAGCGGCTGTTGCACGAGTCATTTGCCCCATATCCCCGGTTGCGCGACCGGTTTCTGACCGACCGTAATCGCGCCTGGATTCCAGAGCTCGAAAAGCTGTTGCGCGGAACAACCAACGCCCTGGTGGTGGTCGGTGCCGGACATCTGGTGGGCACGAACAGCGTGGTGGACCTGCTGAAAGCCAGAGGCTACCGGGTGCAACAACGCTGAGGAGCTTTGCCGCTTGCGGAAATCCGCGGCCCGGGCGTATCGTCGCCAGCATGAATCTGGAAGATCATCTCGGCGACATCCTGCGGAAGGGGCGGTTGCTCGCCAACGTCTCGCGGCAGGCCGCCGCCCAGGCGGCGGGATTGACGGAGGCTGAACTCTCCACCCTGGAAGAGACCGGAACGTTTTCCCGGCGTCCCAATTTCGCGGCGCTGGGGTCGCTCATCCAAATGGAGGCGCGGAAACTCGAAGCCATTGCCGACGGCTGGCTGCCCCGACCACAAAACCTCGAACGCTGGCAGCATTTGCAGAGGTTCACTTCAACCGGCGCCGGGCTGACGGTAAATTGTTATTTGATGTGGGATCCGCGCACCCGCACGGCGGCTCTTTTCGACACGGGGTTCGAGGCGCAGACGGTGCTGCACACCGTGCGAAGTGAGCGGTTAACGCTGACGCATCTTTTCATCACCCATGCTCATGAGGACCATGTTGCGGCGCTGGGCGAATTGCGCGCCGCCTGGCCTGCGGTTCAGGTCCACAGCAACTCCGCCCACGCGCCGGCGACGCAGCGGCTGGCCGGCGGCGCCCAGTTCACGCTGGGGGCGTTGGAAATCTCGTTTCGCGAAACCCCTGGTCACGCCGCGGATGGGGTGACTTATCTGGTGCAGGGTTGGGCGGGAAACGCGCCCGGTGTTGCCGTGGTCGGCGATACGATCTTCGCGGGGTCGATGGGGCGCGGCAACGACGGCTGGGATCTGGCGCGCGCGAAAATCCAGGAGCACATTCTGTCACTGCCCCCGGAGACGTTGCTTTGCCCGGGGCATGGCCCGTTGACTACGGTGGCGGAGGAGCTCGCCACCAATCCGTTCTTCTGAACTTTGCAAATTGACCTGGAACGTTGCAGCCGTTAGGCTGCCCCTCCCTGCAAGCAGGGGTTTATGCGACACACCATCTCAGTGCTGGTAGAAAACAAGTTCGGCGTGCTGACCCGCGTGGCGGGCCTGTTCACGGGACGCGGCTACAACATTCATTCCCTCAATGTTGCGCCGACGCACGATGCCACCGCGTCGTGCATGACCATCGTGACGCATGGGGACGATGCCACCCTGGAGCAGATCATCAAGCAGCTCAGCAAGCTGCCCGATGTCCTCAAGGTTCAGCACTTCAATGACGGGGAATATGTGGATCGCGAGCTTGTCCTGGTGAAGGTCAAGGTGGACTCCAAACACCGCGCGGAAGTGATGCAAATCACCGACATCTTCCGTGCCAAAATCGTGGATGTGCAGTCAAAAAACCTGACCATTGAGATCACCGGTGACGAAAACAAGATCGAAAAATTCATCAGCCTGATGGACCAATTCGGCATCCTGGCGTTGACCCGCACCGGCAAGGCGGCCATGCCCCGGGCATGATGCTCCGGAGCGTCAACCCCCGGCGACCGCCAGTTTCATCTCAACGACGACGAATATTTTATGGCCAAAGTTTATACGGACAAGGACGCTGATCTCAGCGTATTAAAGAACAAAACGCTCGCCGTGCTCGGGTTTGGCTCGCAAGGCCACGCGCATGCGCTGAACCTGAAAGACAGCGGCTGCAAGGTCATCATCGGCCTTTACGCCGGCAGCAAATCCATTCCAGTCGCGAAGGAAAAAGGGTTCAAAGTGGTCAGCACCGCGGAAGCGGTGCGGCAGGCAGATGTCATCATGGTTGCGCTGCCGGACACCAAGCAGCCGGCCTGTTACGCGCGGGACATTGCGCCGAATTTGACCGCGGGGAAAACTCTCGTGTTTAGCCACGGCTTTTCCATTCATTTCAAAACCATCGTGCCGCCGAAGAATGTGAACGTGATCATGGTGGCCCCGAAGGGCCCGGGGCACACGGTGCGCCGTCAGTATGTCGAAGGCAAGGGTGTGCCGTGTCTGATCGCCGTCTATCAGAACCCGGGCAGGGATGCGAAGCGGATCGCGCTGGCTTGGGCCCGGGGGATTGGCGGCACCCGCGCGGGAGTGCTGGAGACCAACTTCAAGGAGGAAACGGAAACGGATTTGTTCGGCGAACAAACCGTCCTGTGCGGCGGCATCAGCGCGTTGGTGCAGGCCGGATTTGAAACCCTGGTGGAGGCGGGTTACGCCCCGGAGATGGCTTACTTTGAATGTTTGCACGAGCTGAAGTTGATCGTGGATTTGATGAATGAATCCGGGATCAGCGGCATGCGCTTTTCCATTTCGGAAACGGCGAAGTGGGGCGACGTGACCGTGGGTCCGAAGATTATTGATGCCAGCGTGAAAAAACGCATGCAGGCCGCGTTGCGGGACATTCAATCCGGCAAGTTTGCCCGGAATTGGGTGCGCGAATACAAGACCGGATACAAGAAATACAATGCCCTGCTCAAGAAGGGTGAAAAACATCCGATTGAGAAAGTCGGCGCCAAACTCCGCGGTTTGATGCCCTGGATGGGCAAAAAAAACATCAAAGGCGCCCAGGCGGCCTATTGATCAGGCGGGGCCATGGCCGGCGTTGACGCCCGCCGCGATGGGGGCGGTTTCTTAATCATCCGGGGCAACAGACAAAACGAACTGGCCTGCCCATGCCGGAGAGAAAAGGCACGAACAGGCCAGCCGCAGCCGCCAGCGCCCCCGATGACGGCTTAAACTCTCAGGGTTGCCCCCACGGAAAACGGCGTCGCGAAAATCGCTGAAGCGCGAAACGGGTGCTCCTCGTGAGGGAGCCGGTCAGGTAGATCTCCTCTCTCAAACTGCCGCGAAGTTTCATCGTCACGGCAAATTACCGCGTGGCCAAACCGGCGCAATTAGGTCGTCCCCGGTTCTCCACCCGGGAGGGTTCCGGTCAAAAAAACGCCCCTCCGGAAACGCGTTCCGAAGGGGCGGGATGGCGCCTTGGGCGGATTCAGGGCTGGTCGATCTCTCCGAGTGGCCGGATCCAAATGTTACGGTAACGGACCAGGTCGCCGTGATCCTGCAAACCGATGGGGCCGCGGGAGGACCTGGTTTCATGGTAGCTGGTCAGTTCGCGGTGCTTGGTGGGACCAAGATATTCGCGATGGTTTTGCAGTACGACCCCGTTGACGATGATGGTGACGGTAGCTTTTTTAATCAGCTGCCCGGCCGCATTCCACCGCGGGGCTTCAAAAATGATGTCGTAACTCTGCCATTCGCCCGGCTTCTTGCTGGGATTGGCCAGCGGGGGGAATTGCCCGTACATTCCGCCCAACTGCCCGTCCGCGTAAGTGGGGTTTTCGTAGCTGTCCAGCACCTGCGCCTCGTACTGCCCCAGTAAAAAAATGCCGCTGTTGCCGCGACCCTGGCTGTTGCCCTTGACCACCTCGGGCGCGGCGAATTCCAGGTGCAGTTGAAAGTCTTCAAATTCCTGCTTGGTGCGGATGGAGCCGGCCGCCGGGGTCACTTCCATGTAGCCATCCTTGATTTTCCAGCCGGCGGGTCCGCCGTTTTCACCTTGCCACTGGGACAGGTCCTTGCCGTCGAACAGCACCACGGCGTCCGAAGGTGCGCCGGCGTTCAGGCTGAAGCTGGCGGCGGGTGTGACCACGCGCGGGCGCGGCCGGTGCGCGTCGTGGACGTGCCATGGTTGACCGGGGATGATGGGCGTGTCGGTGTAACCTGGCAGCTCATCGGCGTGCAGGTGGGGGTGGGAAAAAGTCATGCCAATTCCGGCCAGAAGCATAGAAAAGAAAAATCTGTTTCGCATGGCGAAGTTTTCTTAAGCGCAGCGCAAATTGCAACTGACAAAATCACCCGTCTTCCGCCGGCCCCGGCGCGGCGCCGGAAATTCCTTTCGCCGTCAACGCACCCGGTGGATGAGCCACAGCGCGATCAGGGCAAAACTGAGGTTCGGCAGCCATCCGGCGATCCAGGCGGGCAGATGTCCGGCCGTGCCGGCCGCCTGGCTGATCTCCATCACGGTGAAGTAGGCCAGACAAATGCCGATGCTTCCGGCGACTCCGGCAAAGATGTTGCGTCGCCCTGAACTTGCGCCAAACGGCAGCGCAATCAACACCACGACAAAGCACTTCCACGGACTCGCGATCCGGCTGTGCAAACGGGTGTAGAGCCAGCTCCGGGTGGCGGGGGTGAGGTCCGGATGCAGCGCCAGATAGCTGCGGATGTCGCTCAAGGGAAGTTCGGCGTGGTGGCGGCGCCGCGCTCCGGCGCGCTGGTTGATCAACACCTCACTCCGGATTTCCTCCGGGGTCTCCTTGAGATCGGGGCGGGCCAGGACCGGGAACTGCAACGTGGGCACCGGACTCGCCTCGGCGGCGGGATCGCTGCGATACTCGCGCGCGTTGAAAAAAACCCATACGCCATTGCTGTAAACTGCGGAACTGGCATAGAACCAGGTCGGTGCTCCATTGGTGCCCGGGCTGACGATAAGGGGATTGAGCATGGTCAGCGTTTCCGCATTGAATTCCTTGATCGCCCAATTATGGCCGTCGCGCGCGTTCATGAAGCCCAGGTTTCTGATCACCGCCTGGGGGGCGGGGGATCGACCATCCGGCCGCCGGCCGGTGCGGCTGATGAGCGCGTCCGCCCGCTCCTCCGCATCGGGCGCGAATTTTTCATTCACCACAAACAACCCGATGCTGGCGAGCAGGCCGATCAGCAGGTACGGCGCCGCCAGGCGCCACAAGCTGATCCCGGCGGCGCGCATGGCGGTGATTTCGTTGTTGCGCGCGTGTTGCGTCAGGGCGTAGAGCAGCGCGAGCAACAGGGCGACGGGGAGTACGACATCCAGAAACTCCGGCGCCCGGATCACGTAGTAACGGACCACGTCTGGCACGCCGACGTGCGCTTCCTTGAACCTGTCAATGCGTTCGAAGAGATCCGATGACGTCCAGAAGATGAAGAAGCCACCCAGGCAATACGCCAGGGGTGACAACAGCTCCCGCAGAAGGTAGCGATCCAGCAGACGCACCCGGTCAGGCTAAACCCGGCTGGCGGCGGCCAGCAAGCTTGGGAAAGGAAAAGCCGGAGGCCGGCAGACCGTCACGTCCGCCCCCCCCGGCCATTCAGGCGGCAACCAGTTGGTTCCTGACGATGGCTTCATAGCCCTTGGATTCCAGCTCCAGGGCGAGATCCTTTCCGCCGGACCGGACAATGCAGCCATCCGCCATGATGTGGACCTGATCGGGAATGATGTAATTCAGCAGGCGCTGGTAGTGCGTGATGATCAACTGTGCCGCGTCGGGCCGTTTGAGCTTGTTGACACCGCCGGCGACCACCTTCAGGGCGTCAATATCCAGCCCGGAATCGGTTTCATCCAGAATGGCCAGTTTGGGTTCGAGCACCGCCATTTGAAAGATTTCGGCGCGCTTCTTCTCGCCGCCGGAAAAGCCCTCGTTGACCGAGCGCTTCAACAAATCCTCCTTGAGTTCGAGGAGCTTCATCTTGGTTTTCACCAGGGCCAGAAAATCCATGGCGTCCACTTCCGGCAAACCCCTGGCCTTGCGGATTTCGTTGTATGCGGCGCGGAGGAAGTAGGTGCTGTTCACGCCGGGGATTTCAACCGGGTACTGGAAGGCCAGGAAGAGCCCGGCCCGCGCGCGTTCTTCCGGGTCCAGTGCCAGCAAGTCCTGGCCCCGGTATTTCACGGTGCCTTCAGTCACGGCATAGCCCTCGCGGCCGGCCAGAATGGCCGCCAGCGTGCTCTTGCCACTGCCATTCAGGCCCATCAAGGCATGCACTTCACCGGGGTAAACGGTCAGGCTGAAGCCCTTGAGAATCTGTTTGTTCTCCACTCCGGCGTGGAGGTTGTTGATTTCGAGAATAGGTTGCATGGTCATGGATAAAATGTTTGTTGCGGCTCCGCCGCACGCGTTCCGGCAAGGGCGGCACGACAAGTCAGGAGATCAGCCGACACTCCCCTCCAGACTCACGCCGAGAAGTTTTTGCGCCTCCACGGCAAACTCCATCGGCAGCTCCTTGAATACCTCCTTGCAAAATCCGTTCACAATCATGTTGACGGCATCCTGCGTTTGAATACCGCGCTGGTTGCAATAGAAAATCTGGTCCTCGCCAATCTTCGACGTGGTCGCCTCATGCTCGACCGAAGCCGTGGCGTTCTTCACCTCAATGTACGGAAACGTGTGCGCCCCGCATTTGGAGCCGATCAGCATGGAATCGCATTGCGAGAAATTCCGGGCATGGGCCGCGCTCTTCTGGATTTTCACCAGGCCGCGGTAACTGTTCTGGCTGCGCCCGGCCGAGATGCCCTTGGAGACAATGGTGCTGCGCGTGTTCTTGCCAATGTGGATCATCTTCGTCCCGGTGTCGGCCTGTTGACAGTTGTTGGTGACCGCCACCGAATAAAACTCGCCCTTCGAGTTTTCCCCAAGGAGCACGCAACTGGGATATTTCCACGTGATTGCCGAGCCGGTTTCCACCTGCGTCCAGGTGATGCGTGAGTTCCTGCCCTTGCACAAGCCGCGCTTGGTCACGAAGTTGTAAATGCCGCCCACCCCGTGCTCGTCGCCCGGATACCAGTTCTGCACCGTGCTGTATTTGATTTGCGCATTGTCCAGCGCCACCAGTTCCACGACCGCCGCGTGCAACTGGTTTTCATCGCGCATGGGCGCCGTACACCCCTCCAGGTAGCTGACCTGCCCGCCGTCGTCGGCAATGATCAGCGTGCGCTCGAACTGGCCGGATTTGGCGGCGTTGATGCGAAAGTAGGTGGACAGCTCCATGGGACATCGCACGCCCTTCGGGATGTAGCAGAAGGATCCGTCGGTGAAGACCGCGGAATTCAACGAGGCGTAGAAGTTGTCCGTGTAGGGCACCACCGAGCCGAGGTATTGCTGGACCAGCGCGGGGTGTTTTTGAATCGCCTCGCTCATGGAGCAGAAGAGGATGCCCTTCTCCGCGAGCTGCTTCTGGTAGGTCGTGCCGACGCTGACGCTGTCGAAGACGGCATCCACGGCCACGCCAGCCAGCCGCTCCCGCTCGCGCAGCGGGATGCCCAGCTTCTCGTAGGTTTCCAGAAGCTTGGGGTCCACCTCGTCGAGACTCTTGGGCGCATCCTTTTTCTGTTTGGGGGCCGAATAGTAGGTGATGTCTTGAAAATCCGGGGTGGGAAACTTCACGAATTGCCAGGTGGGCTCGGTCATGGTCAGCCAGTGCCGATAAGCTTTGAGCCGCCACTCCGTCATCCAGGCCGGCTCGTTTTTCTTCGCCGAGATGAAACGGATGATCTCCTCACTCAGGCCGGGGGGGGCGGAATCCGTTTCGACCTCGGTATAAAAGCCGTATTTATATTCCTGTTTGACCAGGCCCTCGATGGTTTCCGTGGCGGTGCTCATGCAAATGATTTGTTCCGGGCGCAATCCGTGCAAAGTCCGTGCACGGCAATTTCGTAGTAATTCACTTTAAATCCTTTGGGGCGCGGCACACTCGTGGCCCCTTCGGTCAGGGCGACGTCGAACACCGCCCCGCATTTGTCGCAGTAATAGTGGCAATGCTCCTCCATGTTGGGGCAGAACCGGGCGGCCCCACGTTCCAGCTGCACCTGGCGCACGAGCCGGCAGGAGACCAGGGCGTCCAGGCAGTTGTAAACTGTGGCGTGGGAGATTTCCGGCATGGCTTTTTTGGCGCGGCTGTAAATCTCCTCCGCCGTGGGATGATCGCGCCTGGCCAGCAAGACGTCATAGACGCAACGGCGCTGAGGCGTGAAGCGGAAGCCGCTGGTCGCCAGACGCGCGCTCAAATCTTGTTGGTTCACCGGGTGTTTCATCCTGCCCGCCACGGCAGCACAGTGTAGGGGCTGCCGGGCGCGAGTCAATAATTAGAATTATTCTAAATCCAACCCCCGCGCGTTTTGTCGTTGAACCTCCTGGCCCGGCAGCGCATTCTGGGACGGCGCGATATCGGAGCGCCCATTGGTTTCCTATGACCACGCCAACACTTCCCGCCACCTCCCTGCGGCCCCGCGCCTACACCGGCCCGGCGCGGGCCGCCGTGCTCGCCCAACGCCGGCAGCATGTTCATCCGAGCATCTTTCATTATTACCGGGAGCCCCTCCTGCTGGTGGAAGGGCAGATGCAATACGTCTGGGACGAACAGGGCCGGCGCTACCTCGACGGTCTGGGCGGCATTGTGACGGTCAGTGTCGGGCATTGTCATCCCCACGTGATGGCGGCGGGCCATCGCCAGAGTGAAGTCCTGCAGCATGCCACCACCATTTATCTGCATCCCAACCTTGGCGCGTTTGCGGGACAACTGGCCGCCAGACTCCCGGGGGAGCTCAAGGTGTGTTACTTCGTCAACTCCGGATCGGAAGCCACGGATCTGGCCCTGCTGATGGCGCGCGTGTATACGGGCAATTACGACGTCATCGCCCTGCGCAACGCCTATCATGGCGGCAATGCCTCCGGCATGACCGTGACCGCGCACAGCTCGTGGAAATTTAACGTGCCACACAGCTTCGGAGTGCATCACGCCATCGCCCCGTATCCCTACCGCGGGCCGTATGGTTATGATGACGCGGAGGCCGGACGGAAATATGCCGACGACGTGAAATCGCTGATTGATTACGCCACTCCGGGCCGGGTGGCGGCGTTCATTGCCGAATCCATCCAGGGCGTTGGCGGCTTTGTTGAGTTTCCGCCCCATTATCTCCAGCACGTTTACGCACACGTCCGCGCGGCCGGCGGCGTGTGCATTGCCGACGAGGTGCAGACGGGCTTTGGACGTCTCGGCACGGACTTTTGGGGGTTTGAAACGCAGGGCGTTGTTCCGGACATCGTGACCATGGCCAAAGGGATCGGCAACGGCTATCCGCTGGCCGCGGTGGTGACGACGCCGCAGATCGCCGCCGCCTTGACCGGGAAAATTCACTTCAACACCTTCGGCGGGAATCCTGTGGCCATGGCCATCGGCAGCGCCGTGCTGGAGGTGATCGAACGCGAAAAATTGCAGGCCAATTCGCTGCAAATGGGACGGCGGATCAAGGCCGGACTCGAAAAACTTCAGTCGAAACACCCGGAGATCGGCGACGTCCGCGGCCGGGGTTTGTTGCTCGGGGTGGAAATCGTGAAAGACCGCAGGACCAAAGCGCCGGGACAGGCGGAATGCACCGCCGTCCACGAAGCCGCCCGGGAGATGGGGCTGCTGCTGGGCAAGGGCGGATTGTGGGGGCAAACCATCCGTCTTGCCCCTCCCATGTGCATCAATGCAGCCGATGCGGATTTTATTGTCGAGGTGTTCGACGCGGCCTTCAGCCGGCTGTGAGCGGCCGGTGCGGCGTCGCCGCGTCCGCCGTCACGACGGGAGATGCTGCTTCTGACAGAGCTCTGGAAATTGGTTGCGTTGACCCGGCAGGCACGGTGGAGCTGAACGGTTTCGGTGCCAGCGATGGTTTTGACCCGCCCTCGTTCCTTCGTGTTCACCACCCCGAGGGACAGAAGTCGCGTTGACAAGGGGACTTGACGTTGGCAGGCGGGCTGTTACGGTTGGCGCGTGAATTTGAAGAGCAGCAAGCCAGCGGTGAATACGGCCCGTCCGGGGGCATTCGGATTTCCCTTTTATTTTGGGCCCGGGGCCGGCTTGCTGCGATAACCCACCGTAACCAATCCATCGCCGCAGGTCGCCACGCCACCTGCGGTTTTTTGTGGCGTCAAACGGCGGTTCAACCCGAGGCAGAATTATGATCATTGTCCTTAAACCCGGCATTTCCAAGCGGAGCGAAACAGCCGTCCTGCAGGAAATCCGCAAACTCGGCTACCGCCCCCATGTCATGCGCGGCGTGGCGCGCACTGTCATTGGCGCGATCGGTGACGAACTGGCCAACGCCAATCTCAACGTCCTGAGCGCGCAGTTTCCCGAAGCGGTGGAAAGCGTGATGCCGATCCAGAAGCGCTACAAGTTGGTGAGCCGCGAGGCACATCCCGGGGCGTTCACCATCCGCGTGCGTGACCAGCTCATTGGTGGCGGCAAATTCCAGGTCATGGCCGGGCCCTGCTCGGTGGAAAATGAGTCTCAATTGCTGCAGACCGCGCAGGCCGTGAAAGCGGCCGGGGCGACGATTCTGCGCGGCGGCGCCTTCAAACCGCGCACCTCGCCGTATGAATTCCAGGGGCTGGGCGAGAAGGGATTGAAACTGCTGGCCAAGGCGCGCAAGGAGACCGGGTTGCCCATCATTACCGAGTTGTTGTCCGAAAATCATGCCGATCTGGTGGCCGAATATGCGGACATCCTGCAGATCGGCGCACGCAACGCGCAAAACTTTCAATTGCTGATCGCCGCCGCGCGCACCGGAAAGCCCGTGCTGCTTAAACGCGGCCTCTCCATGAAGATCGAGGAATGGCTGCTGGCCGGCGAATACGTGCTCGCCAACGAGAATCCGAACCTGATGTTTTGCGAGCGCGGCATCCGCACCTTTGAAACCTACACTCGCAACACCCTGGATCTGGCGGCCGTGCCCATCGTGAAGCACGAATCGCATTGTCCGGTGGTGGTGGATCCCAGTCAGGGCGCGGGTCGCGCGGATCTGGTGGCGGCCCTGTGCAAGGGCGCCGTGGCGATGGGCGCGGATGCGCTGTTGATCGAGGTGCATCCGAATCCGGCGGAGGCGTGGAGTGACAGCGCGCAGCAGCTCACGTTGGAGGGGTTCGCCAAATTGATGCGCGAGTTGCAGCCATTCATCACCGCCGCGGGCCGGGAATAGCCGCCGGTTGTTCAGGCTGCGCGGTGGCGGATCGTTCCGCCTCCGGCAAGCGGCCGTGCTGGAGGTCGCCGCCGGGGGGACGGCCGTTCAAACGGGTTTGACTTCCACAAATTCGCGCTGCACCGCACCGTCCCGGGCGAGGCACAGAAAGTAGCCCTTCTCGGGTGTGCCATCGTGATTGTTGCGGCTGATGGCGCAGCAACGATTGGTGGTGAGTTCGATGCGGCCCATGCGACGCGTGGTGTAGCCGTGGAAGTGGCCGTTGAAAACGCCGACCAGATTAAACTCGCGGAAACGTTCCAGCAGGGCATCGGCGTTCGACGGGCGCATCGGCACGAGAATCCCCAAGGGAAAATGCGTGAAAACGAGCGTGGGTTTGGCGGGGTCGAGCCGCGGCAGGTTGGCCTCCAGCCACGCGAAAGTCGCCGGTTGAATCTGCGTGTCCTTGTAATCCCGGCCGTCGCAGGAATCCAGCCCGATGCACTGCCAGCCGCGATGCTCGAAATGGTAGTTCAAGCTGGATGGAAACGCCTCCTCCCAGGTGGCGCGGTTGGTTTTGGAAAGGTAGTCGTGGTTGCCCGGAACGGCGTGGTACGGGAGGCGTGAAGCGTTGAGGATTTCACGCATTTGTCCAAGCTCGGCGCGGGTGCCGTGTTCGGTCAGGTCGCCAACCAGCAGGCAAAATTCCGGACGCGGCTCCCGGGCGCGAATGTGGGCGAAGACCCGCTCAAACCAGGCGGGACATTTCGGGCTTTGAAAATGTGCATCGTTGATGACGGCGAAACTGAAAGGGCCGGCACTGCGTTTCCCCGACCAGCGCGCACAACCGGGCCAGAGCCCCAGCGCCAGCAGCGTCCCGGCGCTGCGGCCCATCCATTTCCGGCGTGTCATTTGAGTTTGCGGTAATTTCGGCATGAGCCAGTTCTAGCACGAATCGCGGGGAATCCGAACCAGAATATCGGTTTTCAGGAAAAATGGTTCCGGCTTCAGCGCGGCGAAGCGCCGGCGCCGGCGGCGGTAATTCCCGGTGTTGAGCGCCGCCGGGCATCCCCCGCCGGATTGCCTCTGCCCGGGCGAATTAATGGCTGAATTGACACCGTGCCCGGCCTGTGGCTTAATCCCCGTCCGCAGTTGCGGGCCGGTGGGTAGGATACTCAAGTGGTCAACGAGGGCAGACTGTAAATCTGCTGGCTAACGCCTACACAGGTTCGAATCCTGTTCCTACCACCATTTCCCGGCCCGGCACCCGGCTAACATTCATGTACCACGATCAGCACGGCCGATCCCGGGAAATTTCCTCCAGGTTCCGGGCTGGTCCGCTCCCGCCAGACAGGACAATATGCAAATGAGCAAAATCTCGCGCGCGTTACTCTCGGTCTCCGATAAAACCGGACTCGTGCCACTGGCGCAAACCTTGGCGGCAGCCGGGGTGGAATTGATTTCCACCGGTGGCACCGCCGGCGTCCTGCGCGAAGCGGGCCTTCCCGTCAAAGACATCAGCGCGCATACCGGCTTCCCGGAAATGTTGGATGGTCGCGTCAAAACCCTGCATCCCAAGGTGCATGGCGGACTGCTCTACATTCGCGGCAAGGCGGAACACGAGGCGGCCGTGCGGCAACATGGCATCGCGCCGATTGATCTCGTGGTGGTGAATCTTTACCCATTCGAGTCCACCGTCGCCAGACCTGACGTCAGCCTGGCGGAGGCGGTTGAGAACATTGACATTGGTGGTCCGTCCATGCTCCGCAGCGCCGCCAAGAATCATGAGAGTGTGACCGTGGTGGTGGACCCCGCGGATTACGCCGCAGTGGCGGAGCAGATCAGGGCCACCGGCCAAACCACACTGGAATTGCGTCGCCGGCTGGCCGCCAAGGTTTTTGCGCGCACAGGGGCGTACGATGCGGCGATTGCCGCCTACCTGGCGCAGACGTTCGGCGGCGGCCCGGCCGCGTCCTTGCCGCCCGCACTGGTGTTGTCCGCGCCCCTGGTGCAGGCGTTGCGTTACGGAGAGAATCCGCACCAGGCGGCGGCATTATACGGCAAATTTGGTGAATATTTCCAACAACTGCACGGCAAGGAATTGTCCTACAACAACATCCTTGATCTGACGGCGGCGGCGGCGTTGATTGGCGAATTCGACAAGGCGGAGCCGACGCTGGCCATCCTGAAGCACACCAATCCTTGCGGG
The DNA here is from genome assembly GCA_029573725.1 of Verrucomicrobiota bacterium. Classification (GTDB taxonomy): domain Bacteria; phylum Verrucomicrobiota; class Verrucomicrobiia; order Limisphaerales; family JADLHS01; genus JADLHS01. The sequence goes on from JAKQDQ010000181.1 coordinate 260,394, forward strand.
GTGGGCCAGGGCCGGACGTTGCGCGAGGCCTGGGAAAAGGCGTTTGCGACAGATCAGCAAGCCCCGTTCGGTGGCATCATTGCCGTCAATCGCCGGCTGGACGCGGACTGCGCCGTAGCCATCGCGGAAATTTTCAGCGAAGTCATCATCGCCCCCGACTTCACGGTGGAAGCGCTGGCAATTTTACAGAAGAAGAAGAATCTGCGCGTGCTTAAAATGTTGAAGCCAGGCGGCGGCGCGACCCCGTGGGACGTGCGCAGCGTGGGAGCGGATTCCTTCCTGATGCAACAACGCGACCTGAAGGTGACGACGGCGGCCGAACTCCGGATCGTCACCAAAAGAGCGCCGACCGAGGCTGAACTGGGCGCGATGTTGTTTGGGTGGCGCATTGTGAAGCACCTGAAATCCAATGCGATTCTTTACTGCACGGCCGAGCGGACCCTGGGAATTGGGGCCGGCCAGATGAGCCGGGTGGATGCGAGCCGGATTGCCGTGTGGAAGGCCGGGGAGGCCAAATTACCGCTGGCCGGCAGCGTGGTCTGCAGTGATGCGTTCTTTCCGTTTGCGGATGGATTGATGGCCGCCGCGGAGGCCGGGGCAACGGCGGCCATTCAGCCGGGCGGCTCCGTGCGGGATGCCGAGGTGATTGCCGCGGCGGACGAGCGGAATTTGGCCATGGCATTTACGGGCATCCGCCATTTCCGACACTGAAGCGGGAGGTGCCGGATGTGGGCTCCCCAGCCGCCCGGGAGACTCAGGCCGCCTTCCCGTCGCTACAGCAGCCAACCGATAATCAGGAAACCCTCCCCCCCGGTGACGAGGGCCAGCAAACTCCAGACAAACCATTCGCGCCAGCGCAGGTGACGCTGGCGCGTGGGGCTGAGGCGAAACGCAATCCGTGCCGCGCCCGCGGTAAGGATGTCTCCGTTGCGGAGTCGCGCACCTTCGGTGGGAGTCTGGTTGATGGTCACCAAGGCGCCCGGTTGCACCCGGAGGGTGACGCCCGCTTTGGTGTCCAGGTTCAACTCAAAGTGTTGGTCCCAGACGCCATCGTCCTCCAAGCGTAAATCGGCTTGGGGAGCGCGCCCGACGTGGGCCGGGAAACGGCGCGTTTCCCAGAGTGAACCGGCGCGTGAGCCGGAGAGAATCTGCAACTGGATCATTTACAGGCCGAAGATGCCACCGGGCCCGCGCATGGGCACTTCAATTTTGTCGCCTGGATAGACCGGCAAATCGTAGGTGGAGTCTTCAGCGGCCTTTTTACAATCCACAATCGTCCGGCTTCCGTCGGCGCGGGTGAGCACGACGCGTTTGCGGTCTGCAAAATCGGTGAAGTCCTGCGCTCCGGCGATGGCTTTGAGCACGGTGGTCTGGCCCAGATATTCCTGCCGGCCCGGATTGCGCACCTGGCCCTGCACGTAAAAGATGCGCCGTTCCGAGGAGGTCGTCACGGTCAGTTGCTTGTAGAACAGGGGGACGTATTTGCTGTAGATCGCCTTTTGCAGCTCGCCGAGGGTCTTCCCTTCGGCCTTGACCGGGCCGATCATCGGCAGGGTGATGTTGCCGTCTTCTTTGACTTGTTCCTCGTGCGGGAGGGGCGGGGTCTGGATGCCCGAGAACGTGACTTTTACCAGGTCGCCGACGGCGAGCCGCGCTGCCTCTCCCGCCGCGGTTTCATTGCCCGGAGCCGCAGACTTGGAAGGGGTGGCGTACGGTGTGTCATCGGGGACGTCGGTGAAGGGGATGGGTTCCCGCGAGGTCTGGCATCCGGTCGAAACCAGACCAACCAGGAGCCACACGCCCGCCAGCCGTTTCGCAACGGTGGTTTGCTGCCAGATAAATTTCTTCATGAGCTTAAAGTGAGACAGGCGGATCAGTATTTTTGTTTGATTTCGCCCGAATCTTTGTCTCCGGGCGCCGCCGCTTCCGCCACCGGCTCGGCTTCTTCGCTCTTGGCGTAGTAATCGTGGTAATAGCCGCTGTAATAATAGTAACTCTCGTCCTGCGACATGTTGATGTTGTTCAACACGATGCCAACCAGATTGCCGCCCACTTTCTCGATGAGTTGTTTGGCGCGAATGTTCATCGGTTGCGGGTAGCGACGATATTGGATGACCTGGATGGTGATGTCCACTTCGCTGGCCAGAATGGAAGCGTCGCTGACCCCCATGATGGGTGGGGAGTCAAAAAAGACGAAATCGTAACGTTGTTTGAGCTCGTTGATCAGGTCCTTCATCTGGTTGGAGCTCAGGATTCCCAGGGAGCTGCTGGGCAGTTTGCCGCTGGCCAGAAAGTCGAGCTTGTCCAATGAGGTGGTCTGGATGACGTCGGTCAGGCTGTTTTGCTTCAAGAGGTAATTGGTCAGACCGAGGTTGTTGGTCACCCGGAGAATTTTGTGCAGGGTGGGGCGCCGCAGATCGGAGTCCACGATGATCACCCGCTGCCCGCTTTGGGCGAAGACGGTGGCCAGGTTGAGCACCGTGGTGGATTTACCTTCGCCCGCCCCTGCGCTCACCACGGCAATGCTGTTCAATTTTTCGTCCTTGCGCGCGAACAATAAGTTGGTGCGCAACACGCGGTACGCCTCGGCGTGCGGACTTTCCGCGCCCTCCTCGATCAGGTACCCGACATTTTGGGGGATGACCCCCAGCACCGGCGACTGCAGGAGACGCTCGACGTCGTCAATGGTCTTGACGCTGGTGTCCAGGTACTCGATGAAGAAGGCCAGGCCGACGCCGACCACCAGGCCGATAACCACGCCGAGGATGATGTTCAAGGTCTTGTTGGGACGCACCGGTTTCTTGCCCGGCGTGGCGTATTCGATGATGTCCACCTGGAATTTTTTGGGCAGGCTCAGATCAATCTCCTCGACATTGATTTTCCGCGCCAGCAGCGTGCGCAGGTCCTCCTCGTTCATCAGGATGCGTTTCAAATCGAAGTAGGGCCGGCTCTTGGTCAGTTGTTCCTGGTCGAGTTTGCGCGCCGATTCCACCGCATCGTTGAAGCTGTCCAGACGTGCCTTGGCCACGGTGAGTTTCGTTTCCATGGCCTTCATGATGCCGCGAACCTGGTCGTTGATTTTGTTTTCCAGCTCCAGTTGCAGATCCTGCACGCGCTTCATGTCGGGATGCTCCGGCCCAAGTTCCACGGCGAGAGTGGTGGCCTGCTGATCGGCCATGTTGAGCTGCTGCAGCAAATCGGTCAAAACCGGGTCCGGTTCCACGCGGGGCAAAACGTCGCGCAATTCCTTGGGAGAAAGGGCGCTCAGCTTGTCGTACTGGACCTTCTTCTCCTTGTAGTCGTTTTCAGCTTCAAACCGGCTGATGAGATTGCGTTTGTATTCCTCGGTTTCCGTCTGCATCACGGGGGCCAGACTGGTTGGGTCGATATCGGAGATTTGCGCGTCGTTGCGCAATTTGTCCAGCCGCGCCTTGATTTCGGCGATCCGTTCGTCCTGCAACTTCAACTGGCGACCCAGCTCTTCGATACCTCCCATCACGGCTTCCTGGTTTTTGGACAGACGCCAGCGCTTGTAGGCCTCGGCAATGGCGTTGGCCAGATCCGCGGCATCCTTGGCGTTGTCGCTGAAGACCTTGATGTCAATGATGCTGGTGTTGCGCCGCGGCCGAACGTCCATCCGCGCCCGCAACATCTCCAGCGCCTCGTTCATCTTCAGAGGCTGGCCCTCAAAGTATTTGTTTCCCCAGACCCGTGTGAGATCCAGGTTGTTGATCACATTGGTGAGAATGCTCTCCGATTGGATCGTTTCGAACTCCGTTTGGATGAAGTACGGGTCGTAGGCGCTGATGAGCCGGCTGCTCATGCCGCTGAGTTCGTCAATGTCCGACTTGTCCCGCTCGACGCGCATGGACGCGGTGCTGGCAAAAAGTTCGGGCAGGATGAAAGTGACCAGGGTGGCGGTGATGACGACCAGGAGGAAGACCGCGATGATGACGGTTTTGCGGATGCGAATGATCCGCCAGTAGTCCAAAAAATGTAACCGGGCCTCTGGCTGTGTTTGTTGCTTGAGCGGATCCATAGTTAAAAAAAATAGGGGCTAGTAGTACGACCCAGCCCCCAACCGAAATAAGCCGCGATCAGAAACCGACCGTTACGCCCGCATACACACGATTCCGATAAAAATCGGGTGACATGCGCACGGTCGAATCCCACCGGTCAAAATTATACCCGGTATGGGCGGAAACATACTGGTTGAAGTTGTAAGCCAAGTCCAGTCCGATGCGATACAGCATGAAGGTTTCCCCGTCCAGGCCCGCCCCCCCTCCGTTGTATTCGGCATGAGCGGCGCTGGCACTCACCGTGCCGATCAACTTGGAAATGATCTCGTGCTTGAGCGCGCCATAGACGGTCACGTATTCCATGTCTTTGACGTAGGAAACCACCGTGCTGCCCACTTCGTTGGCGGACTCCCGGCTGTAGCGGATGCCGGCATCCACTGTGGTGCGCTGCTGGAGCGCGTAGGTCAGGCTGCCTTGAACGAACGGGCTCCACTGGGTGTCATCGTCCGTGCCGGTATAATTGTAGTACGAGTAGTACTGCGCGCCGACGTTGAGCGCGGCGGACAGCGTGGGGCTGAAGATGTGGCGCGCGCCAACGTAAACGGTGTGTCCACGATTGTTGCGGTCTGCGCTCCGCACGCCGGGAGCAATCACCTCGTCGCCGTTGTACACGGTTTGGGAATAATTGTAACCGAGGATTCCAATCGTGGAGGGGCTCAGCTTCCAGTTGCTGTCCACCCGCACCAGGTGCTCGGTCCGGTCGTAGAGTCCCGAATAACTGGCCCGTCCTAAAAAGAGCCCTCCCGGCAGCTCATCATGGTAATCGTAGTAGTTGTTGTTGTAACCCAGACTGAAACTCAGCAGGTCCGTGGCCTCGATGTTGAACTCGGCCCGGGCAAAATTACGGAGGTTGTCGCCGGGAACTCGCTGGATCGCCGCCGGATCAAACAACAGGTCCGGCTCTTGTCCAATCACGAACGAATCGCTCAGGGACAGGTTTGCCCGCGGGCTGAAGGTGTGGGCCAGGTCCAGGTCGAAAGTGTGGGTGTAGCTGTGGTGGCCGTCGCGCCCCGGGATGCGTTTGTCGTAAAAACGCGCCGTGAAATCATAGCCCACATTGAAGGAGGTTTGTTCCCCCGGCAAACCGAATTTGAGCGAGGGGGTCACATCGAAACCTGCGGATTCCACCGCCCAAGCATCCGGCGCGGTGTTCACGTTGTCGTCGTAGAAGCCGTTTAAGGTGGCCTGAATGCTCCACGGTTTGTTCTTCTGCAACTGATTCAGCGTTGATGATTCAGCCGCGTGCAGCACCGAGGCACCCATGGCCAGCAATCCGACTGAGGTAGCGATTTTTCTCATAGAATTAGTTTAGTAGTTCAACCCAAAACGACGTTTGTTCGTGTTTTACTTGAATCCGACGTAACCTGTCAAACAAATGTTCCGTCTTTTTGCATTCAAGCCGGCCCGCCCAGACCAGTGGGCTTCGTCAGAAATGGCCAGCCTCGGCCGCAATCTCCTCGAATTCGTTCCTTCGATGCCGGCCCGCCGGTTTTTGCTCAAAAATTTCCCGGGGCCCTGGCTGAAACTCGCGCCGTCAACGCTGCGGCAGGGCAATCGTCTGTCCCACCTGGATCCGGCGGGGGTCCAGACCGGAGTTGGCCCGCATCAGGGTTTCCACGGGAATGTTGTATTGCTGTGCGATGGAGGTGAACGTCTCCCCGGCCCTGACGCGATGAGATCTGGTGCTGGCGGGTTGTGGTGCAGGAGTGGGCGGTCGAAGGGGCGTGCTCAGCGCGGCGCCGACTTCGCGCGCCGGATTTGCGGAGGCCGAGCTCTGGCGCGCTTGCGCCAGGGCCTGGCGCAATTGATCCACCTCACCCTGTAAACGCCGGTTTTCCGCCGCCAGTTGCTCGAGTTGGTTCTGCAAAGCCGCGCTGGGGGGGATGGGCATGACCGTGCGCGCCAGTTCCTGCCGGAGCCGGAGGATGTGCTGGCGAATCATCTCGCCATTGTCCGCATGGGGGCGCAGCCGGAGATATTCCTGGTAGTAATGGATGGCCGCGGCTTCGTCCACCTGTTTTTCGGCGTACAGCCAGCCCAGCTCCAGATTGGCCGCCGCCGAGCGCGGGTTCATCTCCAGGGCGCGCTTGAACGCCTTGATGGCGGCGCTGTAGTTCATGGCGTTGACCAGGTTGCGGCCGATCAGGAATTGCGGCTCCTTTTCCTCGTCCACCTGATCGGTGCGTCCGGGGTCGCAGCCGCTTCCCACCAGCCCAAGGCAGCAGCCCAGCAGAAAGATCCGGATGATGTTGGCCGGTGACATGGCGGGACCAATTTATCGGATGCGCCGGAAGCGCGCAATCGTCCGGGTGACCTTCCTCAACGTTTGCGCGGGTGCGCGAAGGGATTACGCGCGGCGACGGGCTGCGCCATGCTGGTGGCGAACAGCCCGAGCAGGAGGCCGACCCAACCGACGAAGAAGTGCATTCCGAGGACGGAGAGCAAGCCGATTAAATTCATGACGCCCAGATCGTAGAAAGAAATGGCCAGCAGCATCAACAGCGCGCCAGGCAGCAGCGCCGCTCCGCTCAGTTTCCAGCTGCCCCGCCAGGTCAGCCGCCGGTTCAAATACAGCGCCAGCCACCAGGCCGGCCCCGCGTACAGCGTCGCCAAACCGCCCCACGCCAGCATCAACCCACCGGCCGTCGCAACAAACACGCCCGTCAACACGCCGGGCCGCCAGGCGCCCCAGAGCGGTTCCAATTCCTCGCGGCCAAGGGAAATGATCCATCCGGAGGGGTAAGGCCATTCCGCATAGCCCAACAGGGAAAAAACCGTCAGCCGGTTCCGGCCCAGATCGCACTGAATGTCGGCGACGGAACGCAGGGACGCGGGGGGGTGCGTGCTGACGCTCACGGCCAGAAATCCGTTTTCATGGAGGATGACCGGAGCCGGCCCGTGCCATTCCAACTGCCGGTGGCGGATTTGGCTGGTCGCCGGCAGCTGGCTAATCGCCCCGGAAATCACCGGCACGTAACGGTCATAGCAGAACCAGGTCACCCCGGCGGCCACCCACAAGGCCACGATGAATTGGATCAACAGCAACCGTCGCAGCGGCGCCAGTGCAAACGCGGCCACTCCCTGTGGAGTGAACGGTTGCCAGGCAGTTGCAAAAAAGTTGCTCATTACATTCAATGGAAAGGACTCGCCGCCCAGATGCAAGTATTGGTTTCGCCCGGGAGGCGGGTGGGCGTGACGACGATTTCTCCGGGAGGCCGCCTTGGGATCTGTCGCCGCAAAACGCAACGGGCGGACCGGGGGAGTCGTCCGGATCCGCCGCCCCGCCGGGTTCCCGCTTTGCATTCGTTGGCCGGTTGTTAGACTGAACATCATGAAACGGCTCCGTCTGCTGCTGATCCTGACCGGATTCGGTGTCTTCCTGCTGGGCGGTCTGTGGTTGGGGGTGACCCTGCAAGGGCTGACGAACAGAGCGCGCCCGCCGTTCACTTCCGCCACCGTACTCCGCCAAGTGCAGACCCTGTCGCAATTGGTGACGGTAAAATACGTCATGGAAAAAGTGGTGATGTACGAGGACGTCAAGTGGTATCCGGGCGGAGAAAATCGTGTGCTCATGATTGCGCACGGCATTGTGAAAGCCGGCGTCGATCTGCAGCGGCTGGAGTCCGGGGACGTACGCCTCTCCGGCAGCACCGTCCGGGTGCGGCTGCCGCGGGCGCAGATCACGGATTGTTATCTGGATGAAAACCAGACCCAGGTGGTGGAGCGAACCACGGGATTATTGCGGGCCTTCGACAAAAATCTGGAACAAACCACCCGGAAAATCGCGGTGGACGACATCCAGCGCGCCGCGCGTTACGCGGGGATTCTGAAGGACGCAGATGAGCGGGCGCGCGCCCAGATCAAGGAATTCTTCCAGCTCGCCGGTTACACGGTGGAGTTCGTGGAACCCTGACCTGGGGCGCGGGTCGCGTTCCCGCACAATGGCCACAGGACACTGCCCCGAAACGAGCCAGCCCCGATGCGGAAAACACCTGCGGAATTCGGGGCTAATCGGCCGGCGCCAGTTTGTCGTCAGCCAGATGGATTTTGATGCTGGCCGGTGCGCGCGGGGATTCGGCTTCCACTTTCAACCGGCGTTGCGCGCCGTGGGATTGATGGCGCGAGCGGAGTTGCATGAGGAACAGCAAGGTGGACCGGGGTGCCGGTTTGCGGTTGGTGATTTGCGCCAGAGCCTTGGCCTCCTGAAGCACCTTGAGTAATTTGACTTTTGTCGCCATTGAGCAGCCTCGACCGGCAAGATGCAGGTCGTATGCCACCAGCAATTCCGTCGCGCATCCGGACGGGGCGGCGTTCGCAGCCGCCAGCGATGTTCGCGAAAGGCGCGGGGGGACTGGAGGCACGCTCCATCCGCACCCTCCGGTGCCACGTTCCTGTCGTGAAGCCCAAACCGGCTGCGGCACCGGCCCGCGCCGGGGCAAATGAAACTTGGCACTGGCACAGTGTTTTGGTTTCCTGCCCGCGCCCGAATGAACCGTCACTGTGCCGCCACGCTCGCCTGGTTGTTGATTGCCGGCGCGGTCGCGGGCGTGCATGCACAGGAAGATCCAGGGCTGGAACTGCAGGGGGATCAGGTGGAGTTCATGCGCACCAACAACACCGCGATCATCACCAAGGGCACCGTTACGGGGCTGGGCGGAATTTTAACCGCGGACCGCGCGGTGGTGAACGTGCAGACGGGCGACATTGAGGCCGCGGGTCACGTTCGCATCCAGCGTGACAACATGACCTGGGTGGGGGAAAGGATCCGGTACAACTTCCGCACCCGCCAGATGCAGGCCGCCCAGTTTCGCACCGGACGCGCGCCGTTTTTTGCGGCTGGTGAGGGCTTGTCCGGTGATCGCGCTTCCACCACCAACAGCGTGTATTCCGCTCAACACGCTTTTCTTACGACCGATGACGTTGCTGATCCGGGACTGCGGGTTCAGGCGAGTTCGTTGAAGATCGTCCCCGGTCAGTATTTTCAGGCGCGCAATGCCGTGCTGTATGCCGGCGCCGTGCCGGTGTTTTATTTTCCATTTTACACGCAGCGCCTGGACGGCAAGGGACACCATTTCGATTTTGTCCCCGGCTATCGCAATCGCTACGGCGCGTATTTGTTGAGCAGTTACAACTGGGCGTGGCGCGAGGAGCTGGACGGCAAATTGCGCCTGAATTACCGCACCAAACGCGGTGTTGGGGCCGGCACCGATGTGAACGCGCATCTCGGTCCCTGGGGTGAAACCACCGTGAAGTATGATTATTTGCACGATTTGCGCCCGGACATCGGCAACCTCGGTTACAACCTTCCGGCGGATCGCCAGCGCGTCTGGTTCAGCTACAACGCGGCCCCGACGACGAATTTCACCATCAAATCCCAGGTGCGTTATCAAACCGACGAGCGCATCGTCCAAAACTTCTTTGAAAGCGAGTACCGCGAAAATCCGCAGCCCAGCACCTACGTGGAGGTCAATCCGCATACGGATAATTTTTCCGTCAGCGTTTATGCGCAACCGCGCATCAACGAGTTCTTTGAAAATGTGGAGCGCCTGCCCGACGTGCGGCTGACCGGGTTCCGCCAGCAAGTTTTCAACACGCCGCTCTATTACGAGAGCGAAACCTCGGCGGGCTATTATCGCCGGCGGTTTGCCGTGACCAACGACGTGGTGGCGGGCGCGAATTATGCCGGGATGCGGGCGGATACGTTTCACCAACTTACGCTGCCGCGCACATTCTGGGGCTGGCTGAATCTCGTCCCGCGCGCCGGTGGCCGCTTCACGTATTACGGAGATGCCACCGGTCCGGGCGCGACGACGGATGAGTTGGACCGCACCGTTTTCACCGCCGGCGGCGAACTCACTTTCAAAGCGTCGCAGACGTGGGCGGGCGAAACCAATCGCTGGCTGGCCTTGGATGGTTTGCGCCACATCATTCAGCCCTCCCTCAATTATGCCTATGTGAAAACGCCCAACCATCGTCCCCGCGAACTGCCGCAGTTTGACATGGAACTGCCCAGTCTGCGCCTGTTGCCGCTGGAGTTTCCGGAGGACAACGCCATTGATGCCATTGACGGTGAAAACGTGATGCGGTTGAGTCTGCGCAATCGTCTGCAAACCAAGCGCGCCGGGCGCATTGAGGATTTTTTCTACTGGGATGTTTACACGGACTGGTTCATCAATCCGCGTTCCGGGCGCGAAGATTTTTCCGATCTGTATTCCGACCTCGTCTTCCGGCCGCGTTCCTGGATCACGCTGGAATCGATGAATCGTTACAATGTGCGAAACGGACTATTGCGCCTGGCCTATCACAACCTGACGCTGCAACCGAACGAATGGTGGAGCTGGGGCATCGGTCACATCTACGTGCATGACGATTTCAGCGCAAGCCCAACGGCCTTGCAGGCCGGCAACAGTTCCTTGATCAGCACCCTGTTTTTGCGGGCCAATGAAAACTGGGGCTTCCGGGCGCAGCACCAATACGAAGTGCGGGAAAACTGGCTGCAGCAACAGACCTATTCGGTGTACCGCGATCTGCGCAGCTGGACGGCAGCGCTCGCCTTTCGTGTGCGCGAACCCCATAATGGGGAATCGCGGGATTTTGCCCTCGCCTTCACCTTCTCGCTCAAGGCCGCGCCGAAAACCGATGTCGGCGAAGATGCCCTTCATGAAACCCGTCTGTTGGGGTATTGAACCGGCACAATACCGGTCCCGGGCGGCCCCTGCGGCCTCATAATTTAAGCTTTGGCTTCCCGACCCGAAAGATTAGGATGGCGGCATGTCCGAGATCGCTAAATTTGTCAACATCGGCGCGGCGAGCATCACGCCGGGCATCGCCGAAAAGGTTCTGCGATTTTTACCCCAGTGGAAGCTCGAGTTTACCCAGATCAACGCGCCGTTGTTTCCGCATCTGGTGGATCAACTCGCGTTTCTTGCGGATCTCGTTGAGGACGTGCTGGAAGGTGTTTACAAGGAATTGCCTTATGCGACCCTGGCACAGGCGGTGTTTGCCCTGGTGTATGCGCATAAAAAGGTCGGCATCATTCCCGACAGCGTGTTGAGTTTGGGCTATGCGGACGACTCGAGCGTGGTGCGCGCGGTCCTCATCCAGAATGAGAAGCCGCTGGCGTTTTACGCCGGCTCGCAGGGGCTGGATTGGAAGAAGATCACCAGCCGGCCCTGAGGCGTGGCCCCGGCGTTCCGGCGGGGCGTTCAGTGTTTGACCTGGGCGGCGCCCCAGATCTGCTCGGCCAGATGTGATTTTCCCGCAAACCCCGCATTGAGTTCCGGCAGTGAGCGCGCGGGAGAGATGGGCAGGTGCAGGGTGAAGGTGGTGCCCTTGCCGTCCACGCTGTCCGCCTCGATGCGGCCACCGTGGTGGTGGACGATGAAGAAGCAGCCCATCAGGTGAATTCCATATTCGGCCGGATCGTCCATCCGCACCATGAACGGATCAAACAGGTAACGCAGCTTTTCCCGGGCAAGTCCGGGACCGTTGTCGGCGATTTGCAGTTGCACCTCGGGACGCTCCGGATGGGTTGCCTCGACGGTTCCGGTGAACGTGATTGAACTGCCGTCGGGCAGGCTGGTCAGCTCCTCCCGGAGCAGCAGATCGAACAAGCGCTGGAACTTGGCGCGCTCGGCGGTGACGACCGGCAGTTCTTCCGGGATCTGGTTTTCGATGGTGATTTTCTTTTCTGCGATCAGCGGCTGTAGTCCCTGTGCGGTTTCGGCCAGCAGCTGGCGCAGGTGAATTTTCTCGGTGGTTTGCGTCGCGGGTTTTTCCGCCGCCGCCCACAGGGCTTTGAGCAGATCATTGATTTTATCAATCTGGCTCAAGACGCTTTTGTGGTAATCGGTCCAAAACTCCTCGTGGCGGATTTGGTCCGCGGCCGCCTTTTCGTCGCGCATCATGGCTGGCGCGAGTTCGAGGAAGGTTTTGACGGACACCATCGCGTTTCGGATGTGATGGCTGAGCCCGGCGGCCAGCATGCCGAGGCTGACCAGGCGGTCGGCGATCAGCAAATTGCGCAGGGTTTCCATTTTCTCCCGGAGCAGCCGTTCATTCTCGCGTTGCAGCCAGAAGAATTCCATGGCGCGCTTGAGCTGCGTTTCCAGGTAATTGGGGTCCCAGGGCTTGGTGACGTAATGAAAAATGCCGCCGGTGTTGATGGCGGTGACGGCGTCGGCAAACTCGGTGAAGGCGGTGACCAGGAACCGCAGGGTCGCGGGGCTGACCTCCTTGGCGCGTTCCAGCAGCCAGGTGCCCTTCTCGCCTGGCATGCGCTGATCGGTCATTAAAATGGCGACCTCGTCCTTGTGTGCCTGCAACAGGCGGAAACCGTCCTGCGCGTTGGTGGCCGTCAAAATGCGAAAGTCATCACCGAACGCGCGCGCGAAGGCTTTCAACGATTTTTCCTCGTCGTCCACATAGAGGATCTGAAATTTGCGGTAATCCAGTGTTTCAGCCATAACGCGCGCGGGTCAATGGGGGTGCGGAAAATCCAGCGTGAATTCGCAATATTTTCCAACCTCGGAACGGACCGAGATTTTGCCGTTGCATTCCTGCATGATGCGATAGCAAATGCTCAATCCCAAGCCCATACCTTCCCCCACGTCCTTGGTGGTATAGAACGGGTCGAAAACTTTATCAAGATGCGCGGCCGCAATGCCCGGGCCGTTGTCCCGGACGAGGAGGGAGCTCGTCTGGGGCGTCTGGCGCGCCTCGATCCACACGGTGGGCGCTTCGCCGTTGGCAAAGGTCTTGTGGCGCATCGCGTCCAGTGAATTTTGAATCAAGTTCACGAAGACGTGGATCAGCTTGTTTTTGTTGGCGCGGACGCACAGGTGTTCGGGCAGTTTGAGCTCAATGGCCGCGTGGTCCTTCTTTTCACTGCTCACAAAGCGCAGCGCCGACGTGGCGACCTCCCCGACATCCACCGTGTCCAGATGATCGGTGGCGGGGTGGGTGAAGGTGCGCAGGTCGGAGACGATATTTCTGACGCGTTCGACGCCCTCTTCGACGTCTTGCAAAATCTCGGTGTATTCCTCCCGCTGTTCGGCGGCGACGTGGCGCGTTTTCTTTTTCAAGGTGAACAAGCTGGTGGTGACGAAATTCAGCGGGTTGTTGATTTCGTGGATGATGCCGGCGCTCATGCGGCCGAGGGACGCCATTTTCTCCGACTGGACGAGTTGCGATTCCGCCTCGGTCAGTTTTTGGATCGTCTCGGCCAGCTGCTTGTTTTGCTGATCCAGCTGGCGGTTGTTGTTTTCCAGCGTCTCCCGGTTTTTCGAGAGCTCATGCCGCAGCGCGAATTCCCGGAAGCGCGACTTGCTGTGAAAATAGCTGCCCGTGACCACGATGATCCCGGTCAACCCCAAAAAGTACAGGTTGTTCACCAACATGCCGAGGTTTTCCCGGTTCCCGAATAGCTGGCCGGCGTGCAGGTAACTGGCCGCCAGATACAAGGCGAGGACCAGCCCCGCGGCCACAAAGCTTTCCCAAAATGTCCAGTGCAGCACGAAGGCCAAAACGAGCAGCACCAGATTCAGACCTGCATAATAGGGCGAACCCGCCCCTTCGGTCTTGGCAATCATCCAGGCAATAAACGCTGCCGGAATCATGAAGAGCACGATGCCCAGGGCTCGATAATGCTGCCGTCCGAGCCGGGTCAGCAATAATCCCAAAAACAGCGCGATCAGCCCCGAACTCAGGAGGCGGGCGCGCAAAAAATGGAACTGCTCGGCGATGTCAGGGTACACGTAATGATCCAGCACGAAACCCGCCGGCATCAGGATCATTCCGAGAACGCAGGCGACCTTGAAGTTGCTAATTGTCTCCCGCTGATCATAAACAGCAAACGCTCGGGCCAGCGATTCCTGGGTGGGCAGGGTCTCAGTCATGGGGGGATTTGCGCACTTCGATGATCAAGTTGACTTCCGTGTCGTCCCGATAAATCCGACAGTCCTCCGCCAGTGCCTCCGCCGGCACCAACTCGCGTCCCTGCGCGGTGTCGCGGTAAATCAGGTGCCAGTCCAGCAGAAACTCCAGCATGTGCCGGAACGGCTTGCAATCCACCACGTTGGTCGCCACCAGCAAGCCGCCCGGGGCGAGCCAATCGTAAAAGATGCGCATCAACTGTTGGCAGGTCTTGTCGGTCAAGTAATCGAACAACCCCGCGCAATAGATGTAGTCATACGGCGCGGCCCCGGCCGGAAGTTTGGTCCGGCTGCTGTCCTTGAACACCTGTTGCACGGATTTCTTGCTGATGTGAATTCGGGCTTGTCGCGCGTGGCTTTGGCGGGCGGCCTCCAGCAGCCGGCCGGTGCGGGTCACGGTTTCGTCGTTGAAATCCCACAGGGTGAAATCCGTGTGGTCGGACAAGGAGCTTTCCATCAGGAACTGTTCAATCTCCCGGGCGGGGCCGCAGCCCAGGTTGAGCACCCGGATGGGCCGCCGGCGGCGCTCCCCCCGCAGGGCTTCATCGCGCAGTCGTGCGGTGAGGTATTGGATACGGTTGCGGTGCGCGCGCGCCGGCCATTGCTGCAAAAACCAGTTGTTGAGCACTCGGGCGTAAAAGGATTTTCCTTCCAGCGGCTCGCGCAGAATCATGTTGACCATTTCGTAATCCCCGGCATAACCCAGCGGTTTGTGATAGGTCCGGTGCGCAAACGGAGAGCACATCACCAGGGTGTGCAACTGATGTCGGACGAAGCTCGCGTACATCGGACGCTGGGCGGGATCAATGCCTCCGCCCATGGCTTCAAACTGCTCGTGAAGCGCATTGAAGCCGGGAATCATTTCCCGGCTGATGTCGCCGAGCAACTCCCGCACCCGGGCGGGCGACGCTGCCGGAGTTTGCAGCTGCAGCCCCAGTTCCAGCCGATCCATCCAGCGGGCAAAGTCGCGGAGAAACATGTGCATGTCGGTCACTACGATCTTGAACTCGGGCATTATCCGATACGTTTTCTGCCATTCGCTCAAAAACGCACCAAACGCGAGGTGCGGAGATGCCGGCCGGCCGTCCAGGGCCAGGGCCTCCCTGACAAATCCGGCCTCCTCCAGCTCCACGTCGCTGGTCAGGGTCATCCCGGAGTCCACCACTCCGGTAATGGTGCCCCGGCCGATGTAGAGGACGGAATCCTCGGTGGCGATTTTCAGTTCCGGCAGGAGCTGGGAAACATGCAGGACCAGGGACGGATCGTAGAACTCGAGGACGGCGCGAAAGCGGGTCAGCCGGGTGGCGGCAGCCTTGAACTCGGTGCCTTCCGACGTTTTCCCCACGACCACATACGCCGCGATTTGATTCGCTTCTGTTGACATGACCTTGAAATAAACCGGCCGACCTGGACGGGCCCCGCGCTCCTCCGGGCGGATGATTAGCTCACCGAAAGTGACCGGTTCACGAGGAGATATCAAGTCTCGCGCCAATGTTTGCGCAAATCGTTGCCGGACCTGTCCGCGGCGCGTTGGTCTGCCCGGCCGCGCGGCCCCCACTGGCATTCGGCCTGCTTTTCTGCTGCCGTCGTTCCAGTTGCTCTTGTAAATACATGGAGTTGCCCGAGGTGCCGGCTGCAGCGCGCCCTCGCGCCGTTGGCGGCGGCCGGCGGGCATTAATGCGTGGCACGGACGTTTGTAATATATGCAAAAAATCTTTAACCGGAGTTGCCCGCGGCTTGAGGGGTGGTTCCGATGGCGTGGATCCGCATTGCTGGCGGGGTTGCTGTGGGCCTTGTTCCTGGCGGCGCCGGTCTATTCTGAGGGGTTCCGCAATCCCCCGGCGGGCGCCTTCAATTTGGGACGCGCCGGCGGGCGCATTGCCCATGTTCAAGACGCGACTGCCGTAACTCACAACCCGGCCAATCTCGTTGCCGTAACCAATTATCAAGCCCAGGCGGTTCTGGGTTTGGTTTATATGAAAGTAGAGCACTCCTCAGCGATTCCCGGACAATCAGCGCAAACAGAAAATCCGTGGAAGGTACTGCCTGCAGCCTACTTCACCACGCCGTTGTGGGATGACCGGTGCGTTTTCGGTTTGGGCCTCACCAGTCCTTACGGATTGAGCGTCGATTGGGATGAAACCGGTTCGAGCACATTCGCGACCCCGACGGGGAGCCTGCGTTACTCCTCGCCGCATTACGCCGAGCTGCTCACGCTCAACCTCAATCCCACCGTGGGCCTCAAGCTGACTGAAACCGTCTCGGCGGGGATCGGTCTGGACTTGATGTGGTCGCGCCTGCAACTGAAACAGTTTTATCCGTGGGCAATTTTCCCCGGCAGCAGCGGAACGGAACCCGACGGCCTGCTTCGGGGCGAAGGGGACGGGTATGGACACGGTGGGAATCTGGGCCTCACTTGGAAGATCGCCTCCCGCCATACCATCGCGGTGACTTACCGCTCACAAATGGATGTGAATTTTGATGGTGCCGCGGACGTGAGCAACATTACGCCCACTGCCGCGGCCCTGGGGGTCACCGGGCGCAGCGGGTTCGCTTCGCGGCTGGCGTTTCCGAACATCGTGGCGGTGGGCTATGGATTGCAGGTGACCGATCGGCTGCGTCTGGAAACGGATGTCGAATGGCTGCAGTTTTCGCGGTTCAAACGGCTGCCCATCAATCTTGGGAACAACAACCTCCTCCTGCCCCCGACGAGCCAAAGCGTGCCGCAAAACTGGCGCGACACCTTTACCATCGGCATCGCCGGCGATTACCGGCTTTCCGAGAATTGGACCGTGCGTGGTGGTTACCAATACTATCAGAGCCCGGTGCCCGATTCGACGTTTTCAACCACCATTCCCGACGCCAACCAAAACGTGCTGACGGTGGGGTTGGCGTATCGTTCGGGGGGGCACACGGTGGAACTGGGCTATGGAGTTGATTTTTACGACCGCCGCAATCTGGCGGGCAATCAAAATCCCGCTTTTGATGGCATCTATGACATTACCGTGCATCTCTTTTCGTTGAGTTATCAGTGGGCGTTTTAATGCTTGAGGCCTGCGGATTCAACTTGAGAAACCGGCCGGAGTTGTCGCAAGCTGGATTTGCGGCCATCCGGCGGCAATCGCCCAGCGCGAAGTCGGATCTATGCCGCTGCCAGACGCAACCATGGCCGCCAGGCGCCAAATTTCGACCGCCGAGCCAGACGGGGAATTCAACCTCGCCACGGCGCTGCGAGCGTGCCTGTCATGCTGTCACTTCGTCATTGGCAGGGATGGCGCGGTGCTGGCCTGCACCCCGGACGATGGTGACTTCCTCAGCCGGCAGATCGCCCCAGGAACGCGGCTCGCCTCGGTATCGATGGCCCTGGAGGAGCTGGCCGGCCGCGCCCAAACCACCGGGGAGACCCAGGTTGTTCCGGTCCTGGTGCTGCACGGTGCGGACGGCGCGCCCCGGCAGGTTCGCGCCACCGCGGTGCCGCTCGTGTGCGGCGGCGAATCCCTCGTCATCCTCAACCTGGCGGACACCACACGTTTTGTGCTTTGTCAGAAGCGTCTGGCGCAGCTCGACCGCCTCGCGACGTCCGGCACCCTCGCGGCGAGCATGGCCCACGAAATCAAGAACGCCCTGGTCGCGGTCAAAACCTTCGTGGATCTGCTGATCGAGAAAAACAAGGACGACGAGCTGGCGGAATTGGTCCAACGCGAACTGGCGCGGGTCAACACCCTCGTGCGGCAACTGCTCCGGAACGGCGCATCCCCGCAGCCGGAGTATGTGCCGGTGCGGCTGCACGATGTGCTGGAGCATTCCCTGCTCATGATCCGCGCGCAGTTGAGCGACAAATTGATTTGCGTGAACCGCACTTTTGCCGCCGCGCCCGACGTCGTGCAGGGCGATCCGCAGCAATTGGAGCAGGTCTTTGTCAATTTGCTGTTGAACGCGGTGGAAGCCACCGGGCCCCAGGGTTCCCTGACCGTGCAGACGGAATGTTTCACGCCCCCCTCCGCCGCCGTGGGCGACCCGGCCCGGGCCGGCCAGCCGCATGTGCGCGTCAGCGTGGCGGACACCGGCACCGGGATGGCGCCGGAAGCGCTCGCGCGAATGTTCGAGCCGTTCTTCACGACCAAGAGTCACGGCACCGGCCTGGGCCTGCTCATTTCACAGCGCATCGTCCAGCAACATCACGGGGCGATCCAGGTGGAGAGCCAGCCCAACAAGGGCACCACCTTCCGGGTGCTGCTGCCCGCCCGTCCCGAGACCGCCTGACCGGTCATGACCCGGCACCGCCTCGCGTTGCTTAGTGATGTTCACTATGCCGGGGCGCGGGAACGGGCCCGGGGGGAGGATTTCGAGTATCGCGACCTGGAGAATGTCGCGCTGCGTCTGCTCCTCCAACGGTACCGTCGGCATGTCTGGTTGCATCACCCGCTGCAACAGAACGGACAGCTGGAGCGGTTTCTGACGGAAGTGCCCGCGGTGGATTTCGCCATCGCCAATGGGGATTACTCCTGTGACACCGGCGCGACCGGTTTGAGCGACGATGCCGCGCTGGAAAGTGCGGCGGAATGTCTTGGCAAGTTGCGCCAAAAGTTCCATGACCGCCTGCGCCTCAACTATGGTGACCATGAACTGGGAAAGTTGCGCTTGCTGGGCGCGGGAGGAGGCATGCGCTTGCGAAGTTGGGAACGGGCGCAGCAGGATTTGCAGATGCCGCCGCTGTGGCGGTTTGAACTGGGGCGTTATGTCCTGTTCAATTGTGTTTCGTCGTTGATTGCCCTGCCGGTGTTTCAAGCGGACACCCTGCCGGAAGAACGTGCGGAGTGGGCGCGGCTGCGGGCGGCGCACCTGGCCGGCGTGCGCGCCGCGTTTGCCGGGCTGCAGCCGGGGCAGCGGGTGCTGTTTTTCTGCCACGATCCAACGGCGCTGCCGTTTCTCTGGCGGGAGGCGGTCATTCGCGAGAAACTGCCGCACGTGGAACGCACCATCATTGGGCATTTGCACTCAAACTTCTACCTGCGGCTCAGTCGTCTGTTGTCCGGCTTGCCGGCCCTCAACGGTCTCGGCCATTCCGTCCGGCGTTACAGCCGGGCCTTGCGCGAGGCGCGGTTGTGGCGGCCGTTTCGCGTGTTGCTGTGTCCGTCGCTTGCCGGGATTGAGCTGCTGAAGGACGGCGGTTACTTCACGGTCGAGCTGGCGACCGCCGCGACCGCGCCCGCCCGGTTCCAATTCCATCCCCTGCGCCGTTAGGGATGCGGCGGATCGCGCCCATCCTTGCCACGGACGCGGTTCTGCGGCTTAATGTCCGCTGCGCATGCGTTCAGGAAAACGGAAGCAGACATCGAATCAACCGGAATTGCCGATCGAGGGGCAGGCCCCCAGGAAAGCCAACCCCTCCACCAACGGCCGCGGCGAGCAGCATATCGTCACCGAAGCGGTTGAAACGATGGCGCATCGTCCGTTCGATCCGAAACGAGTTGCCGCGGGGTTGCACACCCGGGTGAACCGTGGCTTTCTCGATTACGCCAGTTACGTCATCCGCGACCGCGCGATTCCGAATCTGGCCGACGGCTTGAAGCCGGTGCAGCGCCGCATTTTGTGGGCGATGCATCGCACGGACGACGGGCGCTTCACGAAGGTCGCCAACATTGTCGGCGACACGATGAAATTTCATCCGCACGGCGATGCGTCCATCGGCGACGCGCTCGTGGTGCTGGCCAACAAGCGTTACCTCATCGAAGGACAGGGCAACTTTGGCAACATCTACACCGGCGACCCCGCCGCCGCGCCGCGGTACATCGAGGCCCGGCTCACCGAACTCGCGCGCACCGAACTGTTCAACGACGAGATCACCGAGTTCGTGCCCAGCTACGACGGGCGCAACAAGGAGCCGGTGACGTTTCCCTGCAAACTGCCGCTCACGCTGATGCTGGGGACGGAAGGCATCGCCGTCGGTTTGAGCGCGCGGATTTTGCCGCACAATTTCCCCGAGCTGCTCGAGGCGCAGATTGCGATTCTCAAGAAGCAGCCTTTCAAGTGTCTGCCGGATTTCCCGACCGGCGGTTTGATGGACGCGCGCGATTACCAGGACGGCAAGGGCAGCGTGAAGGTGCGCGCGCGGATCAAGTATCGAGACGACAACGCGGTTGTCATCACGGAACTGCCGCCGGGCACGACAACCGAATCGCTGACCGCGTCCATCGAAGCGGCCGTGGAGAAGGGCAAGTTGAAGGTGAAATCCATCAGCGATTTCACCAGTGAGAGCGTTGAGATCGAGATCAAATGTCCGTCGGGCGTGGACCAGGATCAGTTGATTGATGCCCTCTTCGCATTCACGGACTGCGAGGTGACGATTTCCAGCCGTATCGTCGTCATCAAGGACAATCGCCCGGTCGAGCTGACCGTGAGCGAGGTGTTGCGCGAGAACACGGAGCAGCTCGTCGCGGTCCTGAAACGCGAATTGGAACTTCGCGAGCAGAAGCTGCAGGACGAACTGCATTATCGGACGCTGGAACGCATCTTCATCGAGGAGCGCCTCTACAAGGCGATTGAGAAATGCAAGACCGCCGAGGCCGTGGCCGCGGCGGTTCACGACGGCTTCAAGCCGTTCCGGAAGGAACTGGTCCGTGAGCTGGTGGACGCGGATGTGGAGCGGCTGTTGCAGGTTCGCATCCGCCGGATTTCGCTCTTCGACATCAACCAGCATCGCGAGGAGATGGAGCGGACGAAAGCGGACCTCGCCGAGACGCGGAAGCATCTCAAGAACCTCACGAAGTACGTGATCGGGCATCTCGAAGCCTTGTTGGAGAAATACGGTCCGCAGTATCCGCGGCTTACCACCAAGGGCAGCCGGCACGAGGAGATTGACACCAAAGCCGCCGCGTTCAAGGCGTTCAAGGTGGCGTACGATCGCGAGAGCGGTTACGTGGGTTACAAGGTCAGCGGCGAGGAGTTCAAGCTGGAATGCACCAAGTTCGACAAGGTGTTGCTCGTGTTCAAGGACGGCACCTACAAGGTCACCGAGCTGCCGGAGAAATTGTTCGTCGGACCGGAGTTGTTCTATTGCGGCCTGCCGGATCGCGAGACCGTGTTCACCTGCGCCTACACGGATCGCAAGGCGAGCTACCTGAAGCGCTTCAAGTTCGGCGGCACGATTCTCAACAAGGCGTATCTCTGCATCCCGGAGAAATCGCGCATCCTGTTTTTCGAGCCGGGAACTCCGAAGGTGCTCTACGTCCGCTACAAACCGGCGCCGCACCAGAAGATCAACCAGCAGACGTGCGATCCCTCGAAGATCGAAATCAAATCGCCCAAGACCCGGGGCCGGCAGATTTCGATCAAGGACATCAGCAGCGTAACCGCCAAACCCACGCGCGGCTGGGACGAAAAGGCGACCACGACGGAGATTGTGTTTGCTTGAGCGGTCGCGCGTCTCCGGGCGTTCGCAGCTTGAACCCGCAGGCGGCACGACAGGCGGGGTGATCACCCGGCCTCGCGGCGGCGGTGTGATGGCGACAGCATAAAACAATGTTCACGGACGGTCGCGGTGGATTAGGAGCGATGCATCCGTCGGCGGTCGGGTGGGAAAAAGCTCAGGAATAGAACTTGACGTTTTAAGGAGCGACTGTTGGAATACCCGCAGTTCCGAATGTGCATTGCGCGTATATCAATGCCAGTCACGTGTTTGGAGCGTAAACTCAAACTACCCACACAATTCATGAAACTTTATCAAATTACCCGCGTCGTTGGACGGTTCGGCCGGCTTGGGATCGGCCTGGTGACGTCTCTTTGGTTTTTGGGGCAGTCCGTCAGCGGACAGTCCATTCCCAACCCCAGTTTCGAGGCGGACACGTTCACGGTCTGGCCGGGCTACATCAGCAGCAATACGCCGATAACCGGCTGGACCGGAAGCCCGGCGGAGCGGGTGGGGTTGAATCCAGCCAGTGGCAGCCCCTTCGCCAATAACGGGACGATTCCGGACGGGAACAATGTGGCGTTCATCCAGTCCAACGTGTCCGATCCGGGCACGCCGACCCGCCTCAGCACCAGCATCAGCGGACTGACCATTGGCACCACCTACAAGGTCACCTTTCGCGCCAATGCGCGCTTGAATCGCACCCCGCGTCTCAAAGTGTATATCGATCAACTCTCGGTTTTGCTTCCGGGCATGGCCGGCGCGTACCCCGAAGGGTTCAAAATGCGCGAAGTTGGCGGCGCGGCGGCATATTGGTACGTCGCCTTTGAGTTTACCGCCACCGCGACCGTGCAGGAGCTGGCGCTGGTGAACGATGCGGAGGGGGATCAGACGGTGCTGGTGGACGACTTCCGGATTGCGCCCAGCGACCATCGCTGGACGGTGGAGGCGTGGAACTGGGATGGCGATTCGGGAGTGAATGCGGATTATGTTTATACACACGCCTATAGTTTTGGCAGCGCGGAGAGCACGGTGGTCAACGATGTTAACTTTTCCGGTGTGGGAGGGGCGAATCCCGCCGTCTCCGGACAATTCTCCACCACCCTGCTGGGGAACGTCTTCAACGGAGATGTGAATGGGCCGACGGTTTCGGGAGGCGGCGGAGCGGTATTGGGCCGGGACTTTTTGTATAGCAGCGCCGTGCCTGCCGGCAGTTACGAAAGCATTACGCTGAACGGGCTTTCACCAGGCACCGAATATCTTCTGACGTTGTTTTCGGTGGGCTGGGAGGGCGCGACGGAGGACAGCCGCTGGGCCACCTTCAGCATGGGGAACGATTATTTGACGCTCAATCAGGACCAGTTCGGAAATGATGTGGGCATCCGGATTGCGTACCGCTATACGGCGGATGGCAGCGGAAACGCCACCATCCGGATTGCGCCATTGGAGCCGGCCAACGTCAGCATCCACCTTTATGGTTTTGCCAACCGGGAAACGACGCCGCGCCCCATTCTGCCCATCATTACGGCGCATCCGAAGAGTCAAATTGTTTCGCCCAATGTTCCGGTGACATTCAAGGTGACGGCCTCGGCGGTGCCCTTACCGACGTACCAATGGCGTTTCAATGGCAACACGCTGCCGGGTGAAATCAATAGCACCCTGGCCTTGAGCTCGGTTTCGGCCGCCGATGCCGGACTTTACGATGTGATCGTGGCCAACTCGGTGGGCTCGGTCACCAGCCAGGTCGCCCGACTGACGTTGGGCGCGGTGGACATCGTGAACCCGAGTTTTGAGGCGGACCTGTTTTATGTCTGGCCGGGTTATGTGGGAGGCGCGCTCCCCAACACGCCGATCACCGGTTGGAGTTCGCTGGATGATCACGGCATTAACCCCGTGGAAGACGGACGCAGCCCTTTCGGCGACAACGGCGTCATCCCTCATGGCGGCCAGATCGCCTTTATGCAGGGTAATGGCGCGCTAAGCCAGTCCTTGTCGGGCTTTACGGTCGGCGGGCAGTACTACGTGCATTATTATGAAAATGCGCGCACCGGCGCCACCCGGCCGGGTTTGGAGGTTCAGGTGGGCGGCAGCCCGGTGATGCCGGCGCATGAGTTGACGCCGGTGGGAGGCGGCAATCCCTATCGCGAGGTCTCCAGCGCAATGTTTGTCGCCACTGCGACGACGCTGGATTTGGCTTTCATCAAAAGCGCGCCTCAGGGAGGGGATTGCACGGCGTTGATTGACAATGTGGCCATTATTCAAGTGCCGCCCGGCACACCACCGAGTCTGAGTCAGCAGCCGCAGTCCGTATCGGTGGTGTCTGGCAACCCGGTGAGTTTCAGCGCGATTGCGCAGGGCAGTTTGCCCCTGAGCTACCAATGGCAACTCGACGGCAACGAAATTCCCGGTGCCACGAGCGCCACGTTGTCCATCGCAGCGGCGGGCCCGACGGACATCGGAGCATACACCTTGGTGGTGGCCAACAGCTCGGGTTCGGTGACGAGTGCGGTTGCCGAGTTGTCCCTGGTGCAGCCGATTTACTCCCTGCGCAGCAGCGGCATTGGCGCGGACGGTTTGCCACAGGCCAACGGCGTCATCACCCCCTTCTGGACGTTGACGGAAAATCCTGACAGCGGCTCCGCGGATGTTTTTGTGGCCAACGATGATCAATTTCCCATCTCCACCGGCAACTGGCTTGCCAGCAGCGCGGCTTCCAAGTGGATCGCGCCGCGGGCGACTGCGGGCGATGGGGACATCGCCATGGGGAATTACCGTTACCGCACGTCCTTCGACCTGAGTGGTCGCGATGTCAACACCGTGGTCATCAAGGGGCGTTGGGCCACGGACAACTCCGGCGTCGCCGTTTACATCAATGACCAGCCGGTGAGCGTTCCGTTAAGCACGTCGTTTGATGTTTGGACCTCCTTCACCATCACCAGTGGAGACGTGGCATTTGTCGCCGGAAACAACACCATGGACTTTGTGGTGGCGAACCTCGGCGGCGTCGGTCCGTCCGGATTGCGCGTCGAGTTCACCGAGACAGGCACCGAAGTGTTGCCTGGTTTGCCGGTCAGCATCGTTGGCCAGCCGCAAGGCGTCCAGGCAGTTGAAGGCGACAAGGTGGTCCTGAAAGTGGTCGCCAGCGGCTCGTTGCCCATCAGCTATCAGTGGCGCAAGGACGGTCAGGATCTGGCCGGAGCGACCCAGGACACGTTGACGCTGGCCAGTGTGAGCGGGGCCGACACGGGCAACTACACCGTGCGCGTGTCCAATCCTTGGGGCGACGAAACGAGTCAGGGGGCCTACGTGGACGTCGCGTTCCAGGTCATTCCGGGGATTTTTGGCACGGGTCTGGATGCGAACGGCGTCTTGTTGGGGGACGGTGCGGTTGATCCGCACTACGTGCTTTCCTCCAGTGACGACTGGAATTTCCCCGGTCCGGATGCCCTGTGCATCAGCAACACCTGGCCCATCCAGGCCGGCGTTTGGCTGACGAATGGCCCGGATTCGCGGTGGATCGGCGCTTCGGCCAATCAAGCGCAAAACACGGATCCCACGGCGGGCAATTTGCCGGGCGCTTATACCTATCAGACCAGTTTTGATCTGACCGGCTACGATCTGAACAAGGTGCGTCTGGTAGGAGGGATGGCCGCCGATAATGCGGTGACCAACGTGCTGCTCAACGGGGTGAGTCTGGGGATCACCGCGCTTGGTTTCAATGGGTTGACCAGCTTCACGATCAGCAGCGGTCTGGTGGCCGGGCAAAACACCCTCGATTTTGTTCTCGAGAATGCGTTGACCGGCGGCACGGATCCGAGCACTCCCAATCCAGCCGGATTGCGGGTCAACCTCCGGGGATTGTTGGACATCCGGACAAGCCTGCCGGCGGTCACGCTCCAAATCAGCAGCACTGGTCCGGATGTGACGGTTTCCTGGTCGCCGGCCCGCCCCGGTCAGAGGCTGCAATGGGCGCCCGAAGCGACGGGCCCCTGGACCGACATCAGTGGCGCGACAAGTCCCTATCAAACCACCGCTGGCGGGACGCAGCGATTCTTCCGCATTGCGCAATAACCGCGCATCGCCTTGAAATCAACTGGCCGGGAACGATGCTCCGCTCCCGGCCTTTTTGATGGCTGGTGGCGGCCGCGGCTGCCGACGGTTGCTGGGGTTGATTCAACATTCAATCCATGCGACTGGTAATAATTTGCGGGTCACGGAAGCAGCTGTAAGAAATTAAATCAATGAAGAAGCATTTGGGAACGGAACGTTGTTCGCGATGTCCATCAATTTTGCCCCGCAACGCTTTGCGCCATTGCCGGGGCGTACCGCGCGCCATTCGGGGCTGCTGTCCTCTCCTTTGGGCGCTCCTGATTTTTTTAGGAGGCATCGGTCCGGTGGCCGTGCGGGCGGACAGTGTCGTCGTCTTTAATGAAATCATGTACCACCCGCCCGTCAACGAGGCGGCAATGGAATGGGTGGAACTGCACAACCAAATGGCGGTCAACGTGGATCTGTCCCGCTGGTCGCTGCGCGGCGGGGTGGATTTCACCTTTCCCGAGGGCACGGTGATTGCCGGAAAAGGTTATCTGGTCATTGCCGCATCGCCGGCCGACTTGATGGCCGCCACCGGCCTGACGAACGTACTTGGGCCGTTCACCGGGCGGCTCTCCAACAATGGGGAAACATTGGAGCTGCGCAACAGCAACAATCGGCTGATGGATGAGATCACCTATGGCGTGGATGACGACTGGCCGGTGGCGCCGGACGATTCCGGGGTGTCATTGGCCAAACTGGAAGAAGCGGGCGCGAGTGATCAGGCCGGGAACTGGACGATGAGCGCATTGGTCGGGGGCACACCCGGCCGCCGCAACTTCGTCACCACACCGTACGAGACTGTCAGCACCACGGTGGTGCAGCTGGATTCCACCTGGAAGTACGAGGCTTCCGGAGCGGATCCGGGCACGGCGTGGCGGACCGGAAGCTTTGATGACGGTGGTTGGCCATCGGGAGCGGGGCTTTTCAAGGCCGGGAATGTGAGTGTGCCGATTGGGGATCCCGAACTCCTCCCCACGGTGTTCAGCACGGGGATGGATGCCAACGGTGTGGTGTTGGCGCCAGGCGTGGCTGATCCGCATTACCAATTGACACAGTCGGCGCAGGGGACGCCGCCTCCGCCGGCGATTGCCGCCACGGTCATTCAGAATCATCCCGCGTGGTTTGGCAACGATCTGTTGTCGAGCTGGATTGGGCCCGTCAACCCCGGTACCGAGAACGTTGCGGCGGGCAGTTACCACTATCGCACCACATTCTCCCTGACGGGTTATGATCCCGCGTCGGCGGTCTTGACGTTGCAGGTGGGGGTGGACAATCGCCTGCCGGACCTTGAACTCAACGGCGTTTCCACCGGGATCACGTTTGAAGGTTTTTCGGCGCTGAGCGGCCCCTTCAGCCTGACCAACGGGTTTGTGGCGGGAAACAACACCCTGGACTTTCTCACGGTCAACGACGGGGACAGTCCGAATCCGGCCGGCTTTCGGGCGCAACTGAGCGGGACGGCGCGAAAACAATTGACAGCCCACACCTCGTTGCCCGGCGGACGAACCAACTATTATTTTCGCACGCAGTTCAATTTATCCGGCGCGCCGGAGCTGGCCCGGGTGCAACTCCGCCCGGTGATTGCCGACGGGGCGGTTTTCTATTTGAACGGCATCGAGGTGCTGCGTTGGAACATGCCGGCCGGACCTATTGCCGCGAACACGCTGGCCTTGTCCAATGTTGCCAACCCCACAATGTTGGGGACATTTGCCCTCCCTAACACCGCCTTGCTTCAGGGGACCAACGTGCTCGCGGTGGAATTGCATCCAGCCGCCGATGGACTGGCGGATGTGTTGCTGGGGGCGGAAGTGGAACTGACCACCACCAATCTGCTCGCGCCGCCGCCGTTTCCCGTGGCGTTCAATGAATTGAACAGCACCACCAACGGCGAGTTCTGGGTGGAACTGATCAACCACGGGACCGCGCCGCTGGATCTGAACGGTTGCCTCCTGGCGTTGCGCGGCCAGGGCGGCCCGGCCGATTACGTGTTTCCGGCGCAATCGCTCGGCGCCGGACAAGTGCTGTCCCTGACGCAAACGACATTGGGATTCGCGCCGCAACCGGAGCAACGGCTCTTCCTGTACCGGCCCAACGGGATCGGCGTGTTGGACGCAGTGGTGGTGAAGACGCCGGCGCGCGCCCGCTGGCCGGATGGCGGCGGTCGTTGGTGGTTTCCCACCCAGTTGACTCCGGGCGCTTCCAATCATTTCGAGTTTCCCGACGCGGTGGTGATCAATGAAATCATGTATCATCCGCCGTTCTTGCCGCCGGAGCCCCCCGGTTACGGCACCAACGTCCTGGTCAGCATTACGAACCGGTGGAAGTACCATGCGCAAGGTTCGGATCTGGGCAGCACCTGGCGTTCGTCCGGCTACAACGACAGTGCGTGGCCGGAGGGACAGGCCTTGTTCTATAACACTGGTTCGTTTTTGCCGGCGGAGAAAAACACCGAACTGCCGCTGACCGACGCTTTGGAGCGGCGCATCATCACGTGGTATTTCCGCACTTCCTTCGTGTATCCCGGCGGCACAAATTCCGGACAGTTGACGTTCAACCCGATCGTGGATGACGGCGCGGTGTACTATCTCAACGGCGTCGAGGTTCACCGCCAAAACATGCCGGGAGGTGCGATTGGTTATGCCACACTGGCCAGCAGTGGCGTGGCGACACCCACCTACAGCGGTCCGTTTAGCGTGCCGGTTTACAACCTGAACGTGGGAACGAACGTGCTGGCCGTGGAGGTGCATCAGTTCACCACCAATCCCATCGCCGCCGACATGGCGTTTGGGGTGGAAGTCAGCAACTTTGGTTTTCAATCCCCGGCGACGCCCGCGGTGGAGGGACCGGATGCCTGGGTGGAACTGTTCAATCGCAGCACCAACGCGGTGGACCTCACCGGCTGGCGATTGGATGAGGGCATTGATTTTCGATTTGCTCCGGGGACGGTCCTGCCCGGCAATGGTTACCTGGTGGTGGCCAAGGATGTCAGCTTCATGCAATCCAACTACCCGGGCATTGCCGTCGTGGGACCGTATGCCAACAAACTGTCGCACAAGAGCGATCATCTGGTGCTCAAGGACGCGAACAATAACCCGGCCGATGCGGTGCGTTACTTTGATGGCGGGCGCTGGCCGGCCAACGCCGATGGCGGGGGCAGCAGCCTGGAATTGCGCGATCCTTGGGCGGATAATTCCAAACCTGAAGCTTGGGCGGCGAGTGATGAGTCCGGCCGCGCCCAGTGGCAGACGTACACCTATCGCGGCGTCGCCCAGAACAACCTCGGGCCCACCTTGTGGCACGAGTTCGTCCTGGGGCTGCTGGATGCGGGTGAATGCCTGATTGATGATCTGCACGTCATCGAGGCGCCGGATACTGCGCCGGTGGAGTTGTTGCAGAATGGATCGTTTGAAACCGGGCTCGACGCCTGGCGCGCGTTGGGCAACCACGGCGCCAGCCAGGTGATTGCCGACCCCGACGACCCGGGGAATCATGTCCTGCACCTCAAGGCCACCGGACCCACCGGCCACATGCACAATCACCTGGAGACCACCTACGCCAACGGGAAAACGATTGCGACCGGGCAGCAATATGAAATTTCCTTCCGGGCGAAATGGCTGGCTGGCAACAACCGCCTCAATACCCGGCTGTATTTCAACCGTGTGGCCAGAACCACGGCGTTGGCCACCCCGCGCTTGCGGGGCACACCCGGAGTCAGCAACTCAACCCGCGTGCCCAACCTGGGCCCCACGTTTGACGGGTTGCAACATCGTCCCGTCCTTCCCGCGCCTCTCCAACCCGTCACGGTGACGGTGGACGTCTTTGATCCGCACGGCCTCACCAATGTCACCCTCTACTGGTCGGCCGATGGCGGCAGTTGGCAGACGGAAAACATGACCTTTACGGGTCACGCCTCGACCCCCAATTACGCCACCTGTTCCGGGTTGGTCCCGGGCCAGGCGGCGAACACGATGGTGCAATTTTTCGTGCAAGCCACGGATGGGTTGGGCGCGGTCGCCACCTTCCCGGCCGGCGGCACCAACTCGCGCGCTTTGTATCGGGTGGAGAACGGTCAGCCGCTGATGACGCAGCTTCATCGGTTGCGCTTGTTGCTGACGCCAGCCGATGTGGCGCGGTTGCACGCCTCCACCAATGTCATGAGCAACGAGCGGACGGGGTTGACCGTGATCTATGATGAAAACGAGGTGTTTTACGACGTGGGGATGCACCTGCAAGGCAGTGAACGGGGGCGCAACGCCTCCTCGCGGGTTGGTTTCACGGTCCGTTTCAATGCCGATCAACTTTTCCGCGGCACACAGAAGGGACTGGTGATTGATCGCTCCGGCGGTTATTCGGGACGGGGAGGGCGGCATGACGAGATTCTGCTCTGGCACGCGGCCAATCATGCCGGGGGTGGTTTGCTGGGCGTGGAGTGTGATTTGGTTCAGGTGTTCGCTCCCCGCGCCTCCGAGGACGGCACGGGCCTGATGCGGATGCAGGCTTTTGACAATGATTATTTTGAGAGTCTGTTTTCCGGTGGCGACGATGGACCGCGTTACATGATGGAGTTGATCTATTACCCCACCACCACCGCCATTCCCGGAGATCCGCAATCTCCCAAACTGCCGCAGCCCGACGAAGTGATTAATGTGGATTATCAGGATTGGGGCAGTGACCCGGAAAATTACCGGTGGATTTTCAGCCAGGAAAATCACGCCGACCTTGATGACTACAGCCAGATCGTGGCGCTGAACCAGGCCTTCAGCCTGAGCGGTGCGGCGTTTGAGGAGCAAATGCGCCAACGCACCGATGCGGATGAGTGGATGCGCACCCTGGCGTTCAAGACGCTGACGGGTGACGTGGACACTTTTACGGAGGGATTGAATCACAACTGGAAGACCTATTTCCGGCCCGGGGATGGCAAGGCGCTGGGGCTGCTGTGGGACATGGACTTTGCCTTTTCCCAAAATGTTAACGCGGGATTTCCCGGCAATGGTTCTCCCAATACGCGGCGCTTCATCCTGCTGCCCGACAATTACCGGCGCTATTACCATCATCTGTTCAATTTGGTGACGACCACGATGAACGCCACACACCTGGCGCCGTGGGCGGCGCATTATGCCGGTTTGCTGGGGCAGAATTGGAGCGGCGCGGTCACGTATATCCAGCAGCGCGGCAACTACGTTTTGAGCGCCATGCCCGCCGGCGTGCCCTTCGTCATCACGAGCAATGGCGGACAGAATTTCAGCACGACCAACGATTCCGTAACCCTCAGCGGATTGGCGCCCATCGCTGTGAGGGACATCGCGGTCAATGGAATCCAGCGGGAACTGGTCTGGACCAGTCTGACGAATTGGACCCTGACCGCGCCCCTGCCGGATTTGGTCAATCCGCTCTCCTTGCAGGGTTTGGACGATCAAGGCCAGCCTTTGCCCGGGAGCACGGCGTTCATCACGATCACCAATCTCGGCACGCTTCCCCCCGGGCCGGTGGTGATCAATGAATGGATGGCGGCCAACACCGGCCCCGGCGGTTTTGCCGACCCCCTGGATGGCTTGTTTCAAGATTGGTTCGAACTTTACAATCCGAACGCCACGGCGGTGGATCTGTCCGGATTCTACCTTACGGACAATCTAAGCAAACCAACCAAGTGGCAGATCCCGGCCAATGTAATCATCGCCCCGCATGGCTTCCTCTTGGTGTGGGCGGACGGTGACACCCAGCAAAATGGCCTGGGCAACAACGGCGACCTTCATGCGGGCTTTTCACTGAGCCAGGGGGGGGAGGAGATTGGACTGTATGCCACCAACGGCGGCCTGCAGCACGCCGTGATCTTCGGACCACAAACTTCCAACCTCAGTCAGGGCCTCTATCCGGACGGAAACACGAACGCGGTGCATTTCATGCCGGATTGGACGCCCCGCGCCGCCAATCGCCTGGGGACGCCCGCCGCCCCGGTCGTTGGCGCGATTACCGTTCCGGGCGATGGCACCATTCAATTCCAGTCCCAAGTGATTGCTGGCCGCACCTATCGCCTTGAGTACAAGGATGACTTGCAAGCGCCAGCCTGGACTCCGCTGGGCGGCACCCTGACGGCCGCCGGGCCGACTCTCACCGTCACCGACTTGCCCGGCTCAGCACCAAAGCGGTTTTACCGGCTCGTGTTGCTGCCGTGAAAATTTGGACAGGGAGATTTCCGGCCGCCGGGTTTATGTTTTTCACGGTTACCGCATGGGCATCCGCACCGGTTCTGCCAGGAATCAGTGGAAGGGATGGCTTGCATTGATGCGGAGAACAACGCAATCTAACCCCAACAATTCATCAAGATGATCATCCCGATCAGTGTAATCTCTGGCTTGCGCCCACCGTGGGTGCTGATGTTTTGCGGAATTTTCCGCATGGAGGGGAGCGAGTGCGCATGACCACCAGCGGACAGGCGCGGGGCGGCTTCACGCTCATTGAACTGCTGGTCGTCATTGCGATCATTGCCATTTTGGCGGCGATGCTCCTGCCGGCGCTCGCGCGGGCCAAGTTGAAGGCACATGCCGCCATCTGTCTGAGCAACGTCAAGCAACTTAACGTGGGCTGGGCGATGTACACCGGCGAATACAATGATACTCTGCCGCCCAACTGGCTGGAGTCCCCCCAGGCGTGGATTGATGGGACGGTGGGCAGCGTTCATCAACTGCCCGGCGCCACCAATCTCCTGGCCATCCGCCGCGGCCTGCTGTTTCCCTATAATCCCAATGTCGGAATTTACCAGTGCCCGGCGGCCAAGGGCGGGCCCGTGTTGCCGCCGGCACCGCCCATCATGCGGGCCGTCCACTTGGTGCGCCATTACTCGTTGGAGGGCCGGATGGGCGGTGCGGATCGGGCCACGGCGGCGAAGTACGGGGTGCCTGACACCAGCTGGGTTCTCGGCACCGCGTTTCCGCAATACAAGAAATTGTCTGAAATCAAGAAACCTTCGCCAGCCGAGGCCATGACCTTTATTGATGAAAGCATTGAGACGCTGGATGACGGTTATTTTGCGGTGAATGCCACGGATCGCCGCAACCAATGGCAAAATTCGCCAACGGTCCGACATGGCAAGGCGGGGGTGTTGGGCTTTGCCGACGGCCACAGTGAGAATTGGAAATGGCGGACCCTGGCCCGGGACAATGTTCTGGACGCTCCGCTGATCCAGGGGGGGGCCAACACGGAGGTGGATTTGCGGCGACTGCAACGCGCAGTCTTTCAACCATAAATTGTCATGTGGCTGAGGCGAACCTCCCGGCCCGGAGGCAGGGCAGACTTGGCGGTGCGGCAGAACGCAGTCAAACGGACGGAGATTGAGCCGTCGTCAATCATCATGAAAAGCGATGTCAAACGAGCCTTCACGCTGATCGAATTGTTGGTGGTCATTGCCATCATCGCCATTCTTGCCGCCATGCTGATGCCCGCACTCGCCAAGGCCAAGGCCAAGGCCAAGGGGGTCCAGTGCCTCTCGAACATGAAAAACTGGGGGCTGGCGACCATGATGTATTTGGGCGACAATGAGGATCGCCTGCCGCCGTTCGGCGATTTGTCCTCGGATTACACCAAGGATTTTTGGCACATGAAATTGGCGCCCTACGTGTCGCGCCGGGTTCAGCAGGGGGTGGTGTTCAGCCAGACCGAGGTTTTCACCAATGCCCTGCGCCAGTGCCCGGGGGGCGGCTATGCAGCACCCCAATTTTACCGGGGAGCTTGGGACCCGAAGACCTGGAATTGCTGGATTGGCGCCAATTTCGGCGCGTACGGCGATCCGTTGAGCGGACCGTTTTATTACACCGACACCCGCCCCGCTTTGAAGGTCTCACGGATCAAGAAAGCTTCGGACGCCATGATGTTCATGGACACCATCACACATTATGTGTATTCGCCGGTCCATACCGGGTACCGTTTCTCGCTGGATCTTGATGGCGACGGCAGGCGGGACACCATGCCGCAGTATCCTGATGTGCCCTACAATTATGGACGCCCGCGGGTTCACGACAATGCCGCGAACGTGACGTTGCTGGACGGACACGTGGAACGGGTGGCCTTTGGCAAACTTTGGGCAACGGATCCCTCGGGCAAGGTGCTGCATTCCTTTTGGTACATGGAAGACTGAAGCGCCTCTGGGGGCGGAGCGGGGGCGCTGCCCGGATGCGGCCGCCAGCGGCGGCCAGGAGGCCGGGTTCAGTTCAAACCGGTTCGAGCACTTCGGCCCCAAGTTCCACTGCAGCCGCCTGATTGATGAAATCCAGGCGGAGAAAAATCCGCGTCGGGCCGGCGCGTGACTCGACCAGGCCTTCGATGCCTTGCAAGGGACCGGAGCGGATGCGCACCCGCGTGCCCACCGTGATTTCCGGAGCCAGATGGACCTGCAACCCGGCGGCCAGCGCCGCAAGAATCTCGCGCAATTGCCTCTCGAAGGTGGCTTGATCGAAGATATCGAGGAGGTTGGCCACGTGATCGTTTTGGCGCACCAAGGCGGTTTGCGTGGGTAACAAACGCAGGAAGACGTAGCCGGGAAAGAGCGGTTTTTGGAAGGCAACCTTCTTGCCCCGGTACCGGTGGCAGGAAGGGTAGCACGGCAGCGAGGCCTGGAGTCCGTGTTGGTGGCAAAATTCAGCCAGTTTTTTTTCCCGACGCGGCCGCGTATGTGCCGCGTACCAAAGTAATTCCGACATGACCGGAGGATTGTCAGCCCGGACGGGAAGTCAATCCGAAGAACGCCAGCCTTTTTGGATTTGACCCGGAAAGCCAAAGCTGGTTAGCGTAAGCCTCTTTATTTTAGCCAGTTTTTATGATTGGAACGATGCGGAAACATTCGAAGGCCATGTGGTGGATCATCATCCTGGTCATTGTGGTGGCCTTCGTCTTTTGGGACACCGCAGGTCGCGGCGGCGGCGGCGGCGGCGGGGGATTGGGCAGCATGAACGGCCATAAAATCACGCCTACCATGTATGAAAATGCCCGGAATGAAGTGCTGCTGTATCATCTGTTCGCCACGGGTGATTTTCCCGGTCGCAGCAGCCGTTCCATACCCGGATTTAATGTGGAACGGGAAACCTACAACCGCATCTTCGTGATTTTGAAGGCCCAGGAGCTGGGGATCCAGGTCAGCGATGAACTGGCAGGCAAAGTGGCGGCGGAGCGATTGCGCGCCATTGGCGGGGGACGACCGATCTCCTACGCCGACTTCGAGGCTCAAGTACTCGCGCGCGAGCGGCTCACCGCCGCCGATTTTGCGCGCTTCATCCGGCATGACCTGGCGATCCAACAACTGGTCGCCTCCATCGGTTTGTCCGGACAAATGGTGGCGCCTGCGGAAATCGAAGCCTTGTACCGGCGTGAGCATCAGGAAGTCGCCGCCGAAGTCGCGTTTTTCCACGGCGCCAGCAACCGGGCGGCGGTGGTGGTGACGCCGGAAAAGCTGGGCGAGTTTTACACCAACCAGATGGCGCGCTACCGGCTGCCGGAGCGCGCTGTGGTCAGCTACGTGTATTTTCCGCTTTCCAATTTCATGGCGCAGGGGGAGCAAAAGCTGACCCAAATGACCAATTTGAACGAGTTGCTCGAGGAACACTTGGGCCAGTTGGGGACAAACTACACGTCTCTGGGGGCGACACCCGAGGCCGCCAAGGCCAGGATGCGGGAAGATTATTTGAAGAACGCGGCCTTGATGGCGGCAAACGAGGAGGCAAAAAAATTCGACAACCAGCTGTACGATCTGACAGCTCCGTTGACGCCCGGGGTTTTCGTCAAACTGGCGCAGGGCGCGGGATTAACTCCGCAGGTATCCGCGCCCTTTGCGCGGGGTGAAGCCCCGGCTGGCATGGAGATTGGCGCGAATTTCGCCCGGACCGCCTTCAACCTGTCTACGGAGGAGCCCCTGGCTGAACCGTTGGTGGGCGAGGAGGGGATTTATGTCGTGGCGTACAACCATCACCTGCCGAGCGAGCAGCCCACTTTCGATTCCGTAAAGGCCAAAGTGACTGCGGATTTTCAAACCATGGAAACCATCCGGCTGGCGGGGCTGGCGGGTCGGGCGTTTCAGGAGATGGCGACCAACGGATTGGCAGCCGGGCAGAGTTTTGCGGACCTTTGTGCCAGGCAGGGAGTAACTCCAGTGAAACTGCCGCCGCTGGCACTGAGCACGCGCAGTGTGCCGGTTGCTGAGGAAATGGTGGATCTGTCGGTGCTGAAGCGGGCAGTGTTCGCCACCAAACCCGGGCACGTAAGTCCGGTCATTCCCAGTGCTGATGGTGTCGCCGTGGTTTACGTGGCGGCCGAAATCCCCTTGAATGAGGCGCAAATGCGCACGAATTTGCCGGCCTTTACCCGCGAGGTACACCAGGTGCGCCGGGGCGAGGCCTTTAACGAGTGGTTTCGACGCGAAGCGGAGCAGGCCTACCGCACCGTCCCCTACTTCCAGCGGGAGGCGCAGTTGCAGAGCGCCGCAGCGAATTGATGGGATCGCGACGGGCGCCGCCGTCGGCGGGGCAGTCTGAGGGGCATCATGGCGGAAACTATCAAGTTGTCGGCTCCCGCCATGCGCGGGTTTTGGGAAATCCCGGTTTGTTTTGAAGACGACAGTCTGCTGGCGTTGGACAAGCCGGCGGGCTTGCCATGCGCGCCTGATCCTGCGGCGGGCGGTCTGCCCAGTCTGACCTCGATGCTCCATGCCGGTATTGCTGCGCACAAAACCTGGGCGCAGCAACACCGGTTGTCGTTTTTGGGGCTGGTCCGGCGACTCGACACGGACGCGAGCGGGATCGTTTTATTTGCGAAGAGCCGGGAAGTGCAGGCGTCCCTGGCGGATCTGTTCGGAACAGAGAAACCGATCGACCACCACCTTGCGCTGGTTGCCGGCGCGCCAGATGCGGAGCGTTTTGAGGTGACCGCCAAAATCGCGGCGGATCCGTTGCGGCCGGAATGGCGCTGCGTGGATGCGCGCAATGGCAAGAAATCCAAAACCGGTTTCGCGGTGCTGGAAAAGTTTGCGGGGTACACGGCGGTGCGCTGCCGGCCGCACACCTGGCGGGAACATCAGGTGCGCGTCCATCTGCAATCGGTAAAATTGCCGGTTGTCGGAGATTCTATTTATGGAGGAAGGCCATTGTGGCTTTCGCGCTTGAAGCCGGGTTACCGGCTCAAACCGGGACGTGCGGAGCGACCGTTGCTTGCACGGCCGGCGTTGCACGCCACCCAACTCAGCTTCCCGCACCCGGTCACGCAACAGATTTTGACGATCCTGGCTCCGCTGCCCAAGGACCTGCGCGTGGCGCTGCGCTATTTGCGCACATTTCGTCCTGAGCCACCCATTTGATGCCCTCCACCCCGGGGTCAGGTGGCGATTGCCTCAAAATTTAATTCCGGGCATCGTATGGTCGCATGAAGCGGTTTGACTTTCTGGTGCTTGGCAGTGGTATTGCCGGGCTCTTCTTTGCGCTCAAGGTGGCGCCGCACGGCAAAGTGGCAATCGTCACCAAGAAAAACCGGGCCGAATCCAATACCAATTACGCGCAGGGCGGCATCGCTTCGGTTACGAGCAAGGAAGACTCCTTCGAATTGCACGTGCGGGACACGTTGGTGGCCGGAGCGGGGCTGTGCCGGGAAGCCGTCGTCCGAACCATCGTTGAGGACGGGCCCGCGCGGATTGCCGAATTGATCCGCTTGGGCATGAAGTTCTCGGAACGGACATTACCCAATGGTGGTGGGGCGGGCGAGCTGGACCTGGGCCGGGAGGGGGGACATTCCAAACGGCGAATTCTGCACGCGAAGGATATTACCGGTCATGAGATCGAGCGCGCCCTGCTGAACGCCGTTGCCTCGCAACCCAACATCACCATTTTCGAAAATCACCTGGCGATTGATTTGATCACCAGTCAGAAATTGGGCCAGGCCGGAGGCAACCGCTGTGTGGGCGCTTACGTCTTTGATAAAAACCAGCAGCGGGTGGAAACCTTCACGGCCAGGGCGACCCTGCTGGCCACGGGCGGATGCGGCAAGGTGTATCTGTACACCACCAACCCGGACATCGCGACGGGCGATGGCGTGGCGATGGCCTATCGCGCCGGTGCGGCCGTGGCGAACATGGAGTTCATCCAGTTTCATCCCACCTGCCTGTATCACCCGAAGGCGAAGTCGTTCCTGATCAGCGAAGCGGTGCGCGGGGAAGGAGGCGTTTTGCTTTCCCTGGCCGGAAAGCCCTTCATGGATGATTCTCATCCGCTGAAATCGCTGGCCCCGCGGGACATCGTGGCGCGCGCGATTGACAGTGAGATGAAAAGGAGCGGCGCGGATCATGTGTGGCTGGACATGACACACAAGCCGGCCCGTTTTGTGATTGACCGGTTTCCCAACATTTATCAGACCTGCCTGGGGTACGGCATTGACATCACCAAGGAGCCCATTCCGGTTGTGCCTGCCGCCCATTATCAGTGCGGTGGCGTGATGACGACTGTGGATGGCGAAACCGGCATTGCCGGGTTGTTTGCCGTGGGCGAAGTGGCCTGCACCGGGCTGCACGGGGCCAACCGGCTGGCGAGCAATTCCTTGCTGGAAGCGCTCGTCTGCTCCAATCGTGCCGCCCGGCGAATGGGGCAGCTTCAATTGCCCGAGGTGCATTTCGAGATTCCCACGTGGCAGTCCGGTCAGGCCAACAACCTGGATGAATTGGTGGTGGTGGCCCACAACTGGAATGAGATCCGGCGCTGTCTCTGGGATTACGTCGGCATCGTGCGCACCAACAAACGTCTGCAACGGGCTCAGGCGCGGTTGGCCAACCTGCAGCAGGAAATCCACGAGTATTACTGGAATTTTATCGTGACCGCCGATTTGTTGGAACTGCGCAACATCGCCACGGTGGCGGAGCTGATTGTGCAATGCGCGTTGCAGCGTCCGGAAAGTCGCGGGTTGCACTACAACCTGGATTATCCACAGGCCGACCCGGCGTGGGCGCAGCGCGACAGCGTGGTGCAGAAACCGGGTTGAAGGCAGGCCCGCCGCCGCCCGATCCGGCTCAGGCGCCGGCGGCCGGGCTCAGCGTTTCGGATTGACGATTTCGGCCATCTTGAAGATGGGCAGGAACATGCAAATCACCATGCCCCCAATCACCACGCCGAGGAATACAATCAGGATGGGTTCAATCAGCGAGGTGAGACCGGAAAGGGTGGTTTCGATTTCCTCATCGAGAAAATCGGCAATGCGTTCCAGCATGTTGTCAATTTTACCGGTTTGTTCACCGGCGGTAATCATGCGAATGATCATGTTGGGAAAGATGGGGTGCTTGCCCAACGCCTGGGAGATGCTTTCCCCGCGCTCAATGTCTCCGGAAGCCACGCGGATCGCCTTTTCCATCACCACGTTGCCCACGGTTTGCGCCACGATATTCAACACTTCCAGGATGGGAACACCGCTGCGCACCAGCGAGGCCAGCGTCCGGGTGAAGCGCGCGAGACAGATTTTGTGGGCAATCACGCCGAAGATCGGCAGTTTGATGCGTTGGCGATCCCAGAATTCGCGCCCTTTCTTGGTCTTGATGAAGGCAAACCAGCCATAAACTCCGCCGCCCAAGACCATCAGGATCAGGATGAAAAACCGCTGCATCGTCTCACTCAGATCAATGAGAAATTGAGTGGGCCCCGGCAGTTTCGCGTCGAACCCGGCGTAAATTTCGCCGAAGACCGGGATGACCTTCACCAGCAGGAAGATGGTGATCGCAATCGCCACCACGGTGACGACCAAGGGGTACATCATGGCCGATTTGATCTTTTTGCGCAGGCGGGCGGTGTTTTCCAGATACAATGCCAGGCGCGCCAGGATTTCAGCCAGCAAACCGCCCTTTTCTCCGGCGCCGACCATGGCCACATACAACCGATTAAAAACCTTGGGATGCTTTTGCAGGGCTTCGGAGAAGCTGTCGCCGCCTTCCACGCGCGTGCAAATGTCCTTAATCACGTCACGCATTGCCTTGTTTTGCGTCTGTTCCGCCAGGCCCTGGAGGGATTGCACCATGGCCAGGCCGGCGTCCACCATTGTGGCGAGTTGGCGGGTGAAAACCACCAGGTCGGCCAGTGGCACGCCCCCGCCGCTGGTGCGGCCCTTCTTGGCGACCTTCTCCTTGATGGAAATGACGAGGAGATTTCGATTTAGCAGCGCGGCAATTGCCGCCTGTTCGGTGGCGGCCTCCAGTTGGCTGCGGATTTCCCGACCGGTTCCCGTTTCGCGCGCGACGTAAGCAAATGACGGCATAAATTGATTGATCCTGATCTTGTGATGCGGCGCTGACCGGATTGTGATCTGTAGTTCACGGCGGCCAACATCTCGGCGAGCAATTCAGCAGTCTCCATTCCATCCCGGTGCGATGTGGATGGAAATCAATGGTTTCCCCGGTCCGCCACTGGCGCGGGGAGACGTCCAGTGTTAGGACAAAGACTGCTCTTTTTCTGGAAAATTAAAGATTGTCATTCTCATGGGGTTTCCATATTTTGCGTCGAAAATGCACCGAGTGGTGCCGGGGGTAAACTGGGTTTATCCTTGCAATGCATGAGAAAAAACGGGCAATAAAACCAAAACTGGCGCGCGACAGAACGGTCGTTTAGTGCGCGATAGAAAAAACAATAATAGAAGACATATCGGAGGAACCAAAATGAAGTTGAATAAATGGACATTGGGTCTGGCAGCACTGGGAGCAGTCAGTCTCGCTTCAGTCGCCCAGGCTGAGGAAAAGGTGCTGTTGGATACCAAGGCCGAACTTACTTCGACCACCATCAGCGGTTACGTAAATACATCGGCAGCATGGGATTTCGGCAAGAATTCCTCACAGCCCAACACCCGCGGCTATGCCTATAGCGCTGGCAAAGGTGACGGCTTTAATCTGGATGTCGTTGACGTGGCGCTGGAAAAGGCTCTCGACGAGAGCGAGTGGGCCGCCGGCTATAAGGCGGAATTTTGGTTTGGACCGGACGCCATCACGCTGGGAACCCGTAGTTCGGCCCAGGGCGATTTTGCCATCAAACAGGCTTACGTTTCACTGCGTACGCCGGTTGGAAATGGCATTGACTGGAAGGTGGGTGTTTTCGACACGGTAACCGGTTATGAGGCCACCAATGCCGGCGATAACCCCAACTACACCCGTTCCTGGGGATACTCGATCGGCGCCCGCCAGCACACTGGCGTTTTGGCGACGTATCGCTTCACTGAGAACATTTCGGCTTCAGCCGGGGTTGCCAATACCTGGGATTCGCTCATCAATAATCGGGTTTCCGACACCACCGGTTTCATGCAGGACTCGGTCAAAACCTACATGGCCTCGGTGGCGCTTACGGCACCGGAGAGCTTCGGCTTCTTGGAAGGCGGCACCCTCTACGCCGGCGTGGTCACAGGCAAGCCGGGGGGAACGGTGGGCGCCTCCGCCCGCACTTCCTGGTATGCAGGGGTGACCGTCCCGACCCCGTGGGAAAGCTTGAAGGCCGGTGCGGCATTTGATTATGTGCACATTGACAACCGCCTGGGCAACAGCAACGCGGATTCCTCCGCCCTGGCCTTGTATGCCTCCTTCGCTGCCACGGAGAAGCTCACGCTGCACGGCCGCTTGGACTATGTTCGCATCGGTGGAGATGGTCTGCCCGGCGCCACTGCCGCCTTGGGCGCACCGTACCAGCCCACCGACGAATTGCTCTCCACCACTGTTACCGCCGACTATCAATTGTGGCGGAATGTCATTTCCCGCGCGGAACTCCGCTGGGATCATGACCTCGGTGGAAACGTCGGGCCGGCCAAACTGCGTAACGGCACCTCCGACGATGAGTTCACCTTGCTGGCGAACATCATTTACAAGTTCTAACCTTCCCGGTTGATTTCAGCCCCTTCCGGTTTTCCGGAAGGGGTTTTTGTTTTTTGATGCGCGCTCACAGTGGCGTCAACTGTACCACCTCGCCTCCCGTGCATTGCCAATGGCATAATCCGTCCAATTTCCCCTTTTTTAGGCGTTTGAACTCAGCCGGGAATTTCCTTTGGGTGAGCCGGCGCTCTCCCACCCCGGTGGAGTCGCAGCCCAGCAGCAGTGCATATCCCTTGTAACACCGCGGGTGGCCAATCAGGCGCACCGCACCTGCGGGCAGTTCAACCGGCGGACGACGGTCCAGCACCAGAAAGCTCAGGGGGAGAGAACGCAGATCAATTCCCATCAGACGGGCAAACTGCGTCCAATGCCCATCGGTAAAAATGTATGCCGGCGGTGACGCGAAATGATGACACCAGTGACGGGCATTTTCCGCCGCCAAAAGCCCGCAGCGTTCCTGGTGGGGACAGGGGGCGATCACCTTGAATTGGCTGCGCAGCTGCTCACGAACACCGATCAACATACGACTGGCGGCGTACGTTCCGGGTTCGACCCACAGGATGCACGTGGCCGTGGTCGCGAACCGGGTTAACCACTCGATTTGTGGCGGAGCCAGCTCGGTGAGGACATGGCTGATCAACAAGGTCCCTGAAAAACTCCCCGGGGAGGTGCCGCTTGCATCTGCCGCCAGATGCGGGTGCCGCTCGCGCACGCGGCGGAGGGCAAAATCCATGGCTAGCGCCGAACGATCCCAAACGTGCAGGCGGCCGGGCGTCCTTGTCCCGAAATGATCCAGAAACCGTCGTATGGCGATGCCACTGCCACACCCCCAATCGAGCAACGCCCCGGCCGGAGGAGTCCAACCCCGTTCTCGCAGTTCTTGAAAAACAAAATCCCATTTCCAGCCGATGCGTTGAGCAAACGTGGCGTCGTAGGCGACCAGATCCGATTCGGACCGCCAATAATCCGCTGGCCGCGGCGTTCCCTGAAGAAACACCTGCCGCATCTCTGCCAGTCTTGACCAGTCTATGCTTGTCCGGGACATGAGGGAGGGTTTAACCACCGGTCCAGCGGATGGTGTTTGATGCCCAGGAAATTTTTGAAGGCAATGATTTGGTCGCGTTGATTGGCGATGCTGAATGGTGGATGCGCGCGGATGGCAGCCAGCATGAGATTTTTGGGAGTGTGTTCGCCTCCCACGAATTCCATGAGCTTCGTCCGATAACCCGCCCACTCCAGAAACAGGGCGCGCAGCCCGTCAGTTGCCCACTCCGCCAGGCGTTCGGCCATGAGGCCGTGTTGCAACACCGGGGCGAACGGTGCGGGCCGGCCAAGCTGCGGACGCAACTGCTGGTGACAGCAGGGCGCCACGATGATCAATTTCGCGCCCGACTCAATGCCGCGCCCAAGGGCATCGTCAGTGGCAGTATCGCACGCGTGCAATGCAATCAGGGCGTCCACCTGCGCCAACGGAACCCCGGCAATGTCGCCCGCAACAAACTTCAGGCCCTCGGCGGGCAGCGCCTGCGCCAGTTGCTGGATGTTCCGGACCAGCTCGGGACGGGATTCGACCCCGGTGACGCGCACTGGCTGTTGCCACTGCCGCCGCCACAAATGCCAGAGGCCAAAGGTGAGGTAGCCCTTGCCGCAGCCCATGTCCACCCAATGACGCAAGGGCATCGTTGCGGCGGTTGTGTCCAGAGGGAACGCGGTGTTGGTGGTCGTCTGCTCTCCGGGTTGCCAGCCGCATTCAGCAGCCAGATGGATGATAATTTCAAGGTAGCGATTGATTTGCCGGTATTTGGCAGCCATGGCCGGGCGCACCTGGCCGCCGGCGTTCATCACTCCCAGGGCCGTCAACCAGTCCGTGGCGCGGGCATCAAGCAGACGGTGGGTTTTCCGGTCATGTTCGTGTGTTGGCGCGGTGGTTTGAGCGGGCCGATGGTTCATCAGCCGCGCCCATCCACGGCGATTGGAGATCAGTTGCCAGTCCCGCTCCGTGGTGCCCAGCAGGGCAGCACGAAAATGGTGCCGGAGTTGTTCCTCGAGCCAGCTGCCGGCGGCAGGCAGTTCGAGGTTTTTTGTAACGTCGCGGGTCGCATACCGCAGGGTGAGCGAAAGCCGCCGCTCCCCGCGCAGATGGATGGTCCTGCCCAGAATCCGGCGCGGCGCCCCGGTGGTGATTGGAGAGGATAGAACCAGGCGGACGAACGAGCCATCCGCCAGGCTGCTACAGCTTCGGGTGATAAAGGTTTCCAATGGACTCGATTGACTCACGCCGAAAAAGTATGTGACGGCCTCCGGCGGCGGGCGAGACAAACCGGGGCGTCAATCCAGGGAAAATTCCACGCGCGCAAGGCCGGATTGCGGAGATGGCGCTGGCTGGTCTGTTGTCGGCAGAATGCGGTCGGCTGAGATGCCGGCATCCAGAATCATGAATTTTTTGACAGTGGCAA
This sequence comes from Verrucomicrobiota bacterium, assembly GCA_029573725.1. Classification (GTDB taxonomy): domain Bacteria; phylum Verrucomicrobiota; class Verrucomicrobiia; order Limisphaerales; family JADLHS01; genus JADLHS01. The sequence goes on from JAKQDQ010000181.1 coordinate 304,217, forward strand.
CGCGCTGTTCCGTCAATTGTTGCAACTCTTCTGGCGTCACCGGGTTCAAATTCAGCAGGCGTCGCTCCATTTCTTCGCGCAGCTGCACCGGGCTGAACCGGGTTGGGGGCGGGAGCGGTGTTGCGGTGGGGACTTCGAGCGGGGGCGGGCCGGGTTGAGCCGATGCGGACTCCTGCACAGTCCGGGCGCCCTTCTGCAAATCGCGAGTGCGGGAGACGGCGGCGGCCGCGCCGGAATCGGGCACGTCCTTCGGAGGGGGCGCGGGAACTGGTTCGCCCAATGCCTGCTCGGGGGTGGTGTCGAATGCGGCTTGGTAGGCTTGTCGCAGCCAACGGTCGTAATCCGCAGGCTCAGCAGGAGGTTCCACCGTGGCGACGGCGTTTGTCAGGGAAGCTGCGGCGTCCGCATGGTGCAGCGACGCCATCTGTTGCCTGAGTTTTTGCCGCCCCAACGCGGCGACATCGCGTTGCGGGTCGTACGTCGCCCGGATGGCCAACGTGAGTTCGGTGCGCTTTTCGAGTGCGGAACCGAGCTTGACCAGCTTGTTGGTTTGGTCTGCGCGCAGCACAAAACTGCCTGGTTCAAACTCAACAAACTGCAATTCTGCTCCGCCGCCCACCAACGCTCCCAGCAGCGAGAACGGCGCGGCGGCGGCCTTAAGCACCAGATTTTGCAAGGTCTGGCCCACCAACCGCCAGAGATTGAAGCGGGGATCATCGAGGCTCCCGGACAGCGGCACATCCAGGCGAATGTGCCCTTCAGCATCTTTTAGGAGGCCGATGGCCAGTTTAATGGGCAATTGCAGCGCCTCCGGACTCGCCTGCCGGGCGCCGAGGGTCAAATGCGCCAGGTCCGCAAAATTCGCCGCCGTGAGCCGGCGATTTTCGATTTGATAGCGGAGCGCGGTGGTCAGGCGGCCTCTGGTCAGCGGGCGGCCGAGAAACTTTTCGGTATAGGGGCTGAATGCAGTCAAATCCGTGTTCGTACAGGTGAGGGTGACATCGGCGTACAGGTTGCGCGGATCGGGCGTCAGCGTGCCCGCCACGGTGAAGGGGGTGTGCGGGCCAACTTCACCCTGCAGATCCACCCGGGCTTTTTGAAGTCCGGGCAGGAAAATGTTGCGAAGGCTGCCGTTGATGTCGGCGATGGACCACTCGAAGCGTCGGGGCAGGGATTCATCCGTCAGTTGGAGGGAGTTGTGTTCGAGCGTTACGGCGGCAACGTGGATGGGAAACACGTCCAGCGCCGGGCGACCGGGGGACATGACGGTGGGGGTGTTGGTGTGTTCCGGCAATCGCGCCAGACCGGCGACATTGAGTTGGCGGTTGGAATTGATGACGAGGTGGTTGCGCGCGCCGACGAATTTGATTTCCTCGATGCTGATTTGATCCGGGCGCAGCGTGAGATCAATCCCGCGCACGCGATGGTCCTTCCATTGCACCAGTTCCTGCCGGGAAATGGTGTCTGTGGCGGCAAAGTCCGTCACGCCGGCCGAGCCGGTGAGGCGGAAGCGCGGGGTGGCGGCGGGATCGAACCGGATCTGGTTGTGCAGGTGCAGCTGGCCGGATTGCACGACCAGGTTGAGGTATGGGCTGAGATAAGGCTGCGCGGGAGCGAGGGCCAGATCCGCCACGTCCACGTCGGCGGTCAGTTTCCAGGGCTGCCACGTGCCGTGCGCTTGCGCGGACACAGCGCCGCCGGTGTACCAATGGCCCGTTAATTCCAGGCTGAAAGGCGCATTGGATTGTGTGGAAAAGTTTTTCAGTTCCAAGGCCAACGGATTCCACCCAAGTTCCGCCGGAGGGCTGGTGGAATCATCCTTCACTGCAAGGTCGAAGTTGGTGATGGAAAACGTGTCCAGTTGGAAGCGCCAGGGGTTGGGGGGCGGACCATCCGGGGGCGGGGACGGCGGCCCGGGAATGGCCGCAGGCGTGAGGTACGTCAACGCCAACGGCCGGCCGTTGGTGGCGCGCTCAACGAGACCGGCTCCCCCCGAAATGGACATGGAGCTGATCTGAACGTGGCGCTCAACCCACTGCAGGGTTGCGTTTGTGATTTGGAAGTTCTCCAAGGTCAGCAAACGGACCGCGCGCCCGGGCGGGTGGAGCGTGAGATCATTCACCTGGAGGAATGCGTTGGTCAAATTGAGATCGAGCGGTTGACGCGCCAGATCCAACCGGTAGTCCGCGCCCAGGTCCAGGCGGCCGCGTGCAATCGCCACGGTTGCGAATTGCGACAAATAAGGATTGTACTTTTTGAGGGGAAGCCCGCTCAGTTTGAAATGGCCTTCCGATACCTGCCGTGCCAGCGAAAACCGGCCCGCCTATTCGCATCGCTCACCATCCTGCGCCGTTGCCGTGAGGTGATACGGTTCCGCCGCATTGCCGCGCGTCGAGAAGTCAGTGAGACTGATATGGATCGGTTCATAGCGCGCGTGAAAGCGGGGTTGCGTGGATTCATCGGTCAACTCAACCAGCGCGTTGGTCACGATCAGGGACCGGATTCGCAACGCGGGCAGGGCGCCCGGCGGATTTGTTCCGGCGGCGGGATCCGCGACGAGATCGGAAACATTGAAGCGACCGGTTGCGAACCGGCGGAGCTGAACCTGCGGTTGCACCAGCCGGATGCGGTCGAATGTCCACGCCCGGCGCCAGATGGAGGCCACTTCAAAATTGGCGTAGAACTCCGCCACCGAGGCAAACGGCGTTCCGTTGGTTTCCCCCAGCCTCAAGCCGCGAACCGTCAACGAGAGCGCGAACGGATTGACGCGCACTTGTTGCACGGTCGTCGTTCGGCGCGTCCATTCGGTGAGTTGTCGCGGTAGTTGCCACTTGATGATGACCGGCAGGAGGAAAAATCCGGTGAACGCATAAAGCCCCACCCCCCACAGCACGAGCCGCCGCCGCCGTTTGCGGCGCGTCCGGCAGGCGGCGATTCGTTCGAGCGACGCAAGGGATTTTGGTTCCATCTTGGGTGGATACTGGTGACAACACCAATCCCGGGGACCTTAGCCGGAATAAACCGCGCACAGCAAGCCGGGCGTTGGCGCAGTAATGATACATTTTGATGATGGGTTAATTGCGAAATACGCGAACTTGGAAACATTTTCGCGTGGTTCGCCTGTTTCGCGATGCAAACTGAACCACTATCATCATTGTCGCCCGCTAGTGGGGACAGGCCTTGTGCCTGCCGCCACGGGGCAGTGGCAAGGTGCATCTCGTCCCCCTGTGCTCCGGGCAAAAATCCCTTGAATGGATTTTCTGCCCCGCCCTAGCATCGCTAATGTCGTTTTTGTTTCGCGGCGGGAAATTTTTAATCACGCTGGCCACCACGCTGGCCGTTGGCAGTTCCATTGCCGCAGCGGAAAATCATCGGGAAATTTTGCTGGAAAAACTCACCGCTGTCCCGCAGACGCTCACCGCCCCAATCGTCGCCGACACCTTCACTTGGTGGCTGCCACGGGGAGCCGACACGCTCATCTTGCCGATGGCCGCCGGCATCGTGGTGGACAAAACCAACGCGCCGTTACGGAACTGGCTTGCGCAACACGCGCCGTGGGACTTGACCGATCTGCCGGTTGTGGCCGCGCGGTACGGCGACCAAACGCTCGTCGTCATCGTGCCGTGGCCGCATTACGCGCAACTGCTCGTCGACGACCGCGTCGGCGTGCGCTTCACTTTTCCCACCAACCGCAACCACGCCACGCCGTGCGACCTTGTGGCGGCGCGGCGCGACAGCACCAATTTGTTGGAAGCCGCGCTTGTCTTTCGCACCTGGCGCGCGTTCGCCACGAAGACCGGGGCCATCCCCAAGCCGCGTCCGCTCGCCGTCAAGGCCGCCGCCTTGCCCGCCGTGACGAATTTGTTTGGCGCGGCACATTTTTATCTGTGGGGACCGGCGTTGTTTAGCCGGCATGACGTGGACCGTCAGCAATGGGGAGCGGTCGCGCGGGAATTATGGAGCGCCCCGACTAATTCTTTTTGCGGTCGGCTCGTGGCGCGATTTTCCGCAGCGCAGAAAGCAAATCTGCGTGCCCTGTCGCAAGCGGAATGGCCGGACGGCTACCTGACGGCGAGCGTCGCTGCGGCCATTGACGCCGCGTTGACAGAGGCTTCGCTGCTGGATCAGCCAACCAACCGGCCGCTGGCCGAGGTGGTGCGGCGCAATTCCGCCGCGCTCGGCGCTGCGTGGCACGAACGGGCGCACGACCCGGTGACGTGGGGTGACGGTTTTTCCGTGCCGCTGTTGGAATCGCTGCGCGCGGCGGGTGTGAATCGGGCGTTGCTGTTGTTGAACGATTTCTACGCGCGGGCGCCGCGGCCCGACGTAACGGCCAAAGCGGAGGCGCTCGGATTCTTGATTGGTCCGTATGACGCGTACCACGGTGTTCATGATCCGGCATCGCCACCGGACGCGACTTGGGAAACGGCGCAATTCGACGCGGCTGCCTATCACGACGGACGGATCCAGAATGCGGACGGCTCGGGACACAAAGGTTTTCGGAACCGCGGTTTCCATTTCTCGCCGCTGGCCGCGTGGCCGTACGTGCAACGCCGCGTGACCGGGCGCCTGCGCGAAACGCCCTTCAATGCGTGGTTCGTGGATTGCGACGCAACGGCGGAATGTTTCGACGATTACAACCCGTTGCACCCCGCGACGCGTGTGGACGACATCGCCGCCCGCCGCGCCCGGTTGCATTGGCTGGAAACAGATGAAAAACTCGTCGTCGGCAGCGAGGGCGGCTCGGCGCTGTTCGCCGATGTAATCCATTTCGGGCACGGCATCGCGACGCCCTACATCGGACATCTGGCGAAGGAATTCAAGGATCCGAACAGCCCGTGTTTTATGGGCAAATACTGGCCGGCAGAGGGGCCGGACATTTTTTTCAAACCCATCACCGTGCCCGCATCGCTCCGCAGTCCGTATTTCGATCCCGGCGTGCGGATTCCGCTGTATCAAGCCGCGCTGGGCGACGAATTGCTTGTCAGCCATCACTGGAATTTTGATTCGCTCAAATTCGGCGACGTGACCGCCGTGCGCGAACTCCTGGAATTGCTGTATCTGACGCCGCCGTTGTATCATCTGAACCGGCAAAGCTGGCCAAACCGCCGCGAACGCATCGTGAAACATTTTCAATTCTGGTCGCCGCTGCACCAACAACTCGCCGCCGCGCCGCTCGTGAAATTTGAATGGCTTGACGCGAGCCGAAAGTTGCAACGCACGACGTTTCGTCCGGCCAACGGCGCGGTGACCGTAACGGTGAACTTCAGCGCCACCGCGCAACAAAACTATCCGCCGCATTCCGCCACGGTCTCCGGCGCGATTTCCGTGCCCCAAACGGTTTATCAAGCCGGCCGGCCATGACCGGTCCCCTGCGGAGTCGGGCCATCACAACAGATGCCCCAGCTTCTGTTTCTTGGTTTTGAGATATTTCGCATTGTGCGGATTGGGCGGCACGCGGATGGGCAGTTGTTCCACCACCTCCAGACCGTAACCGGCCAGGCCGACGATTTTCTTCGGATTGTTGGTCAGCAGGCGGATGGTTTTCAATCCCAGGTCCGCGAGGATTTGTGCGCCCAGACCATACTCCCGCAGGTCCATGCCGTAGCCGAGCTTCTGGTTGGCCTCCACCGTATCGTAACCCTGCTCCTGCAACTTGTACGCCTGGATTTTCGGCGCGAGCCCAATGCCGCGGCCTTCCTGGCGCATGTACACAATGACGCCGCATCCGGCCTCCGCCACCTGGCGCATGGCCTGGTGCAACTGCGGGCCGCAGTCGCAACGGCGCGATCCGAAAACATCGCCCGTGAGACATTCGCTGTGCACGCGCACAAGCACGTTTTTTCTTCCCGCCACCTCGCCGCGAATCAAGGCCAGGTGATGCTGCCCGTCAATTTTCGAGCGGTACAACGCCAGCTCAAAATCTCCGTAATCCGTCGGCAGCTTCACCGTCTCCATGCGCTCCACCAGTTTCTCGCGGGTGCGGCGATATTCGATGAGATCGGCAATGGTGCACAGTTTGAGGCGGTGTTGCCCGGCGAATTTCCGCAAGGCCGGCAGGCGCGCCATCGTGCCGTCGTCATTCACGATCTCCGCAAGCACCCCGGCCGGCCGCAATCCCGCCAGGCGCGCGAGGTCAATGGCCGCTTCCGTGTGGCCGGCCCGCCGCAGCACCCCGCCGTCGCGATACCGCAACGGAAAAACGTGGCCGGGGCGGACGAGGTCCTCCGGCTGCGTTCGGGGATTGGCGAGCAGTTGAATGGTGCGGGCCCGGTCCGCGGCGGAAATGCCCGTGGTGACGCCGCGAGCCGCGTCCACGGAAATGGTGTACGCCGTGCGCATGCGCTCCATGTTTTGCTGGGTCATGAGCGGCAGTTCCAACCGGTCAAGCTCGCTGCCCTCCATTGGCACGCAAATCACGCCCGAGGTGTAACGCACGGTGAAACTGACATTTTGCGGCGTGGCTTTTTCGGCGGCGAAGATGATGTCGCCCTCGTTTTCCCGGTCGGCATCGTCCACCACAATGACCATTTTCCCTTTGCGGATGTCGGCGATGACGGACTCGATGGAATCGAAATGGCTCTTCATAAAATGCCCCTGTCAAGCTAGGGGAAGGGCCGGAAAAAACAAAGGCGCAAAACTGCTCTGGGGCATGCTGCCGGGCCCAAACGCACGGGGCTGCTACTGTTTGTCCGGCCATGTGTGTTCCAGGCATACGTCCGATTGGCCGTCAAATTCGCGCACCGCATAGCGTGAAGCAAACTCGGCGATCGAACCGGGCGGACCGTCGCCCATTACCCCGGCCATGCTGTTGCAGAAATGATAGGTGCTGTAATACCAGCGTCCGTCGGAGCCATGTGCAAAAAACAGATGATCTACCGATCCATTATTGAAACCGTGACGTGATGCGTAAACCAAAGACTCATCGTTCGTCATGAGCAAAATCCGGTCACTTGTCCATTGTTGATGTTCCCCGACCCCTCGGTTGTCTTTCAGTGTGTTCAATTCCCGGCTCACGTCTTCGTTGGTGAGTGAAAGTCCCGCAAGTTGATCAAGTGTCGTTGTCTTCCAGGCTGCTCGTGCGCGTTGATACTTGTGGAGTGTCAGTTGCCGCCACCCGAGAACACAGCCAACGAGAATCAACGGTATCGAAATCCAAATGATGAGCTTGCGACGAACCGCCCCGGCCTGGTCTGAGGTTCGCAAAATAGCTGAGGGTTACGTCCGCATCGCCCTGGTAGCGGCTTCATAAATTTGACGCAGCGGCACTTTCTTCTGCGCGGCGAGTTTCTTGCACGATTCAAACTCCGGGGCGGCTTGCACCACTTTGCCGTTCAGCCTGCCGAGCTTCACCGTCACCGGGCCGAACTTGGTTTTCACCGACACCAATTCGCGCTTCAGCTTGCGTCGCTCCGCAAGAGTCCGCCGCACGCCGAAAGCCGTCGTCTCGCGCAACAGCAACGCGCTGAACTTGTCCGCGTCCGCCTCGGCGCACAGCACGGTGAGCAGCACGCCGGGGCGATTCTTCTTCATTTGAATCGGGGTGTGGAAGACATCCAATGCGCCCGCCGCCAGCGCGGATTCCACAAACGCGCCGAGAATCTCGCTGCTGGCATCGTCCAGGTTTGTTTCCAGCACCGCGACGCGGTCGGTTTCCCAATCGTGATGAGTTGATGGTTGATGGTTGGTGATTGCTGGAGCGTTCGCGCCGGCAACTTTAGACTTTGAACTTTGGCCTTTGACCTGTGTGCCCCAAACGGCGCGCAAGACGTTTGGCCGTGTCTGGTTTTCCCGCGTGCCAAGACCGAAGCCGATTTTTTCCGCCGTCATGCCGCTCAACGGCGCGAATCCTTCCGCAAACTCCGCCAGCAGCGCCGCGCCGGTGGGCGTGATGAGTTCGTTCGGTTCATCGCATTGCGACACCGGGATTTTGCGCGCACCGAGGATGGCCAGTGTGGCGGGGGCGGGAATGGGGAAACGCCCATGTGCGCAGCGGATCCAGCCCGTGCCCTCCACCACCGGGGAGGCCAGCACGCGCGGTTTGCCCAGCAGTTCCAGACCGATGCACGCGCCGACGATGTCCACGATGGAATCCACCGCGCCGACCTCATGGAAATGCACCGCGCTCGCCGGCAGACCGTGGATTTTGCCTTCAGCATCGGCGATGCGCTGAAACACCGCCACCGACTTTTTCTTCACCCACGGCGAGAGTTTGCTGCGCGTGATGAGACGCTTGATCTGGGTGAACGTTCGTTGCTCGTCGTGGTGATGGTGGCCGTGGGAATGACGGTGAAGTTTACTTGGATCAGCCTCATGGTGCGGATGGTCGTGCCCGTGGTGGTGCGCTTCCGTCTCGTGTGAATGCAGTCCACACGCGGTTTCGCCGCTGCAATGTTCGTGCGGCAGTTCGTACTGCACGCCGTCGTGGTCATGGGCCAGATGCACATCGAACTTTACGCCGGCGATGGCCGATCTTTGCTGGCGGGAAACGTGGAGGTGATATCCGCCCAGCTTGAGCTTTTTGAGCTCGCGCCCGAGTTTGCGCGCGTCAACGCCCAGATCAATCAGCGCCGCGATGAACATGTCGCCGCTGATGCCGCTGAAAATGTCGAGATAAAGCGCCTTCATTTCATTGTTCTTTTCGCTTCCTCCTCCGGGCCGGAGGTGCGGCAGGGGAAGCCAGGGCATTGATCTGACTGGCGGCGTAGCCGGCGCCGAAGCCGTTGTCAATGTTAACCACGGTGACGCCGCTGCTGCAACTGTTCAGCATGCCCAGCAGGGCGGCCAGGCCGCCAAAACTTGCGCCGTACCCCACGCTGGTGGGAACGGCAATCACCGGCCGGTCCACCAACCCGGCCACGACGCTGGGCAAAGCGCCCTCCATGCCGGCGACGACGACCAGGACATTTGCCTGCTGCAGCACTTCCAGGCGCGACAGGATGCGGTGCAACCCCGCCACGCCCACATCGTGGACTTCCACAATTTCATTTCCCATCCACGCCGCGGTGACCGCCGCTTCCTGCGCCACGGGGAGGTCGCTGGTCCCCGCGGAGACGATGCCAATCAGCCCGGGGCGTTTGGCCGACGGCCATTTTTCAACGGTTACGCAGCCGGCCAGCGCGTGATAGCGGGCCTCCTTGAACTGTTTTTGCAACCGGCGCGCCTGGTCCTTTGTTGCCCGGGTGACCAGGACATTTTGTTTGCGCTCCAACAGGCGGGCCGCGATACCCAGGACTTGCGTTGCGGTTTTACCGGCACCGAAGATGACTTCCGGGCAGCCTTTGCGCAGGGCGCGATGCAAATCCACCCGGGCAAAACCCAGGTCGGCAACGGGGGCAGTCTGGAATGCGCGCAGGACGCGGGCGCGCGAAATTTTCCCAGTGCGGAATGCCTCCAGGAGTTGTTCGGCTTGAGACGTCGTCACACCGCCACGATGACACCAGCACCGCAGCGGGTCACGCCAAAACCAAGGCGCCGGGAGGGCGTCATTCTCCGCCCGGTTCGGCCGCCGGGTGGCCGCGCGCCCCGCAATTCCGCCTCCGGCAAGTGGCTGCCGGGTTGAGCGGACGTGCCGGCCGCGCGGCTGGCTTCGCCCATCCGGATCAAGACCGGAGGCGGGAAGGGGGCCGACGCGGATGGGGACGAGGACCGGAGGCCGGTTGGTCCAGCCCGGTCCCGCCCGCCTTGAGGACATGCCGGGTGGGTGCGGGCTCGACACCAATCAGGCATTGCGTAACATGTCGGGAACGGGAAAACATCATGACATCGCTGATCATCGTTGCAGGATTACTGGTCGCCGGATTTTTCCTCGTGCTGCTCACCCGCTGGCAAAATGGCCGGACCGGTTCGGGAGGCGGCTGCGGCTGCGGGCACGAGCATGCGCGGGCGGAGCCTGACGGACACGAATCGCACGACAAGGGAGCAGGTGGCTGTTGCGGCGGGAAGTCTTAGGGCAAGCGGGGGCGCCGTGGGGATTCATTGGCGGACGCAGGCGGGGCGGGAGGCGGCCGGAATTCGGATTGAATCCGTGTGCCTGCCGTCTATGCTGGCGGCGGAGAAGCCATGAAACCAGAAGCCATCACGGTCGAGCGATTCTTCAAGGAGAACCAGAACCAACTGGGACTGGAACTCGTTGCGGGCGCCGACGGGCTGAAGCGCGAAATCATGGAGCCGACGGTCAACCGGCCGGGGCTCATGCTGGCGGGCTTCACGAAGTATTTTGCCTACAAGCGGGTGCAGGCTTTGGGCAACGCGGAAATTTTTTTCCTGCGCTCGCAAACCCCGGCGGATCGCGCCCGGTGTTACCAGGCGTTGTTTGGCTACAAGGTGCCGTGTCTCGTCTGCAGCCGCAGTTTGAAACCAGACGAGGAGATGATTGCCGCGGCCAACGCGGCACACGTTCCCATTTTCCGCACCCCGCAAATCACCATGCACTTCATCAGCCAGGCGACGCTGACCCTGGAGACCATGTTCGCGCCGCGGGGCACCGAACTGGGCAGCATGGTGGATATTTTAGGCATCGGGGTCATCATCAAAGGCGAGAGCGGCGCGGGCAAGAGCGAAAGCGTGCTGGCATTGATTGAACGGGGGTATTGCCTTGTGGCGGACGATGTCGTCAAGGTGCATTTGCAGGATGGGCAGCACGTGATCGGCACGGCGGCGGCGTTGACCCGCGACCACATGGAGGTGCGCGGCATTGGCATCATCAATGTTGCGGCCATGTTCGGCATCAAGAGCATTCGCTCCAACAAGCGCGTGGATTTGGTGGTTTCACTCAAAGCGTGGAACGAGGTGCCCGATGTGGAACGGCTGGGATTGGAGCAGGAGTTCACGCAGATCCTCGGGGTGAAAGTGCCGCATATCACCATCCCGATCCGCCCGGGACGGGACATCGCCCGTTTGATTGAGGTGGCGGCCATGCACTTGAAATTATCCATCACCGGCTATAATCCGGCGCAGGAGCTGAACGAACGGCTGATTGCCCAGATGACCGGCACGCCGCCGGCAAAATAAAAATAAATGGCCTAACGCTTTCGATTCGCTAATACTAAGCCGATTTTGATGAGTGGATCGAAGTTGACCAGAGAACTGACCGTGCAAAACAAGCTGGGCATCCATGCGCGCCCGGCCGCCATGTTTGTCAAGACCGCCAACCGCTTCAGCGCCGAGATCCTGGTGGAAAAAGACGGGGAAACGGTGAACGGCAAGAGCATCATGGGCTTGATGATGCTGGCCGCCGGTCCGGGCTGCAAATTGACGGTTCATGCCCAGGGCAGCGATGCGCCGCAGGCGGTCATGGAAATTGAGGCATTGTTGCAGCGTAAGTTTGACGAGGAATAACCGGGCGGCCCCAGTTGAAACTTGGTACTTCAGACCGGCCACTCTAAGCTCTGCGCATGGCGGGAACCGATTTCGATGTCAAATACGTGGCGCACCTGGCCCGGGTGGCCCTCACGCCGGAGGAGGAAAAGACCCTCGGCGCGCAGCTGGGCCACATTCTCAACTTCATCGAACACTTGAAGGCCGTGGACGTGTCGCAGGTCCAGCCCACGGCGCACGCCGTTCCGGCGGTCAACGTGATGCGCCCGGACGTGGTCCAGCCCTCACTGCCGCACGAGGCGGCACTCCACAACGCGCCGTGGCCGGTGGCGGGATTGTTCGCCGTGCCCAAAATCATCGAATGAGCCGCCGCCCCTCGCGTGGACATGCTTAATCAACTCACGTTTTCGGAACTGACCGCGCGCATTGTGCAACGCGAAATCAGCGCACGGGCGGTCCTGCAAGCCTGCCTTGACCGCCTGACGCAGGTGGACGGGCAAATCCACGCCTTCATCAGCCATGACGCGGCCGATGCCCGGGCGCAGGCGGACCGGCTTGATGCGGAAGTCGCGCGGGGTGTCGGCCTGGACCGTCCGTTGCTGGGCATGGTAATCGGGCTTAAGGATGTTTTCGCGGTGCAGGATCAGCCCCTGCATTGCGGTTCAAAAATTCTGGGAAATTTTATTTCCCCTTACGACGCAACCGTCGTCACCAAGCTCAAGGCTGCGGGAGCGGTTGTGTTCGGGCGTTTGAACATGGACGAGTTTGCGATGGGCAGCTCGACGGAGACCTCGGCGTTTGGATTGACGCGGAATCCGTGGGATCTGACCCGCATTCCAGGGGGGTCTTCCGGCGGATCCGCCGCAGCGGTGGCGGCCGGGGAAGTGATTGCGGCGCTGGGATCGGACACGGGCGGTTCCATCCGCCAGCCGGCGGCCTTCTGCGGGTGCGTGGGATTGAAGCCCACTTACGGGCGCGTCTCACGCTACGGCCTGGTGGCGTTCGCTTCCTCCCTGGACCAGGTCGGTCCGTTCACCCGCAATGTTCAGGACGCCGCAACGCTGCTCAAGGTGATCAGCGGGCCCGATCCGCGGGATGCGACCAGCGTAGATCAACCGGTGCCGGATTATCTCCAGGCATTGGACGGGGACCTTCAGGGGCTGCGGATTGGGCTGCCGCGGGAATTCCAGATTCCCGGCCTGGATGCGGAAGTGAAATCCGCAGTGGATCAGGCGATTCAACAACTGCAATCCCTGGGGGCCAGGGTGGAGGAAATTTCCCTGCCGCACGCGGATTATGCCGCCGCCACCTATTACATCATCGCGCCGGCCGAAGCCTCGGCGAATCTCGCCCGCTTCGACGGCATTCGTTACGGAATGCGCGCGGAAGGGAACGATCCGCTGGAACTCTATTGTAACACCCGCGGCCAGGGCTTTGGCGCGGAGGTGAAGCGCCGCATTATTCTGGGCACGTATGTGCTCAGCAGTGGTTACTACGATGCGTATTATCTGCGCGCCCAAAAGGTGCGCACGCTCATCCGGCAGGATTTTCTCCAGGCATTTGAGCGGGTGGACGCCATTGTCACGCCAACGACCCCCACTGCCGCATTCAAGATTGGGGAGAAATCGTCTGACCCCCTGCAAATGTATCTCTCCGACGCCTTCACGATTTCGTGTAATCTGGCGGGAATTTGTGGGATCAGCGTGCCTTGCGGGTTCACCCGCTCCCCCCGCCTGCCCATCGGATTGCAGCTGCTCGGCAAGCCATTTGGCGAGGCGACCCTGCTCAAGATTGCGCACGCCTACGAACAGAGTACATCCTGGCACAAGGTGCGCCCACCATTGGCGGCCGGCGGCGGTGCGGACGGGACCGGCGACGGGCGGTCCTGCTGAGGACCCGCGATGGAACGGTTCGATGATGCGCAGTTATGAACAGAGTCCTTATGGCAACCGTGGGCCTGGCCGGGCTCCTGGTGGCGGGGTGTGACGGGCAGCACCGTGCGGCGCGGAGCACGACAGCGGACCGGCCGGCCGCAACCGCGACGACTCCGACACCGGTTATGACTCAGAAAATCACCAAGACCGACGCCGAGTGGCGAGCGGAATTAACCCCCGAACAGTACCACATCCTGCGCGAGAAGGGCACGGAACGCGCCTTTACCGGCAAATATTGGAACGCCAATGGCGTGGGCACTTACCACTGCGCGGGTTGCGGCGCCTTGTTGTTTGCGTCCACCACCAAGTTTGAGTCGGAGTGTGGCTGGCCCAGTTTTTACGCGCCGGCGGAGACGAACTGCATTGATGCGGCGGAGGACCACAGCTTCGGCATGCGCCGGACCGAGGTCTTGTGCGCCCGTTGCGGCGGGCATCTGGGGCATGTCTTCGAGGATGGCCCAAATCCGACGGGTCTGCGTTACTGCATCAATTCAGGGGCCATCCAATTTGAACCGGCTGCGTCGGACACACGGTGAGCTGGGAGGCGGGCATCACGAGGCGCATTCCTCCCGGTGAATTCGGGAAAATTTTACTGGTCAGGGTTTCTGTTCCAGCTTAAGTTCAGCGTGCCGTTGAACCACTCAAGATTATGGACATTGTCTTCAACTGCCCCAAATGTGATCAGGAACTTGCGGTGGATGCCAGCGGGGCCGGCACCGAAATCACCTGTCCGTCCTGTTCGGAGAAGATTGTGATTCCCGCCGCCCCGCGCTCCAGCGGGCACCTGCCGATCATGCCTCCGCACAGTGGTGATCCATCACAGCCCGTCAATCCCATCGCCTCCTCCGCCGCCGCCAAAATCGAACGCCATCTCAAAGTGCCGGTGCGCAATGAGCCCGCGGCCAGCTTGATCGAAAAGCCGGCCAAACCGTTGGAAGTGGCCGCGAAGGAATCTGATCGCAAGCTGCGCATCAAAACCATCCGCCATACCGATTGTGTCGAGGTGGGGCGGGACCGCTTCGATGACACCGTGACCGAATTTCTGCAGAAGGTGGGCGAACCCCATCTGGTGAGCGTCACCCCGCTGACGTATTCCTACGTGGAAATCGGGTCCCAAAAGATTGTGACGGACTACGCGGTGATGATCATTTACAAGGGCTGAATGACGACAGGGTCGAGGCCGCCTCCTTGACTTGATTTTTTTCCGCCGTTACCGTCCGCGCATGAGTCGTCGGTTTGCCATTCTGAGTCTGCTGCTGGCCGGCCTGTTATACACCTTTCAGGCGCCGGCGCCCCTGGTTTACACCCCGGGCGAAGGATGGAGCTATGAATTGCCCGGGACCACGGCCAAATGGCGGAAGGCGCAGGCCAAGGATCAGCTCGCAGTGGCGCAGGAGGCTTTCGAGGCGAAGGATTATTCCACCACCGTCAAGGCCTGTGCCCATCTTCTCCGTCAGTGGCCGCTTTCCGACTACGCTGCGGCCGCCCAATACCTGTTGGGCCGGGGCTACGAAGCGCAGGGGAAGGACGAGCGGGCGTTTGCCGCCTACCAGCAAATCTTCCTCAAGTATCCCAAAAGCGACCAGTTGGCGGATGCCGCCCGCCGCCAGTATCAAATCGCCTCGCGCTTTCTGGCGGGACAACGGTTTCACATCCTCTGGGGTTATGTGCCGTTTTTCCCCAGCATGGAAAAGACGGCGGGCTTGTTTGAAAAAATCGTGGCCAACGGCCCATACAGTGCGGTGGCCCCGCACGCGCAGTTGCGCATCGGCGCAGCCTACGAGAAGCAAAAGAATTACCCGGAAGCCGTGGCGGCCTACGAACGGGCGGCCGATCGTTACCATGACCTCCCGGTCATCGCCGCCGACGCCTTGTATCGCGCCGGCATGTCCTACTACAAGCAGGCGTTGACGGCCGAATATGACCAGGGCACGGCGGGACAGGCCATCGCCACGTTTAACGATCTGATCGCACTGTACCCGGAGGATCGGCGCCTCCCGGAGGTGCGGCGCCTCATTGCCGGCCTCAAAAACGAGCAGGCGCGAGGCAATTTCAAGATTGCCGAATTTTACGCCAGGCAAAAACGCTGGAACGGCGCGTTGATCTATTACAACGAGGTGCTGATCAACGGCTCGGAGTCCCGCTACGCCGCGGTGGCACGCGAGCGGATTGATCTCATCAAACAACGCCTGCCGGCCTCCCCGCCGTAAGCCATGTCCTGGACACGCGGCATTCTGACACTCAGTCTGAGCGCGCTGCTGGGCGGCTGTGCCGGCTATCAGTTGGGGCCGACGGGCGGACAGACCGCCGGTGCGCGTTCCATTCAAATTCTGCCCTTTTTTAATCGCACCTTGGAGCCGCGGCTCGGGGAGGCAATTACCACTGCGTTGCGCAAGGAAATCCAGCGTGACGGCACCTACACCCTGGCCTCGCGCCACGATGGTGATCTCGTCGTTTCCGGCGACATTCTTTCCTACCAGCGCGGGCAGATCAGCTTTCTGTCCACGGACATCACCACGGGGCGCGACTATCGGCTCACTTTCACCGCCCATGTGGTGGTGCGCGATCGCATCACGGGGCGGGTGGTTTATGAGGAGAACCTGACGGGGGCCACTCTGATGCGCGTGGACAATGACTTGCCCGGCGCGGAACGGCAGACCCTGCCGGTGCTGGCGGCTGATCTGGCACGGCAGATCACCGCGGCCTTGACGGATGGGAAATGGTAGGCATGCGGGACGGTCACCGTCCCGCACCGCTCGCTCAGCCGGTGGACGTCAGGTCCCGCGCGTTTCCCCGGACGGGGCGGCGCTCCCCGGCCAGTCCGCGGAAATTCCTACCGGCCGAACATGCCGGGCACCGCGCCTCCCATGCGCGCCATCATTTTCTGGAACTTGCCCATCTTCTTCATCATTTGCTGCATTTGGGCAAATTTGTTGAGCATGGTATTGAGTTCGGTCACGCTCACCCCGCTGCCCCGGGCGATGCGCTGCCGGCGCCTGGCGTTGAGGATGGCGGGGTTTTTGCGCTCCTGCGGAGTCATCCCGCAGATCATGGCTTCCATGTGCTTGAATTCACGCTCCTGCTTGCCAAGGTCCATCTGCTTGAGCGCCTCGGATCCGCCGGGTAGCATCTTCATGAGGTTGTCCAGCGGACCGAGCTTTTTCATCTGGCGCAACTGCTCCAAAAAATCCTCCAGGGAGAACTGGCCGCGCCGCATCTTTTCCTCCATGCGCCTGGCGTCCTCCAGGTCCACCGCTTCCGCGGCTTTCTCCACCAGGCTGACGACGTCGCCCATGCCGAGGATCCGGGACGCCATGCGCTCGGGATGGAACGGTTCGAAATCCTCCAGCTTTTCGCCGACACCCATGAACTTGATCGGCTTGCCGGTTACCGCCTTCAAACTGAGCGCTGCGCCGCCACGGGCGTCCCCGTCCAGTTTCGTCAGGATGGCGCCGGTGATGTTCAGGGCCTGGTCAAAATGGGTGGCGACATTCACTGCTTCCTGGCCCGTGGCAGCATCGAGGACCAGGAGAATTTCCCGCGGCTTCACCAGGTCGCGCAGGCGCACCAATTCCTGCACCAGCGGCTCGTCTATCTGCAGCCGCCCCGCCGTGTCAAAGATGAGCGTGTTGCGGCAGTGTGCTTCGGCGTAGGCCAGCGCCTCCCGCGCAATCTGCGTGACCTCGGTTTCGCCCCGTTTCACGAACACCGGCAGGTCCAGTTGTTTCGCAAGCGTCTCCAATTGGTCCATGGCTGCGGGTCGGTAAACGTCCGCCGCCACCAGCAGCGGCTGTCGTCCCTGCTTTTGCAGCAGTCGCGCCAGTTTTCCGCTGGAGGTGGTCTTGCCCGCCCCGTGCAGGCCAACCATCAGGATGCAGGTGGGTTGACGATCAAAATTCAATCCGGCGTGCTGCGCGCCCAGCAACGCCACGAGTTCGTCGTGGATGATCTTGATGACCTGCTGCCCGGGCTGGATGCTCTGGACGACCTCCACGCCGATGGATTTGGTTTTGACGCGCTCGATGAAATCGCGCGCCACCTTGAAATTGACGTCGGCTTCGAGCAACGCCTGGCGGACGTCGCGGAGGGCGTCGGACACGTTGGACTCGGAAATTTTTCCCAGTCCGCGCAAATTGCGAAAGGCGTTCTGGAGCTTGCTGCTGAGTGCTTCAAACATCGTGCCAGCCTAGATTTTCCGCCCTGTTTGCGCAAGTTGGGCTTTGCCCGCCCTCCCGGCGGCCGGCCGGAACGGGGCAGCTGTGGGGGCATCAGGATGCTGGTCAAAGTGTGCCGGCTGGTGCAGGTTGGCGTGGTCATGGGGAATTTGCTGGACACGAAGTTTTTGTTCGCCTCGCTGCTGTGGGGCGCCATCGGCGTGGGATACTTCGTCTATGGGAAGAAACAACAGTCCCTGGTCCCCCTGGTCGGCGGCCTGGTGATGATCGCGCTTTCCTATTTGGTCGAGTCGTGGTTTTGGATGTCACTCGCCGGGACCGCCCTGATGGCCGCAATTTACTGGCTCAGCCGGCAAGGCTATTGAGCCGGCGTCCCGGTGAGACGTCGGCCGGGCCGGGCCACAGTTCCCGGGGCGAAGGAGTGCGGGCGTTGCCCGCATTGACGAGCGTACCTCCCTTCTGCACTTCACTCCCAGCGGGGAGGCCGGCGGTCCGCCTTCTTTTGTGCGCGCTGCGCCTTTGCCGCGAGCATCCGCTCCTTGGCCGCGCGACTGCGCTTGCGTTTCTGCCGTCGTAATTTGGCCGCAAGCGCCCGGGCCGTGGCGCGTTTCTGCTGCCGCGCGGCTTCGAACTTTTCCAGCAACAACCGGCGCGCCAGAAAGCGGTTGAGGCCTTGTTGGCGAGTTTTCTGGCACTTGACCTGAAGCCCCGATGGCCGATGCAACAGCACCACGCAGGTCGCGACCTTGTTGACGTTCTGGCCACCGTGTCCACCCGAGCGGACAAAAGATTCCTCCAGATCGGCTTCCTGGATTCCCAGCGCCGCCATCCGTTGCGCGAGCTGGCGTTCTTTTTCCGCGCTGACCGGGAGCGTGCTCATGCGGGTAGTTTCCTTGATTCCAGCATCATTGTCAGCCGCGAAACGCGCCAACTGGTGAGGACGCAACCGATTCGTTGCGCTCAATGTCCGCCGGTGCGGCCCAGTCCATGCAGGGCCGGGGCCTGGCTCAACTTGGGCCAGCCGTATCCGTACAGGGCGACCAGCGCGAAGCAAAGCAGGGGCACAATGAAAGCGCGGGACATGTCATAATGATCCGCCACCGCTCCCATGACCTTGGGCAGGATCGCCCCGCCCATGATGCCCATCACGATGTAGGCCGCCGCTCCCTTCGCTTGGCCGCCAAGACCGAAAATACCCAGGGCAAAAATGGTCGGAAACATGATGGACATGAAGAAATACGTCAGGAACACGCAGAGGACCGAGAGCCAGCCCAGTTTGAGAAACACCAACAGGCAGGCGCCGACGTTCAACAGGCCGTAGAGCCCGAGCACCTTGTGTGCGGAGAATTTCTTCAGCAGGGCGGCCCCCGTGATGCGCCCGATCAAAAAACAGATGAATCCGAACGAAACCAGTTGCGCCGCCAATTGATTGGTGATGACCAGAACCCCGTCGTGAAAGGTCAGCACTCCCGGATACGCCTCCGCCAGGAGCAGACGATTTAAACGCGCGGAACCGTGCAACTCGGACGCGGACGCCAACAGTTCCCGGGTCGGGTCGGAAAGGGTCACGCCAGCAAATCGTTCCGGCGTGTAGAGCTGTTGCTTGAGTACGAGACTGTTCAGGTCCTGCGTCAAAGCCACGCGCAACGCGGCCGCGCCGGCGGTACCGGACCGGTAGGCGCGCAGGGTCTCCGTCGTGGTGGGCGACAAATTTGTGGCCAGAAAGGTGGCCAGCGGGTCCGATGGCTCGCTCAACCGACGTGCCAGCGCCGGCAGGTCTTTGAAGTCACCCGCGGAAAAGGCCGTTTTCACTTCAAACCAGTGCTGGGTTCGTTCCGTCAGCCAGGCGCGGGGCAGGGCGGGTGGTTCGGCGACCAGGTAATTGATCAGGAAACTGAAGATGCCGGCCTGCGCGGCGACGTACACAAATTGCGCGAGCGTGGCGCCGGTGAAATGCTCACGCGTCCAGATGCTGTGGGGGGAAATTCTTTTGACGGTCCCCGCCAGTTTGAGAGCGGCCAGGAGGAAGCAAAGCGCCCCGGCCCAGAAGAGCAACAGGAGGAGCGCGGCATCGGGATTCAGGGCGAGGCCGGGCGGGCGCGGCAGCCATCGCGCGACCTCCTGCAGGTGCTGACCGACTCCGGCGGCCTCGAGGATCAGCCACAGGATCATGCCGAAAATTCCAATCAGCACGCCCACGTTCAACAGGAGCAGGATGTAAACGGAGGGACGATTGAACTTCCGTCCGACGGCGGGCCCGGCCTTGGCATCGGGCGTGATTTCCCGATCCGGGGCCGGCCCGTTTTTCACGTCGGGCAGCGGGGCGAAAAAGAAGATGACGGCCAGAATCAACACCACGACGGCGACGCCCGCGTAGGGGATCCACAATGTTTCCGCGCCCGTGCTGCGGCCGGCGGCGTCGGTGCCGTAGAAAAAAGCGCTGCCGGCAATCGGCCCGAAGATCCAGCCGACGCCATTGCAGGATTGTGCGATGTTGATGCGCGTGGCGGCGAAGCGCGGCGCGCCGAGCACCGTCGTGTACGGGTTGGCGACCGTTTCCAGAAAGGTGAGACCGGAGGCGATCACGCAGACGCCGGTCAAGAAGGCCCAGAACGCGGCGATCTTGGTTGCCGGAATGAACCAGAATCCGCCCACGGCCACCATCAGCAAGCCGGCAATAATGCCGCCTTTGTAGCCCAGCCGGGTGGCCAGCCAGCCCGCCGGCAGCGACATGAGAAAATAGCCGAGGTAATGCGCGAACTGCACCCAGGCGGATTGGGAGAGACTGAGTTTCAGCTCCTCCTGGAAATGTTTGTCCATCACATCAATCATGCCGTTGCAGAATCCCCAGAGCAGAAAAAGCGAACTGACCAGAAGGAAGGTGAAGAACACGTTCCGGCCATTGGCGAGAACGAACATGCTGGACTTGGGCTGGTTCATACGGCTCTGGGGATGGCGGCGGCGATGGGTTCGTGGAGGCCGGCGATTTGCGCTGGACGGTGCGGTTGCACAATGAACGGGGTCATCCGTAACGGAAGCGGTGCGCACCGTCAAGCCTGCGACTGCGAGAAAATGATTTCTTTGGCCGGCCAACGGGTGTATTCCCTATCTGGCTGGCCGGATCACATAGGTAACAACCAGCACGTTCACGCAACGACCACAAAAGTTATGCCCAAGTCCACGCAACAAACCGGAAGACGTCTTGCGCGTCTGAAAAAAAACCAGGTGCAACTCATTGCCAGCGGCGACCTGCGCCTCTCGGCCAATCGCGTCTGCTGGCCGGCGCAACAGCAAATGGAGGCGGCCCTGGGCGCGGCCATCAACGCGGAAGGTTACGAAGTCGTGCGCGGTCACCAGTACGATCCGGTGGCCCGGCATGGTTTTATTGATTCGCAACGGCGCGGCATGGAGGTGTTCCGCCACCTGGATCCGGACGCCCCGTTGATGGTGGCCGAATCCGTCTGGCAATACTCGCATCACGTCCTGGCCGGATTAACCACGCATCGCGGCCCGATTCTCACCGTGGCGAACTGGTCGGGCACCTGGCCCGGCCTGGTGGGCATGCTGAATTTGAATGGCTCGCTGACCAAGCAGGGGGTGGCGTATTCCACCCTTTGGAGTGAAAATTTCACGGATGCGTATTTCAAGACCCGGCTGCGGCAATGGTTGAAGACCGGCCGGTGTTCGCACCCGATCCCCCACGTCCAGCCCCTGACCCGGATCAAAGTGCCCGCCGGCGCGCGGCGACTCGGCGAAAGCCTTGCCGCGCAGTTGCGTCGCGACAAGGCCATTCTGGGCGTGTTCGATGAGGGGTGCATGGGCATGTTCAACGCCATTATTCCGGACCATTTGTTGCATGCCACCGGCGTCTTCAAAGAGCGTTTGAGTCAATCCGCACTTTACTACGGCGCGACACAAGTGCGGGACAGTGAAGCCCGCGCGGTCTACCAATGGTATCGGCGCCAAGGGATGAAATTTCACACCGGCCCGAAGGACGCCACGGACCTCACGGAGCAGCAAATTTTGTGGCAATGCAAAACCTATATTGCGGCGGTGCGCATCGCGGATGATTTCGGCTGCGAGGGCATCGGGATTCAATACCAGCAGGGACTGAAAGATCTGTTGCCCGCCAGTGATCTGGTGGAGGGGACGCTCAACAACACGGACCGGCCACCGGTAAAATCGCGTGATGGCCGGCGCGTTCTCTATGCCGGCCAGCCGCTGACGCATTTCAATGAAGCGGACGAGTGTGCCGGGCTGGACGGGTTGTTCACCCGCCGTGTACACACGGCGCTGCGGCAGCCGCCCGAGAATACCTTGCACGATTTGCGCTGGGGGGATTGGGACCAATCCGGCACGACGCGGGATTATGTCTGGGTTTTCGAAATCAGCGGCAGCGTGCCCCCGGCGCATCTGATCGGCGGCTGGAAGGGCGCGGAAGGATTTCGACAGCCGCCCATGTATTTTCCGAAAGGCGGCAGCACCTTGCGCGGCATTTCCAAACCGGGCGAAATCGTCTGGTCCCGCATTTATGTGGCGGACAATGCGTTGCACCTGGATATTGGCCGCGGCAGGGTCGTTCGTCTGCCGCGTGCGGAAACCGAGCGACGTTGGCAGGCGACGACCTGGCAATGGCCCATCATGCACGCCGTCACCTACGGCGTGACGCGCGATCAGATGATGGCCAAACATCAGGCCAACCACGTTCACTGCGCGTATGCCCGTAACGCCGCCGCCGCCGATCAATGCCTCTACGCCAAAGCCGCTCTGGCCCAAGCGCTCGGCATCAAGGTCAATCTCTGCGGCACGAAGGCCGACGGGAAGCAGTGGTAGCGGCGCCGAGGCGATGGTCCGACGTGGATTTCAATGGCCGAAGATGAATCAGCATGAATGGCTGCGGCCGTTGGAACTCTGATTAAACCGCAAAGGCTCCGAACAACGCCCGCATCTCCTCGTCCACCATGGCCGGATCGGACAGCGTGTGGGCGATTTCGTCGCGCAATAATTGCCGATAGCGTTTGCGCAGCCGGTGTACCGCCACGCGCACCGCGCCTTCCTCCATGCCCAGCGCCCGGGCGACTTCACTCTGCGCCGTCTCACTTTTGCCCGCCGCGAGAAAAACCTTGAGCTGCTCAAACAACCTCCCCTTGCCGTCGGCCACGCACTCGGCCTGCAATCGCTCAATGACCTTTCCCAAAAGCGCCAGCGCCCATTCGCGATCATAAGCCTGGTCCGGGCCCAGCTCATTTTGCGCCGCGAGTTGAAACTTGGTATCCGCCGACTCCCAGTCCAGCGACAGCACGGCGTCGCCGCCGCCGCGTTTCTGGCGTTGGGATTTATCCCATTCGTTCGCCAGAAAATGTTTCAACGCCGCCAGCAGAAAGGCGCGAAACCGCCCCCGCTCGGCACTCAAGGCTTCGAGATAGTTTTTGGCCAGAAACTTTGCGAAGAAGGCCTGCACCAAATCCTCGGCGTCCGATTTCGTGCAGCCCCGCCGCCGCAGGTGGGCGTAGAGCGGAAACCAATAAGTCTGGCACAACGCCTCCAACGCGCGGTCGGACTGGGGTTCGTGTCGTCGGCCCGCCGCGAGCACGACCGTCCAATGCGTCGTGGCGAAGATGTCATGCGGGACGGACGAGGGCTGGCTTGATTGTTCCGAAGTCATTGACCGGGGCAGGTAATCATAAATCGGTAGCGAAAGGCAGGGGAATGTTCGGCAAGGGAATGAGTTTTATTCCTCTCCCGTTCATTCTGTCATGGCTGGTTCTACCTTTCCATTTGCCTTTTCAAAGTCGTCAATAATTGATCCAGCGGAACATCATTCGTCGCGGCGCGCAGGGAACAATTGTGCCAGCCCCCGGCGGTTTTATTGAAAAACAGCACCAGACACTTTCCTTGCAACGCCGCCGGGCCAGAACAACGAACCGCCGCAAAATCCCCATCCACCAATGATCCATTGGCGCGCAAATCGAACCCTTCGTCGCCGGTGCTTTGCCGGTAATGCTCGCGTAATTCGACGGCGAACTGTGGCAATGCCTCCGGCCAGCCCTTGATGCGGCCGCTGGCCAACGCCCGTAATTGCGTGTCATCCCGCTCGCGAATAGCGACAATCATCTGCAACGCGAGGTCTTCGACGATGATTTGGTCGCGGTTGAGAACCGGGGTGGCCGGCTCCGGGCCGACCAATTCCAAAAATCCGCGCCGGACATCAGCGGGGCCGTTGGTGATCGTAAAGAGCAATTTGGGTTCACCCAGTACCACCTCGAAGGATTCAAACTTCGGTTGGCCCGGAAAGCGGAGCGGGACGGCGATGTTGCCGCCCCGCAAGGCGCGCTGCGGCAACATTGCTGCGTTCCCGCTGGTTTGGGGTTGATGCGGCACATGCCAGATGAAGGCGTCAGATGAGGCCGGGGATTGTCCCGGGCGAAAGGGCCAGTGCCAGGAACTGCTAAAATCCTGCGGCCCGGCCGGAGTGCGGGTGTCGGCCTCACCGTCCGGCGACATGGCCTGCAATCGGTAGCCAGGCGGCACCCGGGCGGAGTATCCAATCCTCGGCCCAACCCCCAAAACTTGTTGAATGGCTACGACAACCTTCACCTTGCCTGTCGCGTCCGGTGTCGCAGGCGTGGGTTGGTCATATTGAATCAAGCCCGCAAGCGTGCCGCCGTGCGAGTTGGTGACGCAGAACAACTCCAGCGGCGTTCGCGCCTGCAATGTCAGGGGGCGTTGGATGAAATGCTTGCGGATTTGAGTGGTGGCCTGCTCCGCTTCAACCGTACCAAAGCCTTCGGCTTCCATGAAAAACCAATTGCACGAGACGGACGTGCTGGCTTTGCCGCCTTGGACCCGGATGGCCAGAAACTTTCCGCCGTTGCCGACCGTTCCATCCGGCTTTCTGACGAACGTCTGTAGAATTTCCCCGGGGAACACGGTAGAATCCGTCCAGACACTCACGGTGCGCGTGTCCGTGGTGGCGCCGACAAGTTGGTTGGTCGCGCGCGCCAACAGAATGGTTTTTGTAGGCAATTTATCCGGGGTCGCTTGTCCTGCGCTGGGACTTTCGATCGGGGCGATCTTTTCATCAATCCGCGCGGGATTCATAAAGTAGAAGCCCGTTTGCAGCGGGTTCGGGATGGGCAACCGGATGACGCCCGCCATGACCAATAGCACCACAAACAACAAGCTCCATTCGAGCCACGAACGCGGGCGTTGCCCGGGTTGGGAAAATTCAGCCCGCACCTCGTCCCGCATCAAAACCAGAAAGATCCAGGCCGTCAGCAGAATCGAGCCGAACATGAACAGAAAGGCCAGTGCCGCGCCAATGCGGTTATCCATGGGGTGCCCGAGAATTTTGACGACAACATCGAACCGGTTGAAAAGCCCGAAGGCTTTGCCGAACAGCCAGCCGATGCCGATCAGCCACCCGATGAAAGTGGCCGCCGTGACCAAGACCGCCACGCGCCGACAAAACTCGCGCCGATTTAACAAGCCGACGCCGATGGCCAAGCCCAACGCGGCCGGCGCAATGGAGACATTGCGAAAGCCATTGTCGCAAAGCATGTCCAACAGACTCCATAAGCCCGCAAGGAGGAACAATGCAGCGACCAAGCGGATTGGGCGGGCGGCAGAGACATGATGAGGTTGGAGCATTTCCGCCGACCTCGGTTTGCGGTCTCCCGTTTCCGCCAGCCGCATGAGCAGTCCGGCGACCCAAATCAACAAGGCAAGGGAGAAGCTGACGAGGAGCGCCAGCAGGCCGCCGGTTGCAAGCTGCGGCGGCTGGACCTGATTTGCCTGCACGGTAAGCTCATGCGTTCCGCCAATGAGACCGGTCAACAGCGTGCCCAGCCACAGCAGCCAGCACAACAACAGGTCGGAAGTGCGCGCCCGGCGTTCCGGGGCGAGCCAGTAATCGCGCCGAGGAATGTTGATGGCCCGAGGAAAATGAACGCCCTGCCGGGCAATTAACCAAAACAAGCCGCCCAGAAACAGCGGCAGGCCCGCGACCAGGATAAAATAACCCTGCCGCGACAACCACCCGTCGGCCTGACCGTCCGCGCCAAAATGGCAGGCCACCGGATCAGGTAATTGGGAATACGACTGCACCAGCAACAAGATCAACAAACCATAAGCGCAGACGAATCCGGCCTTCGCAAGCAGTACAAAAGCGGAGCTCGTAGGGGCTGCTCCGCGGATCGTGTCTTTCTCGGCGGCAATCGTCTCCACCCGCGTCTTGAGGACGCTGGCTTGCTGGTAGCGAAGCCCGGGCTGCTTTTCCAACGCGCGTAGCACCACTTCATCGAGCCGCACGTCAATCGAAACCTTCCTTGATGGCGGCTCGATCTTCTTTCCGGGCAGCTCGCCGGTGAGCATCTGATAAAACACCACGCCCAGCGCGTAAATGTCGGCGCGATGATCCACCTCGGCGGGGTTCTCGCGTTGCTCGGGCGCCATGTATTGCGGCGTGCCCATGACTTTTCCGGCATCGGTGAGACCCGGCAACCCCTCACCCGGCTTCGCCACCCTTTCCCCATCGGATGGGGAGAGGGACGGGGTGAGGGGCGCGTTGTTGCCCACAATCTTCGCCAGCCCGAAATCCGCCACCTTCACGCGGCCGCGACGATCGAGCAAAATGTTCTCCGGCTTGATGTCCCGATGCACGATGCCCTGGTCGTGCGCGAACTGGAGTGCGTCGCAAATCTGCGGCACGATGGCCAGGGCCTCGCGCGCGGACACCCGGCCGGCGTGCAGCAACTGCCGCAGATTGACACCGTCCACGAATTCCATGAGGAAGAAGTAGAGACAACCCTCACCCGGCCTTTGTCCACCCTCTCCTATCGGATGGGAGAGGGACGCGGGGAGAGAGGGCGTCGTGACATGACCAAACTCGAACAACGTCACAATGCCGGGATGATTCAGCTTCGCCAACGCCCTGGCTTCGCGGGCGAAGCGTTCGGCAAAGGTCGGATCCTTGCCGATGCCGGGCGGGAGAATTTTCAGGGCGACAATGCGGTCCAATTGTTTCTGGCGCGCCTTGTAAACCGCGCCCATGCCGCCCTTGCCGATCAGTTCCAGGATTTCCAGTTGCGGAAACAGCGGCGCGAGTTCGGCCACGGTAGGCGGGACGAATGTCAGATGCCGGGCGTCCAACACGGTGTCGGCTTGTGCGCCCAGCTTGAGCAGGCAGGCCGGGCAGAGGCCGGCGAGCGCGCCGGAGGGGAGCGGCGTGCCGCATCGCGGGCATTGATTTTCCGCGGGCATATCCGGATTGAGTTTTACCGTGTCCATACCTCCTTCAGAAGCAAAACCGGTAAAACGTTACAGGAATTCCGGCCGGACGTTGCCGCAAGGCAGACGTCACCTGTTCGGGACGGGAATGGGCGAAGGTTGGGCGGTGGCGCTGGCTACTGTGGTTTCTCGATGAAGCCGTGATACAGGCCCATGTAGTAGGGCAACAGATACACTGCGCCGCTGGCCAGTTCGCGGCCGTCGCCGCCGTAATCCAAGCGCCACGGATCGGTGTTCCAGTGGTTGAAGTGACGGTTCTCCACCGGCAACACTTTGCCGTTCACCCGGCCCCCACGATTGGGCCGTTGATCAGCGGTAAAATCGGTCATTTCCTGCCGGCGCAGCGGGGCAAGGTCGAGGCGATGACTGTTGTGGTGCGCCCAGTTGGCGCGATCCAACGGGAACCCACGCAAGGTGGCCAGGGAATCCTCGAGCCAGCCCGTCCATGGGTCCACCGGGATGGCGCCAAAGGCGTCCGCGAAGGTATGCCCGCGCCCGACGGCGGCGTAGGCGAAGTTGAAGAAGGGGTTCATCTCGGGTTCTTCGAGCCGCCAGTAGTAGTAGAAGGCGAAGCGCCATTTCTCCCGCCACTGGGCTTCCTTCGTGTAACGAATGAGGTTGTAGAAGCACATGAACATCATCTCGTCATCCGATTGATTCCCCGAACCCACGCCCATCTGCATCTTGGCATTCATGACGTTGGCCGCATAGCCGTGCTTCTCGATCAACTCATGAATTGCCCGACCGTATTTCGCATCGCCGGTGACATGTTCGGCCACGGTCAAATAGGAAAGGATGCTGAGGGAGTTGAGGCCGCGTTCCAACCACCAAAACGGGTCGTCATTCAAGCTGTGTGGTCCGTACACCGCCCAGCGGGTGGGTTTGCCGTCGTGATCCACCAAAGCAAAATCGTGCGCCAGAAAATGGTCCGCCAGATCGCGCACGACTTCGCGCACGCGCTCCTTTTCCGCTTCCGTTTCCGCCACCAGATCGTAGTAGGCCGGATAGAAGAAGAAGTGGCCGTCCAATTCATCCGAACTGGTGTCGCTTTTCCAATACCATTTGCCATCGGCGCTCTTGGGCCAGCGCGGATCAATGACCTTCCAGAGCCGGTCCTCTTCCTGATCCTTCCGGTCGCGCGCCACACGACCAATGTTGGGATCCGGCCAATCCATGGGCCGGATGGTGCGCGCGACGAATCCCCGGGGCGGAACGTGCTCCCCGGATTGCGTGACTTTTTGTAGGAAACGCAACGCCTCGAAAGCTTGTTGGGCACGCTTTTTGGCGGCGGGCTCCTTCGTCGCGCCGTAGGCGAAACATTCGCCGGCCCCGTACATCGAAGTCCACAGACCGTCGTTATCGCTATCCTCGTAAATGATCTTCGCGCGATCGCCGGGCGCGCCCAGACCGACTTCGGAGGTGTAGCCGTACGGCGTGCGTTTGATGTACCGCTCGATCTCCTGTTCGTAATATTCGGCTTTTTCCGCCAGCGTCATGGCGCGACGCTCGATGCAGCCCAATCCCTTATCGGTAGCGAACCACACGCGGCCATTCACCCCGACGGCAATGGAACGCGCGTCGTTGCCAGGCAACCAGCATTGACCTTCCCGATACGCCCATTCTTGGCCATCAAATCGAACCGCACCGCGATGTGTGCCGAACCAAACCTCCGAACCTTCACCCATCGCCACACAGGTAAAGTCCGCGTAAGGCAATCCCTCGCGCCCGGTGAAAAAAGTCCATTGTCCGCCTTGACGGCGGATTACGCCCGCCGGTGTGGCCACCCACCAGTTTCCCTGCGCATCCACGGCCACTCCGCGCACGTCGCCTTCGGTCCATACCCGGCTGGTGTTGTCCACGGCTCGGACTTGTTCCCATTGGCCGTTGTTCCCCCGCCGCCACAGGCCGCGACTGGTGGCGGCCAGCACCAGTCCATCCGAACCGGTCGCCACCTGCCGCACGTCGTGGCCGGGCAACTCGTGGCTGACCTGGCCGGAAGCGGTCACGCGTGCCGCACCCCTGGTCGTCGCCAGCCAGACGACGTCACCTTGGCGCTGGAGTTGTCGAATTTCCGCCAGCGGCACGGGCACCGTGCGGCTGGTGTTGCCGATGAAGATTTCCGAGGAGTCCTTACCGGCGTTCGCCGGGCGTGGTACAACTTCGAGGTGGTCATTCTGCAGCGTATACCACTGCTTTCCATCAGCGAGCCGGAGCGTCCCGTCCGGGGCAATGTCCGCCACGGTGAACCCGCCGACGGCGGTGGCGGGCAACGGCCAATGGCGGGCGATTTCCTGTGGAAACTCTTGCGGGGCGGGAGTGAAACTGGCCGCGAACGTGGTCGTCACCAGACCCAGCAGGGTGATGAGACTGAAAATCCGTTTTAGACTTGTGCGAAATCGGTGGCCGGAGGGC
Organism: Verrucomicrobiota bacterium; assembly: GCA_029573725.1. Lineage (GTDB taxonomy): Bacteria > Verrucomicrobiota > Verrucomicrobiia > Limisphaerales > JADLHS01 > JADLHS01. The sequence continues at coordinate 333,345 of JAKQDQ010000181.1, forward strand.
TCATCCGGGGTGGACGAGTGAACCCATTCGCCCGGCATCTGTGCCTGGTGGCCATCGCCGCCATATCGGGAGGCGGGTGGTGGCGCGGGAGGGGCGGTGTCTGGAGGGTTGCCGGCAAACTGTCGGTGCGCATGAATCATGGTGGAATTATTCGCGGGCGCAGGCGTGAGGGCAAACAAATTGCGGCCGCATTGCCGGCCAGTCGTGCAACCGGGATGCGGAGCGCCGAACATCGGACTTTCTTCCATGCGGACGCTGGTGCAACCTGTCCTCCATTCAACATGAAAGGCCTGCAATCATTTCTCCTCGCGGCGCTGCTGGCCGGCGGCGCGCCGGTTTTACGCGCCGACACGCCGCGCGTTTTGGTGTACACCCGCAACTTCACGCCGGATGGGAAGGGGTTTGTCCACGACAACATTGCGGCGAGCGGGGCGATGATCCGGCAGCTCGCCGCCACGAACGGCTTTCAGGTGGATGTTTCAGACGATCCAAGAACATTCATGCCGGAGACTCTCAGGCAATATCGCGCGTTGATTTTCAGCAACTCGAACAATGAAGCGTTCGAGAACGACGAACAGCGCGAGGCATTCAAGAAGTTCATTCAGGGCGGCGGCGGGTTTGTGGGCATCCACTCGGCTTCCGGCAGCGAGCGCCAATGGCCCTACTACTGGGCCGTGCTCGGCGGGAAGTTCAAACGGCACGCGCCGCTCCAAAAATTCGAGATTACGGTGATTGACCGGACCCATCCCGCGACCCGGCATCTCGGAGCGACGTGGCCGTGGGAGGACGAATTCTACTACCTCGACCACCTGAATCCGCGCATTCACGTGCTGCTCGCCGGAGACCTTACCGGCTTGAAGGACAATGCCAAAACCAATTATCCCGGCCTGGTGTTTGGCGATTGCTTTCCGGTGGCGTGGTGCCAGGAGTTCGATGGCGGACGGGAGTTTTACACCTCGCTCGGGCACAAGGTTGAACATTATCGCGACCCGGTGTTCCGGCAGCACATCCTTGGCGGGATTCTCTGGGTGCTGAACCGGCCGCCGGGGCAGCCCTGAGACTTTGTCCGATGTTATGCCACGGGCCGCCATGTGGCAGCAGACCGTGCTCATTCCGTTCACAGTGCGGTGCCTTCCCGCAACCGATCGCGTTCAGCCGGAAGGAGGGGGGAGCGCGAACTCCCCGTGAGCGCTGGTGCCGGGTGAGGCAGCAATCTGGCCACCCGCGGCCGGGGATGGGTGCGGCCGTTTCGCCAGCGGTGCGCCGAGGCGCATCGCCGGGGTCAGGCGCGTTCCATGTATTTGCCGGTGCGGGTGTCCACCTTGATCTTTTCGCCGGATTTGATGAAGAGCGGCGCCTGGATGGTGATGCCAGTTTCCAGCGTGACCGCTTTTTGCACGTTGTTGGCCGAATCGCCCCGGATGCCTTCTGGCGCATCGGTCACCAGGAGCACGACGCTGGGGGGTACCTCCACCGAAACAGCCTTGTCATCCACAAAGGTCACCGTCGCCACGCCGTTTTCAACAAGATAATTTTTTCCGTCGCCGACCAATTCCGGCACCAGGGTGACGGTTTCGTACGTGTCCGGGTCGGTAAACACGAAATCATTGCCGTCTTTGTAGCTGAATTCCATTTTCTTGGTCATCATCGGCACGATGTCCACTTTTTCCGTTGAGCTGAAGCGGACGTCGGACGACTTGCCGGTGCGGATGCTGCGCAGGGTGGCCTGGACGAAGGCGCGCAGATTGCCTGGAGTGCGGTGCTGGACATCGAGGACTACGCTGATGTCGCCATTGTAATTGATTGCCTGTCCACGGCGCAGGTCATTTGCTGAAACTGCCATAAATTTCGATAAATGGTTGTAAACCCCCAAACGGGGGAATCCCAGCCTACAGGGTGCCGGGGTTGAAGCAAGTTTCGATTTCCAGTTTTCCCGTGGGATTCATTGACTCGGTGTGAAATGGTCGTTAGCCTGCCCTTAATGCTGGAAGTTATCGAAAAATTACTCATCTTGCAGGATCGCGATCGGAAAATTCGCCGGCTTCAAACTGAACTCGCCCATATTGAACCCGAACGCCAATCGTTGAAAACCAAAACGGCGGGCGCCTCGTCCGACTTGGAAGCCGGCAAACAGCGTGTGAACCAGGTTGAATCCGAGCGCAAACGTCTGGAGCTCGAGATCGAAGCCCGGCAGGCACAGGTGACGCGTTACGCCAACCAGCAATTGGAAACCCGCAAGAATGAAGAATACCAGGCACTCGCCCAGCAAATTCAGACGTGCAAGGGCGAAATCACCCGGCTTGAGGATCAGGTCATTGACCTGATGGAACAGGCCGAGGCCGCACAGAAAGAAGTCGTGCGGCTGAGAGCGGTGGCGGTCGCCGCGCAGCAGGGTGCGGACGACCTGGTCGCGCAACTGGGCGAGCGGGAAAAGAATCTCCAGAAGGAGCTTGAAGAATTACAGAGTGCCCGCAATCAACAGGCCGAAACCGTGGAAGCAGGCGTCCGGGCGCGGTACGAACGCCTGCTGAAGACCAAGGGGGACAATGCGTTGGCTGGCGTGAATCATGGGGTTTGTGGCGGCTGCCACATGAAATTGCCGACCCAGGTGCTGGTGGCCTGTCAGGCGGAGCAGGAAGTGGTGTCGTGCATCAATTGCGGACGAATTTTATATTACACACGCGAGATGAGCTTGACGGCCGCAGAATAGGGCGGCATCCGGCTTTGACGCCGCCGCCAAATCGGCTAGAATGCGCTGAATAACATGAAGACCAAGGTCACGCGATGTTGGTGGATGGCACTGTTCTGCCTCGGGAACAGCCTGCTCACCGGCGTGGCGGATGAACCGGCGCGCGACAAGGGGGCGCCGATTATTTTTTCCGATTCCAGCGCGCCCACGGCGCGCCTGATGTCTTCCAATCTGAACGAGTTGCGAAAGCCGCAGGCGCCGCTGCGCCATTTCGAGTCGGATCTCAACCGGCCGCTGGATCTGTTCCGGTTCGATGGCCGTAATAATGTCATTGCGCCACATCGTCCAGTGACCCCACCGCGGCCGGTGGAGCGAAAATCCACCAAGCAACAATTGAATGAAGCGGTGGAAGATGCGTATTTGATGCAGGGGCTGGGCGGTGCCAAAAACCTGCGTGACGATGAACTTTTTGGGTTGGATGACAAGGACGCCGATCCTTACAAACCCGCACCGCGCAGAACCCTGGAGCGCTACTACGATCGGCTGGATCAGGCCCGTGCCGCGGTGACCAATCAACCCAGCGAGGCGGCGTTAAGTTTCCGCGACGAGCCGGCGCTGGAACAATCCGCCAGCGGCCGCAAATTGGGGTCGCGGCAATTGAACGAGTCGCCCGCTCCCGTGGACGCCCCGCGCGGGCCCAATGCCTATTTGCCCGCCATCCGGTCCAGCGCGGAGGGAATATCCGCCAGACGGTTGGGCGAGAACAGCAGTTTCAACAATGGAGTCCAATCATCGTGGGGCGACACCTTCAGTCGTCCCCCCTCCCGGCTTTCCGAACGCGAAGCCCGCATGGAGAACTTCAAGCGCCTGCTGGAAGGCCCGCGATCGTTGGCGATCCCATCCCGGGCCAATCCCAATCCGGCCTACCATCAATCCGGATCTTATTCGTCCGGCGCGATCTCCTCCAGTGCCCCCACCGTGAGCAACCCGGGACCGTCCAGTCGGTCTCCAGGGAGTGGCTCAAACCTCACTCCGGCGGGGCCCCAGCAGGAATTTGTCAAATCGGGCAACTTGATGGGAGATCCGCTCAAACCGCAGGGATTGCCCGAGCTGAAAGCGCTGCCCGGTCTGCAGGATCCACAGCCCGTCATTTCGCCGCCGTTGCAACACGCGCCGGTCCCCACCTTCAAAATTCCCAGGCGGCGTATTTGAATGGAGTTCGGCTCCGTCCCCGGGTGCAGCCGGATGCGCTCCGGCCGGAGGCGTGCCCCCTCCCGAGTGAGATGTCCATCGGGAAAATTCTGAAAATAAAATTATGGCTCCGATTGCCGTGACGGGAGTGCTACGGTGAGCCACCTGATTTTGAAGTTGGATTCGTTTTCAATATGGCGTCGTGTCCGCCTCCGGTGGGGGCTGGCCATGGCGATGCTGGTTGCGGCGGTCCCGGGCCTGCCGACAGCGGCGGCAGCAGCGGAGGCGGTTTACACCGTCAAGGCCAAGGACACGCTCACCAGCATTGCCCGGCAGCATGGCGTTCCGGTGGCCGTCCTGGCCAAGCGCAACGGCCTGAATCTCAAGGAAGTGATTTACGTCGGGCAGCGGCTTAAGATCCCCGACACCGCTGCGCAATCGTCGCAAGCCTCCCCGCGCCTGCCGACGGCCGTTCAACAGAGCATTACCGCCGCACCGGTGAAACCGGGTCGCTGGAAGTACATTGTCATTCATCACGCCGCCGTGGACCGCGGCACGGCCCAGGCACTGGATCGGTATCACCGGGAACAGCGGCACATGGAAAACGGACTGGCCTATCACTTTGTCATCGGCAATGGCAATGGCATGCGCGATGGCGAAATCGCCGTGGGCAACCGTTGGAGGCGGCAGCTGGACGGCGGTCATTTGCACAGTCCGGCGCAAAACCATGAGGCCATCGGCATCTGCCTGATCGGAAATTTCGATCAGACGTCACCGACCAAGTCGCAGATGCAAAGCCTGGAGGCCCTGATCCGGGCGTTGATGCGTCGTTGCCATCTGTCCGTGACTGCGGTGAAGACCCATCAACAGATCAATGTGGTTTCCACCCGCTGCCCGGGCAGACACTTCCCGCTGCGCGAGCTTCTTGCCCGGCTGAAAAAGCCCTAGCGGGGTCAGACGTTGAACTTGAAATGCAGCACGTCGCCATCCTGCACGACGTATTCCTTGCCTTCCATGCGGTAAAGTCCCCGTTCCCGCGCCACCGCGATGGAACCGCACTCGATCAGGTCCACGTACGCAACCGTTTCGGCTTTGATGAAACCGCGCTCGAAGTCTGAATGGATGACTCCCGCGGCTTTGGGGGCCGTGTCGCCGGCGTGAATGGTCCAGGCGCGCACCTCCTTCTCGCCGGCCGTGAAATAAGTGCGCAAACCCAACAGATGATAAGTTGCCCGGATCAGGGCGCCGACGCCGCTCTCATTGACGCCCAATTCCTTGAGAAACGCCTGCGCTTCTTCAGGCGAGAGATCCATCAGATCGCTCTCAATTTGCGCGCTGATCACCACTGCTTCGCACGCCAGATGGGTTTTCACGTAGGCTTCCACTTTCTGGACGAACGGGTTTTGGTGGCCCTGCGCCAGCTCATTTTCCTGGACATTGCACGCGAAGATGGTCGGCTTGTCGGTCAGCAGAAAGAAGCTCTTCGCCGTGTGCCTTTCCTCCGGCGAAAGCTCGACGGTCAGGGCGGGCTTGCCACCGTCCAGCGCGGCCTCAAGCTTGAGCAGCACGGCATCTTCCGCCACCGCCTCCTTCTGTCCGCGCTTGACCTCCTTGGCCAGCTTTTCACGCCGTTTTTTAACCGTGTCCAGATCGGCGAGCACCAGTTCCGTGTTGATGATTTCAATGTCGCGTACCGGGTCCACACTGCCGGAAACGTGATGAATGTCCACGTTCTCGAAACACCGCACCACCTGGACGATGGCATCCACTTCGCGGATGTGGCTCAGGAACTTGTTTCCCAAACCCTCCCCGGCGCTCGCGCCTTGCACCAGTCCGGCGATGTCCACAAACTCGATGGCCGCTGGAATCACCACGCTGGTTCTGGCGATCTGCTGCAGGTGGACCAGCCGTTCGTCGGGCACGGTGACAATGCCGACGTTGGGGTCAATGGTGCAGAATGGGTAGTTGGCCGCTTCCGCCTTGCGGGTGCGGGTGACGGCGTTGAACAAGGTGGATTTGCCCACGTTGGGCAGTCCGACGATTCCAGCTCTTAACATAAATCATTTGTTTCCGGCGGTGGCAAGCGCGTGGCGGAGCAGCGCTTTGAACTCGTTGATGCCCTCGCCGAACGCGGCGGCCATGGGCAGCACCGGTGTTTTTTTAATCCGGCGTTTGAACCTGGGCAGGTTCGTGACGGCGTCGGGCTCGTCCATCTTGTTGGCCACGACATATCGCGGCTTCGCCAGCAACTGCGGATTGTAGTGTTCCAGTTCATTCAACAGTTGCCGATAATCCTCCCACGGGGCACGGTTATCCGTGCCGGCCATGTCGAGCAGGATCACCAGAATTTTGCACCGGGTGATATGCCGGAGAAACGCGTGGCCCAGGCCCACATTCCGATGTGCGCCCGCAATCAGGCCCGGCACGTCGCAAACCGTGAGCCGGCGGTAATCGGGATATTCCACGATTCCGATTTGCGGATGCAGGGTGGTGAAGGGATAGGGGGCAATTTTGGGGCGGGCGCGGGAGATCGCCGTGAGCAGCGTGGATTTGCCTGCGTTGGGGTAGCCCACCAGGCCGACGTCCGCCATGAGGCGCAGCTCAAAAAGATAATGGCCCTCGGTGCCGGGTTCGCCCGGTTGCGCAAAACGCGGCGTCTGTCGCACCGCAGTGGCGAAATTCCGGTTGCCCAGACCGCCCCGACCGCCCTGGCACAGGACGAACTGCTGTCCGTGTTCTGTCAAGTCGGCGATCCGCTCGCCCTTCGTGGCGTCCACGACTTGCTCCGGTGCCGGTTCGACCTGGGTCAGATCGTATTCCAATGCTCGCGCGCTCCCGGACCGGCGCAACACCGGTCGCGGTTGAACGCTGGATGTCAACGCTGCGGCTGCCTCATCCCGTTCCGGTGCAGCGGGAGTGGTGGCGGCGGATTCCGCTGGTGGATGGGCTGGCGGCAACTGCCACACCAGCGTGCCGCAGGGGACCTTGATGATCAAATCCTTGCCGGCGCGACCGTCCATGCCCTTGCCTTTGCCCGCTTCCCCGTTTTCGGCAATCAAGCGGGGAACGTAATACTGGGCGACCAGATTGTTCAGGTCATGATCCGCCTGTAGAATTACACTGCCGCCGCGTCCGCCGTTGCCTCCGCTCGGTCCGCCTTTGGGCCGGTACGCTTCGCGATGAAAGGCCACGCAACCGGGGCCGCCGTGGCCGGCCCGCGCATAGATTTTGATTTCATCAATAAACATCCTGGGAAAACTCCGGGTGCTTGCGTATTTGATTCGGCCGGGAATTGAACCGGCTGGTCCATCCACCGGGGCCCGCTCATTGTTGAGGGGGAAAACAAAAAAGGCGAGGCGTGGGCCTCGCCTGAACATTTTTTCGCGACGTCAACCTTGCCGGGACACGGCGTTTTCGGGCGGGGTCACGACGTTGACGCGGCGTCCCCCCTTGTCAAATCGAACCTGTCCGTCTTTGAGTGCGAACAGGGTCCAATCCCGGCCCGTGCTCACGTTGGTGCCGGCAATCCATTTCGAGCCGCGCTGCCGCACGAGAATGCTTCCCGCCCGGACAACTTCGCCGCCAAATTCTTTCACCCCCAGCCGTTTGCTGATGCTGTCGCGTCCGTTCTTGACGCTGCCTTGACCTTTCTTATGTGCCATAACTCAGTTCCTCGTTGCCATGCCTGATCGTCCCGCAGGTCAGGCGTTGATGGACTTCACCTTGACGATGGTTAATTCCTGCCGGTGTCCGATGGTTTTATGATAACCCTTGCGGCGCTTCATCTTGAAAGTGAGCTTTTTCTCCCCGCGCACATGCTTTACGACGTCGGCCTCCACCGTGGCGCCGGCGACCACCGGCGTGCCAATGGTCACTTTGCCGTCGTTGTTGACCAGCAACACTCGGTCAAAAGTTACGGGTTGTCCCGCCTCAACCGCCAGACGTTCGATCTCCAATGTATCGCCCGTGCTGACACGGTACTGTTTGCTTCCGGTCTCCAAAATGCAGTAGCTCACAATCAATCCTCAAGAACCCCTCCTCGACATCGAAAAGGGAAACGCATTCTAAGGCAATTCAGGCGTCTGGCAATACAAATTATCTGGCGAAAACCACGCGATTTCGCGCTGGACGCGAGGTGTGGCCGTGAAAACGCGGGTTTCCGGATCAAATCCCGAAAGGGCTGGCCCACGAGGCGCAAAAACCACGCCGTCCGGCCGCAAAAACGGGGTGACCAGCCGGTCCACGAAACCGTCGGCGTGCTTAATCCGGAAGCTTGGTGAGGGCCGACCCCTTGTGCAGGGCGATGTGGTCCGTCTTATCGCTTTGAATCTCATATTGCGGCGCAGCGGGCGTGGCGTGATGCGTGTAGCCTTTGTAGCTGACGTTGCGCGTATGCACCCTGATGATGCGTCCCCGCACCCGCCCGGCTTCCGAGTTCCAACTGACATGGTCTCCAACTTGAAATGATGGTGGCATGATCGCTCCGTGGTTAAACCGGCGGAAACAAGATAGTCCAGGTTGTGCAATTGGCCAGAAGGCCGGGCCGGGCGGGCGGCGGCCGCAGGGGTTGGGATTTCACCTGGTTAGGTTGCCGGCCGTTGTCCGGCGAACCGGATGAGGCCCTCACCTTCGGTGGCGGCAAATTTCCCGGGCCGAAAGTTCGCGCAAATCGGAAATCAGCCAGTCGGGCTGATGCTGCTCCAGTGCTTCCCGCGTGGCTCCACCTGTGGCTACTGCCAGCACGTGCGCGCCAATGGCCCGCCCGCATTTGATGTCCAGGGGGGTGTCGCCAATCACCAGCACTTCCGCACCGCGCAAGGGGCGGCCCAGGAATTGCGCCCCCCGCCGGTGCGCGGCGCGCGCAATGTCGTCGCGTTCTTCGTGGTCGTCGGCAAACGCCCCGAGGACAAACTCCGACCATAAATTGAAATGGCGCAGTTTGATTTCCGCGCCAAGCTGGATGTTGCCCGTCAGCAACCCCAGCGTGGGGGCATCGGGCAGGGCTTGCAGGGCGCGGATCAGCTCCCAGACGCCCGGGCAGGTGGCGGTCTCGCTTTGGGGGAGCAGGTGGTCCAGCCAGAAAACGTAATGTTCGAAAAAACGCGTGAAGTGTTCCGCCGCCGGGGTGATTCCGTTCAGGTGAAAAAATTTACGGACCAGGGCGGTATCCGTTCCTCCGGCAAAGCGCATGTGTTCCAGGCCCTGCGTGAGGCCAAACTCGGTCGCGAAGGTTTTGGCGAAAGCTTTAACGCCGGCCCCGCCGGTGTGAACCAGCGTGCCGTCAATGTCGAAAAGCACCAGCTTGATCATTGGCGCAAGGCCTGGACCGTGGCTTCCAAACTGGCCGCATCCGCAACAGTCAACAGTTGCGCCTCCTTGTGGATGCGCTTCATGAAACCGGACAGTGCCGTGCCCGGGCCCAGCTCGATGAACCGGGTGAACCCCTGCGCGATCAGATAACGCATGGACTCCTCCCAACGCACGGAAGCGGTCACCTGTTCAATCAGGCGGCTCGCGATTTGCGCCGGCGTCGTGTGCGGCTGCGCCGTGACGTTGGAGATCACCGGCACTGATGGTGCGGAAAGGGTGATGCGCTCGAGTTCGGCCTGTAATTTGGGTTGCGCGCTGGCCATCAGCGGCGAGTGATACGCACCCGCCACGGATAAGGGAATGGCGCGCTTCGCGCCCTTGGCCCTGGCCAGCTCACAGGCCGGCCCGATGCGATCCGCCGCGCCGGAAATCACGATCTGACCCGGGCAGTTCAGATTGGCGAGAGTTACCCCCGCTTCCGTGCAGGCGTCACGGGTGGCCGCTTCGTCCAGGCCGATGATGGCCGCCATGCCGCCCTGCGTCGCTTCGCAGGCTGCCTGCATGAACCGGCCGCGTTGCCGCACGACCCGCAAGCCGTCGGCAAAGTCCAGACTCCCCGCCGCCGTCAGCGCGGTGAATTCGCCGAGCGACAAACCGGCGGCGGCGGCAAACTCGAACCCCGGGACGTGTTCCTTGAGCAGCTCGAATGCAACCCAACTCACGAGGAAAATCCCGGGTTGCGCATTTTCGGTCTTGGTCAATTCCGCTTCCGGTCCCGCGAAGCAGATGTGCGTTAAATCGTAGCCCAGCGCGGCGTTGGCGCGATCAAACCACGCCCGGGCCGAGGGAAAGGTTTCGGCCCAGCCCCGGCCCATGCCCACCGTCTGCGCCCCCTGTCCCGCAAATAATAAAGCCGTCTTGTGCATACAATCGGACGGGCATTAAACACCATTGGCGGGGGCAGTTAAAGGCGGGAGTTGATTCATGGCTGGATTCGGCGCGGACGATGCCTTAGCCTGCCCGGACTATGTTCGACACGGTTAAAATCTCCCTGGAGACCGCGGCACAGAAACTCACGCATCTGCGGAGGTTTCTTTGACGTCGCCGCTCTGCAGCAGCGCCAGGGCGAGCTTGAGGCACTCATGGCGGGGGAGACGTTTTGGGATGACCGGGATCAGGCCCAGAAGCTGATTGATGAAGGCAGTTCGATCCGCGGCAAGATCGAACCACTGCTCACGGCGGAAAAACAGCTGGCCGACTTCCGGGTGATGCTCGAACTGGGGGAAGCCGAACCGGTCGGGGCGCAGTCCGGGGTGGAGCGGGAACTGGAGCGGGACCTGGGGAAATTTCTGCAGGAACTGGACGCGTTTGAACTGCGCGTTTTTCTCACCGGGCCGCACGATCGGAGCAACTGTTTTCTGAGCATCAACGCCGGCGCGGGCGGCACGGAGGCATGCGATTGGGCGGGCATGCTGATGCGCATGTACCAACGCTGGGCCGAAGGGCGCGGCTGGACGGTGGAGGTGGAGGATGCGCTGCCGGGTGAGGGCGCGGGCATCAAGAGCGTCACGCTGATCATCCGGGGCGAAAATGCCTACGGGTTTTGTAAAGCGGAACGCGGGGTGCACCGGCTGGTGCGGATTTCGCCCTTCGACGCGAACAAACGCCGGCACACCAGTTTCGCCAGTGTGGATACCATCGCCGAAATTGAGGAGACCTCCGCCGAGATTGTCATTCCTCCGGCCGAATTGCGCGTGGATACGTTTCGCTCCGGGGGCAAGGGCGGGCAGAACGTCAACAAGGTGGAAACCGCCGTGCGCATCACGCACCTGCCGACCGGATTGATCGCCGCGTCACAAAGCCAGCGTTCCCAGCACCAGAACCGGGCCACCGCCATGCGCATGTTGATTTCGAAAATCTACGCCCAACGCGTGGACGCACAGAAGGCCGAGATGGAGCGCTTTTACGGCGAGAAGGGCAGCGTTTCCTGGGGCAACCAAATCCGCAGCTACGTGTTGCAACCGTACCGCATGGTCAAGGATTTGCGGACCGGTGTGGAAACCAGCGACGTGCAGGGCGTGATGGATGGCGATCTGGATCGTTTCGTGAACGGCTGGTTGCGTGCCGGTCAGCCGCTCAAGCGGATGCAGGGCGTGAAGGACGACGAAGAGTGAACATTCTCGACACCATTGTTGAACAGAAAAAACGCGAAGTCGCAAAACTGCCGGAACGGCTGATCGCGGCGGGCGATTTGCGGGACGCGATGCTGGAACACGGCGAACGCCGGGATTTCCTGGCCGCCTTGCGCCGGCCGCGCGCGGGTGACGTGGCGTTGATTGCCGAGGTGAAAAAGGCGTCACCCTCCAAAGGGATCATCTGCGAGAACTTCGATCCGGTGCGCATTGCCCGGGAATACACGGCGGCGGGCGCCAGCTGCCTGTCCGTGCTGACGGATGAAAGGTTTTTCCAGGGGTCGCTCGATTATCTCCGCCAGATCCGGGAGGCGGTGCCGCTCCCGCTGTTGCGCAAGGATTTCATCATTGATGAGCGGCAGATTCTGGAGGCCATCGAGTGGGGTGCGGACGCCATTCTGCTGATCGTGGCCATCCTGGATGAGGCGCGGTTGAAAAAATTCCACGCGCTCGCCCGCGAAGCCGGGCTGGCCGCGCTGGTGGAAGTGCATGACGAGGCGGAACTGAATCGTGCCCTGGCCATCGGCGCGGAGTTGATCGGCGTGAACAATCGCGATTTGAAGACATTCAACGTGGACCTGGCCACCACCGAGCGGCTGGCTGCAAAGCTGTTCGTGTCGTCCGACACGTCTCACGCTGCGCTATTGGTCGCGGAGAGCGGCATCTGCACCCGTGCGGATGTCCAACGCCTCAAGGCCTGCGGTGCGGGCGCCATTCTGGTTGGCGAAAGCCTGATGCGTGGCGACGATATTGCGGCGCAGATTCAGGCGTTGCTAACCGCAAAATAAAAACCGCCCGGAATTTCTCCCGAGCGGTTGAAGTAACCTGAATTGGAATTCTTACTTGCGGCGGCGCGCAAACAGCGCCAGCGCTCCCAGGCCGGCCAAGGCCAGGCTGGACGGCTCCGGCACGGCGGTAACCACGATGTTGTCAAACAGGCCGAACAACACATCGTTGCCGGTGAGGTCGGTGGTGCTGCCATTGATATCGAATTGGTTGAAGAGAATGTTAGCACCGCCAAGCGTTCCGGCGGCGGATGTATCCACCGTCGCTATCAGCAATCCATCCACTTTCCAGGTAACGGCACCGTTAACATTCGCAATTTCCACGTCCCGCCAAGCCCAACCAAGCGTTCCGGCCGCAGTAGCCCCCGTTTGGCCCGGGTAAAGCGCTACTTGCCCGGCTGGAGCGGTCTCCCCACCGAACTGGCTATAGTAAGCGGCAGTGTTATTTTGGCTTCCGGCCGCAAAAACTCCGGAAGCGGCTGTGTAGCCGCTTTGCGCTGCAGGTGCGTAGGCACGATAGTCAGTCGCGACACCGCCTTCACCGCTGCCGCCAAAAAAGATGCTGTCCACCGTACCGCCTGCGATTTGCGAGGAGGTGCCAGCGGTGCCGATGCCGGCACCGGTGATTTGCGTCGAACCAGCGCCTCCGCCTGGCGCCGGGCCGATGAAGTTCAGCCACATGTCAAAGCGCAAGATATAATCGCCCGTAAAGCTTTGACCAATCGGTGACACACTGACGCCCGCAGGGAAAGTCGCAGTGCCAAAACCAAACTGGTTCGCCCGCAGCCGCAGGCCATACGTGCCGTCGGACACGCCCGAATTGGGGGCTTGGGGAATACCGACCGAGCTGTAGTCGAAGAAGAAGTTGGCGTCCGAGCCGAGGCCTAACGTGTTCACGTTCCAGTTCGCCGTGGTGTCAGTTTCAAAATTTTGACTCCACAAGGTTTGCGCATTTACGGTGGTTGTGGGGACAAATGCCATTGCCGTGACCCCGCATACAACAGGTATTACAGAACTTATCTTCATGATCTGATTTACAATTTTTTGTTAGAGTTGTGCGTGCGACACTACCTGGTCCCCCTCTTGGAATCAAGGGAAAACCGCACTGTTGCGGCTAAATCCGTAAATTTCACTACGCCAACACCCGGATTAGGTCAGTATTTTACCGATTCCCATCGCTTGGATTTTGAACTGGCCAGAATGGCCTCACAAATGGCGAGTTCATCGTGGCCGTCCTGGAACGTGCTGAAGTCGGGCCGCTTTTCTTTGCCGGCAATGTATGAATAAACCCGGAGCAGAAAATTCTTGAGTCCGTCCGGATACGCTTCGGGATGACCGCCGGGGTAGTGTGCATAAGTCCGGGCGACCGGACTGAGCAGGGACGGGTCCTTGATGAGTAGTTCGTTGGGCTTTTCGCGATACCCAATCCACAGTTCGTTGGGACGCTCCTGATCCCAGACGAGGGATTTTTTCGACCCGGCCAATTCGTAAAACAACCGGTTCTTCCGGCCTGCGAAACATTGCGACACACTGAACGACCCGTGCGCCCCATTGCTGAACTGAAACAGAACGCTGGCGAAGTCTTCCGTGTGGATCGGTACCGGCTCGTAATCGGACGGCTTGAGCAGTTTGCCGGAGTAGGTTTCCACTTCCTTCTTCGGTTTCATGCGGTGCTTGTGGATGGTCTGGAAGTCGCCGAGCACCTTCGTGATCTTGAGGCCGGTGATGAACTGGATCGCGTCGCACCAGTGCGAGCCGACGTCCGCCACGGCGCGCGACTTGCCGCTGAATTGCGGGACGAGCCGCCAGTTCCAATCCGTGGCGAGGTAAAGCCAGTCCTGCGTGTAGCTTCCCGTGGCGTGGAACACGTCGCCGAGCTTGCCGGACGCCACCTGGTCGCGCGCCTCCTGGACGAGCGGATAATAGCGGTAATTGAAATCAATCGCGTTCACCACCCCCGTCTGTTTGGCGAGTTTCACCAGCTCGCGCGATTCCTTGGTGGTCATGGCCAGCGGTTTTTCTGAGATGACGTGTTTGCCTGCCGCCATGATCTTTTTGCTGATCTCGAAATGAATATGGTTCGGCGTACAGTTGTGAATGACTTCGACCTCCTTGTCCTTCAGCAAGGCGGCGATGCTGCCGTAGGATTTGGGGATGCCCAGCGCGGTGGCTTTGGTGCGGGCCAGGTCGTCGTTGGCTTCGCATAACGCGACCATTTCCACGAAGCCGAGCCGACGGGCCGCTTCCACGTGAGCCGGTCCGATGAAACCGGTGCCGATGATGCCTGCTTTGATTGTTTTCATAGTTCAAGTCGTGTTGTGCCGTCGGGCGCAAAACGTCCCGTGCGGCAGGCGCATGGTGGCAGTTGTGTGCGCCGGTGGCAACTCCCCGCTTGGTTTCCCGCTTGGCGGCGCCGGGGGGCGGCCCGCCGCTTGGGGCTTGCGGTTTTCTCCGCCTCTGGCCTAGCATGGCCGCAAATCACAGTCGTAACTGGATGGACGTTATGTCGAACACAAACCGCATCACCCGGCAGTCTCTCAACACCAGCAACGTCTTGTGTGTCATCATGGGCGGCGGCCAGGGCACCCGCCTGTTTCCCCTCACCAAGGATCGCGCCAAGCCGGCGGTGCCGTTCGCGGGCAAGTACCGCCTGGTGGACGTTCCGATCTCGAATTGCATCAACTCGGGTTTCCGGCGGATTTACGTGCTGACCCAGTTCAATTCCACTTCGCTGCACCGGCACATTTCGTTGTCCTACAAGTTCGATCAGTTCACGAGCGGGTTCGTGGAAATTCTCGCCGCGCAACAGACCTTTGCCGATGCCTCCTGGTACGAGGGCACGGCGGATGCCGTGCGGAAAAATCTCGTGCACTTTCTGGATCATGACTTTGAGTACCTGGTGATCCTGAGCGGCGACCAGTTGTACCGTATGGATTTTCGACGGATGATTGCCGAGCACCGCGAGAGCGGGGCGGATGTCAGCATCGCCACGATTCCGGTGCGGCGCGCCGAGGCCGCGGCGTTGGGGATCCTGCAGATTGCCGAGGATCGGCGCATCGTGCGCTTTGTCGAGAAGCCCAAGGAGCCGGCGGTGCAGGATTCCCTGCGGCTGCCGGCCGAATGGCATGCCCGGCTGGGCATCACCGGCGGCGAGGAGTATTTCCTGGCCTCCATGGGCATTTACGTGTTCAACCGCGAGGTGATTCGCAGTCTCCTCGATAACGACCTCACCGACTTCGGCAAGCATATCATCCCGCAGGCCATCCAGACGCACCGGGTGTGCTCCCATGTCTATCAGGGGTACTGGGAGGACATTGGAACGATCCGCGCGTTTTTCGAGTCGAACCTCGACATGGCGGCGGAGCTGCCCAAGTTCAACCTGTTTGACATGAGCGCACCGATTTTCAGCCGCCCGCGGTTTCTCCCCGGCTCCAAGGTGAACGGCGCCCAGATTGATCACGCGGTCATTTCCGACGGCTGCATCATCAACCCGTCGAAAATTCGCAACAGCATCATTGGCCTGCGGATCATTGTCGGACAAGGCACGGAACTCTACCGGGTCGTGGCGCTGGGTTGTGATTATTTTGAATCGCAGGAATCCATCCGGGAACACGAGCGGCGCGGGCGGCCGCGCGTGGGCATCGGCACGAACTGTCGGATTGAGAACGCGATCATTGACAAGAACGCCCGCATTGGCAACAACGTGGTCATCTCTCCGGCAGGCAAGCCGGACCACGTGGATCATGAATGGTATTTCATTCGGGACGGCATCGTGGTGATCCCCAAAAATGCCTCCATTCCGGACGGCACGGTGATTTGAAAGCCGCCGCCAACATCTTTGTGTCCCATCCGGCGATTGCGGAACCGGCGGAATTTGTCATTCTGCCGGCATGAAACTGAACTTCTGGCGGGAAGCGTTGCAACTTGCCAACACTTGGACCATTGCCCGGGGCAGCACGGACATTTTTGTGGTGGTCCTGGCGGAACTCACCGACGCGGACGGCACCCGCGGGGTGGGTGAAGCCAGCCCCATCCGGCGCTATCATGAATCGCCCGCCACCGTGGAGGAATTTTTGCGGCGGGTGGACGTGCGGCGGCTGTCATTCGCCGACGTGCCCGGCAGCATGGCGTATCTGGATGCGCTGGCGCCGGGAAATATGTCCGCCAAATGCGCGTTGAACCTCGCCTTGCTCGACGGCGCGGGCCGGCGCGCGGGGCAACCGGTGTATGACCTGCTCGGATTGGGTTTCCGCGAACAGCAGCACATCACCTCGTTCAGCATCGGCATTGATCAACCGGAAATCATCCGGAAAAAGGTCGCGGCCGCGGCGGATTTTCCCATCCTGAAATTAAAGGTGGGCGTGCCGGGCGACCGGGAAATTCTGGCCGCGCTCCGCGAAGTGGCCCCCGAAAAAACCGTCCGCGTGGATGCGAACGAAGGATGGCAAACCCGGGAGGAAGCCCTGGAACGGCTGCAATGGCTGGCGGCGGACGGACACATCGAGTTCGTTGAGCAGCCGATGCCGCAGGCCACGGCGCCGGCGGATTTGCGCTGGCTCAAGGAGCGGTCGCCGCTGCCGTTGTTCGCGGATGAATCGTATCATACGGCCGCCGATCTGGCGCATTGCGCCGAGTGTTTCCACGGCGTCAACGTGAAGCTGGTGAAAACCGGCGGCGTCAGTGCGGGTTTCGCCGCGTTGCGGGCCGCGCGCCAGGCGGGGTTGCAGACGATGATTGGCTGCATGATCGAAACCAGCGTGCTGATCAGCGCCGCCGCGCATCTGGCCGGGCTGTGCGATTTCCTGGACCTCGACGGCAATCTGCTGACCACGAACGATCCGTATGCGGGCGTCACCGCCAAAGGCGGCCGGCTCTCGTTCCAGACCGCGCAGGCCAGAACCGGCTTGCGGGTGACGCGGATTGCTCCCCGGGCGGCGGACGCCTCCGGGCCGGCGCGCGAAAATGTTTAGCGGCGGGGATGGGCCAGCTTTTTCGCAAGACGCAGGGCCGCCATCATGCTCGACGGATTCGCGATTCCCTGGCCGGCAATGTTGTAGGCCGTGCCGTGATCGGGCGACGTGCGGATGAACGGCAGCCCCAGCGTCCAGTTGATGCCGCTGTCGAATGCGACCGCTTTCAACGGCGCCAGCCCCTGGTCGTGATACATCGCCACGACCGCGTCAAAATCCCCCTGTAATGCGTAGTGAAACACCGTGTCGCCGCTCATCGGGCCGACCACGTCGAAGCCTTTCTGCTGCAGCACCTGCACGATTGGACTGATGGTCGTGATCTCTTCGGTGCCGAATTGTCCCCCTTCCCCCGCGTGCGGGTTCAACCCGCAAACGGCAATGCGCGCGCGGGCGAGCCCCAAATCGCGGCAGGCCTGGGCCGCCAGTTCAATCGCCAGTCTGATTTTTTCCGTGGTCAATTTTTGCGGCACGGTCTTGATCGCGATATGCACCGTGGCCAGCGCGACCCGCAGCCAGCGCCCCCGGGCGTCCGTCCCCAGCAACATCATGGCCGTGCGCCGGGCCTGGGCGAGCTCGGATAGAAATTCGGTCTGCCCCACGAACGGCTGTCCGGCGCGGATGATGGCCGCCTTGTTGACCGGCGCGGTGACCAGGGCGGCCAGCTTTCCCTGCAGACAACCCGTCGCTCCGGCGCGCAGCCAGGCCACTGCGGCGCGCGCGGCGGGAGCGGCGCCGGGAGGGAGGTCTGCGGACAGTTGGGAATCCGGCGGACTGGCCAGGTGCAACCGGTCGCCGCCCAGCGGCAACGCCAGGTGCAACCGGTCGTTCCAATGGCGGATGACCGTCGGTTCGCCAAACAGCACGTAGCCGGTGTCGTCCAACGGCAGTTCCGCCGCCAGCGCCTTGAGCGTGACCTCCGGCCCGATGCCGGTGATGTCCCCCAACGCAATTCCAATCTCCTGCGCCATGACTCGAACCCAAACCGTCCGCCGGGTTAATAATCAAAAATCCGGATGAAGGTTTCCTTCTTCAGCTTGTCAATATAGCTGGCTTCCAAACGGGCGCTTTCCTGCTGTTGCAGGATGGTTTCGATTTCGTCCCGCACCTCACTGATGGGTTTGATGTGATCCGCGCGTTTGTCTTCCACCAGCATGATGAAGAACGCCTGCGGCGTTTCGATGACGTCGCTGATCTCCCCGGAACCGAGCTGGAAGGCCGCTTCTGCCAGCTCCGGACGCAACACGGACTTTTCCGTCCAGCCCCATTCGCCGCCCTGGGTCCGCTGCGCGCCCTGCGAGTAGATGCTGGCCATTTCGGCAAATGGCGCGCCGGATTTGAGCTTCGCCAGAATCTCGCGGGCCAGCTCCCGCGCCCCACCCGCGGTCGCCGCTTCATCGCCCTTGTTCAGCATGATCATGCGCAGCTTGACCTGTTCGGAGACCCGGTAGTCCGACTGGTGCGCCTGGTAATAAACCTCGATTTTGTGGGGGGAAATGATGGTTTCCTGCGCGATGTTCTTGCGCCGGAGCTGGCTGACAAGAAACCGCTCCTTGATCTGTTGCCGCCACTTTTCAAACGTCATGCCGCGCGCCTGCAAGGTTTTGGTCAGGGTGGCCCGATTCCCGTAGCGCTTGATCTCGTCCGCCACCACTTCGTCAATCACCGCTTCCGGCAGGCTGTACCCCTTCTGCGTAAAGTCGTGCAGGATCAATTGGTGCTTCTCCGCGCGCTCAAAACTTTCCCTGCGGGCGGCGTCAACCTTTTCCTGAAACACGGCCGGTTGCCGCCCATACCGGCGATACAAATCCTCCGCCACCAGGGCGACGTCCGATTCAATTTCTCCGTAGGTGATGACCGACGTGCTCACCACCGCCTTGATGCCGTTGATCAACTCGGCTCCGGACGCCTGGAGGGTGAAGCCCAGGGCCCCCAATCCCACCAGGCCCAGCAACCGTGAAATGTTCCGCACACGCACGCGGGGATGCTAGGAGCGGTTGCCGGAGCGGTCAAGCGCGCCCGGCAGTGGATGCTTGACGTCGTGCCGGCCGCTCAACACGCTGGGGGCCGTCATGAGTCAACTTGCCAGTCAAATTGCGGTGGTCACCGGCGCCGGCCGGGGGATCGGCCGCGCCATTGCTTTGAAGTTTGCCGGCGCCGGCGCGGAGGTGGCCGTCGTTTCCCGCACCGCGGAGAATTCGGAAAAAGTCGCCGCGGAGATCCGGGCGCTCGGACGCCAGGCGTGGGCCCTGGCGGTGGACGTGAGTGACGGCCACGCGGTCACCGCGGCCGCGGAACGAATTCTGGCCGATTGTGGCCGGGTGGACATCCTGGTCAACAACGCCGGCGTGACGCGCGACGGCCTGCTGATGCGCATGAGTGACGCCGATTGGGACACGGTCATGAACACCAACCTCAAAGGCGCGTTCCATTTCACCCGCGCCTTTTTCCGCAACTTTGCCCGGCAGCGTTCCGGCCGCATCATCAACATCGCCTCCGTCATCGGCCTGATCGGCAACCCCGGTCAGTGCAATTACGCCGCCAGCAAAGCCGGATTGATCGGCTTCACCAAATCCGCGGCCCGGGAGCTGGCGTCGCGCGGAGTGACGGTGAACGCCATCGCCCCCGGCTTCATCGAGACCGACATGACCTCGGAATTAAAATCCGATTTGCGCGACGTGATCCTGAAACAAGTGCCGCTGGGTTTGTTCGGTCAGGCGGAGGACATCGCCGCGGGCGCGCTTTATCTCGCCAGTCCGGCCGGGCGCTACATCACCGGCCAGGTGCTGACCATTGACGGCGGCATGGTCATGTAGTTTTTCCGCTCGCATTGGATGGCGGGATTCCGGGGCGCAGAGCCGGGTGGGCGTGGATCGCGAACCGTCCGGGCCGCGCTGGAGGTGCGAGTCTGGCGTGGCGCATGGGTTTGGAAAGTTAGCAGCTGATGGAAGCATTACCGCAGACCACACTTCATCGCGGCAAATTCCTGACGTTGATGCAGGAAGGCCATTGGGAGTACGCGCACCGCCCCCACGCCACCGGGGCGGTGCTGGTGGCGGCCGTGACGGACACCCGCAAGCTGCTGCTCGTGGAGCAGTATCGCATCCCAGTCCATGCTCGCACCATTGAGTTGCCCGCGGGCCTGGTTGGCGACAATGCGGGTGATCCGGAAGAATCCGCGCGGGAAGCGGCGCGGCGTGAGCTGATCGAGGAAACCGGTTATGCCGCCGGACATTTGGCGCCGTTGCTGCGCGGCCCGGCCTCGAGCGGCCTGGGATCGGAAATCGCGACCTTGTTCCGTGCCACCGGGCTGCAGCGGGTTGGACCGGGCGGCGGAGTGGGCCGTGAGGCCATCACGGTGCATGAAGTGCCCTTGACGGAAGTGCATGACTGGCTGGTCGCCCGGGCGCAATCCGGCGTGTTGGTGGATCCAAAAGTGTATGCGGGACTCTACTTCATTTTTTTCCGGCCAGGGGAGGCGTAGCCTCCGGTGGCTCCCGGTGGTGCGCGCCACCGGGGCTGGTGCCGTGTGGAGGACATGAAGCTTCCGCCAGAACTGCGGCAGTTGCTGGAGACCACGCCGGAGTTGGCGCGGGCGTTTCTGGTGGGGGGGTGTGTGCGGGACGCGTTGCTGGGGCGGCCGCAAAAGGATTTTGACCTGGAAGTTTATGGCGTGGATTACGCAGCCCTGGCGAAGGGATTGCAACGGCAGGGGCGCGTGGATCTGGTGGGAAAATCCTTCGGGGTGATCAAGTTCACCCGGGCGGACGGGACGCAATGGGATTTCAGTCTGCCGCGGCGCGACTCCAAAACGGCCGCCGGCCACAAGGGTTTTACGATCGCCTGCGATCCGGAGCTGGAGTTGCGCGAGGCGGCAAGCCGCCGCGACTTCACCATCAACGCCTTGATGTTCAACCCGCGCACCCATGAGTATCTGGATTTTTTTGGCGGCCGCCGGGATTTGCGCGCGCGCCGGCTGCGGCACACCAGCGATCACTTCACCGAGGATCCTTTGCGCGTGCTGCGCGGGATGCAATTTGTATCGCGCTTTCGCCTGACGCCTGCGCCGGCCACGATCGAGTTATGCCGCTCCATCAGCCACACCTTTGCGGAACTCGCGCCCGAACGCGTCGGTCTGGAGTGGCTCAAGTGGGCGGGCGGCGGCGGCCGGCCGTCGGCCGGTTTGCGGTTCTTGCAGGCGACGAACTGGCTGCAACATTTTCCGGAACTGGCGGCCCTGGCGGAGACGCCGCAAGATCCGGAGTGGCATCCGGAAGGCAACGTGTTCGTGCACACCGGATTTGCCTGTGACGCTTTGGCGGCGTTGCCGGAATGGCAGGCGGCCGATGAAACCACGCGCCGCGTGTTGATGCTGGCGACGTTGGCGCACGACTTGGGCAAACCCGCCACCACGCACCGGGCGGAACGGCGCGGCAAAATGCGGATCGTTTCACCGGGACACGAGCAACAGGGCGGGCCGCTGGCGGAGGCGTTCCTCGGCCGACTGAAGGTGTCACACGAATTGATCCGGCGGGTCGTGCCGTTGGTGACGCATCATTTGGCGCAACTGCAAACTCTCACCGGGCGTTCGGTGCGTCGCCTGGCCAACGCGCTGAAGCCGGCGACGATTGAGGAGTTGTGCCTGCTGATGACGGCGGATGCGTTCGGCCGCCCACCCCGGCCGCAAGTGGTGCCGCGCCGTCTCGTGGCGTTGCGGGAGGCGGCGGCGCAGTTGCGGTTGCAGGATGCCGCACCCCAGCCGCTGTTGCGGGGCCGGCACTTGATCGCGCGCGGGCGGCGTCCCGGCAGGGCGTTCGGCACCCTGCTCCGCGCGGCGTTCGAAGCGCAACTGGACGGGGCGTTCAACGACCTGGCGGGCGCGTTGCGCTGGCTGGACGCGCAACCACCCGAGGATTGAACCCGTCGCCGGATTGGCCGGGATCCTCGCGGCGGGCCGACACGGCCGCCTGCGAAGGGAAGGGGACAGGGTTGACTCGACGCCAGGTCGCCCGCAAGTTTAACCGCGTTGAGATGAAAGCGCCGATCATTCGTGCTGAGAGGTTTCGTCGCGCCGCGACTTCCCGGTTCCGTGCGCCGAGCGTGGATCAGGTCACGGTGGAAGAGCGCGCGGCCGCGTTCACGCGCCGCAGCATCAAAACCGGTGCCAAACTGGCGGGGTTGAAAATGGCCGTGGCGATGTGCGACCTCACCACGCTGGAGGGCGGCGATACCCCGGGCAAGGTGGCCTATCTGTGCCGCAAGGCCCTGCAACCCGCCGACCCGGAGTATGGCGTGCCCAGTTGCGCGGCCGTCTGCGTTTATCCGAACCTGACCCGCTACGCGCGGAAATTCCTGGGCGCGGATTCTCCGGTGAAGGTGGCCGCCGTTGCCACGGGTTTTCCCAGCGGGCAATATCCGTTGCGGACCAGATTGGAGGAAGTGCGCCGCACCGTGGCCGATGGGGCGGATGAAATTGACATGGTCATCAATCGCGCGGCGTTTCTGGCCGGCGACCATACACGGGTCTTCGACGAAATTGCCGCCACCAAGGCCGCCTGCGGTGCGGCTCATTTGAAGGTGATTCTCGAAACCGGCGAGCTGGTCACTTACGACCATGTCCGGCTCGCCAGCGAAATTGCGATGCAGGCCGGGGCGGATTTCATCAAGACCAGCACCGGCAAGATTTCCCCTGCCGCGACGCTGCCCGTCACCCTCGTGATGTTGGAGGCCATCCGGGATTATTTTTTTGCGACCGGTTTGCGGATCGGCATGAAGCCCGCCGGCGGCCTGCGCACCGCCAAACAAGCGCTGGCCTATCTGGTCATGGTCAAGGAGACGCTGGGAGACGACTGGCTCACCCCGGAGTTGTTCCGCTTCGGCGCCAGTTCCCTCGTCAACGACCTGTTGTTGCAGCTGGTCAAGACGGTGGAGGGGAATTATCAAAGTGCCGACTATTTCTCGCTGCCGTGAGCGGAACGCAGGGTCCCTATCGCGCGGCCGCGGATGCACCGCCGGGTTGTCCAATCCCGAATTCCCGGTAATCGGGGCACGTTGCTGCCAGAATCCCGGCAATCCGCGCTCGTTCGGCGGTCCCGAGATGGGCATAGCGCGGTTCGACGCGCTCCGCCGTCAGAATGAGCGCCAGCTGCGCATACACGCGCTTTTTGAGCAGCAATGGCAGCGCCCGGAAGGACTCGGAGTAGATCAGGTAACTGCACCGGTTTTGAAACAACCGGCCTTTCAGGGAGAAATCCTTGAGTGACTCCCCCCGGGCCGTGCGCGGCGCATTCGCCCGGAAGGCCTGTTGGAACTCCGGCGCGCCCTGCAATCCCGCAGGCAGTTCCGCCTCCTGGTAGAAGAGCAGATCGTCGAGCAGGTCCCGCACGGCGCCGGCGAAAACACTGCGCACGCTCTCGAAGGCGAGTTCATTGGTGGACGTCAGCTTCATTTCCCGCTGGAGCGCCGCCTGGTATTCCAGCATCCGGCGACAGTTCATGCCCGCGCGCGTAATCGTGTTCTGCATCGCCGTCTGATGTTCCAGCACCAGCAAGGCGACGATGTCGCTGCTGTTCGTGAGGTAACGCCGCGTGTCAAAAAATTTGTCGAGACTGGTGATGTTGGCGCCACGCCTGAAGTCCGCCACCAGTTCATCGTTCTTTTCCTCGCTGAACACATTGCCCCGGTGCAGCGTGTCGCCATGTTTCCCGGTCACATACCAGCCGCCCCAGCGATTCGTGAAAGGCGTGCGAAAGTCCACCACCTCCGAACCGCCCCGCAACAGTGTCTCGCCATTCACATCGGTGTGGAGCGAGCGCACGAACACGCCCGGGATGTCGCGCACAAACGTGCCCCCATGGCAGCGCAAACAGTCCGCGTCCCGTTTGAACGCATGGGCCGCGTCCGCCCGCGCCGCTCCCGGATCAAGCTGGTAAAACACCGGGCCGAGCAGGGGATCAATCGCGGTGATTTCGACCAGCCCCGACGGCACCCAGCCCACGTAGCATTCGTCGGAGAAATACAGGGCGCGCGGCCGGTCCGGGCTGATTTTGCGGCGCTGCAGGCTCGTCTTCGAGAACACCAGCACCTGGCTTTCAACGGGCACGTTCAATTCCCTCAGCAGCTCGGCCACCAATGCCCGGTCCTCCCCGGCCAGCTTGACCGTCCCGCCGGCCATCCGCGCCTGCAATCGCGTGATGGCGTCCTTCGGTTGCGATGCGGAATAATTCATCGGCGGCTGCTCGAACATCTCGGTTGCCGCAGCGAGCCTGCCGACAACCAGCAGCCACCCGATGCCCACACTGGTCTGAGTTCGGTAACGCTTCATCTTGATGGTGACGATGGAGGGAAATTAAGACACCGATGGATTGAAATCCAGTTTTACCTGGGGCGGGTCACCCCGATTCTTCGCAACTCGTGTGGTGATCCCGGATTGGTCGCGGATGCGGAAAAATCGCTGACGGGCACACTGCTTTGGGCTGGCAAAAATACTGCCCTTTGGTACGGTTGCAGCGTGAAAGCCGTTGCGCTCACACGCTATCTTCCCATCAACGATCCGCAGTCGTTGTTCGATGTTGAGTTGCCCAAACCGGCCGCGAAAGGCCACGATTTGCTCGTGCGCGTGGAGGCGATTTCGGTAAATCCCGTGGACACCAAGGTTCGCTCTCCGAAAGCAAAAGTGGAATCCGCGCCCAAGGTGCTGGGGTGGGATGCGGCCGGGGTGGTCGAGGCCGTGGGCGAAGAGGTGACGCGGTTCAAACCCGGTGACGAAGTGTATTACGCGGGTGACCTCACACGCGCCGGATCCAATGCCCAGTTCCAGTTGGTGGATCAGCGCATCACGGGGCGCAAACCGCGGAGCCTTTCCTTCGCCCAGGCGGCGGCGTTGCCGCTGACGACCATTACCGCCTGGGAGGCCCTGTTTGAGCGGTTGCGCATTGATCAACAGGGCGGGCACCGTAACCGGACATTGCTGATCATCAGCGGTGCGGGCGGTGTGGGCTCCATCGGTATCCAGCTTGCCAAGCTGGCAGGACTGAAGGTCATTGCCACCGCTTCGCGACCCGAAACGAAAAAGTGGGTGCATGACCTGGGGGCGGATCATGTCGTTGACCATCGTCAACCGCTGCCCGCACAATTGAAGGCGTTGGGCTTTGCCGGGGTGGATTTCATCGCGAACTTCAACAACACGGACGCGTACTGGCGCGTCATGGCCGAGTTGATCCGCCCCCAGGGCGGGATTGTTGCCATTGTTGAGAACGACGGCCCGCTCGAACTCGGTTTACTCAAAAGCAAGAGCGCCACGTTTGCATGGGAATTCATGTTCACCCGGGCCATGTTCCAGACACCGGACATGGCGAAGCAAAGCGAATTGCTAAACGAAACGGCCGCCCTGGTGGATGCCGGGAAGATTCGCACCACGCTCACGGAGACGTTGTCGCCCATCAACGCCGCCAACCTGCGCGCGGCCCATGCGCGGCTTGAATCCGGGCGCACCATCGGCAAACTGGTGCTGGCCGGTTGGTGACGGCCCTTCCCCGGTATGAAAACAAAAACGAAAACCCTGAAGCTGGTGAACCGGCGCAACCTTTCCCCGCGGACGCACGCCGCCGTGCCGCTCCGGGAACGGCGCTTGCACTTCGGCAACAAATGGGATTACGCGCCCGCGCCGGAGGAGTCCAAGAATTACGTCATCGCGCCGCGGCATGAGCTGTTCATGGGCGGCCGCTTTGTGCCGCCGAAATCCGGAAAATACTTCCCGTCCATCAATCCGGCCACCGAACAAACGCTCACCGAAATGGCACTCGCCGACGCTGCGGACGTGGGCGCGGCAGTGCAGGCGGCGCGGCGGGCGTACGACCGGGTTTGGCGGCGGATGCCCGGACGCGAACGCGGCAAATACCTGTTCCGCATCGCCCGCCTCATTCAGGAAAAAGCGCGGGAACTCGCCGTGCTTGAAACCGTGGATGGGGGCAAACCCATCAAGGAATCGCGCGACTTTGATGTGCCGGCCGCGGCGGCGCACTTCTTTTACCATGCCGGCTGGGCGGACAAATTGAAATACGCCTTTCCCGGCAGGACGCCGCGCCCGTTGGGCGTGGCGGGGCAGATCATTCCCTGGAATTTTCCATTGCTCATGGCCGCATGGAAGATCGCGCCGGCGCTCGCGTGCGGCAACACGGTGGTGTTGAAGCCGGCGGAGACAACGTCGCTCACGGCGATGCGGCTGGCCCAGATTTTTCAGGAGGCCGAACTTCCCGACGGAGTGGTGAACATCGTCACCGGCGCGGGCGAAACCGGCGCGGCGCTGGTGAATCATCCGGGCATCGACAAGCTGGCGTTCACCGGTTCGACCGAGGTGGGGAAAAAGATTGCCCGGGCTGTTGCCGGAACACCAAAACGGCTGACGTTGGAGCTGGGGGGCAAGGCGGCGAACATTTTGTTCGAGGACGCACCAATTGATCAGGCCATCGAAGGGGTCATCACCGGGATTTATTTCAACCAGGGCCACGTTTGCTGCGCCGGTTCGCGGTTGTTCGTGCAGGAGGGGATTTATTCCACCGTCATCAAGAAACTGCGCGACCGCATCCAGACGTTGCGCGTCGGCAATCCCCTCGACAAAAACACCGACATCGGCGCGATCAATTCCAAACCGCAGCTCGAAAAAATTCGCGAATTGGTGCAAAGCGGCGTGGACGAGGGTGCGGAGCTTACCCAGTCAAGCTGCTCACTCCCGGCCAAAGGGTATTGGTTCGCGCCGTCATTTCTCACCGGCGTCACCCACGCGCATCGCGTGGCGTCGGAGGAAATTTTCGGGCCGGTGCTGAGCGTGATGACCTTCCGCACGCCGGACGAGGCGGTGGCGCGCGCGAACAACACCCCTTACGGCCTGAGCGCGGGCGTGTGGACCGACAAGGGCAGCAAGATTTTCAGGATCGTGAACCAACTGCGCGCCGGCGTCGTCTGGGCGAACACCTACAACAAGTTCGACCCGACCAGCCCGTTCGGTGGTTACAAGGAAAGTGGTTTCGGTCGCGAGGGCGGCTTGCAGGGGCTGGCGGCGTATTGTCGGGTCAGTTGAACTCCGTTCGTGAGACTGCGCAAGCCCGGGCAATCAAGCGCGGGCCGGGGCCGATTCGTTCTCTTGATGACAAGCGCGAAGGTTCTGACGGCTCAGCGCAAACCGGCCGGGCAGATTGTCGGCTCAAATGAGTTGAAGTTCACGCTAAGTCCCACCGTTCCCAACGGCTTTTACGAGGTGATGGCGCGGAGCAACAGTCCCGGCACGCATTGGATTGACTTGGCAGCTGTCCTCCGCGGAAGCAACCAATCCGTGACGGTTAGCCGTCAGCCGGAAGGAAAAGCTCTCAAGGTTGCCGATTTGCCCCGGTGGACCTTGATCGCGCCGGTCGGCTGCGATCCCGATGGCGATGGCTGGTCCAACGCGGAAGAGTTTTCCCTGCGCGCTGACCCGCAGGAAGCGAACCGGGTTGCACCGGCGATCGATTTGAATCATCCATCTTTTATGACGCTCATGCGTGCGTTAGCAGCCCAGTCCGGGTCGGATTCCTCGTTCGATTCAAAATTGAAGTCCGCAAGACGGGTTCGTGCGTTTGTGGCCCTTGGGAGTTTCGGGTTGGTCTGGCTACGCTTGGATGCTCGCAGTGAGAACGAACCAGGCAAATCCGGAGTTCGACGTGAGGCGCACATGCGCTTCCCGAAGCAGGCTTGGGAGACCGCCGGCGGAAACTGGAAGCCCATGAGTCGCTGCCTGACGGGGGTTGTCCCGCGATCAATCCGTCCGCTCCCGGCAATGGCGCATGGATACTGGTGGGAGTTTCTTGTGCGTTGACCCAAGCGCTCCACGAGGCGTCGGAGGAAATTTTCGGGCCGGTGCCGGGGAGGAATGAGCGGATTGAACCGCGTACTGTCCGGCATGGGGGCATGGTCCGCGTCACCCAAGTAAACGTGCCGTCAAAGCTTGCGCCGAGATCGGGAATGCCGGTTGTGACCGGGCCGCCGCAGGGCTCAACGACGGGTGCGGCGCAAGGCAATCAAGGTCGCGAGGCCCAATCCCAGCACGGTCGCCGTGGCGGGTTCGGGAATGGTGACGGTAAAGGCCTGGATGCCCTGGTTGGAACTCATGGCCCAGAGCTGCGCCGTGTTGCCACTGATGTTGCCCCAGCTCAATTGCCCCGTGGCGTTGGGATTGGCCACGAGCGGACCGGTGGTGTTGTTGCCGTTCGCCAGCCAGATGGGGTTCGCCGGATCGGTGACATCGTACAAACTCACGTGTGAATCTCCGGTGCTTTGCACAGCCAACAAGGGCACGCCGCCCACTTCCGCGTACGCCAACAGCCGATCGGCGGTTGCGCCCGCCGGGTCCGGAAAGATTACCGTATCCAGAAGCGTTCCGGACGCACCGGCAAAACTGGTATGCCGGTACAGGCTGCTGCCCTGACTGCCCAGAACGTGGTTCGCGTCCGTAAAGGTAATGCCCAGACGGAAATCACCGGCATTGGGCGGCGTACCTGCAAAGGCAACGGCCGTGGCGGTGGAGGTTGTGGGGTCCAGCACCATATAGCCATTGTTCCCCGTCACTGCGGGTGCACTGCCAAACCCAAAAGCCAGGCGGGTCGAGCTGCCTCCACCGATGGCCGCCAGGCTGTCCCCCACCCGCGCTCCGCTGAGTCCGGCATCGCCCGAATACACCACCGTGGGGGCGGAGCTTTCGGTATCCCAGCGATAAACTTTGAATGGGGAGTTGGCTGATTGGATGGTGAGGTTGTTCACGTAAATGGCGCCGTCCGCCCCGACGGCCACGGTGTTCACGGCAAAAGTGCCGCCGCTGATGCCCGTCGTATCCAATGCGCCTAAATCCGCGCCAGTGGCCGGGTCCAAAATGCGGATGAAATTTCCCCCGCTGCGACTCACGAGATAGAGGTGGCCATTGCCAAAGGCCAGGCCACGTTCGGTATGGCCGGTACCAAGATAGCCGTACCCGCCTTCACCGGGAGCGAGCCAGCCATCGCCGCCGCCAAAGCTGCTCAGCGGTGAGAGAAATTGCGCCGGCGCGAGAGACACGCCAAACATCATGCTCAAAACAACACACCCCGATTGAATCCTGGTCATACGCCGCATACAAAAAGTTGGTTGGGATTTTCGATTCAAAAACGACGCGAGTATAAAGTGGACGACAAGGATTGCCTATCCGCATTTGACCCGATTCCACTGAATGTTTACGGGGCAATGTTCCACTCCGGTCGGCGTGACCATGCGCTGAGGTTCAGGGCGGCGCCGGATTCAAGGGATCGTTTTCGCCCACTCCCGTGCGCGGGCCATGAGTTCTTCGCGTTGGTCGGGGCGCACGTAGCTGAGGCCGAGGCGATGCTCCCAACCCAGCAGGATGGCGATGGTGCGGGCGGTGCTGTCGCACACCCGCATGGGTGGGCCGGGCAGGGTGCGCGAGTATTCAATCGGCGTGGTGTCATCGAGCAACGGAATCAAGTCGCGCACGCGATTGGTTGCCGAGATGTTGCAGAGGGTGACCAGGGCACGCTCGCGGAGGTAACTGTCCACCTGTTTGTCGCCAGCCACGGCCAGGATTTCACCGGTCAACCGGTCCGGCGCGAGCTTGGCCAGGGCGCGGGTCGCTTGCGCGTCGTAATCCGTGCCGCGCAGCGTGAATAACTCATCCACCGCCGGCATGTAACCCAGATCCGCCAGCGCTTCGAGAAGGGCGTCGGCCAGATTGTAGTTGTGGTTGGGAAGCTCAATCGGCTTCGGTGGCAGGCGCAGGCTGGTGTTTTGCTTCATGATGGAAGTCACGGGTGTTTCCAGCCGGAGCGCGAGACGATCCACGTTGAGCAGTTCACTCGCGCGGTAATGTGTTCCGTGGATGTCTTTCACAATGGCCATCACTTGCGGTGACTGCTCCTCGGAAGCGATCACCGGCAATGGCAGCCGTTCCTTGAGTTTGGTGAACAGCAGAGGAGCGGTGTTGGTGGCGCCGAGTTTCGCGAGTGAATAGGCCGCCGCCGCGCCAACCAGTTCATTCGTATCGTTCAGCGACGCCAACAGCGCGGCGACGCTCTGGGGGTCGTTCCACCCGGTTTTGTAGATGGCCAGGAGTCCCTGCCAGCGCACGCCATCCGCCGGATCCCGCAGTGCCTGCAACAGCAATTTGCGCGTTGCGTCGGTTGGCTGCGGCAACCGGCTCAGGAGGACGCAAATCAAACGCCGCCCATGCGGTGATTGTTCGGCAAAGGCGGAGGTCAGAGCTGCCGTATCCATCGCTTCCGGACGCGACAACAGAATGCGCGCGGCGGCGCTGGCCAGGTTGTAGTTGGAAGAGTCGAGGAGTTGGATCAAGTCCTTTTGCCGCGACTCCCATGGCAATCGGGAGATGATTTCGCCGAGGCCAGCGGCCAGGTCGTTGTTGTCACCGGCCTGCGTCATCAGGTCGAACAAGGCAGCCAGGTCTTGCGCCGTTGCGCGCGCGCCGATTTGCCAGAGCAGGTCGCGGGTATCACCATAATTGGGATTCTCGTCATCGCGCCCGGCGCGCAGTTGTTTGAGCAATTCCCCCACAGACGTTTCCGCGTAGAAGCTTTTGGTGAACGTCGGGGCGGGCGGCGTCTGACCTTTGGCGATCAACGCGCGCCACGATTCGTCGTCCAGCGGTTGGTCGCTTGGGCGGACGAATTCCCGATAGGTCAGCACCGCGCCGCGATAGAGTTGGAGCGCCTTCCCGTCGGGGACGATCACGTACAGCGCCTGCGGTCGCGCCAGCCCGGCGTAGAGCAGCGAGCCGGTCAGCGGATTGGAGAAGACCCGCGTGACAATGGGGAAATCGTCACGGGGCACTTCGTAGGAATTGCCGTAATAGAAATGGAACCCAGCGAGCGTGATGCCATAATCTCGGATCCACTTGGCGTCGTCTGCCGTCAATGCCTCCCGGTTGAGAGATTTTCTGGCCAGCTCCGCGAGGCGGTCGCACACCGGGGCGAAGTCATGGATGAGCCGGGCGGTGTTCTGGCGACAGTCGAAGAACATGCGAAGCGTTTCGGTATCCGCTTCGGTGGCAACACCTGATTCGGCGCAGCGGCGGGCCAGGTCCGTCAACTGCTTTTGCAACTGCATGTGTCGTGTGCGCGGGTTAACTTTCTCCAGTTCAGCCTGGTGTTTTTCGTAATAGCGATTCTGAAATTGACCGAGTTGTTCCAGCTTGCCTGACATCCGCTCAAGTTCCTTCTCGTCCCGACTGCGTTGCGCCTTCTCCACAAGCTCGAGCGATTCCAACAAATTTGTCGCCACCGATTTGATCTCGAATTGAGGTTCCAGACCCGCCTGCGCGAACGCCTCCGCGGTGCGCCGGGCCAGCTTCGCAAGCCCGGAAAAAAACTCCGGGTACGGGGCAACCATGCCTTGCGGTGGAGTGACGATCCCCATGTATGACACGCTGAGTTTGGTGTGCAGCGCCCAGGTATGCCGCTGCTCGGCCCAGGCGCCGAGCTGCGTCCAGAGTTGCAGGTCGTGCCACGCCTCGGTGCGCAAGGCGGCTGGCACTTGCGCCGGGAGCGGTTCTTGCAATTTGGCCAGCAACCTCATGGCATCGCCATGCAACGAATCCGGCAGCGGCCCGCCTTTCGCCTGTAGGATGAGGTTGCCAACTTCCTCGCCGAACTGGCTGCGCACCGCGCGCACGGCGGCGGGCGAACGGAGTTCGACCGATGACGCGAGGAAGTCGAGGCCGGACGGATACATGCGGTGGGGAATCTTCGGATCGGTGGTGTGATGAAAGCAGACGGCGCAAGGCAATCGCCGTGGCGGCAGCAACCGGAACCCCCGGGTTTGCTTGGCGAAATCCGAATACTGCTCCGGCGACAACAACTGGTCGTTGACCCGGGGCGCCGGCAGTACGCTCGCCAACCGGTCTTGGATTTGGACGAGTTGGGCCTCCGTGGCCAGCAGAGCGTTGGTTCCCAGCACGGCGGTTGCAGCGGTGGTGTACTCGCGAACCGTTCCATCTTCCGCCGGCGCGAGAAAAGCGTCGAACGGCTCGGAGAGTTGCCGCCACAAGCTCAGCAGGCTGGGATCGTGATTGATGAGGCTGGCCAGCGCCACGGCCGCTTGCGTTTCACGCGAGTTGTTCAGGCGAAAAACCACGCTGGCGTACCACTGCCGCGCAGCGAAGTAGTCGCTCAACTCGGGAGACTGCGTGTAAAAACTCTGCGCCCGGAATTGCGCGGGTGACAAGGGGAAGCCAACAGGCATCGGGATTGCCCCCGAACCGCTGCGCAACGCTTCGACGAGGCGCCCGGCTTCGCCATTGAGGGATTGCCGTGGTGCTGCGTCCTGCAACGCCAGCCCCACGGAGGTCAGCAAGCTCAGATCATTGGCCGACGGACCGAGCCGGTTTGATTGCGCGTTGATCTCAGCCAAAAGCTGGCGTGAGAACTGGCGCAACCGCTGTGCCTGCACCAGTTCCATTTCCTTCACGCCTTCCTCGAGCAAGATGTGGTAGGTGTGCCAGGCGGAATCCGTGGTGATGAAAGCCGGCAGCGACTGACCGAAACGGTTGGTCTCTGATGGGGGTTCAATCTGTGGGCTTTGGATGTACGCTTCGAAGATTTGCTTGAACGTGGGGTCGGTGACAACGAAACCGTTGGAGCGGAGTAAATCCAGTCCATTGGTGGCTCCTTGAAACCCCTCCATCCCGCGGACTTCAGCCAAATTATACGTTGCGGCAACCGTATTGCGAACACGCAACGGCGCGCAGCAACCGGCCACTGCAATCCAGAGCAGCGTTTTGCAGAGCCACGTATTCATGTCTGTCACTTGTGCTCGGATTTTGGCTGTCACGATGCTAACGAGGCTACGGCGCAAAATCCACCCAAAATCTGCGCCTGGGCTGGCAAACAAATGGAGGCCGATTGGTTCAGTTGAATTCCATTCGCCGGATTTGTGGCCGCCGGAATAGGCGCGGCGGGAAGAAACACTGCGGAATTTAAGCCGAATCCATGTAGCTGGAAGGAAGCTCCCGATGGGCGGGGAATTGGCGGGAGATGCCAACGCCGCAATTGTCAGTTGCATGCCGGGATCGTTCAATCACAGCCAGGGCATTGGCGTGCGCGCGAGTTTGGTTTGCGAATCCGATAGACCGGACTGATGGTCGGAGCTCGGGTGGCCGTTGGGGTGGCGGTTGAGGACGGGCCGGGATGATGGGCATGTTTCCGGGAGGGATGAGGCGGCCGTGCGGAGAATTGCTTGTGGTGGCAGTGGGGAGTGCGGGGCGGTCGCCGCTGATGGCACTTGGGGATCGCTTCTGTGCTTGGTGCATCCCTTCCATTTTGAAAACAAGATCATTCTTTGACAGTTGTTCCGCAACGCCATCACGCCGCGTCAAATTTACGGGTAAAAAACGTTGACAGAACTCCCGAATTTCTGGTACTTAGTGCGTTAACATTTTAATCTCGTCATTTAACCCGGGTTCACCTCCGGGCATGGAACGACGGGTGCGGAGTGTGGCAGCGATGATGAACCGCGAACCTGACTGGAAAAGTGTCTTGGCCAGTGGCGTTCGCCAACCGGACAGCAAGCTATGAAACTAAACCAACCTATCAAACACGGCTTCGTAGAAGCCGATCATCCCATCCAGCGGCAGTTCACCAGCTCGAGCGCACCATCGCCTCGTGGCCGGAGTGTGGTCACGGGGGCATTGGCATTGGTCCTGATGTTGACAGCCGGGCGCGTGACTGCGGCCACCTCGACAATTTTTGCCGACGATTTTGAAAGTTACACCGCGGTGGCCACGAGCATGGCGGACACGGCAGATGCCAATCCCACCGGCTCCCAGTGGGTCATCAGTGATGACACCGCGTTGGGGGAAACGACACCGGGCGCCGGGGTGCAGGTCATCAACTGGTTGACCAATGCCGCGGGAGAGACCACCCAGAGCCTGTTCCTGCGATCGGGCACCAAGGCGGATATTCAGCTCAACGGTCCGAAGAGCGGCACCCGGTACCAGTTGGATTTCTGGGCCTACGTCATCAAGGAACCCTCGAGCGATCGCGGTTTCTACATTCAAATCCAAGGCGAAGGCAACGATTACAACGGCAGCGATTTCGTGGCTTATCAAGCGGACCGGGCGGCCAACTCGAAGGCGGTCCGTTATTACGACGGCATCAACACCCCTGCGGCCTGGAAAAACATCGGGACCTTCGAGACGAATGTCTGGCAGCACCATCGGCTGGTCATGTATCCCAACACCGGGGAAATGAAGGTGTACATTGATGACATGGAGAACCCGCTCAACTCCGGAGACACCTGGCTGTCACGCAGCATCGTGGCGGTGCCCACCCTGATCAGCATCATCCATGAAGGGAACAGCGCCGACGACGGCTGGTGGGCGGTGGATAATATCGTCTTTACGGTGGATGACGCTATCAGTCTGGACACGACGATCACCGAAGGGTTTGAGAGTTACGCGGCGCGTACGAATCCTGACGATGACGCCGATCCGACGGGGGCGTGGATTACGACCGAGTTTGACGGCAGTGGCGACCGGAGCATTCCCGCCATGCCGGGCAAGGTGCAAATCGTGGATTCATCCGTAGTGACGCCACATTCCGGCAGCAAATCCCTCAAGCTGGAAGGCGGACAGCGCGCCGGCGCCACCCTGGCCTGGGGCGAACCCCCGCAGAGCGACGTGCAGGTGACTTGGTGGGCCCGGGTGCCGGCTGCCGTGCAAAATCTGCCGACCGATGACGCCGTGTATCTGCGCATGTCACTCTATGGCAAGGAGGGGGCCAACAGCCGCGCCGGAGATTGCATGTTGCTGGGATACGGAATCCGGGTTCAAAACGGCACCAATGTTGGCAACGGGATGAAGTTGATGTATTACACGACGGCCTGGGTGGAATCCGAGGTCACTTATACCCCCGACGTTTGGGAGGAATACCGGGTGATTACTCACACCAGCTCGGGGAAATACACGGTCATCAAGAATCCGAACAGCCCCAATCCGCAGGTGGTGGTGGATCGGGCGCCATTTATCAGCGGCAGTCCCTCTGTGCAGCCGGTTTTCATGGCCGCTTGGAGCAGTTCCAATGGCAGTGGTCACCCACCGGTTTATGTGGATGACATCGAGGTAAAGTCGCTGGTGTCCATTGCGGACCCGTTGCCGACGCCTTACACACCCACTCTCCATGGGGACCGGTTCACCAATTACACGATGCTGCGCGTGCCGGGGTCGGTGGGCAAGGCGGTCGTGGCCCCGGATAACTCGACGATTTTGTTCGCGATGGACGCGCCCCCGCCCGATGGAGGAATTTATCGGGCCGTCAAGGTGGCCAGCGGCAATTGGGCGGTGGACTCCACGCCGATCGTGACGGGGATTGACAGACCCTCCGGTTTGGTGGTGGATGCCGCCGGTACGCTCTGGTGGACGCATGATTACGCCCAGTCACTGCGCCGGCTGAAAGCGCCTTGGGCTACTTCCACGTGGGAAGAGGTGGTTTCCAACTTCGGCTACACGGATGGCGATGACGATCCAATCGACCTGTGCATCGCGCCGGCAGGTTTTAGTGGGATGCTGGGCAGCCCGGGGCAGATCGTGATCGCGGACCGTGGGAGCGACGACAACCCCAACAACGCGGTGTACCTGCTCGATCCCGCGACGACGACCCTCGGTCAAACCAATCTGGTCCTGGGATCACCGGCTCCGACCGCGGATTGGTGGAAGTTCCTGATTGATCAGACGGCCACGGGGTTGGGCGGTGATAATCTGAACGGCATCGCCCCGCTGGCGCAGTCGGGTGAAGTGGTCACCCTCAGCACCGACGGCTACATCAGTGCCATTAACGGTGATGGCAGTTACCGGACCATTTTCCCCGCGACCTTGTGGCAGGACTTCTGGACCGGCGGCCCGGCCCCGAACGGGATCGCGCTGGCGGTGGATCCCGCCGACGGACGGATTTGGGTGGGAGATGACACTCGTGATCAGGTCTGGTCCATTGCCTCCAATTCCGGCAATGACGCCTCGGCCCCGGATCAACTCGAGTTGTCCTTCCCGCTCACCAATCCCGGCCGGCCAGATTTGCAGCTGCAAATGCACGATCCGACCATGGCCTTTGCCGGCAACGGCGCGTTCATGGTGCTGACCGATGGCAGTGTGCTCAATGACGGAGGACGACTGATCATCTTCCACAACGAGCCGATTGCCACGCTGGACATCTCCATCACCCAGGCCACCCGGCAGGGCGATGGTTTCCATCTGACGTGGGAGAGTGCCGGGGCGGCGACCTATGAGGTCTGGCGCTCAACGGACTTGAGCGATCCGAACGGCTTCGTGAACATTTCGGGCGACCTGTCCGGCACGAGTTACGTGGATGCGAACCCGCCGGCTGGCGCGGCCTTCTACCGGATCCGGGTGAAATAAGTGGGGACAACGCTTCCGCCAGCGGGTGAAACTCCCGCTGGCGGAAGGAACCTTGCCGGGAAGTTGGACGAGCCGCCGAACCCGGCTAATTTGTGTACGTCGAAGCATGGTGAACCATGAACATCCATAACCAAACACGACGCGGATTTACACTGATCGAATTGCTGGTGGTCATTGCCATCATCGCGATTCTGGCGGCGATGTTGTTGCCGGCACTCTCGAAGGCAAAGGCCAAGGCGCAGGGCGTTTACTGCATGAACAACCACAAGCAACTCGCTTTGGCGTGGCGGCTTTACGTGGATGACAGTAACGATGTGTTGCCCTTCAGCAAGGGGAACGGCAATTATGATCCCTACGCCTGGGTTAACGGCTGGCTCGACTATTCCGGATCGCGGGATAATTGGGATGTGAATGAGACGATCGGCAAGAGCATCCTTTTCACGTACGCCGGCAAAAACCCGGCGATCTTCAAATGCCCCTCGGATCAAAGCAAAGTAACGGTTTTGGGCCGCACCCTGCCGCGCGTGCGCAGCATGTCCATGGTGAACTGGGTGGGCGGGCGTGGCAGTGGCGGCGGACAACTCGCGGCGATGAACTGGTCGCAAACCGCACTGGGCAACAAAAGTGGGGAGGCGCGAATTTACCGGAAGTACAGCGACATGAATGTGCCCGGCCCCGCCCAAACCGCCGTGTTTCTGGATGAGCGCGAAGACAGCATCAATGACGGAATGTTCGTCATCGCCATGGAAGGGGCGCCCGCGGGCGGCAGCGGTGCGCCTTCTCCGGGAGCCTATGGAATTATCGATTATCCCGCCGCCTATCATGGTGGCGCCGGCGGATTTTCCTTTGCTGACGGCCATTCGGAAATCCACAAGTGGCGGGATCCGCGGACGACTCCGGCCCTGCGGCGCGGGGGAAATTATGATTACAATTTCAAAGCCACGCCGAACAATCCGGACGTCGCGTGGATGCAGGAAAATTCGACACGCCGGATTCCCTGAATCTGCGCGCGTGACGGGCAGTTCGCTTGTATCGGACTGAGGCGATTTATGCGGCGACTTTTGATTCATCTGTTGATGGCCGGCCTGGTGATTCTCACAGGATGCGGCAAGGGCGATTCGGGCCCCGATCCCGCGCGCCTGCAGCAGGCGTTGGAACGCTTGAATGCAGCGGTCACGCCGCAGGAACGCCTCAGCTGCCTCGGGGAAGCCGCCAAACAAAGCCTGGCGGCGGGCAAATCTGCAGAGGCGCAGAAGTACGCGCAGGAATTGCTCGACCTGCTGCCCGGCTTGCGCGCCCAAGCCGGAGCGGGTGACGCCGCCATGGATGCGCACCAGGTGCTGGGGCGGATCGCGCTGCGCGCCGGGCAGGTGGATGAGGCCAGGCGGCATTTGCTGGAGTCCGTCAAAATCCCCGGCCCGCGAATGACGGATTACGGTCCGGAGATGGGGCTGGCGAAGGACCTCCTGGGGAAGGGCGAGCGTCAAACGGTGCTCGATTATTTCAGTATCTGCGAGAAATTCTGGGATCGGAACCGTCTGGCCGAATGGGCCCAGCAGGTGCAGCAAGGCCAGGTCCCTGATTTCCCCCCGAACCTCCTCAATTAACCGGGCACGACGCCCCGCCTACCAGGCTTCCACGCGGAAGAATCCCGTCGCATTTGTCCCGATGGGCAGGCGGAAACGGTATTGGTCCTGGCCCAACGCCACTGGAGTGGCCTCCGGCACCAGCGTGTACGCACCCGCTGGTTGCGAAGCGCGCAGCAACCGGAAGGTCGTCAACGGCGCCGCTCCCGCGCACACGATTTCCAGCGTGTCATCTGCCGCGATGGTTTCAATGGAAAGAATGCTGACCGTGGGAGGAGGCAACAGCAGCAGGTCCCCAAGGCTTTGCCCGCCGGTACCGCTCTGAAACAGGTACTGCACTTCGTGCGGGTTCAAGGCGCGCCGCCAGATGGCGAAGTCGTCCACATAGCCGGTGAAGTAATTGGCGCCTGTGGGCCCCTCGCGGCCCATGGCCGCAGCCTGCCCCGGTTTGATATTTCCAGTCAGACCGGCCGACCCGCCGCCATCGTTGCCAACGTGCGCATCCATCAACTCCCCATTCAAATAGATGGCGGCTTCGCCCGCCCCCGGAAAGGCCTGGCCGTTGTACGTGGCCACGATGTGGATCCACTGATTGGTCGGGAGAAAACGGCCCGCAATTCCCGGTCGGGCCGCATGGTTGTCCGTCGTGGTGATTTTGAAACGCAGTTCGTTGTTGGGCTTGTCCAGATAAAGCACGTAGGCATCCGCCGCCGAATCAAAGATCGCGCCGTAGTTGCCGGCAAGCTGGGCGGGCAGATTTTGCAGGTTGAGCCAGATCGAGAGGCTGAGTTGATTGGTGCCGATGTCCATCCCGGAGTTTTGGGGCAGGGTCACATACGCGTTTGCGCCCTCCAGCTTCAACGCGCCGCCCAGTTGGGCCCAGGGCGATTGAAACCAGTGCGAAGCGCCGTCGTTGCGGATCAACGCGGCGTTGTTGGTGCCGTGGTCGTCTGCGATGGTGGTGGCGAAGGCATTGGTCAGTCCGTCGTCAAAATTCCAGTAGGCGAACAGATCGTCGGCCAGATGCACCGGGCCGTTGGTATCCGGCGGCAACTGCGCGTTTCGAACCGCGCCCGGATCGTTGGAGATGATGCCGTCCACGCCCAGGCCCACAAGGTAGCGGATTTCGGAAATACTATCCACGGTCCACACGAACAGCTTCAATCCGGCGTTGTGCACCAGGTCCAGCACCGCGGGGGTAACCGCTGATCGCTCCCAGGCGATGGTGCCTGCGCCGGCGGCGATGGCCGCGTTCAGCTTGGCCTCCGTGAACGCCCCGCTGCCCAACGCGGCAAGCCTCAGGTCGGGCGCCAAAGCATGAATGGCACTGAGGAAGTTCCAATCGAATGACTGCACCACCACCTGGTCAACCACCTCCAGGCGTTGGAGCTCGCTCAGGTAGGCACTGGCCGGGCCCTGCTTGTGCTCGATGAGCGGTGTGGCAAACGGCAGGGTGTTGGTGATCATTTCCTCAAGGGTCGGCACCCGCTCTCCGACAAACTGCGGCCCGAACCAGGAGCCGGCGTCCAGCTGTTTGATTTGCGCCAGGGTTTTGCCGGTGATGGGGCCGGTGCCGTCCGTGGTCCGGTCCACCGTGCTGTCGTGCATGATGACCAGGTAGCCGTCCGCGGAAACATACACATCGGTTTCCACCAGGTCCGCCTTGCCTTCGGCGGCCATGAACGCCGCCACCGTGTTCTCCGGAGCAAACCGTGAATTGCCGCGATGGGCAATGCTGAGGACTTCGGCAGCCTGGGCTGTCAGCAACAGGGCAGCCCCTTGCCAGCAGAGAAGCGGGACCAATTTGCGTAATAACATGGTTAGAGCGTTAACACGCGGGCTGACCCTTGTCAAATGGCGGGAGCGGCGGTCCCGGGACGCCGGCGCGGAAGGAGTGCCCGGGGTCTTACTCCTCCGCGAACAGATATTCCAATTCCGCCCTGGACAGGCTGCGCGCAAAGCCTTCCTCGCCGAGAACATCCGCAATGGTTTGGGCCTTGCTTTGCTGCAGTTCCCAGATTTTTTCCTCCACGGTGCCGGGGGCGATCAGCCGGTAGGCGTTCACAGTGTGGGTTTGACCAATCCGGTGCGAACGGTCTATGGCCTGGGCCTCCACGGCGGGGTTCCACCATGGGTCATAAAGCACCACGTAACTGGCGGTGGTGAGATTCAGGCCCGTGCCGGCGGCGCGCAGGCTCAGGAGGAAGACGCCGGGCGCGGGATCCTGCTGGAACGCGTGGACCACCTGCTGCCGATCCTTGGTTTGGCCGGTGAGCAGGTGGGTGTTGATGTGGCGCGTGCGGCATTCCTTTTCGAGCAGCTGCAGCATCTGCACGAATTGGGAGAATACGAGCACTTTCTGTCCTTCATGCATCAGGGCGTCGAGCAGTTCAAACAGTGTTTCCGTTTTGCCGCTGGGCGAGCCGTTGCCGACCAGTGCCGGGTGGCAGCAGACCTGGCGCAGGCGTGTCAGCGCGGCCAGCACGTGCATCTTGCTCTTGTTGAGTCCCTGTTCGGCGACCGCCTGCATGATCTGCTCCCGGCTGCGGCGCAATTCGGCGAGATACAGTTTCCGCTGCTCATCACCGAGCGGGCAATCGCGGCGCTCCTCGATGCGCTCCGGCAGATCCCTGGCCACGTGTTTTTTCAGCCGCCGCAACAGCAGCGGGCGCAACTTGGCGGACAACTGCCGGCGCGCAATGCGTTGTGCGCTGACCGCGTCGCTTCCGCCCTTCGGCTCGTAGGTTTGCAGGAATTGCTCCTGGCGGCCGAGGTAGCCGGGTTGCACGAAATCCACAATGCTCCACAGGTCCAGCAGGCGGTTTTCCAGCGGGGTGCCGGTCAGGGCCAGGCGGCTCTCGGACCTGAGCTGCTTGACGGACTGGGTGACCTGGGCGCCGGGATTCTTGATGAACTGGGCCTCGTCCAGGATCACCGCCCGGAAGGCGAATTTGTTGAGCTCCTCCAGGTCGCGC
Source organism: Verrucomicrobiota bacterium (assembly GCA_029573725.1). Classification (GTDB taxonomy): domain Bacteria; phylum Verrucomicrobiota; class Verrucomicrobiia; order Limisphaerales; family JADLHS01; genus JADLHS01. Next base: position 374,478 of record JAKQDQ010000181.1, read on the forward strand.
CGCAACAGCGCGTAGTTGGTGACGATAAGGTCGTGTTCGGGGATTTGCTTGCGCAGGTTGTGCCGGGCCGCTCCGCTTTCCAGCACGAGCACGCGGAGATCCGGCACAAATTTTTCGGCCTCGCGCCGCCAGTTGTGCAGCACCGAGGCGGGGCAGATGGTCAGGGATGGTTTGGGATGTTTGGGGTGGTGCTCCTTCAACCAGGCCAGCCAGGTGAGCGTCTGCAGGGTTTTCCCAAGCCCCATGTCGTCGGCCAGAATCCCGCCCAGTTTGAGGCGGGTCTGGTGGGCGAGGAAATCGAAGCCTTCCTTCTGGTAGGGGCGCAGTTCGGCCCGGATGCTGGTCGGCAGGGCCATGACCGGAACGCCTTTGAAATGGCGGAGGCGTTCGCGCAGGGCACGGGCCTCGGGTGAATCCGCAAAGCGGGTGAATTCGCTGTCGTTCAGATGGGCGACGTGTTCCAGTCCAACCTTTTGGGGAATGGCCAGCAGACCGCCCAAGCCAAGGTCCGCCATGGCTTCGTGGGCGTTTTGCACCGCATCGGAATCGAGCTCCACCCAGCCGGAGTTGGGCAGCTTGACGAAACGCCCGGTGGATTGCGCCAGACATTCCAGGTCCGCCTTGCTCAACTTCATCCCTTCGGCCTCCCATTCCGCCGAGACGGAGAGCCAGTCAATGCCACTGCCCTTGACGATCAGTCTGGGTTTAAGGCGGCGCGGTTGGAGGAACAGCCGGTGAAACGCCGGGTTCCCGAGAAACTCCACGCCTTCGGGATGGCGTTGCCAGGCGGCGGCGAGCGTGCCCAAACAATTTTCATTGGCGTCGCCAATCCAGAGCCCGGGTTCGGGATTGAACCAATCCAGCTGCCGCAGCCACCGCAAGGCCGGCTCAATGCTGGGGCTGTCGAGGATTTCAGGCTTGTCGGCCGGACGCTTTGCCGGGGCGTGCGGGCGCCATTCCTGTCCGGTCCAATGCCAGACACTTCCATCGCGGGCGCTCTTTGCCTGGAGGCGCAACCGGACGGTGTCGTCGAGCAACTCGAACACGAACTGCGGGGTCACCTGGTGCGTGATGCAGAGCTGTTCCCAGTCCACCCCGTTGGCCCCCGGCGTCTGCCGCAGATGCATGAGCAGCCGGTGGCTCAGCCGCCGCACCGGCACCGCCGGCCGGCCGGCCCAGTGTGCAATCACCGCGGAGGGCGGCGCGTTGCGCAGCAGGTAAAAGGTGTGGTCCACGAGGACCAGCGGCGGTTGCTGGTTAAAGAAGCGGACCTCGGCCATGGACGCGGCTTTCCCGCCGGGGAGAGTCAGGCGATGCGTGAACGCCAGTTCTGCGGCCCCGGTTTCCAAATGCGGCTCCAGCGCGGCCACTTGCCCGGTAAATTGCAGCGTCTGCCGGGTGTCGGCGAGTTCCAGCCGTGGGGTTTGTCCCCAGCGGGCGAGCCATTGAAGCAGTTCGATGTCCGCAAGTTCCAGCAGGTCGCTGCCGTCCTGCCGTTGCCGGTGCGTTTCGGTCAGCCAGGAAATGAATTCCCAGTCGGCCGGGGGGAAGAGTTCCTGCTCGTGCGCCGCCCGGGTGGCGAGGTCAATCAGATCGCGCAGCGTACGGACTTTTTCCCCGGTCCGGGCGCGAAACAGGTGAAATTGAACGCCGAGACGATAACGGGCGGGCAGGGTTTTGTCTTCCAGGGGGCGGCACACCACGCGCAGCGTCGCCCGCGGCGTGTCCAGGTGGGGCAGTGGTGGTGGCAGCAACCAGTTCTCCAAGGCGCGCACGAACTGTTGCTCCTGTTCCGCGGCTTCAGCCCGCCCGAAGCGTTTCAGGTCCGCATGAGCGGAAAGCTCGGGTGGCAGCGGGCGCCTGGCGCGCAAAAACAGAAACGCCAGCTCTTCGAGGCGTTGAGCGCCGGTGACAGCCAGGAGGCGCGGCCACCATTCGGTGGCAGGGAAATCTTTGCGCGCCAGCGACAATTTTTCAAAATAATCTTCCAGTAGCAGCCACGCGCGCTGGGAATCCACACAGGCGGCGAAGTTGCGCAGAATCTCCTCGCGCTCGTCAACGCGATTCTTGGAGTCGGACAATTCGCGGCGGAGCTCGGCAAACGCGCCGTAAGTTTCCGCCAAAACCTTGTGGTGTGCGTCGTATTTGGAGGTGCTGCCACTCTGGCGCGTCGCCCCGGTCCCGTTTTTATCAGCAGCTTTGGACATCTGAAATTTACAACTCGTGTCTTAGCGTGACATCTCGCCACGGAACCGCGCAGCGGTCAATCAGAAACAAAAAAAGATTCGGGCGGGTGCGACATGCGCTCGGCCGTTGCGTGGGGGAGACCTGCGGATGACGGCGGGGATGGTTGTGCAGCAGGCCAAACCTCCTGGACAACGCCGGCGGCTGGCCAATGTCGGGGCGCCGTGTGAGCGCCGTGCCGGGGGCGGTGGTTCTTTCACGGCAGAGCGTGCTGGGCGGTCCGGGAATCCTGATCCCGTGATCCGGCGGCCAGGTCCAGGCCGCCGCTGTCGCCGGGAGCAAAATCGAGCGGGAGTCGGGAAATCAGAGGCCATTCAAACTCGTGTCAAAAGGGCGGTCCTGTCTCCGAAGCCCACGGGTACGCAGAATTCGGGGTTGATTCCGCCACGGATGCAGGCTAAATCTACCCGTCGCATTTTGATGAATTAATGAAGGAAGCCAAAGCCATTCCGATCTCCGTTTCCGCGTGGTGGCGTGAATTGCGCACGCGCGTGTTTCCCCTGGTCGTGCTGGTCGGGGCCATCGGGGCCATCACCGTCATCTGGCGCAACCACACGGGGCAGACGACGTTGCAGGGGATTGGCGAGGGGCGGAGTGCCAGCATTACTGCGCCCCAGACCGTGCGGATTGAAAAGTGGCTGGTGGAGCCGCACACCATTGTTGCCGCCGGCACCCCGGTTGCCATCGTCATTCCCGCGGATGCGCGGGCGGAGTTCGATCGCCTGCGCACCTTGTATGAAGTCGCGCGCATTCAATCGCAGCCCTCCGCGGCGGAGGAGAACGCCATGGGGTATGAGCGGGTGCGCATCGAGTTGTTGAACACCAAGGCGGAGCTGGCCATCGCCCGGGTCAAACTGGAGCAGGCCGAACGGGATGTGCAGCGCAACACGCCGTTGTTCCACGAAAAACTCGTGTCCACGGAAATTTATGAGTTGTCCGTCAGCCTGCGCGACGCCTTGAAAGCCGAGGTGGCGGAACGGGAACGCGCGGTGGCGCAAATTGAACAACGCGTGGATGCCTTGCGGTCCCTGGGCGAACCGGGACCGGACGCCACGGGCACCAATGTTGCCTGGCTGCGGAATTTGGAGCAAGCCCAGGCCGCAGCGTTCAAAAATCTCGAGCCGCAAACCCTGCAGGCGCCCATCACCGGCATGGTGGGCGTGCCCATCCGTCAAGCGGGGGAATTTGTCCCCGCCGGCGAGCCGCTGATGCTGATGAGTTCCACCCGGGCTGAAAATGTGATTGCGTATCTGCGGCAGCCGTACCGTTTCGATCCCGAGGTCGGCATGACGGCGCGGATCATCACCCGCACCTCGGAACGTCAGGCTTTTGCCAGCCAAATCACCCAGGTCGGGGCGCAGGTCGAAGTATTGACCAATGCGCTGGCCCTATTGCGGCCGGGATTGCTGGTGGACGCGGCTTTACCGGTCGTTTTGCCGGTGCCCCCGGAAATCCGGATTCGACCTGGGGAAATCGTGGATGTGACGATTACCGGGGTGAAAAACCACGCGCCGGACACCCCGGCGGGCGGCGGGACCGCGCCCCGTTTGTAATTTATGGGACCCCGCCGGAAGTTGCTTGCGCGCCTGGGATTGGGGCTGGGCGCCGGGCTGTTGAGTGCGACGCTGGGGGCGGCCGAATTTACGATCTGTCGCGGCATGTGCGACGCCTCGGCGGTCGTCATGCTCGATGATGATTATTTCCTTGTGGCCAATGATGAGGACAACCTGTTGCGGGTGTATTCCCGCACGCGAGGCGGCAGTCCGGCCCAAGTGTTCGACTGGTCGGCATTCCTCAACCTGGACCGGCGTTCGCCCGAAGCCGACCTGGAAGGCAGCGCGGTCCTGGACGGTCGCGCCTATTGGATCTCGTCTCACGCCCGCAACAAAAAAGGCAAGGATCGGCCAAGTCGGCGTCAGTTTTTTGCCACTACTTTTGGCGTGACCAATGGTGCGGTGACGCTCACCCCGGTCGCCCAGCCCTACAACGGCTTGCTGGCGGACTTATTGCAGGCGCCGCAGTTGCGCCGTTTTGATCTGGCCGCCGCTGCAGAACGCGCACCCAAGACCACAGACGCCCTGAACATTGAGTCGTTGTGCGCCACACCGGCAGGAAGTCTCTGGATCGGTTTTCGCAACCCCATCCCGGAAGGGAAGGCGTTGCTCGTGCCGTTGTTGAATCCGACCGAACTGGGTTCCGGCGCCAGGGCGCGTCTGGGGGAGGCGATGCTGCTGGATTTGGGCGGACTGGGAGTGCGGGATATGACCTGGTTCCACGGGCGCTACTTCATCATTGCCGGCTCGTACGACGGCAAGGGCGAATCGCGGCTTTATGAGTGGCAGGGAGGTGACGCCATGCCACGGCAGTTGGCGCATCCGGAATTGAACGGGCTGAATCCCGAAGCCCTGGCCGGTTTTTTTGCGCACGGAAAACCGCATTTACTGGTCGTGAGTGACGATGGCACGCTCAAGATTGGGGGCGTGGATTGCAAGGAGGTCACGGATCCGGAGCAGAAATATTTTCGGATTACGGTGATTGATTTGTAGGCTCATGCGAAAACTTCTGCGCGCCAATTTGCTGCCGGGTCTGCTGCTGGGATTCTCCAGCCTGGTCCTGGCGCCAACGACCGCCGGGAGCGCCACTTCACCAGAGCCTGCCGCGGCCTCTTTCCAGGCGCAGCGAATGCGGCTGGATGAATGTGTCTTTTCGGCGCTGCGGAACAACCGTCAATTGCAGATTGAACGGCTGACCCCGGCCGTGGCGGCGTCCTATCTGAGCGGGGCCTATGGGTATTACAATCCCCTGTTTACGGCCCAGTTTAACCTCGCCCATTCCCAGGATAACGGCACCTTGGATCCCGAGGACTTCAGCCGGGAAGCGCTTTACGATGCTGATTCCCAGCGCGCCTACGGCACGATCACCGGGGTGCTGCCCTGGGGACTGAATTACAGCCTCACGGGCAATTACGCGCACAGTGACGGCACCCGCAATTTCTTCAACTTTGAATCCTACGGCTTGCAGGCGGGGATTGAAGTGCGCCAACCGTTGTTGCGGGATTTCTGGATTGATCAGGGGCGTCTGACCATCCAGATCAACAAGCGCACCCTGAAAATCAGCGAGCTGGGGGTGCGTTATGTGGCAATGGACGTGATCAATCGCACCCAGCTCGCGTATTATGAACTGGCCTACGCCATTGAGGCGGCCCAGACGCAGCGCGACCTGCTGGCCACACGGGAGGCCTTGCTCGCGTCCGTCAAACGGCGCGTCGAAATGGGGACACTGACGATCCTCGACCAGCGCCTGGCCGAGGCGCGGGTGGCCACGGTGGCGACGAGTCTGGCGGCGGCCGAGAACGCGGTGCATCTGGCGGAGAATGAATTGAAAACCCAGCTCGGAGACAGTTGGACCAATTCCCGGTTGACGCGCATCGAACCCGTTGATGCCCTGTTGGCGGTGCCGCAGTTCTTTGATGTGCAGGCCAGCTGGCAGCAGGGTCTGGCGGAGCGACCCGATTTGAAGCAACTGCGCGAAGATCTGGCCAAGGCGGAAATCGACTTGAAGTACCGGCGCAACCAGCTTTTTCCCGCGCTGGATCTCGTGGCGGGCTACTCCGTGCGCGGTTCGGATACCGACAAGGTGCTTCCACCCTTCCAGCCCTCGGGATCGTTGGGCACCGCCCGTCGCCAGCTCACTCGCGCGGACATGCCCTCGGATCTGATTGGCGTCTTGTTTTCCATTCCGCTGGGATCAACTGCGGAGCGGGCCAATTTCCGGGCCAGCAAACAGCTGCGTGAACAGGCCGGCCTGCGCGTCAAACAGTACGAGGAATTGGTGATGCGCCAGATTTCCGACGCCTTGCACACCGCCAAAAGCCAGCTGGAACGGGTGCAGCTGACCCGGCGCGCCCGTGAGTTGTCTGAAGCCGCACTGGAAGCCGAGAATGAAAAATTGATCGGCGGGAAAAGCACGGTCTTTCTGGTGCTGGAAATGCAAAATGATCTCGCCGTGGCGCGGACAGCGGAATGGCGCGCGAAGACCGATTACAATCAGGCCCGCTCTCAACTGCATTTTGCCGAAGCCTCGTTGCTTGACGACTGGCGGGTGCTGATCGAGCTCAAGTGACGTGGCCGGAGATGTTGCCGGGACGTTTCGCCGGCCCGGGCATGCGGCCATCCTGGATTTCCTGCTTCCCTTTTCGCTGCTGTTCCTGATTATATTCGGGCCTGTACGGTTAAAGTTTATCTGATTTGATCCTGAATTTATGGCCGCTGATCCATCTTCCGCCGTCGCCCCAGTCGACGCCCCACCGCTCCGTCCGCTTGCGTTGAATTCCCGCCTGGCCGCCACACCAAAGGCCGCACCGAAGCATGCGGTCAAAGTCAAAAACGCCGCGGGTGCGGACGTCACCCTCGCGGACCCGCGGGCCAGCCGGGCGCTGCTCGCGTTGATGAACCTGCACGCGGTGCTGGGGGGGGCGGCGTGCCACTGGGGCGGACCGGCGGCATTTGCGGAAATCATCGCCTCCGTTCACGGCATCATGTTCGCCACCACTGGGCGCGAGTGGTACGAGGCGTATAACTTCGTCAACGACACCGGCCACGCCGAAAACGGCATCTACGCCCTGCGGGCGCTCTACGGGTTTGATGGTCTGACCTATGAACAATTGCAGGGTTTTCGCGGCATCCGGAGCAAACTCACCGGCCACGGGGAATCGCATCTGAATCCGGAAGGCGTGTTGTTGAGCAACGGCCCGCTGAGTTCCGCGCTGGCCCAGGCGCAAGGCCTGGCCCTTGGCGACCGGGCGGCAAAACGGGACCGCGTCACCATTTGCACCGTGTCTGACGGCGCCAGCATGGAAGGCGAAGCCAAGGAGGCGTTCGCCGCCATCCCCGGTCTGGCCGCCAAGGGACGCTTGAATCCTTTCGTGCTGATCATTTCGGACAATGACATCAAGCTGTCCGGGCACATCTCCAGCGACGCCTTCACCATGGAACCGACGTTTGCGGCGCTCAGCGTGCTGGGATGGAACACCCTGACGGTGCCGCACGGCAACGATTTGCAGGCAGTGTATCTGGCGATTGAAAAAGGCATTGCGGCTGCGCGCGCACATCCCCGGCAGCCCGTGGCCATTCTTTGCAAAACTGTCAAGGGTTGTGGCATCAAGGCGACCGAGGAAAGCGCCACGGGCGGACACGGTTTTCCGTTGAAGAACGGCGAGAAGATCGTGGCTTGGATGCGGGAGTTGTTCCACAACGATGCCGTGCCGGCCGACATCTTGAGCTGGGCGGAATCGCTGCACGCGGATTGGCAAAAGGCGGAGGCCACGCGCCAGGCCAGGACGGGTGCGCCGGCCCCCGCCAAACCCAGGACCGACAAGGTCCAGGCGGGACTGGTACGCGCGGTGATCCGCGCCGCCACGGCGGGGCTGCCGGTGTTTTCCGTCTCCTCGGATGTGCAGGGGTCCACCGGCATCAGTCATTTTCACCAGAGTTTTCCGGACCGTTTCGTGGAGGTGGGCATTGCCGAAGCCAACATGATCAGCACCGGGGCCGGGCTTTCCAAGGCGGGCTTCATTGCGATCGTGGACACCTTCGGCCAATTCGCCATCACCAAGGGCAACCTGCCGCTCACAATGGCGGCGCTGTCGCAGGCCCCGGTCATTGCCATCTTCTCGCACGTGGGCTTCCAGGACGCCGCCGACGGGGCGAGTCATCAAGCGACGACGTATTTCGCCGCCACGAGCGCGATTCCCCACACGGTCGTCATTGCGCCCAGTTGTGCGGACGAGGCGGAAGCATTGATGGAGCAGGCCATCCAGCGCTTCGCCGCCGATCGCGCCGCCGGCAAGGACGGCGAGAGCTACCTGTTCTTCGTCGGCCGCGAGAATTATCCGCTGACGTGGATCGCCGGGGCGACCTATCCATGGGGCAAAGCGCAGGTGCTGGCGCACGGGCAGGACGTGGTGTTGATCGGGTGCGGCGTGCTGGTGAACAAGGCGATTGAAGCGGGAAAACTGCTCGCGGCGCAGGGCGTTAAAGCCACCGTGATCAACAATCCGTTCATCAATCGCGTGGACCTGGAAACGATCGGCGGCGCGGTCAAGACGTGTGGAGGCCGGGTCGTGACGATTGAAGATCATCAGCGCATTGGCGGCATGGGCGCGCAGGTTTCCCATGCGCTCAGTTGCGCGGGCATTGCGCACACGCTGACTTCGTTGGGCGTGTCGGGGGAGTTCGGCCAATCGGCGTACGTGGCCGAGCACCTCTATGAACATCACGGCCTGACGGCGCCAAAAATGGCGGCCGCCGCCCTGGCGTTGCTGGGGAAATAAATCCGGCATGACCGGTGCGCGAATGGCGCGCCACCGTTTTCGGCCCCGGGAAACTTTGTCCGGCCCCCGGGGCCGATCTCCTTTCTGACAGGCATTTCGGCGGCGGACCGGATTCTCCGGCTTCAACCCGGCGTTGCGTGCCGCCCCTTGAACGTCAGTTCGGCGATGCCGGATTTGTCGAGTTCGCCCAAGCCTTCCTTGATCAGGCGGTCGTATTGCTTCTTAGTCGCGGCGGCGAGCGGGAGGTGCAAGCCCTGTTCCTTCGCCAGTTTGAGGGCGATGCCAGAATCCTTGGCGGCGTGCGCGGCGGAGAAGTAGCAGGAGTGCTCGCGGTTTTGCATGTCTTCGCCGTCGGTTTGCAACACGCCGGAACGCGCGCCGGTCTGGGAAAACACCTCGCGCAACATCGTGAGGTCCAATCCGAGCGCGGCGCCCAAGCCCAGTCCTTCCGCCAGCGCGGCGGTATTGGCGTTCATGACCATGTTGACAAGCGCCTTCACTTCGGCGGCTTTGCCCGCGGGGCCGATGTAACGCAGCGCGCTGCCGAGTTTTTCCAGAATGGGTTTGGCGCGCTCAAATACTTCCGGTTTGCCGCCGCACATGAGATACAGTGAGCCTTGCCGCGCCTGCGTGATGCTGGAAGCCATGCAGGCTTCCAGGGAACTCGCGCCTTTGGCGTCGCATTTTTGTTCCACCCAACGATGCACGGCGGGCGTGACGGTGGCGCAATTGATGAAGAGCCTGCCGCGGGCGCGCGTCAACAAACCGCCGTTGTAAATCCGTTTCATGGCCCGATCATCGCTGACCACCGTGATGATTACATCGGCCGCCGCCGTCACCGCTTTGAGATCCGGTGCCGCCGTGGTGTGAATTTCCGCCGCCAGGTGTTGCGCCGCCGCCGGATCAACATCGAACACGGCTGTGATCGGCTGGCCACACTCGTACAGACGCCGCGCCATGTTCGCGCCCATGCGGCCCACTCCCACAAAACCAATTTTTTCGAGCATAAATTTTTCCCGTCCCGTTTACAGTCCGGGCCGAGCTTGGTTCCGGATTGGAGACAAGTCAAATCCGGGCGCCGCGGCTGCCGCAGCAAAATTCCGTCCCACCCGGGCGGCGTGGTCACGCTGCTGGTGTGTCAAACCGGGGGGAGGCGGAGGCTTCGTTTTCAGCCGAGCGCGGGCTGGAAGCCGTATTTTCGGGCCAAAGCCAGGGCGGAGCCCAGCGATTTGACGCCTCTTGTGCATGTGGGATCTGCGAGGGAAGCGGCGGCCAAACAGACGCCCGTGAGCAGGCTGCGCGACAGATCCCAGTCTTCGTGCAGCCCCCAAAGCACGCCAGCGCAAAAGGCGTCTCCCGCCCCTGCAGTGCCCCGGATGTATTGGGCCGGCAGCTTGAGCGCTGACTGCCAGACATCCGCGCCATGCCGGTTGCGCGCCAGGGCGCCTTCCGGAAAGTGAATCACCACAAGGTCGCTGACCCCCAGTTGCAGCAGGGCACCCGCCGCATGCCGTAGCGCCGCGGGATCGGGACGTCCGTCTGCCTGGCGCACTTTGAATCCGGTGATCCGCCCCGCCTCGATCTCATTCAAGATGCAATAATCCACGTGCTTGAGCGTCGGCCGCACCAACTCCACGAAGCGGTTGCTGTCTTCGCTGACCGTATCCACGCTGGTCCGGAGACCCGCCGCCTGCGCGGTGGCGAGCAGGCGTCCCGCTTTGGTGCCGTAGCGGGCGTCCGGCCGGTCCAATTGATCCAGGAGCAGCAGATACCCCAGGTGGAAGATCCTGGCCCGGGTTTTGTGAAAATCGATCGTCGCCCCATCCCACAGCGCGTTTGCGCCCCGCGCGTGGAAAAACGTCCGCCGGCCCGACGTTTGTTCCGTCATGACATCGGTGTAGGAGGTGAAGGTCCGGGGTGTGCTCTTCAGGAATCGCGTGGAGATTTTGCGGCGGCGGCAATCGGCAATGATGCCCGCCCCATCGGCGTCCTGGCCCACCAGCCCCGCGGCCGCCAGGGGAAAGGGCGCACCCGCCTGGGCCAGATCCAGCAGCACGTTGTAGGGGCCGCCACCCGTGCCGGTGTGTTCGTGGCTGATGTTGGCCAGTTGTTCCGGTTGCGGATAGACATCAATCAGTTTGACGTGGTCAATGATCCAGTTCCCGCCGGCCAGTAAACCATGCCGCCGCTGTGTCGAAACCCGTTTCATAGCACTTCGGATTGGGGGCTAGTGAACGTCAGGTCCCGTCCAGGAAGCAAGCGCATTCTGTCCGCCCCGCGAGATTTTTCGATCCTGCGGGTAAGAATTGCTTTTCAAAATCGGGGCGTCCGTTAATCCTGTTCCCATGGCTGAACAGGTGAGCGCGAGCGAGCGGATCCTCCGCGGCATCCCGGTGTCCCCCGGGGTTTGCCAGGGCAGGATTTTGGTGCTCGACAAGACCCGCTTTCGCGTGGAGAAACGCCTGGTGCCGGACGCCGAAATTTCCGGTGAATTGAACCGTTTTCAACAGGCGCTCGTGAAAACGCGCGAGCAGATGCAGGAGACGCAACGGCAGCTGCTCCAGAATCTCGGGGCGAACCACGCCGGCATCTTCGACGCCCATCTCCTGGTGTTGGAGGATCCCTCGGTGATTGATGAGGTCGTCCGCCGGATCCAGGAGGAGAAGGTGAATGCCGAGTATGCGTTCGGGCAGGTGACCGAGCGGTACATCGAAGCCCTGGCCCGGGTGGAAGACGAATATTTGCGCGAACGCGCCAGCGACCTGCGCGATGTCAGCGGCCGGATCATGGGGCAACTGCTCGGGGTCAGCGACCAGGTGAACCTGGCGCAACTCAGTGAGCCCTGCATTCTCATTGCCCACGATTTGTCGCCCACCAGGACGGCCCAGCTGGACCGCAAAAACGTGCTGGGTTTCGCCACTGATATCGGCAGCCGCACCTCGCACACGGCGATCATGGCGCAGTCGTTGCGCATTCCCGCCGTGGTTGGCCTGAAAGATGCCAGCGAACAACTGGCGAGCGGGGAGTTTGCGCTGCTGGATGGTTTCAATGGCCGGGTGGTGATCAACCCCACCGCGTCCACCCTGGCCGAATACGGCCAACTGGTGCAGAAGCAGGTGTCCCTGGCGGAAAAGCTGCGTGGCACGCTGGCGCAGGAAGCCATCACCCTCGACCGCCGGCGCATCGTCATCTCGGCGAACATCGAGCGCGCGGAGGATGTGGATTCCGTCCGCTCCAGCGGCGCGGAAGGGGTGGGCCTGTTCCGAACCGAATACCTGTTCCTGAACCGCGACCATCTACCAACCGAAGCGGAACAATACCAGGCCTACCGCCAGGTGGCGGAGGCGTTGCGGCCGGATCCGGTGGTGATCCGCACCCTGGACCTGGGGGCGGACAAATTGCTGCCGCTGCTCGGCATGCCGGCCGAGATGAACCCCGCCCTGGGCTGGCGGGCCATCCGTTATTGTCTGCAACACGAGGAAATTTTCCGGACGCAACTGCGCGCCATCCTCCGGGCCAGTCCCGGCGGCAACGTGAAACTCATGTACCCCATGATCTCCGGCCTGGACGAGTTGATTCAGGCCAACGCGTTCCTGGAACAGTGCAAAGCGGAATTGCGAAAGGAAGGCGTGCCGTTTGACCCCCGGCTGGAAGTAGGCATCATGGTCGAGACCCCGGCAGCCGTGGCGATCAGCGACCTCCTGAGCCGTCACGCGCAATTTTTCAGCCTCGGCACGAATGATCTGATCCAATACACGCTCGCCGTGGATAGGGTGAATGAGAAGATTGCGCATCTCTACGAGCCGACGCATCCGGCCATCATCCGGTTGATTCATCAAACCGTGCAAGCGGCGCGCGCCCGCGGCATTTGGGTCAGTGTCTGCGGCGAACTGGCGGGCGAGGTTGAACTCACCCCCCTATTGCTGGGTTTGGGCGTGGATGAATTGAGCGCCGCTCCGCCGGCCCTGCCGCCACTCAAATTTCTGCTCCGCCGGCTCCAATTTGCCGAAGCGCAGGAACTGGTCCAATTCGCCCTCAAGTCCGAGTCGGCCGCCGAAATTCTCTCGCGCAGCGTGGCCCTCGCGCGCCGCGCCGCCCCCAGCCTGTTTGAAGCCAAAAAATGAAACCACGGTTGCGGCCATCCCAATTCCGCTGGATGGTCGTTTGTGAATGTTTCTCATTCCCGCGCCAAAGTTTCCAGCCATGAGCGTCAAAGTTAAAATTTGCGGCATCACCAATGTGACGGATGCCGTCACGGCAGCGACGGCGGGCGCCGATTTGATTGGCCTGATGTTCTACGAACGCAGCCCGCGTCATGTTTCCATGTCCATGGCTGCTGACATTGCCCGCACGTTGCCACCCGCGGTACTCAAAGTCGGCGTATTTGTGAACCCTGACGCCGGACTGGTTTGGCGCGCCATTCAGGAATGCAATCTGACTCTGCTGCAATTTCATGGCGAGGAATCTCCCGACTTTTGTGCGCAGTTTGGCGTGCGCAGCATGAAGGCCTTTCGCATTCAAAACTCCGCGTCCCTGCGCGCATTGCCGGACTACGCCACGGAAGCGTATCTGCTTGACGCTTATTCTCCCGCCGCTCACGGCGGCACGGGCGCGCAATTTAACTGGGAACTGGCGGTGAGCGCCAAGCAACACGGCAAACCCATTTTCCTGGCGGGTGGGTTGACGCCGGAAAACGTCGCGGCAGCGGTGCGGCAAGTGCGACCGTTCGGCGTGGATGTGTCCAGCGGTGTCGAATCCGCGCCCGGAAAAAAAGACCCAGCAAAAGTGCAGGCGTTCATCCAGAACGCCCACCGTCAGAAGTGCTGACCCATTCAACCCCGTCAGTGCCAAGCCACTGGCACGACAGTGTATGCGGCGGTGGAGAAAACAGGGCATCATCGGGGCGTGAGCGGCTTGGAAGTGCTCCGGGACGCCAGCCGGCAACTGCGCACGTTCCACCGCGCCTGATCCGTGACAACCTTTTGTTGCATATGCAACATACAGTCGGTCAAGGCAACTGCGTTGCGGTTTGGAGTTTATGTGAGAGTTGAGATTCTCCGATGGCGTGTGTCAGACGCATTGGCAGAGTAATTCGCGAACCTGCGAGATTCGTGCATTCAGTGAACCAGTGACGAAGTCGGCGTTGGGCAAAACGGTTTCAAGTTCAAGGCAACTTAGCGGACTACGCTCAACGAAAGCCCGGAAGTTGTGCTTGATGACCCGGCTCGTACAAGCCTGATTGTTGCGGACAATAAACACGATGAAAAGGAACTCGCCGAAGTCTTCAACACGTCGTTTTGTTTCAATCGTAAGAACCTTTGTAGTGCCTATCATTATCCTTTTCGCTGTTGAATCCAAATCTGCGCCCTTGGAAATAAGAGGCCAGATTTCGGCGCACATTTACATGAATTCCTCGACAGCCCACGTCGCTAGCAATTGGTTTGTTGTAACGATTGACGATAAGAACACGCGGATTAAGGCTGGCCCGATGGGTGATCCCGCGATAATTGATTTTGAATATGGCCTGTTGGATGCCGATTCATATTTGCTCATAAATTACGCAACCAACCTATTGGTAACGGAGATCAATCAAGTCGTGGATGGAGTGGCTAAGAAAGTCAAACTGGCGACTCCAAAGAAGGCGGAAAACACCGCGATGATTTTCGTGAATAACGGCAGAATTCCGGAATACGCGCTGGGGATGTTGAGTCCCGTCTGGTTGGCCTACTGTTTCAATCTCGACTTGCCGGATTCTGAAACAAACCACTTTCAGGCTTCGCCCATTTTTTCAATGGGGAAAGCTTACCGCGAACAGGGTGGACTGGCTGACATGACTTATGCACTGAATTCTCAACCCCCGTTTTTTTTGCAGACATTGACCGAATCAGGCGACTCCAAACATTTCGAAACATTGAAAATGCTTTCGCCTTCGCGGGGAGTTTTCACAAACGGGGTTTACAATGTTGAAAGGTGGACAAATGTCGCCAGCCTTACGGTGCCTCAAAAGTTTTATGCAACCAACTATTTTGTAATGGGACCGAGTGGACTGGCTGATGTGGAGAAGATCGTTTTTGAGGGCACGGCAACAGATTTTGTCGCGAACGCGCCCTCACCAACGCCTTTCAATATCCCGCTGGTGACAAGAGTGGTCGAAAGACGATCCACGCTGGTTGCACCCATGTCCGACTTCAGCTATACGACAACGAACGGCATCCTTATGAGCAGAGAGAAATTGGTGCAGCACGAGGACTTTATTGCCGAACTGTCTGAAAAGCATGGATCAATGCCATCTGGGCCAAATTTGAAAAGTCGGCTGATCGTCCGCGTTACCTTTGGAGCGTTGGTTGTTCTACCCTTTGCTATTTGGTGGTTCATGAGAAGAAAATCTCTGCGATAGAACTGCGAATTTCTCCTCGCAGTGAGGAGGTTAGAGTAAATAAAAACAAACACCCAAACAAGAAAGGAAAATCAAATGAAAAACAGAACAAAACTTATTGTCGTTTTGGCTATGCTCTGTCTGTCGGCTGCTGCTGCGATAGCGGCGTGCCAATATTGTACCAAAGTAGATACGTTGGTAACGTATATCGGCAACGGTACGAGCTGTGACGCTGTTTGCCCGGCCGCGCCGGCGTGCGGCCCTTCGTCATGGCGAACATGCGATTTTCCAGAACCAGTCACCTTTGTTAATATAACATGCACGCTCTATTACCCTTGTGCTGGTACCATTACTCAACAATTCGGTAACTGTAAGAGCCATTGGGGTTGCGGCGGTTAACCCGTGTCGTTCACCATCAAAATCCATAGCAGCGGTTTTAGACCCAAACCGATGCGTGGAGTTTTCGCGCATTCTCTGCGCTTTGACTAATGCTGCCCGCGGTGACCGGACGGTCGTGAAGATTCACGAGGGCGTCCACGCAATAGTTGCTGAAGCTGGACATAGAGTCAAAGCATTCTCGTGGCATATACGGTTCAAAAGAAAACAAAGGACAAGTATGAGAATTATGAAAATCATCGGCCTAACATTTGCAGTAGTGCTCGCTGTAGCTGTGGCTGCATTGGCAATTGATCTGCCCAACTCCAAGGGAGAGGTCAAGCTGGTTCGTATCATTGCTGGAGGCAGGGTTGTCGCGGAGGTAAAAATTCTTGAGCCGGGCAGCATCAATATTGATCCTCAAACCGTCTCAATCATGAAAGACCCGAACGGTGGGAGCACCTACGTTTGCAGCGGTGGCGTCAAGCTGAAGTTTTCAACCGATGGCAAAACCACTTTCACACTCTCAGCGGATCGTATTCAAGTCGAAAACGCAAAGCCGGATTCATCAAAGTGACACGCGGTCGAGTACGTCGAACAGGCCTTTGAAAGATGCCGGTGAGTTGCAGTTCGGTTGGCGCATTGGTCAGCCCCCTCCGACCGAAACAACGCGTGTTGCACATAAATGGTTTCGGCGAGGGTGACGAAACCGACACGCAGAGGCGTGTGCTTTCTATTTGTTGAACAACGAATCAATTTTCTTTCGCACGCCTTCATCCATCTTAACCAACGGTGGCCACGCGCGCTTGAAACCTTCGCCGGGAAGTTTCTTCGTCGCATCAATGCCGAGTTTGCTGCCGATGGCGATTTCGTTGGTGGCGTGGTCGAGCACGTCGGCCATTGTAGCAGCCGACGTTAGTCGGCTCACTCTTTCTTCGGTTGGCTTCGATGACGTCAGCATGGCAAATGTTTGAGCGGCCTCACGTCCGCTGCTACAGGTCAGAATGGTGGCCTCGTAATGTATCGGGCATCAGGAGCACGATTGGCAGCATACAGTTTCCAGAACGTCGGCCAGAAATCGTCTTCCAGCGGATGCATGGCCGGGTAGCCGGAGATTATCGCTCCGCAAAACTTCCATTCCTTGGGATGTTCCACCAGTCCCTCCTTTCGTGCGTTGTCCATGATGTAGAAGCAGACCTTGGCGAAAGCGTTGCGTTTGCGTTGTTCGGCTCTCAGTACGTGGTCGTGAGCCTGGTGTTGGAAACGATGTGGACGCAGCTTCCGCGCGAGGTGTTCGCGAAGGAACTTCATGTCGTTCTTTTGGTCGGTGTCGCGCCGCATTCCCATCCAGACCAGATGAATGTGATCCGGCATCAAGCAATAGGTTGGGCAAAACAACCCCTCACGTGCCGCAGCGTGGAGCATGACTTCCCGAAAGTGGGCGTGGAACGCATCGTTCAGCCAGCCCGTGCCGCGCAGGGCGATGGGCATGGTCCAGTGAACCACGGCGTCGGCCTGGTGGTATTCGCGCGGCAGGCGTTGCAGATAGAAACTCCGATTTGTGCCCGAGCCGTTCAACGGATTTGCGTCGTCAGGTTGCTCGGATGGTTTCATTTGGTTAGAGCGGACTTACGTCCGCTGCTACAGGTTCAGGATGTGCGCCACGCGCGCTTTCACCGCTTCATCCATCTTGATGAGCGGTGGCCACGGTCTTTTGAATCCTTCGCCGGGAAGTTTCTTCGTCGCATCAATGCCCAGCTTGCTGCCGATGGCGATTTCGCTGGTGGCGTGGTCGAGTACGTCGGCCGGGCCTTTAGTGAAGATGCTGTCGCGTTGCGGGTCGGTGTTGGCGCACAGCCGGAACAGGACTTCGCTGGTGTTATGCACGTCCACGTCGGCGTCCACCACCACGATGTATTTAGTGAACATCATCTGCCCCATGCCCCAAAGGCCGTGCATGATTTTATACGCCTGCATCGGGTAGGTCTTTTTGATGCTCACGAAAACGAGGTTGTGGAACACGCCTTCCGCCGGCAGCGCGATGTCCACGATCTCGGGGAAGTTCATCTTGAAGATGGGCAGGAACAACTTCACCGACGCGCCGCCCATGTAGAAATCTTCCATCGGCGGAATGCCGACGATGGTGGCCGGATAGACGGCGTCTTTGCGGTGCGTGATGGCGGTGACGTGGAAGACGGGATACGGCTCGGGCAACGTGTAATAGCCGGTGTGATCGCCGAACGGGCCTTCGTCGCGCAGCGGCTCGGTCGGGTCAACGTAGCCTTCGATGACGAAGTCGGCGTTGGCGGGCACTTCGAGGTCGTTGGTCTCGCACTTCACGAGTTCGACGGATTTTTTGCGGAGATAACCGGCGAGGAGGAATTCATCCAAACCATCCGGCAACGGCGCGGTGGCGGCAAAGGTGAATACCGGATCTCCGCCAAAAAAAATCGCGACGGGCATGCGCGTGCCGGTCTCATAGTAACGGCGGCCGTGGCGCGCACCGACTTTCTGGAGCTGCCAGTGCATGCCGGTGGTTTTGTCGTCGTAGATCTGTATGCGATACATGCCGACGTTGCGTTCGCCGGTGTCGGGGTCCTGGGTGACGACGCAGGGGAGCGTGATGAAGCGTCCGCCGTCCAAGGGCCAGCATTGCAAAATGGGGAGTGCGGAATGCGGAGTGCGGAGTGTGGGGAGCGCATGCGCCTCGCGTGCCGCGGTTGACGAGGCGTGCGCGCTCCCCAGAATATCCATCGTCGTCGGCCACGGTTCCCGGCGCGAGGGCGGGGCGTCGAATTTGTGAATCACTTCCTTGCACGGGCCGCTCTTCACTGTCTTCGGTTTCGCGTGGCGGAGGTCAAACGCCTGGCCGAGCAGTTTGATCGCTTCGCGCATGGAAGTGGGCGGCTTGGCCTTCAGCAGCGCGCCGAGTTCGTTGGCCACCTCGTCCACAGAATTTGCGCCCAGGCTCATGGCCATGCGTTTATGCGATCCCATCGTGTTGATGGCGACGGGAAACGGTGAGACGACGCCATTGACCGTTGGCTGTTCGATGAGCAACGCCTTGCCGCCGCCCGGGGATTTCATTTCGCGGTCGGCGAGTTCGGTGATTTCGAGTTCGGTGGCGACTGCTTGCGTGATGCGTTTGAGTTCGCCCGCGCGGTCGAGTTGTTGGACAAAGTCGCGGAATGAATCGAAAGCCATGCCGGGAAGTTAGCAAAGCCGGTTGAAGTCGAAACACAAAACTGGGCCGGTCACCGTGGCGCGGTCGCCGGGAGGAGGGCGCCAATGACGTCCGTTGGCGGGGTGTGACTATGAATCGCCCCAAAGCTCTTTGACGTGGGCGACGCCTTGTTTGAGTGCTCCGACGGGCAGGGCGGGGCTGAATTCGAAAATTTTCAGGTGGTCGGGTTTTACGAGCGGTTTCAGCGCAGCAAAGTTCACCGAGCCGGAGCCGGGGGCGCAATGATCGTGGACGAGATTTTGTACGTCGTGGAGGTGAAAGCCGGCCAGGCGATCGGCATAGGTGCGCAGATGCAGGTCGTGATTCACGAAGCCGAGATTTTCTTTGATTTGTGCGTGCCCCGTGTCGTGCCAGTAAGCCAGCGCCGGACTTTGCAACTCGTAAAACAGCAGGCCGAAATCATCTTCAAACGGGATTTCCTCGACGGCTTCGCGATTTTCGCAACCGAGTCGAAGTCCCCGCGATTCGGCCTCCGGCAGGAGCTGGCGGAGTGAATCGAGGAGTCGCGCGACAAACGGCTTTTTGCGCGCTTCGCGTTTCTCCATGGCTTCGGCCTTGAGCCTGGCGTATTTGCGCGAATCCTGCCCGTCGCGCACGGCCAGCTCCTTCAAGCGGCCGGTGTAATCCTTCAATTCCACACTGCCCAGATGCAGGACGACCACGGGCGCGTTCACCCGGACGGCGAAGTCAAACGTCTTGAGGGTGTGTTTGATGGCCGCGTCCCGTTCGCGCGGCGCGGCGGCGGTAAACTGATAGAGATTGGGCGCGGATTGGTTGACGCCCATGGGGAGCGGACAAAAATTGTGCAGCGAGGAGATTTTGATTTCCCCGGCCTGCACCGCCTCCAGAATTCCGGGGACGAGGCTGATGCGCGTGCCGTGACTCAGCTCCGCGTGCGTGAAACCGAGGTCGCGGATCTCGCGCAGCATGGCGCGTCCGTCCGTGTGACGGTGCGCATTCCAGCAGGTGGAGAGTGAATACATCCTGGTGTTGGAAAAAGGGCAACCGGGCGCGGCCGTTCGGCGAGCCGGCCCGGTTCGAGGTTGAAGGGACGAATTATTGATCCGCGTAGCGGGCGGCGAGCATGGCAGAAAAGCGCGCCACTTTCTCCTTGCGGCGGCGGCGTTCGCTGGGCTTCTCGTACGACCGGCGCATGCGCACGGTGCGCAGGGTGCCTTCGCGATCAATCTTCTTTTTCAGGCGGCGCAGCGCCTTGTCCACGGGTTCGCCTTTTTTCAGTTTAATCTCGGTCAATCCAAATCACTTCCTTTCCGCGAGCGGTCGGCGCATGGGCCGGGCGCTCGAAAGCTGGTCGTCAAGCATGGTTTTTTCAGACGGCCAGGTCAATCGGCAAAAATGAAAATGCGGAAAAGACGATGCAGCGGGAGGGCGAATTCGCCTGGCCGGCCCGCATCAAGCGCAAGTTCTGGAAACGCGCGCCGGTCGAAAACCCGGGAGGAATCGCGGTTTGGCGTCTTGGTTCCCCGGGGCGGGAAATTGATCCAAGTCAAGAAGATGTCGTAATGAGGGATAATGGGATATTGACATCCTATTATGCCCCCATAGTCTGGCGCGGTGAAATTCAATTTGCACCACGTTCGCTCTCGCGGGCACAAAGCGAGGCGTTTGGTGCGTGAAGCACGGCCGATCCACCGGGCCAGTTCTCCAATCGCCATCAACGCGTGTGGCGCGGATGTGTGGGTGGGGCGGTGTGTTGCACAATGAAGAATTCCGCATGAACAGGCTGATGGTCATCATCATGGGTTGGGCGCGCCGGGGCGGTTTGGCGCGTCGCAAAGAGGGTGGCGGGCCGTGGATCCGTGCGGTAATGCCGGTAACCAACCTCAACCCCCTGAATACATGACACGAATTGTTGATTGGACGCTTGCGGTGCTGGGCAGTGCGGCAGGTTTTGCCCTGTCGTGGCCCTTTTGGCGGGATTTCGAATATTTTGCCGAATCGCGCGATTTTTGGTGGATCTATTTCGTTGTGGGCTATTTGCTGGCGGTTTACGTGTTTTACGTGTTCATCGCCTGCACCCGCATGTTGTTCCTCCATGACCACTTGATCAAAACCGGGGAGATCGAACCCGGCCCGGCTTTGGAGGAGACCGAAACCGACAAGAAAGGAAAGAAATGAGCTGTCCAGGAGGAATTTGCAAAGAACCCGGCAAGCGCCTGCGGGCGCTCATCATGTTGGGTTTGATGATGCTGGTGTTCATCGTGCTCTCCGGTTTTTCGTTCTTGGGGTCGAGAAACCAGGTGACGCCGGACGAGATCACTTTTGGAACGCACTACGCCACGGATGGGAAGAAAATCTTTCAAGCCTACAACTGCATGGACTGTCATACGATTGTGGGCAACGGCGCTTATCTGGGACCGGATCTCACCAAGAAGTACGCCGCCCTCGGACCGGCCTGGCTGGCGGCGTTTCTGCCCTCGGCCAACATGTGGCCCACCGAGTTTGCCGTTCAAACGCAGTTGAAGGACAAGGACATCGCGGCGGATGCCGGCGTGGACACCATCGAAGCTTACTACGAGAAATATCCGGAGGCGAAGGAGCGGGTGCAGCGGCGCGGAGGCAAACCTACCTACATGCCGACGCTGCGGTTCCGGGCCGGGGAAGTTTCGCAGTTGATCGCATTTTTGAAATATACGTCGGCGATGAACACCGAAGGTTGGCCGCCCAAGGTCATGACGGGCAGCCTGGAACATCGCCTGGAACTGCTGCACGGTCGCGTTGCCGGCAGCGCGGCCGCCACGCCGGCCGGCAGTTCCTCCGCCCCAGGGGCCGCCACATCTGCAGGCGGAGGCGCGGGCGGAGCGGTGGAGCGCGGGGCGCAGTTGGCCCAGACGCTCGGATGCGCGGCGTGTCATTCAACGGACGGCAAGAAAATCACTGGTCCAACGTGGAAGGGAATTTACGGCAGCCACGAGAAATTGGTGGGCGGCGGTACCGCCACCGTGGATGACGCTTACATCATCGAGTCCATCCTCAAGCCAAACGCCAAGGTGGTGGAAGGTTATCCGGAAGGCACCATGCCGCCCTACGAAGGTTTGGTCACCGATGAACAGATCCAGGACCTCATCGCCTACATCAAAACCCTCTAAGCACCGTGATACAACCAAAATACCAAACTCAACGTTTGAGCATGCGATTTTTCATGCTCATGCTCATCCTGTTTTTTGTGCAAGTCGGCCTGGGATTGCTCCTGGCCCTGCAGCATAATGACCCCACGTTGCTCGCCGGCACGCTGAACTTCAACGTCGTGCGTTCAACCCACCTCAATCTGGGACTGATTTGGATTCTCAGCGGTTTTATTGGCTCCATCCTGTATGTCGGGCCGCTGCTGTCGAAGCGCGAGCTGGCGTCGCCCTGGTTGATTAAATTCCTGTTTTACGCCGTGGTGGCGGTCACCCTCTGGAACGTGGGCACCCAAAGCCTGGCCATGCAGGGCAGTGCGGGCTGGTGGGCCGGCCAGCCTTGGTTGCAGGAGGGCTTGGAGTACATCGAAGGCGGGCGGGTCTTTGACGTGATTGTTTTGATCGGCTTTGCCATTCTTTGCTACGTCGTTCTGCGCACCTTCCCCAAAGTGCGCGAGTGGAATGAAATTCACTGGGGCCTGGGCTTGGGCGTCGTGGCGCTCACTGTTGTCTGGCTGTTTGGCATGTTTTACGTGCCGCGGGTGGATTTGCAGGAATACTTCCGCTGGTTCGTGGTGCACTACTGGGTGGAAGGGGTTTGGGAGGTCATTCACATCAGCCTGGTGGGAATTTTGATCGTTCTGCTGTTCAAGGTGAGCGTGAAGGAAGTGGGCTACGCGGTGTTCTGGGGCATTTTGCTCGTGTGGCTGTCGGGATTGCTCGGCAACGCCCACCATTATTTTTGGGTGGGCACGCCGGAATTCTGGCAATTCTGGGGCTCCCTCTTCAGCGCGCTGGAGCCGCTCCCGATGATATTCTGTTTCTGGCATATTTATCTGGATGCTCACGCGAATCGCAAGCCGCTGGAAAATGCCCCGGCATTTTACTTCATCCTTGGCTCCGTGGTTCTGGAGCAGGTGGGGGCGGGGATTCTGGGCTTCACCATGACCTTTGCTTTGACCAATGTCTGGTCGCACGGAACGTGGGTGACTCCGGCGCACGGCCACCTGGCGTTGTTCGGTACGTTTGGCCTGCTGGTCCTCGGCGCGGCGTATTATGCCGTGCCCATGTTGCGCCGGGGCAAACCGGGCGACTTCGATCAGCGCCTCGGCCGGCTGGGATTCTGGCTGGTGTTTTCCGGCATCATCGGACTGGCGCTGGCCTTTGCGTTGGGCGGCACGGTGCAGGTTTATATCAGCCGTATCCTGGGTTTCGAGTGGTTGAGTGGCGATTTGATGCCTTCCATGAACCTCTACAAAGTTCTCGTGGTTTCATTTGGTTTTGTCCTGACCGTGGGGGCGGGGGTGATTGTTTATGACTTGTGTACGCTCGGCCGGCAGACGGAACGCACGAAAGCCACGGAACCCGCCCCGGCTCAAATCCCGGCGCGCCCGGCCACGGGCTGGAGCCGTCCGCTTACCGGATTCGAGGCTGGCACCTGGTTGATGGGCATGTGGATCTTTGGCTTCATCGTCACGTTCAACCTCCTGAGCTACAACCTGGATATTGTGCGCGTGCATGGTGATCCGACCCTGCCGTACGTGCTGGCGGGGATTGGCTATCCGGGTTTATTCCTGACGACCCTGTTGTTTGTGTGGCGTTTCCTGGCCTCGATGGAAGCGCGGGTGGCTGAGGCGGCACTAAGTCCGGCGCCCAATCCGGCAGCGGTCGGGGGGGGCGGCCGGGCCTGACCCGCGCACGGAATGAGTGGCATTCGTCAACACTGCTGGGGCCTGCTCCCGGCAGTGTTTTCTTTTGGCGCAGCGGACGCTTTACCGTTGAGCCGGCCGACGGCGAGGACGTAAGTGGTTGCGGATGCTTGGGGCATTTGATTTGAGTCAAACTTCGGGTGATCCCGGACGAACCGGACATTGACATCCGGTTGTTCGCTTCTACGCTGCCAGCGTGAACTTCGTTGCGCGGTTGAGACTTCGATCGCCTGGCCGAAGTGCGTCTTGAAAAACCAATTGAAAATACACGACCATGAACACGTCCCTCCCCAGTTCTGCCGCCACCAGTGATCCGCATCGTGATCCAAAGGTGGTTTTTGACGTTCGTCCCATCCCCGGCCGGGTGAAACACGCGCAGATTTTTCAACGCTGGCTGGATTTGCCGCTCAATGGATTTTTTGTCTTGTTGAACGACCATGATCCCGTGCCGCTGCGCTATCAGTTCGAGCGCGAATTTCCACAAGCCTTTACGTGGGAATACCTCGAACGTGGCCCGGAGGAGTTCCGCGTGAAAATCACCAAACTGCGCCATGCCATTGCGCCGGAAACGATGCCGCGAGGGTGTGGGACGGGCAGCCATGGCGCGGATCCCAACCGTGATCCCCGGGTCGTTTTTGATGTGCGCCCCATTCCCGGCCGCGTGAAACACGCGCAAATTTTCCAGCGCTGGCTCGATCTGCCGGTGGGCAAGTTTTTCGTGCTGCTCAATGACCATGATCCCGTGCCGCTGCGCTATCAATTCGAACACGAATTTCCCGAAGCCTTCTCCTGGGAATACCTGGAGCAGGGGCCGGAAGAGTTCCGGGTTAAAATCACCAAGCTCAAAGCTGTGCATGCTCCCGAAACCACGCCGCAAGGTTGCGGTTCATCCGCTCCGGCCCCGGCGGTTCGGACGGTGGCGGCAGACGTGCAGGAGATTGACGTGCGCGGCTTGGAACCGCCGGAACCGCTCGTCCGCGTGTTGGACGCGTTGGAAGCCCTGCCGGCCGGCCAGAAGCTGCGCGCCCATACCGATCGTGAACCGTGCCACTTGTTCGGCGAAGCCAAACAACGCGGCTTCAACACGGACTGCACGCAACAGCCTGATGGCAGTTGGATTACGGTGCTGACCCGTGCCTGAACCCGGTTCCCATCCGTCCCCGGCCGCCGCCCCGCGACCGGCCAGCAAACAAAGCTGGCTGGCCGCGCAGGGCCGGTTGCCGCTGGCGTTCATGGGGCTGGCGCTGATTTGGTTGTTGGTGGCGACCACGTTGCTGGTGGCACATCCCGGACTGCTGGGGATGCCACACGCCGCGCCGCCGGTGATTGCGTTGACCCACAGTTGGATGCTGGGCTTTTTCGTTACGGTGGCCTGCGGTGCCGTCTATCAACTTGTGCCGGTGGCTTTGACCACCACGCTGTGGAAGGAAAACCTGGGATGGTGGCACTTCTGGCTGCATGCGGTCGGAGTTCCCGGCATGGTGTTTTTTTTCCAAAGTTACCAGTTGAAATGGGTCGCGCTTTTCGCCACGGCAGTGATTTTGGGGGTGCTGTTGTTCACGGTGAACACTTGGGTCACGGTGGGGCGCTCAACCCGTCGCGATGTGGTGGCTTGGGCGATCATTCTCGCCGCCGGCTGGTTGTGTCTGGCGGTGTTGGCGGGGTTGTTTCTGGCGTTGAACCGGCTGTTCACTTGGGTGCCGGTTGCGCCACTGGCCTTGTTGCGGATGCACGCCCATCTGGGATTGATCGGCTTCTTTCTGGCCCTGCTGCAAGGAGTGGCGTTTCAACTGATTCCCATGTTCACCATGGGTGAAGTGCGGGATTGGGGGCCGGCGAAAGCCGGGCTCTGGTTTTCCCAAGCCGGACTGGTCGCTCTGGTGCCGGCGTTGATCTGGCAGTGGGCGGTGCTGACCTATCTCGGTGCGGTGGCGGTGACGATCGGCCTCGTGTTTTCTGGCTACGGCCTGCAGCAATCCCTGACCACGCGCAAAAAGCGCAAGTTGGATCCGGGCATTGCCGTGTTTCTTCGCGGGGGGATTGGGATTTACGCGGCCGCCCTGGCCGGCATCGCCTTGACGCTTCCTGACTCAACGCGGAGTACCGCCGTCGGCGGGTTTAATCCCATGATATATGCGCTGCTTGGCATTCTGGGCGGGTTGATGCCGTGCATTGCGGGCATGATGTGCAAGGTGGTGCCTTTTCTGACCTGGATGCGGGTTTACGGTCCGCTTGTGGGGCGGCGACCGACGCCACCCGCACATTCGCTGACGCATCCGCGCCTGGAATACTGGGGGCTGGGATTGCAACAATTTGCCGTGCTGCCGTTGCTGGTGGGCGCCTGGTGGTCCAGTCAGCTTTGGCTGCATTTGGGAGCCTGGCTTCTGGCGGTGGGCGTCGTGTTGTTTCTCGCCGACATGGTGGGGGTGATGAAACATTTGTGGCTGCCTGCCACCGCCCCGGCGCCGGGCCCGGCGCTCAAACCGAAACTAACCGCATCGCAAACCAAATGAATGTAACTCCCGAAACTGCCGCCGTGTGGGACGCGCTGAAAACCATTCCCGATCCCGAATTTGGTCTCAACATTGTGGACATGGGACTGATCTACAGTGTGGAGAACCAGGATGGCAACATCGCTGTGACGATGACGCTCACCACGGAAAACTGCCCGTCCGGCGAGTGGATTTACGAAGGCGTCAAGACGGCGCTGAACGCCCTGCCTGAGGCCAGGAACGTTGAGGTCACCATGACGTTCGATCCGCACTGGACGCCCGACATGCTCAGCGAAGACGGCAAACGTCAGTTGGGAATGTAACGCGCGGGCCGGGTGGCGGAGCTACACGGTTACGGCCTTGGGGCGGCGCAGACTCGCGCGCAGGGCCACGGCAAACGCGGCGATCGCGCCCCAGCCGCACAACCCGGCGACCGGGAACAGGCGGTCGGTCCAGTTGACTCCGCTGAAATCCTCTGGGGAAAACAGGGCCGGGACAATGCGGAGCAAGGTGGCCAGATTGGCCAGCAGGAGGGCGCTCCACATCAGGCCGCGCGCTCGTGGCCGTCCCCCGCCAAATCCGGGCAGCATTTTCCAGCCGACGGACAGGATCAGCAGCGTCATGAAACCTGCCCCCAGCGCGTGACGGGGCAGATTGTTTTGTCCGAGTGACGGCGGAATGGGCAGCCCGAACTGTTGCAGGGCGATGAGGAGGAGAAAGAGCGCCGCCATCAGACACCAGACGTACGCACAGACGACCCCGATGGCCGCAGGATCCTCCCAGAGGCGATAGGGGGCCGCGGGATGGGAAGTGGGTTTGCGCGGATGAAAAATCCGCACCGCAAAAATTCCACAGCCCAGTCCGCCCGCCCGGCACAGAGCCGCCCCTCCTGTGAACGCGGGGCTGCTGCCGGAAAGCGCGGAGCGGGCGGCCTCCAGCAGGGTGAAGATCAGTCCAAGCGCCAGTAAGCCAGCGGCGCTCTGCAAGCCCGGTGAACTCGCGAGCTTGGTGCGAAAGGTCAGCGGGAACAGGCGCGCGGACATGCCGATCGAGACGGCGGCGATAAATCCGAACAACATCAGATCCGCAGCGAGCCACGAAGGCCGGGAGGCCAGCAGGGCGAGAGTGGCGCCGGTTACGAGAGGTTCTACCGTCGCAACGCACCAGGCCAGTTGTGCCAGGAGCAGCGCGATTCCGGCCACCCCCAGCAACGGGAGGATTTGGCGAAAGCCTTCATTTTGTTTGAGCGGCCGGCCGGAGCGAAACGTAATGGTCAGGAGCAGAAGGAGACCAACGACACCAATCGTCTGTGCGCCGACGCCGCCTGCAACGACCGCGTTCAACCAACGGACTTTGCCGGCTGGTCCGGCGGGGGCAAGCGCGGCGAGCCACCACTGACCGACCATGCGCAAAACCAGTCCGAGCGCCAGTCCTCCGAACAGGGCTGCGGCCCATTCGGGGCGGTGCAATTTGACCGCGCGAAGACGGGGCAAAAAATGGAGAGCAACGCCCAGGATCATCGCGCCGCCCCAGCCCATCATCAGCGCGACGGAGTGGATCTGGAGGCTGGCCAGATAGCACCATCCACGTGGCAGGGCGAACCACCACGCCCCAGTCATCCACGCCGCCAGGCCAAAACCCGGCACCAGTGCGCAGATCAACGCCAGCCGGACGAAGCGCAACCAGAGCCGGTCGGGGTTCATTGGGGGCGGCGGTTGACGGGGGTGTCCCCCCGCATCATCGGGTTCACCGCCGTCACGTGGCTGGTTTCCATCACGCGCTCAACGGCCGGTTGGGGCTGCCGGTTTGCCAGGTTTCAATTTGATGCCCAGCGGTACCGAGGCCGAGTCGGTGTTCAGCAGGTCCACCAGTTTGGATTGCGCGAACGTCGCTTCCATTTGGGCCGCCACGTCGTCCATGCCGCGATGCAGCGGGCAGAGCTTGTGCGCGTGTTCCTTCAATCCCAGGGGGCAGGCCAGGATGCGTTCCAGCGGGTCCACGGCGTTGATGACTTCCAAAACGGAAACCTTTGCGGGATCGCTGGCGAATTGAAAGCCGCCGCCCAGTCCGCGTTGACTGCGCACCAGTCCGGCCTTGGTCAACAATTGCAGCACCTTCAAGGTGTAATCCGGCGGGGTGCGCGTGCCGGCGGCGATCTGCCGCGCGGTCTGTGAACGGGCGGGCTCCTGGAGCAACCAGAGAATGGCGCGTAAGGCGTATTCAGCCGTGCGTGAAATCAATTGCACGCATCAAAATGCGAGGCGGTTGTCCAGTTTTGCAAGCTGATAGTGGTGTCCCGCCGCCGACCGGCCGGCGGGGCTGGCGCGAAGGTTGGTCGCCGTCACCACCGGAGTGCATCCAGGAATGGACCCGGCCTAGCCGCCATTGGGCAGCGCGAGGCTGGGGTCGCCGAAGAGCATGAATTTCATGCCTTGAAAGAAAATGCTGGGAGGATACCAGCCCGCGTCCGGTTTCAGGGTGGCGAGCCGCTCCTTGTTGAAGTAATGCCGGATCGCGTCGGCCCAGCAGTCGCCCAGGTGCGGTTGCGGGGTGCGGGCCCACGCGGTGACAAATCCTTCGACCAGGGTCAGGCCGCATGGTTGACTGCCCGTATTGCAACCGATGTAGGCCACGCTGCCATGGGTGCCGCGTTTCAAGACTTGTTCTCCCAGGCCGGTGGGATTGAATTTCCCGCGCTGATACGGCGCGGGGGGCGGCGGAGGGGCGGTAAAAACTTCCTGGTGATCCGAACCCGCGTGTTCGTGACCGTCAACATCCACGTAAGGCTCGTACGGCGGCAGCGGCGCAAAATACGCCGTGCTGCAGCCGGCGGAAATGATGACGGGCAGCCGGGCTGCGTTGGTAATCGCTTGCAAATCACGAAGGTGGAAGCACTGTTCCCACTCGTCCGGCTGACCGTGTCCGGCATGCACCAGCAGATCCACGCCTTCATTCAACAACTGCCGCACTTGCTCGTGATCGGGCGGGGCGGAGGAATTCTGACGGCGGGCATCGGAATAATACCGCTTTTCCACCTGCCATGGCCGGGGCAGTTTGGCGGCCCAGTCGTCCATGGCGCCGCGACTGTCCACCCAGCCGCCCACCGCAATGAACCCCGCCCGCAGCGGACGCGATGCCTCCCGGGCGAGTTGGCGGGTTTCATAGGCCATGGTTTTCGTGGCCATCACCTGCACCTCTGCGGCCGTACTGACCGGCCAGCGCCCCACCGCGATTTCCGGAAGATAATCCACGGCATCGAAATTGATCGGATCGGATTTGTTTTTTTCGCCGCGCACCTCGCCGAAATAACCGGCGTGGAATCCTTCCGTTTGCGCATTCCAATTCTCGAAACGACCATCCCGTTTGGCCAGGTCCGAGTAATACAGGTCGCTGGGATAAAATGCGTAATCAAACGCCGCCGCAGTGATGCGGTCCAGCGTCATGTAGCGCACGGGCAGCACGTCAACGTCTCCCACCAGCAACACGTAACCCAGGCCGGAATGCCGCCACTGTTGGTACAAAAAGCGTTTGAGTTTTTCCGGATCATCCACGCCCTCGGATTCACGGAGGATTTGTTCCAAAGACCGGAATGTGGTGGGGCGCAGGCGTTGTTTATGGGCGAGAAATTCCTGAAGGACCGGGGCAAATGCTTCGGGCGCCACGACCAGGAGGCGGGATTGGCGGGTGGAGGAAAGGGCGGGTTGGCTCCCGGTGCCGGTGACGAACAGACCGGCGAGCAGGAGTCCCAGCCCAATCCGTGGGTGGGAGCGCGGCCGTCTGGAGGGCCCGTCCGCGTCCGGTCGCCGGCAGAGGGAGAAGTTCATGGTGGATCTGTCCGAAAGGGAGGCGGCTGTTCCGGGCGGGTCAGCGCCGCCACCAGCTGGTTTTGGTTTTGGATTTGGGCTGGTCGGATTGCGTGTATTGCTGCACCAGCAGCAGACTGCGCGAAGCTTCCATGGCCATCCGGAATTCGTCGTAGCTCAGGTAGCGGTCGGCCGGATTTTTTGAGAGTACCTTGACCAGGATGTCGCTGGTGGTCTGAGTGATCTCCGGCACCACCAGATTGGGCGGCCGCAGCGGGATGTGGACATGGGCCGCCACCAGCTCCTCCACGGTGGGCGCGTCGAACGGCGGGTAGCCGGTCAACGCCTGGTACAACGTGCATCCCAGGCTGTACATGTCGGACAGGAAGGTCTCCTTTTCACGCTTGATTTTCTCCGGCGCAACATAATAGGGCGTGCCGTCGGTGACGGAACCGATTTCGGGTTCCGCCTCCACGCTGCGCGCCAGACCAAAGTCCACCAGTTTCGGCACGTTGTCGCTGTCGAACAAAATATTGCCCGGTTTGATGTCGCGATGCAGCAAATTGTGTTTCAACGCCAGGTCCAATGCCGAGGCGATCGCGATGCCGATGTCCAGCACGTGCAACTCCGCCACCCGGGTTTGTTTTTCAATGCGGCCATCCAAGCTGCCGTGGTCGGCCAGTTCCATGACCAGATAGGCCTGCCCCTCGAATTCATCGAAGTTGTAGATGTGAATGATGTTGGTGTGATTCAGCCGGGCGCAGGCACGCGCTTCGCGCAGGAAACTGCCCATGGCCTCCGGGTCCTCCATTTTCTCCTTCTTGATCAGCTTCACGGCCACGAGCCGTTCGAGAATCGTATCGAACGCGCGGTAAACCGTGCCATAACCTCCAGCGGCGATGATGTTGCGCAGCTCAAACTGGCGCAAAATTTTGGGCATCATGATCGGATGACCGCACTTGGAACACGGGACGGTGGCCAGCGGCGCCAGATCACCCGGAATGAAAACTTTCGTGTCGCACCAGCCGCAGGTGACCATCCGCAGAGGTTTTTCGGTCGTACTCATATTGTTTGGTATTTTACCATGCCTGAGCGCACTGGCCAGCGATTCAAGCGGCGACCTGGTGGCGGAGCAAGGCTGGCTGTGCTTGTAACCCTTTGCGCCGCCGGCGTCAATCTGCGCTTGCGCCGGCCCGCCCCCGCATTGAAACTGCTGCCTGGGAAAGGACCGTCCCGCCCGGTTCTGCATGGAAGCCACGCCGGTTCAAGCGAAACAAACACGCTCCCCTTCGGGGCTGCGCAGAGTGTTGCTCGGGCGCAAGCCCGGGAGGACGCTGATGCGCGCCGGAGGCGTGGCGGCGCTCGCCCTCGTGGTGTTCAAGTTCTGGTTGCTGCCAATTCGACTGGAAGGGGCGAGCATGGAACCCACCTACAAGTCCGGTTCGGTCAATTTCATCAACCGACTGGCGTACTGGCGGCACGAACCGCAACGCGGGGACGTGGTGGGGGTGCGTTACAGCGGTCACAGCATCATGTTGCTGAAACGCATTGTGGGGTTGCCGGGGGAAACTGTGGAATTCGTGGACGGACAACTCTGGATCAATGGCCGGCGGTTGCCTGAACCTTACTTGCACTACGAGAGCCGTTGGAATGTGCGTCCGGAACATTACCGGCTCGGACCGGACGAGTACTACGTGGTGGGCGACAACCGTTCCATGCCCTACGAGTTGCACGAGAAGGGCGCCGCGCGGCGCGAGCGGATTGTGGGGCGGGTGCTGCTATGAAACGCCTTTCGCGGACGCTGGCCGTCCTGACGCTGCTCGGCGGTGCCGTGTGGCTGTGGCTCCATTTTTATCCTTCCCCGGAAACCGCCATCCGCCGGCAGTTGCAGCGTCTGGGCGCAACGGCGACCTTCGCGGGGCGCGAGAGCCTGCTGGCGCGCGGCCTGGCCGCGCAAAAGTTCGGAGATTTTTTTGCGCCGCAGGTGCATCTGCAGCTTGAACCGCGCAATCTGCTGGACGAGGAGGTGACCCGGCAGGACCTCATCGAACTCATGGTGCGGATCCGTTCGCTGCCGGGAGTTCAGGCGTTCAAGGTGCGCCTCCTGGATCCCGTCGTCACACTGGCGGCAGACCGGGAACATGCCCGGGTGGAAGTGACGGTCAATGCGGAGAGCTCGGGGGAGCGACATCGTTTTGTGCAGGAACTGGAGCTGGGCATGGCCCGGATTGAGGGTGAATGGCGGATCACCACCGTCGCCACGGTGCGCGTGCTCAACCGCGCCCCCGCCGTGTTTTTCATGGCAAGCCAATGACGGCCAGCGCGATCCAGCATTTACGCCGCCGCGACCGGGCGCTGGCTGCGATCATGCGCCGGGCAGGCCCCTGCACCCTGGCGCCCCAACCCGGGATCGAGCCGTGGCAGGCCCTGGTGCGTTCGGTGGTTTACCAGCAACTGCATGGCACGGCGGCCGGCGCCATTTTCAACCGTCTGCTGGCAGTGTTCCCGCGCCACCAATGGCCACCGCCGGAAGTGCTGGCCGCGTGGCCCGAGGCGTCGTTGCGGGATGTGGGTCTGTCCCGCGCCAAGGCGCTCGCCATCAAGGAGGTCGCCGCGCAAACCGTGGCCGGCGTGGTGCCGAACCGCCGCCAGATTCGCCGGCTTTCGGATGCGGAGATCATGGCGCGTCTGACCTTGATTCGCGGTGTCGGGCCGTGGACGGTGGAGATGCTGTTGATGTTCACCCTCGGACGGCTGGACGTTTTGCCGGCCACCGATTACGGCGTGCGCAACGGTTTTGCGCTGATCCATGGGTTGAAGGAATTGCCGACGCCGAAGGAACTGCTGACTTACGGTGAGCGCTGGCGGCCGTACCGCTCCGTGGCCGCCTGGTACTTGTGGCGGGCGGTGGATCTGGCCCGGGAACGGCAGCGGCCGGAAACATGATTGCTGCCCTCGGCGCCTGTCTGCTGTTCGCCGGCTCCATCATTTGCGGGCATCGCGCCTCGCATTTGCTGGGCGGCGCAAGCGCCAACTTCTGGCGGCTGGTCCTGGCCACCGTGCTGCTCGGTGCCTGGTCTTACCTTGGCGGCGTGGGTCTGGGGGGCGGTGGTTTCAGCTATTTTTTCATCAGCGGTGTGCTGGGGTTTGGCGTGGGGGATGTGGCGTTGTATCAGGCGCTTCCCCGGCTGGGTTCGCGGTTGACGATGCTCTTCACCCAATGTCTGGCCGCGCCGTTCGGGATCATCATTGAGCGCGTCTGGCTGGGGACGCGCCTGTCCTGGCTGCAAATTCTGTTCATTGGCGTAATCATGGCCGGCGTGGCCCTGGCCCTGGCGCCGCAGGATTCGGTGAAACGAAACCCGCGGGAATGGCGGCTGGGTTCCGTTTACGGGGTGTTGTCCGCCCTGGGCGGGGCGCTTGGCGCCGTCTTCAGTCGCCGCGCGTTCCTGGCGGTGCGTGAGGCGCATCAGTTCCTGGACGGCGCGAACGCCGCCTTTCAACGCATTCTCGGCGGTTTGTTGGTCGGCGCGGTGTTTCTGGCCTTCATCCGCTGGCAGGAACGCGCACCGGGCCGGGCATGGTTGCATGATGCGGGTGGGGAAGCCACCGCCGCCGCTTCGTTGCATCCCTGGGGGTGGGTGGCGGGCAATGCCCTGGCCGGCCCGGCGCTGGGCGTCAGTTGCATGCAATGGGCGTTGAGCACCACGCCGACGGGCATCGTGCTGGCCATCATCGCCTTGACGCCGCTGGCGGTGATCCCGCTGGCGCGCCTTTTCGAGAAGGAACGGCCGACCGCGCGCTCGCTCTGGGGCAGTGTGGTTGCGGTCGCAGGTGCAGTGGGACTGACTTTGGCCCCGTAAATTTCCACCAGCCCGGCGCCGCCGGTCAGGTCCGATAATCCAGCCCGATATCCACGGCCCGCGCGGAATGCGTCAGCGCCCCCACGGAAATGGCCTCCACTCCGGTCAAGGCGCGGCCGCGCACGGTTCTGCGGGTGATGCCGCCGCTGGCTTCGGTCCTGGCCCGTCCCGCGATCAGCTTCACTGCGCGGCGCAGGTCCGCATTGCTCATGTT
Organism: Verrucomicrobiota bacterium; assembly: GCA_029573725.1. Lineage (GTDB taxonomy): Bacteria > Verrucomicrobiota > Verrucomicrobiia > Limisphaerales > JADLHS01 > JADLHS01. Next base: position 408,272 of record JAKQDQ010000181.1, read on the forward strand.
GTCCAGCAGAATGATGTCGGCGCCGGCGGCAACCGCCTGGCGCACTTGCGCGAGCGTGTCCGTCTCCACCTCCACTGGCAGCCGGGGGTATTTTTTGCGGGCGCGTTGCACCGCGGCGGCGATGGCGTTGGGCCGGGCCGCCCGCAACACCGCCAGATGGTTGTCCTTGATCAACACGAGATCGAACAGCCCCAACCGGTGGTTGCTCCCGCCGCCGCAGGCGACGGCGTACTTCTCAAAAACGCGCCAGCCGGGCGTTGTTTTCCGGGTGTCCAGAATGCGCGCCCCGGTGCCGCGCACCGCGCGGACAAATTGCTGCGTCAGCGTGGCCACGCCGGAAAGCCGTTGCACAAAGTTCAACGCCACCCGCTCGGCCGTCAAAATGGCGCGCGCTGGTCCGGAAACTTCCATCAATTCGGCGCCCGCGCGCAACGAGTCTCCATCCTGCGCCCGGTGTCTAATCCGTACCCGCCGGGAGCAAAGCTGGAACGCGGCCGTGGCGAAGCCCAGGCCGGCGACCGTCAGGGGTTCGCGTGCGCGCATCACCGCGGTCAGCCGGGCGCCGGCCGGGATGGTGGCCAGCGTGGTCACGTCTCCCGAACCGACATCCTCCCGCAGGGCGCTTCGCACCGCGATACGAATTTCACGATCGGATAATTTCACGCCGGCAAGATGAGAGGAAAGTTGCAGGCGCAAAAGCAAAATTCCTCCCTGGGTGTTTCCGTGCCGCTGTCGCGGCCGGGGTGGCGTCCCGGATCCCGATGCAGCGGATTTCGGCGGCCCGCCGGCCGTTGATCCGGCCTTTTCAGGCTGGCCAGTCATCCACCGTCGAATCATCTTCAGCCCGGAGGATCGCGCGCGGACAAGGAGGTCGTTGCGCGATGGCTTGCCACTGGGGGACAGACGAGATTCCGGGCGGCGTGACCGGGCTTGCGCGCCAGGCTTTCCAGCCGCAATCAATAAAGACTGTCCCGGACAGAGATTTTCGCCTGCCCATGGCGATGCCGCGGCAGGCGGTTCCTGCGCGCTCCGGATGCCCGGCCTGATGCAAGTCCCCTTGGTCAGGAGTGACCATCAAGTCACGCCGCGGCCGATGATGGTGATCCCCCGGCGCAAAATCCGGATCCCCGGGCGGGCCGGTTGATGCGATACGCCTTCATCTCCGCGTATAGGGAACGGGCCAGATCTGATTTGGCGAATCCGATCACCTTCGTGCCCTGCAAACCGAAGTGGTTTTCCAGATCCGCTGCGGTGAAATGTTGCACCACGGGATAAGGCGCGTAGTCCTGCAAAACCCGGGTGCGACTGTTTTCCGAAAGGTCGGTGGTGATAAGAATAAATTGCAACCGCGATTTACTGCGGGCCAGCGTGTCGCGACCTGCAATCAACACCCGCGCCTTTAACACGAACGGAAACAGTCGCGTAACGGGCTTGTGGGTTTCGGGCCTGGTCGCCATGCCGGCTGCTTTATGCGGATAGTTTCTCAATTGCTGGCAGCACTTCGGCGCGCGCCCGTTCGACGTCCGCCGGAAAATCAATTTCCGTCCACGGCAGACCGGTGACATCCACGTGGCCAAACCGCCCGGCCTGCACCAGTTGCCGCAGCACGTCGTCGTAGGACGCCTGGCGGTTGGTCGCGCTCATCCGCTGCGTGAGCGCGATCAATTCCGGCAGATCTGCGCCGGCCACCTTGAAGAAGCCGATGGATTCGCCGACTTGTTCCGCGCTGCCGGACCATTTTTTGACGAAATCAAACGGACGTCCGTGGGTCACGGGCACCAGCACCGGATCGTCGTCCGCGGTGGAATACTCCCGATCAATCAACAACGCGGTCCGCGCGGGCGCCGCCAGCAGTTGCCGCAGGAATCCGGTCGGGTAGAGCACATCGCCATCCATCAACAGCGCGCGCGCGGTGGGGGCCAGGGTTTGCAGCACGGGCAGGGAGGTGGCGAAACTCAGCACGCTGCCTTCGGTGAAATCCGGGTTGATCAACTGCCGGATGGCGATGGGATAACGCGCGGCCAGGTCCGGCAGCAACGCCGCGATCTGCTGGTGCTGGTAACCGGTGACCAGGGTGAGCCGGGTGACGCCGACGGCGTGCAGATGGCGCAAATGCCGCTCCAACAAGGTTTGTCCGCCAAACTCGAGCAAGATTTTGGGGCGCGCGCCGAAGGCGGATTGCAAACGCAGGCCGATGCCTGCGGCATAGATGAAGGCGTGCGGGGTGTGATCAGTTGTATTCATTGACTGGTGGATGCTTCCTGCGCCGCCCGCGTCAAGGTGGTGCGCAGCGCGGCGCCTTCCGCGTAGAGCAGCATACCGCCGACCAGGACGTAGAACAACTCCCGTCCGCGGCGGAGGATGGCATAAGTCACCGCCAGCGGAATGGGCAGCGCAAAAATGTTGAAGAGCAACACCACCCCCGATTCCTGCACGCCCAGAGCCGCAGGAACGAAAATGCCCATCGCCTTGGCCACGCTGATGAAGGCTTCGATGGCGATGGCTTCCGCCACCGTCAACGGCAATCCGAGCAAATGGCAGACGACGAAGATTTCCAGGGCGTCGGCCAGCCAGCCGAGAAAAAACACCGAGGTGGTTTGAAAAAAACGCCGGCGGTCCGTGCGGTAAAAGCGGTAAATCTGCTCGTCCAGTTTGCGCAGGTGGGCCGCGTGCCGCTCCAGCATTTTCGGTCGCAGCGATAATGTTTTCAGCACCCCCTGCACCGTGCTGAACAGGCCGCGCCGCTGCAGGAGCAGCAGCAGGAGCACCACGCCGAAAGCCGCAAGGGTGATGATGATCATGCCGTGGCGCGCTTCGGAATCCGGCGGCAGCACGGGCAGCGCGAGCAATGCGCCCAGTCCGATGAAGGCGACCTGTGCAATCACCTGACAGGTTTTGGAAGCCACCACACTCGTACCGCAGGTTAAACCAGGCACGCCGCGCCGGTGCAACAGATAGGCTTTCACGGCTTCGCCGCCGACGTAACCCGAAGGAATCACGTTGTTGACCGCTTCACCCGCCCAGCGGACGCGGAACAGGGTTGGAAACCGCGGCGGCGTCCCGGCGTATTGGCCAAACGAAAGCTGCCAACCCCAGGTGTCGAAAAGGTAAACCACCAGATAAGGCAGCAGGACCAGCGGCGCGGCCCATCCGAGTTGGCGCACGTGCGCCCAAATTTCTGCCGGTCCGGCACGATGGATGAACCAGCCAAACAGGCTCAAGCCGAGCAGCAATAAAATCCAGCGCGCGATGGTTTTCACGAGGTGGATTGGTGCGGCGCGACGCCGGGCGCGCGTTGCAGTTGCAACCCCAGCGCGAGCACCCAGAACACCTGCACGCCCACGGCGGTCAGCCAGAGAAACCAGTCCAGCCTGCCGAAGCCGGCGAGAATCAGGAGCAGCACGGAGAAATCGCGATTCGTGGTGGCGTCAATCAATTTTTGCAAACGGGAATTGCGGTGCGTTTCCGGTTGCCTCAGGCCGCGCAGGACGAGGAGGAATGAAATGACCACCCCGACGGCCGCGGCGCCGGCCAGCCACAACACCGGCGCGGTGCTGCCGGCGCGATGCAAACCAACGCCGATGGCCACGAACACACCGAGATGCACAATTTGATCACCGACAAGGTCGAGCCATTTGCCCAGCGGCGATTCTTTGAACAACACCCGCGCCAGATCGCCATCCACACAATCCACCACGGCGGAAAATTGCAACAAGACCGCGCCCCAGATCGCGGCGGTCGCGTGGCCCAACGCAAAGCACCACGCCGCCAGCACGCCAATCAGCGTCGCAACCACCGAGACTTGATTGGGCGAAACAGGTGTGTGAATGAGTTGCTTCGAGAACAGGACGCGGCCCACCGGACGATTGAAATACTTGTCCACCAAACCATCCGCTGCCGAGGTGAGGGAAGCCCAGAGCTTCTTCGTGGCGCAGGCGGCGGAGGTTGGGTCACTGACCCGTTCGGCCACGCCCACGGCGGTCAGGGCCGGGCGGTGCGCCAATTGGGAATCAAGCGCGGCGGCGGAAATCGAATCGAGCACCCCAACCGGCAGCGGCGTTCCATCGGGTTTCACCAAGCGTCCGCGTTGTTCAATGACGCGCTTCAGGTCGGACGCCTGCACCAAGACGCCGGTTGAGAGCGCGAGCACTGGATGGTTTGCGGTTGGCGCTTGGGACGCTATCTGAAAGGTGATGCCCAGCGCGGGCGTCCGTTTTAATCGCGGCAACGGCACGGCGGAAACCACCGTGATCCGCGTCGCTCCCGCCCGGTGCGCGGCCACGAGCAGGCGGTCCAACAGGCGCAAACCGGCCACGGGTTGCGCCGCGGATTCAGCCGCGCAGAAAATGACGGCGGGCAGACTCACGACGGACGGATACGTTCTGATTCACAAAGCGGCCCGAGGTTTCGGGATGCGCCAACCACCGGCCGTACTTCCATCGTCAACCGGCGACCACAAAGAGGCGCAGTGCGGACGCAGGTCGAAACGCCCATGCGCCCGATGCGCTGCTCCAGCGTGCGTGCTGCAGTGCAAAAGGTGTTCCTTGCCACGCCCGGCCTATGGCGATTTTTTGCCGCCGAGGAAAACTTGTTTCAGGCCAAAGTAAGCGATGGAGTCCTTCATGTTCGACACAAACCGCATGAACGGATTCATTTCGCCCGACGTGACGTATTGCATTGAAACCATGAACCGTTCTTCGTTGGCTTTCGTGGGCGTCACGGCGTGATACACCTTGTCGCCGTTGAACAACACGAGCGTGCCGGGCGAGACTTGCAGACTCAACTCTTCCGGTTTATGCCCGGGATTTTTTGTGTGCAATTTGCACACGAGCCGCGCGCTGGAGTTGTCTTGAAAACCAACCAGCAACGTCCACCGGCGATCCTTGTAATACGAGGTGTCGTAGTGCCAGCCGATGTGGTCGCCCTCCTCGGTGTAGGCGTAGAGCGCGCAACGATGCAGGTCCGAGTCGGGACACTCCTGCATTTCGGCATCGGTGATGTGTTTCAACAGGCCGAGCAGCGCGGGGCTTTGATAAACGGCGTTCATGGCGGGCGCAAGTTCGCGCACCGTGTCGTAGGCCACGCTTCCTCCCTTCTTGTGCTTCGGAATGAAACTGCGGTGCAGGTGCGGGCGCAGCGCGGGCAGCTGGGCGTCCCATTGGGCCATGATTTCCGACGGCAGAAAATTGTCGAGGATTAGAAATTCATCCTGAGCGTAATAGGTTTTTCGCAATGCTGCGGCGTCCAATTTGGCCGCCTGATTGGCGATGATGCGCTCGATCTCGGCGCGGCCCAGCGTTGGTTCGGGAGTCGTGGCGGTTTTCATAAGTTATGCATGAATCAGGGAGCGGGTGACGACAAGCTCAAATCCGGACTGGACGCGTCCCGCGCCGCTCATCCACCAAATGATGTTGCGTCATCCCGGGGTTGCAAGGCAAGCTTACAAGCTTTTTGATGAAGAAAACGACGCAATTTCGTCGCTTGTTGCAGCCCGGCCGCCTGGAATTCCTGATGGAAGCACACAATGGTCTCAGCGCCACCATCGTGGCGGAGGCCGGGTTCAAAGGCATCTGGGCCAGCGGCCTTTCGATCGCCGCGGCGCTGGGCGTGCGCGACAACAACGAGGCCAGCTGGACGCAGGTGCTCGAGGTGGTCGAGTTCATGAGCGATGCCACGGACATTCCCATTCTGCTCGACGGTGACACGGGCTTCGGCAACTTCAACAACGCGCGGCGCCTGGTGCAAAAGCTCGAGCAGCGCGGTTGCGCGGCGGTGTGCATTGAAGACAAACTTTTTCCGAAGACCAATTCCTTCATCGCCGGCGAAAAGCAGGCGCTGGCCGACGTGGATGAATTCGCCGGCAAGATCAAATCCATGAAGGATGCGCAGAGGGACCCGGATTTTTGCGTGGTGGCGCGACTGGAAGCGTTCATCGCGGGGTGGGGACTGGAGGAAATGCTGCGGCGCGCGGAAGCGTATCATGCCGCCGGGGCGGACGCCTTGCTCATCCACAGCAAAACGAAAACGCCGGATCAGGTGCTGGCGTTCGGACGCGCCTGGCAAGAGCGCTGTCCACTCGTCTGCGTGCCGACCACGTATTACGCCACGCCGGTGGAACAACTGGAGCAAGCCGGATACAACCTGGTTATTTGGGCGAACCACAATTGCCGCGCCGCCATCACGGCGATGCAAAACGTGTCGCGCACTATTTTTCAACAGCGCTCGCTGGTCAGCGTCGAGGATAAAATCGCAACGGTGAAGGAGGTGTTTCGTCTGCAACGCGCGGAGGAACTGGCGGCGGCCGAGGATCGTTACCTGCCGCGCCGGGCGGAATTTGCGCGCGCCATCATTCTGGCCGCTTCGCAAGGCGCCGAGTTGGGCGAAGTCACCCGCACCGTTCCCAAGGCCATGGTGCGAATCGGGAACACGCCCTTGTTGCACAAGCTCGTTTCCGACCTGCGCGCGGAACGCATCAAGGAAATCGTCGTGGTCCGCGGATTCGCCAAAAATGAGGTGCGGGTGCCCGGGGTGACGTTCGTGGACAACGACGCGTATGCCACCACGGCGGAACTGGCTTCGTTGCAAAAAGCGGCGGAGTGGATCACCGGCGAAGTGGTGCTGACGTTTGGCGACATTCTCTTCCGCCGTTACATCCTGAGCAATCTGTTGGCGGACCCGCACGACATCGTGGTGGTGGTGGACGCGAACTGGCAACCACGCCCGCCGGTGGGCCAGATGGATTACGTGATCACCAATCGTCCGTTCTCGCTCAAATACTCGGAGGACGACGTCATGCTGGAAGCTGTGGGGGCTGATTTGCCGAAAGCCCGGATCACTGGTGAGTGGATTGGTCTGATCAAAACCACCGCGACCGGCTCGCAGCGTTTGCAAGCTGCGCTGGCCGAGTTGGCAAAGCGGCCGGACTTCAATCAATTGCGCTTCGATGCCCTGTTCCGGCACCTGCTCGCGCAATCGACGCCAATCAAGGTCCATTTCATCACCGGCCATTGGCTCGATGTGGACAATGCCGAGACGTTGCTCGAAGCCCAAAATTTCTGACCATGCTGAATGCCCGTTCCTTCATTGAACATCTGCGCCGTCTGAATTACGCGCAATATGCCGGAGTGCCGTGCTCGTTTCTCAAACCGTTCATCAACTACGTCATTGACGATCCGTCGCTGGATTATGTCGGCGCCACCAGCGAAGGCGAAGCCGTCGGCTTTACGCTGGGCGCCTACCTTGGCGGACGCAAGACCGTGACGATGTGCCAAAACTCCGGTCTCGGGAACATGGTGAATCCGTTGACGTCGCTTAACCATCCGTTTCGCGTGCCCACGTTGCTGATCACGACCTGGCGCGGACAACCCGGCGTGGATGATGAACCGCAGCACGTTCACATGGGGCACGTGACGCACCGGTTGCTGGAGGCGATTGAAATTCCCTGGCTGCCGTTTCCCTCCACCGAAGCGGAAATTCCGGCCGTCATGGCGCAGGTTGAGGCCAGCCAGCAGGAACGGCAGCGGCCCTTCGCGCTCATCATGAAGAAGGACACCGTCGCCCCCCATCAATTGACGCGTCCCCCACAGGTCCATCGGGTCAAAACCGCGACGGAATTTCATCCCGCCGCGCCGCCGGCCGGGCGGCTGACCCGCACCCAGGCCATCGAATTGATCCTCGGTGAACTGAGCGGGGCCGAAGCGATCATCGCCACCACCGGCATGACCGGCCGCGAGCTGTTTACGGCGGCGGATCGCGCAAACCAGCTTTATGTCGTGGGCGGCATGGGCACGGCCTCGGCAATCGGCTTTGGGGTTGCCCACGCGCTGCCGCATCAGCCTGTCGTGGTGCTCGATGGCGACGGGGCGGCGTTGATGAAATTGGGCAACTTCGCCACCATCGGCTACTACCAGCCCAAAAACTTTCTCCACATCGTGCTCGACAACGAGGTGCATGATTCCACCGGCGGACAGCAAACCTCATCACCGGTGACACGGTTTGCGGCCATCGCCGCGGCCACGAATTACCAAAACGCGCACGCCGCGGATCACGCGGACGACGTGCGGACGAGCCTGCGCCATTTGCGGCAGACCCCCGGACCATCGCTGTTGCACATTAAAATCAAACCGGGTTCGCCCAAGAGCATCGGCCGGCCCACAGTGCCGCCCCACGTGGTGAAGGAGCGTTTTATGGAATTCCTGCGGGCGCATCAACCCGCCCCGCCGCCGGCCGCATGAACACCGACAGACTGCTCTTCACGCCCGGGCCGCTGACCACCAGTCCCACGGTCAAGCAAGCCATGCAACACGATGCCGGTTCGCGTGATCCACGGTTCATTGCGATGATCCGCGACATCCGCGAACGGTTGCTGCAACTCGGCGGCGTCAGTCAAGCGGCCGGGTATGAAGCGATTTTGCTGCAGGGCAGCGGCACGTTTGGCGTGGAATCCGTGATCAGTTCCGCGATTCCAACGGATGGAAAAATCCTGATCCTCATCAATGGCGTGTATGGCGAGCGGATGGCCACCATGGCCGGACGGCACGGCCTGGCCGCCACCGCGTTGCGCACGGCAGAAAACCAACTGCCGGACCTGACGGTGCTGGATCACGCACTGACGCAAGACCAATCCATTACACATGTCGCGGCGGTGCATTGTGAAACGACGACTGGCATTCTGAATCCCATCGAAAAAATCGGCGCGCTGGTGCGTCGGCATCGGCGCCGCTTCATTGTGGACGCCATGAGCAGTTTCGGCGCCGTTCCACTGGATCTGACGGCGGCGGGCATGGATTACCTGATTTCCTCCGCCAACAAGTGCATTGAAGGCGTGCCGGGTTTTTCCTTTGTGCTCGCGCGCCGCGAAGTTTTATCGGCAATCGCCGGTCGGGCGCGCACGTTGAGCCTCGATTTGTTCGCGCAATGGCAGGGGTTGGAGCAGGACGGACAGTTTCGTTTCACGCCCCCGACCCATGCGCTGCTTGCGTTTGATCAGGCGTTGCGGGAATTGGAGGCGGAAGGCGGCGTGACCGGACGCGGCCGACGTTATGCGGCCAATCATCAACTGTTAGTTGCGGGCATGCGCAAGCTGGGGTTCCGTCCGTATCTCACGCCCGAAACGCAAAGTTACATCATCACCACGTTTCATTATCCAACCGATCCGCGTTTTCGCTTTGCCCATTTTTATCAGCGGCTCTTCGAGAAGGGTTTTGTGATTTATCCCGGCAAACTCACCCGGCTTGACTGCTTTCGTATTGGCAACATTGGTCGCATCGGCGAAGCGGAAATTCAGTCGCTCCTGACGGCGATCGCCGAAACCTTGCACGAATCGGGGTTGCCCGTGCCATTGCCCGCGTAAACATTCCAATCAGATGAAGTGATTGGTTTTGGCCCGCACCGGCTTCAGGCCACTTTGACCTTCACCTTGTGACCTTTGATTTGCGCGCGTTTAAGTCGGGACACGATGATGTTGGCGCTCTCCTGGTTCACATCCACGAACAAATGCTTTTCCCGGATGTCCACCGTACCCACCACTTTGGCGGGCAAACCCGTTTCTCCGGAAATGGCCGTCACGATATCCGCCGGCCGGATTTGATGTGCGACTCCGAGGTTCATCCACAGTCGTGTCTGGTGCCTGGGCGTCGCGCGACTCGGGCGCGGAGCTTTCTCCGGCGGAACCCGATCGCGTTTCTTTGTGGCCCAAGGTGGTAAATGGGGCGAACCGCCGGACTTCGATGGAACTGGCGTTGGCGACTTTGCCGAAGCCGGAATTTCTTCGTCAGAGTAAGTTTTCACCACCGCTGCTTTTGCCGGGGTTGCTGGAGTTTCGCTTTCCGGGACAAGGGGAGCCGGTGCCGGACGGGGCGGTGCGACACGCGGTTTGGTGGTCGGTGGGAGCACCTTAGAACCGGGAGCTTTCGCTGAAGCTGGCGACTGCGGCTCGTCAATCACGGTCTTGACCGGGTTTTCCGACGGAGTCGGAGCAGTCACGGGTGTGGTGGCGATGCGCGGTGGCGCCGCCTTCTCCCGGCTCTGAGCGGCCGCCGTTGCCGCTGGACGCGACCAACTGGAAGGCGCGGTTGGCTTGGATGAATCCGGTCGCAATGGAGGCCGCGTCCGCTCCCGGCGATCCGTGTGGACGCTGTGATTTTCAGTGGGGTTGCGACGGTCCGGGCGCCGGGTGTCGGCATCAAACCGGGCCGCTCGCTTTGGCGGTTCCGATTTAGTGGCGCCGGCAGGTTCATCGCCGGATTCCGCCTGCAGGAGCGTCAGGCAGGCACTGGCGATATCCGCAGAAGAAAAGCCTTCTTCCAACAAGCGTTCCACCAAAAATTCATTGCGTTTGCCGTCGCCCGCCAGCAGGGCGGCGCGGATTTTGCCGAGGAACAAGTCCGCCCGCGCGTCTTCCACCTCGGCAGTGGTGGGGATGCGTCCGCGCTGCAGCCGCTGGTTGGTATAGCGCTCAATGTTGCGGATTTGAAACAACTCGCGCCCGGAGACAAATGAAATCGCCCGCCCGCTGCGTCCCGCCCGTCCGGTGCGGCCGATGCGATGCACGTAATCCTCCACGTCGTAGGGCAGATCGTAATTGAACACCACCTGCACGTCGTCCACGTCAATCCCCCGCGCGGCGATGTCCGTGGCCACCAGGAATTTCATCGCCGACTTGCGGAACTTGTTCATGACCCGATCGCGCATGGCCTGGGTCATGTCGCCATGCAACCGGTCGGCTTGATATCCCTGCGCCTCCAGGGCGTCCACAAGATCATCCACCATGCGCTTGGTGTTGCAGAAAATGATGCCCAGTTGGAGATCGTGCAAATCAATCAGGCGCGTGAGCAATTCCACCTTGAAGCGCCGGTCCACCTCGTAATAAATCTGCTCCACCGTCGCCACGGTGACCGCTTTTTGCTCGATGTGGATGCTTTGCGGTGTCCGCGCGTATTGTGCGATCAACTCGCGGATCGGCCGCGGCATGGTGGCCGAGAAAAAGGCGGTCTGCCGCTCCGCCGGCACGGTTTGCAGAATGGCCTCGATGTCTTCACGAAAGCCCATGTCCAGCATGACATCCGCCTCGTCCAGCACGACCATTTTGACCGCGTCCAGCCGCAGGGTGCCGCGGCGCAGATGGTCGAGCAATCGTCCAGGCGTGCCGATGACGATTTGCGCGCCCTGGTTGAGGCCGTAGAACTGGCGCTCGTAAGATTGTCCTCCGTAGATGGGCAGCGCCTGAATTCCGCGTTTGAACAGCGCGAGTTTGTGAATCTCGCCCGAAACCTGCACCGCCAACTCGCGCGTGGGACAAAGGATCAAGACCTGCACCGCGCGCAAATTCGGATCGGTCTTTTCAATGGCGGGGATGCCGAACGCCGCCGTTTTTCCGGAGCCGGTTTGCGATTGACCCACCAGATCGCGCCCCGACAAAAGCACGGGAATGGATTCGGCCTGAATGGGTGAGGCCTGTTCGAAGCCCAGCCTGGCGACGGCCTTGAGCAGTTCCGGAGAGAGGCCGAGCTCGGCAAAGGATTTGGATGTCATAGTGTGGATCGCCCTGGCGATTGCGGCCCAACGTAGCAGCCCTGCAATCCAAACGAGAGCGAAATTTTATCGCGCGCGGGTCGGCCTCACCGGAGTGCCGCCGGGGTGCGCCAGTCTCAGAGGAGGTTCGCGGCCAGTTCCGCCAATTCCGAGCGCTCGCCTTTCTGCAGTTCGACGTGCGCGGCGACGGATTCCGGACGGAATTTGCTGACGATGTAGTTGAATCCGTTCGAGGAACTGTCCACGTAGGGATTGTCAATCTGGTACGGATCCCCCGTGAAGACGATCTTGGTGCCGTTGCCGACGCGGGTCACAATGGTCTTGACCTCCAGCGGCGTCAGGTTTTGCGCCTCGTCAATGATCATGAACTGGTTCGCAATGCTGCGGCCGCGGATGTAGCTCAACGCCTCCACCACGATGCTGCCGCTGCGCATCAGGTCGGTGCTGCGGCGATGGTCGTGGCCCATGTTGAGGTCGCTCAGCATTTCCAGCGCGTCGTGAATGGGCTGCATCCACGGCGCAAGTTTTTCCTCCAACGAGCCCGGCAGGAAGCCGAGTTCCTTCCCCATGGAAATCGTGGGGCGGGCGACCACCACGCGGCGAAATTCGCGATCCTGCACGGTGCGCTTCAAGCCGGCGGCCATGGCCAGCAGTGTCTTGCCGGTGCCCGCCTTGCCCATGAGCGTGACGAGCTTCACGCGATCGTCGAGCAGGGCGTCCAGGGCGTAGTGTTGCTCGCGGTTCCGCGGTTTGATGCCCCACACGCCGTCGCGCGCGTCGAGGATGGGCACGAGCCGGTCGCCGGCGGCGTTCACCTTGGTCAAGGCGCACTTCTTCGGATTGGTTTCATCCACCAACGTGCAGTACTCATTGGGAAAATAAATTTTACCGTCGTGAACCTCCAATTCGCCGTTGGCGCGGAACGCGGCCAGCCGTTGTGGACTGGTCTGAATTTCCACCATGCCTGTGTAGAGGTCCTTGATGTACACCCGGTCCGTTTCGTAGTCCTCGGCGTCCAGGCCCAGGGCGTCCGCCTTGATCCGCAAATTGATGTCCTTCGAGACGAGAATGGTTTTGTGCCGGGGTTCAGTCCGTTGCAACGTCCGGGCAATGGCGAGAATCTTGTTGTCCGCGCTCAAGGAATTGCCCGGGGTCTTGCCGTTCCCATTCCCGTTGGTCAAACGGCGTCTCGGCACGGCGATGCGCAGTTTGCCGCCGGTCGGCAGCCTCACCCCGTCGCTCAGACTGCCCTGGGCGCGATAGGCGTCCAGCAGGCGCGAAACCGAGCGGGCGTTCTGCCCCAGCTCGGAGGGCTCGCGTTTGAACCGGTCAATTTCCTCGATGACTTCAATGGGAATGAGTACGTTGTTCTCGCGGAAATTGAGCAAGGAATTCGGATCGTGCAGCAGCACATTGGTGTCGAGAATGTAATTCTTCACGTGACGAATTGAGTCAGCCGGGCGGCGGTGATCCGGCAGTACCACTGATGCAGCTGCGGCAGTCGTGCCGGCCAGGCGTAATGGCCGGAATACAGAAAGTTGTCCAGCAGGCCGAGCAGGTCGAAGTCCACAAAGCTGGGTCGGTCGCGCAGGAGAAACGGACGATGCATCACCATGCGCTCGAACGGCGTCAGTTTCGCCACCAATCCGGCCAGCAGGGACGCGCGTTGCGCGCGCCAGGCCTCAATGCAACCACGACCAAACTTGCGTTCTTTATGGCGAAGGAACGAAAGCTGGCCGGCTTGAGCCACAAACTCGCGATAGTAGATGTCGTTCAGCTTGAACGTCAGGCTTTCGATCTCCCCTTCGAGGTATTGCCAGAGGATGATCTGCTCGCCTTCACGTTCACGCGGAAACAAGTTCAGCTTGAATTTCCGATCCAGATATTTGCCGATGACCTGGGAAGTCTCGTCGGTCTCAAAGACCACGCGCGTTCCATCGCGCAGGATGGGAACGCCGTAATAGCGTGCCTTGGTAAGTTTCCAGATGCGCGCCCGGTCGCCGATACATTGGAGGTTGGTGGTTTTGAAACGAACTCCGGCAAACCGCAGAATGTGGCGCTGCACCAGGCAGAACGGGCTCCACGGGAACTGAATCAACTCAATCATTTCAAAACCACGTTACGTCAGACATCGGCAACATGTTGGGAGGGGCCGCATCCGGTGACAAGCCGAAGTTTTCTGAAGCGCCGTTGCGTGGGGCTTTGGCGATGAAAAAAATTCACGCGAAATCGCGCCGGTCAAAGCCTCACTTTTTCGACAGGGCTTCAAACAGCGTCACAAAACATCTGGCTGAATCCGCCCCGCGATCTTTTTCGCGGAACGCGCCGGACTGCACCACGGCATACGCGTTGACAAACTCCGGCACGCTGCACCAGGTGGTTTGCACCATGCCCAGGGCGTGCCGCGCCAGTTGGGGATCAGCGCGCAGGGCGCGCATTTGCGCCAGTTGTTCCAGCGCCACCTGGGGGCGACGCCACGGACACGTCACCACATCAAATCCTTTTTCGGCAAACCACTTCGCCGTTGGCGCGGGCGCTTCGTAATGCCAGTCGCAGATTGTCAGGTCCCTGGGCACCCGGTCAATTGCCGGGGCCGTGCCGTTGTCACTGGCCTCCCATTTGCCCAGCCGGGTGGTTTTCGCATCCAGAAACCGGTCTCCCCAGATCCAGGTGCGGCAACCTTGTGCCTTCAGATGGGCATGCAACCGGTTGACTTCATCCGCAAACAGCTGAGCCGGATCCTTGCCTTGGCAGCGCGGGCAGTCGGGATCCGCCAGAATAAAAACCTCATCCATGCCGACATGGAACGCCTTGGCCTCGCAGACTTTGATCAATTCATCCATCAAAGCGAACACGACGTCATGCACCTGCGGATGTAACGGACAATAACTGCGACAGTAAATCCCCTTGTTTTCCGGATATTTACCCGGCGTTTCATCAAACTCGGGATGCTTGTCCAGCAGGCGGCCATTGTATTGGGCCCAGGATTGATGCCCCAAACAATTGATTTGTGGAATCAACTCGATGCCCTTTTCCCGACACGCTTGCAGCACTTGCTTAAGCTCCACTTCGCCCATGGCCGACGAATCGGCAAATTCTGGAAGCGACGTGTAATCGTACTGGTAACCTATCTCCAAGATCAGCGTGTTCACGTCCATTTTGGGCAGTTCCTGGCGAATGAACGTGAGCAGTTGTGGCGTTGCCGACTTTGCCGGAGCGGAGAGGTGCAGACCACGAATGGGCAGGACGCCGGCCGAGGGGCGCTCGGCGGGGGCGGCGGGGGCGGCGGGGGCGCCGACCCCCAGCCAACCCAAGACGATGCGCAGCGCGAGGGCGCACTGCCAGTTCCGGCTTCGGGCGACAGCGATTGGGAGGAAATTCCGCAGGGTGGTCATGATTGTCGTCAGGGGCGCTTCGGTGGTCATTGGTTTGCGACCATCAATGCCAGCCTGCGCCGGGTCGTCAAGCGGCAATATCCGGGGTTCACGCGTTCGGCATTCCGGCGCAGCAACCGGTCCGAAATGCCGTGGCCGGTCGGGCGGCGCGTCCGTTCAGAAATCGAACTGGTCAATGTTGTCCCGTGTGAACACCACGGGTTTGCCCAGCAGGATATTGTCGCCCACGATGGGTAATGTGCCCAAAGTCCCGGCCTGCAGGGAGGCATCGCCCGGCTTGAGAGTGCCGCGCGCCAAGGCGTGCGCCGCATAAATGGTGAGGTAGCCCAGGTTTTCGGTGTTCCACAAAATCACACTGGCGGTCACCCCTTCGTGAACATAACGCCGGTTTTCACTGGGCAATCCCAAACCGAGGACCTGCACTTTGCCGGCTTTGCCGGCCTGTTTCACCGCCTCCGCCGCGCCGGGCACCGCCGGGGAACAAATGGCCATGATGCATTTCAAATCCGGATTGGCGCTGAGCAGGGCGGTCGCCTCACTTTGCGCCTTGTCCTTGAGGTCGTCGCAGGGGCGCAGGGCGATCATCCGCATGTGCGGGTATTTTTCCGCCCGGCGGGCTTCAATGTATTTCTGCCATTCAATCATGTTTGCCGCCGTCAGGCTGGCCGTGATGATGGCAAACTCGCCTTCGCCGCCGCACAAGCGCGCCGCCTCATCCATCAACGTGAAGCCAATGCCCTCCGGCGTGGCCTGGTTGACGAAGAAATCCCGCGCGTCGGGCCGGGCATCTGCATCGTAGGTGACCACTTTGATGCCCTTGTTTCGGGCGCGGCGCAGCGCGGTGGAGATGCCCTCGCGATTCTCACAGGCCACCGCAATCACATCCACTCCCATCGTGATCCAGTTTTCCACGATTTCATTTTGCCGGGCGGGGTCGGGATCGGTGGGCCCGTCGAAGAGCAGTTCCACCCCCAATTCCTGCACCGCCCGGTCCGCGCCGGCTTTGCAGGAAATGAAATAGGCATTCCCCTTGGATTTGGGCATCAGCGCGATGGAGATCTTTTTTACGCCCGCCGGGAGGGAATCACCGTTCGGGCCGGAACTTTTGCCGCAACCGGCCAGGAAACCCAGGCCGGCCAGCATCAATGGCAACAGAAATTTTTTCATGGCAAAACCGTGCATTTAATGGGGGGCATTCTGGCGGCGCGGCCAGCGTTGCGCCAGCACTTTAGGCAGGCTGGCGCCGGCCAGGGCGAGGATCAACAACAAGCCGGTCAACATGCCGGCGACCTCGCGCGGCTGCCGCGCGTGGACCAGGCCGTTGTTCAGGATGGCAATTGCCGCGGTGCCGAGCAGGGTGCCATGCACCGTGCCGCTGCCGCCAAAAATGCTGGTCCCGCCGAGTACGACCGCGGTGATTGCCAGCAGCTCGTAGCCGGTGCCTGCATCCGCCTTGGCCTGGCCCAGCCGCGCCGTGTAAATGATGGCGGCGATGGCCGCGATGATTCCCGCCAGGACGTAAACCAAAGCCAGGCGGCGTGAGACTGGCAAGCCGGCATAGCGCGCGCCTTCCGGCGCGTAGCCGATGGCGCGGAAGGACCGGCCCAGCGTGGTGCGATGCACCAGCAGCCAGACCCCGGCGGCGATCAGCAGGAAAATGGGGGCCTGCGCCGGCATGCCCAGCCAATGTTCCTGTCCCAGAAACAGGAACGCGGCGGGAAAGTTGGTGAACGTGTCCACGCCGTGAGTTAATGCCTCGGCCAGACCGCGGAACAGCGAGAAGGTGCCCAGGGTGACGATTAACGCCGGCAGCCGCCAGCGCGCGATCAACACGGCGTTGAGTCCGCCCGCCGCCGCGCCGCAAACCAGGGTGACAGCGGCAGCCAGGGGAATGGGCAGTCCTGCGTCACGCCAGAATTTGCCGAACAATACCGCGCACAACCCGAGCAGGGAACCCACGGAAAGATCAATCCCACCGGTCAGAATGACGGGGGTCATGGCCAGGGCCAGCAGGCCAATTCCCACCGAATGGCGGAGCAGATCAAACGTGTTGTCCAGCGAACCAAAGCTTGGTCCCATCGCGTTGAAACAAAACCACTCCAGCACCACCACCACCAGCAGCACGGTTTCGTGGCGGAGCAGCGCGGTCTTGATTCCAGGTCGGTTCATGGGATTGCCAGTCGGAGCGGTTATTTGCGGTGTCGCCAGCCGTCCGCCACCACCGCCAGTAAAATAATGCCTCCCTGGATGGCTTTTTCCCAATACGCCTCCAAGTGCAGATGGGTCAACGCCGGCCCGATGCAGGCCAGTAATAACAGCCCGGCCAAAACGCCCCAGAGCCGGCCCCGGCCACCGGTGATTTCCACGCCGCCCACCACTGCGGCGGCGATGGCCTTCAGCTCCAAACCGGTGCCGGCCTTCGGGTCCACCTGTGGCGATTGCACGAGGTTCATCACGGCCGCCAGACCCGCCAGCGCCCCCATCAGAACAAACACGAGAAACGTGATCATCTGCGGACGGATGCCCGAGAGCCGGGCCGCCTCGGCGTCGCTGCCCACGGCGTAGATGAATCGGCCCAGGGCCAAATGCTGCGTCGCCCAAACCAATCCCAGCAAGCCCAGCAGGGCGGCGACGATCAGGGTCCACTGGCCGGCGGTCTGGCTTAAACCCAGCCACTGCGTGCCGTCGGGCAGATCCACGAATTGGCCCTGGCGCAGCCAGCGCAAACCCTCGCGCCACGTCACCATGGTGGCGAGCGTGACCACGATCGAGGGCAGGCGCAGTCCGGCCACCAGAACTCCGTTGATGGCGCCCAGGAGCGTTCCGACGGCGATTGAGAGGGGCACGACCAGCAGCAGCGGCAGGCCTTGCGCAGCCAGCAGGCCCGCCGCCACGCTGCACACCGCGAACTGGGAGCCCACGGAAATATCAATCTGCCGGCAGATGATGACGAGTGCCGCCCCGCAGGCCACCACGAGCGCCGGAGCTTCACGCGCGAGCAGCGAAAGCAGCGGTTGCGGCTGGTAGAAGGCGGGCGCAAAGACGGCCAGCAATACCAGGAGCACGCCGAGCACCACGGCGGCCGACCAATCGCGCAGCTTGATTTTTCCTCCGGTCATCGTGGCGCAACCGGCGGAGGGGAGGGGGGCCGCGGCGTTGGGTGGGGACCGGCCGGTTCCAGCCAGGTCAGTGGAATGCGCGCCAGCCGGAGGCGTCTGGCGTCGTTGGGTTCAAACAGGCAGCCAATCTGACCATCGGGCAGGCGCGTCAGCACGCTGTACGCAAATCCCTCCGGCACCAAAGTTCGTTTGACCGGCCAGGTGGCGCCATCATCATAACTCAGGTACAGGGTCCCGTTGCGGCGTTGGTCGCTGTCCGGACCGCTGAAGAGCAGCCGGCCCCGGCCCTGAGCGTCGTCGAAGGAATAACGCAGCACGCTCGCATTGCAGCTGGGATCGCGCAGCTCCGGCACGTCTGTCACCGGTGACCAGGTCTGGCCGCCATCGTGGCTGACCGCCGTCTTGCGCAGTTTGTTTCCCGCGAATTGGCGGCTGTTCAAACGCACCGCGCCATCACTCAGTTCCACCATTTGCACCTCATTAATCTGACTGCGCCGCCGGCCCTGGGCATCCTGCACCAACGCGCCGGGCACGTTTTCGCCCCACTGCCAGTGTTCGCCGCCGTCGTCGCTGTAAACCGCGTAGTTGTTCCACTGATAGAACGGCCCCTCATTGAAGGGAATGAGCAGCCGCCCCCGGTGCGCACCGCGGGTCAACTGGATGCCGATGCCGGGGCCGCTGGCAATCGTGGTGGCGCCCGTCGGGCGTTTAACGGACGGCGTGATGTCCTCCGGGGGGGACCAGGTTTTCCCCGCGTCGTCTGACCAGGTGACCAAACTGCGGTAAACATTGGTGCCGCTGTAACCCGTGACGATCTGCGCGTCGTGTTCCTTGAGGTGGGCGGGAATGTATTGATACATCAAAAAAATCCGCCCGGATTTCTGCTCAACCACTGCCGTGGGGTTGTTGAGTGAAGCCGCGCCCGCATCGGCAACCACCTGCAGGGGGAGCCAGGTGCGCCCCCCATCCGGGCTGCGCTTGAGGATGATGTCATTGGCCGCCTGATCCTGGTTCGCCGCCCGCCCTTCGGCGAAGGCCAGCACGGTTCCCGCGCGGGCCACCACAAGGGCCGGAATCCGGATGGAAGCGTAGCCGTCCCGGGCGGCCTCAAACACGGTGTGGATCTCCGGGACGGGACCGGCCTGGCCGACGCCCGCTCCCAGTGCCAGGATGAACAGGCAGCGCCAGCCATATTGCAGCGGATGAATCATGTGTTTTCCTTTGCCCCCAAGGCGGCGGTCATCACTGTATTGGCGGCAGCGTGGCCGGGCAGCAAGGCGGCGAGGGTGCCGCCGCGCATCACCGCAATGCGATCACTCATGCCCAGAATTTCCGGCAGGTCGCTGGAAATCATCAACACGGCCAATCCTTCACCGGCCAGTTGCCGGATGAGTTTGTGGATTTCACTTTTGGCGCCGACATCCACGCCCTGGGTGGGTTCGTCAAGGATGAGCAGTTTGGGACGTGTCGCCAGCCAGCGGGCGAGGGAAACCTTTTGCTGGTTGCCGCCGGAGAGGGAACTGCCGGGCGCGCTTGGGCTGGCAGCCTTGATGCCCAGCGTTTGGATGCAATCCAGGGCGAACCGCCGCTCGGCTCCCAGCCGCAGCCACATGCCGCGGAAAATCTGCCGGTGAATGGCCAGGGTCATGTTGTGCGCTATGGGCATTTCCAAAATGATGCCATGCCGCCGCCGGTCTTCGGGCACATAAGCGATGCCAAACGCCGTGGCCTCTTGCGGTGAAGAAATCCGGATGCGCTCCCCGTCCAGGCGGATCTCTCCGGAATCGGCGGGGGTGATTCCAAACAACACCCGCGCCAGTTCGGTGCGACCGGCCCCCACCAATCCGGCCAGCCCCAGGATCTCCCCGGCATGCACGGTGAGATTGATCCCGTGCACCCCGGCCGCGGCACAGGCAAGCTCCCTGAGTTCGAGCCGGGGGCGTCCCGCCGGCCCGGCGGCCGCCGGGTAAATTTGCGATACTTCGCGCCCGACCATGAGATGAATCAGGGCGGCCTCGTTGGTGTCCGCCAGGGCGCAGGTGTGCAAACTCTCCCCGTCCCGGAGCACCGTGACGCGATCCGCGAGGGCAAAAATTTCCTCCAGCCGGTGGGAGATGTAAATGATGCCCACTCCGCGCGCGCGCAACGTCCTGACCAGGGTGAAGAGCCGGCGCTGCTCCGGCTGGGTGAGCGAGGCGGTCGGCTCATCCATGATGACGACCCGCGCTCCCGCGCCCACCGCGCAGGCGATTTCCACCAATTGCTGTTCCGGCATGGAGAGGGACCGGATTTCGGCCGCCGGCGAAATGGCGGCCCCGATGCGTTGCAACAACGCCTGCGCCTGCGCCTGGCGCGGCGCCCACCTCACCCGGTGCCACACCGACGCGGCTTCGAGCCGCAAGGCGATGTTTTCCGCCACCGTCAGGTCGGGGAACAAGGCGGGTTGCTGGTAAATGCAGGCGATGCCCAGTTTGCGGGCCACGGCGGGGGTCAGATGCCGGACGCGTGTGCGGTGGATTTCGAGGATGCCGCCATCGGGCTGGTGGGCGCCGGTGATGATTTTGATCAGGGTGGATTTGCCCGCGCCATTCTCACCCAACAGGGCATGGACTTCGCCCGGCTGCAGATCGAACGAGACGTTCCGCAGCGCCCGCACCGCCCCGAAGGATTTCGTCACGGAAATTAAACGCAGCAGATCAGCCATGAGCCGGGGAGCGGTTCAACGCGACGGAAACGGGGCGGCAGCCTGCAAATAAAAATTCATGATGCGTCAGGCGGAACTTGGTCGTTGCGCCAACAAGCTACAAAGAACGGCCGCGGACGCAAGGCAAAGTCCACCATTGCCCCCGCGACACCGCGCATTTTGTGGGTTGGATTTGGCGCGGCATTCCATAAAATGACGGCATGAGTTCAGTCGCTGCTGTCCGACCCAAACTACCCGAGGCCCTGGCCGCGTGGAAAAATCTGCTCACCGAACGCGGGTTTGCCCCCGAGTTGCTCTGGATTTTCGAGGAAAACCTTTGCTTTGAACGCAAGCCCGACGTGCCGGGCGGCATTCATATCGGTTTCCAAACCCGGTTCGCGCCCGTGCCCGGGGAAGCCTTGGAAATTGCCTACGAACATTT
The DNA here is from genome assembly GCA_029573725.1 of Verrucomicrobiota bacterium. Lineage (GTDB taxonomy): Bacteria > Verrucomicrobiota > Verrucomicrobiia > Limisphaerales > JADLHS01 > JADLHS01. Next base: position 429,443 of record JAKQDQ010000181.1, read on the forward strand.
TTGCGAGTCTGACGCGCGCCTGGTGTTCTACCGGCTCGGCGAAAGCCAGGGGCGTTCCGTCTGCATTCTGCTGGGCGATCCATGGTTCGCCGACAAGCAGGCGGCGGAAGGCTACCTGCGCCGTGATGATTGGGGCATCTCGTTTTTCCCGGGCCAAAAAATCGAGATCGAGCAAATCAACGACATGCGCCGCTGGATCCGGCGCCTGCGCCGCGAGCGCCCGTTGCACGACGTGGACTTTTGCATGACGCTGGCCTCCCTGGACGAAATCCAGATTCACGGCCGCGTCCTGAGCGCGGGCGAACGGTACTCGGAAGAGATGTTGGGCAAGCTCCGCCGCATTTTTTCCTACTCCCAATAAGACCTCCTCCGGCCGGTCGGCGTCGTCGGCGGCTGGTCCCCTTCGAATGGAGACGCGCTTGCGAGACAAGGTGGTGGTCGTCACCGGGGCTTCCGGCGGCATCGGCACGGCGATCGCCCGGCAGTTTGCCGCTGAAGGCGCGAAACTGATCCTGCACTGCCACAACAATCCGGTCGCCGCCCGGCGGCTGCAAAGGACATTGGGGGACGGCGAATCCTTGGTGGTCAGTGCGGACCTGACGCGGGAGGCGGCGGTCAAAAAGCTGTTCGTCCAGGCGCGCGCCCGCTTTGGGCGCGTGGACACGCTCGTAGCCAATGCCGGCTGCTGGGAAACGCGCGCGGTGCCGCTCCACGAAATGTCGCTGACGCAATGGCGTCGCACCCAGGACGGGGTGCTCACTTCGGTCTTTCTCTGCGTGCGGGAATTTTTCCGTCTCGTGGCCGCGCAAAAGGCTGGCAACGTCGTGCTCATGGGTTCGACCGCCGCGGTCTTTGGCGAAGCGGGCCACGCCGACTATGCGGCCGCCAAGGCGGCGCTGGCCTACGGCTTCACCCGCACGCTGAAAAACGAGATTGCACGCCTGGCGCCGCCCACGCCGGACTATTGCGGCGGCCGGCTCAACTGCGTCTGTCCCGGCTGGACGGTGGTGCCGCGCAACGCCGCCAAACTTCAACAGGCCTCCTTCGTCCGTCACGTCACCGCCACCCTGGCCCTGCCCAAAATGGCGCGTCCGGAAGACATCGCCAGCGCGGTGGTCTTTCTATCCGCAGATCATCTCGCCGGGCATCTCACCGGGCAGACCCTGGTCATCGCGGGGGGCATGGAAGGCCGCACTCTCTGGTCTGCAAGTGAGATTGATCCCGCCCTTGCGTAAATTGGTCAGTTTGCCGCCCGCCCGGACGGCGGGGCGGAAATTTCCGCGGCCGGCGTTGCGCTGTCAGATCCGGTGGTTTGTCCCTTCAAATACGTGCCGTAACCAATGACAATGGTGGAAAGAATCAGCGTGGCGATGCCCGCCGCGATCAGCGCGTGCGCCTTGCGGCTGGCACCCTGCCATTCCCGCAGGATCCAACCCCACAGGGTGCTGAAAATGATGATGCTGGCCATGTGCAACGTCCACGACGCAAACCCGTATTTGCCCATTTGCGTCTCCCCCATGGTGTAGAAAAAAAACTGGAAATACCACAACGTGCCGGCCAGTGCGGAAAAAAAGTAATTGTTCAGCCGGGGGATTTTCAAACTGGCCGCGCCGCCGGTCAGGCCATCCGACTTGGCGTGCTCCGCGCGCAGGTGTGAGGCCAGATACTGGTAGCCGGTGCGGTTCTTCAGATTTAAAAACGCGCACCAGACAAAGTTCGTGGTAAAGCCGCCCAGCAACACCACCACCAGCTTGGGCAGGCCACTCCAGATCACCGTGGTGCCGGCGGCGACCGAGGCCTCGCCGATCGGCGTGCCGGCGGTCAGCGCAAACGCGAAACAGGCGCTCATGATGCCCGAAAAAGTCGCCACCAGCAGGCCCTTGGTGAAATGGAATTCAGCGATGGCCTTTCGTTTCTCGGCTTCCGGCATCTCGCGTTCCTTCGTCAACCCGGCATACGCCGCCACGGCAATGCCCACCAGGCAGATCACCACCCCGCCCAGCGTGATCTGGCCGGGCCGGGTGGCGGCGATTTCGGTGATGGTTTCCGCCACGGGTATCGTGGGAGTAAACAGTTTGAAAATGGGCGGCAACAGCGTGCCGAACGCCGCCGTGTAACCGAGCGCCACCCCCATGCCCAGGGACATGCCGAGGTAACGCATCGTCAATCCGAAGGTCAGTCCGCCAAAGCCCCACATCGCGCCGAAAAAGTACGTCCACCAGAGCGTGCTGCCCGACTGCTGCCGGAGTACACCCGGCAGATCATTGGTCATCAGCGAGGCCAGCAGCCACGGACAGATGATCCACGAGAAAAAGCCGCCCACCAGCCAGTAGGTTTCCCACGACCATTTTCGCACCGCCTTGTAAGGAACATAGAAGCTCCCGGAGGCCAGGCCGCCGAGCCAGTGAAAAAAAACGCCGAGGAATGGATTCATGGTGTTTCGCGCAGAGTGATGGTCGCCAAGATATGGGGCGGATTTTAGGAATCAGCGGCTGCCTGGCAAGCCTCGTTTGGAAAACGATCGGGACAGCCCATTCCTGCGCAGACCGGCCGCAGGGCGTTAGCCTGCAAATTTCACAAATTTCTTGGAACCGCCGTCCGGGTGATGGTTTTCAGTGCCCAAAGCACTGCGCCGTTCCGTTTTTGGGAAATGTGATTGGGTCACCCGCCGGATCCGGTGTTCGCGCTCTCCTTTTTGGCCTTTTTCCGCCGGTTTGGACGACACGACTCCCTCTCGCTCAGGGGCGCTCCCTCGCTTCCGGCGTTGGGGACGGGAGTTTCCCGCCCACTACGTCGCCCCGGCCGCCACGCCGCCCAGTTGTCGCGCGCAGCGCTGATACAACGCTTGCAGCGGATCCGCCGAACTCAAGCGCACCCACACCCGCCGCACACTCACCGTCACGCGCGCCGCCACTTTCAAGAGCCGCGTCCGGATCGTCCCCACCGTCGCCCGGGCCAGTTCGCTCCCGCGCAAACCCACGCTCCGCAGCCGTTCCAGCAGCAGATACGCCAGCGTCGCCAGCCAGAGCCGCAATTGGTTGCTCCCCAGCTGATGGGTCGAGTGCCGGTCGGCCGACAGGTCCAGTGTCTGTTGCTTGAGCACGTTTTCCATCTCGCCCCGGCCGCAATAGATTTCTTCGTAGAGCCGCGCGGCGCGGAAGCGTTGCCGGTCTTCGCCGCGAAATCCTTCGGCCGGCAGGTTGGTCACGACGAAACGCGGGTTGTCCCCCGCAGCCATCACTTCGGCCTTGGCCACCACCCGGCGGGGCCGACGCCAACTCTGGCGGGTCTGATATTCAAATTCGGTGAACGCGCGCGCGCTTTTCGGCCATTTGTTCAGCGGGCGCTACAAGGCGCTGGTGGTGGACGGGAGCGGCCGCGGTTATTTGAAGACGGTCTGTGATTACGTGCATCTGAATCCCGTGCGGGCCAGGTTGCTCGGACCGGAAGCGCCGTTGGGCCAATACCGGTGGAGCAGTTGGCCGGAATATTTGAAAACGCCGCGCCGCCGCTGGCCGTGGTTGAGCGTGGGGCGGGTGTTGGGGGAATATCAGATTCCCAAGGACAGCGCGGCCGGACGGCGACAATTGGAGTTGGCGTTGGAGGAACGGCGCGCGGGGGAGGCGGGCGCGGACTATAAGCCTGTGCGGCGGGGGTGGTGTCTGGGCGACAAAGGGTTTCGCAAGGAGTTGTTGGCCCGGATGAAGGAGCGCATGGGCGTCGAACATTACGGATCGGAGCGGCAGGAGAGTGTGGAGGCACACGCCGAAGGAATAGTGACGGAGGAACTGAAGCGACGGCGTTGGGATGAAAAGGAGTTGGGTCGGCGGGTCAAGGAGGACGGGCAGAAGGTGGCGATCGCGATGCGATTGCGCGCGGAGACAGCGGTAACCGTCAAATGGATCGCGGAACGTTTGGGGATGGGGGCGCCGGGTTACGTGAATCACCTGCTCTATCGCCGGCGAAAGTTGAAAGGGAAGCAATATGCCAAAATCAAGAACTGACCCGTTTACGAGCAGGGCTGGTCTGGGCGGTGGATCGCCCGGGAACTGGGCCTGGATCGCGCCGGAGCGTGTCGTGATCGTTGAGGTCGTCGTAGCCCAGCGCCAGACCGTGGAGGCGTTGGGCCAGCAACTGTTCGAGCGTGTGATCGCAGTAACGCGGGTCGCGCCGGTCGGTGAAGGCTTGGGCCAGCGCGCGCGTCACTCCCAGCCCGCGATCCAGTTGGCGCAGGAGCAACGCCTCGCCGTCGCTGGAGAGGTAGCCACCGGAAAAATCGGCCACGACCTGGCGCGCACCCAGGTCTGCAAAGAGTAGCGGTTGGTCGTTACAGTTTGTCGTCGAAGCAGCGGTGCGGGGTGTCTTCATCGGGCTCAATTAAATCAAGCCTTCGGACGCTCCCACCGCGGTTTCGATCAAGTCTTTTGTGAAAAATTTGGGTTAGCATCCCGTCCTTCCGGCATGCGCCTTGCCCCGGCCGCATTTCCTGCTTAACTTCTGCTTGAAAATGATCGCCCTGCTGACGCGTATTCGGGCACTTGGAGTGGAATGGAAGCCGCCGCACTGGCGCCTGCTGTTTACATTAGTCTCCGGCCTGGGACTTGCACCAATGAGCAGTCGGGCGACCCCGTTGATCCTGGATGATTTCAACTATGCCACCACGCCGGCGGCGCAGACGGCCTGGGTCGGCGGGGCGGGACCGGCCGTGAACATGTTGAACAGCGGGGCGTGGGGGGCGGAACGCGTGATGGTGGCCAATTGCGACTTTGCCACGCGCGAAACCCGTTGCTTTTGGGATCGCCAAGTGGCGCTGGACCTCTCGCCGCACGCCGTGTTTGAGCTGGAAGTGTATGCGCCCAATCCCGCCGCCATTTCCTCCTTCACCTTGTATTTCCGTTCTGGCGGCGGCTGGTACGGCGCTTCACTGCCGCTGACCCGGACCGGCTGGCAAACATTGCGCTTCAGTCGTGGCGACTTTACGGCGGAAGGGACGCCCGCCGGCTGGCAGCAGATTGATCAAATCCGCCTCTCCCCCTGGAAGGCGCGTTCCGAGAACACCTTCCTCGCGTTCCGTGAACTGCGCGCGTTCACTCCAACGGTGTTGGTGGTGCGGGACACGACCAGTTCCAATCCCGATGTGGTGCAGGAGACTGTGGAGCGGCATCTCGCCTGGCTGGGAAGCTACAACATTGACTGCGGTGTGATCACCCGGACGGAGGTCGAGGCGGGGTTGTTGCAACAAAGTCAACTGGCCATCCTGCCGTACAACGAAACGGTGTCGGAAACCGAGATGTCCAACTATGAATCCTTTGCGGCCGCGGGCGGAAAATTGATCGTGTATTACCAGTTGCCGGGCCGTCTGGCGGCCTTGCTGCGCGTCCAGGTCACCGGTTGGATGCAGGGAAATTTTGCCACCTGGCACTTTGCGGATCCCAATATTGCAAACCTGCCCACGCGGGTGCAGCAGGCGTCCTGGAACATTACCACGGCCGTGCCGGGCGGCCCCCAAGCGCGCGTCACCGCCACCTGGGAGAACGCCCAGGGGCAGGAGACCGGCCAGGCGGCCTGGCTGGCGAGCGACCGCGGCTTTTTCATGTCTCACATTCTCCTCGGCGATGATGCGGATGCAAAATCCTTCGCCTTGCTGTGTCTGACGGGCTCGCTCTTGCCGGATGTATGGCCTGCCGCCGCGACGGGGGCGATCAATCAAATCGGACGGGTGGGGCCGTACCTCGATTACGACACGGCCACCTCAGCGATTCACCTCCAGGCCGCGCCCACGTTGCGGGCGCACCTGGTCGAAAGCGAACTGCTGCTGGCCGCCACCCATCGCACCCTGGCGCTGGCCGAACACACGACGAACCATCACGCGCAGGCCGTTGTGGCCGCCCACACCGCGCGCGCCCACTTGCTGCAGGCGTACGCGTTGAGTTTGAAACCCACCTATCCCGAAGTCCGCGCGTTTTGGGAACATCACGCCACGGGGCCGTATCCAGGCAACTGGCCCGCCGCCATGGAGGCGCTGGCCACCCATCAATTCAATGCCGTTTTCGTCAACCTGCTTTGGGGTGGCCTGGCACATTACAACAGCGCCTATCTCCCCCACTCGGCCGAGTTCAACCAGTACGGCGACCAGATCACGGCGTGCGTCAACGCCGCCCACGCGCGCGGTCTGCAGGTGCATGTGTGGAAGGTTTGCTGGAACTTGCTGGGCGCGCCGCAAACATTCATCAACTCCATGCGCGCCGCGCAGCGCACCCAGGTGTCCAGCGCGGGGACGCCCACGGACTGGCTTTGCCCCTCGCATCCGGACAACTTCGCCCTGGAAACCAATTCCCTGCTCGAAGTGGTGCGCAATTACGACGTGGATGGCCTGCACTTTGATTACATCCGTTACCCGGATGCGGATCATTGTTACTGCAGCGGCTGCGCCACCCGCTTCCAGGCCCAAACGGGTCTCGCCGTCGCCAACTGGCCGGCGGAGGTGCTGACCCCCGGCGCGTTGCGCACCGCCTTTCTCGACTGGCGGCGCGCCCAGATCACGCATCTGGTCGAAGTCGTTTATGCCCAGGTGAAGGCCCTGAAACCCCAGGTCCAGGTCTCGGCAGCCGTCTGGCCGGACGCGCCCGGAGCTTATGATGGCGTGGGGCAGGATTGGCGGCTGTGGGTCACCAACGGCGTTCTGGATTTCGTCTGTCCGATGGACTATTCCACCACGGCGGCGGAGTTCGTCAATACCGTGTCCCGCCAGCTTGAGTGGGTCGGGGGGCGCATGCCGATGTATCCGGGCATTGGCGCGTGGCAAATCCCGACCGATGTCACCTTGGTGCAACTGCAGGCCACCCGGGCGGCCAACACGGGTGGATTTGTCGTCTTCGAACTCAGTCCCGAAAGCGTCACCAACCTGCTGCCGGTCATTGGCGCCGGCGCCACCGCTGCCGATGAGCCGGATCTTGATCAGGATGAACTGCCGGATAGCTGGGAATTGAAATGGTTCGGCAATCTCACCACCGCCGGACGGTTCACCAATTTCGATGGCAACCGCCTCAACGACTATGAGGAATACGTGGCTGGCCTTTCGCCCACCAACGCCCTGGATGGCCTCCAACTCAACAGCACCTTGACCCACCAACAGCTCCAGCTCGCCTTTGTTGCTCGGGGCACGGATGTGCCCGGCTACCGGAATGCCACCCGCTACTACTGCCTGGAAACCACCGCCGCGCCCCAATCCGGCTGGCTGCCTGTGCCGGGGTTCGCGGCGATGCCGGCGGCCCCGGGCGTGCATACCGTGACCTGTGAGGTGCCAGACCCGGCTGGTCAGGCGTTTTATCGCTTGCGGGTCTGGCTGCAGCAACAACCCTGAGGCGACCTTGCACGCATCTCAAAACTTTGCGACCCCGGCCGCACCAGGGGCAACGGCCTCTCTCAAGGTGTATAGTAGAGTTGGTAAAACACGTGGCCGTCCGGCGTGAGCGAGCGGGTTTCAGTGTCCGCTGTGGCTGTAAAGGTCGAGGTCGTCCAAGTGTTGAAGTCGGAGGTCTGGCGCAGCGTGTACGTGGTGCCCGGCAACAGATCGCTCAGGTGCAGGTTCAGATGGTCTCCGGCGGAGGTGATCGCCAGCCGGGGCGGCACCGTAATCCGGATATCGTCCACGTAAAAGGTGCCGGACCGGCCCGGGCTTTCATCCGTGCCGTTCCAACCTTCCACCAGAATGCGCCAACGTACCAGGTTGCCCGTGTCCACAATGGATTGTTGCCAGAACCAGCCGGCCGGGGCCTGCACCCATTGCCAATCCGCCGCCACCACCGGGGGGGTGGCCGTGTAATGTATGGCCGCACCGGCACTGTCGTAGAACGAGAGATAAAAGACCGTGCCGTCATCCACCACCGGTTCCAACGAAGGATCGCCTTTTACCCGGAACTGCACGACCGCATTGGTCGGCAGCGAAAATGGCGCGACCTCGGCCGACATGACCGCTCCCCACGGGTACCGTCCCGATGCAAAGTCAATCGCCAGTTTGAGGGCCTGATTTCCCTGGGGGGCTGGACTTTCCAGAGACGCGCTCGTGGCCGTGGTCGCCGGACTGTTCAGGATGCTGTAAAACGCATGCAACGCGGCATCATCCGTATATCCTTCAAAATCATCAATCAGCGCCCGCATCGGTGCAGCCGGAGGGAAATCAATCAACGGCGTGTCGCGCACTGTAAGGTCGTCCAGACGGATCGTCGCGTCGAAAGGTTGCCCCGCTGGGTCGCCTTGTCCGTAAATGACCACTTTGAATTGCACGATGTCGCTCTGATTGGGCGCCCCGGGGGAGTTCCAGGGCAGTTCGATGTTGTTGGCCAGCAAATTGACCATCTGCCAACTGGTACTGGTGGGGATGGCCGTGCCCCAGCGACCGAAGTTGCCCTGCGAATCGTAAACATACACGTAGAGCTGGGAAAATGTGCCGTTCTGAAATTGGGGGTCGCCGGCCAGCCGGAACGAAATGTATTGCCCGGGCACAATCGCGGTCGGCGTGTCCAGCACAGGGCCGCTTACAATCTGCGTTTCCCAGGGCGACGCGCCAAAATACCGGTAAATTTCCAATGAATTGGTGCCGGTGGAGTTCGCCGCCACGTTATCCGATAACTGCACAAACCCGCTGTCTGTGGTCCAGTTGGCATACAAATCATCGTTGCTGGCATATTCAAAATCTTCGATGACCGTCTGACCGTGGGCTCCGAAAACCAGCAGTGCGCCGGCCAGGGCTGGAAGTGTTAGGCTTTGGATTTTCATAATTTAAGGAAATGCGGCTGTTGGACTGGGCATGACCCTAGCTGGCGTGCCGAGGAAGTGTCAAGGCCTGTTCGGTTGCTTGTGATGACGCGGTAACCGGTCTGCGGGAGGGGCGTCCTGTCTCCTGGTTTGAGGGGGCGAGGACAACGGGTGCCGCGGAGCAGGGTACGCTTCCCGCCGGATGGTTGGTGTTGCCGGCGTTACTACTGGTGTGACGTCCGGTGGTAGCATTCCGGCCGCGGCCCCACCGGCGGATTATCTGGCGAGTCGCGCTGCGAGCTGATCCACATTGGCCGGAGTCACCAGGAAGTAAAACCGGTCAAAGATTTCACCCGGCATTCCTGCCACGTTGGCCGCAGCACCGGGGTCGGCATCCGGGCGCGGCACAATTACTGAGCGCACCTGGTTTTGTTTGAGTGCGGCCAACCAATGGGTGCTGCCCTGCGGGTCATAAAGGAACCAGGGCGTGGTGACCTTTGTCCCGGTGGCGAACAGCGCTTCCCAACCAGCCGGCACGGGCGCCAGTCCGACAAATGCCAGGGCGGTGGCATGTTGCGCCACCAGTTGCTGGTACGCGGCCAGGGGGATTTGACCGGCCCGGGCGGCTTTTGGCGGCGCGTTCAAGTGGGCGATTTCCAATTGCCACTCGGGATGTCCGCGCAAGAGGGGGGCTCGCAAGGCGTTGACATAGGCTTCCACCTGCGCGGTATCCAGCGCTCCGGCCGGAGGCAACACCAGGACGATCGTTCCCGGCTGCCCGGCAATCGCCTCCTGCACCTGATTGGCCAGAAAGAAGCTGACCACAGCCAGCGGGCGGTTGGGCGCAGGGACGGTTTCGGTGAACAGCGTCCTGCGCACCTGCCAAAGCAGCACGCCCACCAAGCTGAGGCAACTCAATATTATCAAACCCTGTCCAATGCCGGCGGCCCGGCGGCGCACAAAAAATCCGGCGACACCCAGGGCCAGAGCGCCCGCCAGCCATAGAGGGTAGTTCATACGTGGTTTGCGCGGGGCGGGGTGGAGTTAGTACACCTTGACGATGTCAAAGATGTTGGTGGGTGCATTTTTGAGCGACTCCACATGGCCGTCCACAAAGACGCCATTGGCGCGCCCCATTTTGTGATTGGGAGATTTGGTGCCGGTGTACATGTCAAACAGGGCGCTGCGATCATTGCCGCCATTGTGCCGATAACAGACATTGGCAATCGAGCTGACGTCGGGATAGAGCAGGGCGTCGTAGCCCTGGGTTTCCCCATACATGATGGTGGCAGCGGGTTGCTGGATTTGGTGCGACGCCATGTCCAGCCGGACATTGTTGATCCGATAACTCTGCGCGTAACAAAGCCAGCCCCAATATCCGCCACCGGGACTGGACGGGCAAAGGAACACGCGGTTGGTCTGCATCCCCGCCGCGTTCACCTTCCGCCCGAGGTAGGTGGGCAACACCCGGTACCAGATCATCTCAAAAGGATATTGCCAGTCCATGCCGGTATAGCCCAGCGGCAGCACCTTGAAATCCGCTTCGTACATGAGCGCCGCCAGCATCAGTTGACGCTCGTTGTTGGCACAGAACGCCGCCCGCCCCTTGTCTTTGGCCTGGGCCAACACCGGCAACAACATTCCGGCGAGTATGGCAATGATGGCGATCACCACCAACAATTCGATCAGGGTGAAGGCGCGCCCCGGCCTCCGCGGGGTTGCGGTGGGCGTCGTCACCACAGGGAACTTGGCCTCTCGCGGCGCGGGATCGGGCATGGTGTTGCGTGTGCTTGTCATGGGGCTATACCTGCGGATTCACCAATTAACGGTATTCCGCGGACCCCAAGGAGACAACCACAAACGGACGGTCACTCAAGTCGGATTGCATAAACCTCGCGCGGCGGCGGCCCGGCGCGTGGGTGATCTTGCCTGTAACGCCATCATCTTCACGCCCGCCTCTCTGGAACGGCTGCCAAAACGCACCCGCAGCTTCAAGTCTGGCGTTCGTCACGCGGGTTCGTGCCAGGTGGCGCGGTGCGGACGCAGGGTGTTGCGGATGGGGGCCAGGTGAGCTTCATCCACGATCACAAAACAAATCGAGTGCAGGGCATTGAGCGTTTCCACCCCGGTCTGGTCCGCGGGCAGTTTGTTGGCCTGCAGAAATTCTTCAATATGATGTTCATGATGCGCGGCGGTCTGCTGAGCTGTCGGGCCGCGAAAGTCCCAGATGAGTTTGATCTTCTTCATGATAAATGACCCCATGCCGCCACTCCCGACTGGTGGGTTGGAGGGCGAGGGGAAGGGGAGGAGGGCAGATTTTCCCTTCACACGGTAAATTCGACGGGCCAACCAACCATCCACCCTCGGGCAGCTTCGCAATTCCCATCCGCGTTGACAATGGGATTTCTCCGACGGGGATTCCTCCGGCAGCAGGGGTGGCGGCACCGTCCGTGTCTGGGTGGTCCGGCGGGTTCCGGGAAACACTTTCTTTTATGGAAAAGTTCGGATACTAACTTCGTCGCGCGCAATGAGATTTACGCAAATTCAGCAACGGCCCGTGTGCCGGTTGCCCCGGTGCTGACTCTTCTGCCATGAGGTTGCTGGATCTTTCCCTGCCGTCGCCCGCTGAGAATCTGGCCCTGGACGAGGTGTTGCTGGAAGCGGCGGAGCTGGAGCAGGGCGAGGAGGCGCTCCGTTTTTGGGAATCTTCGACGCCGTTCGTGGTGGTTGGTTATGCCAATCGGATTGCGTCCGAGGTCAACACAGCCGCCTGTGCAACGCTGGGGATTCCCGTGCTGCGACGCTGTTCTGGCGGCGGCACCGTCGTCCAGGGCCCTGGCTGCCTCAACTACGCACTCACGCTGCGCATTACCGCCGCCGGGCCGACGCGGAACATCACCAGCACGAACCGGTTTGTCATGGCGCGCCACGCGGCGGCCCTGACCCCGCTCCTGCCACGCCCTCCCGCGTCGCCGGGCGAGATTGCGGTGCGCGGGCACACGGATCTGGCGATTGGCGCAGTAAAGTTCTCCGGCAATTCCCAGCGCCGGCGAAAGCAATTTCTGCTCTTCCACGGAACGATCCTTTATGCATTTGACCTCCGGCTGTTGAACCGGCTGCTGAAATTTCCATCGCATCAGCCTGCTTATCGCGCGAGCCGTCCTCATGACGAATTCGTGACCAATTTGCAGGCGCAGCCCGCTGAAATTAAACGGGCGCTGGCCAAAGCCTGGGGGGCAATCCCCGCCAAGCCACCTCCTCCCATGCCGGCCCAACTTCTGGAAAAATATCGGTCGAGCGCATGGAATCAGCGGTTTTAGGGCAACCGGCTGCGGGCTCAAATGGCGGCTGTTACGATGACTCGTAACGCTTCCGGACTTAATTCGATCGGATTGGCTTTCATGCTGCTGGCGGTGGCGGCTTTTTCCAGCAATTCCGGAAAGCAACCGGCATCGACGCCGTAACTCCGCAGCGGAGGAATTTTCAGCTCGGCCACCAGGTCCGCCACCCACCCAACGCCGTCATCCGCCCGGGCCGCTGCGCTTCCAGTCAACAACTGCGCCACTTGATCGTACCGCGCGCAGGCCGCTTCGCCGTCGGGGGTTTGGCGCAAGGCCTCGAGATTGGCGGCCATCACCGCCGGCAGCAAAGCGGCGCAGAGGGCGCCGTGTGGCGCTGGAAACATGCCTCCCAGGGGGCCCGCCAGCCCGTGTACGGCACCGAGACCGGCATTCGCCAGGGCCATGCCGCCCAGCCAGCCGGCGAGAGCCATATCACTCCGGGCGGCACCGTCGTCGCCCTGATGGTAAGCCCGGCGCAACGACCTGGCCACCAGCCCGATTCCCTGGCGGCATATCGCGTCGGTGAGGGGGTTGGCGCGACGACAGACCAGCGGTTCGATGAGCTGAGTCAACGCATCCATTCCGCTGCTGGCGGTCAGCGCGGGAGGCAGCCCATGGGTCAGTTCCGGATCAATCAACGCTGCCGTGGGCAACATCAGTGCGCTGCGCAGACTCACCTTGATCCGCCGCTCCGGCACACGCAGGACCGCGTTGCGGGTGGCTTCGGCTCCCGTGCCCGCCGTGGTGGGGATGGCCAGACAGGGGCGTGACGGCTGCGTCAATTTCCTCCCCAGCCCGACGATTTCCAGGTAATCCAGCGGCGTTCCGCCGTTGGCCAGCAACGCGGCAATGGCCTTGCCCGCGTCCAGGACGCTGCCTCCGCCACAGGCAATCACCAGATCACTGTGCGCGGTGCGTGCCAGCTCCAGTCCTTGCGCCACGAGGGCTGGTGTGGGCTCGGTGGCGACGGGGTAAAGGGCGGCCTGCACGCCCGCCGGCTGCAGGATGGATAAAATCCTTTCGACTGGCGTCGAGCTGGCGCCGGTCACCAGCAACGCCCGCGGGCCGAACGCCGCGGCCAGCCGGCCCAGTTCGGCAAGCTGTCCGGGACCGAAGAGAGTCCTGGTTGCGGTGGCAAACTCAAAATTCATGCTGGCGGGATGGCGGCGTCCGGCGAACGGAGCGGGGCGGCACGCCGGGGATCATGCACTTGCCGCAGACGATCACCGGGGCCTCGTGCCTGCCCGGATCAGTCCACGCGGAGCTGCTGAAAGTCGGTCAACATTTTGTGCAACGCGCTGAGGTCGAAATCGGCCGCGCGGCGGGAGACGAACGTTCCGAAAATGGTGCCGTCGTCTCGGCGGGCGCAGTACAGGATGATGCGTTCATGGGTCCAACTCAGCCGCATCGGCGGCAGTCGTTGCGCGCTGAGCACCTGAAACGTATCGGCCACAATGCGCCAGGCCTGTTCCAGCGCTGACACCGGAAATTCCCGCGCATCCACATCGCTAAAAAATGTTGCGTCGTTAAACCGGATGCCGCGCACCAGCATGCCGCGTCCCGGCGGGGTGGCCCGCAGCCATTCCAGGATCCGTTCCTTGCCGGCGTCGCTCATTTCAGACTGCCACCTTCCGGGTTTTTACCATGGCTCCGTGGTTGGGCGTCAGCAGCACCACTGCGCGGACGCCGCCGCTCTGGATTTCCAGGCGGTCGAAATCACCCAGTGGCAGCAGTTGCGCCAGACGCTGGCCACGTTGGGAAATGAATTCAAAAAAGTTCACCCACAAATCCGGGTTGTGACACTGCCATTCGTAGACGATCTCGCCCTGGTGGGAAAGGATCAGCAGCTCATCCACTTGCGGCTGCGTGGCGACTCCGGGGGGTACAACCGGCACGTTGCCGTACGAGTAATCAATGTTCTGTTTGGAGGGGTCTGCCGCCCGTTCCGCCTCCAATTGGGTCGCTTCGGCGGTGATGTGTTCGGCCGCGGGCACCCCGGGTGCGCTGGCGGCCAGCGCCTCGCGGGTTTCATCGCTTTTGCGCGCCGCTTCCATCAACAGGAATTCCCATTGTCCGTCAATCGAACGCTGGGGAGGATCGTGGAACGGTTTCAGCACGAACTGGCCGCCGGTCAGCGCCAGCAAATGATTGAACGCCTCTTCGCCGGCGAGCGCCCCCACCTCGGCATGAATGATCTGACCGGTCTCGATGAAAATTCTGCCGGTCCCGCCGGCGTGGCTGATTTCCAAAATCGAGGAGCTGCGGGCCAGGCATTCCATCTGGATGATGTCCTGCAAGCCCACGCGTCGGAGGACGCCGCGGAAACCTTCCTCGGAATGCAGCTTCAGCAATTCATTGAGAATTCCATAAAGGCTTTGCCAGCCGGAAGGGTTGGTGGGTTTTTGCAGGAACAACTCGGCCCCGTTGCTGAGACAGGCGGTGCGGTATTTCTCTGTGACAAAGCCCGTCAACACGACCTTTTGCACGGTGGGATAGCCCCGGTTGAGCAGGGACAGCATCTGCAAGCCGTCCATGACGCCCATCTGCATGTCGATCACCGCCAGATCCACCGGCTGCTTTTGCAACATCCCAAAGGCCTGGCTGGCGCTGGTGGCGGTGAGGATTTCCCATTGGCCCTGGCTCATCACGCCCATCAGCTCGCGCACGGTTTCCAGAAACAACTCCTCGTCGTCCACGAACAGCACCCGGCGTACTGCGCCGGAGGGGGTGGCTGATGTTCCCGTCTCACTCATGTTGGCGTTTTGCTGGTTGACCCATCCGCATTGGTTTCGAGCGCGCGGGCGGAAAAAGGGAGGCGCATTTCTCCACGATCACCCTGACTGCCGCTGCCGGGAAAATTCAGCGCCCGGCCATGAGCGTGGATAATCCCTTGTCAGCCGTTTGTTTAACCCATCGGTTCTTGTCATTCAATAAAGATTGTAACGCGGGAATGCTCGCGGGCAGATTCAGCCGAATGACCGCCTCCGCCGCGGCGAGCCGCACTTCCGCATCGCTGTCGCGCAGGAGGATTTGCAGCACGTCGAACACGGCATCGCCGGTAATGTCACTGCCGACCACTCCGGGCGGGCGCGCCAGTTCGTTCCCGCGCCGGCCGGTGATGCGGCGGATGAGTTGCACGGCGGCAAACTGCACGCCCGGTTCGCGGTGGCGTACGGCCTCCTGCAATTGCGGCACCAGGGACTTGGCCGTGGGGTGTCGTTCCCAGTAGGGGTCCAACGAGGCCAGCGCGCGCGCGGCGGCCTGGCGCACCCCCATGTGCTCATCCACCATCGCCAGAATCAAACGGTCCATGGAACTTTCATCGCCGAGATACCCCAGCGCGTCGGCGGCGTGTTGGCGCACTTCGGCATCGCGATCTTGGAGCAGTTCCGTGACCGCGGGCCGGGCCGTGCGGTCGTTCAAACGCCCCAGGGCCTCGGCCAGCGCCGCCCGCACCTCCCAGTCGTGATCGTGTGCCAGTGACAGAAGTGGGGGCACGGCCTGCCGGTCGCCCAGCTGCCCCAGCGCAGCCACCGCCGCCACACGCACGTTGCGCACACGGTCGCGCAGCAGAAGAAGCAACCCGGGCACGGCTTGCTTGTCGCCCATGCTCGCAAGACTGTTGATCACGGCGACGCGCACCATCGGTTCGGGATCTTTCAGCGTGTCCAGCAGCGGTTTCAGTCCGGCAGCTTCGCCCAGCTCCCCCAGGGCGGTGGCGGCGGCAACACGCCGTTCGTAGCTGCCGCTCCGCAGCACGCTGGTCAACGGACCCAGGGCCATCGAGCCAAACATGGTGACGCGCTTGAAATCGCCACAAGCAATAAAAAATGGGATCTGCTCCACGACCGTGCGCGGCGTCCAATTCAAGGCCCGCAGGGCCTGCGCCACGTGATATTGCACGCCCGGAGTGCCGCGCAGGAGCGCCCCCACCAGTCCGTCAACCGCCGTCTTGCTGCCGATTTTTTTCAACGCCTGCGCCGCCAGCTCCTGCACCGCGTCACTGGGATCGCGCAACGCGTCAATCAGGGGTTTCAGCGCGATGGTGCCCTCGAAGTCACCCAGGGCCGCCACGATTTCCGCCCGCACTGCGGCCTCCGGATCGCGCAAGGCGTCCATCAGCACCTGGACGGCCGCAGGATCCTTGAGCGCGCGGATGCGCTGCACCATTTCCAGGCGTTTCTGCGCAGAATCAGAATTCAAGCCGCGTTGCAGCAGCCAGAGCTTCGTGTTTAGCATCGCCATAGTCTAACGATCCACTTCACCGAGGACAATATCCACACTGCCCAGGATGGCGACGGCGTCCGCCACGGTGTGTCCCCGACACAGGTCCTCGAGGACGGTGAGATTGATCAGGCTGGGGGGGCGGATCCGGTAGCGGTAAGGATTCGGCCCGCCATCGCTGATGAGATAAAAACCGAGTTCCCCCTTGGGGGCCTCGATGCGTCCATACGCTTCTCCTCCTTTGGGACGAAAACCGCGCAATCTGGTTTTCGGGTCGATGATCGGGCCGTCGGGGATGGTGGCCAGCGCCTGTTCCAGAATTTTCACCGATTCACGCATCTCCAGCATGCGCACGAAGTAGCGGTCGTAAGTGTCCCCGTGCGCGCCCAGCGGGACCTTGAACGCGAACCGGTCATACAGGCCGTAGCGGTCCACCTTGCGCAAATCGTAATTGACTCCCGAAGCGCGCAGCATCGGCCCGGTGATGCCCGCATTGACCGCCAGCGCCGCGGGTAATGCGCCGACGCCTTGAGTGCGGGCGAGCAGGATTTCGTTCGTGGCGAGCAGGTTTTCGAATTCGTCAATGAAGCGCGGCGTCTCCGCCACGACTTTTTTCGCCCGGGGCACCCAGTCTTCGGGCAGATCGCAGCGGCAGCCGCCGAAGCGCATGTAATTGCACATCATGCGGGCGCCGGTCAACGCCTCGAACAAGTCCAGAATCTTCTCGCGTTCACGAAAGGCATACATCAACGGGGTGCCGGTGGCGCCCAGGTCCTGCAACAGAAACCCGGCGAGGCAGGCGTGGTTTTGCAACCGCGTGAGTTCAGCGGTGATGATGCGGATGTATTCGGCGCGTTCCGGCACGGTCAAGCCCGCCAGCTTTTCCACCGCCAGGGTGTACGCCCAGTTGTTCGTCAGGGAGCAGAAATAATCCAGCCGGTCCGTGTAAGGAATGGACGCCAGATAGCTCATGCCCTCGCCGAGTTTTTCATGGTTGCGATGCAGGTAACCGAACACGGGTTTCAACTGGACGATGCGTTCGCCGTCCAGCACCACATCCATGCGGAATACGCCATGGGTCGAAGGATGGTGCGGCCCCATCGCCACTTCGAGCCACTGTCCGGCGGCGGCGTCCTTTGGCCGCAGCTCCACCCGGGGGACAGTCGTTTCGACTTCGGGCTTCATGTTGGCGCCTCCGGCAATTGATGTTTCCGGGCCTTGGCCAACACCTCGTCATGCGGGGTTGGCTCGTATTCGTAATCGTCCGGTTCAACGTAATCTTTCCGCATGGGAAAGTCCTTGAACTCGTCCCACATGAAAATGCGCCGCAAATCCGGGTGACCATCGAAGTGGACGCCGAACAAGTCGAACACTTCGCGCTCCTGGAATTCGCAACTGCGCCAGATGGGTGTCAGAGAAGGGAGATGCGAGTCTGCCGTCCGATCCCCGGTGCACAACCGCAGGATGAGCGGTCCCTGGCGATGCTCCATGGAATACAGGTGATACACCACCTCCAGGTGCGCCGGCCGCCGGGCGGTCCGTGTTGCCTCGATTTCTTGTTCGCCTCCCTCCACCGGTTGTTTGATCTTGACCTTTTCCGTCCATTCGGCGGCAAGCCAGTCCACCCCCGTGACGTTCGAGCAATAGTCAAATCGCAGCTCGGCATGGTCGCGCAGCAGGCGGGCGACCGCCACGGCGGAATCCCGATCCACCCGCAACGAGTGCTGGCCGGAAGGGGATGGGTTGGCCACGATTTCCAGCCGGGCGGTTGGGATGGCGGCCTCCAGCCGGGATTTTATTTCTTCCAGTGAAAACATACTTGGTTCATGCAAAGCCAGTGCGGCGGCCGCCAGTTCCACTGGTAATCGGCCCCTCCCACTCCGGCTGGCGTGCCCAGCCGGCACAGGGGCAAAGGTGCGCGCGCACGGGCGGCGTGATCGTCCGTGCCGCGGGTTCCGCCGGATAATGACCTCATGAGTTGCTGCGGGAAATTGCCGGCGCCGTCCAGCGGTCAGGATTTTTGGGGGGCACCAGATCGTGATCGCCGTATCGCGGCACCGGAAACTCGCTGGGCAGCTCCGGTTGCAAATGGCGGGGGCGTCGCGGGCCGGTTAATTCCTGGGCGGCGATCTGCTGTTGCAAGGTCATGAACGCATGGATCAGCGCTTCCGGCCGCGGCGGACACCCGGGAATGTGAACATCCACGGGAATAAACCGGTCAATGCCTTTGAGCACGTTGTAACCCTGCTTGAACGGACCGCCGGAGATGGCGCACGCCCCCATGGCAATCACGTACTTTGGCTCGGCCATTTGGTTGTACAGCCGCACCACCTGGGGCGCCATCTTTTTCGTGACGGTGCCGGCCACGATCATCAAGTCGGCCTGCCGCGGGGAAGGGCGGAAGACTTCGGCCCCAAAGCGCGCCAAATCATAACGCGCCATGGTGGTGGCGATCATTTCGATGGCACAACAGGCCAGGCCAAATTGCAGCGGCCAGATGGAGTTGCGGCGGCCCCAGTTGTAAAGACTTTCCAAAGTCGTTGTGAAAACTCCCTGCTTTTGCAACTCGCTTTTCAGGCCTGCATCCATCATTGGCACATGAAGCGTCAGTCAAGGGGAGGGAGGGCTGACAGTTCCCCGCGGAAGCTGGCCCGCGCCGGGTCGCCCGCCCAGTTCAGAATTCCCTTTCGCCAGGCCCAAAGCAATCCGGCGGCCAGCAGCAGCAAAAATACCAGCAGCGACACGAATGCTCCCGCGCCCAGCCCGGTGAAGATCACGGCAAACGGGAGCAGGAACACGGCCTCGACATCAAAGATCAGAAAGATGATGGCGTACAGATAATACCCGGACTTGAAATGGATCCAGGCATCACCCTTGGATTCCAGCCCGCATTCGTAGGTGGCGAGTTTGTCCGCGCCCGGTTTGCCGGGCGAAAAGTACCGCGCCCATAATCGTCCCAGCCACAATGGCGTACAGGCGCAGAGTGCCGCCGCCACCGCCAGCCCCAACACCGGCAGGTAATTGCTGGAAACCTCTGCGGGAGTCGGGGACATGGCTCAATTCGTTTCCGGTGCGTGCCGTTTCAAGCCCACCGCGTGCGCGATGTCGTCAAATTCTTCACGACTGATGCGCTCCAGCGGTTTGCCGGATTGCTTGAGCTTTTCATTGATTTTGATGGCGGTCTCCGTCATTTGCTCATGCGTATCCTTCGACCCGCCGATCAGGGCAAAATTGGGTCCCCGGGTGATGCGTTTGTGTCCGTCCGAATCCAGCCCCACCCCCAACAGGAGGGCTTTCTTTTTGGTGGGTTTGCCGCTGTGCGCCATGTCGGAAGGCTAGTTCGGCATCCCGACAGGGTCAAGCGCGACGGTGGCAAAACCCCGGAGCGATGCGTCCAAAGAAAAAGCCCTCCGGGGCACCGGAGGGCTGAGGAAAAGTTATCTGATTTGAACGATTGCTTACTTCGCGCCGAGGATGGCGTCCTTGCAGGCTTTGGCCACGCGGAACTTCACGACCTTCTTGGCGGGGATTTGGATGGTTTCGCCCGTGGCGGGATTCCGGCCCTGTCGCGCCTTGCGGTTCACCAGAACCAGTTTGCCAATGCCGGGCAGGGTAAAGGAGTTCTTGGCGTTTTTGTAAGCGAGGTCGGCGATGATTTCGAGGATCTCAGACGCTTGCTTTTTCTTGAGACCGGACCGCTCGGCGAGCTCGGCTGCGATTTGGGATTTGGACAATGCTTTAGCCATATTCGTGGTTAGTTAATTTGATTCGATTGTGTGTTCAAAAGTCACTCGACAGATGCGAATTAAAGACTTTCGGTGCCGCCACGCAAGAAGATTTTGGAAGTTTTTATTAGGAAACCGGAGCGTTTCTGGAAAATTTGTCAAGCGTTCGATCCGCCGGATTTTACCAGCAACGCACGCTTGCGCCGGACGCCGACTGCGGACAAAAATTTGTCCATCACCGTGTCGGAGGGGGCCGCCGGTTTCTTGGCGGCCATCAGTTTTTCCAGACGGCGCACCGCATGACGAGGACACCGGGAGGCATTCGGGCGGCCGAGGTAGGGGTCCAGTCTGGCCACCAGTTTCAGCACCAAGGCGTCGCTCTTGTATTTGTAGATGTCCGCCATGCCCAGATTCACCACCGGTTTGTCGAGCGATTTCAAATCGAAACGTTGATCAATAGCGTCCACTTGTGATTGGTCGAAGACGAAAATGATCTCCGCCCATTGCATCAATTCGGGCGTAAGCTGATTGGCGGCAAAATTTGCGGTCCCGCAGGATTTCACCTTCAAATCGGGGCGTACGCTGTACAGATGTTCCGCGGTCAGACTGCGCACCTTGTTTTGGGTGCACACAAACAAGACTCGTAATTTGTGGTCCAACTCGTTCATCGCCAGTATTCTAGCGTTAAACAGACCTGCTCGCCATGTGAAAATTTCGCGTCATCGTGCTGTTTTCAGCAGTTTGTCTGCCGTTTCCGGGCGCGTCTCCATCGGATTTGCAACTGTTCATTCCTTCTGGCTCTGTTTAAGCTGCGGTCTGGGCGCGTTTAGCGAACAACCAAGATATTTGTGGCATGATGAAACCTACTTTACTCGTTCTCGCCGCTGGCATGGGCAGCCGTTACGGCGGTCTCAAACAGATCGACCCCGTCGGCCCGCAGGGGGAAACCATTATCGACTATTCGATCTTTGACGCACTGCGCGCCGGTTTTGGCAAACTGGTTTTTGTCATCCGCAAGGATTTGGAGGCGCAATTCAGGGAAGTGGTGGGCGCGCGCTTCGAACCACGCCTTCCGGTGGAGTATGTGTTCCAGGAATTGACCCGCTTACCCGCCGGCTTTGGTGTGCCGCCGGGCCGGACCAAGCCCTGGGGAACCACCCAGGCGATTTTGATGGCCGAACCGGTCATCCAGGAACCCTTCGCGGCCATCAACGCGGATGATTTTTATGGCGCGGATTCCTTTCAAGTGCTCGCGCGCCAATTGCAGTCGGGCGGTCCGGATTATTCAATGGTGGGATTCATCCTGCGCAATACGCTCTCGGATTTTGGCAGCGTGGCGCGCGGCGTGTGTGAAGTGGATGCCGCGCACTACCTCCAAAGCATCATTGAGCTCACCCGGGTGGAACGCGATGGTGCCGGCGCCAAATCCATTGCGCCCGACGGCACCGTCACCCGCTACACCGGCGATGAGCCGGTTTCCATGAACATGTGGGGATTCACTCCGACCATCTTCCCGCACCTGCAACGCGAGTTTACGGAGTTCCTGAAGGTCAGCGGCACCACGGAAAAGGCCGAATGCTATATTCCCATGACCGTGGGGCAGCTCATTCGCCGCGGTCAGGCGCGCTGTCGCGTCCTGCGCTCCACCGCCTCATGGTTTGGCGTCACGTATCGGGAGGATCGCCCGCGCGTGGTTGCCGACATCCGCAAATTGATTGAGCAAGGCGTGTATCCGGAAAAACTGTGGAGCTGATCTCCCCCGGCAGCGGCCCCCGATGCCGTCCGGCCATCTGGAGTGTGCGGGAACAATGGACCACGCGTCAGCGCGTATTCCTCCGGCAAAACCAATTTCCACGGTCCAACTCTTGCCTGTGTTCTGGAAGCTGAATGTGGCGCTTCCAGCCGGCACCGCGCGTTGTGTTCCCGGCGTGATTGCTTTCCATGGTTGGCGGAAGATTCGCGAGAATGGTGTTGCTGCCAGAGAGATGGTGCGTGCAGTGAGCCATCCGGCTTCGGAGGTATAAATAACGGCCCGCCCGGCCGGTTGCGTTCGAGTGTTGGACGCTTGCCGGATCGCTGTTTTCACCTGACCCGACCCGGCAGCAATGGCGAGTGGTTCCGGATCGAGGGCTCCACCAATCTGGTGGACTGGACGGTGCTTGTCACCAACAGCGTGACCGACGGCGCGATACACTTTGTTGATCCCGACGCCGACAGCCTGCCGCAACGGTTCTATCGGGTGATCCCCGGGCCTCTGCTGGCCGCCGAATAATCGCGCTCCCCGCGTATTCATCGGCCCTCGGGGTCACGTTTTTTGACTGATCCAGCGGGAGGTTTTCTGCGCACACATGCAGATGTTGAGTGGTGGCGTGCCAACCGGGAAGATTACGGCGAGAACAAGCGGTCCGGAAAAATTTCCTGGCGGGATTGTTCCGCACCCGGCGCGCGCAGGAGGTGCGGTGTCGTTTTGTTCATGTCCGGATCACGGCGGCAGAAACGGTTGACGGCTCCAACGAAACATATCGCGTGCACCAGCGCGCGGGTGGCAGCCGCAGCCATCACCATCGGATGATTTCAGCCTGGCTGCAGCGCTGCTGACGACGCCGGGGAAGCGTACGATGTCAAGGCGTGGGATTTGGAACGCCGCGGTGGCGGACTTGGGCGTCGCGCGCGGCGCCGCCGGGTCGTCGTGCTCAGCGGCCGGGTTGTTAAGCGGCCGTCCGGAAGCGGTTGTTGCCAACCATGGAGATGCCGGTTCATCCGCCAATGGCGGTCATGGGACGGCACGGTTGGTAGGCGCCCCGGAAGGTGTGCTCGAACGGTTTGCGTTGCAGGGCGAGCAAAAACCGGTCGCGCACCGCGGCATCATCGGCGGTGGCGCGCAGTGTGGCGCGCAGATCAATCTCGCCATGATCGCCCAGGCAGGGACGGATTTTGCCGTCGGCGGTCAGGCGCATTTTGTTGCAGGATTCACAAAAGTGCAGGTTGGTCATGGCCCCGATGAAACCCACCCGCGCGCCGGTGCGTTTGAGCCGATAATATCTGGCCGGGCCGAATCCCAGCCGCCAATCTGGTTGGGGAATCAATTCGTCATGTTGCCGCAGGAGGGTCATGGCTTCGCCGACACTCAGAAAATTTTTCTCCGTCAGCACCGCGGTGCGCGTGAGCGGCATCAGCTCGATCAGGCGGAGCGGCAGTCCGTACTCGGCGGCGAACAGGACGAGCGGCCAGATTTCCTGCTCGTTCACGCCGCGCATCAGCACCTGGTTGAGTTTTACGCAGGTGAAACCGGCTTGAACCGCCGCGTGAATGCCCGCCAGAACCCGATGGACATCACCTCCGGTGATCCGGTGGTAGAGCGCCGGGTCCAGCGTGTCCAGGCTGACGTTTACGGTTTGCACACCGGCGTGGCGCAGGGAGGATGCGAGCGCGGCGAGCCTGGTGCCATTTGTGGAAAGGCCAATGTGTTCCACACCGCTGATGGCCGCCATGCCCCGCACGATGTCCGTCAGGTCCGCGCGCACCAGGGGTTCGCCGCCGGTCAGCCGGAACTTGCGGAATCCCAGGCCGGCGGCCACCCGGACCACGCGCAGGATTTCCGCATGGCTCAAATGATCCGGTTTCTGCTCCCAGCCTTTGTAGCCCTCGGGCATGCAATAAAGGCAACGTTCGTTGCAACGGTCGGTGACCGAGATGCGGAGGTAGTCAATGGTGCGGCCAAACGGGTCCATACGCTTCATCAGGTCGGGGCGCAAACATGCGCTTCACCTTCGCGCAACAGCGCCAGCGCTTCCGTGAGCGCCGGGGCCAGAATTTCCAGGCACTCGCGCACGGCGCTGGGTTTGCCGGGCAGGTTGAGGATCAAACTGCGGCCGCGCGTGCCGGCGATGGCGCGGGAGAGGATGGCGGTTTTGACTTTGGCAAATGATCCCATCCGCATGGCTTCGCCGAAGCCGGGCAGTTCCCGGTCCAGCACCGAACGCGTGGCCTCCGGGGTCACATCCCTCGGCGTGATGCCCGTTCCCCCCGTGGTCACGACGAGATCGCAACCGACGGCATCGGTGAAGCGACGCAGAGCGGCGCAGATGGCTTCCCGTTCATCGGGGACGATCTCCGCGTGAAATTGCGCTTCCGACAGGATACCGCGCAGGACGGCCTCAATTTCCGGACCGCTGCGATCGGGGTAAACACCGGTACTGGCTCGATCACTGATGGTCACGCGTCCGATTTTCATGCCTTCACCTTTTTTGTGACGCGCACCGCGGTGATGCGCATGGTTTGGTCCACGGCCTTGCACATGTCATAAAGGGCCAATGCCGCGACACTCGCGCCGGTCAATGCCTCCATTTCCACTCCCGTGGAAGCCTGGGTTTCAGTGACACATTCCAACCGGACCCGGTCGCGGAGCACTTTAAAATTTATGGCCACATGACACAAGGCCAACGGATGGCAGAGCGGGATCAATTCCGCGGTGCGCTTGGCTGCCTGGATCCCGGCAATTTGCGCCACGGTGAGCACATCGCCTTTGGGAAGCGCCTTGCGCCGCAGGGCCCGGATGGTGGCGGGCTGGCAAATCAAGGTCGCCTCCGCCGTGGCGCGGCGGCGTTGTGCCGGTTTTGCGCCCACGTTCACCATGTGCGCCGCCCCCCGGCCATCCAAATGCGAAAAGGTTTTCATGTCATTCCTGGCAGGGCCAGAACTCCACCACGCTCCCGGACGGCAGTTGTCCCGTTCCGCCGGCAATGCGCAGCAACGCGTTGGCCTCCGCCAGCGCCGTAAGATCACCCGAACTGCTCCAACGCAGCGGAGTCAAGGTGGCGGCGCCGGCGGCCTGGCGCCACCGCGCGGGCCAGAAAGTTTCCCGTGCCTGGCCGTCGGAGTGCAAGTCCGTCGTCAGGCGGCCCGTCTGGAATCCGGGCGGTTGCGCCGCGCCGGACCAATGCGCCAATGCGGTTCGCACATACAGGTTCAGGCAAACAAAATGTGCCAGCGGATTCCCGGGCAGGCCCAGGGCGAGGGTGCGGCCGCGTTGCGCCACGATGAGCGGTTTCCCCGGGCGGGCGTTGGCCTTGTGGATGTGGATTTCAAAGCCGGCACCGGCCAGCAGACGGCGGGTGAAATCGTGTTCGCCCACGCTCGCGCCGCCCGAGATCAGCAGCAAGTCAAGTGCGGGGTCCAGTTGTTGCAACTCCGCGGCCAGCCGGGCCTCGTCTTCGGCCAGCCGGCGCTGCCCGGGCGCCATGTTCCATTGACCCAGAAACTCGCGCACCAGGGTGGAATTCGAGTCACGAATCTGGCCGGGTGCGGGAACCTGGTCCGGTGCGACGATTTCATTTCCGGTGGCCAGGTGCAACGCCCGCGGCAGCCGTGTCACCCGCGGTCGCACTCCGCCGACGCTGGCCAGCAGGCCCAACGCTCCCGCCGAGAGAACGGTGCCGGCCTGCAACAGGGGTTGACCCTTTCCGGCCGCTTCGCCCCGAAAACGAATGTGGCGTTCCGCATCGCGCTGCCGAACGCGCAGCACAGGGCCCCGCACTTCGGCGGCTTCCCTCATCACCACTTGCAGATTCGCGCAGGGCAATGCCCCGCCGGTGGCGATGCGGACTGCTTGACCGGGATGCAGCTCGCGCGGTTTCCAATCCCCCGCCCGGATTTCATCCACGATCTGGAAAGTTCCGGACGCATCATCCAGCCGCACCGCATAGCCATCCACCGCCGAGCGATCGCACGCCGGCTGATCTTCGGGCGCATCGACCGTTTCCCGCAGGACGCGCCCACGCGCCGCGTGCAGTGGAACGCGTTCCGTCTCCAAGGGCGGGCAGAGCTGGCGGAGCCGCTGCAAAATTGCGGTGACCGCTGAGCCGGCCTCCGGGGGGAGCGCCGGCTGTATCTTGCGTGGTGACGGCGGCTCCACTTCGGGCAGCGCGCGGCGTTTCCAGATGGGCACGTCCTGTTTCAGGCGATTCAGAAACCCGGCCAGGAGCGCGAAAGCTTCCGCGCGATGCGTGGCGGCCACGCCGACGTAAATGGCGGTGGCGCCCACGGCCACCACCCCGAGGCGATGAATCACCTGTGCCGCCAGACAGGGCCAGGTGGCCGCAAGGTCCAGCAGTGATCGGCGGATTTCACGTTCGGCCATCGGCTCATACGCCTCGTACTCCAGCGCGGCAATGGATGCGCCGTTTTCCTCCCCGCGCACGACCCCGCGGAATTCCGCCCAGGCGCCCATCCGGGCGCCGGCCGGCGGTGGCCAGTGGTCCGGGATCGGTTCGCGGGTCAGTTGGATTTCAATGTGCATGAGCGCAAATTTCAACCGCCGGACACGGGCGGAATCAACGCGATTTCGTCGGCCTCCGTGAACCGGGCATCGGGCGCGGCGTACTCGGCGTTTTTCGCCAGCCGTATCGAGCCGCGGTGGGGTTCCAGACCGGGATGCGCCGCCAGCACGGCGCGCCAGAGACCGTCGGCATCTGTTTCGGCGCAAGTCAGCTGCATTTCCGCGCAACGGGTGATGTCCTTGAGCTGGGCAAAGAAAAGAATGCGCATGTCATTTACCGGTTAGAAAGAGTTTTGCGGAAACGATCCACAGCACGATTGCCAGGGTCCGGCGAAAAACCAGCGGCCGCCAGCGCTTCACGCCATAGTACGTGCCCAGCAAGGCGCCCATGGCTCCCAACGTGACGGCACTGATGAAGAACGGGTGCCAGATCAAGGCCCCGGCCCCGAGACCGGCCAGACCGGCGCTGGAGGTGACCACGATGAACAGCGCGGAAACGCCGCCCGCCACCTTGGCGGGGGCCCACTGGAGGAAAATCAGCAGCGGTGTCAGAAACACCCCTCCACCGAGCCCCGTGACGCCCGCCAGAAACCCGAGACCGCCACCGGTCGCCAGCGCGACTGGCAACGCAATGGGGCGGGGCTGGTCTTCGGCGGTTTCCCGCCCGCCCCAACCCAGAAACCACCCTGCGGTAAAGAGGGCACCACCCAGGGTGTAAGCGTAGCCGCGACCTTCCAGATGCAGGCGGCTGCCCAACCAGGCCGCGGGAATCGAGACCACGGCGAGCGACCAGAAGATTTTGCGATCGAAAAAACCCGCGCGACTGAAGCGGAAAAAGGCGATGCCGGCGACGATACAATTCAACCACAACGCGCCGGGGCGGGCCACGGCAGGGGGGAAACCCAGCAATGCGGCTGCCGCCAGATAGCCGGTCGCCCCGCCGTGGCCCACCGAGGAATATAGAAACGCGATCAGGCCAACCACTGCCGGCAGAACGAGCATCTGGATGTGCGTCGGTTCGCTCATGTCCTCCATCGTGGTCGCGTCACCCATGATCGCCTTGCGGTGCGTCCCCTTCCAGCGCGGTTGATGGACCGGCCGGTTCCGGGCACAAGGTTGGAGTCCACAACTTCATTCGCCCAGGTTGCGCCGCAGCAGCGCGTTCAATTTTGCCGGGGCCAGCACCGTGATGGTTGCGCCTTTGACGGACACCAGGCGCAGTTCCCGGAACTTGGCCAGCGTACGTGAAAAGGTTTCGCTGACCGTGCCCAGTTCCGCCGCCAGCACGCGTTTTGCCATGGGCAGCTGGATGGGCACTGGCTGGAGGTCCTCGCGGTCGGGGCATCGTTTTACGAGCCAGTTGGCCAGGCGCGTTTCGACATCCTTCATGGTCAGATCCTCCAGCTGGCCGACCAGCACGCGCAAATGACCGCTCATCGCGCCCAGCATGCGCAGCGCGAGGGTGGGTTGCTGTTTCAGCAGGGCGATGATTCCGGCCTTTTGCACCAGCACCACTTGAGATTGTTCGAGCGCCCGGGCGTCGGCGGGATAACCCTGCTCCGAGGCGAGCGACACTTCGGCAAAGGATTCGCCGGGGCGGAAAACGTGAATGATCTGTTCCTTGCCGGTCGCACTGACGCGATGCACGTTGATGGCGCCGGTCTGCACGACGTAGAATCCGTGCGCGGGTGTGCCTTCGCGGAACAGATACTCGCCTTTGCGCAGCGCCTTGATCGTGGAAACTGCGGCCACGCTCTGCAGATCGGTCAGGGGCAGTCCGGTAAAGAGTTGACAGCTCCGCAACACGTTCACGAGCGCCAGGGTCTTGAGTTCGGTCAGGGCGGTCATGGTCCGGCGCTCGTCTTTGTGGGGTCCGGCCAGAGATACACGCGCCAGTTCCGCCCGGCGCCACGTTCGACCCTGGAGACGAATCCTTCGCCCTGCAATTTTTCAATCAAGGGCGACGGCAGAAACGAGGCGGTGATCAACAGGCCTTCGCCGGGGCGCAGTTCCGCCACCTTGGCGAAAATGATCGCGCACGGTTCGAGGCCCATGACCTGGAACTGGTTGACGTCGAGCTTCTGGAAGCGGGCCAGCGGCGGCATATTGACGGTCAGCGGTGGCATGGCCGGGGGCGGTGGAGGGTTGCGGAGGAACGGGCGGCAGTTCCGGACGCAAACGGTGCCCGGGCCAGCGGCGGGATTGGAGCACGTTCCGCCGCCAATCGCCGGGTGTGTTGCTGGTTGCGTCCCATCCCCTGAGTGTCGGAAAAAATCCCGCCCATTGCACGCTCAATTATGGACTGAAAGCGCATCGCCGCGCTCACGCCGGCGCATCGGGAACCGCATACTGCGGCGCGTTTTGTCGTGGGCGGCCGGCGATTTCATTTTCATCCTGCTGCGGCCACATCCGCCGGGCCATTCCAGTTGAGGAAGTTTTGTTCCTCCGCCGGCGCGACTGGAAGAGTCCGCACTGCGCGCTCGCGCTGGGCAGCTTTGGCAAAATCCCGAGCCGCCCAGCATGAATGCCTGATGGCCGCTGCGGCGAGCGCGTGGCAACGTTTCGGATAGATGGCGGCCAGCGGTTCCAATTGATGATGCAGTCTGGGCACGACTCCGGTCCGGGGGTCACAATGCGACACCAGATTCTGCAAATAGCCCACGCTCATTCGCGGCATGTCCACCGCAAGCACCAGCAATAACGGCGACGCGCACTGGTGCAATGCCCGCTCAATTCCGCCCAATGGACCGAAGCCCGGCGCTAGATCAAACAAGACCGGACAGCGCAAGGCCGAGTAGTCTTCGCCGGCGCGCCCCGAAATCATGATTTCCTCCACCCCCAGCGCACGGACTTTTGCGACCGCCAGTGGCAGCAGGGGGACGCCGTCCAAGGTAATCCAGGCCTTGTCCCGTCCCATGCGCCTGGATTCGCCTCCCGCCAGAATGACGGCTGCGACGTCCATTTCACCTCTCGCACTGCAACGCGCCACTTGTCAGAATCCGGCAACGCAGTCCACCCCGGCCGCGCAGCCACTCTTCCGCGCCAGGACCAAGCGCGCGGTTCATCCAGTAGCAGGGCTTGCTTTCCTCGACGCCCTCGAAGCGCACGCCTTGAACTTGAAACTGCTTTCCCACGAGGGAAGGCAGGTCGGCGCCGCGCACAAAGGCATTCCGGCGCGTTGCCTGCGGCTGGGCGTCCGGCAGCTTCAACTCGCGCCGCAAGGCCTCCAGCACCTCCATCGAAAAAAACGTGATCTGCCCCTTGTAATCGTCCTTGAAGTCAAAAAACCGGTCGCCCCGGATGCCGCGGCCCGCCACACATTCGATTTTTTCGACGGCGACAATTGGGTGCGTCCCCGCCGGTTGTTCGTGATGCCCGAAAAAGTTGTGTCCGGGCGAAATAAATAGATGCTCAATGCGCAACATACCTGACTCAGGGGATTACTGCGCGGCGGCCAATTCCAGGGCGGCGGACGCTTCGTAGGTTTCCAAACATCGGCTGCACAGTCCCTGCTCCGGCTGCCACGCCGGGAACGCGGCCAGGATGCGCCGGAGCATGGCTGGCGCGAGGGTTGCGGCAACCGCCCAATGAAAGGTCGGGAACTCACACAAAGGACAGGAGCCCCCCGGCGCGGGCCGGGCCGCGTCCTGCAGCCCCCGCGGATCGGCAATCAGCGCGAGCAGGTCGGTATGACGGGGGGCGGGACAGCGCCAAAGTGAGTCCAGCGTTTCGCCCCGGCGCGCCTCCGGCCAGAACGAGTAACCCCGATCAAAGGCCAGCATGTGTTGCTCACGTGTCGCGGCCGGGGTGTGTCCGGCCGCCGCGAGACGGCCATCAATCGTGATGTCCCAGAGCAGACGATAACGCTCGCGGGCCAGCCGCTTCTGGGCGGCATTGAGGCCGGGCAGATCCAGCGCCGGCGCGTAACCAAACGCCGGATCAAGCATGTCATGGAGGTGCATGAATTCATGGCGGAGGAAATCACGCACGGTGACGCGATGCAGCAGTCGTTCCGGGCGCAGGGCCAGCAACCCCGTGCGTTCACCGGTTTCGTTGACGTACAGTTCCGCCCCTTCGTCGTGGCGCCCGGTGGCTTTGCGCACCGCCAGGGTGGTGAGGCGCCCGCGGACGAGGACAAATTCCTCAACCACCTCGGTCAGTGGCTGTTCCAGCCGCCATTCACGGAACCAATCCAAATGCACTTGGAAGAATGCGGCGTGGCGCGCGTCGGGATCGCGAAGGTCATAACACTTCTCCCGCTCGCGATGGAAGCGGGCGATTTGCAGTGCGGGCGGCCGACAACTGTTGGTGGGGGACGCCCCGGCAGGCGGCCCGGACGGGGGCGGGCTGTGCGCGCGGCAGAAGACCGCAGTCTCGATGAAATCCTCGTCGTAGCGCAGTTGCATGATTCAGGCAGTGGGGGTTCGCGCGCCGGGCGGCAGATCCCGGAGGCCGCACGAGTCACACAAGCGGTCGGCGGATTCGTCCACGGGGCGCAACAATAAATCCTCGCTCCCGGGCGACACGCCAAAGCGCGCACATTCGGTCTCGACGAAAGTGCGGGTGAATCCGGCGAGTGCACGCAGGACGGGTTCGGTGGTGGTGGCGGCCAGGCGTCGGGTGAAGGCCGGCGTCCAGCGGCCGAGATGCTCCCGCAGGAATTTTTTTTGCGCGTCCCGGCCTTGTGCCAGCTGCTCAACCTCGAGTTGGTGGGCCAAAGCGTAGGCTTCCTTGGCTGTCAGTACGCACATGAATTCGAGTTCGAGGCAGAGGTGATCGTGTCGTTCCCCCGCGTCAGCGGCGACTTCGAGGCCGAACGCGCGATAAAACGCGGCCAGGTCGGCGAGGCGATGCGGCTGAAACAGTGGGTCGGCCTTGATGTCGCCGTATTCGATTTCGTTCAACGGACAGCCGCCGCGCGCCGCGTGGCCGAACGTGGCGATGTAGGCGTCACGAAATCCCGCAGCGGCGTCCCGGCAGAGCGCCGCGGTTAGGGATTGAAGCGAGCTTTCCAGCGAGGCGGTTGAGTGGGCGACACGCTGCCGAGACGCCGCTACGACGCGTACTGCCGTACTCAGGTTTTCCCGGTTGTCCTCGTTGCACAGCCAGGCCCAAGCTTCCGGCGTCGGGTCTTCGTAGGCCATGGCCAGGAAGCGGTGGATGAACGAGCGCGCCACGGCGAGGTCAATGGACGATTGGAGTGTGTCCGGACTCCTGGCACGGGCTGCCCCCTCACCCTGACCCTCTCCCCCTCCGCGGGGGAGAGGGGACGGCAAATCGCGCTTTTCAGAAACCTTGGAGTCGCTTGTGGAAATTGCTGCCTCAACTTTGCCAGGAGCCGGCGAAGGATTCTCCCTCTCCCCTTCCGAAGGGGAGAGGGCCGGGGTGAGGGGTGAACGTGAGTCAGCGCGGTAGTTCCCAAACACCGAACGCCGGGGGGTGTCGGTCTTGGCGGCCCATTCGCCACGTAATCGAGGCTCAGATGGAGTTGGCATGTTTGGCGTCCCGCACGTGCAGGGGTTCTTCCACGGTGGTCTCAATGATCTTCGTGCCGTCCTTCGCGTAACCGATGATGGTGTCGTTATACATCACGAACTTTTTGCCGCGCACTTCGGTTTCGAACACCTTCGGGCCTTCCTTGATTTCGTAGCGATGGCAGATGCGCTGGTCCTTGCCGAACAATTGCAGCACGGCCAGCAGTTCGCGGTCGGGCGCGGAATACTTTTCAATGGCATCGTCCACGCCCGGGCCGAACATCTGTCGCAGATACGGGCGCGACACCCAGCGCGGCGGGATGTAATAGCCGTTCGGCTCCGTGCCGAACTGCGGATAGAGTGGCAGCGCGACTTTCGCGACGTGAATGAGGTAATATAGCGGGTTGTGGCGCGCTTCTTTCCATGTTCCGTCCGGATTTAATTCGATCAACCCCTGCAAGCGAATCTGGCCGATGCAGGAGGCCATGCAACGCGTTTGCATCGGCAGACCGCCCCCGGCTTGATCCCGGCCTTCCACCCGCGGAAAACAGCCGATGCACTTCTCCGTAGTGCGCGTGGTGCCGCGGTAATACGTCTTCTTGTAGGGGCAGGCCTCCATGCACTTGCGGTAGCCGCGACAACGTTCCTGGTCAATCAGCACAATGCCGTCCTCAGGCCGCTTGTAGATCGCGTTGCGCGGGCACGCGGCGAGGCACGCGGGATAGCTGCAATGATTACAGATGCGCGCGAGGTAGAAGAACCACGTCTTGTGTTCGGGCAACAGTTCGCCGCCCTGGAAGTATTGGCCCTTCACGCCCTTCTCGTTGCCGACGGGATGATCCTCGTAGCGATTCGGCGCGGACCATTCCTCGTCGGTGGGCAGATAGCCGAGCGCGCGGTTCGCCCCTTCCGGGCCGATGAAAGATTTTGCCGCTTCAAAAATGGTTTTACCGTTGAACTGGCCGTACGGCGCTTTGACGTCCTCGGGTTTGCCGCCCCAATTCTGGCCGCCGGGGTTCGCCTGCTCCAGCAGGTCGAGCGTCTTCACGTCCCAATGATGCGGGTAGCCGCCGTAGGGTTTGGTTTCGACGTTGTTCCACCACATGTATTCCTGGCCCTTGGAGAACGTCCACGTGGACTTGCAGGCCATGGTGCAGGTCTGGCAGCCGATGCAGCGGTTGGTGTTGAAGATGAAAGCGAACTGCTGGTCGGGATACGCCGCTTCGTACGGGTATTCCATCTCGCGACCGAGTTGCCAGTTGAAGACGTTGCTCATGGTTGGTGATTCGTTAAATGGGTGAAGGGGGACATCGGTCAGACGGTGTAGTCAGGAATGGGTGCGCCGGTGGGATCGGTTAATTCAGTGGCGTCGGTTTCCGAACCTGACGGAGCGCAGGTTTCCAAACCTGCGTGCGTCTCGACCTGCCCGCGCCTGGCCGATTTGGAAATCGGCGCTACGGCAGACTTGGAGGTCTGCGCCACGGGGGCGCTTGCCGGCCTGCCGTGCGCCCCCTCACCCTGACCCTCTCCTCCTCCACGGGGGGGAGGGGGCTGCAAAAAGGGTGTTTTTGGAAACCCGGATACGCTCATGGAACCCGCCGCCACTGATGCGCGGGGAAACGGCGAACGATTCTCCCTCTCCCCTTCCGAAGGGGAGAGGGCCGGGGTGAGGGGATTTGGCGTAACGCTCGACCACGTCACCGCTTTGCCCCAGCGCGCGAAGATTTCGGTAATGAGATCACGAATGAATGGTTCGCCGCGCTTCTCCAGCGCCATGTTCGGTCCGAGGTAATGCGGGTTGCGGAACAGCGCGAGGATTTGCTTGTGGCCATAGCCCATGCGCATGAACTCCTCGATGAACGTCTCGGCCATGTCGTGCGTGGTGTCCTCGTGCGTCATGAACGCCATGCCGTTCAGTTCAAACGGATCTTCAAAATCAAATTCGTCTTTGGGCATAAAATCAAAGTTCCAAACTCCAAGCACCAAGCTCCAGGGAGACACCAAATCCCAAGCTCCAAATCTCCAGATCGCTTCGCCCGCTCTTGAAGTTTGGAGCTTGGATGTTGGTGCTTGGAGTTTTCATTTCACTCAAACGTCCCGCCGCCGCCGCCCTCGCCCTTGCCGCTGAAATTGCCGGCAATGTATTTCTTCATCTTGTCGTTCTCGGCATCGGGGGCCATGCCGTTGAGGCCGGGTTTCCACGGGCCTTTGCCGCCCAGCCCGCCGTCCTCCGCCTTCGTGATGCGGATCAGACATTCCTTCGGCACGGTGTTGACGGCGTGGTTGTCCGCCTCGCCACCAAACAGGAAGCTCATATACGCCTTCGATTTGTGGAACAGCGTGTCGGTCTGGTGCATCGGCATGTGCCAGTTGCGCGTGACGGATTGCTGGGAGCCGAAACGGAAGTTCGAGATGTAGCCTTCCTCGGTGAGCGACAAGCCATCGGGGCGGGTCTGCTGCGCCTTCACGGTTTTCTCCGTCGCGATGAATGAGCCGTGTTTCATCATCACCACGTTGTAGGGATACGCGGCGTTGTAGGTGAGCCGCAGCATGAGGCGGCTGACCTTGTAGAACGGATCGCTCGGCGTCGCGCCAAGATACGGACGGTCGGCGGGGTTCGCGTCCACATAGACGTAATCGCCGTCGTTGATGCCGAGGTCGCGGGCGGCCTGCGGGTTCATGTGGATTTGGTGCTCGCCCACGTTCGGCAGGCGTTTGTCCACGCGATACGGGTCGCCGAAGTTCGAGTTCCAGATGAGATGCCAGTCCACGTTCGCCCACGAGGAGTGGACGCTGTGGCGCGACTTGGGCGTGAGGCAGTAGAACTGGAATCCCTTCTCCCAGAGGAAATTCTTTGAGTTCTTCGTGTCCGCCCAGCTCAACTTCACGTTCCGCACGGTGCGTTCGTCCCAATGCTCGGCATCGAGCGGAATGCCGTAATCGTTCGGGCGCACGAGCGGATTCGTGCTGACGATGACGTTGGGCAGATAGGGCGTGGCCTCCGGCCCTTCGCGATGCACGATGAAGTTTTCGCCGCAATCCAGCGCCGTCGGATCATCCGAGTAGGAGTTCATCCGACCGGTGTCCGTGTGGAACGGATAATTGTCATGCACCTGCTCATAGAACGGAATGCGCGGGTAACTGCGGAACAGCATCAATGCGCCACCGGGCGGGCCGTATTTGCCGGCCATGATGTCATCCACCTGATAGCCCGCCGTGGTGGTGCAGGTATCAAGCAGCCGCTGGAGGTAGATTTTGCGTTTGCCCTCGTGCTCGAATTTGAAATGCGTGTAGAAGCGCTTGTCACCGGTGACTTTTCCGAGCGCGGCGGCGATGCCGGCGAGAATCGAAAGGTCGTCCTTCGAATCGTAGAGCGGTTTGATGCCGCCCTTCCAGATTTGGAGGAACGGATTCGAGCAACTCGCCGTGACCTCCAAATCCTCGAACTCGACCCAGGAATTGGCTGGCAGTCCAAAATCGGAGTACTCAACGCTGGCCGTCATCTGCGTGTCCATGGTCACGATCAACTCCACGTTCGGGTTGACGTTCTTGATCATCGCATACGCCCACTTGGCGTTGTTGATCAGGTTGACGTTCGTGGTGAAGATCGCCTTGGTGGGCGACGGCATGTGCGACTTGCCGGTGAACACCTTGCGGCCTTCCTTGGGCGTGTTGACGATGAGCGGGCGATCGCCGTGATTCCAATACGCCGGCTCTTCATCCTTCGTGTAGGCGTGCGCGTGGACATCCCGGCCATGCGCCTTGGGGTCGAGGTTTTGCTCGAACGGGTCCTCGGCGATCCAGCCTTTGAATCCGTGGCCGGTCAGCTTGCTGCCCTGGAAGAGCGCGGCCTTGTAATTGCCTGCCCAGCCGTGACAGCCCGCACCGGGCTTGCCGATGTTGCCGGTGAGCATGAGCGGCAGATACGCGGCGCGATTCGCCTCGGTCGCGTGAAACCAGTGGTTGATGCCCTCGCCCTGGTGAATCGAGGTCGGCGTGATGGTCGCGATGTCCTGCGCCAGGCGTTCGATTAGTTCCTTTGGTGCGCTAGTGATCTCGGAAACGCTGTCGAGATCGTAATCCTTGAGGTGAACCTGATAGAGATTCCACGCCGTCGCCACCTCCGTTTCGCTGCCGTCGGCGAGTTTGACTTTGCCCTTCCAATCCAATGTCGGGTCAATGCCGCTGGCCGTCAGCGTGCCGCCGACGAGGTCACGGGTCAGCGCTTTCGGCGCATTCGACTTCGCGTCCCACACGACAAAATCTCCAAGCTTCGCGTGCTGTTCGTCGGTGATGCCCTGCACCTTCTTGCTCGGGCCGTCATCGGGCAGCTTGCTCGAATAATTTGGAAATACCTCCGCCGCGCGCAGGCGTTTGCCGTTGTCGGTGCGGACGAGCAGCGGGAAATCCGTGAACTGCTTCACGAACGATTCGTCATACCATTTCTTGTCCATCATCAACCGCGTGACGCCGAGCCAGAGCGCCGCGTCGGTCGAGGGCCGGACGGGAATCCAGTAATCCGCCTTGGTCGAGGGCGCGCCATATTCGGGTGCGATGACCACGATCTTGCAGCCGCGCTCCATGCACTCGATGAACCAGTGGGCATCGGCCATTTTGTTTTCCACCAGGTTCTTGCCGTTCATGATGATGAGCTTGGAATTGCGGAGGTCGTTGAAGTCCGTTTCCGAATTCTGCAGGCCATGCACCCACGGATGGCCGGGCGCCTGGTCGCCGTGCCAGGTGTAATTCGACCACACGCGACCGCCCTTGGCGTCCTCCGGCTTGACGCCGCGCACGTGCACGTCGAGCAGTGCGAGGGAATTGCAGAGGCGGTACATGCCATATTTGCCGAGCACACCGAGCAGGCCCATGCCGCCGCGCGTCTTGATGGTGCGCGTGCCCGCGCCGCCCATGTCCTCGATCATCTCCTTCGGGTAGCCCTGTGCTGCGAGCAGCTTCGCGCCGGCCTCGCCGCTGTAGCGGGTGGCAATTGCCTTCAACGCGCGGGCGATGTAATCAAACGCCTCGCCCCACGAGATGCGATCGAACTTGTCCGTGCCGCGCGCGTCGAACTTGTATTTCGCCTTCACCTGATCGGTCAGGTTGGGAAATCCGTCGTCGGCCCAGCGTTTCCAGCCGCGCCGCACGATGGGGTGCTTGAGGCGGTACGGACCGTACAGGATGCGATGGAAGGTATAGCCCTTGGCGCAGTGCCGGTTGCCCCAGTTGGCGGTGGCGTGCTTGCCGTAAAGATCGGAGTAGGTGTGAACGTCGTATTGCTCGCCGAGCCGGACGATGACCCCGTTGCGGACGTGGGCGGTCACCCGGCAGTTGTGGGTGTCGTTCGGCGCGCAGACCCAGGAGAACTCATGGTCGTAGGCGTATTGATTGCGGTAGAGCTGCTCCCAATCGCGACGCGGGTAGGTGGCGAGAGGATTGGGCACGTCCTCGATTTGCGGCTGGGCCTGGAGGAAGCGCAGCGGGAGAAACTGGGCGGCGGTGATGCCGGCGCCGACGAGACCGCTCGCTTTGATGAAGGAGCGACGGGAAAGATTGTCGTTCATACGGGGTTCGTTAAATCGTTGAATGGTTAAACCGGTCAGCGTTTGGCCGTCTTGCCGTCGTCGAGGATGAGTTGATACCAGTTGCTGATCATCTTGCGGCCGTTGCGGTCCCGCTGCTCGCCGTTCCAGATGGCGAAGGCGACCGGTACCGCTTTGCCGGGACTGAACTTCACGTCGCCGCTGTCCTTGGACTTGAGGTCGCGGACGAAGAACACGCTCCAGAATCCGTCATGCCAGACGCCCTTGCCGGCGACGTTCTGTTCCTTGAGCGGTTGCGACTTGAACGAGCCGAAGCCCGCCGCGTTGGCGTCCTCGACGGGAGACTTGTGCGGTTGCGAAGTGACGTTGCCGGCGGCGTGAGCGGTGCTGTAATTGGTAAACGTCCAGGCATCGGTATGCATGGAGTGGTAAACGGAATCCATGTCCGGCACACCGCCACCCTCGGCTTCGGCCTGCCAGCCGGCCTTCCAGCTCCAGAGGTTGACCGGGTTGTCCTTGTCGCCCATGCCGAGGAAACCGTATTTGCCTGACAGCGAAAACTGGAGCGCCGCGCCATCCTGAAAGTCCTGCACGCGAATGGCGGAGTTCTGCGGCAACTCGTCGCGCCATTGCAGCAGCACGGCGAGTTTCTTTCCATCCGTCACCGCCGAAACCGCCACGGCGTACACTTGATTCGGCTCGGGCCAGAGCGGATTCAACGGCACGCGGACGGGATCGAGCGACTCCCAGAAATTGTCCATCGGGCCGGTGGGGATGGTTTTGACACGATGCACCCGGATGGCGCTGTCCTCGGGTGCGAGCAAATCGTTCACCGAAACATCCGTGCGCCGCAGCGATTGGATGTAATGGACCAGCGCCCAGCGTTCCGCGGGGGTCATCACGTCGTCTCCGTACGGAATCATCGGCGTGCCGGGAAGGCCGTTGTGGATGCGCAAATAGAGATCCCGGCCGGTGTGGCCGCCGCGAAAGAGTTCGGTGTTGAAGTCGCGCGGGCGCACTGGAATTCCGCTGGCATCCTTGAGAGTGGGCACCTGCGGACCGTCGCCGGCACCGGTTTCGCCATGACACAAATCGCATTGCATGCGCTTGTAGGTGTCACGTCCCCGGACGAGTTCCTGCACTCCCGCCGCCGGCTCTGGTGGGACGGCCACCGGTTCGGTCCGCGTGCCGCTGGCGGCCGCCGCTTCAAACAGATTCACCCGTTGACCGTCGGCAAGCGTCCGTACTGTGAGGTGCTTCACATATTGCACCACCGCGTTGCGCTCGGACTCGGGCAGGTAGGAAAAACCTGGCATCGAACTGCCCGGCAGCCCGCGCGTGACGGATTGAAGCAGATCGTGATCAGTGGGCAGAGCCTGCCCCGGGGTGGATTTGATTTTAAATTGTCCGGCGCTGAAGTTGCGCGGCTTCGGATAGAGCCAAACCGAGGCCGGACCATCGCCCGCGCCCTCAGCCCCGTGACAGGCGGCACAGTGCAGTTCGTAAACGACCTTGCCATCGGGGGGAGCGGCGGAGGATTCGGTGGGGGCCGCCCGGCCGGGTGGGGATGGCGACAGCAGCACAATCAGGCCAAAATGCAAGATGATAGGCTTCTTCATATACGCCTCTAAAATTAGAATAACTGCTGTCGAGGTGAATACTTTGACTTGGATCAAGCGGTTTGGCTTTTCCAAAATGTTGTCTTGGAGAGGGAGATCCGATCGCGCCATGGAGCAATGCTTTCCGACGGCAGATTTCCGCGTTGTAAGGAGCATCAGTCGGCAGCAGGGCGCGAGGTCTCAGATGGTGGCGTCCGTTGCTCAAGCGTCCCGAGCCCCGGGCAAGGCCGGTTAGACTTGCACAAACGAGCAGGAGTGCTAGAAAATTGCCGCGTTGCATCCATCCAGACAAACTCATGACCGAATGGATCAGGGGCTTTCAGCGCGTTGCGGGCGCAGCGATTTGCAAGGTCGGCAGCCCGGTGCGGTCAATCATCGAAATGGAGATTCACCCGTCAAAACAAACGCGATTGACCGGAAACAAAACTCCGTCCGCGTTTGCCTGGATCAGCGGGTGGGGCGGCGTTTTGGGGGGATCAGCGCGACGACAACAAGGCGTCTTCCAACTTGGAGGGTCTCGCCGCGTGCGCCGGCGCCCTGGTGCGGTGCGGCGTGGGCGGCCGGAGCGCGCACGATCGGGACTCGAAATCTATCATGATCATCATTGAATCGTACGGTGTGGCTGTGGTGATGTGTGTCATCACGATGTTGTGCTGGGGCTCGTGGGCGAACACCCAAAAGCTCGCGAGCAAGGAATGGCGCTTCCAGCTTTTTTATTGGGACTATGCGATTGGCGTGCTGCTGCTCGGATTGCTTCTGGCGTTTACCCTGGGCAGCACCGGCGAAGGGGGGCGCAGTTTCATGGCGGATCTGAAGCAGGCCGATTCGCGCTGGCTGGTTTCGGCCTTCGTCGGCGGCGTCATTTTCAACCTTTCAAATATTTTGCTTGTGGCGGCAATTGACATCGCCGGCATGGCCGTCGCCTTTCCGGTTGGCGTGGGGTTGGCCCTGGTTCTGGGGGTTGTCACCACGTTCTTGTCCACCCACGAAGGCAATGCTCCCATGCTGGCGCTTGGGGTCGCGGCCATTGTGGTGGCCATTCTGCTGGATGCGCTCGCCTACAAACGGCTTTCCCGTAGTGATCAAAAGACGCCAATGAAAGGCATTGTGATCTCCGTCGCGGCCGGATTGCTGATGGGTTTCTTTTACAAATATGTGGCGCAGGCAATGGGGAAAATTGACCACGTGGCCGGATTGGCGGTACTCGAGCCCGGCAAGTTGAGCCCTTACACGGCGGTGGTCCTGTTCAGCCTGGGACTGTTGCTGTCCAATTTCCTCTGGAACAGCATCATGATGGTGAAACCGTTCACGGGTCCGCCCGTGCGGTTTGGCGATTACTTCAAGGGCAGCGCGCGGCTGCATCTGGTCGGCCTTCTGGGCGGGATGATCTGGAATCTCGGCATGTCCTTCAGCATCATTGCCAGCACGAAGGCGGGGGCCGCGTTGTCCTACGGACTCGGCCAGGGCGCGACGATGATTGGTGCGTTCTGGGGGGTGTTCATCTGGAAGGAGTTCAAAGGCGCGCCCGCCGGAACAAACAAATTGCTCGTGGCCATGTTTGTTTTCTACCTGCTGGGGCTGGCCATTTTAATTGCGTCCAAACTGTAAACCGCCCGGTCTGTTCCATTTTCCCAAACCTCAACCCCTTTCCAGCATGGCCAAACCTCCAGTAATCGTCGTGGGCAGTTCCAACACCGACATGATCATCCAACTGGATCGGATTCCCAAACCGGGGGAAACCATTCTGGGCGGCCGGTTCACCACGGCGGCCGGCGGCAAGGGGGCCAACCAGGCGGTGGCCGCCGCGCGCGCCGGTGGCGCGGTGACGTTCATCGCGCGATTGGGACGCGACATGCTGGGCGATCAGGCGGTCGCCGGGTTTGCGGCGGATCGGATTCGCACGCAGTTCATCGTGCGCGACCGGCGAAGTCCTTCCGGCGTGGCCTTGATCTTTGTGGATGCCCGGGGTGAGAACAGCATCGCGGTGGCGCCCGGGGCGAACGGCAACCTGACCCCGGCCGACGTGCGACGGGCGAAAGCGGCCTTCACTGCCGGGGGCATCCTGGTACTGCAGCTCGAAACACCGCTGCGCGCCGCGCAGGCGGCGGCCGAACACGCGGTCGCCGTGGACATGCGGGTGATCTTGAATCCCGCACCGGCGCGGGCCCTGCCCAACACGCTGCTCCGGCAGCTTTACCTCCTGACGCCCAATGAAAGTGAAGCGGAATTACTGACGGGCATTGCCGTCAGCGACACGGCTTCGGCGCGACAGGCGGCGGGAGTCCTGCGCCAACGGGGGGTGCGCAACGTCATTGTCACTTTGGGCGCGCGCGGCGCGCTGGTGGATGGTGCGGATGGCGCGGGTTGGATTCCGGCGTTCAAGGTCAAGCCGGTGGACAGCACGGCGGCAGGTGATGTGTTCAATGGCGCACTGGCTGTAGGATTGGCTGAAGGCCGGTCGTTGTTGGACGCCGCGCGGTTTGGCGCCGCGGCGGCGGCGATCAGCGTCACCCGGCTGGGTGCGCAAACGTCCGCCCCGGCGCGCCAGGAGATTGAGCGGTTGCTGGCGCTGGCCGGCAGGCGTTCGCGCCCGGATAATCATCGCGCGGCGTGACCGCGTGGAGCGCCCTTGCGTCCGCCCGCGCCCAGCGGGAAGCGCCTACCAGTTCTTGCCCGTCTCCACGCGGCCATCGAAGTAGAGCACATTTTTTCCGTTGAGACGGCCCCGGCGGCCATGAAAGGGATTGGCATCTCCCAGCAGGGGCGTGTTCTCGCGGCTGCCGAACAAAATGCGCACAATCACGCTGGCTTCATTGGTGTAGATGGTGGCCCATTCGGGGGCCAGGTAGGGCGCGTCATTCAGCCAGAAGTTCCAGGCATAACTGGTTTGTTCGGAATCAAAAATCGCATGTTCGGCCGGGCAGCGAAAAACGTGATTGGTGGGCTGGCCGGGAAACAGCGTCGTGGTGATGGGGGGGAGATTGGTTTGCTGGCTGGGCAGATAACCGGCGCATACGGGGAGGCGGTCCCGATTATCGGCGACGTATGCGGTCAGGGCGATGCCGATTTGCCGCAGGTTGCTGATGCAGGCTGCGGTGTGAGCGCTGCGTTTGGCACGGGCCAGCGCGGGCAGCAGCAGGGCGGCCAGCACGCCGATGATGGCGAGGACCACCAGCAGTTCGATCAGGGTGAAAGCCGGGTGCGGCGGCGCAACGACGCGCGAGGCCGGAGGGTCAAGGCGTGCGGAGCGCATGGATGGTTTTCAACAGCTCGGAAATCACGGGCGCGGTGCGGCCGCGATAATAGACGTCCTGATCGTTGTACGCCGCGGTGGCCTGGCGCAGCATCTCCCGGCCCGCCGGGGTATTGAGCCGGGCCTGCAACGAGCGGCGCGCCTCCGGCGTAAGGCTTTCACGATATTGCGCCACCCACCGTGCCGTGGCCGCAATGTTCCCGTCCCGTTGGGCCTCGGGAGAATGAGCCACCAGGAGTTGCAGGGCACGAATGTGCTCGAGATTGAAAAAATCGAGAAACGCCCGCTCGCGGTTGGCGGGATCCGTCAGGGGACCATAGCGACCTTCCAGATATTTGGCGAAGCGCTGATCCGGGTCCTGGATGTCCCGGGCTGCCACGCCCGCCTGAATTTCACGCACCAGCTCGCGCGGTACCAAGTGGCGGGAAAGCTGCCAATAGCCCACCGCCCCAACCCCGGCCAGCACCAGCGCCACGCCGGCCAGCCGTGGCCCGCGCCGCCGCTGACGTTTGTGCCGTCCGGCCGGGTTCAGGGATGTGTTGTTCATGTGGTAATCTCTGTTGGGTTCATGAAAATGCAACTGCGGAGCGCCTCGTTGTTGCGGCAGTCCCCGCGGTCTGGGCCAGGCACCGTTTCCCGGCGGGCCGGACCGCCGTTCAGTTGCTCCGGTAGCGGGCCCGGCGATCCCGCCGCCGGGCCATTTCGCTGGTATAACAGCGGCCCAGCGAGGCCTTGTGCTGTTCCACCCATTCGGTGAGCTTGGTTTGGCCGAGCGGTGGCGCCTCCACCACCAGGCGATTTTCCATCAAGCCGCGGATTTCCTCCCGCGTGGCGATCACGTCGCGCACCAGCCATCCCAGCACCCGACAGCTCCAGTAGCCGAGCGCGGGGGGCACGCCGATGATCACACGATGCAAACCCAGTTTATGCGCGATCATCTCCACCAACTCCCGGTAGGTGAACGTTTCCGGGCCGATGGCCTGCACAATTTTGTTCTCGCCGGCCAGTGCCTCCTGTACCGCCGCTGCTGCCAGATCGTCCACATAGATCGGCTGCAACCGGTAATCGCCTTTTCCATACACGCCATAGACCGGCAGATGGCGCAGGGCCCACGCGATATTGTTGATCAGGATGTCCTCCTTCCCGAACAAAACTGTGGGGCGTAGAATTCCATAGGAAAGCCCCGAGGTCATCAGGGTCTGTTCCAGCTCGGCCTTGCCGCGAAAGTACGGCAGGTCGGAGTGCCGGTCGGGATGGGTGATGCTGATGTGGACGATCCGGCGCACGCCCGCCTGTTGCGCCGCGGCAAACAGGACGCGCGTATTCGCCACGGCTTGGGCGTGGGTGAACCGCCGGTGATCAAACCGCACCCAGTACGTGTTGATCAAGGCCGCCACGCCTTCCAGGGAACGTCGCAGCAACTCGGGACGGTCAAAGTGAAAAGCCGCCGCTTGGATCCGGTCGCCGAACGGATTTTCCCGGTGCAGGGAATTGGTGAGGGTCAGCACCTCGTGGCCGGCGGCGAGCAGGCGCTGCGCGATGTAGCGCCCCGAGTAGCCGAATGCACCTGTAACTGCTATCCGCATGCCCTGCTGCTCGGTGTGCCTGTCGGACTGCCGCGCGCCGCCCGTCCAGAAATCCGTGGCCGCGATGGCCGGGACCGACAGCGCCGGTTCCGTGCTTGTCGGACGCCCGCCCCACCGCCGGCGTCGTCCGGCCTACTTCTTGATGAACGGAGCGAACAGGTCGATCGGCACCGGCAGAAAGGTGGTCGTGTTGTGTTCACTGGAGATTTCGCGCATGGTTTGCAGGAAGCGCAACTGCAGTGCGATCGGCTCCTGGCTGATCATCTGGCCGGCCTGCACCATTTTCTCGGCCGCCTGGAATTCGCCCTCGGCATTGACGATCTTGGCGCGGCGCTCGCGCTCGGCCTCCGCCTGCTTGGCCATGGCGCGTTTCATGCCGTCCGGCAGCGCCACATCCTTCACCTCCACCGCGGTGACCTTGATGCCCCACGGGTCGGTCTGCCGGTCAATGATCTCCTGCAGTTTGTGGTTGATTTTATCCCGATGCGCCAGCAACTCGTCAAGCTCCGCCTGGCCCAACACGCTGCGGAGGGTCGTCTGCGCAATCAAGGAGGTCGCCTTCAAAAAGTTCTCCACCTTGACCACTGCCGACACCGAATCAATGACGCGAAAATAAACCACGGCATCCACCGAAACCGGCACGTTGTCGCGGGTCATGACCTCCTGCTTGGCGACATCAATGGTTACCACCCGCAAATCCATCTTCACCATGCGATCCACAAATGGAATCAACAAAATGAGTCCCGGACCTTTTTCGCCCAGCAGCTTGCCCAGGCGAAAGATGACGCCGCGCTCGTATTCGCGCAAAATGCGCATCATGTTCGGCAGCGCAATCGAGCCAAGGATGAAGAGGGCGACGGCCCACGGCACGAGTTTCACCAGGAAGGAGATCGGTTCAGGCATAGGTGTTTAATT
Organism: Verrucomicrobiota bacterium; assembly: GCA_029573725.1. Classification (GTDB taxonomy): domain Bacteria; phylum Verrucomicrobiota; class Verrucomicrobiia; order Limisphaerales; family JADLHS01; genus JADLHS01. The sequence goes on from JAKQDQ010000181.1 coordinate 474,157, forward strand.
TAACGGGGTTTTTGGTTTTACGGTCAACGTCAATCCGTTCACGGCGAGCACCACCACCGGCTGGCCGGCTTCCACGGGCACCGCGGACACGGCGTTCCAATGTTCGCCTTCGATAAATACTTTTCCCTGCGTGGCGTCAATGCGCGTCACGGCGGCCACCACCTGGCCAATCAGGGTTTCGCGTCCGACCCGCACCGGCAGCAGCTGGGCCTTCAGCCCGGCCCCGGCCACAAAAATAAAGAACAGCGCGGTCACCACCACGCCCGGCACGATGTACCCCAGCGAAAGCCGGAATCCCGGCTCCGCCTTGTCGAACAACATCAGGGCCCCCAGCAGAAACGCAATGATGCCGCCCGCGGTCAGCACCCCATGCGTGGCCGCAAAAACGTCGGCAACAAACAGCAGCAGGGCAAGTCCGATCAAGGCCAGGCCCGCAATGTTTACCGGCAGCACCGAGGCCATGTACAACGCGAGGATCAGCGCGATGCCGCCCACCACACCGGGCAGAATCGCCCCCGGATTGCTCAACTCACCAATGATGCCGTAGATCGCCATGAGCATCAGCAGGAACATGACTTCCGGGCGCCACAATAATTGAAACACCCTTTCGCGCGCGATCATGGGGATGACCTCAATCTCCGCCCCCCGCGTATGCAGGATGCGCCCGTGCGCCTCACGCCCGTCCAGTTGGTCGAGCAGATCGGGCAAATCTTTGGCCACGAGGTCAATCACGTTGATTTGCAACGCCTGCTCCGCGGTGATGGCCGCGCTCTCCTTGACGGAGGAACGGGCCCATTCGACATTGCGGTTGCGTTTGGCTGCGATGGTTTCGATGTAACTGGTCGCGAAGTTCTCCAGCTTTTGCTTCATCGTGTCATCGGGCTTCGCCTCGCCGCCGGCGGGGTTGCCGCCGATGGCCACCGGGTGCGCGGCGCCGATGCTGGTGGTGGGGGCCATCGCCGCAATATCGGCGGCAACGGTGATGAAACAGCCGGCGCTGCCGGCATGTGCGCCGGGCGGGGCCACGTAAACCACAATCGGCACCGGCGCGGCCAGGAATTTTTGAACAATGACCTTGGTGGAGTCGAGCAGACCGCCCGGAGTGTCGAGTTGGATGATCAGGCACTCGTCCTGCCGGGCCCCCGCCACTTCCACGGCGCGTCCCACGTAGTCCGCCGTGGCCGGACCGATGGCCCCTTCGATTTTCATCAAACCCACTTTGGCGGCCTGCAGCCTTGGCCCAAAGCCAGGCAGGAGCGCAAGCAACACAATTGACAGCCATCGGTTCATCTCTTTTCCGCCACCTTCAGCCTATCAAGCGCCGGCCCGTCCGCAAATCTTTTACGCGCCAGCCCCACCGCTCCGGTCCGACCCGGGGGCTCCTGACTCTCCGGCAAAACAGACTCCCCAAATGCCGGCGCTCCGGCCACACTCCACCGTACGCAATGACCGCTGTTGCCACAGATGCCGAACTGGTGCGCCGCGCGAAGGCCGGAGATCTGGCCGCCTTCGAGGCGCTGGTCTTTCGCCATGAGCGTCAAATCTACACCCTCGCCTGGCGGCTGGTGCAGAATCAACAGGATGCTGAAGATGTGACGCAGCAGACCTTTCTCGGCGCGCTGGAAGGACTGGCCGGGTTCCGGGAGGCCGCGCGTTTCACCACCTGGCTCAACCGCATCGCCACCTACGCCGCCCTGAAGATCCTCCGCAAACGCCGGGGCCTCAACACGATTCCGCTCGAAGCCGCATCCGCGGCGGCGGAGGACTATGCCTCCCTGCCGCGCCCCGAGTACATCGCCGACTGGCGGGAATCGCCGGAGCGGCTGGTGGAACGCAACGAAATCCGGGAACTGCTGGATGCGGCGCTGACCAGGCTGGACGACAAGCATCGCCTGGTTTTCATCCTGCGCGATGTGGAGGGATTATCCGTCGCCGAAACCGCCGCCGCGCTGGGGCTGACCGAAGGCAATGTAAAGGTGCGTCTGCTGCGCGCGCGTCTGCAATTGCGCGAGCAGTTGACCCGCGTCCTGGGTGATCCGGCCCGGCAGTTGCCGCGCCCGCCGGACCACGGGTGAAAATTAATTGTAACTTTCCGCCGCCAGGCGGCTCAAATTCAGAACAGACATGAAATGTGCCGAGTTGATGCAGCTGTTGAACGAATACGTGGATGGTTCGGTGGATCCCGCCATTTGCACCGCATTCGAACAACACCTGGCCGGCTGCAATCCCTGTCAGGTGGTCGTGGATAACATCCGCCAAACCATCACCCTGTACCGCAACGGCCAGCCCTATGGGCTGCCCCGGAAATATCAACGGCGTCTGCACGCCGCGTTGCGGCGCCGGTGGAGACAGACCCATCCGTCTGGTCCGGCGTCGTCTTGAGCGCGGCCGGCGCCGCAGTTTGGTGGGGACCGAATCTTTGTAACCTTTTCAACCTTCGCGGCCCGGTAAGAGCAACAGGTGATGTTGACCACCAAAATGATGCCTGGCGTGTTGACCAGCGGTGCAGCCGGTGGCGCCGCGTTTCGCCGGGCACGGTGCCGGCCGGCGACCCTGGATAATTGAACGGTTACCATTTGCCCAGCCATGAAAATGCAATTCATCATTCGTCGGTTCGCCGGAGGATTCGTTCTCGCCAGCCTGCTCCTTGCGCATTATCACCGGCCTTATTGGTTGTGGGTCACTGCGTTCGTTGGAGTCAACCTGCTGCAATCGTCCTTCACCCGCTTCTGCCCGTTGGAAACCCTGCTCCAACACTGCGGGGTGGGCCGGGAGGCGGCAGATTCGCGACCGGCCGCCGCGCCACCCCGGGGGTCATGAAGCCGGCCTGGGGAATTTTCAACTTGTTGCTGGCCCTGAGCTGGAGCCGCGCCGGGGCGGTGCCGTGGACTTTGCCGCAGGCGCTGCAATTCGCGATCACCAACAGTCCCGAGGCGCGCATTGCGCAGCACCGCATTGCCGCCGCCCAGGCCGGGCTGGCGCAGGCGCAGGCCGCTTTTTCACCGCAGTTGCAGTTCCAGTCCGGCTATCTGCGCACCGACAATCCCATGCTCGCTTTCGGCAGTTTGTTGAACCAGCGCGCCCTGGGGCCCGGCCTGAACTTCAATGACGTGCCCGATCAAGACGACCTCAATGTCAAAGGCTTGCTGACGGTGCCGCTTTACGCGGGCGGAGGAAATGTCGCGGGGCGCGCCGCTGCGCAGGCCAACGTGGCGGCGGCGCGGGAGACGGCGGCGGGCATTCGCAACGCGCTGATGTTTGAAGTGGCACGCACTTACTATACCGTCATCAAGGCGCGTGAGTTCATCCAGGCCACCGAGGCCAGCGCGCGCGCCTATGAATCCAACCTGGCAATCGCCGCGCGCCGCCACGAAATCGGCACCCTGCTCAGATCCGAGGTGCTGGATGTGGAGGTGCGGTTGGCCCAGGCCCGCGAAGCGGCCGCGCAGGCGCGCAACGCCCACGCGCTCGCCCGGCGCGCATTTCAGAACGTGCTGGGAGTGGAGGCGGAAACGATTGAAATTGCCGATCCTCCGCCGGCGGATCCTCCGGTCGCAGACGCAGGCGTTCCAGCGCAGCGTCCCGAGCTGGCCGCCAGCGCGCAACGGTTACGGGCGGCGGAAGCGGAGTGGCGCCGGGCGGCGGCCGGCTACCATCCCCGGCTCAGCGCCTTTGGCAGCCTGGATTACGACTATGGCTCGCGGACCGAGCGCGACGGCAGGAGCTATACCGCTGGAGTGTTGTTGCAATGGGATTTATGGGACGGCGCCGGCACGAAGGCGCGCCGTGCTGAAGCCCGGGCCGGGCTCGCCGCCGCCACCGAAGCGGACCGCAAACTGCGCCTCGACCTGGCGTTCGAACTGGAACAAGCGCGCCTGGCGCTCCGTGAAGCGACCGAGCGTCTGGACGTTACCGCAAAAACCATCGCCCAAGCCACCGAAAGCGTGGAGTTGACCCGCGCACGCTTTGAGCAGGGACTTGCGCTCGCCACGCAATTGATTGACGCGGAAACTGCGCTGGTCACGGCCCGGGTGCGTCGCGCCGAGGCCGAGGCGGATCAACGCATCGCCGCCGCCGCCGTGCGCAAGGCCCTGGGGCGGCCGCCACTGGAAACGCCTGTCCCGCCTTGAATTCATGAAACCCCTGTTTGCCTCCCTCGGAGTGATCGCCAGTGCCCTGACCTGCGTTTTGAGCGGCTGCGGGCGACAACCGGAACGTCCGGCGCCCGGATCGCTGCCCGCCGCCAGCGTCACGGTCACCACCGTGACCTTGAAACCGCGTCCCGCGTGGGAGGAGGTTGTCGGCACCGTGCGGGCAAAATCGCGCACAGTGATCGAGGCCCGGGTCAGCGGGCGGATCGAACAAATGCCGGTCGCGCTTGGGGGACGGGTTGAATCCGGGGAGCTGCTGGTGCAACTCAACGCGCCCGAAATCGAAGCGAAGCTCCAACAGGCGCAGGCCTTGCAGCTCCAGGCTGATGCCGACCTGAAACGATTCACGGCGTTGCTGGAAACCGCCGCGCTCACCCGCGCGGAGTTCGACAATGCCCAGGCCCACGCCCGTGTGGCGCAGGCCGCCGTGGCGGAAGCTGAGACCCGGTGGAGCTACACCCGCATCCGGTCACCCTACGCCGGAGTCATCACCCGCAAATACGCCGACGTCGGCGATCTCGCCGCGCCCGGAAAACCCCTGCTGGAAATGGAGGACGCGACGGCGTTGCGTCTGGAAGCCGATGTGCCCGAGGCGGTCATTGGCCGGTTGCATCCGGGCGATAAATTGCCGGTGCGTATCTCGTCACTGGCCAGTGAACTCGAAGGTGTGGTGCGCGAAATCGCCCCCGCTGCCGATCCGAACAGCCGCACCTTTCTCGTGAAACTGGATCTGCCTCCGGCCCCCGGACTGCGCCCGGGTCAGTTTGGTCGCGTGGCCATGGTCGTGGGCGAAACGACCGCCCTGCGGGTGCCCGTGCCGGCCGTGGTGCGGCGCGGCCAAATGGAGATTGTGTTTGTCGCGGTGGCGGGGCACGCGCAGCTGCGCCTGGTGAAAACAGGCGCCCGCGTTGGTGCCGAAATCGAGGTGGTCTCCGGGGTGAACGCCGGAGAACAAGTCGTCACCGCCAACCCGGCCACCCTGCAGGACGGTCAACCCCTGACGTTCCAGCCATGAAGGGGAACCCCGGACAACCTGTCGTGCCGCCGCCCGGTCTGGCGGGCCGGTTGGCGCGCGACTTCATCAATTCCAAGCTCACCCCGCTCCTCGTCGTGGCGTCGGTGCTGCTGGGCGTGTTCGCCGTCATCATGCTGCCGCGCGAAGAGGAACCGCAAATCAAGGTGCCGATGGTGGATGTCCTCGTCTCCATGCCGGGCTTCAGCGCCAAGGAAGTCGAGGAACGTGCCACGCGGCCGATGGAGAAACTGCTCTGGGAAATTCCGGGGGTGGAATACATCTACTCGACGTCGAAACCCGGTGCGAGTCTGGCCATTGTGCGGTTCCAGGTGGGCGAAGATGCCGAGCGCAGCCTGGTCAAGCTGAATCAGAAGCTGCAGCAGAACTTCGATCGCATCCCGCACGGTGTGGCTGCGCCGTTGATCAAGGCCCGGTCCATTGACGACGTGCCGATTCTGGCGCTGACGTTTCACAGTGCGCACTACGACCATCTCACGCTGCGCCGGCTGGTTGCCCAGGTGGATGATGCGGTGAAGCAGGTGCCCCTGGTTGCGGAAACCGCGATCATCGGCGGTGCGCGGCGGCAGGTTCGTGTGCTGCTGGACCCGGCCCGGCTGGCGTCGCGCAACCTCTCGCCGGCGGGCCTGGTGCCGATGTTGCAACAGGCAAACCGGCAATTCACCGCCGGCGGTTTGACCAGTGAAAACCGTGAGCTGATCATCGAAACCGGTGCCTTTCTGCGCACCGCCGAGGAGGTCGGCGGCGTGGTCGTGGGGGTGTTTGGCGGCCGGCCGGTGTACCTGCGCGAGGTGGCGGACATCTTGGACGGTGCGGAAGAACCGGGCCAGTACGTCCTGTTCGGCGCCGGCGCCGCGCATCCGGCGGCGGCGCCGGCGGGTGAGACGCCGGCCGTCACGCTGTCCATTGCCAAGCGTCCCGGCGCCAATGCCATCAGCGTGGCGGAGCGGGTGCTGCGCAAGGTGGACACGCTCCGGGGACGCGAAATCCCGGCCGACATTTCCGTGGCCGTCACCCGTCACTACGGCGAGACCGCCGCCGAGAAATCCAACGAACTGTTGTGGCACATGGCGGTGGCCGTGCTGGGGGTTTCCGTTCTGATCTGGCTGACCCTGGGGTGGCGGGAAGCGCTCATCGTCGGCGTGGCCATTCCCGCCACGCTTGCGCTGACCTTGCTGGTGTTTTATTTGCATGGCTTCACCCTGAACCGCATCACCCTGTTTGCGCTGATCTTCAGCATCGGCATTCTGGTGGACGACGCCATCGTGGTGGTGGAAAACATCGTCCGCCATTTCCATCTGCCCGGCAACCAGGGGCGGTCGTGGACGGCCATCGCCATTGAAGCCGTCGGCGAGGTGGGCAACCCGACGATTCTGGCCACCTTTGCGGTGATCGCCGCCGTGCTGCCGATGGCGTTTGTCGGCGGATTGATGGGGCCGTACATGCGTCCGATCCCCATCGGCTCCAGCGCGGCCATGTTTTGGTCGTTGCTCATCGCCTTCATCGTCACGCCCTGGGCGGGCGTGCGGATTTTGCGTTGGGGCCGGAAATACGCGCGTCTCACGGAAGGCCCGGCGGGTGGTGCGAACCGGCAGCCGCACCGGCATTCGGAACACCCCGAGGATTTTTTCACCCGGCTCTACCGCCGGCTGATGGATCCACTGATCTATCGCGCGAAGTGGCGCTGGTTGTTCCTGACCGGCATCGTGGCCCTGCTGCTCGGGGCGATGGCCTTGGTCTACGCCGGCTGGGTGAAGGTGAAAATGCTGCCCTTCGACAACAAGAGCGAGTTTCAGATCATCTTGAACATGCCCGAAGGCAGCGCGCTGGAACGGACCGCGCAGGCCGCCCGGGAAATCGCCGCGGCGATTCGCACCGAACCGGAAGTGACGGATTACCAGATTTACGCCGGAGTGGCCTCGCCGTTCAATTTCAACGGACTCGTGCGTCATTATTTCATGCGGCACGGCGCCAGCGTGGCCGACCTCCAGGTCAATCTCGTGCCCAAAAGTAAACGCCGGGCGCAGAGTCACGACATCGCCAAACGGGTGCGGCCGCGCGTGGCGGCAATTGCGCGCCAGTACGGTGCGCGGGTGGCCGTGGCCGAAGTGCCGCCCGGACCACCGGTGCTGCAGACGCTGGTCGCCGAAATCTACGGACCGGATGAGCCCTCCCGGCATGCGCTCGCGCGTGAGGTCATCAACATTTTCACCAACACGCCCGGGGTCGTGGACACGGATTGGTACATCGAAGCCGATCAACCCAGGGTCCGCTTCGTCATTGACAAGGAGAAAGCCGCGCTGCACGGCATCAGCGCGGAAACCATTTCCCAGACGCTGGCCATCGCCGTCGGGGGGCAGTCCGTGGATTTGCTGCATGCGCCGCATGACAAGGAGGACGTGAACCTCGTGTTGCAGCTGCCACTGGCCAGGCGCACCAGTCCGGAGGAGCTGCTCGCGTTACGCGTGCGCTCCGGTGATGCAAACGCCCTGCCGGAACCGGGCCAGGCCACCAGCGCCCCGCCGCTGGTGCCCCTGCGGGAGCTGGTAACCCCGGAACACACCCTCACCGACAAGAGCATTTACCATAAAAACCTGATGCCGGTGACCTACGTCATCGGGGATGTTGCCGGCGCCATCGAAAGTCCGGGGTATGCCATTTTCCGGATGAACCGGGCCCTGGCCAGGCTGGACGCACGCGCGTTTGGCGGTGCCGCCGCCGGCCTCAAAATATACAATGCGGTCCAGCCCTTCACCGATCACGCGCCGTCCATCAAATGGGATGGCGAATGGCACATCACCCTCGAAGTGTTCCGCGATCTCGGGCTGGCCTTCGGCGCGTGCCTGGTGCTGATCTACGTCCTGATGGTCGGCTGGTTTCGCTCGTTCTTTACTCCCGTGGTCGTGATGATGGCGATTCCGTTCTCACTGATCGGCATCCTGCCGGCGCACGGCGCCCTGGGCGCATTTTTCACCGCCACCTCGATGATCGGCTTCATGGCGGGGGCGGGCATTGTGGTGCGCAACTCCATCATCCTGGTGGATTTCATCGAACTGCGTCTGCGCGAAGGCATGCCGCTGGCCGCCGCGGTGGTGGACGCGGGTGCGGTGCGGTTCCGGCCCATGCTGTTGACCGCCATGGCCGTGGTGGTGGGGGCGGCGGTGATTTTGGCCGACCCGATCTTCCAGGGGCTGGCGATTTCCCTGATGGCGGGCGAAGTGGCTTCATTGTTCATCAGTCGCATGGCCGTGCCAGTGTTGTATTACATGGCTTTTCGACACCAGCGCGCCTGACGGCCAGCCGGGGTCGCCGCCGGCCGACCGCCGGGGCCGCGGGGCGGCGCGCGACGCATTTCCGCCGGCGAAACTGGTTTGGGAAAATTCAGCTCAGACAGTTTTTGTCCTACCGTCACCTTCAAACTGTCGGCATGAAATTGGAATTCTCCAGGTGGTGGCGACGTGCCTGTGCGGACAAGACGGTGATCGCCTTTGGCGGGGCGCGGTTGGTGCGGAAGCCTTCCGGACGGGTGGAGTTGGTCGGCGGATCAAGTCACGAGCGGCAGTGGGCGCAGGAGTGGGCCGCCCTGTTTTTCCACGAAGCGATCGTGGTTTAGCCGAGCGCGGCCGGCTTGAAGGCGGCCGGCAACAGATCGGCGACGCGAAATGTGCGGACCCGGTCCAGGTGGTTGCTGTCGGCCACATAAACCCTGGCGCGGGGCGCGTATTCGGCCAGCAGTTGACGGCACGCGCCGCAGGGCATGGCGCCCCCCGCGGTCCGCGCAACCACGGCGAGGGCGGTCAGATCATGCCGGCCTTCCGACAGCGCCTTGAACAAGGCAACCCGCTCCGCACAACAGGTCAGCCCGTAACTGGCGCTCTCGACATTGGCGCCGGTAATGATTTCGCCGTGCCGCGTCCGCAGGGCGGCGCCGACCCTGAAGTGTGAATAGGGGGCCACGGCATGTTGGCGCGCGCGCGCGGCGGCTTGAATCAATGCGTGGAGGTCAGGCCTGGGCATAGGCTTTGCCGAATTCAAGCAGCAGGCGGGCGCCCGCCGTTTTGACCCGTTCCGCCGTTTTGAGCACGTCCTGATGGGAGAGGGGCTGCCGGCTCAGCCCGGCGCCCAGATTGGTGATGCAGGAAAGCGCCGCCACGCGCAGCCCGAGTTGCCGGGCGACGATCGTTTCGGGCACGGTGCTCATCCCCACGGCATCCGCGCCCAGCCGCGCGAAGGCTTGAATTTCTGCCGGGGTTTCATAACTCGGACCGCTCACCGCGAGGTAAACCCCCTGACGCAACGCGATCCTGGCCGCCCGGGCCGCGCGCCACAGCAATTTGGCCAGGGCCGGGTCGTAGGCCCGGGTCAGATCCACGAAGCGGGAAAAGCCGGGAATGGAGCGCCCGCGCAGCGGATTCACGCCCATCAGATTGATGTGATCCGTCAGTTGCATGAAGTCTCCCGGGCGAAATCGCCGGTTGATCGCTCCGGCGGCATTGGTCAGCAATAAATCACGCACTCCGGCCGCCGCCAGCACGCGAATGGCAAAGGTCACGCGATCCATCTCCTGCCCCTCATAGTAATGCACGCGACCGCTCAACGCATAGACGGGGGCGGATCCGAGCGTGCCGATGATCAATTCGCCGGCGTGCCCGGCCACGCTGGTTTGCGGGAAACCCTCGAGTTTCGCATAAGGCAGGCGGCTGACCACCAGAATTTCAGACAGCACTGATTGGAATCCGCTGCCCAGGACCAGGCCGAGGGTCGGTCGCAGCCGGCAATGTTTGAGCAGGCGGTTGGCCGTGGCCCGTACCGCGGAGGACACCGTGGGATTTACAAGTGGATTCGGTTTCATCAAACTTACCTCGACGTGTTCAAAGCTAATCAAGAACCAAGGGGAGTAGCGAGCGGAAGTTTCGGACCGACGCCCGCGTGAAACCAGTTTGACCACCGTTGCCCGGCCGGGGCGCGGCGGACGACGGCGCATCCGGCCAGTACGCATGTATCCGCAACCAAGAACTCTGACCGGGCACTGGCGCGGCAAGCTCGGCGCGGCCGCCGTGGCGGGATTGTTGGGGATCACGGCGGTTTTGCTCGCTTCATGGGCGTCGCCCCTGCGATGGCCCGTGTTCGTTCTGATTGGCCTCGTGCTCACGGCGGCCGCCGCCGGCTGGCTTTGGCGATATTGCTCGCGTCAGCTCGCGGAGGAATTGCGCCAGCGCGACCAATCCTTCCTGCAGCTCATGGCCCACGCCCTGGACTTGACCATCGTCACGGATAATCAGGGCCGCGTGGAATTTGCCAGTCCCGCCGTCACGCGGTTTCTGGGAGGTGATGCGCAGCAACTGGTGGGGAACAGCCTCTACCAGTTCATTCACCCCGGCGATGTGCCGGGCGTTCAATCAACCCTCCAAAATCTGACGCTGCACTGCGGCAAACCGGCGGGGCTGGAATTCCGGCTGCGCCATGCGGACGGCAGCTGGCGTCCGCTCCAGGCGGTGGGGCACAGTTTTTTCATCTGGGGATCCCAGCAATTCATCGCGTTCAGTGCCCGCGATCTCACCGAGATCCGGAAATTGCAGGAGCAGGTGCGCCAGGCGCAACCCGCGGCCGGAGCCGGTCATCAGTCGGTGCGCAGCACGGCCCACGACATCAACAACTCCCTGGCGGTGATTCAAATGCGTCTGGACCTGCTCAAGCAGAGCGGGCTGTCGCCGGAGGCTCTGTCCGAATCGCTTGAAGCCATCGAAAAAGCGGGTCGTCGCGCGGCGCAACTGACCCGGCAGTTGTTAACGCCGAATCAACCACCCGCCCCCTGAAGCCCCCGTCCCGACCTGACCCGGTCGCTGAATCCCAAGGTCCGCCGGTGTGGAGTTCAGTGTTCCAGGCTCCGCAGTAACTGGCGCGCCGCGGCAAACTCCGGACTGATTTCCAGCGCCCGCGCGGCCGCGGCGCGGGCTTCCTCCTCGCGCCCCATCCGCACGAGCACCGTGGCGCGCGCATACGGAATTTCCGCCGCATGGGGAGTCAGGCTTTCGGCGCGCCAGAGCGCGGTGAGCGCCGCGTCCAGATGATTTTGCGCCGCGTCGGCCAGGCCGAGATTGTACCAGGCGCGCGCCCATTGGGGGTTGAGTTTGACCGTTTCCGCCAGGGCGTCGCGCGCCGCGGCGGGTTGGCCGTGCTCATTGAGGGCGAGGGCCAGTTGGAAGCGGTATTCGGCATTGGTCGGAGCCAGGCGGCAGGCCGTCTCAAGGGCGTTCACCGCTGCGCCCGCCTGGCCCGCCGCCCCCAGGGCCAGACCCAGCGCCTGCTGCAGCGGGGCTGAATGTGCGTCCCAGCCGGCTGCGCGCCGGAAATAATCCAGGGCCGGGCGAGGTTCGCCACGATCCAGGTGAAACACACCGAACTGCAGCGCGCCGACGGGTTGATCGGCATTGAAACGCAGTTGCGTCAGCAAATCGCGTCCGGCCCATGAGTTGGTGTCCAGTGTGCGGCGCAAGGCCCAGGCGGCTTCCGTCCGCACCCAGCGCACCGGATCTGCCAGCCGCTGCTGCAGCGCGTCCCGGACCGCGGAATCACCCGTGGGCACCAAGGGCGCCAATCCGCGCCCTGCCATGGCGCGCAGCAGTGCATTGGTGTGCTGCAGCCCGGTCAACAAAGCCTGACGGACTTCAGGTTGATCCGCCCAGGATTGCAACAGATTTGCCGCAACTGCCTGCCAGAAGGCGTTCGTCTCCGCACGCAACATGGTCACCAGCCCGGGGGCGGCGGCGGGATGGTTCGCTCTTGCCCGGGCAATGGTCGTGGCCCGGGTGCGTTCCAACCGATTCGTGCGGGGACCATACCACCGGGCGAGCGCGGCCGCGGCCCAGGCGGCGCTTTGGTTTTCGTGGCAGCGATTGCAGGCGTTTGGAATGCCCAGCTCCTGCGTGAGCCCCGGATCCGGAATGGTGAACCCATGATCGTGACGCGGATGACGTTGCATATAGGTGGTCACGGGCATGTGACAGTGGACGCACTCGGTACCGCTGCCGATCCGGGCGGCCGCCTGATGCTCGGCTGCGGGCATGGCGGTGACCTGGTGGAAGCTGTGCGTCTGTGGATCAATGCTCGGGGCGCCCTGGGCGGAGGGCTGACCGTGACAACTCAGGCACATTTGGTTGCCCGGCCGGCGCAATTGGCTCGTGTGCGGCTCGTGGCAGTCCGTGCAGCGGACGCCGGCGGCATGCATCCGGCTGCCGAGAAATGCCGTGAACTCGTAGTCCTCATCGTGCACCTGTCCGTCCGGATAAAACGCGTCCGTTTCATCGGGAATGGTCAATTGAAAATGATCGTAAAAATCGGCGCCCGGCTCGAACTCGCCGGTCAATTCGCCCCGCCGGGAATGGCATTGCGCGCAGGTGGAAAACATTTGCGACCGCGAGAGACGGCGGAGCGTGGGGTCGCCGCTCTGCTGCGGATGCCGCGTCTGCCAGGCCAGATGATCCGCCATTGGTCCGTGGCAGGCTTCGCAACTGACGCCGCGCTCGGCCATGGTCGTGCGATAACCATCGGTGTCCACATCGTAGTTGCGGCGCACGCGTGTGTTGTGGCAGGCGGCGCACATGCTGTTCCAGTTCATCCCCCGCCCCGTCCAGTGACCCCATTCACCGGGCTGACGGTCCTCATCGCCAAACACATCAAACCACTCCTGCCGGTGCGGATCATAGGCCACTTCCGAGGCCTGGTAGCGTCCGTTTGTTGTGGCCACCAAGTACTGGCGCAACGGCGCCACCCCGAGAACCCGCTCCGGGATGAAGGGATGAACCCGGCCATCCGCCCCGGCTGTGACGATCTGAAAAAACTGGTTCGTTCGGCGCAATTCCGAGGTTTGTCCACCGTGTGGCAGCCGGCGCGGCGGCACAAACGCGTCCTGATCCAGGGCGGCGGTGACGGGGCGTTCCGCCCGGGCATGGTGTGACTGTTCCCATTGCGCGTAAATGGCCTCATGGCAGGAGCGGCAGGACGCCGACTTGCCGTAGCGGGCGTACAACGCGGGTTCGGGCAGGGGAGCGGTCGTTGGGCCGTGAGGGGATTGCGGCGGACTGGAGATGTGGGATTTCAACCATCCCATGATGCCGAGGAGGGCCGCCAGCGCCACGATGGCGAGAAGCGCGCTTTTCGTTCGCGATGCGGGCCTGGCGTGAGGTCGGTTCATGCCGGAAGGAAGTCACCGAGGCGCGGTGGAGTCAACGGCCGGCCTTACGGTTCCCGCCCCACCTCGCGAACGCGAATGTACGGACGCAACAACAGCAAACCCAGCGGACAAACGGTGGCCACCAGCGCAAAGAACAACCACATGGTCGCGGAATGCCGTTCACCCACCTCGGGACAGTACTTCGCCAGCAGCGGACCGGACGAAATGGTGGCGATCACCTTCCCCAGCAGGAGGGGAATGTAGGACAGGGCCGAGTAGGAGGCTTCCTGCCCGGGCGGCGCGATGGCGGCGGCGTATTCATAGACGCGCGGGGAATAAAACGCCTCGCCCACGGAAAATATCGCAATGTAGAGTGCGATCATCACGTAATAGGGATGAATGCTTCCGGTCAGGTTCAGGTATCCGTGTCCGATCAGGTTGCCCAGCCAGCCGTCGGCGGCGGTTTGAAACCACGCCGTGGGCAGCGCCATCAGAAATACCGATCCGGCGGTGATGGCGCCGCCGATCATGGTCATGCCATAGGCCGGAAAGCGTTGGGTCAACGCGCCGACGAACGGCACGAGAATGATGACCATCCAACTGTTGATGTTCCACAGCGTCCCGACCTTTGCCCCTTCGCCCAGCTCCCGGATGCCAAACGTGGGGAACACGTAATACATCACCATCAGGATGGATTTCAAACACGCGATCAGCGCCAGGAAACAGAGCAGCCGGTAAAAACTGCGTTGCTTGAACAGCCCCGCAAACAAGTCCACCGTGTCCCGCGCCGCCTGCGCCACCGTGCCGAACAGGGCCGTCACCATGTTGCCCGACGGTTCGTGCCGGGCCGTTTGCTGCCGGCGCACCCCCTCGTCCGTCACCTCGATTCCCGGGCGCATCCACCACACCAACGGAAGCAGGAGCAGTTCAATGATCCAGCTGACGCCGAACAGCGCGCGATAGGTGGTGAGGGTCGTGCCGAGCACGGGCAGGGTGAAGTGGCCGTGTTCTCCGAGCGCTTGCCGCACATAATCGAAACACAACCCGGTCACGAGAAAGCCCACGTTCATCGCCATGTACACCATGGAGAACGAAATCGAACGTTGCCGGGTCGTGGAATATTTGCGCACCGCGGCCACCAGCACCGGCGTGCCCAGGGCCTCGCCAATGGCCAGCGGAAACAAACCGCCGATCAGGGCAATCCATTGGTTCGTCGTCAACACCATCACCAGTCGCGCCACCAGACAAACCCAGACGCCGAGGAAAAAAGTTTTGCGCAACCCCAGCGCATCGGTCAGCGAACCAACCAGCAACGTGACGCCCGTCATGGTCAGCGACCACGCCAGCACCAGCGCCAGCGCCTGTTCGTCCGAGAAGCCGAACTCCGACGAAAGCCACAGCTTGATGGTCAGGTTGGTGACCGCATAAGCCGCCACGCTGAGAAACTTGATGAGGAAGGTCAGCCACAACTCACGCGCCGCGCCATTGAGCACGAGAAATTTCCCGATGAACCCCTCGGATGCCCGCGTTGCTTCAGCCATAAATGAGTCTGGCAATCATTTTTGAAGTCTGCATCAGAACGAATTTCAACCTTCAGGTAAAGTGCGAACCGTCCGCAAACGGAAAAGTTTTGAATTTCTCCACATCAACTGACACGCTGATTCGGATGGGCACGATGAAAGTCAAATTCAGTTGGCGGCTCTCAACGACCCTGTTCGCACTGTCAGTGGCCCTGTCCGGATGCGCGACGAAAAACACTTCAGGAAATGGCCGCGCGGCGGACCAGTTCGTCAACGTTCTGCAAGTGTTGCAGCAAGAATACGCACCCGACCCCCATCTCGCGCACTTTGACATTACCGCCACCGGCCAAGGCCCGGAATTGATTCTCACCGGCGAAACGGACAGTGCCGCCGCCAAAGCGGCGGCCTTGCAGGCGGCGCGGCAAACGGGGGCGCCGGTGGTGGATCGCATCCGGTTGCTGCCCGCGGCGGAACTGGGCGTCACCAACTGGGGGATCGTCACCCTCAGTGTGGCCAACGGGCGCGAGCACCCGGAAAACAAGGCGGAACTTGGCACGCAAATGTTGCTCGGGGAGGTCGTCCGTGTCCTGAAACGCCAGCGGCATTGGTTGCTGGTCCAGACGCCGGACCGCTACCTTTCCTGGGTGGGGGCGGATGCCATCCAGCTTTGCACCGCTGCGGAAGCCCGGACCTGGGCGCAAGGTTCGTTGCTGATTTTTACCAACCTGGACGGCGTCATCCGCGAAGCGCCGGAAGCGGACGCGCCGCCTCTGGCGGACATCATCCTCGGCAACCGGGTGCGCCGGGTGGGCGTCACCGGAGATCAACACAAGGTGGCGCTGCCCGACGGACGCGCCGGGTACCTGGCGCAATCAGCCGTGACGGACTTCTCCACCTGGAAACAAACGCGCCGGCCCACCGCCGCAAACATCGAACGCACCGCGCGGCAATTCATGGGGCGTCCGTACTTGTGGGGCGCCAGCACGCCGCGCGGCATGGATTGTTCCGGCTTCACCAAACTCACCTTCTTCTTGAACGGGATTGAATTGAGCCGCAACGCCAGCCAGCAGGCGCGGCAGGGCACCGAAGTGCCACTGGATCAGGACCTGAGTCAATTACGGAAGGGCGATCTGCTTTTCTTTTCCCTTGCCGGGGCGGGGGGCGCGGATGCGCGCATTACACACACGGGAATCTATCTGGGCAATCAACTGTTTATCCAGGCCTCCGGAAGGGTCCGCATCAGCAGCCTGAACCCCGATTCGCCCATTGCCGATCAGAGCCGCATCCGCGGTCTCGTCAAAGCCCGTCGCATTTTACCGGCGAACTAATGGAGTTGCGAAAAACATCGCTGCACGTTCGCGAAAGACAATCGCGGCGATGCCTTTCCGTGGCTGCGCTTGCTTGTGCGAACTGGAACTCACAGGTCCAAACGTTTGCCGCCTTGGAAGGTGAACCGTACCCGGCACGGCGTTTCGTGTGGGCGGCGAATCATGAACGCGGCTTGGTGTTCGCCGGGTGATAATACAGTGGCCGGCGCGAGCGGGCCGCGTTCCGGCGGTTGCAATCCGGCCCGATGGCGCGCCGTCGGTTCCCCCGGCCAGAAGAACAGGAACTGGCCGTTGGTCAAAGTCCCGGACCAAGCCCAGCGCTGTTCCCCCAGCCTGATGACGGGATTCGTTATTTCCGCATCTCGCTGCGCGTGCAGTTGCACTCCCACTTGAGGAAAACCATCCGGAACACGCACCGACCAGACGGCATTGGTTGCGCCCGCCGGAATTTCATGCCACGCACCGTAAACGACCGGTTGCAGGTATTGCCGTCCGGATTGTTCGAGCAGCCGATACTCGTGGCGTTTCGCCAGCAGCGGCGAATCCGGATCGCCGGGTTTGATGGCGGTCAGCGCCGGATCAATTCGCAACTGCGCCTTGATCTTTTCCGGCACGCGCCCGGAGCGGCGCAGTTTTTCGTAACGCGCAATGAGGTCCAGAATTTCCCCCGTGAACGGATGCGCCGTCGCAGCCTGGCACGACACCTGAAACGACATTGAGGAATCGTAACCAAGCGTCGCCGCCAGCACGTATTCAAACATGTCCGGCGTGCAGGTCGGGTCGTAACCGTAATACCAGCCGATGTCCAGCGGCATGCCGTCGCGGGCCAGGGAATCGAACCAACCCGAGCGCTGATCCAGATAGCCTTTCAGGTCCCCGTGGCCGTCCGCCGAAGCGCTGCGCGCCAGCAAGTGCCAGGAGTAGTGGCTGAAGCTGCTGGCCTGCAACAGCGTGTTCTTGTTCGCGAGCTGGTCGTAAAAGGCCTGATGCAAGCGCGCATTGTAATACCAGTGTTCGCCTTGCAATTGCTCCGAGCCGTCGAAGTAAATCATGTCAATCCCACAGGTGTTCGCCACGCGCGCAAAATTTTTGGCCACCTCCTCCAGCAACGTCGTGTCCATGTCGAACATGTGATAACCGTAGGCGCGCGTCAGATGCCGCACCGGTTCGCCCTGCCGATGCGCGGTGGCTTTCGTCCCCAAGTGGCCGCGTTGACAGTCCTCAAACCCAAACGGCGGTTCCAAGGCGCGCTTTCCGTAAGTGATCAATTCATCGCCCACTTGCAACACGGTGCCTTGCCCCATGTAACCGCCGTCCTCAGCGGGGAAATTCGTCGGCGCGGTCGTGAGCGGCAGGAATTTGTCCGTGGCGCCCACGGCGGCGGCCAGTGTCGCACTCGCGCCTTTCACCAGCCGCGGATCGGGCGCCGGCGTGAGGTAGGAATCCGGTGGATAAATGGATGCAGCCAGGAAATGCAGCCCCACGCGAAAGCCCGCGTCTTTGAACCGTTGCAACGTCCGCTGGAGTCCGGCCAGGCCGTCCGGGAAGCGGTCGCGATTCACTTCGTAATGTCCGGTGCCGTGACTCCACGATTCCTGCCCGAACAAAATCGTGCTGAACCCGCCGCGCCGCGCCAGTTCCAGCCCGGCCGCAAATTGCGCTTCCCGGAAGTCGGTAAGGAAAAGATAGGATTGTTTGGTCCAAGGCGATTGTTTGTTCCAAACGCCGCCCAGTTGCGGACTTGGCAGGCCGGCGGCCACTTCAAATCGCCGAATGGTTTCCAGAAAATCCGTTTCGCGACCAACCAGCACCCCAAACGCCGCCGGTTCGATGCCGTGGGCGCGCTCTGTTTGAACGCAAAGATTGATCGTGTCCGAAGACCACAGGGGCGAAGTGGAATCCTCGAAATCCTCCAACACCACCGTGCGCGACACGCCATCACGTTCCACCAGCGCTTCGACGTGATCCACAAGACAGGTGACGGTCGTGCCGGCAGGCAGGCCGTTGTAATAAAAGTTCAGCGTGGTGACGTGATCGTAACGCAAGGAATTGATCGGGCAGTTGGTGAGCGTGACCTGCCGCCAGCCATGGAAATCAATGGGCACGTAATTATCCCGGTAACCGCCGGCGCCGTCGTAGAGCTGAATCTTCAACGCTTCACCGCGACCATCCCCATGCACCCACGCGCGCAAGGCGCGGCAGCCCGTGAGATCCAACGGCGCGGCGAACTGGCGTCCGCGCATGCTCCAACCGTTGGCTTGTTCGTTGCAGGTGGCGGTGAATTGCGCCGCGAACCGACCCTCCTGCGCTTCCGTCACGGGCACAAAATCATGGTGGCAACCCGCGCGATCCACCTGCGTGCCGCCCGCCTGCCGGTGGAACGCGTGGACGTTCGGTGTCGCGGCCATCAATGCGGCGAACTGCCCGTCCTGGATCACGCCGTTGAGTGTGTCCAGCATCCGTCCCGCGCGCGGTGCGCCCAGGTCAAACAAACCCAGCCGGGTGACGGGCCGGGTCGCTTCCAGGCGGGTCAGTCGGAACACGACAAATCCGTTCCCGGGGATGACTTGAAACTCGGCGTGCCCTTCCGCGCCGAACCGCACGGACAGGCGCCCGCCGGACCACGAGGCCGTCTCGGCTTGATGTCGGGCGCCGTCGGTTTCCAATGTGAACGCCGGATGCCCCGCTCCCGGCCAGCGTGTGCCCCCCGCGAACTGCAGCGTGGCGGTCGGATTCGTGGTGGTAATTGCAAGCGTGGCCGGGCCGAGGTCGAAGGAGATCGCCGGGGCGGGAGGCGGGTCGGCGGTCGCAGAGGTCGTCAGCAGGGCGACAACGAGCCCGCTCCGGGCGAACCAGATGGTGAAGCGGTCCTTGATGGTTTCCATTCGTTTCGATTGTGGTTATTGCGGACCCCTGGTCGGCGGGAGAATGCTGCGGGTGATCGCTCGGAAATTCAAAGCCAAAAGACGGCCGGTATGCGTTGCGCGCTGTGTCGCTGAGGCCATCGGTTGAAAGGAATCGTTTGCCTCCCGTCCCGGGGTGCGAGTCGCCGGACGGTTTCCGCCAACTATCTGAACTATCGGCAGAGCAGTTTGACCTACGCGGCCTGGGGCTGAGGTTCGTTCAGAGCGGCAAGACCGCAGGTTTTAATACCGTTGCGGCCAAAGTTGCTGGCGCGCGCTGGGAGGCACTCTCCGTGGCAGATGTTGTCGCGCGAAGAACAGTTGGAATGGTTTGCTGAACTTTGGTTGCTTTCGGTGTGGTTGATTCCTCGTCTCGGAATTGCCAGGGCACCTGCGGGCTGGCGCAGGTCCGCGGAGCGCCGCTGCCGCCGTGGCTTGAACATCCAACCCGGCCTGCTTCCCCCAAACGGGACGGGCGGGGTTTCGCGGTTTATTGCAAGTCCGTCCGCCCGCGTGCTGGAGCGGCATTCACCGGCAGGATCTTTGTGGATTCAGGCGCCCCTTGGGAATCTGCCCCCGCCAATAACGGCGGCAGATCGCTCGCGGAAAATTTCGTCGCTCCGGGCGCCCGGTTTCTTTAGTCTGCGCCGATGCAGACGCTCAGCGAGTCGCCGGTCGCCAGTCCGGACGGGCAGACCCCATCGTGGGTCCAGGAATCCGCTGGGGGCGTATTCGGGACCGGATACTTCGCAGCGCGTGGGGATGAGATCCACGCAGTCCCGCCGGGGGGCTGGCTCGGTTTCCCGCCGGCAGCCGGCAACCCGGTGGGCGTCCGGTTGTGCAGTACGGCCAGGTCCGGCGCGTGGCGCCGCAACCATTGGGATCGTCTCCGCAGCCGCCCGGCTCGGGCTCGCGGCCACCACGTGAACTGCCGGCGCGGGGGAAAGGGCTCCGCACGGTGCCCCGTACACTCAACATGGCCGTCGTAGGAATTGATCTCGGCGCGACGAAGCTGGCCGGAGCGCTTTTTGACGCTCAAGGCCGGATTCTGTATCGCTGCCGGACCCAGCGGAACACGCGCACGGACAGGGCTGTTGGCAGGTTGATTCGACAGCAGGTCGCCGACTTGCTGAAGCAAGCTGGAACACGTGAAGTGGAGGCCATCGGCATCTGTGTGCCCGGCATCGCTCATGCGAAAACCGGGCGGGTCTGGGCGCCCAACATTCCCGGCTGGGAGGATTATCCACTGCGCGACGAAATTATCTCCGCGCTCGGCCAGTCCGGGCTGCCCGTGGTGGTGGACAACGATCGGGCGGCTTACATCCTGGGGGAAACCTGGCGGGGCGCAGCGCGGCGTTGTCGCGACGCCATCTTCCTCGCCGTGGGCACCGGGATCGGCGCCGGGATTTTGGTGCAGGGCGAAGTCCTGCGGGGCGCGCACGGCATCGCCGGCGCGATTGGCTGGATGGCATTGGACCATCCGTTTGTCGCGGACTACGTGCCGTGTGGTTGCTTTGAACATCACGCTTCTGGCGCGGGTCTGGCGCGACAGGCTCAGGAGCTGTTCACGGACAATAACCATCGCCGCCGGTTCCGCGGGAAACGTCGTTTCACGGCGCAGGATATTTTCTCCGCTGCCGCGCGTGGCGACCGCGTCGCGCAGAAGTGTGTGGGCCAAGCCATCGAGTATTGGGGCATGGCGGTGGCGAATCTCGTCAGTTTGTTCAACCCGGAGAAAATCATCTTCGGCGGCGGGGTGTTCGGCCCCGCCACACGCTTTCTCCCGAGAATCCGGCGCGAGGCGGGGAAGTGGGCACAGCCGATCGCGATGCGCCGGGTGAGAATCGTGGCGTCGCAACTCGGTGGCGACGCCGGACTTTACGGTGCGGGCTTTTTAGCTTTGCGCGCCCGGCGCAACTCCCGTTAACTCCCGGCACGACTCATGTATCGCAAGCCCCTCGTCTTCGCCGCCGCGTGCGCGGGCATGTTGCTCTTCGGCATTGTGTTCCTGTCCCTCGGCTCGGCGAACAACATGCTGGCCGAACGGTTTGGTCTCGATAACAACGCCATCGGCACGCTCACGGCGTTGTTGCCGTTCGGAATTCTCACCGGCTCGCTTGTGTTCGGCCCGGTGGTGGATCGCTTCGGTTACCAGTGGATGCTGTTTGCCGCCGCGCTGATCGTCGGCGCGGGACTCGAAGGCCTGGCCTTCGCCAACCACAAGGCCCTCGTGCAACTGTTTGTGTTCCTGATCGGGTTTGGCGGCGGAGTTTTGAACGGCGCGACCAACGCCCTGGCCGCCGACGTGAGCGAAGGCGAACGCGGCGCGAAACTCAGCCTGCTTGGCGTGTTTTTCGGCATCGGCGCGTTGATCATGCCCGGCACGCTGGCCCTGCTCTCGAAGCATTATTCGCTCACCGCCATCGTCGCGGGCCTCGGAGCCGGCGTGCTGTTGCCCGTCGTGTATTTCGCGCTCATCCGGTTTCCCCCGCCGAAACAACGGGCCGAAACATTTTCTCCCGCGAGAAGTTTTGCGCTCTTGAAGGACCCGATTTTCCTCTTCGCCGGCCTCGCCCTCGCCATCCAAAGCGGCATGGAAGGCATGTCCAATGACTGGATGACGCGCTACTTCAAAACCGTCACGCTCGCGGGCGAGACGGCGGAAGAATGGAAAACCCAACTGGGCCTCGTGGCGGTAACCGGTGCGATGATGTGCGCCCGGATGGTGTTGAGCGGACTGTTGAAGCGCATCCGGTCCCAGGTCATTCTGTTTGTCAGCATCGCCATCACGGGGGCCGGGGCCGGGCTGTTGATGGTCTCGGGCAACTACTTCGTTTCGCTGGCCGCCGCGTTGTGCCTCGGTGCCGGGCTGGCGGCGGCGTTTCCCGTGGTGCTCAGTTACATTGGCGATCTTTATCCCACGCAATCGGGCGCCGCCTTCAGCACGATCTTTTTCGTCGCCCTCCTCGGCAACATGACCATCAACAAATCCTTCGGCGCCCTGGCCCAGATTCACGGCGTCGGGCAATACACCGTGGTCATGCTCGGGTGTCTCGCACTTTCGGCGATCCTGTTGTGGCTCGTCGTCAAACAACTCGGCAAACCTCAAAATCAATCAACCAGTTTAAACTTATGAGCAGCGTCGCCAAACAATGGCTTGATCACACCCGTGCCGTCATGGACCAGATCGAGCGCACCCAACTCCCCGCCATCCGCCAGGCCGCCGAGGTCATGGCCGATTCCATCCAGGCCGGGCGCTGGGTGCATTGCTTCGGCTGCGGCCACGCCACGATTCCGATCGAGGAAATGTATCCGCGCATCGGGGGCTTCGTGGGATTTCATCCGATGTGCGAACTGCCGCTCACGTTTTTCACGCGCATCGTCGGCGAGGGCGGCGTGCATCAATTTGTTTTTCTCGAACGCGTCGAGGGTTACGGCGTCGAGATCATGAAAGGTTACAACTTCGATCCGCGCGACACGATGTGGGTCTTCTCACATTCCGGCATCAACAACGTGAACATTGACGTCGCGCTCGAGGCCAAAAAGCGCGGCATGAAAGTCATTGCCTACGGCTCGGCCGCGGCCGCGAAGGGCAAACAAACGCGCCACTCGTCCGGCAAGACCATCTTCGACCTCGCCGATCTGGTCGTGGACACCTGCGCGCCCATCGGCGACGCGTGCGTGCCGCTCAAAAATCATCAGGACAAGGTCGGTCCGGTTTCCACGATGGCCTTCATCACAACCGTCTGGATGACGGTCTGCACGGTGGCCGAAATCCTCGCCGACCGCGGCGTGAAACTTTACATCAACCCGTCACACAATGTTCCGGGCGACACGACGGCCAAGCAGCGCCTCGATGCCGCGCTCGCAGAATACAAACGTCGCATTGCGGGAGTTTGATTCACTTCATCCAGATCAACCGGAAACCAACATGGAACGCGTTGAAACCAAACGGAAATTGTCGCCCGCCCAGCGGGATGAATTGCTCCGCGCCTTGAAAGACCGCTTTGAGAACAATCGGAGTCGTCACAAAGGCCTGGAGTGGGCCAAAGTTCAGGCTCGACTGGAAGCCCGCCCGGACAAACTGTGGTCGCTCCATGAAATGGAACGCACCGGCGGCGAACCGGATGTGGTTGGCCAGGGCAAGAAATCGGGCGAATACATTTTCTTCGATTGTTCCGAGCAAACGCCGTCCGGCCGCGTCAGCCTTTGCTACGACGATGAAGCCCTGGCGGCGCGCAAGGAACACAAGCCGAAGGGCAGCGCGGTGGGTCTGGCGGCAGCGATGGGCATCGAGCTGCTGACCGAGGAGGAATATCTCGCGCGCCAGAGGCTGGGCGAGTTCGATGCCAAACGTTCGAGCTGGCTGAAGACGCCGGCGGACTTCCGCCAGAAGGGCGGCGCGTTGTGGGGCGGCCGCAGTTACGGCCGCGTCTTCATCGGATGCAACGGGGCGGAATCCGACTACGCCGCCCGGGCCTTCCGCGGCTCGCTCAAGGTTTGAATCAACGGCCACAATGCGCGAATCCGCCGCGCGTGAGGCGATTGAAGCGGTGGCGCGCAATCCGTTTGGGCAGCTGGTCGCCTATCCGTGTCCATGCGCGTGAAGCGGTGGTCAGACAGCGTTTGTTGCGTTGAATACGACCGGCGCGGCGGTGATCTGCATCGCGGCTGGAAAGGGTTTGCATGCGCTGTGCGGATCTTTTGAAGAAGGGCTGCTGTCCCAAGGGCGGGCCTTGTGAAGCTTCGTGACATTTGGTGAAATCCCGGCTGGCGAATGACAAGTCCCGAAGCAACCCCGGTCGAAGTCAGGTAGCGAAGTGAAAGCGAACACACCCGAACGCAGCACGGCCGCCGCCTTTCCCCGGTATCTCACCGGCGAGGTGCTGGCCGACAGCGTCGTGCTGCGCTGGCCGGGGCTTTACGCCCGACGCTGGCAGAATCCGCGCGTGGTGGATCGCCTGCTCGTGCCCGCCACGCCTGAGCCGCACATTGCCTGCACGCTGCGCGGCACGGCGGAATTCCGGGAACGCGACGTCGGGGGCGCATGGATCACGCGGAAAATTCAGGCGGGCGACGTGTTCATCACGCGCTCCCGCACGCCTTACGAAGTGAAATTCCAATCGCCCGCCGGCCAGGAGCTCGACAGCCTTTCCCTCCACATCGCCGTCGAACCGTTCCTCGCCGCCCTGGAAGCGCGCTATCCCGGCAAGGCCGATCGCGTGGAGGTCGTGGATTATTTTGGGCGCGACGAAATCCTGTGGCCCATCTGCCTGACCTGCGCGGAGCTTCTCGCGGCGCGCGTGCCCGGGAAGTCACCTCGTGTCGCCGCACTCACTCAACTGTTCGCCGCGCATCTCGTCGAGAAATACACCAGCCCGCCGGCACGGACGCCCGTCCATCGCGGTGGTCTGCCCATTCACCAACTCCGCAAGGTCGAGGATTACGTCGCCGCGCACCTGGCCGAGGAAATCTCCATCGAGACGCTGGCTGAGTTGGTGGAATTGAGTTCCTCGCACTTCGCCCACGTTTTCAAGGAGACGACTGGCATGACACCACTGCAGTTTGCAACCCGCGAACGAGTCACGCGCGCCCAGCAGTTGATCCGGGAAACCTCCCGCAGCCTGATTGATGTCGGCCTTGAAGTGGGCTACACCAGCCCCAGCCATTTCGCGCAAGTGTTCCGCCGGGTGGTGGGCGTCACACCGACCGAGTTTCGCAGTTCGCTTTAAGCCGGAGCAGTTCGATTGCAACCACGGGGGGAACACGGACCTGCCGCGACGAGCGCGAACACGAGGGATGACGCGGATCCAATCGCCGTAACAGCACACGGACAACGCGACATCTTTATCCACTGATCGCTTTCGATGAATGCCAGCCCCGTCAGGGGCGACATCGTTGTAGGATCAGCAGAAGAAAAATCTCCAAGCTCCGTCAGGAGCGACATCATCAGACCGTAACCCCCGGATTGGGTGAACGGCGGCATCCCATCAGGCGATGCCGCCCCTGACGGGGCTTGGGACTCGTAGATCGGGCATTCTACAAAGATGTCGCGCCGACGGCGCTGCGGTCTCCACCGTTTCGAGTTCCCGGAAATATCTGTGCAAGCGACAAAGCTCGAAATCATCCGCGATGCCGCAGTCCAGCCTCGTGAGGGGCGACATCGTTGTAGGATCAGCAGAAGAAAAATCTCCAAGCTCCGTCAGGAGCGACATCATCAGGCCGTAGCCCCCGGATTGGGTGAACGGCGGCATCCCATCAGACGATGCCGCCCCTGACGGGGCTTGGGACTCGTAGATCGGGCATTCTACAAAGATGTCGCGCCGACGGCGCTGGCTGGCATTCCGGCTTCGGGTGTCGTCGTGGGCACCGTAGGTGCATGATTCTTGTCCTGCACGCGTCGTCGGGAGCACCGTAGGTGCGTCATCTTTGTAGAACCGAGGCAGAATGATTCCGAAGCTCCGTCAGGAGCGACATCATCGGGCAGCCGCCGCCGGAGTGGTTTTCCGCAGAATCGTGACAGGCACCGTAGAATCGCGATAGCAGGCTTCCTCCATAAAAGGCAGGATGTGGGCGTTATGAAAAGCAACGCGACTTTGATTCGAGACATCAAATTGAACAACGGCGTCCACCTGCCAGCGCTGGGACTCGGCGTTTTCCAGTCGCCGCCCGAGCAGACGGTGGATGCCGTCACCACGGCGATCGCCGGCGGTTACCGCCTCATTGATACGGCGGCGGTTACTTCAACGGCATCAGCGCCTACGCGGCGACCTGTTCAAAAACCTGCACAATCCCGACGGCACCGCCTATCCGTGGAACCCGGCTGTGTTGTTCTGGCGAAACTCGTCAAACACGGTGACCGAACGGAACATTTTCATCAATGTGGACCGCGCCGTGGCGTACGGACTGGACCAGGCAACGCCGTACCGTGAACACACCGGCGGAGTCATCCGCAACAACTTTGTCCATCTGACGCCCGGCCTGCTGAGCGCGAGCCGCCGGGCCAATTCC
>JAKQDQ010000167.1 GCA_029573725.1 Verrucomicrobiota bacterium
GGGGGTTTTTGCTTTTGCCGCCGGCGAATATGCCGTGGTTTTGACGGACAAATCCAGCAGCCAGTCCCTGGTCATTGCCGATGCGATCCGGATTACCTCCGTCGCCAACCCCGGGGCGTTTGATCAAGTGGTGGATAACGGTCCCTGCCCGCCGACGCACTATGGCAAGCGGACGGTTCTTTTCCGTCGCGGCCTGGATATTGATCCGGATCAAATGAGCTATCGCCGGCTGTTTTATGAAGGCTGCAATACCGGCTTTTATTATCTCGATACCTTCCGCCGGGGGGTGGTTTTTTACACCCTGCACGACTCCGACGGGAGCGGCGCGGCCACCTATCTACGGTCCTGCCTCGAGGGCCGAAGCGATGAAGAAACATGGGCGGCGCTGCAGCGCATCCAGGCGATCTATGACTATTATGACTTCACCAAACCGCCCTCCGAACAGGGCGCGGTGGGGGCGGCTTCCGTTGTGGCGCCGCCGACTTCCGCCGGCAGCCAGAAGCAAAGGTTTGCGGAGTTGAGCCAGATATCGGCCGCCCAGGCTTTTGCCGGACTGCAAGAGGAGGAGTTTATCAGCGATGAAGGCTCCGCGGCGCAGGCGGTGGCTGGTGCGTTTGGCAGAAGGCGAGCCGAAGGGATTGCCCTGGCGCTGAAGCAGTTGGCTGTTTCCGGGACGGGAGGTGCCGCGGCGCGAACGCCGAGGGGGCCGCGCGGCTTCATCGCAGCCCGAAGGATACTGTCCGCTTTCCCGGGCGAATCCGTGCCCCGCCTGCTGGAGTTGTACGCCCGGGGCAACGCGGTCACGCGCGGCAACGTGGTGCGGGCGGCGGGAGGGATGCCGGGGGATGCCCGGGTGCGCGGTTTTTTGCGCGCCGCGCTCGAGGATAAGAGCGTGTGTGAGGCGGCGAGCCCGGAGGAGTTGGGGGAACCGCTGCGCGTATGCGATGTCGCCTATAACCAGTTGGTGATCGGTTTGGGCGTGAAAGGGGTGCTTCGCACGATTGGCCCCATCCATTCGCTCGCGGCCCGGGAGTACCACATCGGCGTGCTCAAAACCAGGCTGTAGGCGGCCTGTCCCCCGAGCGCACCGCCGCCCGCCGGCCTGAACGGGTCACCCCGGAACCGTCAGCACACGGGCCTTCTATGTCTGCGACCCGTGCGTCGGCGGATTGGCTTTTCGCGCGAAGCCGGGAAGGTTTGGGCTAGTAATCCAGGCTGCGCACGCACCGGAAACCGATCGTATTCAACGCGGTCTTTGGCGTGCGATTGTCGCGAGTGTCGCACTTTTGGGCGGGCGCGAGGGCTTGCCAGGAACCGCTTCGCACAACACGCTCAGTGCCGGTATTTGGCCCTTGCGGGTTATTAACCGGGTTGTTGTTGGTGGAGTAGTAATAGCGGCCGTACCAGTCCCAGCACCATTGCGCCACATTACCCGCCATATCGTACAGGCCATACGCGTTACGCCCGGATTTCAGATCGCCCACCGGGCTGGTGTAGGGTTCACTTCCAGTGCTATACGAACTGTGGAACCCGTCGGGGCCCTCGTCGTAGATGTAAGAGGCGGTATTGCCGAAGTAATTCGCCCGGGTCTTGGAGATTTTGTCGGTGGCCCAGGGGAAAAAGCGTCCGTTGGCTCCGCCTCGCGCGGCGCGTTCCCACTCGGCTTCGGTCGGCAGCCGGTAGCCATTTGCGTTCCAGTTGACGTGGCTGTTTCCCAGGTTATTCGTTCCGGCCCGGTAAACATGCGCGGCGTTCAGGCTCGTGTCGGCGTAATAGCAAGGGGTCAAGCCGTCCTTTTCCGAGCGTGCATTGCACCATTTCACGACATCATGCCAGTCCACCATCTGCACGGGGTGGCTGGCTGCCTTGCCCGCTCCGGCGTGGCCGAAGCTGTAGCCGTGGTTTATCGCCCAGCGATAGACGTTGGTCCAGAGTGTGTAGCTGACCAGGTTCGAGTCCATGAGGAACGCATTGACAAAAACCGAGTGTTCGATCGAGTCGCCTTTAGTTGCTCCGGGCACTCCCATCTGGAAAACTCCTTCCGGGATGACCACCATGCCCGCCGCTGGCGAGGGGGGCGGCGGCGGTTCGTTAGTGGGGGCAATATTTACGACCCGGTAAAACCGTTGCGGCGCGGAAGCGGCGCTGACATCAAAGAACCAATACGGACTCTGTGTTACCACCAGGTTTGTCAGCACCGCCCAGTGGTTTCCCGTCAGCTTGTTTGTATATTGAATCTGGTTGGTGTAGCCCACTTTGCTTTCGATGGTGAGCCACGGCACGCGGGAGATGTTCCGGATGATGGGCTGTTCCGCCGCC
>JAKQDQ010000017.1 GCA_029573725.1 Verrucomicrobiota bacterium
TCCCATCGCACCATCCACGGCGTCAGCGTGTTGATGACATACCAGATATTTTCTTCTTCGATGTTGCTGTAACTGGCCTTCTCCAGGTCAGCCACTTTGTGCGGCGGCATGCGGAACCAGCGGCAGATTTCCGACACGGAGAATTTGCGCGTCTCTAGGAACTGGGCTTCCTCGGGCGCGATCGCCAACTTGACCACATCGCCGCCCTCCTCGAGGATCAGTCCGTCATAGGCATTTTGCAGGCCCTGGTGATTCTCCTTGAGGCTCCGCCGCATATTGATCCGCTGCTTTTCGCCGAGCGCGTGCGGGTATTTGATGATGACGCCCGGATGCAGCCCGTTGCCGAAAAAACGATTGCCGAATTGCTCAGTCGCCAGGCCGAGGCCGATGCTCTCGCGTGCATATCGGATCACGTTGTACCCGACCACGCCGTCGAAGCCCAGGCCTGCCAGGTGCAAAACGGCCCGCGAATTCAATTGGATGCGTTTGCCGTCGTCCAGGGACACCTCGTACATCACCGCCTTGGATGCGCTGTCGCGGAATGGCCGCACCCTGTCGGGCTTGATGGGCCACAGGGCGACCGGCTCGCCGGCGATGTTGCGCTGAATCTCCGCATACGCATTGCCCCATCCGAGCACGTGCCCGGTCAGCGCCGTGCGGAAACTCATGGCCGTCATGTCCGGGTTTGGACTGACCGCCAGCAGCCGCGTCACTGGGTGTTCCGATTGCACGACACGCGCCGTGCCGTCGCGCGTGTAGACGTGTAAAGGCAGTGTCGCAATGTCTTCAGCGATGTTCCTGATGCACGCATATGCCACGGCGAGCGTCAGCGCCTTATCGTTGTTCACCGCGATGCCGCTGACTGACGTCCCGCCGCCGCCGGCCCAATCGACAAACCATCCGGCACGGTCGGTCGTAGTGGCCGCCCGCTTGTCGTAGCCGAACCATCGCGCAATGCGATCCAGCACGCTCATCCCGTGAGCCTTTCAAAGCCGCGATCTTCGTACACGCTGTGCATCACCGGCTGTTCCATCGCCACACCCAGCGCCATGATGAGCATGACGATGCCGTCGATTCGCCCGGTGCTCCGGTTTTTTGCCGGCTTGATGTTGCCCGCCGGGTCCTCCTCGATGGTCACGTTGTCGGCCATGTATCGCAGCACCGGATGCGCCCCGTGCGCGATGCGCTCCTCCAGCAACATGGCCTCCAGCTTCTTGCTGGCCGGGCTCATCGACAGAAAGCCTTGGCCAAACGAAACAAATCTGTCGGCCGGGAAGCCGGAATGAATGAACTGTTGCCGCAGACCCTCAAACCCGAAACGGTCAAACGCCGCACGGCACACGTCGAATCGCTCGCAGTCGGCCTCGAAATCCGCCTTGATAATCGCTTGGTCGATCACGCGCCCGGGCGTCAATTTCAGATAGCCCCGTTGTGCCCACAGCCTGTATGTCGCCCGGTCCCGTCGCTCCTTCTCCTCAATCTCGTGCGCCGGGCAATACAGCCGCCATACACAATCCCACGGCTGCGCGTCGTCGTCGGGCGGGAATATCAGTGCGTATCCGGCCAGGTCGCGCACCGTGGCCAGGTCGAATCCCGCAAAGCAGTGGCGGCCGAGCAGGTCCTGCTCGTTGACCTCCCACGCACACGCATCCCACATCGCCCGCGTGATCCATTTGACATCGGTTTCCGTGCGGATGTTCAGGTGATACCGTAGAAATCCATTCAGCTTGCGCGGCAACTGCTTCGCCTGCTCGTATTGGGCCCGCAGGTATTCCACGCTGATCGACACACCCAGGTTGGGATTTGCCTTGCGCCACGTCCTGACCAATCCGTAATTGTCGGCCTTGTCGGCCTTGTACACCACGGGTAAGAAGGCAGGGTCGTCGATGGCGCCGGACGCAACCTTCAGCGCGTAATCCTCTGTCTCGTTGCAGATGCTGTCCCGCTCGTAATCGCTCGTCGTGATGTAGATGAGCAGCGGCTGCAATCGGGCCGCGGTGGATTTCTCCAGCGCGTCCGCCATATCGCATGTGTCGTGGATGTGCAATTCATCCACGACGGCGGCGTATGTGTTCATGCCCTCGACGCCGGCCGTGTCGCTCGAAATCGGACGATAAATGCCATACGATGCCTCGCCCGGCTGCCCAACCTCAATGGCCTTGGCCTGGCCCTTGAACACGCGGCACTTCGCCCGCAGCTCCGGGTTCTGGTTGACCATGCCCCAGGCGGGAACGAACACGCACTTTGTCTGGTCGTACTTCGTCGCCGCGCCGTATATCTCGGCACCGGGTTCCGGCTCATGGCATAGCAACGTCAGCACGAGCGCCGCAGCCAGGGGAGACTTGCCGTTCTTTTTCGCAATCTCGATGAACACTCTCCGGAATCGCCGGAGCCCCGTCTTGCGGTGTTTCCACCCGAACATGTTGCCGACCACCGCCCGCTGCCAGGGCTCCAAGATGAACCACTGCCGAGCCTTTGGGCCGGCGACGTGTTTACAGTTCTGCTGAATCCAGTTGATCTTCGCCTCCGCCGCCCGCGGGTCGAAAAAATAATCCTCCGCCCCCCTGTATGGGTCGTAGCCCGGCAGGGACCGCAACAGTCGCCGCCAGTCCTTGATTTGCACGTCCGGCGGCTTGGGCGGCCCCGCAACCTGTGCCCCAGTTGCAGGCTTCAGGGCATCCTTTTTCCGTTTGGCCGCAAGCCATGAACCCCGCTTTTCCAGCGTTTTCAGGTCCGTTCGCTTTGGCCCTCGTTTTGCCATCGAATCTCTTGAAAAAAAATCGCACGCTTACCGCACGGTCTACGGCGAAAAGCCTCCAGATATTTGACCTCCCCTACCCGGTATGTGCCCAAACGCGCCGTCTTGCGTGGCCGTCTTGCGGTCGTGGCATCGTTTGCACAGGCTCTGCAAATTGCCGGCGTCGTACAATTTGCGTGTGTCCCCGCGATGCGGCACGATATGGTCCACGACACACGCATCACGCATAATGCCCACGCGAGCACACGCCTCGCACAGCGGATGCGCCCTCAAATGGCTGATCCGCAGCTTCCTCCAGCGTGCATCGTAGCCGCGGCGACACGCACTCGGCCTGACATCTGGCCGGCGTTTTCTGCCACGGAACACACTGAGTACAGGGGACAGGTCCATTGCGATAAGACCTTATGATGCGTCGCCCATTGCCGTGAACTCACGATACGAGACGATGGCCCGAATCACGCCGCCGCTGAACGTGTTGGCATTCGGCGTGATGGTGATGTCCACCTCGGCGCTGGCGATTCCCGTGTTGGCGTTGTAATCGAAAAACTTGTTGGCCTTGGTGTTCTTCGTAAATGCCTGGCCCGAACATATTGCCTGCGATGCACCGCCGGCCGTGTATGCCGCCGACCACGATGTCGCGCCGTCGCCGCTGGTGATTGCCGTGTCCACCCGCAATTGCACGCCGATGAGTAATGCTCCAGTCGGCACGTTGGTCTGGATAGTCCCCG
Organism: Verrucomicrobiota bacterium; assembly: GCA_029573725.1. Taxonomy (GTDB): domain Bacteria; phylum Verrucomicrobiota; class Verrucomicrobiia; order Limisphaerales; family JADLHS01; genus JADLHS01. Next base: position 3,487 of record JAKQDQ010000017.1, read on the forward strand.
ATGCGCCGCTCAGCGTGACGGTTGCCTCCGCGCCCGTGAATGTGATGCCGCCGGTAGTCCCTGGCATGACATTAGTGATGCTCAATACGCTCGTGCTGTTGGGGTTCAGGTCGATGACGATGGCGTTGTTTTTGTACAGCGCCAAGCGGCCATACGTCGCCGTACCCAACAGCACCCAGGCCGTGGACGTCGTGGAGTCGGTTTCCATGCCGCGTACACCTGCCGCAACAATGGTCGGCCCAAACCGCAGACCTCCAGTAGAGGAATCGACTGTTACGTTCGACGTGTCCCCGGTAAATGTGAGATACGGGCTCGTGCCAAGCCCCACTACTCCCGCCGTGCTCACCCTAAACACGGGCGTGGTCCCGAATGTCCCGCCGTAGCCAATTTCGTAGGCCGCGTCGCTTTGGTCGTAGCCCGACCAGAAATCATTGTCGGCGTCGAAGATAAAGCCGGAGTCGGCCGCAGACCCGTCGCCGACGGCGTGCGTGCCGGGTCCTATTCCGGCGCCGGTCCCAGCCGAGCTGCCGCCGAAATTGTACAGCTTGTTTTGCAGGATCGCCGGCGTGGACAAACAAACGCCGCCGACCAAAAGTGCGGCAAGCACAACCAATGCAAATCGCTTCATGGCATCTCCTTCTTGTTACCGGCTGATCGTGGCGATTTTGGCCCCTGCTGTGGAGCACTCCGACCCGCCACCGGCGATGTCTCGGATGACCACCTTGATATACTCGTACTCACAGGTATCGAAGCACAATTTGGCTATGCCGCCCCCGTTGACTACCGCGTCCGGGGCGCCGTTGATGACAGCCACGTCGGTCAGCCAGCCCTCGGCCGTAATGACGATGGTGTCGGCATAGTATTCGTTCGTTGTGCCCGTGACCGTCGCGCCCAGCGTGGCCGTCCCGTTGGCCACATATTCCGCAGGCGATGACGCAGATTTGTAGGCCCAAAGCGTCCACGCCAGCGTCTCGTCGGCGGCGTCCGTCCCGACGAACACGATATGCACCGCCCCGGCTGGTTTGTACAGCTTGACCGTGCCGTCGGCCAGCGTGGGCGCCGTGCTCTGTGTGGCCGCCGTCAATTGCGTGTCCTCTGTCGCCACGTCTGTGCGCAGAGTCACGTAATCAAACGAGCGGTAATCCGTCGCCGCCATCGCCGTGGCGGACAGAATACCGCCCGGCATCATGCGTGTCGCCTCGGTGGGCTGCGGATAAAGTGTCAGAAATGCCAATGAGGCCAGGAGAATCCCAGCCAGGAATGTAGCACATGTCCGGCGCATCGTTTGGCCCTTTCAAAAAGCCATCGTCCAATATGCGCCAGAAATACAACGTCGCGCCGCCGCCCGTCATTAACAAAATTGTTAATCTCATTAACAAAATTGTTAATCTGCGGCGTCCCGCGTTCCACGTCCCGCCGCCAGCACCTCGCACAGCCGCTCCATCTCGGCCGTCGGGAGGTCAAATACATGCGATCCCTCCAGCCTCGCACAGGTCAAATTGTGCCAGCCCCAGTCCGCCATTGCACGATTTACCTCGGCCTGCCGTAGCCCGGCCTGTTGCCGCAGCCGCGTCAGCGTCTCGCCGTACATGCGGCGTGACGGCGTTGGCTCCGTGCTGTAGAACGGCGACTCGGTTTGTTCTCGATCATCCATGACCAAGCCCTTTGCTGTTACCGTGTTCCGGTTTGTTCCTTCGCGTCGCCCAGCTCGATGCCGTGGCGACGCATTTTGTCGTACAATGCCGACCGGCAAATGCCAAGCATCCCAGCCGCCCGGACTTTATCCCCGTTCGCCTGCCGCAGTGCCGCCCGTATCAGTTGCGCCTCGGCCCGCCGCAAATCGCAATTGAGCACCTCGGCGGCAACGTATTCCTGCATGTACGGCAGCAAGGTCCGCTCCCCGATGGCGTCCGACAGCTCAATCAGCACGGCCCGCTCCATCATGTTTCGCAGCTCCCGCACGTTGCCCGGCCACGGGTATCGCCGCAGGGCCTCCCTCGCCAGCCGGGTCAGTCGCTTTCGGCCGGCCAGGAACATCTCGGCCAGCAGCACGGCGTCGCCGTTGCGCTCCCGCAGTGCAGGCATGTGGACCGGGAATGCGCTCAGCCGGTGGTAGAGGTCCCGCCGGAATCCGCATGCCGGATGGGCCAGGTCGCGGTTGCTCGTCGCCACGACGATGCAGTCGGGCCGATACTCGGTGTCCGCCCCCACGGCCCGGGCGCCGTACCCGTCCAGCACGCGCAGGAGCTTGGCCTGTAGGCCGGCGGCCATCTCGCTGACCTCGTCCAGCAGCAACACGCCGCGTCCGGCCGCACGGAACGCCCCCAGCCGGTTATCCGTCGCGCCCGTGAACGCGCCCCGGACGTGGCCGAACAGCTCGGACTCCAGGAGGCTGTCGGTGATGGCGGCGCAGTTGACGGCGACGAACGGCTCCTCCGGCGTGGCAATCTCGTGAATCATCCGCGCCGCCAGTTCTTTCCCCGTGCCCGTCTCGCCAGTCACGAGAATGGGCGTCGCGCGGGCCAGTGCCAGTGTGCCCAGCAACTCTCGCACGTGCTGCATCGGGATGCTATTGCCGTGTAGCATGCGTCGCCTAATAGCAGCAATTCACTGGAGGTTCAGGGCTGTCTGTGGCCGACGCCGACGGCCAGGTCGGTCGTGTCGCCAAGCCCTCATCCAACATTTGATTCAACCATTCCACAATCACGTCACCATGACAGGATTTGGGTGCGCACCAACAACCGAGCTTCTTGCCTCGTAGGGACAACACGGCACGCCGGAACTCACGGTCACGAACAATACGGGCATAGAACCACACCCGATACCGGGCTATCACCAAATCCCGGTCGGATTCTGAGTGCATTTTGAACGGGTTTCCAAACAGCGTCCGCCGGTCAATCCGCACCACGTCTGAATCGTGGCAGGTTCGCAAATTGACGACGATGGTTGCGCTTGCCATTACTCGCACTCCTAATCACAAAGTCCTTTCTGCCCGCCTGCGGCGCACGGCTCGTGTCCGTTTGCCGTAACTGCCGTCGGCGATTGCGGGCATAGTAGCGGGTTTGAGCCGGGCCTGAACTCCCGGCATTCCTTTGGCCGCCGCTCGTAAATCGGGCATAGGTTCGCACAGGTCAGCAATGGACATCCTACCATACTCCATCGACCCCTGCCCTTCGGGCGAACGTGTGGTAACAATTCCGGCGCACGCCGTAGGTCCGCCAGGGTTATTTCGATAATCGACTCGCGGCAACAGTGACCACAACGTGTACATTCAACGGGTGAGGTCATCGGTAATCCTCCCATGCGACGCTCCGAAATATGGCCTTATGATTCACCCACCGGGCGAATCGCCGCTCATAGGGGTCGTTCCGGTGGTATGGCATCACGAACGGGTCAATCCCCATGCCCGCCAGTTCCTGCACACGCCACAGGTCCTCGGCGGCCGTAGAGTCATAGCCAATCAGCACATAGCACATCAGCTTGTGCTGCGGCCAGTCGGCAGCCAGTCGGCGGATGTCCTCTCGCAGGTCTACGTGTGGATCATCCCACGCACACCGCAACCGCTTGGCCCAGCGGAGCCGCTTGAGCGCCCGGGCGTGCTCCGGCCGGTAGAGCCGCACGTCAATCCCGTTTTGGAAATCCACCGGCTGGCCCCAGGCCACGAGCCGCTCTATGGCCTCCGGCCACGCCTCGCACGCGAAGAAGTTGTCGTCCATGACCCAGACCACCTCGCCCCTCGGATTCAAGGGTTTCGGCGTCACTGGGTGGATCGGTCCATCTTTCCACCACACGCAACAAAACGAGCACTGGCGGATGCAGCCGCGTGAAAACCACACCAGTGATGCGTGACAACGTGGATAGATGCTGTAGTCGTACTCGCACGCCTCGTAGGCCAACCCCAGCCGCGAAGATACGTCATAGCCCGTGCCGCCACATATCGCACGGGCCGGGACATCTCGCTTATCGGTAAAAGTGAACAGGGACGAACAATAGATGTCATCGAACGCGCGGTCCTCGATGGGTAGCCACCAGTCCACGGTGTCGCCCCGCCGCTTGTGGTACGCACTAATCTGCATGTAGGCCGCGTTGACAATTCGCGGCTCAATCGGAATTAGACCAACTCGCAGGCTCATCGCTCCTCCTGGCGCTCCTGCGGCCACTGCCGCACGGCCCAGGCGGGCCATTGGGGATGGGCCGGGTCCTTGACCACATTGCCATCGATGTTGAGACCCTTCAAGAACACGGGGACGCCCTGCTGTTTCGCCGACGCCGCCAGTTCCTCGGCCCAGGCCAGGTCCATTGGCCGGCGGCCGGGCCCGGTTTCGCAGCCGATTATGACCCAGTCGATGCCATGGAGGTACACGGCGTCGATAGGCTGTAAGAGGGGCTCGAACGAGACCCACCGCAAGGCGGCCTTGACGTGGCGTAATTGTCCAATCCGCTTCAATCGGCTGCTGTCCTCAACGGAAACCCCGACCCACAGATTCTGCGGGAAACCCTTGGGGTACACCTCCCGTTGATACTCCCGCATCTCGCAGGCACGTTTGGTCAGTAATTGAAACGTGTGCTGTCGACAATATGCAATCCGCTCGATACACCGCTCGACACCATGGAGCCCACCGCCGTAGAACCAGTCGCTCATCGACCCGGCGAATATCATGCGGGGCTTCTGCCGTGGCGTGACCTGCTCCACAACCTCGGGCACAAACCGTTGCAGGCAGTTCCAGTGTCCATCGGAGTACAGAACCTCCTGGTATCGCTCGCCCACCGGCCCCGGCATGCCCGCGAGCCTCGATGCCATGCGCTCGGCGTAGCAGTGGTCGCACCCGGCCGAACACCGGCGGCAGCCGATGATGGGGTTCCACGTGGCCGACGTCCACTCAATCTTCGTCGCGTTCATCGGTCATATCCCAAACAATAGTGCCAGGCCCACGCGCACGGCCGTGTCCCAAGCATCCTTGACGATGCGTTCTCGCTCCTTGCGCGCGGCATGGTTGCTCCACGCCAGGGCCACGAGAAACGGCCGCTCGGCCAACTGCTCGGCGACGATCTGCGTCGGCGTCATGGCCGCCAACATCTTGCGGTGCGCGGCCGCGTACTGTCTGGCCTGCATGAGCGCCGCCCAGTCGCGGACCCACGCTTCACCCTGGGCGACGAGAAAATTCAGTGTGTCCGTGGCCAGCGGCTGTGCCTCTGGCGGAAAATCGGCGATGATGTCCCTGATTTTGTCAGCGAGCGCCATTGGGGTCACCTCCTCTCAGCATGATCTCGTACATCCGCAGGTCGTCACTGAATACCCGCCAGCCCGTGAGACAGGCCGGGTCCGTGTGCGTCGGGCTGTTGGGGTCGCAGGCGTCGGCCATCGCCGACACGCGGGCCGCCATGCGCTGAAAGTAGTTCTCGGCCGCTGGATTCGATGATTCGCAGCCGACGGCGGACAGCAGCAGCAGCACCGCCAGAATCAGCATCGCGGCCCCGCCCTTGTTGCGAAACACCTTCGCCGTCAGGCTGATGCCCCCCGCCCGCCACCGGCCGACGATGGCGATGATGGCGGCCACGGCGTTGATGATGATCTGCGTCTCATCGTCAGTCACGCCGATGCCGCACTGGCCCAGGACGGCGATGATGAGGCTGACAAGCAGCGGGACAATTGTCAGGCTGGCCAGCGGTGATTTGTTTCCGTTCATGGTACTGCCCTTTCAAATTGAGAATGTGTTTGTTAATTGGCCGATGCGTTCGATTTGACCGTCATCGCATCACGGCCTCTGCTAGATTCAGTTTGTTGGCGATTTCGGCCCGCACCAGCGGCTCGATGTCGTGC
>JAKQDQ010000037.1 GCA_029573725.1 Verrucomicrobiota bacterium
CCCCGTCGTATCGGTATCGTCCTTGACGAACCCCTTGATCGATAAATAAAACGTTTCGTCGACGTTGTTTCTGGAATTAAATTCTCGCGTTCCACCGGAGCCGACCGTGACCATGTACACGGGGAACGCGCCCTGATATTCACGCCAATGGACGAATCGCTTCATTACTTTGGCGGGGGTGTACCAGTAGTCAGCACCGGCGGTAATGGACGCGAGCACAGTTGCGATCCGATCCCGAATGGCAAGCTCGCGGGGCGTGTTGCCAATATCGCCCGGCGTAACGGTAGAGACCGGCGCACATTCATGGATGACGGCGGCGGCGTCTTGGGCGGAGATGCGGACAATGACCCGCCGATAGAACAGCGTCGGATTGCACCAGGAGACGGAGAGCGTTTCCCAGGTGTCGATGTAATCCGACATTGAGGCGGTTGCCAGCGGAACGGCCCCGGCATCTCCGGCCAGCGGATCAGAACCGGCGTCGATTAATTCGATCTTGGGCGCTATGGCCGTGCTGATATTTTTCCGGAGTTGGGCGGCGATGGTCAGCGTATCACCGGGCGCAACCTCAACCGTCCATTGTCGGTAGCACGGGACGGATGCATCCGAGCACGTGTGTCGGTAGGAGTGATCGGAGCCGGAGGGGTAGACGTCGGTGACTCGCTCTATGCTGCCGCCGGTCGTGTACGCACAAAACGCGCCGGGGATTTTGCCGTGGTCGATGGATTCAACGTAGAGCGACGGCAGAAAATACGCGGAGCCCATCTCGTAGGTGGGGGTGAGGCTCCACGACGTGTTCCAGGCCGTGACCCGGGGGGACCGCCTGAGGTTGTATGTGTTGCCGGATAGCGTTGCCCCCCGGAGTTCAGCGGTGCAACTGTGGAGCCCGTACGTGCATCCCGAGACAGAACCTGATAACGTGCTCACGGTGCAACTGTGGAGCCCGGACGTGCATCCCGAGACAGAACCTGATAACGTGCTCACGGTGCAACTGTAGAGCCCGTACGTGCCTCCCGAGACAGAACCTGATAACGTGCTCACGGTGCAACTGTAGAGCCCGCCTGTGCACCCCGAGACAGAACCTGATAACGTGCTCACGGTGCAATTTTGGAGCCCGTACGCGCATCCCGAGACAGAACCTGATAACGTGCTCACGGTGCAACTGTGGAGCCCGTACGTGCACCCGCGAATCTCAGCCCCGATATAGCACCCGAAGGCGAGAAAGGCCCCGTAGCCGCCGCCGATGATCGCAATATTCCGCCGGATCAGCACAACCAGGCTTCCAGCCGGTTTCGCAACCGTAAGCCCCGCCGCCAACGTGATCGTCGTTCCGGTCACGCTGGCAATCGTCCGCTCCTCACTGGACGGCAGTCCCGTTTTGGCCACCAGGTCCACCCTCACCGTCCCCGTCCACAGCGGATCGGTACTGACATCAGCATCGACGCTCAACGCCGTCTCACCAATCGCCGCGTCCGCCGTTAACCTCACGACCTTAATGGCCGGCTCTTGACAGCGCATGTCCAGCGCGCCCGCGATATTCCGGCGATCAATCCTCGAGTTGGCCCCGGTCAGATACACTGTGAACGTACACGCCGCCGGGTACGGGTCGTCCGCCCCCGCCCCCCTCACAACCAATGCGTTGGCAACGTAAAGCGTGATACTCCCGGCGCATTTCAGGGCGTAATCCCCCGGCGTCCGAGACGCCCATAACTGCCCGCCCGCGTTGACATTAATAGCGGCCAGTTCGCGGTCGCGCCAATCAACGTCGACCTCTACCGCATGACCGACGTTAACCGTATCCCCGGCCGCCGGCAGAGTCCCCCCCCA
>JAKQDQ010000043.1 GCA_029573725.1 Verrucomicrobiota bacterium
GAACCCCGTCTTCCGCGTCATTGACGATCTCCAGCCCGGTGACCGGGTTGGGGCCGAAGACCACCGGGGCGGGCGGTTCCTCCACCGGCGCCAGACCCAGCCCCCGCAGGGTGCTGTTGATCTGAACGCAGAACTGCTGCCCACTCAGGTGGGAGTATTGCCCCATCCAGGGCCGACTGGGGACGTGCAGTGCCGCGGCGTTCCAGCGCTCGCGCTGCGCTTCGCTGAGCTTGAGGCCCCACTCCCGTGAGGAGATCCCGAAATATGACCGTGCTGCCGCTTTGCGTTCCGAGGGTCGGTCCCGGGGAACGGTGCGCCGCCGGGCGCACACGCCGAAAGGGGATTGATAGTAGGTTTCCGCGCCCAGGCTGCCCGTGCGCGGAGCGGATAGTATTTTCATAATGTAGGTTCTTTCTATTGTTGTTCTAATTGTCTGCCTATTACGGGCCGGAGAGCGACTCAGCTTCCTGCCGTTCCTTGGGCTGGAAGTTCCAGCCGCCCCCACCCCAAGGGTCTGGTGGAAGGCTGGCGGGCTGGAGGTCTTGGCGCAAGGGCAATTTTTTGGGGTTGGCGGTGGCGGACGGGTGCGGAGCGCCGCGTGTGGGCACGCGGCCTACAGGGGACGGGAGGGTGCGTGGGGACTTGTGGTCTGCCGGAAGTGCGGTGCTGCGAGAGGGCATGGGGGCTGCCGCGGCGTGCTTCCATTTCCCGTAGGCCGCGTGCCCTCACGCGGCGCTCGGGGGTCTTTCGTCCGGCGGTTGAGAAAAACATCTGCGCGTCCGCCCGGGTTGCCTGCGGCCATAGGGGCTTTTGTTCTCGGCGGCTGAGTTTCTGCAATGGCAAGCTCATCACTGCCGATCCTTTGCACGGCCAGCGCAAACTGGCCCGAAGGATCGGGCAAAAGGGCGGCGACGATCTTCTTCTGAGCAAAGCTAACCAGTCCTATCTGAGCCCAGCAGCCCAAGCCTTGGGCGCACGGCCAGACAATCGCTCCGAAGCACTTAATCCCGTCCCACCCGCAGCCTTAACCGCCCCGGCTTATGAGCGCCAAAACCAAAGACCCGGGCAAACGTGGTTGAGGCGGAAATTTGCGATGGTTTTTGTCGGCAAACAGGCTTATCTTACGGGGCGAAGCCGGTGAGAAATGGCGGAGCAGGCTGCTTTTTCCCCCCGGAAGGACGCCGCAAACGGGACAAAACAGACCGTGCGCGGAACAAAAGCTTCCGCCGCAAGTGGCGTTCACGGGGCTGAAGTGGCTGAGAATGCCTGATTTCCGTGTG
>JAKQDQ010000099.1 GCA_029573725.1 Verrucomicrobiota bacterium
CCAGCGACACGTGCCGCCCAACGACGGCTACGGTCTGCGCGGCGGCGTGGCTGCGGTCGATGCTGACACGCGTTCATTTGCATTCACGTTCACTACGCCCGACGGCACGCTGGACAATGGCCGGTTGCGGCTGGCCATGAATGGGGCGCGGCCCGGGTCGGTGTTTAAGTTTAGCGACGTGGTGCTGGTCGAACTTGTGCCGGAACCTGAGCCGGAGCCGGAACCGGAACCCGAGCCGGTAGAGCCGCGGCGCATCGTCCAGGTCGTCACGCCCCGGCTGGAACCGGGTGACGTGCTGGAGGTGTATTGCGCACGCCCCGAGAAGCTGATCGTCGTTGACGGCGACCTCGACTTCGAGGCGACGCCGTGGGCGTTTCATGCGACGTATCGATATGAGGCGGATTAGAATAACTAACATCCCGGGGCAGGCCGACACAATTCTGGCCCTACACGCCGCCGGGGTTGACGGCGTTAACATCGCACGGTACGTGGGGCGCAAGCCGAACGTTATCTGGCGATGGATACGCAGACAGGGCCTCAGCCGCTATCCGCGCATCTCGGACGAAACAGCCGACGAGATAGAACGGCTGTACTACGATGGGCTGTATCTACGGGAGATAGCCGACCGGGTGGGACATGACCCGTCCAACGTCCGGGAATGCCTTGACCGGCGGGGTTTATACGTTGCGCCTTACCGTCACATAACGGCGCGAGAGGAACGCGACATCGCGGCGCGGTATCTGGCCGGGCAGCGGGTCGCCAACATCGCCGCGCGGCTGGGGTATTGTCACGCGGCGGTTTACAGGGCGTTGGCGCGGCAGGGGGTGACAGCGCTCAATCGCGCTGTCGATGGCGAGAGGATTCTCGCCCTGTATCAAGACGGGATGAACATCCGGCGCATTGCCGCCGCCGTGGGATGTTCCAGCACAACAGTCAGGCGGCATTTACAGACGGCAGGCGTCTACGACGTAGGGCGAACAATGGTAACAACGAACACCCCCGGTCACCCGTGGCGCACTGAATATCATGGCCCCAAAGGGGCAAGGAGATTTTAATCATGGATGGGAATTTGTTAGCAGGCATCGCTGGCGTAGCGTTGTCATTGGTCATGGAGTATATCCCGCCGTTTCGCGCGTGGTATGACAATCTGGGTCAATGGAAGGCCGCCGTCATGGGCGTGCTGCTGGTATTGGCAGCGGTGGCGGTTTTCAGCCTGAGTTGCTACACGTCACAGGCGGCGGTGACGTGCGATGAAGCCGGTTTCTGGGAATTGGCCCGGATGCTGATTTATGCGTTGACGGCCAATCAGGCAACATACCTGATCGCCGTCAAGCCGCGGTCTGAGTAGGGTTTCCCG
>JAKQDQ010000104.1 GCA_029573725.1 Verrucomicrobiota bacterium
GTTGTCGCGCACCACGTAAACGGGGCCGGTGAAGACGGACGCACTCATGGGGGCAGTGTGGGGTGCGGGCGGAGGGTTTTCAAACAGAATCCCGGTTGCGCCCCTGACGCCCGCCCCCATAGCCCCCAGTTTGCGCTGACAGTCAGGGGGGCCGGCCGGCCGCAACCGATGGCCGGGGGGGATTCCCGGTGACGCGGGCGGGATGTGCCGGCGGTGGCTCAAGGAGGAATGCCGCCGGTCACGCGCGGCTGCGCCCGGCTGCCGGTGTGGCAGGAATTTTCTTAATTTCCGGCCCGGGCTGCCTTAGAGTTCGCGCACGGTTTAATCGAACTGACATGAAGACCATTCCGTTGCCGGCCCAATTGTTTGTGCGCAACCGCGAACGGCTGCTCAACGCATTGGCGCCGCATTCCGTGGCGGTCCTGAACGCCAATGATGTGATGCCCACCAATGCCGATGGTACGATGGGGTTTCAGCAAAATGCGGATTTATTTTACCTCACCGGAATCAACCAGGAGGAAACCCGGCTGGTGTTGGCGCCGGATGCGTTCGATCCTGCACAACGGGAAATTTTATTTCTGCGTCAGCCCAGTGAACACTTGAGCATTTGGGAGGGACACAAACTCGACCCGGCGGAGGCTGCAAAAATTTCCGGCATTAAAAACGTGAAGTGGTTGTCGGATTTTCCGGCCATTTTTCGCCAACTGGCATGTGCAGCGGACGTTCTCTACCTGAACACCAACGAACATCAGCGCGCGGACAACCCGGTGGTTTCGCGGGATGCCCGGTTTGTGCGGGAATGTCAGCGGCAATTCCCCCTGCATCGTTATGAGCGGCTGGCCCGCCTCATGCACACCCTGCGGGCGGTCAAATCCGATTACGAAATCGCCGCCATCCAAGCGGCCTGCCACCTGACCGGCAGAGGATTCAAGCGCGTCTGCCGGTTCGTGCGGCCCGGGGTCAACGAAGCCGAAATCGAGGCGGAATTCGCGCACGAATTCATCCGCCACAAAGGCCAGTTTGCCTATCCGCCCATTATTGCCAGCGGCGCGAACAACAACATTTTGCATTATGTGCAAAACGATCAAATCTGTCGGAAAGGGGAGTTGCTGTTGTTGGATGTGGCGGCAGGGCTGGGCAATTACATGAGCGATCTGACACGCACCATACCGGTGAGCGGGCGTTTCACGCGCCGGCAAAAGCAGGTTTACGCCGCGGTGTTGCGGGTCTTTCGCGCGATGGTCCGGGCCATCGTCCCCGGCAAAACCACCCGCGACCTGCGCGCGGAGTGTGAGGCATTGATTGCCAGGGAATGTGTGGACCTCGGTTTGATCCGGGCGTCACAACTGCGGAAAACCGGTTCGGTTGGTGCAGCGGTGCGGCCCTATTTTATGCACGGGGTGTCGCATCCCATCGGCTTGGACGTCCACGATGCAACTTACAACCACCTCCAGATTGCGCCCGGTTGGGTGCTTTCGTGCGAGCCGGGAATTTATCTGAAAGACGAAGGGTTTGGCATCCGCCTGGAAAATACCATCCTCGTAACGGAAACCGGCCAACGCGATCTCATGGCGGATGTTCCCATTGAAGCCGGCGAGATCGAGGCCTTGATGCGGCACTGATTCGGAAACCCGCCGCGGCGGCGGGAGGCGACAGCCGCCTTCAGTCGGGTGTGTTGCCCGTGAAACGGCTGGTCTTGGTCCGCCGCCGCCGCCGGATTGCGTCAACTGGCCAGCGAAGCGACTCCGGATTTTGGATGCACAGCAAAGATTTTGGGTGCGCGGCAAAGAACCGGACGTCCGTTTCGGGACACAAAAATACCGTGGGAGGGCCAACCGGCGACACCCACGGTAGCTGCTCAATTCGGTTCGTTTCAGGCTTGCTTTCGGCGGATCAGCAGCACCAGTCCACCTATGCCAACCAGGGCCAACGATGTTGGTTCCGGCACCAACGTCACCTGCGCGTCATAAATCAGCCCGTTGAAAAACACCAGGTGACTGCTTAGGGCGAGTTGCCCCACTCCGATGCCCCGATTGAGACTGTCACCAAAATTGGACTTGAACGCCGGCGCCAGCAGCGGAGCGCCGCCATTGATGGTCAGACTGGCGGTGCCGGCCAGGTTCCCGTCCACGTCAATTGCACTCCCTCCGGTTTCAAAGAGCATCGAGACTTGGTACCACGTATTGGGTTGAATGGTGACGCTGAACACATCCACGTTGTCGTTGAAGCGCACGTTCAAATCCGCCTCGCCGGCCCGGGTCACCAGTTGCAGCGATTCGGTGCCCGCGTAGTCAAGGATCTTCTGTACGTGGCCCCAGGACGCGCTGTCCGTGCCGTCCCACAAAAACGAGGTGTCAAACCGGAAGCCGCCAGCGGCGGCGATGCTGGCGTTGTTCAACAACAGAGTGTCGGCGGTGAGAATACTTCCGCCACTGGTGTTGATGGACTGAGCACCGGGAGTGGCCCAGCCGGGAACCGAACTGGATAACGCCAGGGTGGCTTTGACATTGCCATTGTGACCCGCACCACTCAAATCCACGACCGAGGTGCCCGTGCCATTCCAGGAATCCGGAAAGCCGTAATGCAGCACCGGGGTCTGGGCCCAACTGCACGCAGCGGCCATCGCCATGCCGGCCAGGGCGGTCACAAATTTTACGGGGCCGGCCAATACCGGCCGACGCAAAGACGAAGATTCACGATCAGTTGTTTGGGTTTTCATACGCCGGCCATTCTAAAGCCTCGGAGAATTTTTTCAAGTCAGGATTTCCTACGTAATTCTACGCACCGGCGTGGTGGCGCGGTCTGCAAGAATTCGCGAGGAGGCGGCCGCCGCAATGTGGACGGGGAGCTCCCAGGCCTGCGGGGCGTCCGCGGAAAATTTTCTGTCGCGACGCGGCAAGCCGCGCTGGGCCGCCATGTGGAACTGGTGGGGAGCATCCCCCAGGATCCGTCTGCGACCCTCCATCCGGTTCGATGCCCGCTTTTCCACCGCCGTGCATGACCCGTTCCGCCGGCAATTCAGACTCGCAGCCGGATGGAGATCACGACAATGGAGGGCCGGTCGCGGTCAAGCTGTTATTTGAAAATACAAGCGTTTGAGGCTTTGCAAACGGCGTCCTCGCGCGGAAACTTGCGAAGAATGAATCCCAGAAAATATCGTAATCGCCATCGGGATTTGTCTCCCCCCCGGTTTGTGGCTTTTACGCTGATTGAACTGCTGGTGGTGATCGCCATCATTGCGATTTTGGCGGCGATGCTTCTGCCGGCGCTGGCCAGGGCCAAGGAGCGGGCCAGGCGAACTTCGTGTCTGAACAATCTCAAGCAGGCCGGCTTGGCGACCGTGATGTACTTGAACGATCATAATGACACGTTCCCGCCCAAGATGAATGGCACGATGTATGGCTGGCTGGGCCGCAGCGGCTTGTCCGGCGGTTATTTGGATTTGAATGCGACTTTGCGCCCCTTGAATCAATACCTGGGCCGGTTTCAGACCAATTCGGACGTGCCGGCGGCTTTGTGCCCGAGTGACCGGGGCATTGGGGGCCGCACGAACAACAGTTATTACACCTTCGGTTCCTCGTACAGCGCGAACATCCACGGCGGCAGCGTTCCGCCCCCGGCGCAGTTCACCCTCACCATTGCCGGAACCTGGGAAAGCGTCAAAGCCAGCGCGGTCAAATCCGTGGCGCGGATGGTGACCCTGGCCGAGAACGGCGCGTATTTTCCCGTTTGGAACGCCAACACCTCGGGAAGCTTTGTGTACGGCGGGCCGCCCAATCCCATTGAATTCCGCCATACGCGGATCAACGATTATCATTTCAACGCCCAGTTCGCCGACGGCCATGCGGCCTGGACCGAGTTCAAAATGGGCATTTGGGCCAACGGCGACTACACAATGGATCGGCGGCAATGATTTTCGATTGCGCAACAAATCCACAACCGAGTTTTGATTCCAGTCTCTAAATATTCACCTCCCTTAAACCCATCAAGCTATGAACAGAACCAATCGTTCGTTATGCACCCTGACCGCGTTGGGTTGCCTGTGGCTGGCCGTGTCCGCCGGGCGCGCGGCCAGCATCGTGAAGAACAACAATCTCGGCAACCTGGATGCGGGGACCAGCTGGGTGGGAGGTGTCGCTCCCACGGCCGGGGATGTGGCGGTTTTCGACGCGACGTACGCCACGACGGGCCCGTTGAATGTCGGCACGGCCGTGCAATGGCAGGGCTTGCAGATCACTTCCCCGGGCGGCGCGGTCTTGATCAACAACAGCGTGGAAGGCAATCACGTGGGCATTGATGCCGGCGGTATTGACATGTCCGGCGCGACGGCAAATCTCGTGCTGCGGCGCTATGCGTTAAACGCCAGTCAGACCTGGGATATTGCCGCCGGGCGTAGTTTCCGGATTGGTTCGCCAGACGCGACGCTCTACCCGGCTGCGAATAGTGTGAACAACAATCGCGTTGGCGTTTTTATGAACAACGCCCCCGGGGCCACCATTACCAAGAACGGAGCGGGAGTGGTTTTGCTGGATTTGGGCAACACGACACTGGGCGAGGTCAATTGGCGCATCAACGCTGGAGTCCTGGCCAATGTTTGGCACCGGGAAAACGCCTTCGGCGCCGGTACGATTACACTTGCGGGCGGCGGGTTGGCGACCGGCACACCGATTGCCGGGTCGGTAGGCAACTGGGTTTGGAACAATTCCATCATCCTGGAGACGGCGACCACGTCGTTCATTGATCACCAGAACGTCTCCGGGAGCGGCCGCTGGTTGAAGCTGGAAAACCTGATTTCCGGGAACGGGAATCTGGAATTGCGCAACACCGGTGTCGGGTTCGACAACCTCAATAACGGATTCATTCTGGCCGGCCCCAACACAATGAGCGGCACGCTGACGATTCCGCCCAACAGTATCGTGCGGGTCGGCGGAAGCGCGCCCGGTGAAAACAACGCCGCTGCCGGGGGTTTCGGCACCCTGGGCGCGGCCGCAGTGGTCAACCATGGGTGGCTGACTTTCTCTCATACGGGCTTGTTCGAAGTAACCAATGACATTTCGGGTGGTGGCGCGGTGCGCATCGGGAGCGAATCCCTTGTCGGCACGGACACACAAAGCGTTTCCGTGCATGGGCAGTGGACTTACAGCGGAAACACCCTGATCAACCGGGGCGCATTGACCCTGGCAGCCGGAAGCGCGCTGCCCAACACGGCGGAAATTTACCTCAATGCGCCCGAGGGTGAAGCAGCGACACTGGATGTCACCGCCTTGGGCAGCTACAGCCTGGGCAGCGGGCGGAAGCTGCTGGGGCGGGGCAACACCGGCGTCAATCAGGTTTATGGCAATTTTACCGCCGCCAGCGGCAGCCAGCTGGTCCCGGGCGGCAGCAACGCGGTCAACACCCTGATCTTTGCCAACGACCTTGCCTTGAGCGGCGGCGGAACGATTCAAGTGGATCTCCGGAACGGTGTTGCGGACGCCCTTCAAGTTTATGGGAATTTGTCCGCCGCGGGAGTGACCACGATTCAATTTGTCGCTCCCGACCCGTTGAACACCGGCGAATATCCGTTGGTGCAGGTCAGTGGCGGCTTTGCCGGGAACGTTGGCAATTTTGCGTTTACCGGACTGACCGCGCAGGGCACGCGGCAGACCTTCAGCCTGGCCTACAATACGGTCGCCAATCCGAACACTCTGGTGTTGGTGGTGGGCGGGGCGCCGCCGGGCAATCTCACTTGGGTGGGCGACGGCAGCGCCAACGTCTGGGACCAGGCGGGCGCCGCCAATTGGACCGACGGGGTGGGGCCTGAAATGTTTTTCATTGGCGACTCGGTCACCTTTGACGATTCCGGTTCAACGGCGCCGGCCGTGAATCTGGTCGGAACCCTGCAACCGGCCAGTGTGACGGTCAATGCCAGCGGCGATTACACCTTTGCCGGGACGGGGGGAATCCGCGGCAACGCCACGCTCACGCAAAACGGTCCAGGCACGCTGACTCTGGCCAACACCAACGATTACACGGGGTCCACCGTGGTGAACGGCGGAAATCTGGCCATCACCGGGAACAGCACCCTCGCGACGTTGAACCATGGGGCGGGCAGCACGGTGACGGTGAACGGCACCCTGAACTACACGAACGGGTCATTGCTGGGCGTGCTGGCGGGGACGGGCACGCTGACGCGTTATGGCCAGACCGATACGGTCTTCGGCCAGTTCACGCAGCCGGAGGCCTTGGCGTTCGCCGGGACCTTGCGCCTGCGGGGCAGCACCGCGAGTACGGCTCCCGGAACTCTGCAACCGGCCACCGGCCGCTTCTGGCTGCATGATCCCAACGGGTCGCAACCCGCCGGCTCCCGGTTTAATCTGGATACCGGCAGCAGCCCCACCAACGCCCAGGACGTGATCATCGGTGATTGGGATGGCGCTTCCGGAAACCGCCTGCTGACCCTGGGCTCACTGACGGGATATGGCGCGCTGCGCAGTGATGCGGGCAGCGATGGCGTCCGACATATCGTCGTCAATCAGACGTTGAACACCACCTTTAATGGCATGGTGCTGGCACATGGCAGTACGCACAATCCACCCATCCTGCGCAGCGTTCTGTTGGAGAAACAAGGCGTGGGCACGTTGACCATGGCCAATGTTCTCGGGCGGCAAACCCAGGCGGCTGGCGGGACGTCGGCCACTTTCACCATCCTGGTCGCCGGGGGCAAACTGGTCTTGCAGGCGACGAACACCATTGATGGCCCGATCACCATTGCAGGGGGCGCCACCCTGGAAGTAAACGGGGCGGGATTGTTGGGCGGCGGCGGCACCTACGCCTACGCCATCACCAACGACGGTGCGTTCACCTGGGGCAGCGTGGGTGATCAATTGCTGGCAGAACAAATTTCCGGAACGGGTGGGTTCACCAAGACCGCAGCCGGAGTGCTGACCCTTGGCGGCGCGGACTCCTATACCGGCAACACCCTGGTTGACGCGGGCACCCTGGTCATCAACACGGAACGAACCGGCAATGGTAATTTCATCGTGGCAGCGGGGGCCACCTTGGCAGTGACCAACCGGGTCAACGGGGCATCGGCCCGGATGAACACCTTGACGCTGGGCGGCAGCGGGGGGGCGACTTTGGAGATTCGGCACCTGGCCAGCACGACAGTACCCGTACTAAATGCCGCCGGAGGCCTCGTGGCTACTGGGGACAACACGATCAGGATCGCGGACGCGGAGGCGCTGGTGGCCACCGGAGTTTATCCGCTGGTGGCGTACGGTTCGTTTACGGGGAATCTGCCGGCGCTGGCCCCCTTGCCGGCCGGGGTGAGTGCCACGCTGGTCAATGACCCGCTCAACAAGTGGATCGCCTTGAACGTCACGGGGGTGCCCGTCGTGGTGGATCCCACGCCCACGAATATCACGATGGCAATTTCCGGCGCCAGCCTGGTTTTGAGCTGGCCGGCCAGCCATACCGGCTGGACGTTGCAGGCCCAAACCAACTCGTTGTCAGTGGGACTTGAGCCGGAGCCGGCCGCGTGGTTCGACGTGCCGGGTTCATCCGCCGTCAACCAGGTGACGATTCCGGTGGACGCAGCCAATCCGGCCGTTTTCTACCGGTTGCGTTTGCAGCCGTGAGCCGGTTTCCCCCGGCTCCCGATCCCGATTATTGCCGGCGCCAGACCCCTCATTCACTTTGCGGCCGGGAGGGGACAATTCGCGGGGGCCGGTTGTCATAAAAAATTACAGGTGCATCCTGATTGTCGGCAGCGCTCCGCGCCATTAAAGTCAGACCACGTTCTAACCCTCAGATTGAAGCCATTTATGAAAACACAAATTCAGATTCGCGCGCTTGCCGTCATGAGCATTGCTCCCATGCTGCTGGCAGCCGCACAGGCAAATACAATTGACAACAACTGGTCGGGTGTGACGGGAGATCGGGGCAACATGACCGCTTTCGCGTTCCAGGCGGACGCCGGTAATTTTCCGGCCAGCATCACTCCGGTCGGCTCGCTAACGCCGGTCATTGAGCTGACCCGGCTGACGTTTCAGCGCCCCAACGACAGCACGACACCCTCCTTTGGGACAGGGCCGCGCCAGTTGACAGACGCCGACACCCCGGTATTTCTGGACGTTTATACCACCATGACCAGTGGTGCGTTTTCCGGCTATCTGGGCTCATCGAGTTCCTCGGTCACCTGGGCCAGCACGGTGCAGGACCAGGCCTACTCATTTGACTTCAGCGGCCTGACCCTTTCGAGTTCGACGAAATACTGGTTTGTGTTTTCCGAGGACAACCTGGAGGGTGACGACACCAACTTCCGCCTGAAACTCAACACGTCAGGAGATGATCTCACTCCGGGGCAGGGCAAGGGGTATCTCGTCAATGACACGCTGCAATCGTTGACCTCGTCCGGGGCAGCCCAGGATTGGGCTTTTGCCTTCACGGCGGAATTTACGCCCGTGCCCGAGCCGACCAGCGCGACTTTGCTCGGACTCGCTTTGACAGGCTGGCTGGTCCGGCGCCGCTGCCGGCAATGACCGCCACTGGCGGGTGCGTCAAGTTTTGATCGTTCTTCCGACACGCGCGGCGCCGACCGCGCGTGTCGTTGGTGCGCCAACACGCGCCGGTGAGGTTGCTGACACCGGGACGCCGGGAAAGAAAACTTCAAGGCGGATCGCTTTTCGCCGGTTGCCCCCGGGTAACGAACTTCCTACACTCCCGGGCAAGTGAATTCATCAGTCAGCCCCGGGAAATTTGCCTGGTTTGTCGTCGCGCTGCTCGTTCCGGTGGCGCTCTTGAATTATCTCGACCGCCAAATGCTGGCCACCATGAAAGCCTCCATGGTGGCGGATATTCCGACCATTGCCGATCGGGCGGACTGGGGACTGGTACTCGGCTTCTTCAAGTGGACCTACGCCATTCTCAGTCCGTTTGGAGGCTTTGTGGCGGATCGCATCGGCCGGCACCGGGTGATTGCAGCAAGTCTGCTGGTCTGGTCGGCTGTCACTTGGTGGACAGGGCACACGACCACCTTCAACGAACTGGTGGTCACGCGGGCGTTGATGGGAATCAGCGAGGCGTTTTACATGCCGGCCGCGCTGGCATTCATTGCCGACTATCATCCCGGGCTGACGCGGTCCCGGGCCATCGGCGTGCATCAGACCGGCATTTACGTGGGGCAGATTCTGGGCGGTTTTGCCGGTTACGTTGCGGATTCACCCGAGCATGGCTGGCGCTGGGCCTTTACGACCTGTGGCTTGATTGGGGTGATTTACGCGATGCCCCTGATGGCGCTGTTGCGTCCGCCCCAGCGGATCGCCGCCGAGCCCACCACCGGGAGGCTCGAGTCCGGGGTGTGGCGGGGTTTGTTGACCAATCGCAACTTCATTTTATTGGTGCTGTATTTCACGTTGCCGGCCATTGCCGGCTGGGTCGTGCGCGATTGGATGCCGGACATTTTGCGCGAGCGATTTGGCCTGGGGCAGGGGGCGGCCGGGGTGAAGGCCATTTTGTATGTGCAAGTGGCTTCGCTGATCGGCGCGGTGGTGGGGGGCGCCTGGGCGGACCGCTGGATGCGCCGCCACCCGCGCGGCCGCATTTTTGTCAGCGCGATTGGCATGACATTGTTTCTGCCCGCCTTGTTTAGTGTCGGAAACGCGGGCACGGTCGGCATGGCGGTGGCGGGCTTGGTCGTCTTTGGCATCGGCTGGGGGTTCTTTGACTGCAACAACATGCCGATTTTGTGTCAAATCACGCGTCCCGAGTTGCGGGCGACGGGTTATGGCATCATGAATTTGGTGAGCATCAGTTGCGGTGGATTTGGCGACTGGGCCTTTGGCGCCTTGCGGGACCGCCACGTGCCGCTCAACGCGATTTTCGGAGTGTTTGCCGGAATCGCGCTGCTTTCCGTGCTGGTGGTGCTGGTGATTCGCCCGCAAGCCGATCCTGCAGCAACCCGCCGGTAACGGTCATTGTGAGTCTTTACCGGCCGTGGGCCGCCCTGCCGTGTGACCTCTTAGTGCGATGGTACTTGCGCCGGCGCGATCAGGTCCAAGGCCTTGACTTGGTGCAGCAGCCGGGCCCGTTGTTCGGCGGTCAGATTTCGGAGGGGGGGCCGCACCGGACCGCAATCCACTCCGGCCAGGCTCATTACAGCCTTGCCGCTGGCCAGGACGCCAAAGGCGGCCAGCGTCTGCACCAGTTTTACGGATTTGAGTTGCAGGGCCCGGGCCGCATCAAGTTGTCCGGCGTGGAAGGCGCTTTTTATTTCGTGGTAAAGCGGGGCGCAGTAATTGTACGTGCTGCCCACGGCGCCGGTCACCCCCAGCGGCAGCGCGCCGAGCAACATTTCATCGCAGCCAAACAGGATGTTGAAGCGGCCGCCCTCAAATGCGAGGCACTCCTGCAACATCATGAGGTCCGTGCTGCTGAATTTGATTCCGGCCAGGTTGGGGATGCGGCTTTCGGCCTGGCGCAGAAATTCCAGCATGGAGAGGTTCACTCCGGTCAACGGCGGGATGTGGTAGAAGTAGAAGGGCAGGGCGGCGCATTCCCTGGCGATGGGAATGCAGAAATCGAGCAGCTCGGCGATGGTGGCCGGCTTGTAATAACTGGGGGCCACCAGACTCACCGCGTCCGCCTGGAGGCGTTGGGCGTGGGCGGCCAGTGCCTTGGCTTCCTCCAGGCTGTTGTGACCGACATGGACAACGAGCTGGAGCGCCGTGTGCTTGAGCACGTCCCGCCAGCGCTCGGCGAGCTGCTGCCGTTCCGGGGTGCTCAAGGACAGCCCTTCACCCGTGCTGCCGCAGATGAACGCTCCGGCGACTCCATCGGCCAGAAGCCGGGCAGCTTGCTGTTCGACCGCGGACAGATGGAGCCGGCCGTCGGGATGCATGGCGGTGAACGGCGCTGCGATCAGGCCCGTCAACCGGTGTGTCTGGTTCTTCATGGGAGGGCACCTTAACACCGGTTGACCACCGGTTTGGAGGAAAATTTCTTGTCATTTTTCCGGACAGGCCACAGGCTCCCGGTGCAGCCATCAAACGCGGTGTGGTTATGGATCAATTGCCCAGACGCACGTCACTCGTCACCCAGACCCTGGCGATTCTGCGCGAGGCCATCCAGGCCGGGCAATGGACGGAAAGACTTCCGGGCGAACTGGAATTGTGCGAGCGCTTCCAGGTGAGCCGGATCACCCTTCGGGCGGCGTTGCATCAATTGCAGCGTGAAGGCTGGGTGACTGCCGGGCAGGGGCGCCGCCGCACCATCACCCGCCGGGCCGTGACTGGACAAACGACCGCCGCCGACCGCCGGGTCGTGTTGCTGTCGCCGCTGGCGCTGCAAAACCTGCCTGCGGCGGCGTTGCTCTGGGTGGACGCGCTGCGGGCCAACCTGACGACCGTCGGTTACCACCTCGACTTTCTGTCCAGCCCTGGCTGTTACGTGGCGCGTCCCCAACACGCGCTGGCCACCCTGATGCAAAAACAGCAACCCGCCGCTTGGGTGCTTTACCTTTCCACGGCACCGTTGCAACAGTGGTTTTCCGATCATAACCTGCGCTGCGTGATCAGCGGTTCGATGCATCCAGGAGTGCGTCTGGCGTCAGTGGATATTGATTACGCCGCGACTTGTCAGCATGCCGTCGGCCGGTTCGCAGCCAAGGGACATCGCCACGTGGCGCTGCTGTTGCCGCGCAGCGAACAATCGGGTGACATGGAAAGCCGTCGCGGCTTCAGCGCGGCCGGGGCGCAACAGCATCCACAGCCGTGTGAAACGTTGGTCGTCGCGCATGAGGGCACGGTGCCGTCCATCTGCCGCACCCTGAGCCAGTTGATGCAGGGCCGCCGCCCGGTGACTGGCATTTTGGTGGCCAAACCGGCGCACGTGGTCACCGCCGTCACCCATCTGTTGCGAAACAACGTCAACATCCCCGAGACGCTGAGCCTGATCTCCCGGGATGATGATCCGCTGTTGGAATATCTTGTCCCTTCGATCGCGCGTTATCATGTGGATGCCCAGTTGTTCGCGCGCAAGATTTCGCGTTTGGTGGTGGATTTGATCCAGGGCGGAGTGGCGCGCCGGCAGGAAGTGCGGTTGCTGCCGGCATTTTTTCCCGGGGAAACACTGGCGACGGCCCCCTGTTACAACAAAAGACAAGTCGAATCGACTGGTGCGGGGTCAGGACCGGGTTAAGCTCTGGTCCAGTCTGATGATCACCACCACCCGCACCTCCGATCTGCCTGCCGTTACCCCCGATTCTCCCCTTGCCGCGATCGGGATCCACTCCGGTGAAAACCCGACGGAGTCCGGCACGGCCACCGCGCCGCCGGCCTCCGTCCCCCCCGGGAGGCCGGTGGCGCAGGTGGGACGCAGTCCCGCACGCCGGCCTGCATTGCCTTTCTCTGCGGACAATGTGGCGCGCTGGCTGCAGCTCTGTTGGTTGCTCGCCGCAGGCTGCGTCGCTTCCGCCCCCGCCCAAACTTTGCGGTTGTTTGTGCTGACCGGGCAATCGAACAGTCTCGGTACCCCCACCACCAACACCGAGGCGCTCATGGTGCTGCCCCGGGTCGGTGCGCAACCGGCGGAGCGCGATCTCCAGGTGCCCTTCTTTTACGACAATACCGCCGATGGCACCCCCGCCGGAGACGCGGCGCTCGGCGATTCGCGCGGCGCCTGGACGAACGTTTGTTTGCAGAAAGGCGGTTATTACGCCCACAGCGCGGATCATTGGGGGCCGGAAGTGGGTTTTGCGCGACTGCTGTGGGATGTGGGATACCGCGATTTCGGCATCGTGAAGGCGAGTCGCGGCGGCGGCGGCAATTCATTTTGGGACAAGACCAACGCCGATCACCACATGTATGACAAGGTGGTCAACACCGTCAGCAACGCCGTGCTCACCCTGCCGCCGGGGTATACGGATTGTCAAATCGTTGGCCTGCTTTATTTGCAGGGCGAAAGCAACGACAGCACCGAGGCCGGAGCGGCAGACACGCGTTTCGCATCGTTGCTTGCCAACTTGCGGACCGACCTCGCCAACGCCACGGACCTGCAAGCCGTCATCGGACAGATTGCAGCCGACTCGGCGGGAAACCGCCTTCTCACCACTCAACGTCAGCAAGCCCTGGCGAACAGCCGGGCCGACATTGGTTTTGCTCCGTCCACCGGGCTCACCGTGCATAACGTGGATGGGCAGGCGGTGCATTACAATGCCGACTCGCTGATCGTCATGGGAGAGCGCATGGCCGGGGAAGCCATCCGGTTGGGCATGTTGCCTGAGACCATCCTCCCCCAACCGGCTGACCTCCATGCCTGGTATCGCGGCGACCACGGGGTCATTCCCACCGCGCAAGCCACGGTGGCGCGCTGGGTCAACTTGTGCAGTGGTGCGCCGGGACGCGACCTGGCGCAGATCGTCGGCACGCCGACGCTGACCAATTCCTATTTTCTCGCGGCCACACAGCGGAGTTTTGTGCGCTTTGACGGCGCCGCCCAGGCGGTCTGGGCCACGGCGGGTAATTTTGGGGCGTTAAATTCCGCGCGCACCTTGTTGTTTGCGGCGCGGGTGACCGGGGCCGGGGATGGATTTCTGTTTGATGGTTCAACCGGCTCGGGGATGTCCCGCGCACAAGTGCGCACCAATACCTGGCAGGTGGGCGTGCAGGTCGGTCCCGCCGCGCAGGGGCCAAATGCGGATGCGCCCACCGCACCGCGGACGATCGGTGTCTGGCAATTCCATGAGTTTGGCTTCACGCCCACCAACTCGGGCACCCGGGTGCGCCACTGGATCAACGGCACGAACGTGGCCGACTTTGTGGATCCGCAACCCAACGGGCTTGGCGGGCTGATCGTGGCCGCCAATGTGCAGGCGCAACGGTGTCTCAGCGTGGACATTGGGGAGCTGTTGGTGTACGCGGGGGAATTGACGCCCGCCGGGCGCAGCAATGCGCTGGCCTATCTGGCCACGAACTGGGCCAGCAGCGAGGTGTTGATCCCGCCCGTGATTCCGGATTTGCCGCCATTCATCCCGGTGTTCCAGGCCGGCGTGGATGGTTACACTTGTTTCCGCATCCCGGCGTTGCTGACCACGCACAAGGGCACGGTCATTGCCATGAGCGACGGACGCATCGGCGGTTGCGGTGACATTCCCACGCCTTTGGATCTGGTGATCAAGCGCAGCTTCGATAATGGCCGGACCTGGGGGCCCTTGCAGGTGGTCACGGATTATGGCAGCCGCTCCGGCGACGTGGATACGTATCCGTTCTACGGTCAGACCAACATTGCGCGCGTCTCGGCCGGTGACGCCGCGCTCCTGTTGGATGAATCAAACGGACGCATCTGGACGCTTTACGACAACGGCGGGGTGACGGGCGGCGCGCGCAAGATCAAACTCGAAATGAAATACAGCGATGATGACGGCGCGTCCTGGTCGCCGCGCATTGATGTCGAGGCGCAGAACCCCGGAATCCGCACCAGCACCGCCGAGTTTCTGACCGGGCCCGGCAACGGTTTGCAAATCCATGCCGGCCCTTACGCGGGGCGGCTGGTCTTTCCGGTCTATGCCTACAACAATCCCTCGGCCTCCATGGTGATTTACAGCGATGACCATGGCGTGACGTGGCAGCGCAGCGTCAATGCCATCACCAATGGCGGCGAGATCCAGGTGGCCGAGCTGGCGGGTGGCGAGCTCATTGCCTCCTGCCGTGACAATGGCTTTCCGTGGAGCGGTGTGCGCACGTTCAGCCGCAGCACCAATGGCGGCACGACCTGGGGGTTGCCGTACACCGATACGGTGAATCCGCCGACCCTCCCCGATCCGCAGTGTCAGGGCAATATCTACACGCTGACGACGACCAACAACAGCAACGCCAGCCGCATTCTGCACGCGAATGCCGCGCATCCCACCGCGCGGGTGAACCTGACCTTGCGGCTGAGCTACGACAACGCCGTCAGCTGGCCGGTGAGCCATCAGGTTTACGCCGGCGGTTCGGCATATTCGGCGGTCAGCAAACTGGCCACCGGCGAGGTGGGACTGCTCTTTGAAAAGGACCCTTACGGCAATCTGGACTTTACCTGGCGTTCGATCGCGCACATCACCGACGGCGCGGATTCACTGCCGGCCTATGATCTTTGGAAGGCGGAGCAATTTTCGCCCGAACAGCTCATGGATCCCGGAATCTCCGGTCCTGACGCGGATCCCGACGGCGATGGTTTTACCAACCAGGCAGAGTTCACCGCGGGGACCAACCCGCTCAGCGCGGCGAGTCGGCTGCAATTGCGGATTTCTCCGACCCCCACCAACGTGCTGTTGAGTTTCGACGGGGTCGCCAATAAATCCTATACCATCGAACAGCGGGCAGATTGGCACACGGCGGAGTGGTCGCGCTGGCGTGATTTTGCCGCGCTCACCTCGAACACGTTGATTGCGACGCCGCTGCCGCCAACCAATGCGGCCGGTTTTTTTCGCCTGGTGACGCCCCATCTGCCGTGAAACCAGCATGACCCGGGCGCGACTCATGATGATCTCCGTTGCCACCACGACGGCCGCCCGGGCGTGGGCGGGCATCGGCGCCGACGAGTTGCAGTGGTCACAACTGCCACCGTTGCCCGAGGCGGTGGGGGTGGCCGGCGCTTTCGCGGGGGTGAGCGGCGGGAAATTGGTGGTGGCCGGCGGCGCCAACTTTCCCGGGCGGATGCCCTGGGCCGGTGGAGTCAAGCAGTGGCAGGACGTGGTTTATGTTCTCGACCAAACCAATGTGTCCTGGCGCGTTGCCGGCAAATTGCCGCGGCCCCTGGCGTACGGTGTATCGCTGACCACGGAGTCCGGCGTGTTGTGCATCGGCGGCAGTGACGCCATGCGACATTATGCGGACACGTTCCTGCTGACGGAGGACGGCGGCCCAATCACCATCCGTCCGCTGCCGTCCCTGCCTGTGCCGCTGGCGAATGCGGCTGGAGCGTTGGTGGGAACGGTGGCCTACGTGGTTGGCGGGGCGGAAACCCTTGGAGAACAGGCCGCCCTGAGCCGCTTTTTTGCATTGGATGTTGCCGTGCCCGCTCCCACCTGGCGGGAACTCCCGCCGTTTCCCGGTGAAGCGCGTATTCTGGCGGCCGCCGGGGCGACTGCAGACGCGCTTTATCTGGTGGGCGGCGCGGCCTTGCGCCGGCAGGATGACCGGGTGCGACGGGTGTATCTGCGCGACGCGTGGAAGTATTCGCCGGCATCCCGCAACTGGAAGCGCCTGGCGGATTTGCCGCGACCATCCGTCGCCGCGCCTTCTCCTGCGCCGATAATTGATGCCACTTTGCTGCTTGTCGGTGGGGATGACGGTTCGCTGGTCAATTTCCAGCCGCCGGAAGAGCATCCGGGTTTTCCGCGCGTTGCGCAGGCCCTGGATTTGCGTCGCGGGACGTGGTCCCAATGGAATGATCTGCCGGTCGCGCGCGCCTCGCTGCCGGTGGTCTTGTGGCGCGGATTTTTTGTGCTGCCCAGCGGCGAGGTTCGTCCGGGCGTGCGATCACCAGAGGTGTGGCGGGTGCGCGGGCCCGGGGCGCATTGAAGTTCCACGTTGCAAAATCGCGGGGGTCGCCACGAAATTTCCGGTTGATTGTGCTTGAGATTTTGTCCTGGTATGTTGTCTCGTGATTCCGGCGTCACCCCTGCGTGACGGCTCCTGGCGGATGAAACCTTTGCTGCTGCACGCGCCGCAATCGCTGGCGGAGAGTTATCGTTCCACGCTTCTGAACGACGTGGTGCCGTTCTGGCTGCGGCATGGAATGGATCGTGAGTTTGGCGGGATTCTGACCTGCCTTGACCGTGACGGCACGGTGATTGACACGGACAAATCCGTCTGGTTTCAGGGGCGGGCCGGCTGGGTGTTCGCCACGCTCTACAACACGGTGGAAAAGCGGGCCGAATGGCTGGAAGCCGCGCGTTCGTGCCTGGAGTTCTCGCGGCGGCATTGTTTTGGGCCGGAGGGCAAAATGTACTTTACCGTGACGCGCGAGGGGCAGCCGTTGCGGATGCGCCGTTACGTTTTCAGTGAGAGTTTTGCGGCCATCGCCAATGCGGCCTACGCGCGCGCCACCGGCGCGGCTCAGGCCGCAGAAGACGCGGTTCGGAACTTTGCCACCTACCTGCGCTACTCTTTTACCCCCGGGGTCATGACGCCGAAATTTGAACCGACCCGGCCCCAGCAGGGGATCGGGAGCCACCTGATCGGCCTGGCGACGGCACAGGAAGTCCGGGCGCATCTGGGGGAGGTGGCAATTTCCGGCCGCACCTGCACGGAATGGATTGATTTCCACCTGGCGGCGATTGAAAGGGATTTTCTGAAACCGGAGTGGGAGGCGCTGTTGGAGACGGTGGGCGCGCACGGCGAGATTTTGGATCACAGCGACGGGCGCACGTTGAATCCCGGTCACGCCATTGAATGTGCCTGGTTCATCCTGCACGAGGGCAAATGGCGGGGCGATCGGCGGTTGATCGGGCTCGGGTGCATGATTTTGGACTGGATGTGGCGACGCGGCTGGGACGAGGAACAGGGCGGGTTGTTTTATTTCCGGGATTTGCGGGGTCTGCCGGTGCAGGAATACTGGCACGACATGAAATTTTGGTGGCCGCACAACGAAGCCATCATCGCCACCCTGCTGGCCTACCAGCTCACCCGTGACGTCCGATACGCCCATTGGCATCAACAGGTTCACGACTGGAGTTTCCGCCACTTTCCGGACCCCGAATTTGGCGAATGGTACGGCTACCTGCATCGTGACGGTCGTCTTTCCTCGCGCGCCAAGGGCACGCTGTACAAAGGTCCGTTTCATTTGCCGCGCATGTTGTGGTACGGCGCGCGGCTCTGCGCGGAACTGGCGGCAGTCTGACTGGGGCGTGACTTCCGGCGGCGGGTTGCGCTAGCCTGCGCGGCGTGCATTGGCTGTTTTTGATTCTGGCGATCTTGTTTGAAGTGGCGGGGACGACCTGCATGAAGCTCTCGGCGGGCTTTTCGCGCTGGGGGCCCTCCCTGTTGATGGGGGGCTTTTATGTGGCGTGCTTTGCCTGTTTGACCCTGGTGTTGAAGAAGGTGGATGTGGGAGTGGCCTATGCCATCTGGAGCGGCGTGGGCACCGCCCTGATTGCCACGGTGGGGGTGCTTTGGTTTCGCGAGCCGGTGACGTGGTTGCGGGTTGTGGGGTTGCTGGCGATCATCGGCGGGGTGATCGCCCTGAATTGGTCCGCCAATCCCTCTTGAGCTTCGGGCGGCGCGGGCGCCCGGACGGAATTTTTTACTTCAACCGGAGACGGGGTTTGTCGCATTGTGGTGCCGACGATTAAACTTATGGCCTCAATCCCCACCCCCGCACCCGCCGCTCCGCCTCATGCCACCTCGTTTCGCGGCCCGTTTGCCATCATGACGTCGCTGTTTTTTTTGTGGGGTTTCATGACGGTGTTCAACGACATTTTGATTCCCCGCTTCAAGGAGGCGTTCACGCTCAATTATTTCCAGGCCATGCTGGTGCAACTGGCGTTTTTTGGCGCTTACTTTGTGGGGGCGTTAATCTATTTCGTTATTTCAGTAACCAAGGGCGATCCCATCGCGCGCATTGGCTATAAAAACGGTGTGGTGATGGGATTGCTGATTTCGGCGTTGGGCAGTGCCATGTTCTGGCCGGCGGCAGGCGCGGCGTCGTACCCCATGTTTCTGACCGCGCTGTTTGTGGTGGGACTGGGTTTTGCCATGCTGCAAATTGCCGCCAATCCGTATGTCACCATTCTTGGGCCGGAAAGCACGGCGTCCAGCCGGCTGAATCTGGCGCAGGGCTTCAACTCCATCGGCACCACCATCGGTCCGATCATCGGCGGCTGGCTGATTTTCCAGTATTTCGCCTCGAGCGGCGCGCACGGCGCGGATTCCGTCAAGGTGCCCTACATGGTATTTTGCGGCATCTTTCTGCTCCTGGCGGTGATTTTCTACTTTGTGCGTCTGCCGCACGTGGGCGAAGGGCGCATCGAGCCGGGGGCGGGCGCGTTGAAGTTTCCGCACGTGGTTTTGGGCGTGATTGCCATCTTCATGTATGTGGGCGGGGAAGTTTCCGTGGGCAGCGTCATCATCAATTTTCTGGGGCAGGCGGATATCGGCAATCTGCCGGAATTGGAGGCGAGCAAGTATGTGTCCATTTACTGGGGGGGATTGATGATTGGACGGTTCATGGGGGCGGTGGAATTAAGCGAGATGCGCCGCGCCCGCAAGCAGGTGGCGCTCATCGTCATTCCGCTCGCGGCCTACGTCTTTTTGTGGATAGCCAAAAGCGCGCCCCTGGCGGCCATTCACGGGGAGGCGGACAAGCCGGTGCTGGCGCTGTGGTGGGAGCAGATCTCCGCAAACTGGCCGGTGTTCCGCATGTACCTGCCGTTTGTGGCCTTGTGCTGGTTGTTGTTTCAATTCGGTCGCTCGCAAACGGCGCGCACGCTGGTGATTTTCTGCGCGACGGTAGTGGTGTTGCTGGTGATTGCGATTCTCACCAAAGGCACCATCGCCATGTGGTGCGTGGTGGCAATCGGACTGTTCACTTCCATCGGTTGGTCGAACACGTTTTCCCTGGCCTTGGAAGGCACGGGGATTTACAAGAGCCAGGTTTCCTCCCTGTTGGTCATGGCCATTCTGGGCGGCGCAATACTGCCGCCGCTGCAGGGCTGGGTGGCGGACGTGACGCATAATCTGCAAGTGTCCTTCTTCGTGCCGTTGGTGGCGTATGCCTATGTGGCCTTCTACGGTTTGCAGGGGCACAAAATTGGCCGCAAAGAACTGACCGCCTGAATCCGTTTTATGAACCGCCGCGAATTTCTTCAGAACACCGTTTTGACTGCAGCGGCGTTGACGTTGTTGCCGTCGCGCAGTCTGGCCGCCCCAACCGATTTTCCAATGGTGCGCACCCCGCTCGAAAAGCGCCGCTTTAAGAGCGTGGCCGTCGAACGCGCCATCACCCAGGTCAAGGCTTCCATTGGCAATAAGGAGCTGGCGTGGATGTTTGAGAATTGTTTCCCGAACACACTGGATACCACGGTGGATTTCGGGACTTGGAACGGACGCCCCGATACTTATGTCATCACCGGCGATATTGACGCCATGTGGCTGCGCGACAGCTCGGCGCAGGTCTATCCGTATCTGGATTTGATGCGGGACGACGCCCCGCTGCAGCAACTCATCGCCGGTGTCATCAACCGGCAAACGCGATGCATCCTCAAAGACCCGTATGCCAACGCCTTTTACAAGGACGACCAGAAGCGCGGGGAATGGCAGCACGACATGACCGAGATGAAACCCGGCGTGCATGAACGCAAATGGGAGATTGATTCGCTGTGCTATCCGATCCGGCTCGCCCACCGTTATTGGCAGCTTTCCGGTGATCCCGCTCCGTTTGACCAGGCCTGGCATGACGCCATCCGGTTGACGCTGCAAACCTTCCGCGAGCAGCAGCGTAAATCGAATCGCGGGCCGTACCATTTTTTACGCCGCACCGAATGGGCCACCGACACTTTGCCGGGCCGCGGGTATGGCAATCCCGCCAAACCCGTGGGCCTGATCTATTCCATGTTCCGTCCGAGCGACGACGCCACCCTTTTCCCGTTTCTGGTGCCGTCCAATTTTTTCGCCGTCGTGAGTTTGCGTCAGGCGGCTGAAATGGTGGAGCGTTTGCGGGCGGATGCCGGGCTCGCGGGGCAATTGCGCGCGCTGGCTGCGGAAGTGGAAACCGCGCTGAAGCGTTACGCCATCGTGCGCCACCCCCGGGGCGGCAAGGTGTACGCGTTCGAAGTGGATGCCTACGGCAATTATTATTGCACGGACGATGGCAACATTCCGAACTTGTTGTCGCTGCCCTATCTCGGCGCCGTCAAACCGGGAGACAAGACGTATCTGAACACGCGCAAGCTGCTGCTTTCCACGGACAATCCCTACTGGTGCGTCGGCACAGCCGCCACCGGCCTGGGCGGTCCACACGTGGGCGTGGACATGATCTGGCCCTTGGGAGTCATCATTCAGGCCCTCACCGCCACCAAGGATGCGGAAATCAAACAGTGCCTGGTGACCTTGCAGAAAACTCACGCGAACACCGGCTTCATGCACGAAGCTTTCAACAAGGACGATCCGAATAAATTCACCCGCGCCTGGTTTGCCTGGGCCAATACCATCTTCGGCGAGCTGATCTGGAAAACCTTCCACGAACGCCGGCACCTGCTCGATTGAGCGCGGACTTCCGTCGGCCCCCGAATGATTGCGCGCGCCCATCGCCACCACCTCCGGGGACGGGCTGTGGTCTGGGCGCAGGCCGGTCTGGTGTGCGCGCTGGTGTGCGCGCCGACGGTGAACCGCGCGCGCGCGGATGCGGCGACTGATTACTACGCGCAAAGTCTGGCGGCAACGCGGGTGCTGCAACACTGGTATAACGCACAAGGTTTGTGGGACACAACCGGTTGGTGGAACGCCGCCAATTGTTTGGAAGCCGTTGAACGCATGATCGAGCTTAACAACGGCACCGAATATCTGGATGTTTTGCGCACGACCTTTGCCCGCAATCGCACCGCGGATTTCCTCAATGAGTTCTACGACGACGAAGGCTGGTGGGCGCTGGCCTGGGTGCGCGCGTACGATTTGACCGGCGAACGCCACTACCTGCGCGCGGCGCAAACCATCTTCACAGACATGATCTCCGGTTGGGACGATCACTGCGGCGGCGGAGTTTGGTGGAAGAAGGATCGCCAGTACAAAAACGCCATCCCCAACGAGTTGTTGCTGCTGCTGGCAACTCGTTTGCATCAACGCACTCCGGGCGACCGTGGTCCGGGCAGCTGCCTGGACTGGGCACAGCGCGAGTGGGAATGGTTCAAGGCGTCGGGCATGATCAATGCCGAGCAACTCGTGAACGACGGCCTGGATGCGGACTGCCGGAATAATCGCCAGACCACCTGGACCTACAATCAGGGCGTCATTGTGGGCGGACTGGTGGAGCTGTACCGAAGCACCGGGCGCGCGGATTATCTGACGCAAGCAATCGCGATTGGCGATGCAGCGACGACGCAATTGGTGAACGCCGCGGGCATTCTGCGCGAGCCGAATGAGAGGCGCGGCTTGCGCGGCGGCGACGGCCCGCAATTCAAGGGCATATTCATCCGGCATCTGGCGGAGTTGTATGAAGTCACCGGCTTCGTGCGGTACCGCGAATTTATGGAGCGCAACGCCAAATCCGTGTGGGAAAACAACCGTGACGCCCGCGGGCGCTTTGGCGGGCGTTGGGCCGGACCGGTGGACTCGGTGGATGCGGCGCGGCACAGCTCCGCCCTGCGCGTCATTTGCGCGCTGGCCGAGCCGCGGCTGGTGTCCGACACGAGGCCGGTATTGCAGCGTTTCAAGACGCCGGAGCAGGCACACGAGGTGGGGCGGCCGCGCGGCGAAACGCAATGGATTGCCGAGCCGGTGATGGATGAAAACTCCGGTTACATCGTGAAAGCGGCAGGGATGCAGCCGTTGCCACCCGGAACGTATGCAGCGGACTTTGAATTGAAGCTGGATTATCCGGCTGGCTTGCCGGCGGTCCTCGCGCGGATTTCCATCTGGGATGCCAACACCGGACGGGAACTGACCGGACGCGAATTATCCAGTGAACACTTTCCCAATGCGCTCTATCAGATCTTCACGTTGCACTTCCAGGTGCTTGCAGGACAGGAGGTTGAAGCGCGCACCTTTTGGTATCGGATTCCGGGTGCGCCGGGCCTGATCCATCGCAATATTTCCCTCCGGTCGGTGAATTAAGTCACGGCCGGATCTCCCGTTTTTCCGCGCCGGCAGCCGGAAGTAGTTGGTCATCCGGCAGGGTTGACGCGGAGGACAACCCCTTCTAGGGTGGGCGGAGTTGGCAGACCACTTATCTCTGAAATTATGAAAAAACTACTCGTCGCGGCCGTGTCCCTCGCGCTGTTGCTCCCGGGGTTGCGGGCCGGTGAACTGGGCGACCCGGCCGCACCCTTGAAAATTTCCGAATGGATCAAGGGCGGGCCCGTGGACTTGGCAGCGGTCAAAGACAAGCAGGTTGTGGTGGTGGAATTTTGGGCGACGTGGTGTCCGCCGTGTCGTACCAGCATTCCGCACCTCACCGAGATGCAGAAGAAGTTCAAGGACGTGATCTTCGTCGGCGTGTCCGACGAGAAACCGGACGTCGTGAAGAAGTTCGTCAAGCAGATGGGTGACAAAATGGATTACGTGGTGGCGATTGACGACGATGATCAGACCAGCAAAGGCTACATGGCTGCTTTTGACATCGGTGGCATCCCTCACGCCTTCGTCGTTGGCAAGGACGGGCGCATTCTCTGGCAAGGTCATCCCATGGCCGGCTTGGAGGAGGTTCTGGATGAGATCGTCACCGGCAAGTACGATCTGGCGGCGGCGCAGGCCGCAGCCAGACGCGCGGCGGAATCGGAAGCCAAACGGGAAGCCGCCCAGGCGAAGTTGCAGGAGCTGGCGCAGCTGATTAAATCGGGCAACGACGACGCCAGAGCCAGGGAACTCGAAGCGGAATTGGCGCGGCTGGACGAAGAAGCGGGTGGATTGATGGGGGGTGAAAAATTTGACCCTGCCGACTTCCGCAAACGCGTTCTGTTCAGCGGCAAGGCGCAGGAATATCAAAAGGCGCTGGCGGAGGGGGCGAGTGCGGAGAAGCTGGCGGCGTTGGAAAAGGAATTAACCAATGACGCGCCGAAGGCTTTTGATTTGGAGCAGTTCAAACAAGCGATCGCCCGACAGGCCGAGATGCAAAAAGCTTCGCCCGTTCTCGAAGCTTATTTCAAAGCCGTCAGCGAGGGCGGCGAATCCGCCAAGGTTCCTGACCTGGCCAAGAAGGTTGAAGCGTTGCAATTAAAAAATCCGGAATTATTGAATCAGATTGCCTGGACGATTCTGACTGAGGAGGAAGTCAAACATCGGGATTTGGAACTGGCCACCCGCCTGGCCAAAGCCGGCGTGGACGCTTCCGGAGGTCGTGATCCCAGCATCCTGGATACTTATGCCCGCGCCTTGTTTGATTCGGGCAAAGTCACTGAAGCGGTTGAGCAGCAAAAGAAGGCGATCGGTCTGGCCGACGACGAAGAGTTGCAGAACGAACTGAAGGCCACCCTCAAGAAATACCAGGACAGCCTCGCCGCCAAATAAGTTGCGGGCGGCGCCGCGGTCCCGGTCCGGGTCGGTGGTTGACGCCGACGATTCCCCGGCGTTAGGTTGCGCGCATGCGGAAACTCCTGTGGCTGCTGTTTTTCGGAACGGGCTCCCTCCCTTTCGCTGCGGCGCAATCGGTGGCTGACGCGGACGCTTTTGTGCGGCAGGCGGAGGCGGAGCTGGCGGCGCACTCCGTGCTGGCAAGCCGCGCCGACTGGGTGAATCTCACCTACATCACCGAAGACACGGACGCGCTGGCGGCGGAATTCAACGCGCGCGGGACCGAGTTGAGCATGCGCCTGGCCAAGGCGGCGGCAAAATTCGCCTACGTGGAGGGATTGTCCTTTGACGTGCGGCGCAAATTGAATTTCCTCAAACAAAGCATCGTGTTGCCCGCCCCGGAGCAGCCCGGCGCCGCCGCAGAATTGAGCGGCCTCGCCACACGCATGCAATCCAGCTACGGCACAGGCAAGGGCACGATCCGCGGCGAACCCATCAACGGTCCGGACCTTGAGGCGGCCATGAGTACGGTGCGGGATCCGGCCTTGCTCAAGGAGATGTGGACCAGTTGGCATGACAACGTGGGGACGCCGATGCGCAGAGATTATGCGCGGCTCGTGGCGTTGGCCAACGCCGGCGCGCGCGAACTGGGCTACGCGGACGTCGGTTTGATGTGGCGCTCCGGTTACGACATGCCGCCGGACGAATTCGCGCGCGAGCTGGATCGGCTGTGGTTGCAGGTCAAACCGCTCTACGACCAGTTGCACTGTTACGTCCGCGCCAGATTGCATGAGCATTACGGCGCCGCGGTGCAGCCGGCAACCGGTCCGATCCGCGCGGATCTGCTGGGAAACCTGTGGGCACAGGATTGGGCCGGCATCTATCCGCTGGTTGCCCCCGCCGGGGTGGGCGACGTGGGGTATGATCTTACGAGCCTGCTGACCGCCCGCAAGTTCACCCCGGTCCAGATGGTCAAAACCGGCGAGGCCTTCTACACCTCGCTGGGGTTTCCGCCGTTGCCCGAAACGTTTTGGCGGCGCTCCCTCTTCGTCAAACCCGCCGACCGCGAAGTGGTGTGTCATGCGTCGGCATGGGACGTGGACAATTTGAACGATCTCCGCATCAAAATGTGCATCAAGATCAACGGCGATGATTTCCGGGTTATTCACCACGAGTTGGGGCATAACTATTATCAACGCGCCTACAACCAGCAGCCGTTTCTGTTTCTCAACGGCGCGAACGACGGTTTCCATGAAGCCATTGGTGATTTCATCGCGCTCTCCCTCACGCCGGAATACCTGGTGCAAATTGGGTTGCTGGATGCGGACCGGGTGCCGGGGGCGGACAAGGACATTGGGCTGCTGCTGCGGCAGGCGCTCGACAAGGTGGCGTTTCTGCCGTTCGGCTTGCTCATGGATAAATGGCGCTGGGGCGTTTTCGCCGGCGCCACCCAACCCGAGCATTACGAGCGCGATTGGAATGCGCTGCGCCGGCAATATCAGGGCGTTGTTCCCCCGGTCGCGCGCCCGGACACCGCTTTCGATCCGGGGGCAAAATATCACATCCCGGCGAACACCCCCTACGCCCGTTATTTCATCGCGTGCATTCTGCAGTTTCAATTGTATCAATCCGCCGCGCGCCAAATCGGCTGGACCGGCCCGCTGCATCGCTGTTCGTTTTACGGCAACAAGGAGGTGGGGGAACGCCTCCGGCGCATGCTGGCACTGGGAGCGTCCAGGCCCTGGCCCGAGGCGCTGGAACAGTTCACCGGCACCCGCCGGATGGATGCCTCGGCGCTCATCACCTATTTCCAACCGTTGCTGGATTGGTTGCAAACGCAAAACCAGGGACGCCGCTGCGGCTGGTGAAACCGCTGGCGGCATGGTGTTGGCCGGCCACGCTTGCCAGCCTGCGGGCGTTTGTTAGGATGGGCACGGCAACAGAACAGTTCGACGGACGGGCCAAACCATGAAACGTCTCCTTCTCTTCACCGGCTTGGGCGTGACGCTGGCGTTGTCAGGTCAGGCGCAATCGCCACTCACCTATGCCGATCTGGTCCAACGCCTCACCGATCTGGAACATCTCGCCACTCTGCCCGCGCCCGGTGAAACGACCAGGCAATGGTCGAGCTATGACCGTGCCAGCCAGTACGACGCGGCAACCGGCAAATACGTGCATTGGGACGCCAACGGCGACAACGCCGGCATCATCCGCAAGGAAGGCGATACGGAGGTCTTCGCGGAAATGGAAGGACCAGGGTGCATCTGGCGCATCTGGTCGGCGACCGCCAAGGAGGGGCATGTAAAAATTTACCTGGACGGCGCGAGTGAGCCGGCGGTGGACCTGCCGTTCATCGGTTACTTCGATGGCAAACACGCGCCGTTCACGCGACCGGAACTGGTGCATACCACCGCGGCCAACGGCTACAACAATTACACGCCGATTCCCTATCAGAAATCCTGCAAGATCGTCGCGGATAAAGATTGGGGCGCGTACTATGAATTCGTGTACACGACGTTTGCCCCGGGAACTCGCGTGCCAACGTTCCAACGCGCATTAAGCGCCGCAGACAACGCGGCACTCGATGCGGCCAACCGGGCACTGGCGAATTCCGGTCCGCGGGACTCGAGCCAGGGTTACGCGAAATCAGGTGGAAAAGGTTTGCTCAACGGCAACGGCGGCGCGACTGCAGCCAGGCTCGATGGTTCGGGCGCCATCAATCTGATCCGCGTGAAAATCAATGATCTGCCCGCCGCGCCGGAGGATCGCGATGTGTTGCGCGAACTGACACTCCAAATCAAGTGGGACGATGAAGCGCAGCCGAGCGTCTGGAGTCCATTGGGCGATTTCTTCGGCACCGCTCCCGGCGCCAACAGCTATCAATCGTTGCCCTGTGGCCTGACCAAAGATGGCTGGTTCTACGCCAACTGGTTCATGCCGTTCGCCCGCGGTGCGGAAGTGAAAATCGTCAATGAAGGCAGCGCGGATCGTCAGGTGGAGTTTGAAGTCCATCAAGTCCCGCTCACGGGTGACGCGAAGGACTACGCGCGTTTCCACGCCAAATGGCATCGCGACGCCTTGCTGCCGGCTGAACCGGAACGCCAGATTGACTGGACGTTGCTCCAGACGACCGGCCGCGGGCGTTATGTTGGGGTGATGCTGCACATCTGGAACCCGCGCGGCGGCTGGTGGGGCGAGGGCGATGAAAAGTTCTTTGTGGATGGCGAGAAATTCCCCTCCACCTTTGGCACCGGCTCGGAGGACTACTTTGGCTACGCCTGGAGCAGTGCGAACCTGTTCTTCCATCCCTTGCACAACCAGACGTTCAACTCGGGCCATTGCAAGGGGCACATCTCCGTCAACCGCTGGCACGTGGCCGATCAGATTCCGTTTCACGCCTCGTTCGAGGGCGCGATTGAAAAGTATTTCCCCAACACCCGACCCACACTCTATGCCGCCACGGTTTACTGGTATCTCGCCCCGGGCGGAACGGATCCCTATCCGCCGGTGCCGCTGGCCGAACGGCTGGGGTACTACATCCAGCCGGAGCCGAAACGGGTTCCGGGCGCGCTGGAAGGTGAAAGCCTGAAAATCCTCTCCAGGACCGGCGGCGACCCGCAGGAACAGGACATGACGGGCTTCGGCGACGCGTGGAGCAATGACGCGCATCTGTGGTGGATCAACGCCAAACCCGGCAATGAACTGGTGCTGGCGTTGCCGGTGCCGCAGACCGGCGATTACCGGTTGCGGGCGCAACTGACCAAGGCGGTGGATTACGGCATTGTGCAGTTCGCCCTGGATGGCGAAAATCTTGGCGGACCGGTTGACCTCTACAATAACGGAGTGATCGCCACCGGCGAACTGGACCTGGGCCGCCGCCGCCTGACTGCGGGCGAACACCGGCTTTCGGTGACGATCACCGGCGCAAACGCCAAAGCCGTGAAGAGCTATATGTTTGCGCTGGACTACCTGAGGCTCGTGCCGGTGAAGTAGCGCCGGATTACGCGCCCACTGCTTTCAACCAGAAATGCGCCATCAACGACGCGCCGGCAGCGGTGGGGTGCACGCCATCGCCGGCCCAATGTTCCGGCGGCGCGTATTTCGTCGCCTCGTCAAAAATCGTCTGTAACGGAATGAAAACCGCGCGGTGTTTCTCCGCAACACGTCGGGCCGCCGCGCGGTATTGGTCGAACTCGGGAAACCACTCCTCCCGGACCACGCCGCAACGCAAGACGAACGGTTCACAGAGGACGAGCCGTACTTTGGGCAACGCCCGCTGCGTGCGGGCGACCAGGGCCTGATAATCCCGTTCGTAGATTTCGACTGTGCCGCGGTAGTTCAGCCGCGGGTCCCGCGTGTGCCAGAAATCGTTGACGCCAACCAGAATGCTCACCACCTCCGGCTTGAGCGCGAGGCAATCCTGTTCCCAGCGCTCGGCCAGTTGATACACCTTGTTGCCGCTGATGCCGCGATTGAAAATTTTCAAGCCGGCAGCGGGCCGGCTGACCAGCAGCCCCGCCGCCGCCAGCCACGCGTAGCCATTCCCCAATCCGGGTTGATTATTGGGCGCATCGGTCTCCCCGGCCGCGCGACTGCGCCCGGCGTCGGTGATCGAATCGCCTTGGAACAGAACCGTGGCCCGCTCCGCAATCAGCTGACGATCGCCAGCCGGGCCAGGCGCGGCCGCAGCCGGGTGGTTGGCTAGGGGGAAACCCGCCGCGCCCAGCGCGAGGCCGGATCTTTTCAGGAAGCGGCGGCGGGGCATCGGGTGGAAAGTGGAATTCTCCGCATTCATCATTCCCGGGCAAGCTACCCAAACGGGGGCATTTGGAAAGCCTCGTTTGCAGCCGGGGGGCTCGTCGCGCCTGTCCCGATGTTCAACCCGGCGACAACCCGGCCAGCAGATGGCGGCAGTTCAACACCTTTTCCACGAGATCAATCGGAACGTAGTAGTATTGGTTCGAGGCTTCGAATCCGATGCGCGCATCGGCCGATTGGAGGGCGTGGAGCCGGCGCGCCAGGGAAATTTCCGCCTGCAACCATTGTTTCATGGCTGCCCTGGCCGCCGCCGTTGTCCCGGCTTCTCCGTTGCTGGCGGCGGCCGCGCGGCGCGCGAGGATGAATCGCGTTTGTTGGGCCACGCTGCGGAAATGGATCGCCGCCGCTTCGGCCACGCGGCATTCCGCCTGCAATGCTGCGCGCGCCGCGCCGGGAATGGATGAGGCCGGCGGCGCCGCCCGCTGCAGTGCTGCCAGGGCGCGATCAAACCCGTCGGCGACCTTTTCGAACTGCGCGGCAAAAATCTCCGGTGGATAAACGGAACGCCACCGCTCCAGGTCGTCGTACGGAAAACCCACCATGGTGGCCTGATAACCCGTGGGTGCGCTCCACAGCAGATTCGCCGGTCCCAGTTGTTGTGGACCGGAGTACACCACCCCGATGTGATAGGGGAATTCCTGGAACGCCGTGCTGAAGTCGCGCCAGGCGGCGGTTACTGCCGGCGCCAGAACCTGGCCGAAGCGTCGCGCGGCCACGCGCTGCAGTGCGGCCTCCGCCGGACCGCCGGCGAGCACTTCCGCCACCACTTCCAGATTGGGGGAGGGATAACCACCAAGCGTCCAGCCCAGCATCAACCCGTGGACGTTTTCGCGGCGCAGGTTTTCCGCATGGCGGGCGACGTTTGCCACGGCGGGGATGTACGGCACCGCGGAGAGCTCCCAAGTGTTGCCCGCCTGGATTTTTGCAATGGCTTTCAAGCCCCGCTCCCGCGCCAGCCGCCAATGACGCCGGGCTCGCGGTCCTGGTCCGATGGCCGAAATTGAGTATTCACCCACTTCGGTTTTCACGCCGCCGCGTTCGATGGGCAGGCGCCATTCGCTGACGCTTTGCAAGGCGACTTCCGGAGGCAGTTGCCGGATGACCTCGCCGGCCCAGCGATCGTCCCAGCCCCAGTCCCAGGCGATGAGCATCGGTCCTTCACTTTGCACGTCAGCGACGGACCGGCGGGCCGTGGGCGAAGTTTTCCTGCCCTGCACGATGCCTTGTTGAAACAGCCGGTTGACTTCGGCAATGACGTCGGCGGCGGGACGGCGGGCGCAG
The DNA here is from genome assembly GCA_029573725.1 of Verrucomicrobiota bacterium. Taxonomy (GTDB): domain Bacteria; phylum Verrucomicrobiota; class Verrucomicrobiia; order Limisphaerales; family JADLHS01; genus JADLHS01. The sequence continues at coordinate 30,282 of JAKQDQ010000104.1, forward strand.
CGCGGGCATTTGGCGCCGCCGCCATGCGACCAGCAGTTGGTGAGGTTTTCCGAGGCGGTAATGCTGAAAAATCCGCCCAACGCGGGAACCGTCCGACAGATGGTGGCGATGGCATTGACCAGAAAGTCCTGCACCTCCGGCACACTGGTGCAAAGCGTGGCGTGCCCGCCGTCCTGCACTCCTTGCAGGTGCGGGTGGTGGGCAAAGAAACTCAGCGGCATCGCCCGCGGTTCGTTGAGATACAGAAAAATGCGGATGCCATGCTGCCGGGCGCGCGCCACCAGCTTGCGCAGTTGCTGCAGCCGGTCCTGGTGGCGCGCACTCCGGTCCGGCGCCCACGGAAACGGCGCCAGCTTGTGCAGGACCGCCTGCAGCCAGACGCCGTTGACCCCCGCCTGGGCCAGCCGTGCCAGCAATCCATCCGGGTACGGATCGGCGTGCGGCTCCAGCAAGGGATCGCCATACAGGGCGAAATACGAATAGCAGAAACGCAGTCCGTCCGGCGCGGTGTCCTGGACGGGAAAGGCGCTTTTCTCCGGACGCGCGGAGAGCCGGGAAACGAAATGGAACAACGGTTCGCCCGGTTGATGGAGGCCTTCGGGAAACTCCGCCCGCACGATTTGGGCAATTTCCTGTTCGCGCTTTTGGGTGGCGGCGTCCGGCGGTTCGTAACGCAGCGGGGCGCACTCCGGTTTCAGGCTGCCGAGTTTGATCCAGAGGAAGTCGTCTTCGCGCAGGGTGAAGGCCAGTTGTTCGGGAGACCAATCCAGCAGCGTCAACAACTGCTCATAAGGCAGCAGATGCCAGTTGCGCCTGATCACCGTGAGGTAGGAGCGCGCTTGTTGCTCGGAAGAAATCCGTGGCGGCGGTCCCAGGCCCATCGCGCGTCCCATCCGTTCCAGGTCCACCCGTTTCGCCGCCACCACCTGCGCCATGCGGGCAACGGGGACCAGCGGCCAGTTGCGCCACACAAACGCATGCAACCGGCTGGGGAAGTGGGGGAACGCAAGCGGTGCGGGTGCGGCGCCCTTCGGCAATCCGGCAACATCCCGCGCGGATGGCTGCCCGGCGGCGCCGGCTTGGGACGGTCCGAGGGGCGACAGCAGCGAGAGGCTGCCCAGCGCCGCGGAGCCGGCCTTGAGGAAGCTCCGTCGCGACCAGCTGGTTGATGGCTGTTTCATTTTCAAATCTGTGGAGTTGGCCTGCCTCGCGGAATCTGCGCCCGTGAGTTCAGTTTCTGCGGGTTAAGATGGGATGAAGGATCGTGAAAAAGCAACCATGCTTCGATGTTGCGGCAGCGCCGCGCCGGATTGAAAGGGGAGAACCGGCGTCTGCTTGCCGGGATCGGGCCGCACCCCAGCCGCGCCGCTGCGCCGCCACGGGAGGAGTCTGGCGTATGAACGGATGGGGGAGAGGGAGACGGGATGGTGCGCGAGGCGGGGGTCGAACCCACAACCTTCGGCTCCGGAGGCCGACGCTCTATCCAATTGAGCTACTCGCGCAACTGGTCGCCAGCATAGAAGGCCCGGCGCGGCGGTTCAATGCGTTTATTCTCGCCACCCCCGGCGCGAAGCGGAGAGGTGGGCTGCGCGGGACGGGGAAGTACCGGGTTTCTCCCGGCAGGCGCGGACGGTCGACCGGCCTTTGACTCGCCGGAACATTCGCGGGCGGCTTCGGTTCGGCGAGCAGGACGCCTGCCGCAACCGCAAGGGCCGGCCACCCCGGCCGGGATTCCCCCGTGCGGTTGATTACCAAAGAAAGGATTTTTGTTCGTCCAGCAGTTCGTTGCCGAGCCAGAGCGTGACGCGCCAGGCGGTGACTTCGCCCAACTGCTGATAATCCGTGCCCACCAATTTCAGTCCGGCCCAGTGGCTGATGCCGGTGAGTGTGATGGTGGTTTCCACGGTTCGTTCAGGCGGCGCCTGGCCGTGGGAGGTGCCGCGCACCTGCAGGCGCAGCACCGCGCTTGCCTGCGTCTGGCTCCGGCCGCGCCAGTGGATGTCGAACCGGATGCCGGAGCAGGTTTCCGGATGCTGCCGCAGTTGGGCCTGGTAAGCGTCCCGATCGTACAAACTGGGAGACAACGTGTGCCGGCCCTGCGCGTCGAGGAGATGCGGCAACACCTTGATCACCTTCCCGGTGGCGGCGGCGGCGCTGCCCAGCCCGGTCAACAGCAGCAGCAACATCCAGCAACAAACATGCGGTCGGCGCATGCAGCGACGATAACGACGCCCGGTTTTGACACAAGCAGAACTTTGCCGGCCGGCCTGGTCCCGAGGCATCCCGGCCCGGTCGCCGGATTCCTGTCGCGCTGCGGTGAAAGGGCGGGCGCAGCCTGCGCCGGCTGTGTCTTGAGCGCGGCGCGAGCGCAGCCGGATCGGCGCCGCCTCCGACAACGGGCTTGCCTCGTACCGCCGGTGGGACACACTGCGGCGGACATGCGTGGTTGTGGATTCATGGTTGGCGGCGGGGTTGGACTGGCGCTGCTGCTGGGGGGCGGCAGCTGCCCTGGCGCGGAGCGGGAAGTCCGGGGGCCGTGCGGAATTGAAATTGTGGAGGCCGGCACGGGCTGGCCGGTGCCGTTGGTGGGATTGCGGACGACGCACCAACTGGAGTTTTTTTCCGACAACGCGGGGATGATTGCCTGCGACGCTCCGGAGCTGATGGGCCGGGAAGTCTGGTTTGAAGTGTTCGGCGACGGTTATGAGGTGGCCCAGGACGGCTTTGGTTATCGCGGCGTCCGCTTGCGTCCCGAGCCGGGCCGGCAACTGCGGATTGAGGTGCGGCGCACCATGATTGCGCGCCGCATGGGGCGGATCACCGGGGCCGGACAATTTGCCGAAAGTCAGAAGCTGGGGCGGGAACTGGACTGGCCCGAAACCGGTGTGTTCGGTTGTGACAGCGTGCAGAATGCGGTTTATCGTGGCCGGCTGTTCTGGTTGTGGGGCGACACGACGCTGGCGCGTTATCCGCTGGGCTTGTTTCACAGCACCAGTGCGACGAGCGCAATTCAACCTCTGACCGATTTCAAACCGCCCGTCCGCCTGAAGCTGGACTACTTCACCGACGACCAGGGACAGCCACGCGGCGTCGCCCGGATGCCGGGCAGCGGGCCGACGTGGCTTTCCGCGTATCTAACGTTGCGGGATCAATCCGGACGGCCACATCTGGTGGCGACCTACGCCAAAATCAAACCGCCGCTGGAGGCGTATGAAATCGGTTTGTGTGAGTGGAATGAAACCGAGGTCATGTTCGAGCCGCGCCGGGTCTTGTGGAAACAAACCCGGGCCGGGGAAACGCATCCGCCGCTGCCGGAAGGGCAGCCCGCGTTATGGCAGGATGCCTCGGGCCGGGCCTGGGTGTTGTTGGGGGATCCATTTCCGCGTCTGCGGTTTCCGGCCACGTACGAAGCGTGGCGCGATACGGAACATTGGGAAACCTTGACGCCGCCGGCCGAACTGCGCTCCGCCACGGGCGAGGCGGTCAAACCGCACAGCGGTCATATCGCTTGGAACGCCTTTCGGCGACGTTGGGTGGCGGTGTTCATGGAAAAATTTGGCCGGCCGGCCGCGTTCGGGGAGTTGTGGTATGCGGAGGCGCCGGCACCGCTCGGGCCGTGGGGCCGCGCGGTGAAAATTCTCTCGCACCACAACTACACGTTCTACAATCCGCGCCTGCATCCCGAATTTGCCCCCACCAACAGTCCGCTGCTGTTTTTTGAGGGCACCTACACGCAGACCTTCGCCGACCGGCCGCACCCCACGCCGCGGTACGATTACAACCAGGTGCTGTATCGTCTGGACCTGGACGATCCGGCGCTGCGGCCGGCGCAGGCCGAGTGAGTGGTCACATCACGCGCATGAGGTGTGCGTGCAATTGATCCCATTGGCCCGACGACGATTCCGAACTGGGGGCTTTCAGGTGCCAGGTTTGGAAGCCGTGCAGCCTGGCGGGGAGGATGTCGTTGTCCAGCCGGTCGCCGACCATCAAGGTTTCATGGGAGTCAATGCCGCGGGCTTCCAGGCGGGACCGGAGGATTTGAAAACCGTAGGGATCGGGTTTGCTGAAGCCGAAGCGGTAGCTCAGGTAACACAGGTCGGCATCGAACATTTTCCAGTGGCAGCCTTCCTTCTGCAGTTCCATGTCCAGTTCCCGGATGGTGTAAGCCTGCGCGTTGGAGGCGATGCCCAGCACGCACTTTTTCCCAACCAGCCACCGCAGGGTTTCGCCCGCGCCCGGCATCAAACTGATGCTGCGGCTGATCTGCATCTGGCGGAACACAAATTCCTCCTTCTGACTCGCCTTCAATTTGGCAAAGTCCGGCAGGATCTCGCGGACCACTGCCGCCCACACGACTTCCGGGGAGGCAATACCCCGCGCCTTGGCGGAATTATGACGCAGCATGATCGCCCGGTTGCAGGCGATGGAAAATTCCAGCCGATTCAACGGCGGTTCGCAGTGCATCAGATCCTTGAAGAGCTGCTGCCATTCGTCATCGGCGTGTTTGGGCGGCGGCCCCACCTGCAACAGCGTGGTGTAAATGTCGAAAATGACCGCGCGAACTTTCATGGTTCTTTTGTCCATAAAAGCGGATAAAGGTTTGCCGCGCAAAGCTTTTTCGCGATAAAAGCCGCCTGCAACGCCCTCGCGTCGGGTTGCGTTCCGGGCGGCGACGGGCTGTTCAGCAGGCGCACGAACCGGCGGGCGTAACTGCGTCCGCTGAGCCAGCGGTCCGCCCGGGCAGGCCAGGTGGTCACGCGCAACTGCCTTTCCTGTGCCCGTTGCCGCCAGGCGCGCAGGAAGGGGTTCAATTTCTGGCAGCATTCCCACGAACGCGCGGCGGGCAGACTGAGTACTTCGAGCTGGGCCGTGAGCGTCAAACGGCTGAAAGGCACGGTCTGATCCGGGCGCGTCGCGCGCAGCAGTGCCGGCGTGTCCGCCAGCGCCCGGACCGCCGCCGGCAGGGCGCGCCGCCACCGGGCAAACAGTTTTTCCTGACGCATTCGCTCGGCGCGGTGATCGAACAGGTCCAGCGGAATTTGAATTTCTGTGTAGGCCTGGGGAAAGCGGAACCCAAACCGCGCCAGATCGGGGGTGATGTTGGGCAGTTCGCGCGCGAGCAATGGTCGGCTGGCCGCCGCCGCTTCCAGATACGGCAAGCCGAATCCTTCCTGGATGGACGTCAGCAGCACGGCTTCCGCCGCGGCGAGGAGTTCGGGAACGGTGGGCTTGCGGGCTTCACTGCCCTGCAACACACCCAGCCGGAGGCGCCAGCGATGGCGTCGCGCCGCGTCGGCCAGTTTATGAAAATAGGGCAGTTCGTCCGCCGAACTGACATCGCCCGTGGTGACCAGCCAGGCTTCCGGCCGCAGCCAGCGCGTCAACAGCAGCGCTTCGGCCACGTTTTTGCGGCGCAGCAGGCGGCAGGGCAGGAGCCAGACCGGGGCACCATCGCGATCCAGCCGCCGGTGCAACCAACGCCGCGCCGCGGTCGCGCGCGGTCGTGCCGGCGGCGGCAGCGGCGCGGCCAGGTTCGGCAACCAGGCGCTCGGCTGCAGGGGGCCCGCGGCCAGAATGGTCGCGTCCTCCTGGTTGATGGTGGCGTGCCGGATCTCCGTGCCGCGCGGAAAAAGGGTGCGCGCAATCGCCGTCAGACCCGGGTAGCCCGCGCGCCGCAACTCGGGCACGCGCAGCCAGCGGTTGTCGAACCACCAATCATGATGATGCGAAATCAGACGCAGGCGTCGCCTGGCGCAACCGCGGGCCAGTTCCGCGGCGAGGATGGCGTTGCGGCCGATGCCGAGGTTGTGCGCCCACACCACGCAGTTGTCCGGTGTGTAAGGCGCCAGGAGGCGGGTGAGTTGTTGGCGGACGCGCCGGCGCACCCGGGCGGCGGGCACAGACAACTCGGAGAAATAGCCCAGTTCCGGTGCGGTGTGGAGGCGCAGGCGGACGGGCGCGAGCCGCCGGGCAAAGTGCCGGTTCCACGCGGCGTCCCGGGCCTCGCCGGAAACGAGCAGTACCGTGTCGAGCCGGGGCAGGGCCTGCCGGAGATGGGGCGTCGCCAGTTCAACGACGCGCCGGATTCCTCCCGGGCGAAAATGATAATGAACGATGATCAACGTCACGGCCGCGCGCACTCCCATCAAATTTTTGAAATCGAAGCTTGTCAGGGTTGGGCGTGACAAGCGATAACATTCCCTCTATGTCGGATTTTTTCCAAACTGGGGCCGTGGCGACCCTGCATCGCCTGGGTCAGACCAACCTGGCCCGGATGGAAGGCGAACTGTTGGAATTTTCCGCCGAAGCGCCGATTGCGTTGATACTGCCCTGTCACGTGCGGGAGCTGGGCACCAAGGCGCTGCGCAGCATCATTCGCGAACTGCAGACGGTGCGCTATCTCAAGCAGATCATCGTGGGAATTGACGGCGCCAACCAGCGGGAGTGGGCGCGGGCGAAGCGGATTTTTTCGGTGCTGCCGCAGCAGCCGGTACTGCTCTGGAACAACGGGCCGCGGATGCAGAATTTGTTTCGCGAACTGGATGACGCGGAGTTGACGGCGGGCACGATGGGCAAGGGGCGCAACGTCTGGATCTGCTTCGGTTACGCCCTGGCCAGTGATGCGGCGCAGATGGTGGCGGTGCATGACTGTGACATCACCACCTACACGCGCGAGTTGCTGGCGCGCCTGTGTTATCCGGTGGCGCATCCGGCGCTGGGGTTCGATTACTGCAAGGGCTACTACGCGCGGGTGACGGACAAGCTGAATGGGCGGGTCATGCGCCTGCTGGTCACGCCGCTGCTGCGCGCATTGAAGTCCATTATCGGCCACCATCCCTATCTGGTGTACATGGACACGTTCCGCTACCCGCTGGCGGGGGAATTTTCGATGGACATGGATCTGGTGCGGCGCGTGCGGATTCCGCACGACTGGGCGTTGGAAGTGGGTTTGCTGGCCGAAGTGTTTCGCAACAGCGCGCCGCGGGCGATCTGCCAGTCCGAACTGTGCGACAACTACGACCACAAACACCAGGAGCTGTCTCCGCGCGACATGGAGAAGGGGTTGAACAAGATGGCCACGGACGTGAGCCGCTCCTTTTTTCGGCGCATGGCGGCCGAGGGCATCAAGCTCGACACCGGGTTGTTCGACACCCTGTTGAGCGCGTACGTGCGGCAGGCGGAAGACACGCTCCGCTTTTACTCCGCGGACGCCGTGTTGAACGGCCTGCGCTATCCGCGCCATGACGAGGAGCGCGCCGTGGCCACGTTCGTGCGTTCGATCCGCGCCGCCACCCGTTCCTTTCTGGAAGATTCCTTGTGGACGCCGCTGATTCCGAATTGGAACCGCATCCAATCCGCGCTGCCGGATTTTTTTGACAGACTCCATCGCGCGGTGGAACTGGACAATCGCACCTGACCGGGCGGGAGCGGGACGGTTTTTCCCGCGGGGACCGCCCGCCGGCGCCGCGCTTGTGAATAATTTGCCGGGATAAACCCTTGCAATTTGCGGCCCGCCACCTAGAGTCGTGGGGAGCGGAACCGAAGTGAGCGACGGCGGCCGCAGAAGCCCCGCCGCGGCCGCAACAATCAACGATTCCGAGATGCACCCGCAGCTTTCTATGCCGTTCCGAATGACAAGATCCCGATTGCCCGGCGTGCGTCGTCGCGCCTTTACGTTGATTGAACTGCTGGTGGTCATTGCCATCATCGCCATTCTGGCGGCGATGCTGCTGCCCGCGTTGTCCAAGGCGCGTGAAAAGGCCCAGACCACCAACTGCCTCTCCAATCTCAAACAGTGGGGGCTGGCGATGAACATCTACGCGGTGGACAACGCCGATTCCATTCCGCGCGATGGCATGGATGCCGCCGGCGTTTATCCCGGGGCCAATGGAGCCCAGGGCGACATGAACGCGTGGTTTAACGCGCTGCCCCCGAACATGGGGGAACGCACGTTGCGCGAGTATTATCTGGATACCAGCGCCGGCACCGCGCCGTATCAGCGCTATCCCTTTCCCGGCGGGCGCGGCAAGATTTTCCATTGCCCGGCCGCGCGCATGACGATTGCCGAAGCCCGGGATCCGAACGTGGTGGCCACCGGCGGGGCCGAAGGGTTTTTCAGTTACGGCATGAACATTGATTTGAAGCGCGTCAAACCCGGTTATGCCAACAGCGATGCCGCCCCCTATCCCACCATGCCCAAGACCACCACGCTGCGTCGCCCGGTGGACACGGTCCTGCTCTTCGACATGGTGTTTAACCGCAACCTCGAGGGCGGCAACGCCTATAATTCCGTCAATCCGGCGAACCGCTGGCGCAGTTTCGGTCGCCGCCACAATGTGGGCGGCGTGATCAATTTCATGGATGGACATGCCGCCAATTTTAAAATCAAGGTGGTGACCAATGGCGCCACCATGACCGGCAATGCGATGGAACTGCCCGGTTCGCCGCTGGTTTGGAATCCCGTGTACCGCGCACTCAAGCCCTGAAGTTTCCGACTCCTAAACCATCAACACACAGAGTTATGAAAACCAAAACCACCTGTTTGCAGCAACCGCCCCGGCGGGCATTACTCGGCAGCCTGGCCCTGGCCGCCGGTCTTTTTTCAGCGCCGCATCTCTGCGCCCAAGTCGTCATCGCCGAATGGACGTTTGAGTCCTTGACCAGCATGAATTACAAACCCGGCGCCGGCATGGTGACGACCAATTATCCGGCGGAAGTGGGGCAGGGGGTGGCCTTGGGCTGGCACAGCGGGGACAGCACGTACACCTCGCCGGCTGGCAATGGCAGTGCGCATTCGTTGAGCGCCAACACCTGGACCAACGATCCGGGGGATTATTTTCAATTCGAAGTAAGCACCGTCGGGCACGAAAACATCTCCATTGCCTTCGACCAAACCGGGAGCAACACCGGACCACGCGATTACTACCTCGCCTACAGCACGGACGGCGTGAATTTCATCCAGTTCGGTGACGTTTACCAGGTCTCCAATGACAGTTGGTCGGCCGGGGGCGCGCGCAAGCCGGTCAGTTTTCATTCCTTCGATCTCAGTTCGGTCACGGTGATCAACAATGCGCCGACGGTTTATTTCCGCGTGGTCTGCGCTTCCACCACCGCCATCAATGGAAACCTCGTGGCCGGCGGAGGCACCGACCGGATGGATAATGTCCTCATCACCTCGATTGTTCTCGGCGCGCCGGACATTCTGGCCCAGCCGGCGTCCACCAACATTTACCTGGGGGACAGCGTGAAGTTGTCCGTGGCGGCCGGAGGCACGCCGCCTTTGAGCTTTCAATGGTACCATCCCGACTTGAACACGCCGTTGGTGGATGGGGGCAGCGGCTATGGCCTGGGCACCATCGCCGGCGCGAACAGCGCCGCCTTGACGCTGAGTTATGTGGATGCCGCCCAGGCGGGAGACTATCGCGTGGTGATTGCGAACTCCCTCGGCACCATCACCAGCCAGGTGGCGGTGCTGACCGTGGACCAGCGCCCGACCAACGTGGTGGATATCGCCTCGTTGCACGCGTTGCAGGACGCCAACTTCGCGCTGACGGATCGCACCAATCTTTACCAGGTGGAGGGAGTGGTGACCACCTCGGCCAATTTGGTCAGCGGCGCCTCGGTCAGTTCGTTCTACCTCCAGGACGCGACGGGCGGGATCAACATCTTTCATCGTGGCGGGTTTCCGGTTGATCTGCCCACGGAAGGCGATGCGGTGCGCGTCCGGGGAACCCTGGATCAGTTCAACGGGTCGCTGGAGTTGGTGCCGGTGGCGGCCAATCCGGTGCATGAATTGACGGTGTTGAGCAGCGGTAATCCGTTGCCCGAGCCGGTGCCGTTTGATTTTACGACCCTGGATCCGGCGCTGATCGAAAGCACCTACGAGGGGCGGTTCGTGATTATCTCCAACGTGTTTCTGGGTGGGGTTAATACGGACATTATTCTGTCCGGCGGCACGGTTTACGCCACCAATTTGACCGGGCAGGTGTTTCCGCTGTACAACCCGGCGCCGGCCATTGATCCGCAAGGCTATCCGATCCCGGAATTTGCCGCTTCGGTGCGCGGCGTCCTGGCGCAGGTGGACAACTCCTCGCCGTATGATTCGGGCTACGACCTGTTTCTGTTGAAATACAGCGATATCGAGATTGGGACGCCGCCCGTGGGTCCCGTGGCGGAACCGTTGCTGATCAGCGTGAGCGGCAGTGACGTGGTGCTGACGTGGACCAGTCCGCTGTTCAACCTGCAGGCGGCGCCGACGGCCACCGGCACGTTCACCAACATCCCGGGCGCGACCAGCCCGTATCACCATCCGCTTTCGGGCGGCCAACGGTATTTTCGGCTGGCGTATCCGTAAGGCCGCATTCGGCCTGTTTTCGGGGGCGATCTGCAGATCGCCCCTTTTTGTTTGGTGACACCGCAGTTTTCCCGGGCACAATGCGGACGATGAATTTGCCGCGGGCGATATTTCTCGATCGCGATGGGGTGTTGATTGAAGAACACGACTATTTGCATCGGATTGAGGACGTGGTTTTCACTCCGGGAGCATTCCCGGCGCTGCGACGGGCTGCCGCGGCGGGCTTTCAATTTTTCATTGTCACCAATCAATCCGGTGTGGGACGCGGTTATTTCACCCTCGCCGAGGTTGAACGAGTGCATCAGCATCTGCTCGCGGAACTGGCGCGACAAGGAATTGGGATTAGAAAAATCTACGTGGCACCGGAAGCGCCGGACCAGCCCAGTCGCGGCCGGAAGCCCTCGCCGCAATTTCTGTTTGAGGCCCGCGATGAGTTTGGTTTGGATCTCGCCCAGTCGTATTTCATCGGTGACAAGTTGAGCGACCTGGAATGTGGCTGGAACGCGGGGGTGCGTCAGAGTCTTCTGGTCCGGACGGGCCACGGTCGCGAGACAGAACGACAGTATGACGCACGGTTGCGGGCTTGCCCCATCCTCAACGACCTGCCCGCCGCCCTGGAGTGGATCCTGGCGCAGAACCAGCCCTCAGCGTCGTGATGTCCGGTGGCGGTTGTCCCGCAGGCTGAGGGAGGGGGCGCTTCCAAGATTTGATGGCCGGGTTGGCGATGAGCCGACTTGCGCTCCGACGGCTGTGGGGAATGAACCTGGTGTTTGAAATAGCGGGGATCCGATCGGTCAACCGTGGACACCTTCACTGATTCCGAAGCCTGGAGCTGCACGTCTTTCAATCGAGGCGCATTGCAAGCGACAGCACCGGGGTGGCATCCCAGCGGACTGGTTGCCTACGTAATTTTCACCGTCGTCGTCAGTAAAAAACCGAAACGACTTGCTTCGCGGAATGAAATAGGCTTATCCACCGCGTGTTTTTCCAAACCAGTGCCGGATTGCTTACGGACGTCATGTCGCGCATGCAACATAAACAGGCGGCAGTCCCAGGTCCTTGCCCGAGATCGTTCGCTGGCGTGGGTTGGGAATGGCTGGTTGTTGTCGTGTTGGGCGTGGCGGGGCTGTATGGCCAGGTTCCGGCCAGCGGCGCAGGTTGCCTGGCCAGCCCGGCTGGGTTGGTGGGGTGGTGGCCGGGTGATGTGGATGGGCGGAATCTGGCGGGCACCAATTGGGGAATTCTGCAGCCCGGCGCGAAGGTGGGTGGCGATGGCGTGGTGGACGGAGCCTTTCACTTTGACGGCACGAACGGCTTTGTGAGCATTCCCGATGCGCCGGAGTTGCGTCCCACGAATTTGACGGTGGAGGCCTGGGTCTGTTTTGCCGGGCTGGATTCGCCGGGTTCTGCGCCGGCGGAGGGACGTCAGTTCATCGTGCGCAAACCCAATGCTTATCTCGCCTTTCAAGCCGCTTATGATTTGAGCAAGATTCGGCTGGCGGATCGCGACGTTTTCTCTTTTCAAGTCAATTCTCCTGCTGGCGCGGTGGCGGAGGCCCGGGGTTCAACCTCCATCGTGCCGGAGCAGTGGTATCACGTGGTGGGGGTGCGCGGCCCCAACTCCGTGCAAATCTACGTGAACGGTCAGTTGGAGGGGCAGACCGCCGTTGATTTTCCGCAATCGTATGTGGCGGCACCCCTGTATCTGGGAAGTCCGGGGCCATATTGGTACAACCGCAAATTCAAAGGCTGGCTCGATGAGGTCTCGCTCTACAACCGGGCCCTCTCTGCTGGTGAAATCGCCTCACTCTATACCGCTACGGAAGGAAAATGTCGTCCCGCAGTCATTGCCACTCCGCCCCAGTGGCGGGATGCCTGGGTGGGGGACAATGTCTCGCTCCACGTCGAGGCGATGGGATCGACACCGCTGGCGTATCAGTGGCTGTTTCAGGGCTGGCCGCTTTCCGGGGCGACCAATGCCACGCTGCTGTTGACCAACGTGCAGATGCCCGTGGCGGGTGCCTACCAGGTAACGGTCAGCAATTTTCTGGGACAAACGACCAGTTGGCCGCCGGCGTGGCTTTCGGTGAGCATGACTGGACAGGCAGCTCCGTTCATTTTGCAACCGCCCGGAAATCAAACGGTGTTTGTGGGAGACACGGCGTGGTTTAATGTGGTGGCGGGCGGAGGGCTGCCGCGTTCCTATCAGTGGCGCAAGAACGGCCTGTCGCTGCCGAACCAGACCAACGTCGTGCTGGTGTTGCCGCAGGTGACGACCAAGGCTGGGGGTTACTACGACGTGGTGATCACCGATACCGCGGCGCGGGTGACCAACACAGCGGCCGCCCTGCTGGTGGTTGTCCCGTCGTTGGATCTGCAACCACCGTTCATCCGTGGAACGTCGCCCGACCAGGTGGCCGGCTGGGACCAGGAGGTTGAGCTAGGGGTGGAGGCGGCCGGCACGGAGCCGTTGAATTTTCAATGGCGCAAGGATGGAGTGCCGCTGCCGGAGGCCACGGAGGCAACGCTCTACTTTCCGGCCGTGACGCCCGCGGATGCCGGCCGGTATGATGTCGTCATCACCGGTCCCGGCGGCAGCGTCACCAGTCGCATGATCACGCTGACGGTGAAGTTGATTGTGGATCCGGAATTGGAGAAAGCGGTTGCCTGCGCCCTGGATGTCCCGCCCACGGGCATCACCCAGGCGGCGCTGACCGAATTTGAGCGGCTGACGCTTCGTCACCGGGGGATTCAGAGTTTGCGCGGTTTGGAGTGGGCCACAAATCTGACTGAGCTGGATCTCAGCGGCAACGCGGTGACGAACCTCGAGCCGTTACGCGCCCAGTCTCGGCTGACCCGCTTGCATCTGGATCAGGCACAATTTGTCCAGCTGGATTTGACGCCCTTGGCAGCCCTGCACAACCTTACCAATCTGGTGCTGGGCCGGGTGCTGGCGGACACGTATGAACCGCTGGCGGCGTTGACCAACTTGACGGACCTGACCATTCGCGAAGGCGGCCGCATCGCGCTGGGGTTTTTGGAGGTTCTACCGCGACTGCAGGCCCTGCGGGTGCTGCAAAGTTGGGCGGAGGATCTGGCACCTGTCGCCACGCTGACCAATCTGCAGCAGCTGGAATTGCGCTGGATGTTGAATCACATGGACGAACGCCAGTGGGTTGCGGCGAGCGCTCCCTTGCGGCGCTTGAATCTCGAAGGCAATGGATTGACCAACTTCGGGTGGCTGTCGGACTTTCCGCGGCTGGAATCCTTGAATCTGGCCGACAACGAATTGCGCGATCTCTCCGCCCTGGCGGGATTGACCAATCTCACTTATCTGACCTTGAGCCGGAACCCCCTCACCGATTACGCGGCATTGTCGGGGGCACCCCGGTTGGTGAACCTGGAACTATCTGGAAACCACCTGAGCAACCTCGGCTTTCTGGCCGCACTGCCGGGACTCAAGTTTTTGGATCTGTCCTATAATGCGATCACGAATCTTGATCCGCTGCTCGGGCTGACCAATCTCGAAAGTCTGGTGCTGGCCGGGAATCCCGCCGCCAATTTCCCGCTCCTGACCAATATGCCGCGTCTGACGAGTTTGTGGCTGCATGATTGCGGGCTTGGCAACGCAAATTTCATCGCCGGTCTCCCGGGATTGCGGCACTTGAACCTGGATGGAAACCAGATCGTTGATGTCACCCCCGTGCTCGGGCTGACCAACCTGACCGGATTGGGTTTCAGTCATAATCCGGCGGACAACCCGCTGGCCGTGGCAGCGTTAACCCGTTTGACCGGTCTGCGGCTGGAGCAGGACCAGTTGGGCGACATCAGCCCTTTGACCAACTTGCAGCAGCTGACTTATCTGAGTTTGAATCAAAATCAGATTGCCGATGCCGCTCCACTGGGGAGGTTGACCCAGTTGCAAAGTCACTATCTGGCGCACAACCGCATCCGGGACCTGTCCTACCTCCTGCAATTGCCGCATTTGCGCGCGGCGGACCTGAGTTTTAATCTGCTCAACCCGGTGGAAGCGGTGCCGGAACAGGAGATCGTGGACATCTTCCAGTGTCAAAACGGAGATGAACCCGCGGGTGGGGGGCGGGCGGCCGACGGCCGGGTCTTCCATCGGGATTCCCAGTTGACGTGGACGCCCCAGCACACTTTCCCCAGCATTTCCGCGCCCACGCGCTGGTTCCTGGCCCAAGACTCGGAGGATAGTCTCGCTTTTACGGTTGACTACTCCGGCCAGTCGACGCCGGTGACCGTGGGAGTGATTTCCGGCGATCCGATCCTGCTCCCGCCGCCGCAAATCTCCCTGGCGGGCGCGGAATTTGTCCGGCACGTCACACTCCGGCCCGGCCTGAATCAAACGGGCGTTGCCACGCTGACCCTGGTGGCCACGAATGAAGCGGGCCTGACCAGTCAGGCGGAGATCCGGGTGGAGGTTCTTGTGCCGGCCCCGCTGGGCGCGCTGGATCCGGACTGGGAGCGCGCTTTGCGCTGGGGGGCCGGCAATGGCACGCGCGAGTTGACCAGCGCGGACCTGCTCAACGTGACCCGCTTGATCGGCAGCGACGTGAACCTGACCGGTTTTCAGGGCTGGCCATGGCTGACCAACGTGTCCCGTCTCTACCTGACCGGAAAGAATGTTCATGAACTGGGATTCCTCTCCTATCTGCCGAACCTCCAAAGCTTGACGTTGATGGACACGGCGGTGGTCGATTTTTCTCCGCTGACCAATGCGACAGGACTGACGGATTTGTACCTTTCCCGGGCGGCCATCAGCAATTTGTCCTTTTTCGCGCGGTGTTCGCAGCTGACTTCGCTGACCCTTCATTGGCTCAAGGTTTCGGATCTCACGCCCCTGGCGGGTCTGACCAATCTCACCCAGCTGGAGGTGAATTTCACGACCGCCACAAATCTGCTGCCGCTGTACAACCTGCCGGCGCTGCGTGAGACGGACGTCCGGTTTAATCTGCTGGATTTGGCGTGGGGCTCGGTCAATTCCCGTCTCGTGGATTACTTGGAGGCGCGTGGCGTTGACGTGTGGGCGGGACCGCAACGGGCGCCGCCGAAGGTCTCCATGCCCAATCCATGGTACATTTGGGCGGATGCCCCGGCCAGGCTGCCCGTCGAATTTCTGGAGAACGGCATGTTCATTCCGGACGATTTCATCGGCACGGTGCAAACCCTGCAGCCGGGGCTCCTGCCTCAGTCCGCCCTGAAACTGGAGTCCAATGAATGGGGTTACGATTGGGAGCTGGAGGTCACGCCCGCCACTGGGCAGAGCGGCGCCGGTCAGTTGCTGTTCACGGTGACCAACGACGTGGGCCTGGGCAGCAGCCAGCTTGTGACGGTCATGGTTTCTGCCGCCCGGCCAATCAGCGCCCCGGCATACGGCCTGACGGACTTGGACTGGCAATCATCGCCAGGCGCGGGGTGGTTGGGCCAGAACGCGGTTTTTTTCCAGACCTTTCCCGCGATGCAAAGCGCACCCCTGGAAGACGATGGGGTTTCGGAACTGGAGGCGGAATTGATCGGCCCGGGAACACTGAATTTCTGGTGGAAGGTGAGTTCCGAGGAGGAAGCTGACTGGTTGGTGTTTGAATCCGCCACCCAGACCAATGCGATTTCCGGTGAGGTGGACTGGCAGGAGGAATCCGTCCACTTGGGGCCGCGCCGCCAGGTCGTGCGCTGGCGTTATGGCAAGGATGGAAGCGGTCGTAGTGGCAATGATGCGGGCTGGCTGGCCCACGTCACCTTTGTTCCGGACACTTGGCTGGACATTTTTCCCGTTCCGGAACCGGGACATCTTCAAATGGATCTCTACGGCGTGTCGAACCAGTGGTACGAGCTGCAGGCATCAACCGATCTGATGAATTGGAGGGAGCTCACCCTGGTGCAAGCCACGAATCGGATCACTTCCATGAAGTTGGATGCGCAGGGACATCCCGCGCAATTCTACCGGGCCAGGGCGGTGGTAGAGTTCCCTTACCTGTGGGTCTCCGCCCGCACACCCGCAGGCTTTCAGCTGTCCTGGTCCGGAATGGGGATCTTACAGGGCGCTCCCACCGTTGACGGTCCGTGGGAAGGGGTCGCCGGACGCAGCCCGGCTTTCATCTCAACCGCTGCGGCGTCATCCCGCTTTTTCCGGGTGCAGGTCACGGGATTTTAAACGCGCCGCCGGCCGCGGCGCGCAATGTTCATATCTGAGAATAACTGGTGGGGTGCAGAAAAACGTTGGTGATGCGGGAAACGATTTCCGCATCGGTGTACCCTGGCGTGGTGCTCATCTTTTTCCAGTCAGGATCGGCCACAAACTGCTGCCAGTTCCGGTCGCGGCTGGCGCGATCATCAAACACCAGCAGGTAGGTGAGTTTGGGCAGTTGCGGACCAGACCAGGCTTCCCCGAAGAAGACCGGCTGCAAACCGGTGCGTTGAAAAATCGCAATTTCGCCCTCGTTGAACATCGCCACTTTTTTCTGGTTGGCGCGACGGCTGTGCGATTCGTAAGTGCGCAGCTCAAACAAGCGCGGTTTTCCGGCCCGGGTTTGCGCCGGAATTGCAATCCGGGGCAGACCGGCGAACGCCAACAGCAACGAGCTTTCCTTGCGGATGAACCCCGGATCCGTTGCGGGCGCCCGGCTGAAACCAGCCTGTGCCACCAGCGGATCCGCCTCGAACTTCTCCCGACAGCTGCGCGCCGCCGGCCAGTCCGGGAAGGGGAGCAGCACGGCACGGCTGGGCGGCGCGGCGTCATCTGCCGGACGGAACACGCCCACCGGGCGGACGCCCGCGCGATTCCACGCCACCACCGCCACGTCCCGGTAGAATTCATCAAAGCGCTCGGACATCGTCCCCGGTCGCAGCGAATAGGTTTCCAGTTCGTACACCTCGCGAAGGGCCGGTGCCGGAGCGGCCCGGACAGGTTCGGGATTCATTGTGACCCAGGTGGCGGTGGTGGTGGCGATCGAGGTTTTAAGAAATCGGCGACGGTTCATGAGCGGGGGAAACCTTAGCGGGATGACCGGCGTTTACGCAACAACATCATGCCAGCAGTTCGCGGGGGCGGGGGCGGGAGGACGCCCCGAGGTCGAGCCGTTGGGGTCGGGGCGGTGAACAGCTGCATGCCGGCGCTAGTGCAGTTCCAGGCTGATCGGACAGTGATCGCTGCCCCGAACCCGAGACAGAATTTCCGCCCCCTTCAGCCGGGAACGCAGCGACGATGAAATCATAAAATAATCCAGCCGCCATCCGAGGTTGCGGGCGCGGGCATTGGCCCTGGGACTCCACCAGGTGTAGTGGTTGGGTCCGGGCTCGAATTCGCGAAACGTGTCCACGAAGCCGGCCTGGATGTAGGCGGTGAAGCCGGCCCGCTCCTCGGGGGTGAAACCGTGGTTGTGGACATTGGCGCGCGGGTTGGCCAGGTCAATTTCGGTATGCGCGACGTTGAGATCTCCGCACCAGATGACCGGTTTTTTCCGCTCAAGGCGTTTGAGAAACTTGAGAAAATCCCGATCCCACTGCTGCCGGTAGGCCAGTCGGGTCAGTTCCCGCTGGGAGTTCGGGACGTAAACATTGACGAGAAAAAAATCCGGATATTCCGCCGTCAGCACCCGGCCTTCGCCATCATGCTGGACGAGCCCGAGGTCGGTGGTCACCCGCAGGGGGCGGGGTTGCGTGAAGATGGCCGTGCCGGAATAGCCTTTTCGTGTGGCGCTGTTCCAAAAGGTCGTGTAGGCCGCCGGCCACGAGGGCTCGACCTGGGCGGGCCTGCATTTGGTTTCCTGCAGACACAGGATGGCGGGTTTCGTCGCCTGCAGAAAATCCAGAAAATTCTTCCGCATGACGGCGCGCAGTCCGTTGACGTTCCAGGAAATTAATTTCACGGGTGGAAATCAGCCGGGAGGCCACTGCATCTTGCGTCCACCGAGGATGTGGCAGTGCAGATGCGGCACGGATTCGCCGCCGTCCGGACCGTTGTTGATGACCAGGCGGTAACCGGAGGAGTCCAGTCCTTGTTGCGCGGCGATTTTTGCGGCGGTCAACAGCAAATGTCCCAGCAGCGGTTGGTCCGCAGGTTGCGCGGCCGCCATGCGCGCGAGGGGCCGGCGCGGGATCACCAGGATGTGGACGGGGGCCTGTGGGGCGATGTCACGGAATGCCAGCACCGAATCATCCTCGTAAATGATTTGCGCCGGAATCTCGCGCGCCGCGATTTTTTCAAACAAGGTTCTGTTCACCCCCTGAGTTTGTAGCGCACGCCCGCAAGCCGCCAAAGCAAAATCAGCGGATCAACAGCGCGCAATCGCCCCCGGTTGTTTCGCGGCGCAGCACTCCCCGCAGGAACGCGAGGATCTGATCGCGCAGCCGTTCGCAGCGCGGACTCCAACGCTCCGCTCCGAGCAGTTGCTTGACGCACGGACGCAGACCGGAGAACCGGACCACTTTCGGGACAGACTGGCATTGGGCCACCGCGGCGGCGCGCAATCGTGGAAAAAAGGCCAGTTCGCCGGCGGCACCAACACTCGCAGCCAGCGCCGGCAGGTGCTGCATGGCCGGAGCGGGGGACGACCGGGTGGAAGGCGGGGAAGGGGGACGGAATCCGAGCTTGGCCAGCACCACCTCGAAGGTGGCGGCGAATTCGGCGACGGTGACCGCCTGGCAACCGAGATCGTGTTTGAAGTAGTGGAACACCGAGGCCGCGGCGTGGGACAGCAATTCTTGTGTGTGCTGGTTGGTGACCCCGCTGAGGAGTTCGCTGGAAATCACCGTGGTTGGGACCGGAACGGACTCACCGGACGGCAGACGGAAAAACAGGAAGTCGTTGGCCAGGCAAACCATCAGTGCGCTCCCAGTTTTTTCACTTCATGGACGAAATCCGTGGCTTCTTGAAAGCGGCGATACACGCTGGCAAAGCGCACATAAGCGACCTCATCAATCTCCCGCAGCCCGTTCATGACCTCTTTTCCAATGAACTCCGAGGGGACTTCCGCATCGAACTTGTTGTTTACCATTTCAGTTATCTGGTCGGCCAAATCCTCAACCGCCTTGGGGCTGACGGGACGTTTTTGGCAGGCCTTGCGAATGCCCGAGAGCAGCTTTTCCTTGGAAAACTCCTCCCGCCGTCCGTCTCGTTTGAGAATCATGAGCCCGTCCCGTTCGACTTCCTCGTAAGTGGTGAAACGATGCTGGCAGGCGGTGCATTCGCGCCGGCGGCGGATGGTCGCACCTTCACGCGAGGCACGCGAATCTACAACTTTATCGTCCTGACAGCCGCACTTGGGGCAACGCATAAGACCACCGCTAATGGTAGTGTGCCTGTTCTAGCATACCAAGTATAGCAGCGTCAAGTGTCCACATTCGTTGACGCACCGGAGATCAGCCAAACTGGATGCCTTGGGCCAGGGGCAGCTCAGTGCCGTAATTGATGGTGGCGGTCTGGCGTCGCATGTACGTCTTCCATGCGTCGCTCCCGCTTTCGCGCCCGCCACCGGTTTCTTTCTCCCCGCCAAAGGCGCCGCCAATTTCCGCGCCGCTGGTGCCGAGGTTCACATTGGCGATGCCGCAATCGCTTCCACGGGCTGAGAGGAACCACTCCGCTTCGCGCAGGTCCTTGGTGAAAATGGCCGAACTCAAGCCTTGCGGGACATCATTGTGGCAGGCGATGGCCTCCTCGAATTCCCGGTAGCCGAGCACGTAAAGGATTGGCGCAAACGTTTCCTCCCGCACGACCTTCATGTCGGGCCGGGCCGCAACGAGGCAGGGGCGCACGTAACAGCCGCCTGGATACTCCGGGCCGCGCAGAGGTTCGCCGCCATAAATGATTTTCCCGCCCTCCGCCCGGATACGTTTCAGGGCGGTTTGCATTTCCCTGACGGCCTCGGAGTTGATCAGCGGGCCGCACAGGGTGGCGAGGTCGGTGGGGGGACCAATCCGCACCTGTTCGTAGGCGGCGATCAAGCGCCGCACGAGATCCTCGCGAATGGCCTCGTGGACAATGATCCGCCGGGTGCTCGTGCACCGTTGCCCCGCAGTTCCGACGGCGCCAAACAAAATGGCGCGTGTGGCGAGATCCAGGTCCGCGCTGGGGGCGACGATGATGGCGTTGTTGCCGCCCAGTTCGAGGATGGTTTTGCCGAACCGGCGGCCCACCGTTTCTGCCACCCGGACGCCCAGTTTGGACGAGCCCGTGGCGGAGATGAGCGGCAACCGCTTGTCCTCCAGCAGCCGCTGTCCCACCGTGGCGCCGTCGCCGATGATCAAGGTGAAGAGCGCAGGATCCACACCGTTGGCGCGGCAAACGCGCTCGGCGATCTTGACGGTGGCCACTGCGGCGAGCGGAGTCAGACTGGAGGGTTTCCAGACGGTGCTGTTACCACAGACCACCGCCAGCGCCACATTCCAGGCCCAGACCGCCACCGGAAAATTAAAGGCGGTAATCACACCGACCGGGCCAAGCGGCAGCCATTGTTCCATCATGCGGTGTTGCGGTCGTTCGCTGGCAATGGTCAGGCCGTAGAGTTGGCGCGAAAGGCCGGTGGCGAAATCACAGATGTCAATCATCTCCTGAACTTCGCCCTGACCCTCGGCAATGATTTTGCCCGCTTCGAGGGTGACCAGCAGTCCCAGGTCCTGCTTCGCGGCGCGCAGGGCGTTGCCGAGTTGGCGGATGACTTCGCCGCGCCTGGGAGCAGGGACGGTTTTCCATTGCTCAAAAGCGGCCGCCGCGCGTTTCAAGGCGCGCTCGTATTCCGCGGGGGTGGCGGTGCGCACCGTGCCCAGCAGGACGCCGTCGTTCGGCGAATGACTGGGCAGGCTGGAGCCCCCACCCGACCATTCACCATCGAAAACGCCGGGGTTGGTGGCCGCGAGTCCGAGCGCTTTTAGTGTGGCGGCCGGGACGGATTTCAATTTGACAGTAGTTTTCGGCATGATGCTGTTTCCTTGGTCAATAAGCGATCCGGACGCAGCCGGCAAAATGCCGGGCCGCCCAAGCCCGGGGGACACCAGTTGCGGGGTTTCCAATCCACGGGGGGGCGTCCCCGTCCCGGCAGACGTCTGCGCGGGGAACATTCAATGCGGCAATTTCCCACATTCGTCGTGCATGATGCCCAGCGCCTGCTCAAGCACCTCATCCTTGATATCCATGACGGGGCGCAGCCGGATGGAACGCGGACCTGACCGGATTACCAGCAAATTCAACCGGTAACACCCGCGCCAGAAGGCATCGCGGGTGGCCGTATCCGGCAGGTCAAAAGCCAGCATCAAGCCCTTGCCGCGCGGCGCGGTTACCTGCGGATGGTGCCGGGCCAGTTCCTGGAGCCCGGCCAGCAGTTTCTCGCCTTGCACACGGGCGTTTTCCACCAGGTGTTCCTGTTCGTAGATCCGGAGATAGTGAGTTGAGCGCACGTAGTCGGTGAAGTTGCCGCCCCAGGTGGAACTGATGCGGCCCGGCCGCCGGAAACAGTTGTCCGGCACTTCATCGAGGCGCGCTCCGGCCATGACGCCGCACACCTGCGCTTTCTTGCCGAAGGCGATCAGATCGGGCACAACGTCGTAATGTTCCGCCGCCCACTTCCTGCCCGTAATCCCCATGCCGGATTGCACCTCATCAAAAATGAGCAGGAGGTCGTGTTCGTCGGCGATCCGGCGCAACTGCTGCATGAATTCGGGGCGGAAGTGGTTGTCTCCTCCTTCCCCTTGGATGGGTTCAATGATGATGGCGGCGATGTCGGCGGCCTTGGCCGCCAGCACGGCGCGAATTTCCCGTTCCGCCTGTTGTTCCCGCGAGCGGACATCAGCAGTGCGGGCGCTTTCCGGCAGGGCGAAATTCAGCATCGGGGTGCTGATGCGCGGCCAGGGGAATTTGGCGAAGTACGCCACCTTGTTGGGATCGGTGTTGGTCAGGCTCAGTGTATAACCCGACCGACCGTGGAACGCGTGTGTGAAGTGGATGATTTCCGTGCCGCGCTCACCCAGTCCGGCGGCCAGGTTTTTGCGCACCTTCCAGTCCATGGCCGCTTTAATCGCGTTTTCGACCGCAAGGGCGCCGCCTTCGATGAAGAAATACCGGGGCAACTGTGGGTGGGCAATAACGCGCGCGAAAGTTTCGACGAACGTTGCGTATTGCGGGGTGTAAACATCGGCGTTGGCCACCTTGACTTTGGCCGCGCGCAGCAAATCCGCCTGCACTTCGGGGCGGTTGAAGTATGGGTGATTGTAACCGATGGGTTGCGAGGCGTAGAAACCGTAGAGATCAATGAATTCCCGTCCGGTGGCCGCATCCACAAAATACGCGCCGCGGCTCCGCTCCGTGTCAAAGACCAGTTTGAACCCATCCACCAGGATGTGCTGTTCCAGTACGGCAAGTACGCGATCGGGGGCGAGGGGGTGTGGTTGGGGGCTGTTGGCTGCGGGCGGGTTCGGATTTGTGGTGAGGATGCTGGCCATGATTCCAATTTCAACGTCGTCCTTACCATAGGTGCGCAAAAAATGCGCTTCAAGTGAAATGCCGGAACGGACGTGGCAATTGCCGTGAAATTTTGGGGGACACCAAGTGTCACCCGGTCCGGCGTTGGTCAGGCCGGCCCGGCTCTGTTTTCGGACGCGCTGAATGCGCCGCCCCGACCCGGCGTCCATTGAACACGTCGAATGAAACCGGTTGAAACTCCAGCGGTTGGTTGGAGGGGGCGATGGGCGGATGGGGTTCCGGCGCCCCGGCGGCACTGGGCGGCCCGGAACCGGTTTTGTCCGCGGTCAACTTCGATTTGACGAACCGGAATTTTGCGATTAAAAAGCGAAATCATGAAACACCGCCAACGCCCGTCCATATATCTTGCGGCGCTTGCCGCGCCGCTGACTCCTCATGCTTAAGCCGTTGTCCAGTGACCGTTGGAATGCCACGACCGCCGCGCATTTGTTGAACCGGGCCGGGTTCGGCGGGCCGCCGCGCGAGATTCAACAACTTGTTGCGCTCGGGCCGGAACGCGCCGTTGCCCGCTTGGTGGACTTTGAGAAAATCCCGGATGCCACGCCGAATCCCGGGTGGGCGCGCCCCGATCCGGAACGGCGCAACAAGCTCCAGGCATTCCGCCGGGCGGACGCCGAGCAGCGTCGGGAGCTGCAGCGCGAGGAGCGCCGCCAGCAGCGCGAGCAGATGACGGAATTGCGGCATTGGTGGCTGGGCCGCATGGCCCGGGGACCGCGGCCTTTCCAGGAGAAGATGGTGTTGTTCTGGCACGGGCATTTTGCCACCAGCGTGGACAAAGTGCGTGAACCGTACCTCATGTGGCGGCAGAATGAATTGTTCCGGCGGCTGGCGGTGGACCACTGGCTGCGGTTGCTGGTGGAGACCGGCCAGGACCCGGCAATGCTCATCTGGCTGGACCAGGCAAGAAGCCGCAAGCAACATCCCAACGAAAATTTCGCCCGCGAAGTGATGGAGTTGTTCACGTTGGGCGAAGGGCATTATACGGAGAAGGACATCACGGAAGCAGCACGGGCGTTGACGGGGTGGAGCTACAATCGTGAGACGCAACAATTCGTGGATCGCCCGGCGCTGCATGATCCGGGCGTCAAAACCGTATTGGGCCGCACCGGCCGGTTGCAGGGGCGCGACGTGCTGGAGCAAATCGTGGCGCAGCCCCAGGCCGCCCGGTTTATCACGGCAAAACTTTGGACCTTCTTTGCCGGGCAACCGCCCTCGGAGGCCTTGCTCACGGCGCTGGCCGCCAGCTTCCGCCAGCACGGAAACCACTTCAAACCATTCCTGCGCGTCATGCTGCGCAGCGAGGAATTTTACGATCCGGCCTTGATTCGCACGCAGGTGAAGAGTCCGGTGCAATGGTTGGCGGGCACCATCCGCATGCTGGAAACCGAACTGCCGCCGCCGCAGTTGAGCGGGATTTTGACGCGCGAACTGGGCCAGGATTTGTTCGCCCCGCCGAACGTGAAGGGCTGGGACGGAGGCTTGTCCTGGATTACCACGAACACGCTGCTGGCCCGTTACAACCAGGCTGCGTTGCTGGTGCAGGGGAGCGGCGCGGCACGGTCCGGCGGCCGGCGCAAACCCCGCCAGGCGGGGCGCGGGCCGATGCCGCGTCCGCGCCCGCCCGCCCTCCAGATCGAGGTGACGCGGCTGTTCTCGGAGGCGGAGCGGAGGGAGCCGGGGGCGTTGATTGCGGCCCTGGGGAGCCGGCTGTTCCAAACCGAACTGAAGGCCAATCAGCAGGCGGCGTTGCGGGAATACCTGGATTCGCAGGGAGTGCTGGACGATGACGACATCCTGGGCGCCATCCGGCTCGCCATGAGCACGCCGGAATATCAATTGACTTGAGCCGCGCCACGGCAGCCACCACCGCCACGAGGATCTCCATTATGAAATATGAACCGACTTTGAAAACGCGCCGTGAATTTCTGCGCGGCACGGTACTGGGCAGCGCGCTGTCGTGGACCGTGCCGTCCTTTCTGGCGAACACCTTCGCGACACTGCACGCGGCCGCCGCGGATGCGCCGACGCAGCCGGTCACCGGCAAGGAGGCGACGATCCTGGTGGTGCTCCAACTGGCTGGCGGCAACGACGGTTTGAACATGGTGGTGCCCTTTGGTGACGATCATTATCATCGGGCGCGGCCACAGCTCGGCATCTCCGCCCGGGCGGCGCTGCGCCTGGGGGAAGGCGTGGGATTAAACCCCGGCATGACCGGCTTGAAGGAGCTGTACGAATCCGGGCACCTGGGGATTGTGCAGGGCGTGGGTTATCCAAACCCGAACCGTTCCCATTTTCGCTCGACCGAAATCTGGCAGACAGCCAGTGACGCCCACCGGTTTGAAAGCACCGGCTGGTTGGGACGCTATTTCGACAGCACGTGCAACGGCTGCGATCCGGCGGTCGCCGTCGCGTTGACCAGGCAGATGCCGCAGGCATTGGCGGCCAAACAGCCGCGCGGGATTTGTTTCAGCACTCCGGAGAATTACCGCTTCATCAAAGCCGACCAGGTCAGGGCGGACGAGCTGGATGCAAGCGAGGCGATCTATCGGAAGATGAACGAAGCCGGCGAGGTGGCCGCAGAAGCCTCCGGAGGAACGATTGAAATGCTCAACGGCCCCGCACCGCACGCGGGTTCGCCGCTGGATTTCATCGAGCGCGTGGCGCTGGATGCGCAGGTCAGCTCGGATGAGATCCGCGCCATCACCAGCAAGGCGCAAAACCAGGCAACCTATCCCGGCTCGCGGCTGGCCGAATCCCTGAAGCTGGTGGGACGGTTGATTGGCGGGGGCATGGCGACGCGAATTTATTACGTGTCGCAGGGCGGTTACGACACCCACACCAATCAAGCGGGCACTCACACGCGGTTGCTCACCGAACTGGCCGACGCCCTCAAGGCGTTTGTCGCCGACTTGAAGGCCCAAGGCAATTTCGAGCGCGTGCTGATCATGACCTTCAGCGAGTTTGGCCGGCGGGTGGCGGAAAACGCCAGCGGCGGCACGGATCACGGCGCGGCGGCGCCAATGTTGCTGCTCGGGAACCGCATCAAGGCCGGCTTGCTCGGCCGTTACCCGAGTCTGGCCCCGTCCGACCTGCTGAACGGGGATATTCAATACACTGTGGATTTCCGCTGCGTTTATGCGGCAGTCCTGGAAAGCTGGCTCAAGACTCCCAGCGTTCCGGTGCTGGGACGACGTTTTACTCCGCTGGCCATCGTTTAATCGCCTCCGTTAATTGCCCGGCAGTTTTGCTGCGCGCCGCCACTGCGGTGCTCGCGGAACGCCGCGCCACCGGCCTGCCCGCGCTGCGGAACATTTGGGCATTGCGTCACCGCTGCGCCTCTGGGTAAATGTCGCTCCAATCCATCAAGCTTGAGTGGGGACCGACGGGAGATGCGACTGATATGCGGCGGCGAACATTTTTCAATCTGGGCCGGAAGGTGCCGCGCTGCTTTCTCGGGATCGGCGGGCTTCTGGTCACCCTGTCGTTGGCCCCGGCGGCGGTGCAGATCAATGTGCAGGTGGGGCACAACGGCATCGTGCGGGAAGCGACCTGGTTTCCGTTGCAGTGTGAACTGCGCAACGACGGTCCGCCCATTTCGGGATTCATCGAGGTCGCGACCATGGGGCTGGCCCGCGGTTCGGTGCAGCGGCTGGCGATGGAACTGCCCACCGGCACACTGAAGCGGGTGGTGATGCCGGTCTTCGCTCCGACACGTTACCAAACCAGTTGGGAGGTCAGGCTGGTGAACGCGCGGGGCCGCACGCTTGAAGTGGCGCCTGACGCCTCCGCGCGCCAGGCGATTGGGGCCGCCACCATGCTGGTGGGCTCGCTATCACGCACCGCCGCGGGAGCGGTCAGCCTGCGCCCCATCAAGCGCAATCAGCCGGACGCGCAGCCCCAGGTGTTCCGGTTCGTGCCAGCCAACTTCCCCGGTAATCCCCTGTTGCTGGAGGGGGTGGATGCCATTTATTTGAATTCCACCATTGCGACCGGTCTCCGGCCGGATCAGGCGGATGCCTTGCTCGCCTGGATGCGCGCGGGCGGACACCTGATCGTCGCCATCGAACAGGTCACCGACGTCACCGGCACGCCCTGGTTGCAGGACGTGCTTCCCTTTGTGCCGCAGGAAATCACCGGCGTGGCCTGGCATGGGGAACTGCAGGGATGGTTGAAGCCGGTGTATGCGGCGCCGGCCACCCATCCGGAAACCCGGCGGCCGGATGACGCTTTCGAACAGGCCGAAATCCGCGTAGCCCGGGGCAGTGTACGGGCGGGACGCGTCGAGGTCGCCAGTGGTGGACTGCCGCTGTTGGTTTCCGCCCCGCGCGATTTTGGACGGGTCACGGTCCTGACCTTCAGCCCTGAACTGGAGCCGTTCAAGTCGTGGGAGCATCTGACCGCCTTCTGGACGCAACTGGTCGGCGTGCCGGCGACGCTGTACACGTCCACGGATTATTCCGCAGGTTTCAACCTGTCAGTGGACGGAATATTCGGCAGCTTGTTAGACAGCCGGCAGGTTCGCAAGTTGTCAGTGGGCTGGCTGCTGGCTTTGCTGGTGGTGTATCTCGGGGTGATCGGGCCGTTCGACCGGTGGTGGCTGCGGAAGATTCGTCGCCCCATGTGGACGTGGATCACGTTTCCGGGCTATGTGGTGCTATTCTCGCTGTTGATCTACGGGCTGGGCTACTGGCTGCGCGCGGGTGAATCCGAATACAGCGAACTGCATGTGGTGGATGTGTGCCCGCAGGGAGCGCGTGCGGAAGTGCGCGGGCGAACCTACGCCAGCATCTACGCGCCGGCCAACGAGAATTTTGCGCTTCACAGCGAGTTGCCGTTCGCCACGCTGCGTCCCGAATTCACGTCCGGACGGGGCCGCGACAGTTCCGAGCCGACGCAGGTGGTCCAGATCGGCGGTCACTTTGACGCGCTGGTGTTTGTGCCGGTCTGGACCAGCCAGCTTTATTTGAGCGACTGGTGGTCCACCCTGAACACGCCGCTGGTGGCCACCGCCGGCCAGCAGACCGTTACGATCAACAATCGCACCGGTCAGCCCCTGTCCGACGTTTATCTGGCCTGGCGGGACAGGGTTTATCACGTGGACCCCATCCTGCCGGGCGCGACGAGGGTCGTCCGATGGGACGCGCCGGACGACGGCCATGAAGC
Source organism: Verrucomicrobiota bacterium (assembly GCA_029573725.1). Taxonomy (GTDB): domain Bacteria; phylum Verrucomicrobiota; class Verrucomicrobiia; order Limisphaerales; family JADLHS01; genus JADLHS01. The sequence continues at coordinate 58,292 of JAKQDQ010000104.1, forward strand.
GTTGGCTGACTTCGTCCGGCGTGATCTGGGCGCCTTGCTCACCGCTGCGCGGCAACGCCAGCGCGCGTTCGGCAGCGCCGGCAGCGGGCAGCTTGATGAGCCGGCACATGCGACAACGGTGGCATCCCTGTTGGGCAGCTTGAGCGGCGGCGCAAAGGAATCGCAATTGACCGTGCCACGGGGATGGGACGTGACGGCGTCGTTGGCCGCGGGCGGCGCGGTGCTCTTCGCCTTGACGACGAATGGCGCTCCCGTGCCGTCCCTGCTGGCGTCTGGCGCACAGCGGACCACGGTCACCACCTTGTGGCGCGTCCCGGTGACGCCCCATTCCCAAACGGATCTATGACTACGCTCGCTGCTGCACCCGTCGCCATTCAAACCCGCGATTTAACCCGCCGCTACGGCGCGACACTGGCCTTGGACCGGCTCAATCTCACGGTAAACCGCGGTGATTTATTCGGGTTCATCGGTTCCAACGGCGCGGGCAAAACCACGACGCTGCGGATTCTTTCGACCTTCCTCACCCCCAGTTCCGGCACGGCGGAAGTGCTCGGGCACGACATCGTGCAGGGTGCGGATGCCGTGCGGCGGGTTATCGGTTACATGCCGGATTTTTTCGGCGTGTACAAGGACATGGAGGTGGAGGAATACCTGGATTTCTTCGGCGCCTGTTATCGCATTCCCGCCGCCCAGCGCGCCAAGGTGATTGACGATGTGCTGGAACTGGTCGGGTTGACGGAGAAGAAGGGCGCGCTTATCGGCGCGTTGAGTCGCGGCATGCAGCAGCGTCTGGGGCTGGCGCGGGTGTTGGTTCACGATCCGCAATTGCTGCTGCTGGACGAACCGGCGAGCGGGTTGGATCCGCGCGCCCGGATCGAGGTGATGGAAATTTTGCGTGAGCTGCGACGGCTCGGCAAAACCATCATCATCAGCTCGCACATCCTCAGCGAACTGGAAACCATCTGCAATCGCGTCTGCATCATTGAGAAGGGCAGGTTGATTTACACCGGGCCGGTTCAAGGGGTGCGCGCCCAAATGTCTCCGGGCGCCGTGTTCTGGGTGCGGGTTGGGAGCGGCCTGGCGGAAGCCGTCAAGCTGTTGCAAGCGTGTCCCGAGGTGGCGGAAGTGACGCCCGTCGAGCAGCAGCTCAAGGTGACGCTGGCCGGTGCGTCTGGGGATCCCAGCCTCATTGCGGAAACCCTGGTGCGTGGCGGCGCCAAGCTGCTGGAACTGCGCGAGGATGAAATGACTTTGGAGGAGGTGTTTCTCCGGGTCACGCGCGGGGAAACGCAATGAGTGGTGGCTGATCCTGGCGGTGCGCGGTTGCGGACGGCGGGGCGGGGTGGCGGGCCGGGCGCAGCCCGTCTCCGGGGTGGGCCTTCAAGGGCGGCATGACTGTTTGGTTTTTGCTGATGCGCGAGCTGCGGGCACACGCCCGGCGGGCCTTCACCCACTGGGCGCGCGTGTTCGTGGCCGGCGCACTGTCGCTGGGCGGCGTCTGGCTGGCCGCCGATCTGGTTGCCCTGCCCGGAAGGGGCGGCGCGTTGTTTCAACGGATTCATTGCCTGCTGTATTGCGCCGCCTGGCTGCTCGTGCCACTGGCGGCCAGCGACTGTTTGAGCCGCGAGCGGCGCGAAGGCACGCTGATGTTGCTGTTTCTCACGCCGATGCCCCCTGCCGCCCTGGCGCTGGCCAAGATTGGGGCGCATACCGTGCAGCTCGCCATCGCCCTGTTGGCCGGCGTGCCGGTGTTGATGATTCCGGTGTTATTGGGTGGCATCCACTGGCGCTCGGTCGCGTGGTTGGCTCTGGTGTTGATGAACGTGGCGTGCTGGAGTCTGGGCCTTACCCTGGCGGCCTCCTCCGTGTCGCGCAGCGGTCCACGGGCGCTGGCGCTGGCGGTGCTGTTGGAGGGGGCGGCTTTTGTGTTGTTTCCCTGGATCTTTGGGGCACTCCTGGGCGTGAATTCTCTGGTCACCTGGCAGCAGGGCTATTCCCAGGCGAGCTATGATTTCTTTACCGGATTTTCCTTGCTGGCCACGCCGGCTCCGGATTTCGCCGCGTTCGTGCAATGGGCATTCCCGCCGGCGCACGTCCTCCACACCGCCGCCACCATGACGGTGATTTCCGTCTCGGTGTTCGTCCTTTCGGTGATCTTTGCCGGCCAGTGTTTGCGGCGGAACTGGCGCGAGGCGCCGACCTCGCGGCTGGCAGGGAAAATGAAGCAGGCGCTCTGCCGGCCCATCCTCGGCAAGACATGGTTGCGGCATTGGATGCGGCGGTTGCTGGAACGCAACCCGCCCGGCTGGCTGGAACGGCGACAGTGGAGCGGCCGGCTGATCATCTGGACCTGGCTGGCCGTCGTCGGCTCGGTCTATGGATTCCTGTTGTCCAACTGGCAGTTGCACGCCCGGCTGGCGTTTGTGGATCAGGTCATGGTCGGACTGTTGCTGGTCAGTCTGGCGACGGTGGCGGCCGGCAGTTTTCGTCGCGAACGCGAAACGGGGGTGTTGGAACTGTTGCTCGTTTCCCCGTTGCAGGTGCGGCAGATTATCCATGGCCGGTTGCGGGGAATCTGGGGGCAGTTCCTGCCCGCCACCGGCATGTTGCTGGGCATTTGGATGTACCTGGCCAGCGCCTGGACGACGGGCAGCCGGCCGGGCGGACCGGCGGTTGGATCGTTCCTCGTCTCGTATGCAATTCTGCCCGTGGTGGGGCTGTATTTTTCGTTGCAATGTCGGAGCTACCTGATGGCTTGGGTGTTGACCCTGGGCGGCGGGCTGTGGTTGCCGGATCTGCTGGCCGGCCTGGGTGAACTGTTCTGGCCCTTCGCACTCGAACCGAAAATCAACGATTTGCTGGTGGCGCTGCTGCAGGTCAGCCTGGCCGGCGTGCTTTATCGGCGCCTGCACCGAAAACTGGAGCGCCGTCAGTTTCCCGTCCTGCGCAATGCCCGATAAGGAGCGGAGGCGGAATGCGTCGCCAGACGCCCGGGGGTTCAACCCGCGGCCGCGCACGAAGAAACGCCGACGTCGTCCGCTGGACTGTTGCGGAACGCCGCCCCGCGGCATCGGAGGTTCTGTAGCCGTTTGCAGACGGGCGCCGGAGCAAGGATAAAGAATTGAGTGCGCGCAGGGGCGGCGCCATGCTATGTTCCGGTATGCAGCGGCGACAATTGCTCGATCTTTATTATCTGGAAGCGCGCTCCAAGTTGCTTGATCTTGCGGCCTTTCTCGACCGGGTGGAGCGCGCGCCGGGCGAGGCGGATTTTCGTTGGGACGCCTTCCACGCGGCGCTGGCGCGAATGCAGGCGTCCCCGGGGGGACGCGCGGCCGGGGTGCTGGACGCCTTGAGCGATCCCACCACCGAACCCATTCCGGTGGCCACGACGAAGGCCGCCTGCGGCGCCTGGCCCGGAAACGCCGTCAGCTGAAATCCGCCGGGAGGCTCCGCCCAATTTCTCATGCGATACATTGAACCACATGCGCACATGGTGAGTCGCACGACGGACGATTACCGGGCGATGGTTGTTGCCGGTTGTGCCGCGGTGTGCGAGCCCGCGTTCTGGGCGGGCTTTGACCGGAGCTCCGCGGCGGGCTTTTATGATTATTTTGGTCAGTTGACGGAGCATGAACCCCGGCGCGCCGCGAAGTTCGGGCTGCCGCACTTCTGCTGGTTGTGCATCAATCCCAAGGAGGCGGAGGACGTCCAGCTGGCGCAGGAGGTGATTGCGTTGATTCCGCAGTTCCTGTCGCGGCCGAACGTGCTGGGCATTGGCGAGATTGGTCTGAACAAGAATTCGCGCAATGAGTTGAAGGTGCTGGAGCTGCAGGTGGACCTGGCGGCGCGCCAGGATCAGCTCGTTCTGGTGCATACGCCGCACCTTGAGGACAAGCTGAAGGGGACGCGCCTGATCCTGGATGTGTTGCGGGCGGACGGCCGCATTCCGCCCGGGCGCTGCCTGATTGATCATGTGGAAGAACACACGGTGAAACTGGTGTTGGACCGGGGGTTCTGGGGCGGGATGACGTTGTATCCGGAGTCCAAATGCACCGCGGCCCGCGCGGTGGACATGATTGAGCAGTATGGCGGCGAGCGGCTGTGGATGAACAGCGCGTGTGACTGGGGCGTGAGTGTGCCGCTGGCCGTTCCGTACGCCGCCCAGGAACTGCGCCGGCGCGGACATGACGCGGGCATGATTGACCGGCTGATTTACGGGAACCCGAAGCGTTTTCTCTCGCAGTGCGCCAAGTTCCGGCTGCCGGAGGCTGCCTCCTGAAGTGATCGCGTCATGTTGTTGAAGCACGGCCTGCACCTGGCATATTGCACGAACATTCACCGCAGTGAAACGTGGGCGGAAACGTTTGCGGCGCTCGAACAATCCACGTTGCGCGTCAAGGCGCGGGTGCAGCCGCGCGGCCGTTACGCCATCGGATTGCGTCTCAGCGACCGGGCGGCGCAGGAATTGAGCGATCCGGCAGCGTTGCTGGGGTTCCAGCGCTGGTTGGACCGGCATGACGCCTATGTGTTTACGATCAACGGATTTCCGTTCGGGCAGTTTCACGATGTGCGCGTGAAGGAAAATGTTTACCGTCCGGACTGGACGGACGCGCGTCGCGTGGCCTACACGGAACGGCTGTTTCGCTTGCTGGCGCAGTTGCTGCCGCCGGAGGTGGAAGGCAGCGTCAGCACGTCGCCCGGAACGCACAAGGACTTCATCACCCGCCCGGAGCAGGCGGAACAAATGCGCGCGAATTTCTGGCGGCTGGTGGAATTTTTGGATGAGTTGAGCGGAAAATCCAATCGGTTGTTGCACCTGGGGGTTGAACCCGAGCCGTTCGGCTGGTTTGAAAACACCGCCGAGACCGTGCAGTTCTTCGAGCGGATGCGGGAGGCGCATCCCGGTGATGCCCGCCTGGAGCGGCATCTGGGCGTGAACTATGACGCCTGCCATCTGGCGGTGGAATTTGAAGAGCCGGCGGCGGCAATGGCTGAATTCCAGCGGCACGGCATCCGCATCAGCAAGCTGCATCTCAGCAGCGCACTGCGCTTGCGGCCGACGCCGGCGGCGCTGCAGCTGCTCGCGCGCTTCGATGAACCGGTCTATTTGCACCAGGTCATCGTCCGCCAGGCGGACGGCCGGCTGGTGAAATTCCGCGATCTCGCCCCCGCGCTGCAGAGCGCCGCAAGGACCGCCCGGCCGCCGGATGAGGAGTGGCGGGTGCATTTCCACGTGCCGTTGCATTGGCAGCCGACGGGACCGTTGCAATCCACGGTGGATCAGGTGCGGGGCTTGTTGCCCCTGTTGCAGGCGCAACCGCAGTTGTGTTCGCATCTTGAAATGGAAACCTACACCTGGGCGGTGCTGCCCGAGTTCCTGCACAGTGCGGAGGTCGTGGATCAATTGGTCGGCGAGTATGAGTGGGTCCTGCGAGAACTCGCGCACTGGGGGTTGTGCTGAGGCCGCCGCGCACCGGCAACGGGCGGTGCGAACGTTTCGTAGAAAAGGCTTTCATTTGCCGGCACGTTTTTCTTTCCTGAAGGCAACGACGAAACGCCACCACGGAAAACCCGGACCCCCACGGATTGGAATGAAAGAGCGCGGTTAATTGCCGCAGAACTTCTGGACCATGACTCAGCCGCCGTTACGACTGCATACCCTGCTGGCGCTGGGACGCGCTTCCAACCTGCCGACGGTCTGGTCGAATTGTCTGGCGGCCTGGTTGATCAGCGGCGGGGGCAACTGGTGGGCCTTCCCGTTGCTCGCCCTGGGCGCCTCCCTGTTGTATCTCGGCGGGATGTTTTTGAACGATGCGTTCGACGTGGAGTTTGACCGCCAATTCCGCAGCGAACGCCCGATTCCCGCCGGGCACATCAGCGCCCGGGATGTCTGGTGGTATGGGGGATTGCAATTGTTTGCTGGCTGGCTGTTGCTGTTTTTTCTGGGCGTCACTGTGGCGTGGCTGGCGCTGGCGCTGGCCGCGACGATTGTTTTCTACGACGCCGTGCATAAACGCACCGAATTCGCGCCGCTCCTCATGGCGGGGTGCCGCTGGCTGCTCTACCTCGTGGCGGGTGCCGCCACGCTGCAGGAATTGCGCTTTCCCGTCCTCGGCCATGGCGCGGCCCTGGGGGCGTACATCGTGGGACTGAGTTTTGTGGCCCGGGTTGAAAGCCGGTCCGGTCCCGCGCCCTTGTGGCCACTGGTGCTGGTGGCGACGCCTCTGATCGCGAACGTTTGGATTGAGCCGTCCCGCAATGCTTGGTCGTGGCTGGCGTCCGCCCTGTTGCTGGTCTGGCTGGTCAGGTGTGTGTGGAGCTTCCATCGAGATGCGAAGTCTGACGTGAGCCGGCTGATTTCCGGGTTGCTGGCCGGCGTCGTGCTGGTGGATGGCGCGGCGGTCTCCACCTTGTCGCCGGGCGCATTCCTGGGGTTTGCCGGGCTCTTCGCGCTGGCGCGGTGGCTGCAACGCGCCGTGCCGGCCACCTGAGCACGGCCTCCCGCAGGCCGCAATCCGAAACGGCACTTGCCTCGCGGCGCGTGCCCACGGAGACTGGGAGTTCTTGGTGACATGGATTTGATCGAACGTAAAATTCAAGTTGGCTGGCAACATCGGGTGTTTTTCACCGACCGGGTTTTCCATCCGGAGAATCTCACGCTGCGGAACGTCTTGGGATCTGACGCGGACGGGGGGGGGCGTCAGGCCCTGGTGGTTGTAGATGCGGGTTTGGCGCGCGCTCAGGCAGGTTTGGTACAGGCCATCGAAACTTATTTCAAACCCGGTTCGCCAGGCATCACCCTGGCGGGGCCGCCGCGGTTGTGTCCGGGCGGAGAAGCCGTCAAAGCGTCCTGGGCTGCGGTTGCCGAATTGCATGCGGCGATTGATCGGCATCACATTGATCGCCATTCGTATCTGATCGCGGTCGGCGGCGGCGCGCTGCTGGACATGGCCGGACTGGCGGCAGCGACGGCGCATCGCGGGGTGCGGCATGTGCGCATTCCAACGACGACGTTGAGCCAGTGTGATTCGGGCGTGGGCGTGAAAAACGGCATTAACGCGTTTGGCAAGAAAAATTTCATCGGCACGTTTGCGCCGCCACATGCGGTCATCAATGATTTCCAGCTGCTCGCCACCCTGGGGGCGCGGGATTGGCGCGCGGGGTTTGTGGAAGCGGTCAAGGTGGCGTGCATTCGCAGCCGGGAGTTTTTTGCCGCGCTGGAAGCGGATGCCCCCGCGCTGGCGCAATTCCAGCCGGCCGCGGTCCGCAGGTTGATACGCCGGTGCGCCGAACTGCACGTCAACCACATCGCTACGAGCGGCGATCCGTTTGAATTTGGCTCGGCGCGCCCGCTGGATTTTGGCCATTGGGCGGCGCACAAGCTGGAGCAGATGTCAGACTTCACGCTGCGTCATGGCGAAGCGGTGGCGGTCGGCATCGCGTTGGACGTGACCTACGCGCGGCGGGCGGGATTGCTCGGGGCGGAGAACGCCGAGCGCGTATTGCAACTACTGGCGGGACTGGGCTTTGCGTTGTTCCATCCGGACCTCCAACGGCCGGAGCTGTTGACGGGACTGGAGGAATTTCGGGAGCACCTGGGCGGCCAATTGATGATCACCTTGTTGCGCGACGTGGGCGCGGGCCTCGAAGTGAGCGAAATGAACGTGGATTTGATCCGGGCCGCCATTGCCGAGCTGGCCGAACGATTCACCGCATGAAACGCACGGCCGTCCTGAATGTTGTCGGCTTGTCGGAATCCCTGCTGGGAGAGTCCACGCCGCAGTTGAACGCCTTCCGGGCGCGCAGCGCCTTGACGCGGATTGAGCCGGCCTTTCCCGCGGTCACCTGCACCGCCCAATCCACGTATCTGACGGGGCTGCCGCCGGCCGGACATGGCGTCGTGGCCAACGGTTGGTTTAATCGCGAGCTCAGTGAAGTGCAGTTTTGGAAGCAGTCCAACCGGATCGTGCAGGGCAAGAAATTATGGGAGGCGTTGCGGGAGCAGGACGCCCGCTTCACCTGCGCGCAGCTGTTCTGGTGGTACAACATGTATGCGGCGGTGGATTGGGCCATGACGCCACGGCCCATGTATCCCGCCGACGGCCGCAAGATTTTTGGCATCTACACCTGGCCCTTTGCGTTGGGAGTGGAGGTCCAACGGGAGCTCGGCGCGTTTCCGTTCCCTGCGTTCTGGGGGCCGGCCGCGGGCGTGGACTCGACCCGGTTTCCGGCGGATGCCGTGTCGCAATGGATCGCCGCGGCGGCGAAATGGGTGGAGGAGAAACACGCCCCCACGCTCAACCTCATCTATCTGCCTCACTTGGATTACAACCTGCAACGCCTCGGTCCACAGCACCCCGGGATACCGCAGGACCTGCGCCGTCTGGACGCCCTGGTGGGCGACTTGATCACCTGGCTGGAACGCCGCTCCGTGCAGGTGGTGGTGCTTTCGGAATACGGCATCAGCGCGGTGGAGACCCCGGTGCATTTGAACCGCCGCTTTCGCGAGCTTGGCTGGCTGGTGGTCAAGGAGGAGCTCGGGCGGGAATTGCTGGACTGCGGCGCGAGTCGCGTCTTTGCCGTGGCGGACCATCAAGTCGCGCACGTTTATGTGCAGGATGCCGCTCTGATCCCCACCGTGCGCACCGTGTTGGAGCGGCAACCGGGAGTGGGCGAGGTCTGGGGCGAGGCGGAGAAACGGCAGCACCAGATCCATCATCCGCGCGCCGGGGAACTGATCGCCATTGCGAAACCCTCCGCCTGGTTTACCTACTACTATTGGCACGACGACCGGCGCGCCCCGGACTTTGCGCGGACGGTGGACATCCATCGGAAGCCGGGCTACGATCCGGTGGAACTGTTCCTGAACCCGCAAATCGCCTGCGTCAAGGCCCGGATTGCCTGGCGGCTGCTGCAGAAACGACTCGGCTTCCGCATGTTGATGGATGTCATTCCGCTGGATGCGACCCTCGTGAAAGGCTCGCACGGCGCGCGGCCGGCCAATCCGCGGGAGTGGCCGATCTGCATCGGCGGCGCGCACGGGGCGGAAACGGGGACGAGCATGCCCGCCACCGGGGTGTACGATTGGTTGTATCAGACGGTGCTGGGGCGCGGCCGGCGGACGTGAGGCGGACCGGGAGACCGGCCGGGAATTGGTGGATGGTGGCGCCGGGGAGATTCGAACCTCTGATCCCACCATGCCATTGTGAGGAACGGCCCCGTTTCCTCCCGAAAACCGAGGCGCAAATAATCTGTTGCCCACCGTTGTCGGCTTCCTTTCGCCTTTTTCCGGATGAGGACAATTGATACCGATTCTCTGCCGCCGCCTGCCATCGCGCGTAAGCGTCACGTGAGGCACCATTGGCTGGAGTCTGACGGAAATCATGGTTCGGAGAACTATGACATCTACGCGTGGTTCAGATCCGGTCTCCCTAACGGTTGCGGCAGGGATGCTGAAATTGCCAGTGACAATCGCGGCAATCGTTCTGAAATCCAAAGCGATGCGCTGGTTCGAGCATGTTCCCGGGGCATACTTCCACGCGCCCATGCGCTCGGCTGTGGTGATAGTACCCAGGTGGGTAACGAGAGCGCACCCGTGCCGGCCGCCTGAGTTTGTGTGGCCGACCTGAGACCCTCGCCTCGCGCCAGTGCCTCCCCATCAACCCCAACGTTCTGTCCTGTGCGAGAGCCGTGCTGGAAATTGTCATTTGCATTTCAATCATGCAAGCCGCCGCAGCGGCGCGGCGAAGCCTGCCTTTGACGGCGGTGCGGGGCAAGGCTTTGCCCGGGGCAGGCTGCAATTTGTTGTGCGGCAATGGCAAAATGTTTTTGCCATCAGGCAGACACGGCGCGCATCCAATGAGAGTGAGGGCGCGAGTGCCTTTCATGCGACAATTGCGACGGCGACGATTTCCCGGCTGCAGGTTTGGTCGGACGCCGTCTTCGCTCGGATACGCCAATCGCTTTCACCCGTACATCGGCAGCGGATGCAATTCAAAATCTGGAAATACCTGTTTCAATTTTTCGCTGACACCGTGGCGTTGCAGAATCGGCGCGAGGACGTTGCGATAGTTTGTCGTCACCGGCAAATCGCCCGGCCCTTCCAGCACGTCGCGGCTCAAGCCCGGCCATGTGCCCAGCACGCGACCACCCTTGATGCCGCCGCCCAGCACGAACATCACGCTGCCGCGACCGTGGTCGGTGCCGAACGCGGAATTTTCCTCCACGCGCCGGCCAAATTCCGTCATCGCCACCACCGTTGTGTGATTCATTTCGTCGCCGAGGTCCTGATAAAATGCCGACAGCCCGCGCGCGAGCCGGGTCATCAGCGGGTCCATGAGCGTGCCCTGGCCGAAATGCGAATCCCAGCCGCCCAAGTCCAGCGACACTGCCTGCAAACCCACGCGGGCCTTGATCAGCCGCGCGATCTGCACGAGGCCGCGCGAAAAATCATCCGGCCCATAGTCCGCGCCGTTGGCCGGCTGATATTTTTCGTGGCGCAACTGCTCAACGCGCCGGATGGCGGCCAGTGTGTCCCGTCCGGCCGACGCGAGCATGTCCGTCTGCATGCCGTATAATCTGGCCAGCGACTGGGTGAGGCGCGCGCCGCTGGTGCCGAGGGAAAAATCATCCAACGATTGCAACACCGTTGTCGCGGGCGCGCCGCGCAGACATTCGGGAATCGCCCGGCCCAGCGCCACGGCGGCGAGCGGGCCGCTGGCAGCGGTATTGTGCGCGCGCAAAAAACGCCCGAGCCAGCCGCCGCCCGTGATGCCGGCGTGCTCCATCAGATCCTGCGCTTCAAAGTGCGACCGCGTGGCGTCCTCCGATCCTGCGGCGTGCACGATGGCAAGCGAGCCGTCCTTGTAAGCGGGCTCCAGTTTTTTTAGCAGCGGGTTCAGCCCGTAAAACCCGTCCAATGGCACGCACTCCCTGCGCGAGATGGCAATGCGCGGCCGGGCGCGGTAATAACCGTCGTCCTCGAGCGGTGCGACGAGATTCAAGCCGTCCGCCCCGCCGCGCAAAAAGATGACAACGAGCGTCTGGCGCTGGTCGCCGTTGCCGGTCAGAAAACTTTGCGCGTCGGACATGGGGCTAGTTGAGGGTTGAGCGTTGACGGTTAATGGAAAAAATCTGCCCCCCACCCCGATCCTTTCCCCATCCGATGGGGAGAGGGAACAGCAAATTGCGTCTCACGAAAATTTCAACCCCGCCCGATTTGCCGACAACCTGACGATGATTCTCCCTCTCCCCTTCAGAAGGGGAGAGGGCCGGGGTGAGGGGATTTCTCGCCGTCGTTCCCACGTTCAACATCTCTGAAAAGCCGGTGACGCCAGCATCAATGCCAGGCCCGCGCCGGATTCGTGATAGGCTTGCGCTTCGTCGGCGGTCGGTTTGCGGCCCAATAGATGCGCCATCAAGCCGTCGTCGCCGCCGGAGTTTTTTTGCAGTGTCGCGAAATCAATTCGGGTTCCCTTGAGCTTGTTCTCGCTCACGGCCAGCGCAAAATTCCAGCGCCACAGCAGCGTGCCCAGCCACGGCGCGGCGGGTTCGGGATAACCGTCGGGCGTCGGGTAATTGAACGGCGCGTGGCCCATGCGCCGCAGGTAATCAATGATTTCCAGCCCGGCGTCGGTCTTCGCGCCGGTCGCGCGCAGGGCGGACACGATGTAATGGAAGGGCCGCTTGAATTTGTTCCCGCGCGCCCGGCGAAATTCCTCCGAGGCAAACAATGCCCGCAGGGTCGCGCGAATGTCGCCGCTGCTTTGCGTGAAGGCGTCGGCAACCTTTTCAATCGCGCCGGCCGGTGGTTCGTCCGCGATGAAACGCCGGCACAATTTCGTGCTGATGTGCTTCGCGGTTGAAGGATGTCGCGTTACGATTTCCAAAACGCGGTCGAGTTCCCGCTGGCCGAGCCGTTCGCGGTCTTCCTTGTTCAAGCGGTCGGGGATGGCGGAAATCTTTTGCCCCAGCACTTCCTTTGCATCGCAATCGTGCTGGTGCAGTTTGAATTCCACCTTGCCGATTTCAAAATACGGCGGGCGATTGCGCGAGCGCACCGTCCAGCCGGTCAGGCAGCGCGCCACTTCCATCACGTCGCGCTGCGTGTAGCCGCCGTGAACGCCCAGCGTGTGCAGCTCCAGCAATTCGCGCGCGTAATTTTCGTTCGGCTTGTCTTTGCGATTTTCGCGGCGATTCACGCGCCCGTCGAGATACCACAGCATCGCCGGACTCAACGCGGACGCGCGCAGCAGGTCGGCAAATTTTCCGAGCGCGTGCCGGCGAATCACCTCGCGGTCGTCGGCCACCTTGAGCCATTTCGCATCGCCCTTGGACGGGTCTATGTTGAAGTGGTCGGACCAGAACTGAACCATCACTTCAAACAACTGCCGTTCGGACAACACGGCGCGGGTCAGGGTGCCGCGCATCAGTTCGTTCTGCAACAATTCCTCCTGATACTCGAACAATTCCCCGAGCGGCTGGGCGAGGGTTTCAAACCGGCGCACGGCGTAATCGGTCTCGTCGTCAGGAATCTTTTCCGGGCTTAACTGGTGGTCGAGGTAGGCGGCCGCAGCCTCGTCAGGAGTTGCCCCCTGTTTTTTTACGCGCTCGTATTCGCCAGGCCGCGCACCGAACGCGGCCCGGTTCAGGGCGTGGGTGACGGCGTCAATCTGCTCCGAAGCGGGCGGCGCGAAGGGGCCGGAATTTTTTGCCGGCTCGTAAAGCGCGCGGACTTCACGCGGCAACCGGTCGCACCCCACCGTTGCCAGCAACGCCGCGCTGCTGCCGCCGACCTTCAGAAATTTTCGGCGCGTGAGGTTCATTTATTTTTCACGCCGGGGACGGATTCATGACCGGCGGCGGCTGATCGGGCGTTGATTTCATGGATTTCAAACTCAATACAAACGCGCCAAGGCCACTGGCCAGCGCCCAAACCGGCAGCACGAACCAGCCAAAAAACGGCAGCAAAAATGTCAGCGACAACAACACGCCGCCGCGCAAGACGCGACGCCAGGGCTGGCGTTCGTCCAGCGGCGACGGCAACCCCGCGCCAATGCGCCGCACCAGTCCAGTCGAACCCACGAGGCCCAGGAGAACCGGAACCGCCATGATGACGACACCGATTAATTTCAAGACGGGATTGGGCAGTTGGGAAATTTTCGCGCCGGCGACGAAAGGAATCACGCCAATCGCCAGTCCCAGCAACGTGATGCGCACCGGCGTGGCGTAGCGTTCGCTGGCGCGCTGGACGACGTTGGGAAACAACGCGTGCGCCACAAGCCAGTAGCTGACGTAAATCGTCAGCCCGCCGACGATGAGCAGGAAAATTTTCAGAATATCGGCCATGATCATAAGCAAAGTCCTCCAAAGGTGAGCGGTTTCATTCGCGTCCGGTTCGGCGAAAGTTGGCGTTTGGTTGCCATGCCTGGTTTCTACACCATCCCGGCGCGGTTGTTAATCAAAATTCGCGCCCGCCAGGATTCCGCGCCTGCGGGGATCCCGCCACGGGCAATCGGGTCTGAATCCTCGAAATCTTCATTTATTACGCCTCGCATAAATGAGCAACAACTGGTTGCCAAGAAAGCGCGAGCTGTTGCCCGAAGGGGCGGATCAATGGGGTGCGCCGTTGGCGGCGCCGGAGTTGCCGTCGCGTTTACCGGCTCAGGTGCCGAATGGCCTTCGGACAAGAGTTCGCCAGGGCGTGGCCCTCTTTTCAGGGACTTTTATTTAGCGCAGGCCAGGAGTGTTTCTTCCAGCGGGCAATCGCCGCTTCATCGCGCTGAAGGGCCCGACCGCTGGGGCGCCGGAAATTCCAGCTCAGCCGCCCCAAGCGGCGTCACACATGGCTGGAATGCAACCGCACCGTGCGCTGACGTTGGATCAGGGTGGCCACCCACGGCGGCGTCCAGAGGTCGTTGTGGGAGCCGTGAGCTTGGACGCCTTGTGCCAGGGTCCGTAGCAAGGTTCGTTTGTGGGTTGACGTGAGTTTAGGGTGCCGGCCCAAAGACCTCCGTTTCCACGCCTCGGTTTTGGCAGCCTTGCGCTGCCGTTCCCAGCGCAGGGCACTGCCCGGCTGACGTCGCACCGCCGGGCCACTTCCGCTTGCGCAACGCCCCGGGCGAGCAGGGGCATGTCTTCGCGCGCCCGCCTGGCGGTGCCGCTCCTGCGGCAGGATCGTGTTACTTCTTTATGCGAGGGGCAATAGAAGCCTGAATTCTACTACGGCTGGGTGGCTCCAAATTCTTTGCCCAAACAACGCCCCATCATGTCCCCGTCGACTCCATGCCACTGCGGGGGAGGCAGGGAGGATGAGAACGGGGAAAAGACCCGTCATCATCGGGCTTACCCAGGCACTAACGGGCCGAAAAGAATGGTGGAGCCGAGGAGATTCGAACTCCTGACCCCCACAATGCCATTGTGGTGCTCTACCAACTGAGCTACGACCCCATCCCAAAGCGCCGCCACTTTACCGCGCCCGGTGGTGAAGTCAAAAGCAAATTCCGCGCGCCGCGCAAAGTGCTTCCCATTCCCACCGCCAACGGTAGCATGACCGCATGCCAACATTTGACATCGTGAGTGAGGTGAATTCGATGGAAATCGAAAACGCCGTCAACCTGGCGCGAAAGGAACTGGCCAACCGCTTCGATTTCAAGGGGAGCCGGGCCGGAATCGTCCTGGAGAAGAACGAGATCAATCTTTCCGCTGAAGATCAGTTCAAGCTCCAGGCACTGGAAGAAATCGTGATGGGCAAGCTGGCCCGGCGCAACATCAGCCTGAAAAATGTGGAGCGTGGCGAACCCGATGTTTCGCCCCTGGGGCATGCGCGGCAGTCCATCAAGATCAAACAGGGCGTCGCCCCCGAGGTGGCCAAGCAGATCACCACCTTCATCCGGGAACACAAGTTCAAGGTGACGACGCAAATCCAGGATCGGCAAATCCGCGTCACGGGCAAGAGCCGGGATGAATTGCAGGCGGTGATGGCGGCCGTGCGCGGGAAGGATTTCCCGGTGGCCCTGCAGTTTCAGAATTTCCGGGATTGAAGAGGGTGGTGGACGGTCATGGATCTTCCGGAGCAAGTGGCCGACCTGATGGAGCAGCAGCGGCTGCTGCACCCGGGCGAACGGGTTTTGGTGGCGGTTTCCGGCGGTCTGGACTCCGTTGCGTTGTTGACGGTGCTGGAGGAATTGGCGCCGCGCTTCGGGTGGAAGTTGTGCGTGGCGCATTTCAATCATCAGTTGCGCGGCCGCGCCAGTGACGGTGATGAGCGGTTCGTGCAACGCATGGCGCAGCGGCTCAAGCTGCCCTGGCACCCGGGACGCGGCGATGTGGCCGGACTGGCGGCACGGTCGGGAACCTCCATTGAAATGGCGGCGCGACGGTTGCGGCACGAATTTCTGGCCCGGACCGCGCGCCGGTTCCAGTGCCCGGCGATTGCGCTGGCGCATCATGCAGATGACCAGGTGGAACTGTTTTTTTTACGTTTGTTGCGCGGCGCGAGCGGAGAGGGGTTGCGCGGCATGGAACCCCGCTCGGCCTCCCCCGCGGCTCCGCAACTCCGCCTGGTGCGCCCCTTTCTGACGATGGCGCGGAAGGACCTGGAAGCGTTCGTCCGCCAGCGCCGGCTCCGCTTTCGCGAGGACGCCACCAATGCCTCGCGCGTCCCGTTGCGCAACCGGGTGCGCCGCGAACTGCTGCCGTGGCTGCGCAAAGAGTTTCAACCGGCATTGAACCAGGTCGTTCTGCGGACCATGGAGCTGATTGGCGACGATGCCGAAGAGGTGAGCCGGGTGGCACGGCAGTGGGCGGCGGCGCCCGCGCCCCGCCCGGCCTGGGAGCGGTTGCCGCGCGCCCTGCAACGCCGGATCATTCAACAGCGATTGCAACGACTGCAGGTCCCCGTGGATTTCGATTTGGTGGAGCGCCTGCGCCGCAGCGCCGGCCGGCCGATCTCCGTTGGAGACCGCTGGGTCCAGCGGGAGCGGGATGGGCAGTTGCGATGCTTGAGCCAGCCGGCAGCGGAGTTTAATCCGGCCGAGCGGGGCATCGCGCTCACGCCCCGGGGGAGCGTCAATTTCGGCCAGCTGCAGATTGACTGGAAATTAGCCAGGCGCGTGAAGGTTAAGGACAAGGCGGACGGGGTCGAATTTTTCGATGCCGCCAGCGTGGGGCGCCGGATTATTTTACGCCATTGGCGCCCGGGTGACCGGTTTCAACCCATTGGCATGAAAACGGCAGTCAAATTGCAGGACTGCTTTGTCAATCAGAAGATTTCCAGATCACGGAGGCACGAATTAACACTGGCGACCACTTCATCGGGCGTCATTTTTTGGGTGGAAGGCCTGCGTCTCGGCGCGGTCGCCCGCCTGACGCCGGCGACGCGGCAAATTTTGGTCTGGCGTTGGCGCCGCGGGCCGGCCGCGCAATCCTGCATTGCGGGCGGCGCCGAGCCATGCTACGCTCGACGAGCTGGAAACAGGTAGATCATGTCCGAAAATAAGAAGATGAACGGCAACGACAAAAACATGCGCAAGCCGGGCGGCGGTCGGATGCAGCCAAGCACGATTGCGGTGTGGATCGCGATCATCGGCGGCATGGCGCTGCTGTTCAGCATGAAGGGGAAATGGGGGGAACCGAACCGCACCGAAATCTCCCAGTATGATTTTGTGCAAAAGGTGCATTCGAATCTGATCGCCAGCGCCAAGGTCAATTACGGCCAGCAATCCTCCCTGACGGAAATTACCGGGACGTACTACAAGACGGATGAGCAGGGGGAGAAGTTGATGGCCGGCGGCAAGCCGGTGGAAGTGCCCTTCCACACCAAGGTGGTGATGACCGAATCGTTTGCGGACCAGTTGCGCAATGTGAAGCAGATCGAACCACGGGAAAGCAGCGCCTTGTTGTTCAACATTGGCGTGAACATTTTGTTCCTGGGGCTGTTCGTGTTCCTCATCTGGTTCTTCTTCATCCGTCCGATTCGCATGGCGGGCAAGGGAGCTTTGAGCTTTGGCAAGAGCAAGGCGCGGCTGCTGGCGAAGGAACGCAACAAGACCACCTTCAAGGATGTGGCGGGCGTGGAGGAGGCCATTGAGGAGGTTTCGGAACTGGTCGAGTTCCTGAAGGACCCGAAGAAATTCCAGCGTCTGGGTGGCCGGATTCCCAAGGGGGTGCTGATGATTGGGCCGCCCGGCACCGGGAAAACCCTGCTGGCCAAGGCAATCGCCGGAGAGGCGGATGCGGCGTTTTTCAGCATCAGCGGTTCGGATTTCGTGGAAATGTTTGTCGGCGTGGGCGCCAGCCGCGTGCGGGACATGTTTGAACAGGCGCGGAAGAACACGCCCTGCCTGGTGTTCATTGACGAGATTGATGCGGTGGGGCGTTCCCGCGGGCATGGTCTTGGCGGCGGCAACGATGAACGGGAACAGACCCTTAATGCGTTGCTCGTCGAGATGGACGGCTTCGATACGCAGGAGGGCATCATCATCATCGCGGCGACAAACCGCCCCGACGTGCTGGATCCGGCCCTGTTGCGCCCCGGCCGGTTCGACCGGCAGGTTACCGTTAATCTGCCGGACGTGCGGGGACGGGAGGCCATCCTGAAAGTCCACGCGAAAAACGTGAAGCTGCTGCCGGAGGTGGATCTATCGGTGATTGCCCGCGGCACGCCGGGCTTCTCCGGTGCGGAACTGGCCAACTTGCTGAACGAAGCGGCGCTCCTGGCGGCCCGCACGAACAAGAAGGGCATCGGCATGGTGGAACTGGAGGAGGCGCGCGACAAGGTGCGGTGGGGACGGGAACGCCGCAGCATGGCCATGACGGATGAGGAGAAGAAATTTACGGCCTGGCACGAGGCCGGCCATGCACTGGTGAACGTGGTCCTCAAACATACGCATCCCCTGCACAAGGTGACGATTATTCCACGCGGTCAGGCATTGGGCGCAACCATGTACCTGCCCAAGGATGACGTGCTCAGCCGGCGGCGCAAGGAGATGCTCGACACCATCGCCGTCACCATGGCCGGACGCATAGCCGAGTTGATTGTGTCAGAGGACATTTCGACCGGGGCCGCCGGGGACATTCAACAGGCCACGTCCATGGCCCGGGCCATGGTCATGCATTACGGCATGAGCGACAAGCTGGGCATGGTGCTATATGGGGAAAGCCAGGAATACGTTTTCCTGGGGCGCGACATGATGCGCTCCAAGGACTACAGCGAACAGACGGCGCAGGAGATTGATGCCGAGGTCAAACGCATCATTGATGAAGCCTACCAGAAGGCCAAGGACACCATTGACACGCATCGCGACAAACTGGAGATGATCGCCAACGCGTTGCTCGAGTACGAAACGCTTGACGGAACGCAGGTGGAAGAGATTGTGCGGACGGGTAAATTCACGCCGCCGCAGAAGCCGAGCGATCCGGGACCGCTGGTTGGCGCTCCCGCCGGCACGCCGCTGCCGGAGGCGCCGCCCAAACAAGTCCCGCCAACCTTGCCCGGCTTGGGAACGCCCGCCCCGGCGCCCGCCGCCAAGATCCGGCTTCCCCTCCGGAACCCGCGCTGAGTAAGCTGGCCTCGCATGATCATTGCGCCGTCGCTGCTGGCCGCTGATTTCGGCCACTTCGCCAAGGAAACCGCCCGGGTGCAAAAAACCGATGCGGAATGGCTGCACCTGGACATCATGGATGGGCATTTCGTGCCGAACCTTTCTTTTGGTCCGCAGGTCGTCAAAGCTGTCCGTTCCCTAAGCCGGCAATTCTTCGATGTGCATTTGATGTGCAGTCAACCGGAGATTCTGCTCGAACCCTTTGTCCGGGCGGGCGCGGATCAGCTGATTGTGCATGTCGAATTGGGGGAAGCGGTGCTGCCGTTACTCTGGAAAATCCGCTCCTTGGGCCGCCGCGTCGGCCTGGCCATCAACCCGCCCACCGAAATCCGCCGCGTTGCGCCCTACCTGGACAAGATCGATCATCTGCTGGTCATGACCGTGAATCCCGGATTTGGCGGACAGGACTTTATCCACGAAGCGCTGCCCAAGGTGCAGCAGGCCCGGGACTGGCGGGGGGAAAAAGGGCTGGCGTTTTCCATTGGGGTGGATGGCGGAGTGGGTTTCGACACGGTGGGGGAATGCGCGCAGGCGGGGGCGGACGTTTTCGTGAGCGGCAGCGCGTTGTTTGCCGCTCCCAGTTTGAAGCGGGCGGTGACGCGCATGCGCCGCCTGGCCCACGAACACGATCCCGCCCTGGCGGATCTGAAAATTTCCACACCCGCATCATGAGCATCAAATTTGGCACCGACGGTTGGCGCGCAGTAATCGCCGAGGAATTCACGTTTGCCAATGTCGCCCGCGTCGCGCAGGCCACGGCGGATTATTGGAAGGCCCATCCGGTGGCCGGCACAGAGCGGACGGTGGTGATCGGTTACGATCGGCGCTTTCTCTCGGATGCATTTGCCCGCCGCGCCGCCGAGGTGTTTGCCGGAAATGATTTCACCGTCGTGCTCACGCCCGCCCCCACGCCGACCCCGTCGGTCTCCTTTGCCGTCAAGGCCCTGCGGGCGGTGGGCGGGGTCATGCTGACGGCCAGCCACAACCCGCCGGTTTTTAACGGCTTCAAACTGAAATCGCATTATGGCGGGTCGAGTGATCCCCAAACCTGCCGGGACATCGAAAGCTGGCTGGATCGGAATCCGGTCCGCGCGGTGGCCGCGGACGCGGCGATCAGGGACCGGCGAATCAGGCTCCAGGATGTGCGGCCCAGACATTATGCCGCGCTGAAAAAGCTGGTGGATTTCAAACGCATCGCCGGATCTGGATTGCGGTTTGCGCACGATGCCCTGTTTGGCGTGGGCGCCGGCTGTTTTGAGCAGTTGCTTGCGGGCACGACCTGCAAAGTCACCACGCTCAATGGCGCACACGATCCCTTGTTCGGCGGCATCAATCCCGAACCCGTCGTCGCCAATTACACGCGCACCCAGGCCTATCTGAAAAAGCACCCGCACGATCTTTGCCTGGTCACGGATGGCGATGCGGATCGCATCGGCGGCATGGATGGCCGCGGCCGTTATCTGACCACCCACATTCTCATCTGCCTGCTGCTGGCGCACCTTTACCACAACCGCCACGGCCAAGGACGCGTGGTCAAGGCGCTGACCACGACTTCCATGCTGGATAAGATGTGTGCAGCCTACGGCCTGCCGTTGACCGAGACGGGCGTGGGGTTCAAGTACATTTGTGCTGAAATGTTGCAGGGCGGCGTGCTGCTTGGCGCCGAGGAAAGCGGAGGAATCGGATTCCCGAGGCACATTCCCGAGCGGGATGGGATCGCCGCGGGGCTGATGCTGCTGGAAATGCTGGCGATTGAAAACGGCTCCCTGAACCGCTTGATCGCCCGGCTGGAGAAGCAATTTGGGCCGCATCGGTACGGCCGGATCGACACACCCTTCCCCCTGGAGAAACGGGAGGCCTTGATGGAATTCCTCAAGCGTCAGGCGCCCGACACGTTGTTGCGCTCACCGGTGGTGCAGGTCAAAACCTTCGACGGCGTGAAATACGTTGCGCAAGACGATTCCTGGCTGATGCTGCGCGGTTCGGGAACCGAGCCCATCCTGCGCATTTACGCCGAGGCCGGCTCAGAAGCCACCGTGGCCAGGCTGCTGCGGCTCGGCGAATCATTGACAAAGCACGTTTAACGGCCACAATGGGAGCGGATGGGGACACGAGTTCTTCGTATGAACCCGTTCGCGGGCAAAGCGTCCGGATTTCGGCATCAGAACGTCTGCCGGGCAGAAACATGCACCGGCCGTCGGGGTTGTGAGGTTGTGCGGCGCGTTTCCCGGCTTGAATGACTGCATTGAAATTGAACGCACCACGCCTATGAAAAAAACGACCAGAAAAACTACTTCCAGCAAAGTGAACAAGACCAGCGCCAGGGCGGTTGCGGCGCCAACGCTCGCCGTGAGCACCCGCAGCAGCCAGACGCAGTTGCCCGTACGGCAGGCGTCCGCCAGCCCGGCCGCCACGGTGACCATCGAGGCGAAAATTGATGTCGGCTTTGGCAACAATCTGTTCGCCCGCGGCCAGGGCGGCGGGCTTTCCTGGGAACACGGCCTTCCACTGCAGAACATTGATTCGCGCACTTGGCGCCTGATCGTGCCGGCCAGGGAGCAGGTGCAATTCAAGCTGCTCATCAATGACTCCATCTGGGCGCAGGGAGAGGACGTAATTGCGACTCCCGGCAAAACCGTCGAAGTCACCCCGGCCTTTTAACCGGCCCCGGCGTCAATGCGGAGGCCCGGAGGCGGTGCGTGGTCCACGTGCCACGAGCCGGGCTGCGTGTCCGGGGTGGACCTTATTCGGCAGCGTAGGTTTTCACCTGAACCTGACGCGCGCTTTCCGGTGGAAAATGTAATTTCCCACGTCGGTAATCTTCGCGCCGCCACTGCAGGAATGCCGCACACTTGGCGGGAGTCGCCTTGTTGCGGAGCGGCCAATAACGCTGGAAATCCTGTTGCAGCTGGCGTAATGCCCTTCCGCCGCTTTGCGCCAGCGCTTTTGCCTGCGCCTGCTGACCGTGCGCCAGGGCTTGTTGCCAGTGCATGATCCGACACGATTCCTGGGCCATCCGTGCGGCCAGATCAAGTTCCGTCTGCAGGATGCGCGCGGCGGCGGACTCCGGGCGGCCCCGGGCTAAAATGGCGCGCTGGCGTTCCACCTCGTTCCCCGCGGCGGCAATCCGCCGCGCTTTAATGCGGGCATAGTATTTGAGCCCGCTGCGGCAGAACAGTTCCCGCGTTTCGGGCGGAGGCGCGGCAATGACCGCGCCGAACGGCGTCACGTTGGCTTCGCAATAGCGGAATTTTTCGTGGGCCACGCCGAGCGCCAGAGCCGCCCGGGCGATGCGTTGCGTGCGGTCTTCATAAACCTCGCGACTCAACACCGGAACGAGCAGGGTCTCATCGAACGACTGGCTGCACCACGCGTGCGCGGCGCCCACGACGTAGAGCGGCCAGCTCACCGCCAGCGGTTGGGGATGGCCGCCGTCGCCCCAGTCGGTGTTGAGGTATCCGCTCGCGCCGTGTTTGCGTCCGGCGCGGGCGGCGCTGCGCAGATTGGCCAGCGCCGTCCCGTGCCGGCCGATCAACGACATCCAGGTGGCCGTGCCCGGACACACGTAGAAAGGAATGCGGGATTGCGCAAATATCGCCGCCTCTTTATCAAACGGATGCGTGGCCTCGTAACCCCAGTTCAGCGCGATCACCGGCGACGGCAGGTGTTTGATCAGTTCCGGATGGTTCAGGATGATGTCGCCCCAAAACATCATGGTGCGGCCGCGACGGGTGACTTCGCGGTGAATCTGCTTCAGAAAATCCAGGTACACCCGGCCTTTGCCGCGGCGCGCGCAGAGTGCCCGGCTCCGGCCGCGCCCCAGATCCCAGGTCTCATCGCAACCGACGTTGAAATAACGGCTGGAAAAATTCGGCAGCAATTCGTCGTACAGTTCCCGGATGAATTTGATCGTGCCCCGATGATTGGGCGCGAGGGTGGTGGGGAAGCGCAGGAAATCACCGGTGGACCCTTCATACGGCTCGGAAACTTCCGCGAGCTGGCGCAACCGTGGATGTTCGAGAAAATAGCGCAGATGGCCGAAGGAGTTTTGATTCGGCACCAGGTCAATGCCGAGCTCGCGGCAGCGGGCGTCGAGCGTGCGAATCTCCCGGGCGGTCAGCGCACCCCACGCCTGCCAGACGGAGCGATAGCGGCGATAGGCAAACGTGTGCTCCGTGTAGAGTTGAAACTCGTTGATTTTGAAATCCGCCAGGCGCTCGACCAGATCAAGCAATGTTTCCAGTTTCGGCACCCGACCGCGCGAGATGTCCAGCATCACGCCGCGCCGCGCGAAATCCGGCCAGTCGCGGATTTTGAGGCAGGGCAGGCGCCGGCCGTATGCGCGAAGCAGCTGACGCAGCGTCGCCCCGGCGGCGCGCAAACCGCCCAGCTCGCGATATTCAACGCGCACGCCCTGGCGGCTGATCCTCAGCGAGTAACCTTCCGGATGGTCGGGCGCTTTGCGGCTGCGGACAAAGGAAAACGCCCGCAGCGGCTGGTTGGACGGCAGAACGAAACTCCCGGCGAGCCGTTCAAGTGAGCGGGGGTAGGGAAGCAGATTCAACTTCATCGAAAACTAGATTTGTTGTTCATGGAGCATCTGGCCGGATTGCAGAAAGGTGATGAGCAACCCGTCTCCACCGCAAAGCGTCGTTCCGGGAGATGCCAGTAACCCGCAGCCCGCGGGAGGCTTCCGGGGACCTGTCCGGCCATTGTGATGGTCGGAGAATCCGGTCATGGGAGGTTACCCGTTCCTGCACTCGGGGCAAGGCCCCGGGTAAATTCAAGTGACGGATCTCGGACATGGAATTCAACGTCGGGAAATCCACCCCCAATCACCCCCCGCAACAGACCGCCGGTGGCCCGGCCCGGTGCTCCGATCGCCAGTTCGGTCAGTTTGCCGGATGCTTCTGCTGCAAACTGATAGTCGCGCACCGGCGGGATTAAGAACCGGATCCTCTGGACCGGCTTGCCGGGCGTCATCTTGTTGATCTTTTCAATCACCCGATCCTGGCGCGTGGCTACTTTTCGATCATTCCGGTGTTACGGGCGTAGTTGAAGAGGCCGCCGGCATCGACGACTGGGCGCACGTCGCCCAGTTGTTTGAACGAATAAACTTTGCCGGTTTCCCTGGCCGTCACCGTCGCGTTATCGA
>JAKQDQ010000123.1 GCA_029573725.1 Verrucomicrobiota bacterium
GCCCCGGGTCAGAAGGTGTTTATCGCCGTGGTTCAGACCCGGAACGGGTGGAAAGGCCAAAGCCGGGTTCACAACGCCATTGTCCCGCCACCGCCGATGTTGAAATCTCAGCAAGCGGCTGAAACGGCAAGGGTTAAAAAATCGAAGCCCGCCGCCGCCCCGGCCTCCACCGCCGCCCGCAAGACCGTTCCTTCTCCGTCCTTTCAAGTCATGTACAAGGGGAGTACATCGGAAGCCCGGCAGGAGCACACGGAAAATAAGCATGAGACCCCTTTGAGCCTCCTTTGTACACCCGTTGTACACAGCCTAATGGGAGCGTTAGGCTGGCTGGGGCGGGTGGGGCGGGTTTGGGCGCGGGCCTGAGCCGGAAGGGAGGAATGGACGAGCTGCGGATGATGTAAAAGGACGTTTCAAGACGGGAGGGAGAGGACGCGAACGTTCGGCAAAGCCGGAACGGGCGGCTGGGTGTTGTCGCGTGCCCTGGTTTTTCGGCGGGATAGAGCCACGGTTGGCGGGGAGATTCCTCCTCCCGGGCGGAGGTTGCTGCAAGGCGGTTGCTTACGTTGCCCTCATCGTGGGCGGCGTATTCGCCCGGTTGGAGTGAGGTTGGTTGAAAAGTTATCCCCAGGCTTTGCATGCAGGGTGAGTGATTGGCGGGATTGGTTCGGGAACCTGCTCAGGGACTTTGGTTGTGTAGATCTTGAGCCGGGGAGGTTGCGGTTGCAGGTTGGGTGGCGGTTCAACGTTCCAGAGGGGGTGTCTTGCTATGCGGCAAAGACTTCGGGGTTCATGCGCGTGAGCGCTTGATAAGACACGACATAGTCCGGCACCTTATAGAGGCTTGGGGTCCCCTTCTTCCGCGGCAATCTCAAACGATGGCGTTGGCGTTGCGTCAAAGCGGTGGCAAGGCGGGCGATTTTGGCAATTTTGCGCCGGCCAACCACGTCCCCAAGGTCAACCGGCCGCATTGGATTGATAGACGTTTTCACCCAAGCCCCTGAACCCGAAAAGCGGCTTTGGGTTTAGCAGAATCTTTTCCTCTTTATCTACAAAAACGTAAGTGCCGATATCAAAGGGCCCGGGCCATTCACTTTCCGCTTGATCACATATACTTGCTGGTGCCTGCCTGGCTCGATATCCTTAACGCG
>JAKQDQ010000140.1 GCA_029573725.1 Verrucomicrobiota bacterium
TGGGTCATCGCCGGCGGCGAGTCCGGCGCGCACGCACGGCCGTCGCATCCCGACTGGTTCCGATCGCTGCGTGACCAATGCGCCGTGGCCGGCGTGCCGTTCCTGTTCAAGCAATGGGGGGAGTGGCAGCAGGGATCAGCCCGGGGGAAGCCCGATGCCATGTTGTTGCGCGACGGCCGCGTGCTCCACGACTGGACGGCTGCTGCCGTGCGGAAAGCCGACATCGAGCGGAGAGTTCCGCCGGAGCGTCCCGAAATCATGGCGCGCGTCGGCAAGAAAGCCGCCGGCCGCCTGCTCGACGGGCGCACGCACGACGGATTCCCTAACACCGAAGCTAATCCGCGCCGCGAAGCGGGTTCGGCTTGAATGAATTGTTAGACCGCAACCGACTACGGAGGTACGGCAGAAATGCACAACCAAACTGACCAGATGAAACGGCCAATGCGCGCTGGACACGCCGAGAAGCTGGCATCAAGGGTTGGAAGCGGCGGCAATGTCCGCTCCGGTGAGAGTCCGGATGCCTCCACCCAACCATGCCGCGCCAACCGGAATGGATCGCACCTGTGGTCAGCACCGAGCGCGGATGGCTGGTGCGAATGCCTGTGGTGTGGCGACTTGGCTCCATTGCGGTCTAACGCAGAAGTAACCGGCGTGCCCGGCTTTTCGGGCACGTCCGGTTGACTGCCGGGTTAGGCAACAAACGATAGGAGAACGATATGGCTTCACAACTGATTGGAACTACCGAAACCGGCTGGTTTAACCCTGGCGTGAACCCGCCGCCGTTCGACATGAAGCTGCTGCTGATGGTGGCAGGCTCACGCTCAGATGATTGCGGCAGGACGTTTGAACCCTACACGGTGGTGATGACAGCCTACGTGCAGCAGCAAGGGCCGTGCGATGAATACGACGATGAACCGGCCTTTGACGAATACATGGCCGGCGACCAAAGCGACTTTCTCGAATTCCAGTTCAACCTGAAAGACGAGGATGGGGAAGTGCTGGATTGGTACAGCGACAGCATTGTGGCATGGGCCTACTACCCGCTCGGTATCGCGCAGGCGGCATTGGTGCCTAACGCTTGAGTTAAGCCGCGCCGTGAAGCGGCGTCGGCTTGAATGAATTGTTATGCCGCACTACCGGAGAACGACATGGAACAAGGATACTACGGAAAAATTGAAACCCCACGCGAAGCGATCTACGAAGCGGCGTGCGCATTGGACAACCAAGACGTGCCGCTCGAAGACTGGCCGGTGAAGCTGATTGCGGCGCTTGCCCGTGCTGGATTTGCTGTCGTGCCGGTGGAATTGCCACACGACGCGCTTGGCCGGGCTGCGATTGCCGGTGTAGCAGAAACGGGGAACCCAAAGCACGCATGGGATTTCCTGATCGCCGCGACCCGTGCGGCATAACGCCGGAATTCAGCCGACCCGAACCGCGTAGCGGTTTGGGGTCGCGCTGGAATGACTTGTTAGCCGTCAATGCGACGGCACCGGAGACGAGAATGGAAGATGCGCCCGAAGTTGTCTGGTACGACCGAACGAAGAAATGGCCGCACCCGGCAGCACCGAAGCCGGAGGTCGCGGAGCTTGTGCAGTACGTGCGCGCCGACCTGGTGCGCGCGGCGATGCCGCACAACGCCGACGATCCGGACGACCCCGAGCTGTACCGATTGGCCGAAGTGTTGGGTATGACGGCTAACACCATGCATAAGCCGCGTAGCGAAGCGGAGTCGGCTTGATGCATTTGTTAGGCAGCGGCCCGCAACAATTTGGACTGTTTGCGGCAGAGGAAACGCCTGTTCCGCAGAAGCCCAATCCCCATGCCGGGGTGAACATGGCGGCACTACATGACTTGGCAATTCTCTATACGGCAACCGAAGCAGGAAACAACAGCGGCATCAGGTTCTTGATGACGGTAGATGATGCGATGAAATGGTGCGAGCTGCCGATTTCTAGTGGCATTCTGCATGGCACGAGGTGGGCGTATTTCTGGACGCGCGTATCTAGTTTCATCACATGCTACTGGCTCAACGAAGAGCCGTGTATTGATCTTCACGGCTCGGCGGACGATGGCTCGTGGGATAAGCGGATCGCTGATGCAGGATGCACGAAGATCAGTCTATGGGAGTTTTCGCGGGTTCTGAATCCACTGGGCGTCCAAGTAATAAACGAGCCTTCGCGGATCATCAACGAAATCATGGCCGCCCAAAATGTGAAGCAAGCGGCCTAACGCCTGAATTAAGCCGCGCCATAGGCGTCGGCTTGAATGAATTGTTATGACTCACGTTGCCGCGATATTTGTACAACCGGACGGATGTTATGCAGGATTGCCAGACATTGACGCTTGGCCGGAACAGCGCGACGCCCGCAAATACCGTGGGCCTTGGCCTGTTGTGGCGCACCCGCCGTGCCAGTTGTGGGGCGCGTTTGCGCCGATCAACTACAAGCGCTGGGGCGGAGAGCACAACCGGCCGGGAAACGACGGCGGGTGTTTTGCCGCTGCGCTTGAATCCGTGCGCAGATTCGGCGGCGTGCTGGAACACCCGGCAAAAACCCGAGCATGGGCCGCGCATGGGCTGGCCAAGCCCGCTGGCATTGGCTGGCAGCGTTGCATCGATGGTGGTTGGGTTTGCGAAGTGTGGCAAAGCGCATACGGACACCGAGCGGCGAAAGCGACGTGGCTCTACTACCACGGCACAGAGCCGCCGTTGCAATTGCGCTGGGACAGACCGGACGGCACGCACCAGATTGGATTTCATGACCAGCGCGGAAAAGCGGCGAACAAGCCGACGCTTGGCAAACGCGAAGCGAACGCGACGCCCATCGAGTTTCGGGATGCGCTTATCGCTTTGGCACGACACGCGGCGGGGATGCCTGCTGTGAGTCATAACGACAAGTTAACTGGTGCCGCCCATGAAGCTGCGCCAGTTGCTTGAAACCACGAAGCGGCATCCAGTTGAACGACAAGTTAGAAGCTCATGCGCGCGAACCCACGGAGACACCATGCGGATTGAAACGATAGGCAACGCCACGCT
>JAKQDQ010000155.1 GCA_029573725.1 Verrucomicrobiota bacterium
ATCACGGGTCTTTAAAGCATGCGGGGTTGTAGTTCAGTTGGTTAGAACGTCGGCCTGTCACGCCGAAGGTCGCGAGTTCGAGTCTCGTCAACCCCGCCATATTCAGCCTCCCTCCGGGGAGGCTTTTTTGTTGCGTGACAATGGGCGGCCGGATCGTCGCACGACGGTCCGCCGCCGCTTCGGATCCGCGCACGGCGCGCAGAGCAGAGCCGGGCTGCTGCCTGGTGGGCATCCGAACCGGGTGTCATCGGGTAGCAGACTCCATCCGAACGACGATCCGCGCTGGTTCCGCGGCGAAGAATGGATTTAGGAAAGTACTGGGATGGGCTCGAATGGACAAGAAGCAAAGTATCTTTGAATGCGTATGACTGCGTCGTGTCCGCGCACTTAAAACCGGCAATGCGGCCCCACAAACGTCCCGGGCGAACTCGCAGCCGCCGGACGCAACCCGATGAATTACCACGCTCAGTTACTGGAGTGCGCCAACGAGAACTACCGACTCAGATTCCGGGTGCGGGTGGCAGTGAACCGGCTGCCGTCCCAGTACAACACGGGATCGAGGTCCCGCACCATCTCGGACGAGAACGCGCGGCGCAACTCCCCCTGTTCGAACAGCCGGCGATACAGGAACGCATACGCGCTGCTGGTCTCCACCCGATCCAGAGTCAGATCGAACCGCAAAAAAAAGTCCAGGGTCCCACTCAGCCGATTGTCGCCAACCTCAGTCCTCGCGATGATGCCGTCGGGGAGGATCTCAACCGCCCCCACACCTCCCAGCGGCATCAGCCGCTCCATGACGGGATCCCGGGGAAACAGCAGATAGTACAACTCCCGGCCGGCGGGCCGGTCGAGGCACTGATAGTCGGGCGTATCCTGCTGGGGCGAGGCGCCCCCCATGTCCCGCGGGTCAAGCGCGAACAGGGCCGGCCGGGTGGTGCCGTTGTGAAATGCGCCGGCGATGATCTCGCGGGTGCCGTCCCCGTCGAGATCGGTGTAATTCACATCCTCCACCCGGCCGCCGTTGACATACTCGCCGCGGATCCGCCCGCCGCCGTCCAGCACCGTCACCTTCGCCACGAACATCCGGTGGTTGTGCGACAGCACCACCACTTCCCGCCGTCCGTCGGCGTCCAGGTCCACCGGATCCACACACAGGCGCCAGTTCGTGTCGCTGGTCCGCTTGGGGTACCGGATGGCTTCTCCCGGATCGTACCGCCAAAGCAGCCGGCCGCTATCGTCCAGGCAGTTCAACACCCAGGGTTTGATGGTCTCCGGATAACTTTCTCCGGTGATGACCAGTACCTCCGGCCGGCCGTCGGCGGTGACGTCCGCGATCCGAATCGAGGACTTCATGTTGCGGGTGTAATAAAAACGAAAGTTGCCGGGCACGGGGTTCACCGGCTCGGGCAGCATCCGCCGCCACAGCTCATGGCCGGACGCATCCAGGCCGATGAGCGTGCGGCCTTGGGCCTTGACCTGGCTCAAGGATGATGGGGAGCTGGTGGGGTTGCCCGAGAAAAACACCAGCATGGCGGATCCCAATCCCAAGGTCCCCAGGACGATCAGGATCGCCGCCAGCGGCCGGGAAAACCTTCGGAGGATGCTCGATCCCTTCGATACCACCGAATCACCGCCGGTGGCGCCAGCCGATTCCTCCGGCATCGCCGGCTCGCTGCCGCCGGCGTCAGCCGATTCCATTGGCAGCTCCGGCACACGAATGCCGATGCCATTAGCTTCTTCCGGAGCCGCCGACAGGCCACTGTTGGTGCCGAAAGATTCTCTCGGTACCGCCGATATGCCATCCGCAGCGCCAGCCTGCATTACCGGTACCACCGGTTCGCTGCCACCGGCGCTTGCTCCGTTCTCGAAACGGGTTGACTCCGTCCCGGGAGCCTGAGGGTCGTCCGCACGGGCGTCAGCGGGCGGCGACCGGTGCAGCCACTCATCCAGCGCGTCGGTGTAGGCGAAAACCCGCCGGCCCGGCTTGCCCGTGACCCGGAACACCGGCAGCCGGCTGTCCCGCTCCCACCGCTGGGCGGTCCGGACGGTGCAGCCCAGATACTCGGCGATTTCTTTCCAGGATGTGAGATTCCGACGATCCCCCATCACAGCCTCACTCTTTAGCGCCTATAAGACGCCGATTATAACCGATTGGCCTATCTTGAGCGCAAGATCATTCTTGTGAGCGATTACAGATACAGATACATGGAATTAATCAAATGTCGCTAGATTTCGCTCTTTGTCGCTTGTGGCAATGTGATGCCCATGCTAATTTCGAGCACATGGTCATGCTCCATGACTCGATCAGAATTCAGAGGGATCACCACCCACGACGGTATTCAACCGTGCAAGTTCAGCAGGGTGTAAAGCTTGATGGCAGCCTTGGTTCGACGGAACTCGGCCCAGGGGAACAGGGTCCGGCACAGCTCGATGTCGCGCCGGCTTTCCCGCCCGGTCAGCTGGGCAAAGGTCAGGCAGAGGAGCCGATCCCAGACGGAGAACGAGCCGAGGCGGTGGTCAAATCAATAGCAGGCGGCGCAACGTGTGAACAGGTGGTGCGGGACAGGTCCATCAGTTGGGCGAAAACGGTGCGGCCTTCGTTCATGGTCAGCGCTTCCGAGCGGGAAATGTCCTGCCGGAGATCCTAACCGAAAGTTCAAATCGTTTCTGGCTAAAACACTCATCAAATGATTCATTTATTATAAGTTAGGACACTTTGAAAATCCGTTAACGGGACAGTGCTAATATTCCAAGGAGAGTTCCGATGATCTCAACTTCTAGAAGAGTCTTGGTTCTTTTTTTCTTTCTGGTTCAATTTTTCGTCTTTGTATCAAGCAAGGCCAATTTTGGTGTAGATCCCTACAAAAATAACCTGTTGGGTGTGACTGCCGATTCCGTTTTATTCAGCGAGGATTTTGAGGACGAGGCTGTAGGCAGCATTCCGAGCGGTTGGACGATCGGCATTTGGTCTGATCTGGGGCGCATTCGAACTACAGACAACCCCGTACACCAAGGGGCGCGCGCGTTGCGAGTCCAAGGCCAAAGTGGGAATTGCCAAGGCATCTACCGGCCGGGTACATTGTTTCAGGAAGACGTGGATATCACCTTTTCAGTATACATCCCGTCTTCGGGGGCTGTGGCCGGCACGTGTCCGTCGTATTTCATCTATGCCGGGGCCTGCATCATGTTCATTTATGAGAGCGGCTCCACATTCAAAGCCAATTTGGAGGATCCGGAGCACAACATCACGAACTTGAACGTGAATCAATGGTATACATTCACGTTACAGATCGACTGGGCAAATTCGATGGCCACACTGGTTGAAAGTGGCAACTCAACCACGACCGCTTTCGACAAAGATGTCAGCGGCGGCTGGTGGAGCGCCCTCTCGTTATATGGCAATAACAACCCATCCGCCAATAATACGGCCTATTACGACGATATCTGTGTTCAACAAGGGTCGGTAGATCCACCTGAAACGCGAATTATTCGTCTAGTCGGTAATCTGGCGTTCGGCAACGTGACCGTGGGAGGAAGCACGCAACGGACGCTAACGATCTACAACGACGGGAATGCGGCGCTGAGCGTGTCCTCGATCAGCTACCCGACGGGCTTCAGCGGATCATGGAGCGGGACGATTGCGGCGGGAGGATCGCGCACGGTAACGGTGACGTTTGCACCGACGGCGGCGCAGAGTTACGGGGGCACGATCACTGTCAACTGCGACGCTACCGAAGGCACAAACACTATTGCTTGTTCGGGAACAGGCGTCAGCGCGCCCACGCGGATTATTCGACTGGTGGGCAATTTGTCGTTCGGCACCGTAACGGTGGGCGGAAGCACTCAGCGAACGCTGACAATTTACAATGACGGCAACTCAACGTTGAACGTATCGTCAATCAGTTACCCGACAGGCTTCAGCGGATCATGGAGCGGGACGATTGCGGCGGGTGGCTCGCGCGCGGTGACGGTGACGTTTTCGCCAACGGCGGCGCAGAGCTACGGGGGCACGATCGCGGTCAATAGCGACGCCACCAGCGGAACGAATACGATCAGTTGTTCCGGTACGGGTGTGACTACGCCTACCCGGGTCATCCGGGTAGTGGGTGATCTGGCATTCGGTAACGTGACGGTGGGGCAGAGTGCTCAGCGAACGATGACGATTTTCAACGACGGCGAAGCGACACTGACCGTATCTTCAATCAGCTTCCCCTCGGGTTTCAGCGGGGCATGGAGCGGGACCGTAGCGGCGGGAGGATCGCGCGCCGTGACGGTGACGTTCGCGCCGACGGCAGAGCAAAGTTATGGCGGCACCATCACTGTCAACAGCGACGCCACCGAGGGTGCCAACACCGTACCATGCTCCGGCGCCGGAGGGAGCTTTACGGGAAGCAATGCGCTCTATTTCTTAAATAGCGACAGCTGGGAGACTCGATACGGAATAGTCAACCCCCATCCGCAAGCGGTTTCCTACCGTGTTTTGGCCTTCGATCAGGATGGGCAACTGATAACCGCGACTTCAGAAGCTGATTTGGACGGATATGCAAGGTTGTATCAAAGATTGGATACCCTGTTTCCCGGTTTGACTGAACAGGAACTTGTGACCATCGCCTGGGTTCGCGTACAATCTGTGGCCCAGCTGCACGGTTTTGCCGAATACCAGGCGTCGGACGGGCAGCGGAAGATGTTCGCCGAGGCGGTCATGTCGCCGGCCAACCGGCTTTACATCCCCCACATCGCCGCCGAGATGCCGGAGCTGTGGTGGACCGAGGCCGGCCTCATTGCCGGAGTGGGCGCCAGTTCCAAATCGCTCCGGCTGGGCACCGGCGGGCAATATCCCATCAGCGACCTGGACTCCGACAACAGCCAGACCATGCTGGACTTGAACAGCTATTTTACCAGCGCACCGGGCAGCGGCGAGGCCGTGGGCGAGTGCCGCTCCTCCGAGACCGACCTGGGGGGCGTGGTCATGTTCGGGCGGAGCGATTCCGTCCAGGTGGCCTCGGCTCTGACGATGAAGAGCCTGCCCACCCGCACGCTCTTTTACAGCCACGTGGCCCAGGACGGTGTCTGGTGGACCGGCTTCACCATCTACAACGTCTCCAGCCAGACCGCCCACATCACGGTGTACGGCTACGACGAAGCCGGCCACCTGACGGGGCAGAACCAGGTGGAAGTCCCCGCCAAGGTCAAGCGCGTGGCGTTCGTGGGCGATTTCATCGGCGCCAATCCCATGCCGGCCTACGTGGTCATGCAGTCGGACCAGCCGGTGATCGGCTTCGAGCTCTTCGGCGGCCAGAGCGCCCCCATCATGGCGGGGATCAACGCCGACTCGGTCACGTCGAAGACGCTCTTCTTCAGCCACGTGCAGCTCAACGAAGGCGAGTGGACGGGCATCACCATGATCAATCCCGGCGAGGTGAACGCGGCCGTCACGGTGTACGGCTACGACGACGCCGGGCAGGTGGTGGCGACGGCGACGGCGCTGCTGGGGCCCCATCAGAAATGGGTACGGTTCGTCCAGGACCTGTTCGGGGGGACGGCGCCCGCCACTCTGTCGCACCTGCGGGTGGAGTCGGACCAGCCCCTGACGGGCTTCGAGCTGGTGGGCGATTACGCCCTGACCCGGCTGGACGGCCTGCCGGCGGTGGCCGGCGCGTACCCGGCGGTTGAGGCGACCGTCGCCGGCTCGGACGTGGTGCTGAGCACGGGCGAGGCGGAAGCCCTGATCCCCGCCGGCGCGGTGCCCTCCGGCACCACCATCACGCTTGCCGAGCGGCCGCTGGACTGGCGCAGCGACGGGATGACGGAACTGCTTGGCAGCGCGTCGTTCTCGCTGGAACCGGCGGGGCTGGAGTTCGCCACACCGGTGACGATCACCCTGCCGCTCACGGACAGCGTGTGGCAGAAATGGACCGGACTGAAGAGCCGGACCGACGATCTGATCATATACGGCTGGAACGCCCTGCTGCAGATCTGGGAACCGCTGTCCACGGAGACCGGCGGCGACTCCCTGAGCACGACCATCACCGGATCCACCACCCTGGCCATCGGCCAGCCGATGGCGGTGCCGGACCTGTCCATCAAAATGACGTTTGACGTGAGGCCCACCTTCAGTCCGCGCAAGGGCTGGCTGATCATCAAAAAGGCGCCGAAATTTGGCCCGATCCAGATTCTGGGCACCAACGATTTCATTTACAGCAGCTTGTACCTGCCGTATATGCAGAAGGCCGCGCGTGGCCAGGCGGACTCGGAAACCCTGGCCGCCGTCTACATCGACCTGGCCCAGCCGTGCGTCATCGATCAGCCGGGGATCATCCGGGCGGCCGCGGGCGAGTCCTTGTGGTGCTTCTTCGTTCCGACGAGCGACAATTCCTCCCCTGCGGCCTGCGCCGCGTCCGCCATGATCAGCTTCTGGACGGTCTCGATCTCCGATGCCGAGTACAGCGCCGTCAAGAACAAGCAGTACCGCGTCATCATCCTGGACCAGACCAATTGGGACACGTACAACCAGAATTATTTCCCCTCCACCTCTGGCCGGAAGGTCCATTACAACGCCATCGCCATCGACGAGCCACCCGCTATCCTGTCCACCCCCGGCCGCCAGCCGGTCTTGCTGGTCCACGGCATCAACGGCACGGCCGAGTACTGGGGAGACAATATCCACAATTTGCGCGGTGGTGACAAAAGCGATGATATGTTCAACGCGTATGCGGTGTTTCACATGGGCTGGGAGACCATCCCCCACAGCGCGGAGATGGTCAAGGCCGCCCTCGACTATGTGCGGAGCCGGCACAGCAACAGTGAGGTGGATGTCATCACCCATTCCTACGGCGGCGTCATCACCCGGTACTACTGCCTGGAAACCGAGCCCACCCTGTGCGGCGGCAAGATCGACGACCTGGTCATGATCGCCCCGCCGCACCACGGGTCGCTCGCGGCGGCTAAGTGCGTGCTGGGCGATCCGCTGGTGATCTTCCAGCGTCTGCACCTGGGCTGGACGAAAGATCCCAACATGCCCATCTACTCCGAGCTGACGCCGGGATCATCGAACCTGATGCAGCTGGGCCAGCGGCCGTTCCCCGCCGGCGTCAAACCGCTGGTGCTGGCCGGGGCGGAAGCGATCGGCGGAGCCGCTGCGTTTCATACGGAGGGGGAATACTGCGAGGACGGAGTTGTCTTGATGCCCAGCGCCTCGCTGTTGGATGCGACCGCGCCGGTCCCGCTGGGTATCGTCGAACTCAACCACACGGAACAAGCCACCGATGACGACCTGTTCGATGTCCTGAAGGGTTACCTGACGCGCGTGGGCAGCCCCGGATTCCCGGTGGGCGGCTCCGAGGTGGTCCGCTATTATTGGGCCGGTTGGCAGGATGTCCACGATGATCCCTGGGATTTCATGCTCTTCCATCCGTACACGGCTTTCCTGATCGTGGATGCGCGCCCGCTGGGTTCCGCCGTCGACGCCGTGGTGTTTGACGGGGAATGGCCCTGGGCCGTCACCGATGTGGAGATGGCTGAACACCCGGCTAATTCGGGTATTTTCTACTTCTGGCGGTTTGAAGGTGGTATCGACTATGGACTGCGCATCGACCTGTC
Source organism: Verrucomicrobiota bacterium (assembly GCA_029573725.1). Classification (GTDB taxonomy): domain Bacteria; phylum Verrucomicrobiota; class Verrucomicrobiia; order Limisphaerales; family JADLHS01; genus JADLHS01. The sequence continues at coordinate 7,600 of JAKQDQ010000155.1, forward strand.
CGACGGGGTTTCGAGAACCGGAACGGTGCACTTCCTGAACGCCGGCGGCACGGAAATCGGAACGCTGGCGGGCGTTGCGCTCTACCCCGCTCGTACGACCATCGCCGTTCCATCAACCCCGCCTGTGATCAACACCTTCACCGCCAGTCCGGCGACCATCACCGCCGGGCAGAGCAGCACGCTGTCGTGGAACGTGAGCAACGCCACGAGCGTGTCCATCGACCAGGGGATCGGCGCGGTGGGCCTCACGGGCAGCCGCTCAGTCAGCCCCACGACCACCACAACCTATACCCTGACCGCCACCAACGCGGGTGGAACGGTCACGGCCACAGCGAAGGTGACCGTGCAAGCGCCGCAATTGCCGACAGTCAACACCTTCACCGCCAATCCGGCGACCATCACCGCCGGCCAGAGCAGCACGCTGTCGTGGAACGTGAGCAACGCCACAAGCGTTTCCATCAATCAAGGTATCGGCACGGTCGGATCGACGGGCAGCCGCTCCGTCAGCCCCACAACAACTACAACCTACACGCTGACGGCCACCAACGCCGCCGGCTCCGTGACGGCCACGGCGACGGTGACGGTGCAGGGAGGCGGACAGCCCGGCGACCTGTGGGGCACCGACTCCGTCGTGGGCGACCTGATGTACGTGCCGGTGGGGACGTTCACCCAGGGGTCGCCCACCTCCGAGCCGTGTCGAGATTCGTATGAAACCCAATTCACCCACACCCTGACCCGGAACCTGGCGGTCATGGCCACGGAGGTGACTCAGGGGATGTGGGCGGCATTGAAAGCTGAGCAACCTACTCTGCCAAGCGATCCGAGTTATTTTGACGGAGCCGAGCGGCCGGTGGAAACGGTGACCTGGTACGAGACGGTGCTCTTCGCCAACCTGCTGAGCGTGGAGCAGGGCCTGACGCGGTGCTACTACACGGACGCCGGGTTCACCACGCCGGTAACCGCGTCGAACTACACCACCGGGCCGTTTTACTGCAACTTCAGCGCTTCCGGTTACCGGTTGTTGACCGAAGGCGAATGGGAATACTGCTGCCGGGCGGGGACCACGACGCCATTCTGGATCGCGGAGCCGAACTATTCCAGCGGAAACTGCTCCTCTTGCACGTCCGGTTTGCTGCCGAATCTTGAATCAGTGGCGGTGTTTTGCGCCAACGATCCTGGCGCCACGGTGGAGGTGGCGACGAAACTGCCGAACCCGTGGGGCCTGTACGACACCCACGGCAACGTGTGGGAGTGGTGCTGGGACTGGTGGGGCACCTACCCGACGGGGAGCGTCACCAACCATCCTGGAGCTGGATCGGGCTCCCGCCGGGTGGGCCGCGGCGGCAGCTGGAGCAACGGCGCCTACGACTGCCGGTCGGCCGATCGCTACTACTACGGCGACCCCGGCTTCCGCTACTACGACCTGGGCTTCCGCCTGGCCCGAGGTCTGTAAGGAGCGGGCGGGCCGGCCCGAAGGGCGGCCGGCGAGGGACGAGCCGCCGCCACCGGGCCGCCCGTACCGCGACGGGGGCCTAAATCCGGTGCGGATCGGCCCGGGCGCACCCGCCGAAGCGAATTGCCGAGGCGGCCCGCTCCGCATCCGGTCCAGTCTGACTGGGACAAAGTGCGCCCGACACTCAATCCGCCTGTCGGCTGCCGGCAGGGGATCCGAAAGAAAAAGCCGATGCAATTCAGAGTATTTACTGTACCCATCAAGTCCAACACGCCGGCTCAGGAGGAGTTGAACCGATTTCTCAGAGGTCACCGGGTGCTCAGCGTGGAAAAGCGGTTCATCGGGGAGGGCGAGACCCAGTGCTGGACGTTTTGTGTGGAGTATATGGAAAACCAGGCCGGCGAGCGCTCTGAGGCTGTCTCGGGGGGGAAAGTGGACTACAAGCACGTTCTCAGCCCGGAAGACTTTGAGATATATTCCCGTCTCCGCCAGTTGAGAAAGGAAATCTCGGACCGGGAGGCCATCCCGGCGTATACCATCTTCACCAATGAGCAGCTGGCCCGGATGGTCCGGGACCGAGCCAACAGCAAATCGGATCTCGATCGAATTCCCGGCGTCGGGACGGCCCGGACAACCCGGTATGGGGAGGAATTCTTGATCTTGCTCCGGGAAGTGTTCCCGTCATGAAGCGGGCAGGATTGCTCATGGAACGCATCGCCGCACCAGACAATTTGCGGCAGTCTTTTCTGCAAGCCGCCCGGGGAAAGCGCTCGTCTGCAGAGGTGAGGGCCTTTGCGGCGGATCTGGATGGCAAACTGGCCCGCATGGGCCAGGAGCTGCTGGCCGGAGAGTTTCCGGTCGGCGCGTATCGGCGATTCAAGGTCTTTGAGCCCAAGGAGAGGATCATCCATGCGGCGTCTTTTCCTGTGCGGGTGATGCATCATGCCGTGATGAACCTGTGCGAGCCTGTTTTAGAGAGGGCGGCTATCTTCGACAGCTATGCCTGTCGCAAGGGCAAGGGACGGCTGGCCGCCGTTCATCGAGCTCGCATATTTGTCGATCACCACGAGTGGTTCCTGAAAATGGACATCCGCAAATATTTCGACTCCATCCCCCATGAGACACTGTTCAATCTGTTGGAATGCCGCTTCAAGGATAGACAGCTGCTGATGCTGTTCAGGCGCATCGTGGGCAGTTACGAATCATCGCCGAGGAGGGGACTGCCCATCGGCAGCCTGACCTCGCAGCATCTCGCGAACTACTATTTGTCTCCTCTGGACCGGTTCATCAAGGAAACGTTGCGGCAGCCGGCATACGTTCGCTACATGGACGATTTTGTGGTCTGGTGCCGGGACGTACAAGTTCTTCGCGATTGCATGAAGAGAATTCAAGATTTTCTGCACGAGCGACTGAAACTGACCTTGAAGGAACACTCCCAGTTGAACCGGACTCGGCACGGCATGGATTTTCTGGGCTGTCGACTGTTTCCGGGGCGGACGGCGCTAAATCGCCGCAGCCGCCGGCGGTACGCGCGCAAAATGACTGCCCTGGGCCGGCAATTGAAAAATGGGGAGATTTCGGAACGTCGCTTTCAGGAGCAGGCGACATCCCTGACGGCGTTTGTGATGAACGCCGACAGCGAAGGATTCCGGCGCAGCGTGTTGCGCCGGGAGCGGACGGCGGCCAACGGGCTCCAACCGGGTGAACCGCGGCGGCAGCTGGAACAACAACGCCAACAACTGCCGGTCGGCCAATCGCAACAACAACGACCCCGGCAACCGCAACAACAACCTGGGCTTCCGCCTGGCCCGAGCTCAACCCCCGCGCTGGAGGGCGCAGGGGCTGACCCGGTCGCCGCCCGATCCGCCGACCACCCAGGCAATCGGCGGTAAAGAGTGTGTGCGCCCCGGCCACTAGTACCATCACCCGGATGGAGCGGGAACCTGGCGGGGCGGTTTTTCCATCCTCAGTTGGAGAGGTAATATTGTTCTAAGGCAAACCATTCTGGATGAATATTCTCAAAACCCGCCTGTTTCATCTTGTCCGTACCTCACGGCCCGATACGGAAAATCCTGCCGACCGCACGCGTTGTGGTGCAACGCGCGTCCGCTGAACACCCGTTGTCTGCGGCAGGACTCCGCCGCGCCAGCGGCCGCGGCATGTAGCCCGGGCCGAGAGGCCCGGGTGGCCGGGATAATATTCGGGATGAGACAGCCGCGCCAGCGGCGGCGGGGTTCTGCTGCGGACTGCGGATGGTCACCGAAAGCGCGTTACGCCGCGATCGCTCCGTGGGCCGACTCGGCGCGGCGCCCAGACGCTGCACGCTAGGCCGTCGGCACGACCGTGGGGATTCCGGAGGGATGATGGGGTTTCCAGCGGAATCATCTGGAAATCCGGCGAGATGATGAGGCGGTTCCCGGATGATCGGCGGCGGCTGGTCGGGCTGGCCGGTTGAACCTGCCGTGGCCGAACACGCGCACGAAGTGCGCGAGGTACTCCGGCACGACCGTGGGGATGCGGTGTCGGTCAGGAGTGCGCAGGCTCGACTGCGCTTTGAATTGAGGCGCAGCGTCTCTGGATCATCTCAACTCAGTGAGCTGTTGTCCACTCGCTTCGGCGGAATCCAAAGCGGCGTCCAGCCGCCGCACTCCAAAGCACTTCGTGCTATCCAAAGCGGTGTCTGGTCGTCGCACGCTCGGCCATCGACGCGGGACGCGTCCTTCGTTAGCGCGTGAGCGCCCTGGAGTGCGCAGACACGTCTGCGCTTTGGATTCCCGCGAAGCGGGCGCGGGGAGTGTTCCTTGCGCGCCTCACCGCGCGCCGCGATTTAACCCTGCGCTTCGCGCACATCCAGAGCGGCGTCGTGCCGCCGCACTCCAGACCGTCGTGCCCAGGCACTCCTGCAAGGATGCGGTCCCGGTTTGGTGATGGCCCGCCGACGCTTTGGATAGCACACAGTGTTTTGGACCGCGGCGGCGCGACGCCGCTCCGGATCCGCGTGGCCCTCCGGCCGCCGACCTCAGACGGCCGCCGAACGGTGGGCGGATAGGCGGCAGGCCGACATGTTGGCGCGCTCCAAACAGGCTGCTGAAACGTCCTGTTCCGCGGCGAAGAATTTCCCTTGAGTTTCCATACCTCCAGTCATACAATCGGCGCTTTCGCGGGGTGCCGCCGATTCATCCGGCCCGGACGGCCCGACTGACGGGACCCGTTATCGGACGGACGCACTGACCAGCCCACATCGAGCGGACTGGCTGCCTGGCCCGGTACGGGGGCCCGGCATCCCCGGAGTACGTCATGGACCTGTTCGTCATCGGGA
>JAKQDQ010000009.1 GCA_029573725.1 Verrucomicrobiota bacterium
AGCAAACGAGCGTATACGGAAAGCCCTTGCTGATTCGACGAGAAAGGACTATGACGAAATGAAAGTGTGTGTAGGGAAATGCAATACATAGCCTCGTTAAGTTACGGCAAAGATTCATGTGCCATGTTGGAAATTATCAAAAGAAACGGCATGCCACTCGACCGAATTGTCCACGTTGAGATTATGGCAACCGATGCGATACCCGCCGACTTGCCGCCGATGATGGAGTTTAAGGCAAAGGCAGACAAGATCATCAAGGAGCGGTACGGGATTGAGGTTGAGCATTTAAGAGCGGAAAAAAGCTATGAGAAGTTATTTTATACGAAACGATCTAAGGGAAACCGTGCCGGAACAATAATCGGATGGCCCATGATTAGAGGGTCAGAGTGCCAGAGTAAGCTTAAAATGCCACCTATGCGCAAAATTGAAAAGGACAATATTTGTTACATTGGTATTGCCGCCGACGAGCCGAACCGATTTCACAACCTCACGGACCGCAAAATATCTCCGCTTGTTGAATATGGCGTAACAGAAGCCGAAGCGCGGAAAATGTGTGAGAACTTAGACTTACTTTCGCCAATCTATACACAATCAGCGCGCGGCGGGTGTTGGTTCTGCCACAATCAACCCGTCAATCAGCTTCGCCTACTTCGTAAGCAATACCCAGAATATTGGGCGCTGATGCTCAAGTGGGACAAGGATAGCCCGGTAACATTTCATGCTGACGGCCACACGGTACATGATTTTGACGAGCGCTTTCAGTTAGAGGACGAGGGGCTATTAATCGCAAACGACAAGACTTTTAGGTGGAATATGCTCAACCAAGAATTAAGCTACAGATTATTTTAAGTCATAGGCAGCGCTTTAATTGCCGGCAGCCTTTATGACGAGAAAGGACTATGACGAATGATTGAATTAAATAAGATTTACAACGAGATACGACAATGAAAACCGAAGAACAAAGAGAACACAATCAAGAGCTGGCGTGTCTGGTTGATGACATTGCGTTCAAGGCATCTCTGCTGAGGATCGCGGAAAAGGCTCTGGAAGATATACGTGGGCTTTGTGTCTCAAGTACTTATTGGAACAATCCTGACTATCCCAACTGCGCCCGTCTCTTGAAACAGCATCACAAGATTGTTAGCGACGCGAAGGTGAAGGCAGAGGAGATGAGGGCAATAGAGTATGGGGACGACGTTGAAGTTCCTATCAGAGAACACAGTTAGGAAATGTACATTTGGGAATGGGAAGTGGGAGTGGTAGAAGTGAGAATGGAGAAGTTAGAAGTGAGAAATGGGGATGGGATGCGGTATTCGTATGAGGCGGAGGTTGGGGGGTCGGTGTTTCGGGGGTCGGGGAGCTGGGCGCCGGTGTTTTCGTTTCCGCAGCGGGGGGTGTTTGAGAACCTGATGGAGGCGATTCAGTTTGCGGTGACGATGGACGCGCTGTTTGCGGTGGGGGCGGGGCGGGCGGAGGTGGATCGGTATGCGGGACTGATGGAGGTGGCGGCGCTGGGGGAGCACGGGTTGCGGCTGGAGGTGACGAGTCGGCGGCCGACCTGGGAGGAGCGGGAGGTTCGGGTGGAGGGGGAGGTGATGTATGAGACGTGGCGGGTGGGGTGGTTTAAGGGGTGGGCAGGGTGGAAAGTGAGAGGTGAGAAGTGAGAAGTGAGAATGAGAATGCGGCGGGCCTGGTGAAGGAGCCAGGATTGCAGGAGCAGCCGAAGTTTTGCCGTCGGCCGGCGCCCGTGCTTCACGGGAGGCTGATGAAGATGCAGTTGGTGGAGGTGAGGTTGGAGAATTGGCGGGCGAGGATGGAAGATGGGGTTGCATACCTGGCGGCGGTGCGGGCTGGCGGGCGGTGGAGGTATTATGGGAGTGATAACGCGCCGCGGTTTTGCGATGCGGATGACCTGGCAATTTTTGGCCAGGCGTTGTGGATGAGCGATCGGGTACCGGATACGAGGTATGATGCGTGGAGTAGGTTCATAAGGATGTGGGAGGAGGGTAGAAGTGAGAAGTGAGAAAAGGGAAGCGCGGTGGGAGGTGAGCGAGGCGGCGCGGTTGCTGGGGCGGCGGGGGGCGGGGGTGCCGAAGCGGTTTAGCGCGGCGGAGCGGGAGCGGCGGCGGCGGCGGCTGGCGGCGGCGCGGTTGCGGCGGTGGAGAAAAAGTGAGTGGTGAGAAGGGGGAAGTGAGAATGGGAAAGGCCGGGCCGGCGTGGGGTTGGTTGGGGAGATGCCGGCCCGGCAGCCCATGAACTGATAACAGTCAAAGGCGTCAGTGACCTTTGACCATGATGGGGGAGATGTCAACGCTGGAGACTTGAGATCTGAGACCTGAAACTGGGGTGGGAACGAACCGGGCCGGCTTCTCCTGGGGAGGGCCGGCCCGGCGCGCCTATGAACAACAACGATCAGGTGAACCGATCCCTGACTGCGAGTTGGGGGAGGTGTCAACGAGACCGGAGGGCGGAGACCGGAGACCGGAGACGGGAGACCTGAGATTTTAGGAGGAGCAGGCAAATCGGACAGGTGTCCGATTTGGCGGGGGTTGACCGGCGGGACTTTACAAATGCCGGTTGATTATTATCCGAATTTGGCGCTGGAGGAGCTGCAGGCGCTTTTGGCGCGGCTGCAGGCGCGGCAGGCGGGGGGGGCGATTACGGAGGCGAGCGCGGGGGGGGTGCGGGTGTCGCGGGCCCAGGGGGCGGGGAATTCCCGGACGGAGGTGGAGGTGCTGCGGGTGTTGTATTCGCTGTATGTGCGGGCGCGGGGGACGGAGGAGGAGGGGCGGTGGCCGAATCCGTATGAGCGGCGGGTGACGCGGACGCGGCCGGCGTTTTTGTGAAGGGAGAAGGGAGAAGGGAGAGGTGAGAAGTTTGAAGGTTGTGAATGGGCGGCGGCGGCCGGTGTTGTATGGGCCGAATGGGCGGGTTTTGGCAGGGGGGTTGTATCCGAGTGTGGGGCGGTCGGGGCGGTGGTATCGGCCGCGGCCGAGTGTGCCGGCGGATTTCAGCCGGGCGGTGACGGGGTGGGATCGGCGGGAGATGCTGGATTATTCGCGGGCGTTGTTTGCGCAACTGGCGAATTTGGGGAGCGCGATTCTGGAGAAGAATTGGTGGGCGTTTGGGGATTCGTGGGAGCCGTATTATACGGGGTCGAACCGGGCGTGGGGGGAGGAGGCGTCGGCGTTTTTGCGGGAGCAGTTTTTTCCGCACGCGGATCGGCATGGGCGGCATGACTGGCTGACGTTGCTGTATCTGAGCGGGATTGCGTGGGATCGGGATGGGGATGACCTGATGTTGCTGACGGAGGATGAGCGTGGGTTTCCGAAGGTGGAGATGGTGAGCGGGGCGCGGATTGGGGATGGGCAGCGTGGGGTTTCGGGGGGCCGGGTGACGGAGGGCCGGTGGGCGGGGCGGGTGATCCGGGATGGGATTATTTTTGACGGGCGGGGGACGCCGGTGGCGGCGCGGGTGCTGGGTTTGGATGAGGATGGGGTGGAGCGGTATGAGGATTATTCGATCGGGTTTGGGGGGCGGGCGGATTTGGCGTATTTGCCGGAGTGGCATGACCAGGGGCGTGGGATTCCGCTGGTGGGGCGGTGCCAGCTGGACTGGATGGATTTGCAGGATATTGACACGTTTTTGAAGCGGGGGATTAAGCGGGCGACGGCGGTGGGGCTGGTGAGAAAGAACCTGGAGGGGGAGGCGCCGGTGGGGAATGAGATTGTGGAGGAGGTGCTGGAGGGGGCGGGGGCCGGGGGCGGGCCGCAGCGGCTGGCGTATGAGGAGCAGGAGGGTGGGGAGGTGTATTGGCTGCGGGCGGAGGGGGGGGAGAGTATTGAGGGGCTGAATTATTCGACGCCGCATCCGAATGTGGAGAGTTTTATTGCGCGGATTGAGCGGCGGGGGGTGAAGGCGGTGGGGTGGGCGTATGAGTTGTTGTATTTGAATGAGTCGGGGCGGGCGGCGACGCGGCTGGTGGTGGATTTGGGGAATCAGAGTATTTGGAAGCAGCAGCGTTTGGGGTTGCGGCGGACGTGGCGGGTGACGCGGTATGCGTTGGCGAAGGGGATGAAGGAGGGTTTTTTGAGCCGGAATCCGGATCCGCGGGACGCGTTTTTTGCGTGGGATTTCGGGTTGCCGGCGCCGTTGTCGGTGGATGCGGGGAATGACGAGCAGGCGGATCGTGAGAATTTGAAGATGGGGACGACGACGAAGGCGTTGATTGCGCAGAAGCAGGGGCGGCATTGGCAGGAGGTGGCGCGGCAGCGGAAGGTGGAGATTTTGGCGCTGGTGGAGGACGCGCGGGAGATTGAGGCGGCGAGCGGGGGGCGGGTGAGTTTCGAGCGGGCGCTGGAGCTGCTGGAGCAGCGGAGTCCGAATCCGGCGGGGGGGGTGAGAGGTGAGAGGTTGGAAGGGAGAGGTGAGAAGGAGGTGGCGGAGTTTCGGCGGGCGGTGTGGCTGGGGTTCCAGCGGGATGGAACGGTGAGTGATGTGCTGGCGAATCAGACGGATTTGAAGCGGCTGACGGAGGAGGTGGGGTTGCCGGTGAATGAGGGGTATGATGATCCGTATTTGCCGGTGCGGGATGATGCGGGGGCGCTGGTGGGCGGGGGGATGGTGCGGGATGAGGAGGGGGATGTGATTGGTGCGAAGCCGGTGGAAATGAAAAGGGAGAAGTGAGAAGGGAGAAGTGAGAAATGAGGTATGCGGAGATTTTGCGGGTGCTGATGGAGGAGCCGTTGTTGCTGATGCCGGCGGCGCATGCGTCGCTGGCGCGGTTGTTTGCGGAGCATCGGAGCCTGGAGGCGCTGGAGTTTCGGGCGAAGCGGGAGGGGGTGGATGTGTGCGGGGAGGCGGTGGAGCTGGCGCAGATGGAGGTGTTGGAGGGGGTGGCGGTGATTCCGCTGGGGGGGCCGGTGGGGGTGGGGCTGGGGAAGTTTGAGAAGGGGGCGGGGGCGGTGGATTTGGGGGATGTGGCGGAGGATTTGCGGGCGGCGAATGCGGATCCGGGGGTGCGGAGTATTTTGCTGGATATTGACAGCCCGGGGGGGATGGTGAGCGGGACGCTGGAGCTGGCGGATCGGGTGATGATGTCGGAGAAGCCGGTGTATGCGTTTACGGGGGGGATGATGGCGTCGGCGGCGTATTGGATTGGTTGTTCGGCGGAGAGGGTGTTTGCGACGAAGTCGGCGGAGGTGGGGGGGATTGGGGTTTATACGTTGTTCCTGGATTCGTCGCGGGCGCTGGAGGCGGAGGGGCGTCGGCTGGAGGTGGTGGCGAGCGGGCCGTATAAGGGGCTGGGGGTGCCGGGGACGGCGTTGAGCGAGCGGCAGCGGTCGTTTTTGCAGGCGCGGGTGGATGGGATTGCGGCGATGTTCCAGGGGCATGTGAGCGAGCGGCGGGGCGGGCGGGTGGATTTGGAGGATATGCAGGGGCAGAGTTTTCTGGGGGAGGAGGCGCGGGGTCGGGGTTTGGTGGATGCGGTGGTGATGGATTTGGAGGAGGCGCTGGAGGAAGTGAGAAGGGAGAGTTGATGGGGGAGACTGGAGACGGGAGACCTGAGACCGGATGCGGGTGTGTTGACGTGCGGGGGATGGCAGACATATGACACTGAATGAGTTTATTGGGCGCGCGGTGGCGTTTTTTGATCGGGCGGAGGGGGCGGCGAATGCGGAGCTGGCGGTGCTGAAGGCGCGGGTGGCGGAGGTGGAGAAGCTGCTGGCGGAGCGGGAGGGGGAACGGGACGCGGTGGTGGCGGAGGGGGAGCGGCTGAAGGCGCGGGTGGCGGAGGTGGAGAAGTTGCTGGTGGAGCGTGAGGAGGAGCTGGCGGCGGAGAAGCGGCGGGTGACGGAGACGCTGGCGGGGCTGGCGGTGCCGGCGGCGGGGATTCCGGCGGGGGGTCGGGGCGAGGGTGTGGTTTCGGGGAAGGATTTGGTGGAGCAGTTGCTGGGGATCAAGGATTCGAGCGAGCGGTCGGCGTTTTACCGGAAGCACCGGGAGGCGTTGTTGGCGGCGAGCCGGGAGGAGCGGCAGCGGTTGGGGTGAGGGTGGGATGAAGATTTAAGAGAGGCAAATCAGAGAGAGAGGAGAAGATATGGCTACGTATACGAATCTAAATAATGAGATTTTCGCGCAATCGGCGCTGGAGGCGTTTGTGGCGGAGATGGTTCCGTTCAGCGCGTTTTCGACAAATTTTTCGCCGGCGGCGGCGCAGAAGGGGGATCAGGTGCTGGTGCCGCTGATTGCGAGTCTGACGGCGACGACGTTTTCGGCGTATAATGTGTCCGGGGGCGAGATGTCGGTGGTGACGGTGACTTTGAACCGGCACAAGCATGTGCCGGTGTCGCAGACGGATTTGCAGGCGGCGAACAGTTCGGAGGCGTCGCTGGTGAAGTTTGCGGGGCAGCAGGGGCGGGCGCTGGCGGTGGCGGTGTTGTCGGATATTTTCACGCTGCTGACGACGGGGAATTTCGGGGTTGGGACGTCGGCGATTTCGAGCACGGCGATGGGGCTGGGCGAGCTGCGGGCGCTGCGGAAGGCGCTGAACAAGAGTGATGTGCCGCAGACGAATCGGTCGTTGTTCCTGGACGCGGATCCGTTTGACGCGCTGCTGGGGGTGACGAATTTCATCCAGGCGCACATGATGGGGGATGCGATGGCGATCAAGGAGGGGAAGATTCCGCGGGCGCTGGGGTTTGACATGTATGAGCTGACGGCGGGTTTTCCGGGGGGGAGTGTGATGGGGTTTGCGGCGCATGCGTCGGCGATTGCGATTGCGATGCGGTATTTGGAGCCGCAGATCAAGGATGCTTACCAGGGCGGGGTGGGGCAGGCGAGTGATCCGAAGACGGGGATGACGGTGGGGTGGCGGGATCATATGGACCCGAATACGGGGGTTCGGTATGTGAATTTGGAGGCGCTGTATGGGTATGCGGCGGGGCTGACGCCGGCGGGGCGGATTTTCCGGCGTTTGGATTGAGATTGGTGGCGCGCGCGGCATCGAGCGGCTGCCGCGGAGAGGATAAACCCGGGTTCGGGGCCAGGCCGCTCGCCTGGCCCTTTTTTTTTGATGTATGGATGCGCGGATCAGTTTGTGTCTGATTGTGGGGAACGAGAGCGGGTATATCGAGCGGTGCCTGGAGAGTTTTCTGCCGGTGGCGGATGAGGTGGTGGTGGTGCGGGCGGTGGGGGGTCTGGCGCCGGATGATACGCTGGAGCGGGCGGCGGCGGTGTGCCGGCGGCATGGGGTGGGGCTGGTGACGGGGGAGTATCGGAATCGGGCGGAGCATGCGGATTGGCCGCATGTGGATGATTTTGCGGCGGCGCGGCAGTTGTCGTTTGATTTGGCGAGCGGGGGGTGGGCGTTTTGGTGTGACGCGGATGATGTGCTGGAGGTGGAGGGGTCGCTGGGGCGGGGGGCGGGGGAGGTGGCGCGGGAGCTGGCGGGGCGCGGGGATTACGCGGCGGTGGTGATGCCGTATCGGATTTTCGGGCGGGGGATCAGTGTGCCGCGGGAGCGGCTGGTGCGGCGGGATGCGGGGCGGTGGCGGTATCCGGTGCATGAGTGTTTTGCGTTTGTGGTGGAGCCGTTGCAGGCGGTGGAGGATAACCGTTTGGTGGTGGTGCATCGGCCGGCGCTGGGGAAGCGGGGGAGTTGCGAGCGGAATTTGCGGATTTTGCGGAGCATTCCGGCGGGGGAGCTGACGACGGGGCTGCGGTATCATTTGCAGCAGGAGCTGGGGATTGCGGGGGATGTGGCGGGGAGTGTGGCGCTGGCGCGGGAGCTGGCGCGGGCGCCGGATTTGGGGCGGCCGGAGCGGTATGAGTTGTTTTTGAGCCTGGCGCAGCTGGCGGAGGATTTGGAGGTGAAGCGGCAGTTTTTGCATCAGGCGTACGCGGCGGATCCGCGGCGGCGGGAGGCGCTGGGTTTGCTGGTGGGGAACGCGCTGGATGCGGGGCGGGGGGAGGAGGCGCTGGCGTATGCGCGGCAGATGCGGGCGACGGCGGGGCCGGGGGCGCGTGAGTGGAATGACCGGGGGCCGGTGTATGGGTGGCTGGGGGAGGAGATTTACACGCATGCGCTGCGGGGGGCGGGGGAGCGGGTGGAGGCGGAGCGGGTGCGGCAGGGGATGTTGGCGGCGGCGGGAGGGCCGCGGGTGGCGCTGGTGCATGCGACGCGGGGGCGTCCGCAGCAGGCGGCGGTGGCGCGGAAGGTGTGGCTGGATTTCGCGGCGCGGCCGGATCGGGTGGAGCATGTGTTTGTGATGGACGCGGATGACGCGGCGAGCGAGCCGCTGCGGCGGATGCATCATTTGGTGCTGCCGGCGGGGGGCGGGTGTGTGGCGGCGTGGAACGCGGGGTGCGCGCTGACGCGGGCGCCGGTGCTGGTGCAGTTGTCGGATGACTGGGTGCCGTGTCCGATGTGGGATGATTTGATTTGCGCGCGGCTGGGGGATGTGAATTTGCCGCGGGTGCTGGCGGTGAGCGACGGGGTGCGGGAGGATGGGTTGTTGTGCATGGCGATTTGCACGCGGGCGTATTGGGAGCAGGATTGGTTTTTGTTTCACCCGGATTTTACGGGGGTGTGGAGTGATAACTGGTTTACGGAGCTGGCGTATCGGCGGGGGGCGGTGGTGGAGGCGCGGGATATCCGGTTTGCGCATGAGCATCCGGTGAAGACGGGGCGGCCGCTGGATGAGACGTATGCGCGGCAGAACGCGCCGGAGCGGTATGCGGAGGGGGAGGAGGTTTACCGGCGGCTGCGGGGCGGGGGGGATTGGTCGGAGGTGCCGGGGTTTTACAATTTCTGGCCGTTGTATCGGGAGGTGGCGGGGCGGCTGCGGGATGGGGATGTGGTGTGTGAGGTGGGGGTGTGGCTGGGGCGGAGTGTGATTCACCTGGCGCAGATGCTGCGGCGGGCGGGGAAGCGGGTGCGGATTCTGGCGGTGGATCATTTTCGGGGGGAGAAGGATCAGCCGGCGCATGCGGCGGTGGTGGCGGCGGCGGGGGGGAATTTCCGGGGTGAGTTTGAGGCGAATTTGGAGCGGTGCGGGGTGCGGGAGATGGTGGAGATTTTGGAGGGGGAGAGCGCGGAGATGGCGTTGCGGGTGGCGGATGGGTCGCTGGCGTTTTGTTTTATCGACGCGGCGCATGATTACGAGAGTGTGAGCCAGGATTTGGCGGCGTGGGGGCCGAAGGTGCGGGAGGGGGGTATTTTGGCGGGGCATGACGCGCAGCATGAGCCGGTGTTGCGGGCGGTGCGGGAGCGGTATCCGGGGGCGCTGGTGCTGGGGCCGGTGTGGTTGCGGGAGGGGCTGGGGTGAGCGGGTTGCGGTTTTCGATTTTGACGCCGGCGGTGCCGTCGCGGCTGGAGGCGGTGGGGCGGTTGAGCGCGGAGCTGGGGCGGCAGATTGGGGGCCGGGCGGTGGAGCATTTGGTGCTGCTGGATAACAAGCGGCGGACGGTGGGGGAGAAGCGGGATGCGTTGTTGCGGGCGGCGCGGGGGGAGTGGGTGGCGTTTTGTGACGATGATGACTGGGTGGCGCCGGATTATGTGGGGGCGATTTGGGGGGCGCTGGCGGGGAATCCGGATGTGGTGACGTTTCGGCAGGGGGCGACGGTGGACGGGGTGGAGGGGGAGATTGAGTTCCGGCTGGGGGCGGCGAATGAGGCGTTTTGCCCGGGGGGGGTGGCGCGGCGGAATGCGTGGCATGTGTGTGTGTGGCGGCGGCGGCTGGCGATTTTGAGTTTTTTTCCGGCGGTGAATTACGGGGAGGATTGGGCGTTTGCGGAGCGGTTGTGCGGGCTGCCGGGGTTGCGGGAGGCGCATGTGCCGCGGGTGTTGCATTTTTACCGGCATGACCGGGCGCGGACGGAGGCGCCGGCGCCGGGGGACGGGAGAAGTTAGAAGTGTGAAGGGAGAAGTTGGGGGCGGGGCGTTGTCGCGCGGGGGTGGGTGATATGAGTGAGTTGTCGGATTTTTTGGGGCCGGGGCTGGAGGTGCTGGAGGGTGTGTGCGGGGCGGTGGTGACGTGGGGGGGGCGGGATTATCCGGTGGTGCCGGGGTCGGCGCTGCGGGGGAAGGATTTGGGGCCGGGGGGGTTTCGGTGGCGGTCGGATTTTACGTTTTTTGCGCGGCCGGGGGTGTTTCCGGCGCCGGGGCCCCAGTTGAAGGAGCGGGTGGTTTACGAGGGGGAGGAGTACCGAATTGATGGGATTGAGCGGGGGCCCGGGGGGGCGTTTGCGCGGTATGATTGTAATGATCCGAACCAGGGGGCGTAGTGGCGGGGAATTTGGATTTCGCGTGGGATCAGCGGCTGTTTGATCGGACGCTGGTGGAGTATATGAAGGTGTCTTCGCGGACGTTCGCGGAGATTGTGAACCACAAGGCGTATTATGTGGCGCGGAAGGCGCTTTGGTTTACGCCGCGGACGGCGCCGGGGGTGATTAAGACTTCGCTGGGGCACCTGGTGCCGGTGACGCGGACGGTGAAGTCGGTGAAGGGCGGGGTGGTGAGTTACCGGAAGCGGGTGAAGCGGTATGAGCTGCGGCTGGCGTATAATGAGGAGTGGACGGCGCCGCTGGCGGTGCTGATTTTGCAGAAGCGGGCGGTGGAGCGGGGGGGGCGGAGTCCCTGGCACGGGAAGGCGCGGCTGGCGGGGGCGAAGGCGATGGAGGCGGCGGTGCGGAATTTTATCGTGGCGCGGCAGCGGTCGGTTGCGTTTTTGAAGGCGGGGTGGCTGCCGGCGATCCAGGCGCTGGAGCGGGCGGCGCGGCCGGAGGGTGGGTTGCCGCCGAAGGATGCGAAGAGTTACGGGCGGCCGAAGGGGCGGGGGGAGGCGGCGCGGGAGGGTTTCCGGGTGCGGGCGCTGATTGAGAATTTCGCGCGGACGCAGAGTGATCCGAGTTTTGAGGCGCTGCGGAAGTATGGGGCGCCGGCGTTGCAGCGGGCGTTTGATGATGAGGCGGCTTCGATGTGGGAGTATGTGAAGCGGAAGATGGAGCCGGATGCGCGGGCGTTTAACGCGGCGCAGCGGGGTTGAGGTGGCAGCTTGCCCGACCTGGCGCCCCAGCTCGGGCAGGCGGGCCGGGCGGCGGCGGGATCAGGAGACGTTGGAGGGGGCGGCGTCTATTTCGAGTTGGAGGGATTCGACGAAGACGTCGCCGTCGTGGTCGTAGGCGGCTTCCTGGGCGCCGAGGCGGACGTCGAGGAGGGTGAGGTCGGCGAGGTCTTCGGCGCCGGGGGTGGCGCTGGCGGCGCGGGCGGCGGCGGTGATTTGGGCGGCGATTTTTTTGGAGTCCCAGTGGGAGTGGTCGAGGATGGTGTGGAAGGCGTCGAAGGTGGCGGCGGTGCGGGCGTCGCTGGCGGCGGGGGAGGTGTCGGCGGCGTGGGATTTGAGGAGGATGGTGGCGCGGCAGGTGTAGGAGCCGGTGTTGGGGATGGGGTCGGCGCGTTCGGTGAAGCAGACGGTGAGGGGGAGGGAGCGGGTGGCGGCGCGTTTGGCGGGGAGGATGTCGTCTGGGGTGCCGAGGTTGAGGGAAAGGAGGTAGGCGACGAGGGCGCGGTCGAGTTTGGAGCAGATGTTATGATACGCGGGCATATCGGGGGCGGGTGTCAACGGGTGGGGTTTGTTGACGGTGGGGGTATTGGCGAGATGGGCAATGTGGATGTGATCGGGATCGGATCGGATGAGCGGGCCCGGGCGCTGGCGGCGTATCGGGCGTGCGCGACGGAGGCGGAGCGGGCGGAGCTGTATTGGGCGACGCCGATTTTGCAGGAGATTTTCAGCGCCGTTACCCACCCGGCGCCTGCCGGCGGGGGGACGCGGGCCTCGCATCCCGCGACTCCGCCGGCACAACAAATTACGGTGCAGAAAAATAAAGGATGATGATGAAGAGGAAGTACTGGTTTGGTTTGGCGGGGGCGCTGGCGCTGGGGGTGGTGGTTTTGGCCATCGTGGCGCGGGCGGATTCGTATACGTTTCTGGGGAGCCTGGCGACGGTGGATAATACGACGGAGAACAGCCCGGCGCTGGCGGTGGGGGGGTTTTCGCTGCCGCGGGGGGTGTTTTTGATTTCGCACGGGACGCTGACGGAGACGAATGCGTTGCGGATCAATATCCAGGTGTCGCTGGATGGGAGCAATTTTATCACGGCGGCGACGTGGTGGCCGGCGCGGACGAACGCGGGGAGTGTGAATTTCTCGCCGAATTATGCGGCGCAGACGATTTGGTTGCGGGCGCAGGCGGTGACGACGAATGCGGTGCAGGTGGGGGCGAATTATTTGTATTAGCGGAGGAGCGATATGGTTTACAAAGGCAAGGCGGTGGTGGAATCGGCGGTGGGGGCGCTGGATGCGTATGCGGGGGTGACGAACGAGTCGGTGCGGGCGTTGCAGAATTGGGAGGAGGAGGTCGTGAAGGATGACCGGGGGCGGGATATGACGTGGATTCCGCGGAATGAGCATATTTTGCTGGATGTGACGGTGAAGCTGACGGGGGCGAGCCAGGCGGCGGCGAAGGCGGCGGCGGTGTTTCTGGCGCCGTATGCGCCGGTGGTGTTGTCGGGGTTTGATTTGGGGTGGCTGAATGCGACGTGGCAGTATGTGGGGGGCGCGACGATTGATTTGAGCGACACGAAGGCGGGGGGTTCGACGATCAAGCTGCGGAAGTACGCGGATGCGGCGCAGCAGACGGCGGCGACGACGACGGCGACTTGAGGTATGAGCGACGCCGCTTTCGCCCGGGCAGCGGTGCCAGCGCCCACGAAGGTTTTGAATTTGCCGCTGCGACCGTACGCGGTGGGGCATGCGTTGTGGCTGGAGGCGCTGGGGAATCCGCTGGCGGGGGAGTGCGAGGGGGCGACGGCGGCGCAGATAGTGGAGGCGGTGTGGATTTGCGCGCATGGGTGGCGGGAGCTGGCGGAGCAGCATCGGCGGTGGCTGACGCTGGTGAAGGTGTGGGTGTGGCGGCGGCGGTGCCGGGGGGCGCGGCTGGCGCGGGCGCTGGGGGAGTTCCAGGCGTATCGGCGGGCGGGGTCGAGTGTGCCGGCGGTGGAGGGGATGGGCTCGGGTGGCCGGGCGGCGGGGGCGCCGCTGCTGGCGCGGGTGGTGCAGTTTTTGGTGGGGCGTTTGGGGCGGACGGAGGAGGAGGCGCTGGATTATCCGCTGGGGCTGGCGTATTGGCATTTCGCGGCTTACCAGGAGGCGCAGGGGAATTTGAAGATTTTGAACGCGGACGAGGTGGAGTTTCTGGAGTGGTGCGAGGCGCAGGATCGGGCGGCGGCGGGGAAGAAGGAGGTGGCGCGGGATGCCTAGTTTGATGGCGGTGCTGGGGCTGGATGCGAGCGGGTTTCAGGAGAAGCTGGCGCAGTCGCAGCGGGTGGCGAGCCAGGCGGGGAAGAACATGGCGTCGGGATTGACGCTGCCGATCAAGCAGGCGCTGGGGGCGTTTGCGGTGGGGGCGCTGGTGCGGGATGCGTTCGGGATGGCGGAGCGGATTCATGATTTGAGCCGGCAGTTTCGGGTTTCGGCGGAGACGATTCAGCAGTGGGATATCGCGGCGAAGCGGACGGGATTGAGCGCGGAGGATTTGGGGTCGGCGTTGTTTCAGCTGGAGAAGGCGCGGGTGCAGGCGGTGGCGTCGGGCGACCTGGGCGGGTTTGCGAAGTTTCAGGTGCCGATGGAGGCGCTGCGGGATGCGACGATTTCGACGCAGCAGGTGTTGGAGCGGATGATCGAGGTGGCGGGGAGCGGGACGATTACGGAGGAGCAGGATGTGGCGGGGATGGAGCTGATGGGGAAGAGCGGGGCGAAGCTGCTGGCGGCATTTCAGGAGCTGCACAATTTGGGGCCGGTGACGCTGCTGTCGGAGGAAGAGGTGCAGCGGATGAATGAGGCGGCGGAGGGGTTTGAGAATTTGAAGCGGAAGGCGGCGGAGCTGGCGGGGAAGGGGTATATCGCGGCGGTGGAGGCGCCGAAGGAGTTGTGGCGGGCGGTTTGGCCGCGGATTAAAGAGGCGTTCAGCCGCAGCCGCCCGCAAGGGCCGGTGTTTGGGGGTGAGGGGTCGGATCCGTTTGGGGGTTTTACGGTGACGAGCACGACGGAGCCGGACAAGCTGCACGGGCCGGTGGTGATCGGGAAGACGAAGAAGGAGCTGGAGGAGCTGGAGCGGGCGCGGGCGGCGCTGGCGGAGCGGGTGTTCAGCAATACGTTGCGGACGTTGAGCGCGGAGGAGAAGCGGGCGGCGCTGAACGAGAGGATTGCGGCGGCGCAGGAGCGGGCGGCGGCGGCGCTGGCGGCGGGGGATGAGCTGCGGAGCCTGGAGGAGCAGACGAAGGTGGAGGAGCTGCGGGCGCAGTTGCTGGCGGTGCGGGATGCTTCGGGGCGGGGGCTGGTGGCGACGGCGGATGTGAATGCGTTGCAGCGGATTGGGGCTTATACGGCGGGGGTGTCGGGGATGGAGCGGGCGGTGCTGGGGATTGAGAAGGATGTGCGGCGGATTGCGGAGCGCGGGGAGCGGACGCTGGAGCTGGAGGGATTTTAGCGATGGGAATTCCGGCCGGAGCGAAGGGAATTAGCGCGGCGATCCGGCAGCCGGATACGGTGACGTGGGACCCGAACCGGGGGCAGGTGCGGTCGAAGGTGTGGACTTCGATCAGCGCGGCGGCGATTGACGCGCTGGCGGCGGAGGCGCGGTTTTGGAAGCAGCCGTATCGCATTCGATCGACGGGGACGAGTCATACGATTGAGATTCAGGCGGTGGAGAGCGCGGAGGGGGACCCGAACGAGGTGATGCCGGTGGATCGGTGGGAGATGCCGGCGAATGAGCTGCAGAAGAGCATTTGGGAGCATAACCGGCTGCTGGGGATTGACGCGGCGATGCTGAACGCGGCGAAGCGGGGGGTGGACGAGGGGCTGACGCTGGATGAGCTGGCGGAGAATCCGGTGTTCGGGAGTGTGACGGCGGAGGAGTGGGATGAGATTGCGGAGGCGTTTGAGCACGCGCAGCGGCAGCAGGATCATTTTCCGGTGAGCCAGTATGTGCTGCGGCATGTGACGAACGCGCCGGCGGCGTATGACGCGAATATCGCCGAGGTGAATGTGGAGCGGCTGTATACGACGAAGCAACTGATTGCGGAGGTGACGAATCCGGTGTTGTGGGAGAATCCGCTGCCCGGGCGGTTGAAGTGGAAGATTGAGCATATCCCGGCGCCGCCGGAGCGGGCGGGGTTTTTGTGGAGCTGGCGGAAGCTGGCGAGCGCGGAGAGCACGGCGGCGAATGGGCGGATTGAGATTTCGACGGAGTACTGGCTGGAGCAGTGGAGCATCTGGCTGTATGATTTGGCGACGTGATTTATGGTTGAGAATACTCCGCCGATGCCGCAGGGGAACAGCGCATTCAAGCGCTGGGCGCAATGGGTGCAGCGTTCGATTCTGGCGCTGCGGGTGAATGAGACGCCGGGGGCGCTGGTGAGCCGGACGACGCGGGGGGTGAAGGTGGAGCCGAAGCGCAAGGCGGGCGGGGGCGGCCCGTCGAGCCCGTGTCCGCTGGCGTGATGTGCATACGGGGCTGCCGTATCGTCCGCCGTGTAATCCGGTAGCGCCGGGGAGCTGGCCGGCGCTGGATCGCCGGCCGGGGGGGTGTTTTCAGCATTGGCGGCGGGCGGAGGCGCGGGTGCCGAAGTGGGAGAATATGACCCGGGTGGTGAATTGGCGCTGCCCGGGCGAGTTCCCGGGCGCACCGGGAACCGTTCCGCCCTATGAACGGCCCGTAGGCAGTCCGTACGGTGAGGGCGAGTGCAGTGGGGCAGCGCCGCTTTGGGGTTCTGAAGATTGGTGCAACACGGCGCACACTAAGCCACCGTGCGGCCTATGGAGCAGGGCCGAGTTTGCGGCGGCGTGCGCGGCGGGGCAGGAGCGGGTGGATTTGAATTGCTACCGGGAGCTTGAGGGGGAGGTGGCGAATCTGGCGCGGTGCCAGAAGTTGGGGTGTAAGAATGTCCAGGCGCGGAAGGTGTGGCATGGACGGTATAGTTTTACGAGTGAGGATGGGTGTGCCACGCCGGGAGAGGTGCCGGATCAGACGCGGTATTTACGGGTGCGGCGGGAGCTGAGCGGGACGATGACGTGGGATCCGGACGGGGCGGCACCAACGGTGTATTCGCTGTCGTACGTGCGGGAATACCTGGTGAATCGGCATAGCGGGGTCATTACGGAGACGGATAAGGAGGATGAATGGGAGCGGGTGACCGGCAGCGAGCATGTTGCCGCGCCTCCGGGGGGGGTGTCGTCTATTCTTGGGCAGGTGATTGCGTGCGGGTTGTATGGCGGGCCGGGAGCGGAGACGAATCCGTATAATGGGCCGATTGACGGGGCGGTGGGGTTTGCGGAGGCGATTTTGAAGGCGACGGATGTGGGGGCG
Organism: Verrucomicrobiota bacterium; assembly: GCA_029573725.1. Lineage (GTDB taxonomy): Bacteria > Verrucomicrobiota > Verrucomicrobiia > Limisphaerales > JADLHS01 > JADLHS01. Next base: position 16,428 of record JAKQDQ010000009.1, read on the forward strand.
ACGGAGGCGACGTTTACGCTGGGGAGCGTGGAGCCCGGGCCGGGAATCTCGCGCACCTGGGCGGTGGATTTGGTGTTTACGGCGACGTTGAGCGATCCCTACACCGCGGCGGAGGTTAAGGAAGATGCCGAAGAGCTGCTGGCGTTGTGGGATTTGGCGGATGACGCGGTGTATCCGTGGCGGCGAGATAGATTTACGACGGTGGCGCCGCTGGTGACGTATGATGAGGTGCCGCAGGCGGTGAGCCCGGATGGGGTGGCGACGAATTTCGGGGCGGCGGCGTATGTGGATGGGAACGCGGGTTACACGGGGGAAATTCTGGGGAAGCCGTTTGCGCGCGGCTGGCCGGAGGCGCGGTGGGAGGGGCAATCGCAGGTGGAGTATTTTGAGGCGCCGAATTATGGGTCGGAGCACAAGCTGGCTTACCTGGGCGCGACGGTGACGAAGGTGCGGCGGTTGTATTGGGATGAGGATGCGGGGGAATACGTGGAGGCGTTTGTGGGGGCGGCGGGGACGCATTATACCTTCGCGCGGGATGAGTATGGGGTGGGGGTGGTGACGGTGGTGGATGATCCGGAGCTGAATCCGCTGGCGTGCCAGGCGCCGCTGACGGTGGGCGGGGATGCGGTGGGGTCGTGTTTTGCGCCGCACGCGGATTTGCTGGAGGTGACGTATGATTTCTCCTGGGTGCTGGGGGGGCACTTCGATCACCGGCATGTGAATTACCAGTGGCGCGCGGCGGGGGGCGATTTTACCCAGTACCAGTATTCTGGGGCCTGGAGCGGCGGGAGCGGGGCGCTGGACCCGACGGATGCGTGCATGCCGCGGACGGCGACGCAGTGGACGGATACGGTGATGGCGGCGCAGTTTCCGCACGGGGCCTGGGTGATCTTGTTTCCGGGCGGGGATTTGTGGCTGCAGAAGTACGCGGAGATCAAGTTGCCCTGGAAGTCGCAGAATTGGTTTGGGCCGTGTGGCGGCGACCGGGATTTGGCGGCGTATCCCGATGCCTGGCCGATTGAGGGGGATCGGGGGTGCGAGTTTGCGGAGGATGGCGGGACGGTGACGGTGACGCTGGAGCGGGCGGCGGAGTATCTTCGGGCGGGGGACAAGGTGGATTTTACGACGCGCGACGGGCTGACGGTGGATGACAACGGCGGGAGCGGCTACACGGTGACGGGCGTGGACGGCGGGACGTTCACGTATGCGGGCGCGGCGCCCGGCGCTGGGTATGTGCGGGTGAAGTCGCATGGGGCGCCGGGGTTCTGGTGGCATGATGCGGATGGGAAGGGGAGTTTTTCGCTGGTGCGGCATCGGTTTGATTTTCGCGCGACGCCGAATGATCCGGGGACGGCGGAGGCGATTATCCGGGACTGCTTGCAATTTGATCGCTGCTGGCCGGCGGTGATGTGTTTGAGCCCGAATTATGATGAGGAGGATGAGGAGCCGATTGACGCTTTTCCGCATGGGCGGACGTTTGGGTTTGGGAATGTGACGCTGGATGGGCGGTGCGGGAGCCGGTGGTCGGCGTTTTTTGTCCAGGCGATGGTGGATTTGTGGTGGCAGGCGCCGGATCTCGAGCCGCCCGGGGAGGAGGATGAGGAGTATCCGGGTTATGCGGTGGAGTATGAGGAGGATGACGGGGGTTGCCGCGCGGATGCGCCGCCGAAGGTGATTTGGCCGCATCGGCCGTTGGTGGAGTGCCTGGAGGTGCGGCCGGCGAATTGGTATCCGGCGGGGGCGGCGCTGGCGCCGACGTACGCGGAGCACACGACGGAGCCGGTGTATGCGGCGCTGCAGCCGGTGGGCCCGGCGGAGCGGCCGGCGGTGCCGAATGAGACGCCGGAGATTCTGACGCCGTGGCTGGTTTGGCTGGCGATGCAACATTGCGTTTGCCAGGAGGGGCGGTTTGCTGCGGATGGGGTGACGGCGCTGCCGAAGGGGTATCGGTATCTGGGGTATGAGCATGTGATCGGCGCGCGGATGTGCGGGGCGGAACCGGGATGAGGAGGGTGATTGATTTGAATGCTCCGCCCGGCGCGCGGGGGCGGCCGCGGGCGGCGGGGACGGGGTTGAATCCGGCGCGGCCGGCGTTTCTGGCGGCGCGGGAGGCGGCGTGCCGGGGGTGCGAGCACCTGGTGGTGGAGGATTTTACGGAGCTTTGCGGGCGGCGGCGGGAGTGGGGGTGCCTGGGGAAGGCGCGGTGGCGGGCGGCGCTGGAGTGTCCGACGGGGCGGTGGTGAGGCGGTGGGGGACGGTTGACCGGGTGGCCATTGTATGGCCGCGAGCAAAGAAGAGATTACCGAACGGGCGCAACTGGTGCGCATTCACGAGGCGAATTGCCGCATTGAGTATCCGACGGCGGCGGAGCTGAATTTCCGGCTGGCGGTGATGAAGGCGCTGGCGAAGGGGCTGGGGCTGAGGGAGCTGCGGGCGCTGGAGATCACCGGCCCGGTGACGGCGGCGCCGGAGCGGCCCGCGCCCGGGCGGAAGCCGGGAGAGCGATAGAATGAGGAGCATGATGAAACGAATAATTCTGACGTGCCTGGCGGCGGGGCTGCTGGGGCTGGCGGGGCTGGGGGAGGAGGCGGGGACGCATGTGCAGTTTGATTTTTACAACGCCGCGCTGGCGCCCCAAGGGGCGCGGGGGCTGGCGGTGTTTCCGGAGCTGATTGACGCGGCGAATCCGCTGGGGCTGACGACGCATGACCGGATTTACCGGAGCACGAGCGCGGGGGGGAGTGTGGTGATCAGCAACCTGGTGTGGGGGGATTACCGGGTGGAGTTTTACGGGCCGACGATCACGACCACGAATTGGTTCAGCGTGCCGGCCACGAATACTGGCGCGCTGCTGAACGTGACGAACCTGATCCGCCAGGCGCATGCCTGGCAGGGGCGGCACGCGGCGACGTATGGGCCGTGGAATTTGCTGCCGGGATCGAATGTGGTGTTCAGCACGGGGCCGGGGGTGACGTATGTGAATGCGACGGGGGATGGCGGGACTGGGCAAACGGAGTGGCCGTTCACGGCGATTACGAATGCGCCGTGGGCAGTTAAAAACGATTACGTGTTGAACGTTCAAACCAATTTATTTTTGAAAGGCAATTTGATTCTGACAAACAGCAATAATACGTCCGGCTACGGAAATCTGCTGATCACGAATGCCTCCGCGCCGGGGGGCGGGGGGCAGTGGATTTCATTCGGGGGAAGCTATTTAATGAACATCGGGCAGGATGATATTGGTTTCAAACTATACAACGATTTAACCCTGGTTTCCGATGGCGAAATCATTTCCGGGTATGGGTTTACGGGCAACGGCGAAAATCTGACCAACCTGAACGCCTCGACCTTGTCAGACGGCACCGTCCCGCTGGACCGGCTAAGCGGGATTGAGTCGAACCAGATTGCCGACAGCACACTGGGAACCAACTTGCTGGACGCCAATGCCTACGCGCTGCTGATGCAGACGGGCGGCGGTTCGGGCACGGCCACCAACCTCGCGCCCGACCTCAATGCCACCAACCTGACGCTGGTCAAGGGGACTAACACGCTGGCGGGAACGGACACCGGATGGAGTTACACGGGCACGCTGGCGGGGGACGGGAGCGGGCTGGCCAACGTGCCGGTGCCGCGCAACGCTACACTGACCAACGTGACGCTGTTTCAAGACGGCGGCGCACCCGACAGCTCGAAAATTATTGTGACCAATCGAACTTTTGCTGGTGCCACCACCAACCAGACCACCCTCTGGTTCACGCCGAGTCAATCTGACGCCAGTTCGTTCATTATGTTTTCCCAGTACTCACCACGCAGGCACGCGGAAATCCATTTCTGGCCGAATCACTCGCCGGGCCTGCCTGAGTTGATTTTCGCCTGTTCCCCAGGCTCGTTATGCTACTACTACGATTACATTCAGTGGGGCAATCCAAGTCAATTAGGGCCGACCTACGAATACTGGAAAAGCTCGATGTATAGCGGCTGGATTGACCGGCAGAGTGGGGAAACGAACTTTTGGATGTGGCCGGGTGCTA
>JAKQDQ010000085.1 GCA_029573725.1 Verrucomicrobiota bacterium
GCGGAGATGACGCGCCGGCTCATCCGCGCCGCGCAAAACCCGTGCGTCCATATCCTGGGGCACCTGACCGGGCGGCTGCTGCTCGAGCGCGAGCCGAGCGCGGTGGACGCGCGGGCGGTGATTGACGCCTGCGCGGAAACGGGCACCTGGATTGAATTGAACGCCCATCCGCAGCGGCTCGACCTGGATTGGCGGCATTGGCCCTACGCCAAATCCCGGGGCGTCAAATGCGCGATTAACTGCGATGCCCACCGGGCCGAGCACGCCGGTTTTCTGCGCCTGGGCGCGGGGATTGCCCGCAAAGGCTGGCTCACCCGCGAGGACGTGGTCAATACGCTGCCGCTCGACGCCCTCCGCCAGGAATTGGGCCGCAAACGAGCCCGGGCGGGCCTCTGAGCGCTCCAAAAGGTTGGAACGAGGGGCATGCCCCGGCCGGGATATTGGAGTGCACAAGCCCCGCAGAGGTCAAATGCGGCCCCAAATCGAGGCGTCCCAGGCTCCGGCGGGGGCGTCTCCCAGTCCGGAGGCGGGGTTCTTGGCTTCGGCTTGGGATATGTTTGGTTTGTTCTTGACTGTTCTATTTGTTCGCGTAAAGTAGGGGGGTATGGAAGCGGAAGGATTTCTGGCGGACCCGCAAAAGCTGCGGACCGAAGCGCAACAAGAGCCGCGCCGGCGTTGTTTGGGCGATTATCGCGATACCATCCGAGTGCTCAAGGATGAGAAAGGCTTCTCCCTACGGGAAATCGCGGCCTGGCTGCGGGAGCGAGGGGTGGTCGCAGACCATAATGCCGTGTGGCGCATCTATTCCAGCGCTGACAGTCCGACGCCGGCCACGGATGGAGCCGAACAATCCGAACAAAACGAACAAGCGCCATCCAAAGAAGCGGCCATGCCCTGGATGGACGGGGCGTAGGCGTCTGAGCGGGGCGTGGATCAGGCCTCGGGCTGGCGCGCCGCCAGTTCACGGGCTTGCTGGATGAGGTCGAAGTCGGCGGCGAGGTCGCCGAAGCGGAAGCGGGGCAGGCCGCTTTGCTGCTGGCCGAGCAATTCGCCGGGGCCGCGC
>JAKQDQ010000024.1 GCA_029573725.1 Verrucomicrobiota bacterium
ACAACTTAAATTACGCTTGGGAATTGTCGCCCCGGCGGGCGCGGGCAAGACGTTCACGGCACTGGCCGTGGCGCGCGGGCTGGTAGGGCCGCAGGGCAAGATTGCGCTAATCGACACCGAGCACCGCAGCGCGGAAAAGTACGCCGACCTGTTCGACTTTTCTGTGGACTACATTACAGACAACTGCGCGCCCGCCAGGTATGTTGAGAAAATCCACGACGCGGCAAAGGCGGGATTCGACTGCATAATAATCGATTCGCTGTCCCACGCGTGGAACGGGCCTGGCGGCGCGCTGGAGATGGTGGACAATGCAAGCCGCCGCGCGAAAGGCAATAGTTATGTCGCGTGGCGAGATGTCACGCCGGAACACAACCGGCTGGTGGATGCCATGCTGTCCGCGCCCGTGCACGTCATCGCTACGCTGCGCGCGAAGACAGAGTATATACTGGAAACCATTGGCGGTAAACAGGTGCCGCGCAAAATCGGCATGGCCCCGATACAGCGTGAAGGCATGGACTACGAGTTCGACGTGGTCGCCGACATGGACCACGAACACGCGCTGATGATCACCAAAACCAGGTGTGCCGCCCTGGATGGTAAGACGTGGATCAAGCCGGGCACACAGTCCGAACTTGTCACCACCCTGCGCGACTGGCTGGACGCGGGAGACCGGGCCGAACCCGCCGTGGTGCCGGACGCGCCTGTAGACCAGGGAGCCGCCAGCCTGGACAACGCCGACGCGCATCGTCAAATCATGCGCGAAATACTGTCCGCACAAAAAACGCTGGCATGGAACAATAAGGAGATGGGCGCGTTTGCACAGTCCACCTGCGGCAAGCCCGCGCGCGATGCGTCCTTGATTGAACTGAAAACGCTGGCGGCTGCACTGGCCGTTCAGATTGAAGTTGCAGAAAAAGCGCGGTTCGCATAACCGCAAAACAACCAACCCCAACAGGAGATTAGACAATGGGAAACAACGATTACATGGACTGGAACGGGACTATCACAAACGACTCGGCCGCGCAAAACCTGCTGGCACCCGGCACGTATTCGTTCCGCGTGACGAAACTGGACAAGACGACCAGTAACAGCAGCGGCGCGCCGATGGCGGTAGTGACACTGGACGTGTATGACGGCGCACAATCGGCCAGTGTGATTGAGTACCTGGTACTGACCCGCGCCAGTGAGTGGAAACTGTCGGCGTTCTTTCGCGCGATTGGCATGAAAAAGCACGGCGAGCCGTTCGTCATGAACTGGGACGCCGTCGAGGGCTGCACCGGCCGGGCCGAAGTGTTCGTTGACGAGTACACGCGCTCGGACGGCGGCATCGCAAAAAAGAATAAGGTGCGCCAGTATTTGGACAAGGACGAGGCCCAAGAGAACCTGCCCACCGAAGATGGCGAAACCATACCGTTTTAACGCGTCATTGTGACGCACCCCGGCGGCGGGTGTCCCTGGATTTGCGCCCGCCCGCCGGGTAACAAAACACGGAAGGAACAAGCATGGAAAAGCGGGAGCGAATATATAAGTTTAACGTTGTGCGCCAACAGTACAACGGTGTACAGTTCCGTTCCCGGCTGGAGGCACGGTGGGCTGTCTGGTTCGATGCTATGGGCATCCCATATGTCTATGAGCCGGA
>JAKQDQ010000029.1 GCA_029573725.1 Verrucomicrobiota bacterium
CCGGTCCCACCCGCTCGGCCGGACCAGTTTGTCGGTGTAATGCTGCGCCAGCTCGGCCCCGCTATGCGTGATCTGGGCCACGTAACACGTCGCCTGCTCGCCGTTCTCCATCGTCAGGCGCACCTGCTGCAATATGATCGGGATATCCGGGCTGCCCAGGATCGCGTGCACGTCGGCCCCGGCCTGCTGGATGCTGGTGCAGGTGGCATCGGTCAGGCCTTGCAAGTCATTGTCAAAGAACACCGCCACGCGGCCGTCCAGCGTCCGGATCGCCTCGGCCGCCGCCGGCAGCACCCCGAAGTCTGGATCGTTAAGCGACAGGTCCGTATTACGCACCAGCACCCGCGCATCTGTGACGAGTCCGTCAATGTTCGTCAGCGTGGCGTCAGCGCGGGAGTTAACAGTATCCAATGATTTTGATAGGCTCAGGTTAAGCGAATCGATGGAGCCGAACGTGGCCGCCTGGAGCTGGCGCTGCAGCTCCTGGTTGTGCGTGACGGCTCGGCGCAGGTCCACGGCGATGCCCCGGTAGCTGTTCATGGTCTTGTTCGCCTGCTGGATGGCCGCCCGGGCCTCCACCGCCGTCTGGTGCGCCTCAACCGCCAAAACTATAACCACCACTGTAGATGCGGCCAAAAAAACGCTTAAAACGGCCAGGGCGATGTTTTTCACCATATCTCCACCAATATGCTGGTGCGCGTCAAAAACGCGCCTACGGCCAACGTGGCGCGATTGGCGGCGTGTTTACTACGTGGGCGACACCTTTTTGGCGCTACGGCCGTTTGTGCGCGTGTTGGCGTAAAAATTGGCTACGTTGGCGCCAGAGTAGATCAGCGAGCAGGCGACAATCAGGTCGCGAAAAACGCCGCCGTCGATCCAGCCGAACGCGGCCCCCAGGATCGTGGCGCCGATGCCGGCCAGAAACACGATCAGTTTGCGGGTGCCCTGCAGCGCGTCTCTCATTGTGACTCCAACTCGCGCAGCTTGGCGATGGCTTGCGCCATGCTGTCGATTTTTTTGTCGAACGCCTCAAAGCCCCGCTCGATCTTGTCAAGCCGCCGCTCAATGCCGTCCAGCCGCACGCACAGCGCCGCCCGCGTCTCCCGCAGCGGCACGAGCTGTTCGTGGATCGGGTCAAGCTCTTCGTGGCGGCACAGGCTCATGCGCGCCAAACAGGACTCCTTGGTCATAAAGCTGTCCAGCTTTGACTTAACGAAATAGGCCAGCACGGCCTGAAACATGGCGAACACGGCCAGGACAACGCTCACCCATGACCGCTCCGATATGCCGTTGCTGGCATTGTCGCCCGCCGGGGTGGCCGCCGGTGGTCCCGTGTCGGCCAACACAACCTGCACCAAGCTGGCGACGGCCATCAGCGTGAGCACCAGCAGGCAGATTGCGGCGGCGACGGTGGCAATCTTTCTCCCCATATCACTCCCCCTTGTGTGGCAAAACAGGCGGCCGGTGCGTGGCCGGCCGCCTTACTCGAACTTGGTGCAATACGTCAGGTAGCCCGTGCCGTCGGTGGTCAGGTACAGATAGTCCAGCGGCGCGTCGGCGCTCATCAGGATGCTGCCGGCAAACACCGCCCCGGGCGGGAAAAAGTCGTCGATATAAAACGCGCTGATGCCGTATGGCGGGATATACCGCTCGATGAACAACATGCCGCCGGGTGCCACTTGCTGGCCAGTGGCCGAGTAGAACGCCAGCGTGGCCGTGACGGGCTGGTCCGTCGGGTTGTGCAGCGCAATGGATGTTTGCCATAGGTCGTTACACACCGCCCACGGCACCGATGCCACCCACTCCGTGGGCACCACGGGCGCGTCCTCGGCAAACACCCACTCAAACTCGCCGCTGGTGGCCAGCACCGTTTGGTACACGTTTTCGATGTCCACCCGCAGGTTCCAAACCCCGGCCAGCTTGTCTGGCTTTGCCACCCAGAACACGCGATCAAAAGTGAATCCGTAGGTTGGCACGTAGAGCAACATGTTGTCGAACTGCGGCAACTCGTTGCCGATGGCGTGCCCCTTGGCGAAATACACCCGGATGGCCGCCTGGCCATAGTACGGATACCAGTCCGGGATGCTCATGTTGATGTAGAGCCGCCGGTGGTTGCCGTAGTCCACGTCGTAGATGTTCGCAACGCTAAACCACTCGATGGCGCACGCCGGTGTGACCAGCATGGCCAGCACCAGCACGAAACCGAAAAATTTTTTAAGTTTCATGGCCGTCACCCCTCCCCCGGTTTTATTCATTCTGGCCGGGCAGGTCGAAGCCAACCGGCCAGCGGTAGCTCAGCACGCTGGAGCGCCGAAACGTGGCGATGTTCACAGCGTCTGACTGGTTGCCGCCCAACACCCGGATGTGGTTGTCACCCAGGCTGGCGACGAAGAACCCGACGTGGCCGGCGCCCGGGTTTTTGCCGCGCTTCATCACCACGATACATCCATACACCGGAGTGCTCAGCGGCCGGCCCCATGTCATCCAGGAGCGCGCCGCCGCGCTGCCGGTGCCCTTGATGCCGGCCTGCTTTACGACCCAGTTTGCGAACGAGCTGCACCACGGCACCTCATCGCTGGTGGCCTTGAGTGACGTGGCCTGGTGATACTCCACGATGCGCGGGTTGTGGCCGTCTCCAGGGATCTCCTTGGTGCCCACCTCGTCAAACGCCACCGCC
>JAKQDQ010000042.1 GCA_029573725.1 Verrucomicrobiota bacterium
CAGGTGCCCAAACTGCTTCTTCCACCGGTGAAACGTCACCTCCGAGCTGTTTGCCTCCTGGCAGATCGCTTGGATGGTTCGCTCGCCACGATCCGCTTCCCGCAATAGCCGTATCTTGTCTTCCGTCGTATACCGTTGGCCGTTCATCGTCTGGTCCTTGCTTCGGCCCAGACTAACACTTCACACGGCCTGAAAAAGCTGCGTCACGTCACCCACCCAAGCCTCACAATTTCTTCGGTTCGCACGCCGGAGAAGGCTTTGATCTCCAATGTTAGTCGTAATGTTGAACTGGTTGCCGCCAGGATTTTGCGGATTTCATCGGGAGTGCAGATACCGTTGCGTTGCAGGACGGCGCTGGCATCGGCTTCGGTGCTGATCTTTTGCCGGGACGGCGAAACCCCGGACGTGGCATGCGGCCGCATGCGCCAGGCTTTTGGGAAGCAAATTCTTTTTCCGGGCGAAAGTGTTGCAAAACTGTGTCAAAACCGAAGCGCGGTGAGAAATCCCTTGATTTGATTGGAGCGGGCGAAGGGAATCGAACCCTCGTGTGCAGCTTGGAAGGCTGCCGTTCTACCATTGAACTACGCCCGCACCGACCCGGTGCGAATCATACCGGGTGCGCTTGCGTTGTCAATGCGCGGTCGTTAGCCTGCTTCTCCGATGAGTTCTCTGCTGATCAAGGGGGGGCGGGTAATTGACCCGGCCAACCGGTTCGATGCGGTTGCCGATGTGTTCATCCGCGACGGGAAGATTGTGGCGGTCGGGGCGGAAGCGGGGACGGAGCCGGGGTCGGGCGCGGAGACGCTGGACGCGCAGGGGTTGGTGGTTTGTCCCGGGTTGATTGATTTGCACGTGCATTTGCGGGAGCCGGGCCAGACGGCGAAGGAAACCATTGCAAGCGGGGCGGCGGCGGCGGCGAAGGGCGGGTTCACCTCGGTCCTCTGCATGCCCAACACGGCGCCGACGATTGACAATGCCGGGACGGTTGCGCTGGTCAGCGCGCGCGCCCGGCGGCAACAGCTGGCCAATGTCTTTGTGGCCGGCGCCATCACCAAGGGCCTTGCCGGCGAGGAACTGGCGCCCATCGGCTCGCTGCAGCGGGCCGGGGTGCTGGCGATCACGGATGACGGGCATTGCGTGCAGAACAACGAGTTGATGCGCCGGGCTTGTGAATATGCCCGGATGTTTGATTTGCCGGTGCTGGATCATTGCCAGGATTACGCGCTGGTGACGACCGGAGTCATGCATGAGGGCGAGTGGAGCACGCGCCTGGGTTTGCAGGGCTGGCCGGCGGCGGGAGAGGAGGTCATCGTGGCGCGGAACATTCTCCTGGCGGAGGTGACGGGCGCGCGGGTGCATTGTCAGCATGTGAGCACGGCGGGCAGCGTGGCGTTGTTGCGCGAGGCGAAACGCCGCGGGTTGCCGATCTCGGGGGAGGCCTGCCCGCACCATTACACTCTGACGGATGCGGCGATTGCGGGCAGCGAATCCTTTTGGGCCCGGGACGGCCGGAGCCTGTTTTCGGCGTTTGGCTGGCCGGAGACGCCTGCCGAACTGCCCGCCTGGCCGAGTTATGACACCCATTTCAAAATGAATCCTCCGCTGCGCTCGGCCCGGGACCGGGAGGCGGTATTGGAGGGGATTGTGGACGGAACAATTGAAATTTTGTGCAGCGATCACGCGCCACACTGTGATTTCGAGAAGGAGGTGGAGTTTGACAGCGCGCCGTTTGGCATCACGGGACTGGAGGTTGAGTTCTCCCTGGCCCTCATGCAGTTGTATCATGCGGGGCGGCTGGGGCTGGCCGAGCTGATCGCGAAGTACACCGTCGCCCCGGCACGTCTGCTGGGGTTGTCCAAGGGGACACTGGCGGTCGGTGCAGATGCCGATGTGACCCTCTTTGATCCGGACCGGGCGTGGGTCTGGCAGCGGAGCGAAACGGCGAGCCAGGCGCAGAACAATCCGTTCTATGGCTGGCGGTTGCGAGGGCGGCCGGTGGCGACGATCGTTGCCGGCCGGCGCACGGACGTTGAACAGAAAGCAGAGCTGGCCGTCTAAGCAGAAGTTGCTAAACTACGGAATGATTATGAAAAAACTTATTTTGGGAACGATCACAGCCCTCGCCCTGACCGGGGTGATGGCGGCGGACGCGGTCAACTGGCTGACGGATGCCGTCAAGGCACAGGCGCAGGCCAAGGCGGAAAACAAGCTGGTGCTGCTGGATTTCACCGGTTCGGATTGGTGCGGTTGGTGCATCAAATTGAACAAGGAGGTCTTTTCGCAACCGGAATTTGCGGACTATGCGAAGCGGAATCTGGTTTGCGTGGAGGTGGATTTCCCGATGAAGAAAAAGCTGAGCGCGGAGCAGAAAAAGGCGAACGATGCACTGGCGGCGAAGTACAACATCAGGGGATATCCAACCATCATCGTGCTTAATGGCGAGGGCAAAAAAGTGGGCGAGCTGGGCTACATGAAAGGCGGACCGAAGAAATTTACGGCGGAACTGGACAAACTGAGGAAGTAATCCAGTGCCTGGTTTCCGCGGCTGGCGACGGGGCCTCGGGCCGGCGCGGTGAGGGGTGTTTTCACAAGCCCGCGACGTCCATCAATCGCGGGTGATTTCGCGCAACGCGTCTTCCAACTGGCGGCGCAACTGTTCCCGTTCGACTGCGGAAGCCTCGCGCGGCACGTGAATCAGCCGTCCCGTGCAGACGTGGCAGCGCGCAAAGGGCAGGGGGATTTGAAAGCGGTCCCAACTGCGCAATTGCAGCTTCCAATTCAGATCGTAGGCGACGGGCAGGATGGGACGTCCGGTCAACTGCGCCAGGGCGACAATGCCTTCCTGCACCGAGTACCGTGGTCCGCGCGGGCCGTCGGGGGTGATGGCCAGATCGCAACCGTTCCCACCCCAGGTGACCAGTTCGCGCAACGCTTGCGGTCCGCGGCGGGAGGAGGAGCCGCGGACCGGCTCCACTTGGAACAACTCCAGCACCCGCGCCAGCAGAGCGCCGTCCTTGCTGGCGCTCACCAGGGCGGCCATGCGGCGGCCCGGCTGCCGGCGTTGCACCAGCCGGGCATACAGACTCAGCACCAGCGCCAGCCGGTTGTGCCAGACGGCGAAAATGACCGGTGTAGCCGAGGCTCCGGACAAATAACCAGCTTGATCGGTGATCCGGACCCGCACGGTGGCGCTCAGGGCGCAAACGGACAACCAGATGAGGCGCGCAAACAATCTCTGCCAGCCATTGGCCTGATGCGGAACGATCACCCCGGAGCGCCGAGGAATGCGCGGCCTGCCCGCAAGGGCATCGAATTCGGAGGGGGCGGCCATCAGGCACCTTTTTTCAAAGCCACCCGGACGAGCGCCTCGATCCCGGCGTTATCGCCCAGCATGGCCAGCGCGGCGCGCACGGATTCATGTGCTTCCGCCGGTTTGAAGCCCAGAGCCATCAAGGCCAGCACCGCGTCGTTGAGCTTTTGCTCCGTGGCGGACAGGCCGTGCCGGGCGCTGGCGGCCTCCCAGGCGCCGGCCGCTCCGATCTTGTCACGCAGTTCCACGACGATGCGCTCGGCGGTCTTCCTGCCCACCCCGGAAATTTGGGAGAGGGCTTTGACGTCGCCCTGCGCCACCGCGCCACGGAACGCAACGGGGTTCATGCCGCTCAAAACATTCAACGCCAGCTTCGGTCCAATGCCGCTGACGGTATTGATCAACATGCGGAACAGCTCCCGTTCCGGAGCGGTCATGAAGCCATAAAGCACCTGGGCGTCCTCGCGCACGACAAGGTGCGTGAGGATTTTGATCTCCGCCCCGGGCGCGGGCAATTTATCGAAGGACGAGAGTGGAATCAGCACGTCATAACCCACGCCATGGACCTCCACGATCACCTGCGTGGGCAGGGCTTCCACCAGTTGGCCGTGAAGAAATGAAATCATTGTGGATCAGTTGGGCACCGGTGCGGCGCACGGCCCGGGCTGCCCGCCGCGCGGGCAGCCGGATGGGATGCGTCCGCCGGCGGCAGGCGGGATGGTTGCAGGAAGGACAAGTCGGGTGCGGGGGACATGGGGCATCTACACCGGCTGGAGAGGCTTCAAGTGGCCCCGGCGACGTTCCAGGTTTTGCGCCTGCGCCAGGGCCAGGGCCAGCGCGTCCGCCGCATCGGCGGATGGCAGCACGGCGAGGCCCAGGAGGCGTTGCACCATTTTGGCAACGGCCAGTTTTTGGGCGGCGCCGTAACCCACAATGGCCTGTTTCACCTTGCGCGGCGCGATTTCGTAAATCTCCAGGCCCGCTTCGGCCAGCGCGGCCAGCGCCGCGCCGCGCGCCTCGCCCATGACAAGGGCGGTTTTCAGATTTTGCGCGAAAAACAATCCTTCGACGGCGCAGACCGTCGGTTGGAACGTCATGGCGACTTCGCGCACGGTTTTCGCTATGTGGGCGAGGCACCGGGAATGCGGCCAGTCCCGCGGACAGACAATGGTGCCGTGCGTCAGCGCGACCGGTTGGGGCGTCCGGGTGGCAATGACCCCGTATCCGGTGCCGCGCAGCGAGGGGTCCAGGCCGAGAATGATCCGGTGCGCGGCGGTTGCCGGCAGCGGCGGCAGCGCGGGGTGTGGCGCGGCGTGGCGCAGCCCGGCGCCTTGGACGCGGGCGGTCATTTCGTTGAATTGGCGGAGAGTAATCCCCACGTCCGCACTGTGCCAATGAATGAAGCCCCGTAAAAGGACAAAACCGTGGATTTTGTACTTTGTGCAACGACGGCGCGCTCCTACTCTGAACGCGCACGTGGCGGGCGCGGTGGAGCCGGGTCTGGCGCAACTCCCCTCACGGCAAAGCATGGCTGATGATCAACAGCAATCTGGTGGGGCGCTGCCGGAGGCGAAACTGAAGATTTATTTCCTGCCCAATCTCCTGACGGCGGGGAACCTCTTCTGCGGGTTTGTCGCCCTGACCAAGATCGTGGAGGCGGATCTGCGGGCCGGGGATTATTCGGCGATCAAAGTGGCGCTGGCCTTCATCCTGGCCGCCTGTGTTTTTGATTTGTTCGACGGTCGCGTGGCGCGGCTGGTGGGCGCGGACAGCCCGTTCGGGCGCGAGTTTGATTCGCTGGCGGATTTGATTTCCTTTGGCGCCGCGCCGGCGTTTCTGGTGCACCGGATTGTGCTCAAGGACGTGTTTGTGAAATACGCGGAGTTGGGGTGGTTTGTGGCCTCGATTTATCTGGTGTGTGGCGCGTTTCGCCTGGCGCGTTTCAACACCCTGGCCGGCGCGCCGGGCGGGGGAGGCGGCCGGGAGTTTCTCGGCTTTCCCATTCCTTCGGCTGCCGCATTGGTGGCCTCGCTGACGCTGTTCATGATCTGGCTGAACGAAATGGGTTTGATGGAAGCGCGGATTACGCACACCCGATGGCGCTATCTGCTGCCGACCCTGATGCTGTTTCTGTCGTGGATGATGGTCAGCCGGGTGAAGTATCCGAGCTTCAAAGTGCTGAACCTGCGCACCACCCGGTCTTTTCCCGGGATGCTGATCGCGATTTTGTTGCTGGGAATCATTGTGGTGACGCGGGGCAAGGCGTTGATGTTCATCCTCCCGCTGTTTTTCACCGCCTATTTGATTTACGGGTTCGTGCGACCACACATCTCGCGGCGCATCCGGCGGGACATCATCGAGGAGGACCTGGAGGATGAGGAGGACCCGCCCGCCCCGGCCTAGGCGACCATCATGCCGGAGCTGCCTCCTTTCCTGGTTGCCGCGTTGACGGGATTTCTCGCCGGCGTCGCGCTGTCCATTCCAGTCGGCCCGGTCAACATCACCATTCTGAACGAAGGCGCGCGCCGGGGATTCAAATGGGCGGCGATGATCGGGATGGGCGCGACGCTGATGGAAATGATTTATTGCGCGATTGCGTTCACCGGGTTTGCCGCCATTTTCGAAAACGGCCTGATCAAGGCGCTGATGGAGGTGTTCAGCTTTGCCTTCATGCTCTTTCTGGGGGTGAAGTTTTTGCTGTCCAAATCCGTGCCCACCATGGCGCGGATGGAGCACCGCATTGAGTTAAAACTCGAACAGCGCCTGCATCCGCACTCGGCGTTCATGACGGGATTCGTGCGCACCCTGGCCAACCCCGGGGTGCTGCTGGGGTGGATCGTGCTCGGGGCGATTTTTATTTCCCGCGGTCTGGTGCGGCCGGATTGGGAGGGCAAACTGGCCTGCCTGGCGGGCGTGACGGCGGGCGTTGGCCTGTGGTTCCTGTGCCTGAGCTGGGCCATCTCCCTGGGGCAGAAAAAATTTACTGACAAGACGCTGCTTAAAATGGAACGTATTTCCGGCGCCTGTCTGGTTGTGTTCGCCTTGTTTCAAGGGGTGTTTCTGGCCATGCGCCTGACCAACCATAGAATGTGACATAAGAAGGGAACAACACCGATGAAAAGCACGTTGGGCATTATTTTTCTGGTTGCCGGGGCGGGTCTGCTGGTCTGGGGCTACCGCGAGGCCCAAACTTTCAAGGGGAGATTGCATCAGACCTTCAGCGGTTCAACTAACAACCGCATTACGTGGATGTATGTGGGTGGTGCGGTTTTGGTGACCGCCGGTGCCGGGCTGGTTTATGCGAGCCGCGGCAAGGGGGGGTGAGCCCCACCGCCTCAGGCTGCTTCCGATTCGGTGGAGACGGCCCCGCCGCCCTCCTTCAGGGCGCTCATGATGGCGTGCCAGGCGAGGATCGCGCATTTCACCCGGGATGGGTACTTGTAAACCCCGGCGAACACGGCCAGCTTGCCGGCGTTCGCGGCGACCTTGCCGGTGGTGATCATATCATGAACTTCGGCAAACATGCGTTCGACGGCGGCTTTGGTTTTGCCCTTGGCGAATTCCGTCAACAAGGAGGCCGAGGCCTTTGAAATGCAGCAGCCCGAACCCACAAAGCTGATGTCGGTGATCGTGTCGGCGTCCATCACCAAGAACAGTTTCAGCTGATCTCCGCAGAGGGGATTGTGTCCCTGGGCCGAACAGGTGGCGGCGGCAATTTCGTGAAAGTTCCGTGGTTTCTTGCAGTGGTCGAGAATGACCTCTTGGTAAAGGTCGTTCAAGTCATCAAACATGGAGGCAGTATAGCCGAGGCAAGACGAAATCCACGAAAGAATTGCTTTGGCGCGGGAAGGAGAGGACGACCGGCAGGGAGACGAAACGCATTGCGCCTCCACCCGTACAAGCCGCAATGACGCCGGCAGAAAGGGGACCATCTGCATCCCGAAAGGCGGGGCACGAAGTGGTTTGGCTCATGGAACTGATGGGGAGCGTTAATGGGGCGTGAATATCTTGTGAAAAAGATGGAGTTTGCCCGGAATTTCAGGCGTTTTTTCGGGCAAATCTCGGTTAATAATTATTTTTTAAAAAAACGCTTGAGCCCCACAATCCGTAGTAGCAACATGCCCGCGTTCCCCAATTAGTTGGGGGATTTTGTTCCAAAAAAGCAGGCCCAAAATTCCGAGGAATTGACTGTGTTTTAAGCCGGATCCGGATTTTTCAGGTTCCTGGAATGATTGGGCATAACGTAGAAAAAGCCATTAATTTTAAGGTATCGAAACATGATTGATGCACGTGAAGATGTTATGACCGCTTCCACGAAATCCACTTACCGCCGCGCGGCTGGTGCGGCGTCCGTTGCGCGTGGGGCACAACCCAAAAAGGCGGCGGCACGCAAGTCACTGCCCATCAAACGTGTCTTCAGTAGCGCCGGGATCAGCCCGTTCGATCAATTGGAATGGGACAAGCGCACGGCCGAGATCACTGATGACAGTGGCAAGGTCATCTTCAAACAGGAAAATGTCGAAGTGCCCAAGTCGTGGTCCGTGCTGGCAACGAAGGTGGTGGTCTCGAAGTATTTCTATGGCGAGCAGAACACGCCCGAACGCGAAACGTCGGTGCGCCAGCTGGTCCATCGCATCACCCGGACGATTGCCGATTGGGGAGTCAAGGACGGATATTTCAGCAAGGCGGATGGCGAGATTTTTTATGACGAACTGACGTGGCTTTGTCTGAACCAGCACGGCGCGTTCAACTCCCCGGTCTGGTTCAATGTCGGGCTGTATCATCAGTACGGCATTGGAAAAAATTCGGACAAAGGCAACTGGGTGTACCATCCGAAGCTCCGGCAGGCGCAACGCGCGTCCACCCAGTACGAATTCCCGCAGTGCAGCGCCTGCTTCATTCAATCGGTGGAAGACAACATGGAAAGCATCATGCACCTGGCCTATGCCGAGGCGATGCTGTTCAAGTTTGGTTCGGGCACCGGCACGGATTTGACGCCGATTCGTTCCGCGCGGGAAAAGCTCAGCGGAGGCGGGCGTCCCAGCGGGCCGATGAGCTTTCTCAAGGTGTACGACCAGGTGGCCAACGTGGTGAAATCCGGCGGCAAGACCCGGCGCGCCGCCAAGATGAACACGCTGCGCGATTGGCACGGCGACATCGAGGAATTCATTGACGCCAAGCAGAAGGAGGAAAAGAAGGCGTGGGCACTGATTGAACAGGGTTACGACGGTTCGTACAACGGCGACGCCTACGGCAGCGTGATGTATCAGAATGAAAATCTTTCCGTCCGCGCCAGTGATGAGTTCATGCACGCGGCGGTGACCGGCCAGGAATGGTGGACGCGCGCCACCACCACCGGCCAGCCGCTCGAAAAGAAGGATGCCAGCCAGCTGCTGGACAAGATCGCCGAAGGCACCTGGATTTGCGGCGACCCGGGCATGCAATATGACGGGGCGATCCAAAAGTGGCATACCTGCAAGGGCACCGAGGCCATTCACTCAACCAATCCCTGCAGCGAGTACGTGTTCCTCAACAACACCGCCTGCAATCTCGCGTCCCTGAACCTGATGAAGTTCAAGCGGGCCGACGGCCGGTTCGACATCGAACGCTTCAAGGCCGCCGTGCGCATCTACATCACCGCCCAGGAGATTCTGGTGGACAACTCCAGCTATCCCACCAAGAACATTGCGGAAAATTCCCACATCTTCCGGACGCTGGGACTCGGGTTTGCCAACCTGGGCTCGCTCTGCATGAGCTATGGTCTGCCGTATGACAGCGACGAAGGGCGCGCCCTGGCGGGGGCAATCACGGCCATCATGACGGGCCACGCCTACGAACAATCCGCGGAAATCGCCGCCATCAGCGGCCCGTTCGCGGGCTATCACGATGCCCGCTGCCCCGGGGTGCCGCATCCGGTGAAAAAGAGCAACGTCGAATCCACGCTGGAGGTGATCCAACTCCATCGGGCCGCGGTGGAGGACATCCATCCGAGCGCGGAGTTCGGGTATTTGAAGGAGGAGGCGCGCCGTTGCTGGGATCGCGCCCTGACCCGCGGCCGGCAAGTGGGCTACCGGAACGCCCAAGTCACCGTCCTCGCGCCCACCGGCACGATTGCGTTCCTCATGGATTGTGATACGACCGGCGTTGAGCCGGACATTGCGCTGGTGAAGTACAAGCTCCTGGCGGGGGGCGGCATGTTGAAAATTGTCAATCGCACGGTGCCCGAAGGCCTGCGGCGACTGGGTTATGACGCCCGCCAAATCGAGGCCATCGTCGGGCACATTGAAAAGTTCGACACCATCGAAGATGTGGAGGAAAACGGCGCAACGGTGGCCAGCGGGCTGAAACCCGGGCATCTTCCGGTTTTCGATTGCGCCTTCAAGGCGTTCCGCGGCAAACGCAGCATCAGTTATCTGGCCCACCTCAAAATGATGGCCGCCGCCCAACCATTCATCAGCGGGGCCATTTCCAAGACGGTGAACATGCCCAATGACTGCACCGTGGCGGATGTGCGCAACACCTATGTGGAAGCCTGGCGGATGGGCCTCAAATGTGTGGCCATCTACCGCGATGGTTCCAAGCGTTCGCAGCCGCTGAACACCAAGCAGACCCGGGAGGGCGAGGATAAAAATGGCGCCGTTTCGTCCGCGGACATGGCGCTGGAGACCCGGGTCAAGGAGTTGGAAAGCGAGATCACCCAGTTGCGGGAGACCGCGGGCAAACCGTTGCGTCGGCGGTTGTCGGAAACGCGCAGCGCCTTGACCCACAAGTTCGACATTGCCGGACATGAGGGCTATCTCACGGTCGGCCTGTTCGAGGACGGCCAGCCCGGCGAATTGTTCATCACCATGGCCAAGGAGGGTTCGACCATTGGCGGGTTGATGGATGGCATTGGCACGTTGACCAGCATGGCGCTGCAATACGGCGTCCCGTTGGAGGCCCTGGTGCGGAAGTTCGCGCATCAGCGTTTTGAGCCGAGCGGCTACACCAAAAATCCGGAAATCCGCAATGCCGCCTCGATCACGGATTACGTCTTCCGCTGGATGGCCATGCAGTTCATTCCCGGCTACCGCGAAGCGAACACGCAGTTGCGCAATCAGCCCGAGCTGGCCATTCCCGGGTTGATCGAGGAGATCAAAAAAAAAGTAAACCGTCCGGTGCCGGATCTGCCGCTCGCGGATGACACCGAGGTGCTTGAGGTCCGGGCGGCCACAGGGAGCCGTGACGGGAGCGCCCCGGCCGGGGAGCGAGTGGTGAAAACCCTGGGTGATTCCGTGAAGCACTTCCAACAGGACGCGCCCACCTGTCCGAACTGCGGGCACATCGCGGTGCGTAATGCCTCGTGTTACAAATGCTTGAATTGCGGCGAGAGCCTCGGCTGCTCGTAGCCGGTTTGCGCCCCCAAACCCGGCCGGAGAGCGAAAGTTCTCCGGCCTTCCAATTTTTCCGGTCTTGCCGGCCGCTCATCCCGCGCCGGCGCCCACCGGTCCGGGACGTCCGCAACCTCAGAACAGCCGGTGCCCCAGCCAGGTGAACAGCGGGGCGAGGACCAGCGCCGGAAGATAATCGGCCAGCGGGACACGGCGGATCTCAAAAATCACCACACCCACGGTGCAGACGATCAAGCCGCCGACGGCGTTAACGGAATTCAACAACTCATGGGCGCGCAGCCAGGGCTGCAGGTAGATGCTGGTGGCCATCGTGATCGTGCCGAAGCATACGAACACCGGCACGGCGGAGACAATCGCCCCGCTGCCAAACATCATGGCAAATCCCATCGCTGCCAGGCCATCCATCAGCGCCTTGATCGCCAGCGGATAAAAATAACCGGGTTGCCCGGCAACCACCGGCAGCGCGTCCTGGATCGCGCCCACCACGCCCAGCGGGGCGGCACAAAACAAAATGGTGCAGGCATTCATGCCGTGGTTGAACCGGTGACGCGCATCCGAGCGGGTGGCCTCGATCAACTGCTTGGCCAGCTGCCCCAGATGGTTCAAGCTGGCCTGCACGCGCAGCCGCCGGCCCAACCAGCTGCCCAGCATCAGCGCCAGACAGGCGATCAAGCCTTGTTGGAGCATCTGCCCCCAACCGCCGTCGAGACTGAGCCAGGTGAGGCGCAGGCCAACGAACATGGCGCCCGTGCCCAGCGCCACCTTGAAGAACATCTGGATCGAAAGCGCCAGCGGCTTCCGAAGCAGCAACCCCAGAAGGCCGCCCAGCACAATGGCGGCCGCGTTGAGAATGGCTCCAATCACGCGCAGACTGAAACATTTTGATGCCGGGTCGAGAAGTCAAAAGTTGCCGTGTGGCCGTGTCCCGGCAATCCACTCTGCGGATCCGTATTTGCATCGCACTGCACTTTTCGCGATACTCCGCGCCCATGAGCAATGCACCTCGGTCGGCGCTGACGCCCTGGTATCGTGGTTTGACGGGGTATCACTGGTTCGTTTTCGCGGTGGCCAGTGCCGCCTGGTTCTTCGACTGTCTGGACCAGCGCCTGTTTTCGCTGGCCCGGATTCCCGCCCTGAAAACGCTGATGACCGACGCTTCGCCCGGGGCGATTCAGGCGGCGGGCAAGGAGGTGACGGCCATCTTCCTCATCGGGTGGGGCATCGGAGGGATCGTTTTTGGCGCGCTGGGGGACCGGTTCGGTCGCGCCAAGATGCTCACCACGACCGTTTTGCTCTACTCGGTTTGCACCGGGCTGACGTTTTTCAGCCATACCTGGATTGATTTCGCGCTGCTCCGCATGCTGACGGGATTGGGGGTGGGTGGTGTGTTCGGGCTGGCCGTGGCCTTGGTGGCGGAAACGGTGCCCGACCATTCCCGCACGGGTGCGCTGGGCATGCTGCAGGTGCTGTCCGCGGGCGGAAACATCTCCGCCGGATTGATCAAGATGTTGATTGATCACCTGGAAGCGGCGGGAACAATCACCGCCGGCGCCGGCTGGCGCTGGGCCTTTCTCGTCGGGGTGCTGCCGGCGTTGCTGGTGGTGTTGATCCAAAAATATCTGAGGGAAACCGATCCCTGGTTGAAACTCAAGGCCGCCGGCCGGCTGCCCACCGGTGGTTTTTTTGCGCCTTATCTTGGCCTGTTGAGTGAGAAGCGCTGGCGCAAAAATCTGCTGGCTGGCGCGGTCATCGCCTCCACAGGCGTGGTGGCCTATTGGGGCATTGGCGAATACGGGGTGGATTTGCAGCGCAACGTGTTCCAGACCTACTACCAAAATCTGGGGCTGCCCCCGGCCGAAATTCAGGCGCGCCTCAGCCGGGCAATCAATATTTCCTACACGCTGTCCATGCTGGGCGCCGCCATCGGCATGTGGGTCTTCACCAAAGTCGCCCAGCATCTCGGCCGCCGGCCGGCGTTCGCCCTGGGCTTCAGTCTCGCCATGGTGGTGACGGTGATGGTGTATTGGAAAATGAAATCGCCGGCGGACGGATATTGGATGCTGCCGCTGATGACCAGCTGCCAGTCGGCGATGTTTGCAGGATTCGCGATTTATCTGCCGGAATTGTTTCCAAGCCGGTTGCGCAGCACGGGAACCTCCTTTTGCTACAATCTCGGCCGGTTTGCGGCGGCGATTGGCAGCTTCTTTTCCGCCACGCTGGCCACCGAAGTGTATGGCAAATTCGGCTCGCCATTGATGGAGCGTTATTCCGCCATGACCATGTGCGCCATTTTCCTGTTTGGCCTGCTGATTTTGCCGTTTGCCCCGGAAACCAAGGGTAAACCGCTGCCGGAAGACTGAGGCGGCCCGGGAGCGCCGGTACGATGCGGAAGGGCATACGCCGGCCTCGCGGCCCCGCATGGTAAACGGCGGCGGCGGGACCGGTTCAGACGCGGAGGAAAATCCGGCGTTGGTGGAGGAAGCGCACTATCCAGAACGCGATAAGCAATCCGCCCAGCGAAATCATCAAATCGCCCGCCCCCCGGGTGAGGTGCGCGTCGAACCACGCTTTGACGTCACCCCCGAACACGCGGGCGGACAACCGGCTGAACGAGCCGCCAAGGAAGTTTTTGATGAGGTAAATGGTGATGGCGTTCATGCCCATCCAGACAAACGGCCGGCACCATTTCTGCAATTTCCAGACGTCCACGATCAGATAAAACGCACCCAGCAGCAGCGCGGAGTAGCCGCCAGCCACCAGGACATAGGACGAGGTCCAGATTTTCTTGATGACGGGAAATTGCAGGCCCCAGATCCACCCGAGGACCGCGCAGAGCAGGCCGCCGCCCAACAGGTAGAGCAGCTTCCGACGGTCCGGCAGATTCTTGTCGCGCAGGATCAATCCGGCAAAGACCCCCAGCAACGCGGTGGCCACGGCAGGGAGCGTGCTCAAAATCCCCTCCGGATCCCAAAACAAATCCCAGCGGCGGCCGGGGAGATATTTGAAGTCAATGTGGTTGGCGAGGTTGTAACCCATTTCGAACTTGCCGGTGACCCGCCGGGTGGTTTCGGCGTACAGGCGTTGCGCGGCAAGCCAGGCCGGATTGTCCCGGGTGGCGGATGGATTGGCCGGGCCCGAGCCGATTTGACGGAACAACTCCGCACTGGCCGGGTCGCCCGCGCGCTCGGCTCTGGCGACGAGGGCGGACTTTTCCAACTGAATGTCACGAATGGGCACGAAGGTCAGCAGGGCCCAATACCCGACCAGGAGGCCGGCGCAGACGGCGATGAGCGCGCGCGGTTTCAAGTAGATGAACAGCAGGCCGGCGGCCGTGTAGGCCAGGGCGATGCGGTTCAACACTCCCATCAAGCGGATGTCCGGCCACGGATTGGTGACGCCGCCCGAGTAGAAAATGCCAATCAAGAACAACAGCACGCCGCGTTTCAAGACGCGCCAGAGGGCGTGCCCGCGGCCTGATTCACTGGTGATTTTGGTGAGCGAAAAGACAATGGCCGCACCCACCATGAAGACGAAGAGCGGAAAAATCAAATCGTAGAAATGAAATCCGGCCCACTCCACATGCTCCAATTGGTCGGCGAGGAAGCGGGTCACGGGGTTGCCGCTCAGACGATTGAGGGCATACACCAGGGAGTCGGCGCCGATGATCCAGAACATGTCGAAGCCGCGGAGGGCGTCGAGGGACATCAGCCGGGTGGATTTGGTCGGGGGAACAGGAGCGTCAGTCATAGAATCCAGGTGAAACAAATCACGGCCACGAGTGCCAGACCCACCAGCCACCAGACCCAGTGGATGCCGCGCGGTCGGAGTGGGCGCGGGCCGAATTCGCGCCGCACAAACTCGTCGTAATGGAAATCTTCCTCGGGCAGGCCCAGATCCGCTGCGGTCGCGCCCTCTGCAGCCTCGGACCAGCCGGTATGTTCGTCCGCCCCGCACTGCGGGCACGCCTTCGCCCGCCGCGGCACGGAGGCCCCGCAATGAGGACAATTTTCCGGTGAACTCATCAATCGCGAAGCAGAAAGTGTGCGTGTGAAGCCGTTAGTTCAAGCCCGATTTCCAGACGGGGCATGAGGGCCGGGTTGCTGGCCTCTGAAACCCGCGCGGGCGCCGTTGCCGCGCCGGGGACCTCCAGAGGCGTCATGGATGCGGTGACGGCACGGGCGGAGGAGCGTCAGGGGGGGGGCTGGGGAAAAACCCGGGAAAGTGCTGAAGACCGGCGGCGCCGCCGGAGGGGTGGAGCCGGGCGCTTCGGAAGCGGTTCAGCTGCGGGCAACGTCCCCGGCGATGCCGGGCTTTTGCAGCAACAGCCGGCCGTCCAGATCGGCCGGGTCCAGGCTCCAACGCCGGGCGAGCTGGGGCACCTTTTCCACGTTGGCTACCAGGTGATCTGCCATGGCCCAATCGTCGCCAGGCGAATTTTCTCCATAAGCGAAGCAATTCATTCCCAGCTCGATCTCGGTATTGGTCTTGACCCCTTGATTCCACAGCGTGTTGCCGGCCCAGGCGTAAGCGCGGCGCACGCGGCCAAATTCCACCTGCACCCAGGCGTGGTGCTGCAGCACCGGGTCGGCTTGAAAAAATTGCACGTGACCGAGTTTGCGCCCGAGCCGCAGGAGAAAACGGTAGCAGGCATCCACATCCTCGTCCGGGACCGGCAATCCCGCACCGAAGACCAGCACCCAACCATTGAAGGCGGGAGCGATGAACAATTTTCCTTCGGAAACCACGCGGTCCGACCAGGGGCACGGCCGCGGATTGCGCAATCCCAATGCGTGTTGTACCTGATGAGGGTCACGGGTGCGAACCGCCAGCCAGCGCGTCGGACGGCGGGTCTGGATCGGGTGGTAGGGCAAAAAGATGAACCGCCCCAGCGGCGGCGCGGAACCATCTCCTTTCGCGGTTGATTGACCCGCCAGCGGCTTGCGGCGACGGCGTTGACCGCGCAGGAAAAGCAACCCGCCCCAGCCGCCCAGCAGCAGCAGCACCGGCAACGTCAACAATGCGACTGTCAGCACGTCCATCGCATTCATCATCACCAGTGTTAACAGAGAATGTTGCGCACGCAACCTTCTTGGGGCGTCCGTACGACGGAGACCCCGGTCATCCGGCTCTTTCCCTCCGCGCGCCCCCGGTGCCACCGGCGGCGCCTCCGCTTCCGGCGCAACAGTTCCGCACCCAGTTCAAGTACCGCTTGGCGCCGGCGGTGATGTTGACCACCACGAACTCGGGTGTGTCGTAGGGGTGTGCATCCAGGATGGCCTGTTGCAGGGCGGGAATGCGGGCGTGGGTGGTTTTGAGCAGCAGCAGGACTTCGACGCTGCATTCCACGCGCCCCTGCCAGACATAATGCGATTCGATCCGTGGCAGCAGGTTGACACAGGCGGCAAGTCGCTTCGCCACCACCCGGCTGGCCAGGCGGCGCGCGGTTTTCAGATCGGGGGCCGTGACGAGGACGAGACGGAATGAGGTCTGAGCCATGCCGCAGACTGGCAGACTTTCCCGCCCGCGTCACGTCCGGCGTGAATTTCCCGCGAATCCGGAGCCGGATGCGGCCGGCGCCGGGCCGCGGGAAGGGCGGTGCGGGTGAATGAAGGCTGTCCGCCGGGGTTATTGCGCCGGGGACGTGGCCGAGAGGGCAACCCCCAGGCTTTTGAAGTGGCTGACCAGCTGTTGCGCCGAGTTCCGCAGGGTGTGGCCGTCGTTGTTGGTTTTGTCGGCCACACTTCGGATGGCCGCCAGCCCTCCAACGGTCAGGTCCGTGCTCAACGCGGTTTGAATGTCTTTCAAATCCTGCATGAACGGCCCAAACGCCTGCTGCATTTCCGTATAGCCGCGTTTCACCTCGGTGAATTTCTGCTGCATTTCCGCGCGCCGCGCCGCGCTGCGCTGCTTGATGTCTTCGTTATGAATGTCGGCCAGCTGCTGGTCCCAGCGCTGGAAGTATTCGTTTCCGGCCTTGCGCATCCCCTCCACGCGTTTGCGCACATCCGCAGCGGTGGCTTCCAGACTCTTGACCGCGGCCGTGAACTTGTTGAAGCCAACGCGGAGATCGCCTTGCGGGTTGTTGATCAACTCGCCCAGACTGCCGAGAACCGCGTCAATCTTGGTTTGTCCGGTGGCGATGCTGTTGGCCGCGTCCAGCAGATCCGAAGCGGTGCGGTCGCCTTTTTTGTAATTTGCGGTCGTACACCCCGCCAGCGTTGCCACCAGCAGCGCCGCGAGGAAGTTTCGCGAGCAGAATTTCAAAGTCATCGTTTTCATAATGTATGGTTGGTGATTTACCAGGGTCGGCGTTTCGTTTGCGGCCGGCCCTTCACAATCGTCGTTCTTTGGGTCGGGCTGCCTTGCCATTCCGGTTGGGTTTGGTTCATACAACGGCTGCGGAAATGGATCAGCAACTCAATCTCGCCGTCATAATTGGGTTTTTCCTTGGGAGAGTAAAGCCGGGATTGGGGTGGCCGAAGGCAATGATCTGAGCCAAAAGTTTTGTTACCGGAGGCGGGGAGACGGGTTTGTGTAACCGGGTTGTTGCGCCAAAAGTCGGTGTTGCCCGACTTGCGCACCGCACCCTGATCCAACAGACCACAGAGCAGGTCCTCCCGCAGCCGCAAGCGGCACGCACCCCGGCAGCCCGCTGCGCCAGGACGCGCGGGGGTCGTTGCAGAACCCCTTTTCCCCGACGCACAAGCTGGTGAAAAAAGCACTGCATCTTCGCCACCGGATTTGGTTTGCGTGGAACGGCGGGCTGCGCAAAAACCGGGGAAAACCACGAACGTGAAACTGCGGCGGCCATCCAGTTGCTGCGCCGTGCCGGAACGTTTGGGGAAGACGAACTCCGCCACCAGCGGCGCGGAGAGGGCGCAGGATGAATCCGCTGCCTTCGGGCGCGCGCTGTGTGCGACAGGGCCGCAGGGTTGTGTGGGCCCGTTCACCTGCTCCAGCAAGTTCTGGGATGGAAGACGAGATTCCGTTATTCCGGCCCCCGCTGCCACGTTCCTTTGACCGGACGATGGCCAGACCGGGACTCCATTGGGGAGCCCGGCTTTCGGCTGCTGGCTGCAAACCGAAAATCGCGACCGTTGCTCTCCACTTAACCGCCCCGCCACCGTTTTGTAAACAACGAGCCTCTCGGCAACTTCGATCCGGGTGGAGCGTTTACCATGGAAAGCACCAGTGGATTTGGACAAGTGGTTATTGCCAAGTGAACCGCACGGCCTGAAGACGGGCAGCCAGGAAACTTATTTTCACCATGATTGTTCTTCTGCGGCTGGCTGCGGCGAGATCGTTAAGTTTCCTCGCCCGGAGCAAGGATGTGGAGGTTGCCCGCCATGTCCACCTCCCGAATAACGGCGGTTGTTGGCGGTTTTCCACCAAATGAAGACCGGATCGCTCCGTCCCGAGCTTATCGACTGTCGGATTTGTGCGTGGTCTTTAAGTGCGTCGAACGCCAGCGCACCGCCAGGTCGGGAAAATCGGTGAAGAGACCGTCAATCCCCGCCTGATTGAACAACACCTCCTCGGCGTCCTCAACCGAGGCGAAGAATTTCGGAAGCTCATCCGCGCGCAGGGTGTAAGGATGCACCACGAGCCCGGCGGCGTGGGCGTGTTTGACGAAGTCGGTGACGACGCGATCCGCGGGGGAGGTGCCGGTGACGATGGCGTGAAGCGAGGGGCCAACGCCGTCCACCGTCTTCGCCGCTTCCGCCAATCCGGCCGGAGTAAACCAGGGGTCCGGCGTGCCGTCCGGGCGCTTGCCCCCCGAGCCGAGCAACAGCAGCAAATTTCCCTTCCAGCCCAGTTCGCCGCGGATGCGCTGGTTTTCGTCTATCTCGAAACACTGCACCCAGCAGGGATCCTGTTTCGTGGCGTAACCGTAGCGTCGCAGGATCGGCAGCACGATGCGGCTGATGTCGTGCCCTTGCCGCCGGTGCCAGGCCGCTTGTTTGATCTCCGGGTAAATGCCCACCCGGCGACCAAGTGTCTTGTTCAATCCGGCGATGAGTTGCAGTTCCTCCTCCAGGGTTGGCACCTTGAACGAAGATTGGCCGAGCGGGAAGCGCTTCGGAAAGACGACTTTGCCGGTCTTCGGATTGGTGCGCTCGTGCGCCTGCAGTTGTTTGATTTCGGCGAGGGTGAAATCGAGCGCGTAATAGTGGCCATCGGCCCGTTTGCGATCCGGAAAGCGTTGCGCCACGTCGGTGGTGGTTTCCAACTGGACATCGTGCATCACCACCGGCACGTCGTCCCTGGTCAGCACCACATCCTGTTCGAGGTAATCCGCGCCCATTTCGTAGGCGAGAGTTTTGGCGGCGAGGGTGTGCTCGGGCAGATAGCCGCTCGCGCCGCGGTGGGCGATCACCAGGGGTTGGGCGGAGCCGGCGGTGAGCGTGAGCGTCACGGTGGCCGTCAGGAGGGGCGACAGCAGTTTCAGCATGGCAGGTTCAGGTGATGAGTTCGGTTGCTGGGTTGGCTGGCGGCGAAATCAGGTGG
Organism: Verrucomicrobiota bacterium; assembly: GCA_029573725.1. Lineage (GTDB taxonomy): Bacteria > Verrucomicrobiota > Verrucomicrobiia > Limisphaerales > JADLHS01 > JADLHS01. Next base: position 19,210 of record JAKQDQ010000042.1, read on the forward strand.
GGCGGCATGTGGCCGATCATGGCCCGGCCGTCCCGGCATTGGTTTTGCGCTGGTACACCCTGACGTAATCCACCACGAATTCGTCCGGGAAAACGGTGTGTTTGATTTCGTCCGGGTTTGACGGGATTTCCATGCTCAGGATCAGGTATTCCTTGATGTGGGAAATGCCGGCGGTGACCTCGTAGTAGCGGTAACCGTCCACGAGGAACACGTATTTTTCGGGCGTCCACTCCACGGCGAACGTGTGGAAACCTTCGCTCACTCCGGGCCGGTGGCTCTGCATGCCGCGGGTGGTCTGTTGGTGGGGGCCGTAAGCCCAATGCACGTTGTGGGAAACAATGTCCGGCCCGAGCTTCTTGAAAAACTCCATGATGTCAATCTCCGCGCCGTAAACCGCCGGATCCTCCCCGGCGGAGATCAACGGGGACTGAATCCAGAACGCGGCCCAGATGCCGGGAGATTTCTGGAGCTGCGCGCGACATTCAAAGTAGCCGTAGCGCGCCATGAAACGGTTCTCCGTGCCGACGGCTCCGAGCAGGATGCGGCCGTCCTTTTTCAGCGCGCTCAGTTTCAGAAAGCCATTGGTGACGCTGACTGCCTCGGGGGACACGAAGCCCAGGTTACGCGGTCCAACCCCGCGCACCGCCCATTTGGTGGCATCAAGCGTGTTGCCATCAAAATCGTCCTGCCAGACGAGTTCATAACCCATTTCCTCCGGGGTATGGCGCGTGGGCGACATTGGTCCCTGTGGCGGTCGCTGGGCTTGGGCGCTCAACCCCGGGCCCAGCAGAATCGCGACCAGCAACCGGCCGGCCGCCACTACGAAGGGTCGGGAAAAAATATGCGCCGTGAGCATCAGTGATCCTCGTTGGTCAGGCCGTAACCAGTGTCCATCGTCGGGAATGTTTTGCGCAGACTCGACCGAGGTCGAGACAATTTTGCGTCGCGCCGGCAGGCCGGCGGGGACGTGGCCGGTGGACCGGGGGCAGTTCGACAGGAAGAGGGAATCACCTCCTGCGAGAGGCATGGGTGGGCCGGACCAATGGTCCGGCCGGCCTGTGGCCGGACCCGGGCAAGGGGGTGATTGCTCCATGCCCCGCGCCGGCTTAAGCTGCAACGATGGAATTGTCGCTGCCCGTGAGCAGAGCGTTGCTGTATGAATTGCCGTCCATTGTGGAGCGGCTGGAGTTGGGGCGGCTATTTCCGGAAGCACAACCGTTGGAGGTGGAACTGGGTTGTGGCGACGGCTCGTTTCTGGTGGATTACGCGGGGCAGAATCCGGCCACCAATTTTCTGGGCGTGGAACGTTTGCTGGGGCGCATCCGGAAGCTGGAGCGCAAGGGGCGGCGGCGGGGCCGGACCAATCTTTGCGGGGTGCGCATCGAGAGCGCCTATTTTCTCGAATATCTATTGCCACCGCATTGTGTCAGAGCGCTGCACATTTATTTCCCCGATCCGTGGCCCAAGCACAAGCATCGGAAATACCGGCTCATCAACGCACGTTTTCCCACGTTGGCCCATCAAGTCTTGGTTCCGGGCGGGCGGGTTTATTTGCGCACGGATGACGCGGATTATTTCCAGCAAATGCAATCGGTATTTGCCGCAGACCAACGGTTTCATCCCGTGGAGACGTCAGCGGACCTGGCGGCGGTGCGAACGGATTTTGAACGCGATTTCAACGCGCAGGGCATTGTCACGCGGCGGGCGGCGTACGCGCGGGACTGAATCAGACGTCAATCACCGGCCCGCCGCCGTCGCGGCCGGAGGCGCCGGAGGAATGTGGGCGGCGCACCTTGACGGTGGCCCGGGTGCTGCCGGTGGCGAGGTTGAGCAGTAGCGAAACCACGCTGATGATAATCGCGCCGAGCATGGCCCAGCCAAATCCTTCAATGACGAAGTTCATGCCGAATACGCTCATCATGGCTTTCACGAAGTAGAGCAGGCAGGCGTTGATGATGATGGTGAAGAAGCCCAGCGTAAACACCAGCAACGGCAGCGCGAAGAACAGCATCAACGGGCGGATGAAGGCGTTCAGCAGCCCCAGCAGCAGCGCGGCGACAAACACCGGCACCACGCCCGAGCATTCCAAGTGAGGGCGCAAAACCGTGACGGCCACCAGCACGGCAAACGCGTTGATGAGCCAGGTTTTGAAAAATTTTTTCCATTCGGAGTTCATTCGTCCGCCTCGCACCGGAAGGAACATGGGGGAGAATCGGGATGGACACAAGCGACAATCCCGGAAACGGCCGGACTGGCCGGGGCGGGACGTGGAAAAACCTCGCGGCGGCGCGCGCTTGTGCGCATGCTACGGGCGATGAATCTCCGGGTTTTATTCTGGGCCGGCATGGGGTGGGCGACCTGCGCGCTGGGGACGGAAGCGCCGCGCGGGTATTATCGTTTCCCCACGCTGCACCACGACACGATTGTTTTCACGGCGGAAGGGGATTTGTGGCGCGTGGCCTGCAGCGGCGGCGTGGCGCAGCGGATCACTTCCCACCTGGGGACGGAGGCGGACGCCGCCATTTCTCCTGATGGTCAGACCCTGGCCTTCAGCGCCGAGTACGAAGGGCCAACGGAGGTTTACACGATGCCGCTGACGGGGGGATTGCCCGCGCGCCGCACCTTTCATGGCACCACCGCGCGGGTGGTGGGCTGGACGCCGCAGGGCCGGTTGCTGTACACGACCGAAGCGTTTTCCACGCTGCCCAACTGGCAACTGGTCGCGCTGGATCTGTCCACCGGCGCCCGCACGATTGTCCCGCTCGCGCAGGCCAGCCAGGGGGCGTACGACGAGCGCGAGCAGCAATTGTTCTTCACGCGACTGGCGCGACAGAGCAGCAGCACCAAGCGCTACACCGGCGGCACGGCGGAGAATCTTTGGCGCTTCGGCGCGGGGGAGGCGGAGGCGGTGCCGCTGCTGCCCGATTTCCAGGGGCAGAGCCGGAATCCGATGTGGTGGCAGGGGCGCGTGTATTTCGCTGCAGATCTGGATGGCGTGATGAATCTGTGGTCCATGAATCCGGACGGTTCGGACCGGCGCCAGCTCACGCACCACCGCCAGTTTGAGGTGAAGACGCCGGCGCAACAGGGCGGGCGGATCGTGTACCAGCACGGTGGGGATTTGCGGTTGTACGACATTGCCACGGGCCAGGATGCCGTGGTGGACATCCGGCTGGCGTCGGACTTTGACCAGATGCGCGAGCGCTGGGTGAAGCGCCCGCTGGATTTTCTCACCAGCGCCCACGTTTCGCCGGAGGGCGACCGGGTGGTGTTGACGGCGCGCGGCAAGATTTTTGTGGCGCCCGTCGCCTCGGGGCGGTTCATTGAATGGCCGTCGCCGGCGGGCGTGCGTTATCGCGGCGCCCGCTTTATGCCGGACGGCAAAACGTTGCTGGCCTTGTCGGATGAAACCGGGGAGTGGGAATGCTGCCAGCTGCCCGCCAACGGGGTCGGGCCCGCCGAGCCCTTGACCCGGAACGGCACGGTTTACCGCTTCAGCCCGCAGCCCTCACCAGACGGCAAATATCTGGCCTGGTCGGACAAGGATCGCAAGCTGTGGTTGTTCAAAATGAAGGGACGGAAGACGAAATTGATTGCGACCTCGAAACACTCCGGCTTCGATGAGCTTGCGTGGTCGCCGGACAGTCAATGGCTCGCCTATACCGATCCGGCCAGCAATCTGGTGCAGCAGATTCATCTGTATCGCCTGTCCGACGGCACCACGAGCACCGTGACCAGCGATCGGGTGGACAGTTATAGTCCCGCGTTTTCGCCAGATGGCAACTGGCTGTATTTTTTGAGCGACCGGCAATTGCGCTCGTTGGTGACCAGTCCGTGGGGCGCGCGGCAACCCGAACCGTTCTTCACTGAAACCACGAAGATTTACGCGCTGGCGTTAAAGGATGATCTGCGCTGGCCATTTCAACCCCAGGACGAACTGCAATCGGAAAAGAAAGCGGAAAAATCCAGCAAGAGCAAAGCCCCCAAGGTCAATTTGAAGGGCTTGTCAGAGCGGTTGCATGAAGTGCCGGTGGAAGCGGGGAATTATTCGCGTCTGGAAGTGACCGCGAAACATTTGCTGTACGTGGCGCGCGGCGTGGGCTTTGAGGCCAAGCCGCAATTGCTGCAGCTCGCAATCACCAATAACGATCCCAAACCCAAAACGCTCGTGGAAAACCTGGCGAGCTATGAACGGGCCGCGAAAGGAAAGAAGCTGCTGATTCGCAAAGGAGACGCGTTTTATGTGGTGGCGGCGGATAGCAGCGCGCCGGCGAAGTTGGATGAGCGCCTGAAGCTGGATGATTGGACGCTCTCGATTGTTCCCCGCGAAGAATGGCGGCAGATTTACGTGGAATCGTGGCGGATGTTGCGTGATTTCTTCTACGACCGGGGCATGCACGGTGTGGATTGGCCGGCGATGCGCGCGAAATACCAGCCACTGGTGGAACGTGTCAGCGATCGCGCCGAGTTGAGCGATGTAATTTACGATCTCGCAGGCGAATTGTCGGCGTTGCACATTTTCGTCCGTTACGGCGATCAACGGGAAGGGTTGGACAACGTGCGTCCGGCCTCCCTGGGCGCACGGTTGGTGCCGGACGCTGGCGCGGGCGGCTGGCGGATTGAACACATTTACCGTGGCGATCCGGATTATCCCGAGGCGCTTGCGCCGCTCAGCCGGCCGGGTGTGGCGGCGGAGGCGGGAGACCTCATCACCGCCATCAACGGACGCAATCCGTTGGAGGGGGGCAGCCCCGAGCTGCTCCTGCGCCACCAGGCCGGCCAGCAGGTGTTGCTGGAACTCCAGCCCCGGTCCGGAGGCGCGAGACGCCGGGCAATCGTGGTGCCGATTTCCGCCGCGGCGGAGGCGGAGCTGCGCTATACCGAATGGGAACTGACGCGGCGCGAACGGGTGGAGCAGGTGGGGCAGGGGCAGATCGGTTACGTGCATTTGCGGGCCATGGGCGCGAAAGACATTGCCGATTGGGCGAAGGGCTTTTTCCCGGTGTTCAACCGGCCGGGATTGATCATTGACGTGCGCAACAACCGCGGCGGCAACATTGACGCGTGGATTCTGGAAAAGCTCCTGCGCAAAGCCTGGTTCTACTGGCAGCCGCGCGTTGGCGATCCGTATTGGAACATGCACTATGCGTTTCGCGGCCATCTCACGGTGCTGTGCAACGAACGCACCGCCAGCGACGGGGAGGCCTTCAGCGAAGGCATCAAACGGCTAGGGCTGGGCAAGGTCATCGGCACGCGCACTTGGGGCGGGGAAGTCTGGCTTTCCGCACAACGCTGGCTGGTGGACCGCGGCATGGCGACGGCGGCGGAAACGGGCGTGTATGGTCCGGAGGGCGAGTGGTTGATCGAGGGGCACGGCGTGGACCCGGACATCGTCGTGGATAATCTGCCGCATGCCACCTTCAACGGCCAGGATGCGCAATTGGATGCGGCGATCAGCCATCTCCAGGAATTGATCGCGCAGGATCCGCGGCCCGTTCCGCCTCCGCCCCGGTATCCGGATAAATCATTCCGCGCCAAGTAGCCAGCGTTGCTCCAATTATTCGTAGCGCAGTGATTCGATGGGATCGAGCTGGGCGGCCTTGTAGGCGGGATAGGTGCCGAAGAGGATGCCGACGGCCGAGCAGATCACCAGGCCGATCACGATCCAGTCGAGGGGCAGGGCGGGTTGGACTTTGAGCAAATATGCGGTGACGTTGCCGCCGAGGATGCCGAGCAATACCCCGATCGCACCGCCGACTTCGCATAATACCACGGCTTCCACGATGAACTGCGTCATGATGTTACGTTTCTTCGCGCCGATGGCCCGGCGGATGCCGATTTCGCGCGTCCGTTCGGTCACGGACACCAGCATGATGTTCATGATGCCGATGCCTGCCGCCAGCAACGCAATTGCGCTGACCACCGCCACGCCGACACGGGCGGCGAACGTCAGCCCGCGAAATTGCCGGATGAGGGAATCGTTGGAGGAGATTTCAAAGTCGTCCGGCTCGCCCGGCGGCACCTTGCGCGCCACGCGCAGCACGCTGCGAACCTGCTCGACGCAATCGTCGTAACCGGCCTGGTTCCGGGCTTGCACCAGCAGCGTCAAACTGCGCCAGGTGTTGCCGCCATAACGGTTCAAACCCAGGGTGATCGGCACGGCCACGAAATTGTCCTGTCCCTCCCCCATGCGGGTGCTGGCTTCCAAAACCCCCACCACGACATGCGTCACCCCGTCGAACTTGATCGTCTGGCCGACCGCGTGGCCGCGGGGGAACAGTTTCCGCGCCAGCTTGTTCCCCAGCAAACACACAAACCGCGCCGCCTCCACATCCGCCGCCTGCAAGCTGCGGCCGGTCGCGAGGTCCAAGCCCTTGCACGCCAGCGCTTCCGGGGTCACGCCCAACAGCGTCACGTCGGGATCGGTGGTGACGAACCGCGAGGCCGCCTCGGCCTGCCGGAATTCCGCCTCCGCGCCCACCGCCGTGGCCAGGGTGGCGCGTTCCTGCAGCACGCGCAGATGCTGCAACGTCAACGGTTGGCGGCGGCGGAACTTTTCCCAGCCTTGCGGTCCTTCAAAGGAAAGGGTCGGCCACTTGTCCACCGTGAACGTGTGCGCACCCAATCCGCTTAACTCGCGTTCGATGTTGCTTTGCAGCACACGCATGGCGGTCATTGTTACAATGATCGAAAACACGCCCACGACGACGCCAAGCAGGGTCAGAGTCGCGCGTAATTTGTGGGCGGCCAGGGCGCTCAGGGCCATCACGAAGCTCTCCCGCACTTCGTCGAACCACAGGGTGGAACGCCGTTTTTTCATGCGGCAAGGACCGGGGTGAAAGCTGGGTCGCCCGCAGGAAAAGTCGCGTCGGTTCGGAATCGCGCGGCGGACGTGTTCAGCCGGGCCGGGCTTGGTGATTTTGTTGGCGCATTCATTCGCTTCTCAAGGCGTCCACCGGATTCATGCGGGCGGCGCGCCAGGCGGGGAGAAAACCGGCGAGGATGCCGGTCAGCGCGGAAACGCCAAGCGCCAGCGCGGCAATGGGCAGCGACAAGGTGGCGGGAAAAAAACGGGCAATACCCCAGGTGATGAGCGTCGCCAGCCCGAGGCCGATCAGTCCGCCCAGCAGACAAATGACTGCGGCTTCAATCAGGAATTGAATCAAGATGGCGCGACGTTTGGCGCCTACGGCTTTGCGGACGCCGATTTCGCGGGTGCGCTCCGTGACCGAAACGAACATGATGTTCATGATGCCAATGCCGCCCACGAACAGTGACAAACCGGTGATGAACAGGCCCACGCCGCCAATGATTCGGGAGACCTGGGTGAACTTCTGAATGAATGCTTCGAGCGAATTGACGGAGAAATCGTCCGGGTCCGTGGGCGGCAGCCGCCGCACGTGGCGCATGACCGCGCGCACCTCCTCCCGGGCGTCTTCCAGGTGCGCCAATCCGCCAACCTTGACGGCAATCCGGATGCCGGGAAAGAACGTGAACCCGCGTCCCATCAGCGTGACCGGAATGTGCGCGGTGTTGTCGAGGTTTTCAATGCCCAGAAACTTGCCTTTTTTTTCCAGCACTCCGATGACTTCGAAGGCCATGTCGTCAATGCGCACCCGGCGGCCCACTGCCTGGCCGTGCGGGAAAAAGTTGCGGGCCACGTCGGCGCCCAGCACGCAAACCGGCCGGTGGCCCTCCACTTCGGCGGCCGTGAAATAGCGGCCTGCCGAAAAGCTCAGATCATCGGTGACCACGGCGGTCTCGGTGTTGCCCACCAGGAACACGCCGGTGGCGACGTTATGGCCGTAGCGCAGGGTGCGCACGCCCACGGACTGCAAATTGACGTGCCAGTGGGGATTGGCCTTGCGGATGAAGGCGTGTCCGTCCGCCAGGTAAATCTCCCGTCGTTTGAGCAGCTTCCACCAGGGCTCCTCATTGAACCACGGCCATTTCTGGATGAAGAACACGTCCGTGCCGACGGCCGAAACGCTGGTGAGGAAGGCCGCGTTCAAGCCGCGAATCGCCGCGCCCATCAGGGTCACGGTGACGATGCCGATGATGATTCCCAAAGTGGTCAACACGGCGCGCAACTTGTTCGCTCCGATCGCATCCCAGGCAATGCGCAACCCCTCAACCATCTCGAGTAGTAATTTCATGACGGGCCGAACGTGATTTCGCACTGTTGCCGTTGCGTCGGGGGAAATGTTGGTCGGGAGTTCATTGGGAAATGATGGCGGCGCACCAGGTCATGATTTGCGTTCCAGCCGTTCGTCGCTCGCGATCAATCCGTCCCGAATGCGAAGGATGCGCCGCGCTTGACGAGCAATATCCTCCTCGTGAGTGACCAGAATAATGGTGTTGCCCTTTTGGGCGAGTTCCTCGAACAACGCCATGATTTCCTCGCCGGTCTTCGAGTCGAGGTTGCCAGTAGGTTCGTCCGCCAGCAGGATGGACGGCTGGTTCACCAGCGCGCGGGCCACCGCCACACGCTGGCGCTGGCCGCCGGAGAGTTCGTTGGGGCGGTGATGCACCCGGTCCCCCAGGCCGACTTGCTGGAGTGCGGTCAGGGCGGTTTGCCGGCGTTCGTCCGCGTGGACGCCCGCGTAGATCAGCGGCAGTTCGACATTGTGCAGGGCGTTCGACCGCGGCAGCAGGTTGAAAGTTTGAAACACGAAGCCGATCTCGCGGTTGCGCACCTCGGCCAGTTCGTTGTCGTCCATCTCGCTGACGTCGGTGCCGTTGAGTTCGTAGCGACCCGAGGTTGGCGAGTCCAGGCAGCCGAGCACGTTCATCAGCGTGGATTTTCCCGAACCGGACGGGCCCATGATTGCGACGTACTCGCCGCGCTGAATCTCCAGTGAAACCTCGCGCAAGGCGTGAATGGTTTCCGTCCCCATTTGATAGCGGCGCGAAATATTCTGCAGACGGATGAGGCTCATTCGGGCGAAGCGGGTGGTTCGCAACCGGGATATTGGACAATCAACCCAGTCCGCCGGCGACGAGAACTGCCATGACCCTCACTGTGCCGGGCGCGTGCCGTCATGGCTTTTCCTGGTCTCCTTCGGAGTCCGGTTTGCCGATGCGAATTTTTTTGCCGTCCTCCAGCTCGCGGTTGATGGCCTTGTAACCGCCCGACACGATTTCCATGCCTTCCGTCAATCCCTCGGTGATTTCCCAGTGGTCCTCATCGCTGATTCCAATTTTCACGGGCGCCATTTTCACGTGGTCTCCTTCCCGGACGAAGACCACCGAGACGGGTTTGGGGGACTCCTTCGCTTTGCGACCGCTTTTCGTGGCGTCGGGGGCGGCGACGGGATTCTGCTCCGGCCCCTTGGGGATGCGGGCGGCCACACTGGCAATCGGCACGGTCAACACGTTGGTGCGGTAGCGGGTTTCCACGTAGGCGGTCACGGACATGCCCGGTCGAAATGCGGCCTTGTCCTGAATGCGGATTTTCACCTCGAACTTGGTGGCTTCTTGGCTGGTATTGCCGAGTGCGCTGGTTTTCGACGAATTGGCGATCTCGGAGACCTGTCCCCAAAACCGGCGGTCCTTGAACGCATCCACCTCGAGTTGCGCCTTCTGTCCGGGACGGAGCAGGACGATGTCCGTTTCACCGATGTCCACCCGCGCCTCCATGTCGTTGAGATCGGCCACGGTCATGATTTCCGTGCCCGCCATCATGGTGTTGCCCGCCACGCGCTCGCCGACCTCGAGGTTCAGCTTGCTGACCGTGCCGGTGATGGGCGAATCAATGGTGGTTTTAGCCAGTTCCTCTTCGGCTCGCGCCAGTGAGGCCTTGGCTACATCGGCCTGATGTTGGGCCGATTCGACCTGCGCCTGCGCGATCTCGAGTGCGGTCTTGAATTCGAGGAAGGTCGAATCCGAGATCAGTTGCGAGTGGAACAGGTCCTCATTGCGCTGGGCTTCCAATTCGGCCTTGGCGAGGTTGGCCTGCGCCAGTTTCAAGCTGGAGAGGGACGATTGATACGCCGCCTCGGACGAGCGTTGTTGCGCTTGATAAACGTCGGGTTTGATCCGCACCAGCAAATCGCCGCGCTTGACGCTCTGGCCTTCCTTGACCGCAAGCTCAATGATTTCACCGCTGACCTCGGCGCTGATTTTTACCTGCACCACAGGTTGGATGCGCCCGTTGGCCACCACGATCTCCGTCAGATTGCGCCGCACCACTTTTTCGGTCTGCACGGTGATGGGCGCTTCACGGCGCTTGTAGATGACGGCCACGGCCAGTGCCGCCACCACCACGACGATGAGTGCGATGACGATTGGCTTGCGGCCCTTTTTGGTGTTTGCCATGTACGGTCTTCGTTTACGCGACGATCCGGTCCGCGGGTGGAGGATGCCCGCAGCCGGGCTCCGGAAACGGGCGCGGCCACGCCACCGCAGCGTCCGGAATGGTCCCCGAAAAATCCATGCGCCGAACTGTAGCAGTTCACGGCAAAAGTCCAAGTGGGATTGGCGGGACCCGCGCGGCCGCACACTTCCGGAAAGCGTTCCGGGATTGCTGAATGCCGCGTTTCGCCGCAGGATGAGGCGCGATGAGCAAACACGCCCCCGTGACCACCAGGCGGCCGGCCTGGCCTCCGGTTTTGCAGGTATCCCAACTCCGGGTTCGCCGTGGCCGAACCACCATTTTGCGTGAAATCAACTGGCGGGTGAACCGCCGCGAACATTGGGTCATCCTCGGCGCCAATGGTTCAGGCAAAACCTCCCTGCTCAGCGCGTTGACGGGTTATTTGATGCCCACCAGCGGGACCATTTCCGTGCTGGGTGAAACTTACGGGGAAACGGACTGGCGCGAATTGCGGAAACGGATCGGCCTGGTCAGTTCGGCCTTGCGGCAGCGGATGGCGGATACCGAGCCGGCGTTGGAGAGTGTGGTCGGCGGCCGGTACGCCATGATTGATTTTTGGGGGCAACCAACGCCCGCCGACCGCCGGGCCGCCCGGCACTGGCTGCGCCAGGTGGGCGGTGCGCGGCTGGCGGATCGGCCGTGGGGTGTTTTATCGCAGGGTGAACGGCAGCGGATTCTCATTGCGCGCGCCTTGATGGCGCGGCCGGCTCTGTTGATTCTGGACGAACCGTGCGCAGGTTTGGATCCGACGGCCCGCGAGCGTTTCCTGCAGTTCCTGCAACGACTCGGCCGGCAGCCCGGCGCGCCGGCGCTGGTGCTCGTGACCCATCATGTGGAGGAAATCATGCCGGTCTTCTCGCATGTATTGTTGTTGCACCGGGGCGGGGTTTTGGCGGCCGGCCGGAAGCCGGCGGTGCTCACCCGGCCGGCGCTGGCGGAGGCGTTTGGCGTCCCGGTGCTGCTCACGCGGTATGCCGGGCGCTGGCACCTGCAGGTGCGGCCGCCCCGCCGTCTCGTTGTTTGAATCGTCCTGAACTTGGCACTTGGAAGTTCCCGGGTGACGCCCTATAAATCTGCCATGCCAAGTTTACTGGCCCAGGGTGGTTTGCAGCCCTCGCTGTTGATGTTCGCCAGTGCGCCGGATGCCGCCTCGGTGGCGCACAAAATGACCATGCCCAATCTGCTGGCCGACGGCGGGCCCATGTTGTGGGTGATCCTGTTCGCCGGTGCGGCCGGACTGGTCGTGTTCATTGAGCGCGCCCTGCATTGTCATCGCGCGCAGATCAATTCCGCCGAATTCCTCAACGGCGTCCGCACGGTCATCAAGCGGAACAATCTGGTGGAGGCGATTTCCATTTGCGACGCCACTCCCGGTCCGGTGGCGCGGCTGGTGAAGACCGCCATTCTCAACCGGGATTTTGGTCGCGAGCGGGTGCGCGAATCCCTGGAGGAAACCGGGCTGAGCGAAGTGCCGCGTCTGGAGAAACACCTGGACCTGCTGGCCACCATTGCGCAGCTTGCGCCGTTGCTCGGGTTGTTGGGCACGGTGCTCGGGTTCATCAAGACGTTTGCCACGCTGCAAAGTCAGGCGCTGTACGCCAACAGCAATTTGATGGCCGCGGGTGTTGGCCAGGCGCTCATTTGTTGCGCCGCCGGCCTGGCGGTCGCAATCCCGATCCATGCCGGCTACAACTATCTGGTCAGCCGCGTCAACGCCATCGTCACGGACATGGAACGCACGGCCAACGAGATCGTGAACATCGTCACGGAAAACGGATCGGACCGACAACCATGAAATTTCCGCGGCGCCGACGTTTGTTGCGCAATCCGTTCGACGCAACGGCTTACGCCGCCGTGTTCTTTTTGCTGGTGATTTTTGTCCTGCTCAGTTCCCGCCTTTACACCCCGGGCATCAAAATCCATCTGCCCGCCGCGGCGGATCTGCCGGGGACGGACCGGCCAACCCTCACCGTGGCCATGGATGAGTTCGGCCGGTATTTTTTTCAAAATCAATTGATTGAGGCGGCCGCCTTGCAGCAATCCCTGCAGCGGGCCAGCCAGCAGTCGGCCGAGCCCCTGACGTTGATCATCCTGCTGGATGAAGCAGTGCGCTACAAAAATGTGCAGGCGTTGCAGTTGTTGGCGCGGGCCGCGGGCATCCACGATTCGCTCATTGCCACCACGCCGCCCGCCGGCAGCCCGACCCCATGACCTCATCCGTCACTGCTCCCACGGGCTTTCCCCGGCCGCCGGCGGTGGCGGAAGCAGCCTGGTCGCCGTGGCGCTGGATGCTGGCCTTGATCCTGGCCTTCGTGGGCCATGTCGCGCTGATTTTCATCTTCGGCCGCCACGAACCCATCTCTCCGCGTCCAGTCAAAAACGCGGTGCAGGCCGGCGTGATTCTGCAGCGTACCGAACTGATGGATTTGCAGGACCCGATGGTGTTTGCCGGCCCGCACCCGCGCGGTTTTGCCGCCAGCACCTGGCTCGCCATGCCGACGGTGCCGCTCCCCAGCTTCCGCTGGACCGATGGTCCGCACTTTCTTGCCCTGGCGGCGGAGCAATTGGGAGTCTCCTTCTCGATGCAGGCTGTAGCGCCTCCCGCTGACCTGTCGCGCCGGTCGCCAAGCCCGCCGCCCGACTTTGCGGTTCTGCTTCCTCCCGCTCCGCCCGCGCCACCGACCCAAAGCGTGGTGCGGATCACCGGGGCTTTGGCGGGCTGGCCTCTGGTGGCCGACTGGCCCTTGCTGCCGGTCCAGTCCAGTCCTGAAAGCCTCACCAATTCCGTGGTGCAGGTGGTGGTGGATGAAGCCGGACGCGTGTTTTCCGCCGTCCTGCTGCCACCCGGGAGTGGTTCGGTGGAGGCGGATCAACAGGCCCTCAGACTGGCCCATGCGGCGCGTTTCACCCCGCCGCCCGGCCAGCCGGCGATCCAGTTTGGCAGGATCATTTTTCAGTGGCAAAGCCGCGCCCCGGCCACGGGCACAACGCCTCCGCCATGACTGCTGCGGCGCTCATTTTCAGCTATGTGACCCTGTGGTTGGGCGGTCTGGTGGCCTTGACGGTTTATACGGAATTCCGGGGGCGCAAATTTCGACCGGCGGTGCGTGAAGACCGCATTTTTCGCTGCACTCATTGCGGCCTGGTTTACACCGATGATCCCGATGTGGACCGATCCCGCTGCAGTCAATGCGGCAAACTAAACGACGCCATCAAATTTTAGTGGCCCCGACGATTCTCCCCGGGCCGGTCTGCGAGTGGCGGGACGGTGCTTCCGTGGGCGTTCGGCTTCACCTGCCCGGGAGCGCGAAGCCGCCAGGGCCGGTCGCGGGCATCGTTAGGTGCCGGGGTGGTCGCCGAAGCAGGTCCCGACGCTGCGAGCACTCGTGATCCAGGAATGATCTGGCGGCACCAGTTTGAGCCGCCCGGCGACATCCGCGATGGGGACGGCCCGGGTGTCATCTCCCCGCGAGGCCACCATCATGCCGAACTGGCCTTGCTGAATCAGCCGGACGGCGGCCGCGCCGAGCCGCGTGGCGAGCAGGCGGTCCGCAGAGGTGGGTGTGCCGCCGCGTTGCACATAACCCAGGATCGTCACGCGCGCCTCCAGATGGGTCAGTGCTTCGAGCTGCCTGGCCAGACGCAGGGTGTGTCCCGCGTGCGCCTCCTGCAGCTGCAGCAGCTCTGCCTTGGCCAGGCGTTTTTCGGTTTTGTTTTTGGCCTGCTTTTTATGCCGCACCACGGCGGCGACACGCGCGGCTTCCCGCATGGGCAGGGCGCCCTCCGCCACGGCCACGATGCTGAAGTTGGTGCCGTATTGTTTGCGCCTGCGGATGGCGGCGGCGACGTTGTGCACGTCGTAGGGAATTTCTGGAATCAAAATCACATCCGCACCGCCGGCAATTCCCGCCCCCAGGGCCAGCCAGCCGGCGCGGTGGCCCATGATTTCCGCGATGATGATGCGGTGATGGCTGTGGGCCGTGCTGTGCAGGCGATCAATCGCCGTGGTGGCGATGTCCAGCGCGGTGTCGAAGCCGATGGCCGTGTCGGTCAGAACCACGTCGTTGTCAATGGTCTTGGGGATCGTGACGATGTTCAACCCCGCTTCAATCAGGCGCAGCACGTTCTTATGCGTGCCGCCGCCCCCCAGGCAGACCAGGGCGTCCAGTTTTAATTTGCGGTAGTTGCGGGCAATGGTGCTGCGCATGTCCCGAATGCGGCCGTTCATTTCCATGGCCTGCGGCTTGTCGCGTCCCGTGCCGAGCACCGTCCCGCCGACGGTGAGAATCCCCGCCAGACTGCGCTTGTCCAGTTTGATGGTCAGATTCTCGGCCAGCCCGCGAAACCCGTCGCGGATGCCGACAATTTCCATGCCGGCGTCCAGGGCGGCCTTGCCCGCGCCGCGGATCGCCGCATTCAGGCCGGGACTGTCGCCGCCGGCGGTCAAGATTCCGACTCGTGTTTTGCTCATGGATTCAGGTTGTTGCACCCGTGGAGCCGGGCGGAGGCCGGAACACCGTCCGCGCCGGCCCGTCGCCCCGGCTGCACTGACGGCCTTTGCTTATCAATTTGGGGGATCGAGGTGAAGTCCGTTTTCAGCGTGGGTTGCGTTTGGCGATGTTTCGTCTAAAGTATGCGCGATTGAGAGTTAACCAAGTGAATTAAGACGCCATGTTTTTTGACCCTCTATATTTCATTTTCATGCTGCCAGCGATGCTGATTGGCCTCTGGGCGCAATTCAAGCTGACGGCCGCCTATGGTCGTTATAGCCGCGAGGGGCTGGCTTCCGGGGTGACGGGCGCCGAGGCGGCGCGGGAAATTCTGGATCGCGCGGGGTTGCAGAATGTGCCTGTGGAAGAGGTGCCGGGACATTTGACCGATCATTATGACCCGGCCAAACGCGCCCTGCGGTTGTCGAGCGGCAACTTTCGCGGGGCCTCGGTTGCGGCGGTGGGTGTGGCGGCGCATGAGGCCGGTCATGCCCTGCAACACCAGGTCGGGTACGCGCCCATGCGCCTGCGCGCCGCCCTGGTGCCGGCCACCCGCTTCGCCAGTTACGCTTGGATCGTGTTGATCATGATCGGATTTTTCCTGCAAATGACCAAGCTGATCTACGTCGGCATCGGCCTGTTCAGCATCATGATGCTGTTTCAGTTGGTGACGCTGCCCGTGGAATTTGACGCCAGCCGCCGGGCCCGGGTGGAACTGTTGCGCCTGGGGATTGTGCGCTCCGAAGAAAGTCCCGGCGTCAGCCAGGTTCTGAACGCGGCAGGTTTGACCTACGTGGCCGCGTTGGTCAGTTCCGTCATGCAACTTCTGTATTTTCTGAGCCTCGCGCGCGGTCGGGATTGACGCTGGGGGTTTTTGGCTTGGGAGCCGCCTCCATCCCGCAACCGGGCGGTGCCGGCGGCGTCAGCAGCCGGGTCACCCAACTCCGGACCGGCGACCACCGTCGGCCGGGACGGAAACCCGGCCCGGCCCGGTGCCGCACGGAGGCGCAGGCGGCCTGTTTTTGAGGAAGGCCATGCTTGATGGGTTTCCCGTGGAGGTGACGTGAACATCGGGGCAGGTTGGATTAGCCCCCCCGGGTCGGAGTGTCCGGGTTGACGCACGTTTGACATCTGCGGGAGTGGCCCGGATGGTCAGGCACAACGCGATGCGGATCGGCCCGCTCCGGCCCGCTCCGGCGCGAGGAGGTATCTCAAGCAAACGCGCACCGTCTCGATCCGGTCAAGGCAGCAAGCGAAGCAGGAAAGCCGGTCTCTGCACGAACTTTCCGAAGAAAAAATGGTCGGGGCGGTGAGATTTGAATCTAAAACGGTATTTTCGGCGTTGTTCGGTCAAACCGTGCTCCAAGCCCATTTTTATTGGGTGATTTTACGCTTTCGGCTTTTCCCGCTCCCGTCGTCCGACCACCCCAAAACGCAATCGGCGCGTTAGGAATTGTTAGGAGTCTTGCCGTCTCGCAACTTCGCCAGCGCCGATTCAATCCGATCATCCACGCCGTTCTTATCCGCATCTACCATTCCCCGCAACTGACCGTGACGATGCGCCAGAAACCAACCACCGACAGCCAACGCAACGCCACCCAAAATCAGTAATTCGTTGCCCACAATCATGCTTGGCAAAACCATGAGTGTCAAACCACCAACGACGAGCGCGGCGCTTGTCGTCACGCTGCCAATAAGCAGCTTGAGCGGCGGATAGAAAATGGATGCCAGGCCGAACGCGAATATGGCGGCGCCCACCCACACAATTCCCTTGAGGCTCGCCAGTTTCGCGCCGATTTCACGGGCGGTGTCTTTCTGGGCCGCGCCGAGTTCCGTCTTGGCCCGCGTCTCCTCGCGCTCGACAACGGGCATCGGCGCGCTCACGACCACAGCCGCGGCGTTCGTCGCGCCGGATTCCAGCCGTGACCCAGTCGGCACGGTGTAGCTCCGCGTGCGCACCGTCTCCTGATCCTGACGCGACACGGCCGCTGGGTTGTCCGATTGCACGACGGTTTGCTCAATGCCCTGAGTAGGTTTGCTCAATGTCGTGGCCTTGCCGCCCTTGAGCGGACCAGTGCCGGCGCAACCGCACAACAGGCCAACAGATGCCCTCACGGCAAAATCAATCAGGGTGAAATTCAGTCGTTTCATGCTTCTTGGTGGCCGTCCGCTAGGACCTTTCCTGGAATCGCCGCAGTTCAAACGCGCACTCGTTCAATGCGGCGGTATTGTGATCAATGCACACCGCCAGCTTCAGTGACGTCTCACTTTGCTTCTCGATGATTTGGGCGAGGGCGTGGTGATGCGCCTCCCGCAGTTCCTTGTGATCGGCGAGGACGCTTTGGAGTTGCCGAACGAGCCAGTAAATGACGATGCCGCCACCGACCAGCAACAGGCAGAACGCCGCCAGGAACAACCAGCGATCATTCATGGTGGCGGCATGATCCACGGCCTTGATCATTTCATTCGCATTCATGGTTGCCTCACTTGTTGCACGCGTTCGATTAACAGCCGGCGCGTCGTGAAAAACTCCATCGCCTTCGTCGCCCGCACGAGCGTCGGCTCCCCCGGCCAGCTCGCCCAGTGCACCAGATTCGTGCTGCGCTCGAGGACCGGTGTCAGTCGCACCCAGGTTTCGCTCTGCACAACCGGTGCGACGGGTTTCGCCTCCCACTCCACCACGTTGCTGAAATCTGATGCGATGCCGCTGCCATCCACGGCCGTTGCCGCGAAGCACCAGCGGCCCGGATGCGGTAACACCACCGCTTGCGTCAGCGTCAAACCCGCGTTGGTCACGAAGCAGTAATTCGCGCCGTTCGTACCGAAATGAATCCGGTAGCTGACGACGCCCGGCGATGGCGACGCATCCCACACGAGCGTGACCGACTGCGCGTGGACCATCAGCGCACAAGCCAGAATCAAACTTGTGAACAATGGCTTCATGTTCTCGTGAGCTGCACCGCGCCGCTCCGGCTCTTCAGGAGCGCGCCGTATTTCGCCAGGTGCGCCTGGACCAGACGCGGGATAACCGGCGGCGTGTCGTTCTTGTCGTAACCCGTCTGTTCCGTGCCGGTGTTGTGATACTTCAGCCCTTCACCGGCCGGCGCCGCCGTGCGATCCGCCACGAGGAGTTCCCGCGCCATCTCGCACGTTGCTTCGATGACCGCCTTCGGCACAGAGTCAGCGGGAAGCTCGTCTTCAGAATCTGGGAGGCGACACCGTCGCCGCGGCCATTGCCGCGCTTGTGCCTCGTCCGCCTTCACGCCGTTGAACTGGTATTGCCCATCAATCAGCCACGTCGCCATCACGAGCGCCTTCTCCTTGTTGGCCAACGTCGCCGCGGTCCACGCGGAGGCATACAAGTGCCCGTCGTGATACGCGTCGCCATCCGCCGCGTTCGCGTAAGCGTTGGCATCCACCAGACCGGCTC
The DNA here is from genome assembly GCA_029573725.1 of Verrucomicrobiota bacterium. GTDB lineage: Bacteria > Verrucomicrobiota > Verrucomicrobiia > Limisphaerales > JADLHS01 > JADLHS01. Next base: position 37,505 of record JAKQDQ010000042.1, read on the forward strand.
CGGTTTCTTTGATGAGCGTCAGCGCCATAACCCTTCACAGGTTTTGCACCAGCGCGAGCACGGCCTCTGAAAAACGCGTGCGCAGAAACGTCGCCCGCTCCGTCCACCACGTCGTCACGCCCGACAGATTCAATTCAATCGCCACGAAACTGCCGTCCGGCTGGCGCATCAAATCCACACACACGTAGCCGAGCCCGACGTCCGTCATGCGCCGGCTCAGTTGGCGCAATGCCACCTTGTCGGCATCGGGAAATTCCAACAGCTCCCGATGCCGTTCGTCCGGTCGCTCCATCGGATCGCGATAGACGGCCAGCCGCCGGAAACCGTCGGCATCCAAGTCGCCCGCTAACAGTCGTTCGCCTAGCGGACGCTTTTTAAGCACGTAGGAAATCAGGATGCGACCGTTGAACAGTTCGACTTTGTAGGTGTTGCCGTCGTTCGGATTGACCTCGCGGCAGATGATGTCGCGCGCCAGATCCCAATCGCCGTAGCGCACTTGCCCCGGTGTCACGACATGAAAGCCCGCGCCACCCGCAGTGAACGACCGCTTCACGATCAACTTGTCCACGCCCCAGGTATCAAACAGTGCCAGCGCGGCGGACTTGCTGTTCACGGTCTGCCATTGCATGGTTGGAAAGCCCGCTTGATCCAGCGCGAGCAATTGCTCTGCGCGCGTCCAGCGGCGCCCGCCAAACGCTTTCCCGGGCAGTTGCTGCCGCACACTCGCCGGCAACTCGAAATGACTAAGCACCATGCCGTAGCCCGCGAGCTGCAATTCGGTCGGCCCGACGCCCCACACCACGTCCGCCTCATGCCCGTTGGCGCGCAGATGCGCCGCCACGGCTTCGTAGCGACTCAGCAACGACTCGCCGGCATTCCAGGTATGTAAGAGTGCTTTCATGCTTTAACCACCCAGCACGCTGCCCGCCGCTTGGTTGGACTGTGCCGACTCGCCGGCACCGTTATAGGCCACCACGTAGTAGGTGTAAGGGATGCCCAGTTCCGCCGTCCAATCCACGAAGCTGGTTTGATTCGCGAACATCTGCGCCCGCAACGCGAACGCCTCGTTGAATGGCTTGCGATACAGCCGAAACCCCGTCTCATTGGCGGACTGATCCGTCCACGAAAGCGCGATGTTGCCGAAGCCACTCACGGCAATCAGATTGATCGGCGCATTCGGCACGGGTGTCGGCTGCACCCGCGCGCGGCGCCGGTCCTGCAACCACGTCGCCAGCCAGCCGTGAAACCGCCGCGCAGGCGACCACGACCTACCGTTCGCTCTGGTTTGAGGCAACTTGCGCATCGTCAGCTTTTGGCTCGTCTTCGCTCACCACGGGTTCAACGGGCTTCGCCGCCACCGGTTGCACCGGCGACGGTGGCCCGTCCGGCACGGACTTGCCCACAACGACCGGCGGCGCATCCGCCACGACCAGTGGCCGCCGCACACGTCGGATGATGGGAAGTAGTTCGTTCATTGGTAGTTCGCCCTCGCCCGCGTAGCAGGCGAGGGCAATCGCCTGACCGTGCTACGGTCAGTTGTTGTGATCCACCGCCACGATGCGGACGTTCTTGTTCTCGAACACCCGCGTCCAGTTGGCGGCATTCTCCAGTTCCGCGTTGGTCGGGCTCGTGCCCGCCACCGCCGCGGAATTGAACTTCACGCCTCGCGGATGCAGGATGAAGCGACGCCGGTTGATGAAGTTCGTGTCGCTGTCCAACGCGGCTCGCGCCCACTCGACCCCTTCCGTGCCGTGCCCGCCCATCAGCGGTTCACCCGCCAGCGGCGCCGCGCCACGGGCGAATGCGCCCGGCCCGAACAGGTAGCTGGTGTAAACCTGACCATCGGTCGTGCCGTTACGCACGGGCAGACCATCGTCCACGATGACGCGCCGGCCCTGGAAGGTCTTGATCTGCGCTTTCCCCTCGCTGTCGGGGATGAAGTCAATCAAGTCCAGTTTGCGCAGCGCCGCTTCGGTGCCCGAGTGCATCGCCACTGCCGTGAGACGGTCGCCCCGGTCGCCGAGCTTCACCGTCGCATCCACGAAGGTGGCGCCGTTGAGCCGCGTCGCGGACGACTGGCCCGCGATGCTTTCACTCGCGATGGACAACTTGTTGCCCGCCATCGTCGCCGAGGCGAACAGGCCCTTGAGGCTGGAAACGATCAGGCCCTGGTCCACCCGAATCCAGTAGTCGCCCACCAGCTCCACCAACGCGCCCATCGGATCATCACCGGAAAGCACCTTGGCCAGGTCATTCACGCTCCACGCATTCGCGTCCATCTGGATGCGCGCAATGTCCTTGCTCGCGGTGATCTTGTTCACCGTGAGCGGCGCATTGTCAGCCAGAATCTGGCGCGTCGGATTCACATCCTGCCAGAACGGCATGTCCACCGTGTTCCCACCACCAGCGGCCAGCGCGTCAAAGAACGGGTCGCTCTCGACGATGCCACTCGCACCGAACGCCGACAGGGTCGCCGTGCGCTCGATCACGTATTTCTCAAACACACTCGGAACAATCACGTCCGAGATTGCCGTCTTAGCCATAAACTAACCTTTCGTTTTTCTTGCGCGCCAGCGCGGTGGCCGGCACGCAGTGCCCTCAAGCCGTCGCCTTCAGGCGTGCGGCCAGTTGCGGGTCGGATTTCTCAATCTTCATTTGCTCCGTCACGTTCCACGTCTCCTTGCGGAAGGGATTACGCACGGACCGGTGGCCAGCCCCACCGGAGCCAGAGCCGGCGGCACCGCCACCAGCGTTTGCTTCGAACAAGTGCGGCGCGTCGGACACCAACGCCTCCACCCATTCAGCCAAAGTCATCGGCGACACCCCGTCCTTGCCGGTGCGCATCCGCTCGCCGTCGAAAGCTTGGGGAACTCCGTCCACCAGCTTGAACGTCATTCGCGCTCGCGACGTGATGTCAGGAATTGCGGTCGCCCGCAGCCCGCGTTTCGTCGCCTCGTTCACGACCGCTTGATCAATTTGAATCGCTGTCAAACGACCATGCAGGGCATCACGCTCGGCGACCACGACCCTGTGTTGCTTGTCCCAATCCGCGCGGGCCGTCCTGAGCCGGGCCTCAATCACCTTGTCCACTTCGCCCGCCTTGATCTGCGCCGCTTCCTCCAGCTGGCGCTTCTCCTCGGTAAGCTGCCGCACGGCATCCGGATCAATGCCCTCAAAGCGTTTCAACTGATTCGCCAGCGCGATGTTGTTCTGCCGAAACTCCTCGTGTTTCGCCCGGTCCACCACGCCTTCCGCATCCAGGACAAACGCGCCATCGCGCTCGACGTAAAAGCCCGCTTGTTCCGCCGGGATTTCCTCCCGCTTCCCGTATTTGTATTTCAGTGCCATATCTTCTTTTTGTCGCAGCGGACGTGAGTCCGCTTATTTGTTCATTTCGCACTCCGCGCTCCGAATTCCGCACTCACAACTCCACCTGAATCCGCCCTTGCATCATCACCCCCGGACTCAGTTGGCCTTCCACGTAGTGATGCACGCGCAGCCAGATGAACGTGTCCACCGGCCATTCGCCTCCCTCGCCCGGACCATCCCACGACCCGTGCACGGCTGCATACGCCGTCCCAATCGACGGCGTTAAATCACCCATCACCAGCGTTCCCGGCGTCATCACCGCGATGAAGCGCAGCCATCCATGCGCGTTCACCTCCTCCGCGCCCAACGGTCGCGTCGCCCACACCAACCACTTCACGCCCGGCCCAAAGTTGTCCTCCGCCCGAAAACCCACGAACCCGGCGTTCTCCGTAAACGGCCCGGCATCGCGCAGCGATAAACCGCCATCCGACCACGTTGCCTCTCCGGGCAGCACCGCCGGATTCGCCGCGTCACCCGCGAGCGCCCGGTTGCGCAACACCCTCGTCATCGCCTTGCGCCCGCTCACGCGCCGCACCGTGCCATCAGCCAGCAGCACCGGATTGTTCTTCGCCCACGCGCTCCACGCCCGACGTTGCGTTTGCGTCAGGGACTTCCATTCCTTCGCCGCTTTCATTGCGTTGCGTCTCCTTGTTCGCTTGCCATCGGCATTTGTTGACCGCGACAAACCAGTTGGTGCTCCTCCTCATTGGTGCGTCCCGGCGGCAACACTTCACCGCGCCGGAACAGCTCGCACATCGTCTCCCGGCTGATCGCCCCCGCCTGCCACGCGGCCACGACGGCCGTGATCTCATCACTCGACATCCCCTTCGTGCTGAAGTCCGAGTTGAGTTCCATCAACACGACGTCTTCACCAATTTCCTCAGGGCTTTCCTCGGTCGAGTTCCACCAATAAACCCAGCGCAACACGTGCGTCAGTGAATCACTCACACTCAACGACACCGCCGACAGCACCGAGTTTTCACCGCTTTGACGAAGTTCGATCGCATCGGCGGATTCGCCCACGCGCTTCTGTGCTTCGAGCATTCGCGTGCCAAGCACCGCCATGAGCCGTTCATCACGATCCATCGCCCGTTCAAACGTCGTCAGCCCTTGGCCCGTGAACTCCAGGAAACCAGCCGTCGCACCGGGAGTTTCCGCCACCCACGCAGTGCTTGAGCCGATTCGCAGCGTCGCCGACTTGTCGAACCCGCTCACCCAGGCCGTCGGCAGTGCGGTAAAATGCAGGCCATGCTTGTAGTCGGCATTCAGCCGATAGTGATCCAGATTCACCGCGATGATGTCCGCCAGCGGCAGTTTATCCACGCATGGCTGGCAGTTACGCGGACCATGAAACACGAACGGAATCAGTGGCAGCGGTTTCCCCAGGCGAAGCGGAATCCGGGTTTCGACTTTGACCCATTCGGGTTTGCTGCGCTTGGACTTCGACTCCTGGCGCTGCCAGATTTCCACCTGATAAAACCATCCGGTATTCTTTTCGTCAGAACTTTTGGCTCCCTTCACGAGTCGCAACACCCGGAGTTGTTCCACTTCCTTGACGACGAAAGGATCCTCCTGACTCTGCCCCGTCTCACTCAGGACGAGCAGGGTCAGAACATTCCGACCATTCACCCGTTCCGTACGCCAGTTGATGATTTGTTCCACTTGGTAGAGTACGGCATAGGCGCGACGTTCCACGTCACCTTCCCAATCCACGAGTGTCCCGGCCCGACCCACCGTGATGACCTCACTGACGATGTTCTTCGCGTAGGATTCCAGCGGCGTGCCGAGCATGTCGGCATCATCCCGGAATCCCGCGAGTGCCTTGCCCACACCGGACTGGTCGTCCGGCAATTTCACGGCGGACTCGCGCCGGAAGATCAAACCCACGAAACCATCCACCGTGCGGGCCGTGGCATTGAAGAAGGAAGCACGGGATTTGTAGGCGGCATATTCGGTTTCGGATTGCGAGTCGAGGCGCGGCAGATACCGGGTGCCGGCGGCCTTCACCGCGTCCTCGCCCGCAAAAACATCCCGCGCCCGCAACCACGCGGCGGCGTTGGCATCGTAATCAGGATGGGTCGAGTTGACCGGCACGCGCGCACCGTAGCACGTCATTTTCACGGCTCACCCGCATGTCATCTGCGCCTCACGAACCATCACGAACCCCACCCCTCTTGCCACGAACACACCCGAACTATTTTTTGTGGATTCCCCCTTGACGGTTTTCACAACCACGACGCGACACAACTTGCGAACGCCGCAATGTCCGTTGGCGGGCAGCGGCGTTCTCCCGTGTCTCCACTCCGTAGCTCTCGATGTGGTGTGTGTGTCAGCTCCGCACAGGCCGCGTAGATGGACGGCGAATGCATCTGCCGCGCCAGCCTGCCGCAGGCGCAACACAGGCTGTCACGGCAGATGCTTCGCCGGAGGAATTGAATGCGCTGTCGCGCAGCGCGACCCGTGCTCCGCAATGGTGATGACACACACACCACATCGAGAGCTGCTACGTTACGTTCGCAGTCACTGGCTGCGCTGGCAGGGCAGCATTGCCAGCTTCTATTTCCAGCGCGTCACCCAGCCCGTCCAGTTCTGGGTCGCGTGCGGGCGTCCACCCCAGTTCGCGCCCCGCATCCCGTGGTGGCAGCCGTTCGTCTGGCAGTATCTCGTCATCACTGGCTGGGTGCGGCCATCGCGCCAGCCACCTTGGGCAGCGTGAGCCGCTTCGTGGCTCACCGTCGCCGTGAACGATATCCACCTTGAGCATGGCGTAAGAACGGAAGTTTTGGCACGCTGCGGATTGAGCCATGTGCACCGATTACGAAGGCCCAAAGCCGGAACAAAAAGCAGAGATCGAGCGTAAAATCCGATGTGAGGTTTTCGGCTTTGTCCCGCGTGCCCGTGTTCGCCCCACTGACCCGGCGCCAATCATCATTCCGGTGGAAGATTCTTTGGCCTGCTCCGAAATGCGGTGGGGCTGGACTGTGCCGTGGGACAAAGCACCATTGGTCAACGCCAAGAGTGAAACCCTCACCACGCTTGCCACGTTCAAGCCCCACTTGGATCAGCGCTGTCTGATTCTCGCCCGCAGTTTCAAAGAAGGCGGCGCGCAATTTCACCAATCCGGATGGGGCGTGTTCTGTCTGGCCGGTCTCTGGCGCGAGGAATCCAGCGGCCCGCGCTTCGTCATGCTCACCACCACACCCAGCGAATCCGTCGCCCCCTTTCACAATCGGATGCCGTTTCTGCTCCGGGAAGAACAATTCCCCGACTGGTTGCGCGGCGATTACCTCAAAGTGCTGGCCGCACCGGACAAGTCGCCGCTGGAGAAATTCCAGAAGCAGCCCGAATTGTTTTAGTTCACTCGCGCCGTCCCGCTTTTCAAGCAGTCGAGACCGGTGAACACCAATCGTCCTTCGTCACCATCGTCGTTTTGGACCAACGTAGATCGCGTTACACCGACAACGCGCCTGGAATGCTTTTGGAATCGGCGACCGCATCTTGATCTCGGCCACGACACGGCATTGTTGGCAAATCAGCAACGCCACGAAATCTTCGGATTCGTAACCGACACTGACCTTCACGCGGGAAGTTTCACACGCAGCCACGTAAACTCGTTCTTCGCTGGCCATTTCAACGCGCCGGGTATTCGGTCGCCCTCGAAAGACAAAATTGGCCCGCTGCGCTCGAAGGGAAATTAGTTCGCGCTACATGGCTCGCCGGTGCGGCTCGCACTTCGCGTGCTCAACCACCACGAGGCGCGCAACCATTCACGGTTTCCATGTGCGAACGTCACGCTCGCGGCCCTTTCGCTCCAGCGCCCACGCATCGAACGCCGCAGGTTGTCGAACGTCGGTCGTGCATTCCAACCGTTCAGGTTGGCGGATGTTTTAGGCGCGCTGTCAGGCATGGGGATGGAATGACGCCGGCTCGTCGCTTCGCTCCTCGAATTGCAAGGTGGCCCGTGCGGCACGCACCAGCCTGGCTTCACAGAGCGGACACTTGCGCTTCGGCGCGGCTGCCCCGCTTCGCAGTTCAGCCGACCTCGCGCCAGGTGACGCGGTTCGGGCAGGCGCTGGCCGCCAGATGATCCTCACCGCTTCCGCACTGTTCCGCCCGCGCCACTGGCCGGACTCGTCAGCTTTCCGCCCGCTCCATTCGCTGCCGCACTCCGCTTCGCCGACTTCGCTGGATGCTCTCGCTCATTCCGACGGCCGCAAACTGCCGAGACCGGCACGGACAGCGGTGCTCCCAAAAACGCAAGACGCCGAAGGCCGCGATGCTCCGCATGTCGCCCAGGACAAGACCACCGGAATAGCCGTGAGCCCGCCCAGCTTTCGCTGGCGCGAAACTGGCCGGACTCACTGATGGTGGCCATCCGCAAGGATGTCTGAGACTTCGTCGTCAGGCTGCGGTCCTGCTACCGATCCACACCCTGATCCCCTGGTGGCCGTCCGCAAGGACCTCCGCTCTGCCGTCGAAGACTCAGAATGGTTGGCTTCGCGTTGGCGCGACTGCGCCCGGTGGCCGGTGACGCTGTCACCCGGCAGACCCGGCCAAAGGCATCGGCTCGCGGCGGATTGGCACGAACGACCGGCGAGGCTTACGGTGCTCGTTCCTGCGCGCCTGTGGCCTCGCCTTGCGTACCGGGGCGACACACAACACATATTGTGCGTTCGTTCCCTCGTGCCTCGGTCACACCTTTATTCCTGATCGCACCGACACTCCTCACTCGTGAGCCGCTTCGGTGCGGGAATAAAGGGTCGCACAATATGGCGTTGTGTGTAGCCCCGCTGCTTCACTGTCACGCTGATTGCTTCCTGGATTCCCCATCCGGCACGCGACTGCCCTCGTCGCGTGGCAATCACCGCGCCAGCTCGCAGGCATCCTTCGCGCCAACACCGCCGCTCCGCATGATGGCCAGTGCGGCACGCACCAGCCGGGTCTGCTTGCCCCAATAGCTCGCCGGTACGGCTCGCACCCCCACCCAACCCCAATGCTCGACCCCTTCCGTCCCCAAGGGGTCGTCGCGCGCAAAGTAGTTTGCTCGCTTCGCTGGTTGGATCGCGTGGCTGCAGGATGCAACCACGCGCCAATGGAAGGCCGGACTCCGGCTTTTCAGGTCCGGCTTTTTCTGCTCCGCGTTTCTCTCCATCGCCCTCCCGGCCTCGCCGCAAGACCAGCCCGCCCACTCGTGGCGACCTTCTGAAGACCACTTCCACGGGGGAGGGCTGGCGGCTCGGCGTTGTCGTGAAGGGCGACGGACAGAAGACGCAATGCAGAGCAGAAAAAAAAAGACCATGAAAACAAATAAACAAAACTATGAAGGGGCTCGGGAGCAGATCCGCAATACTCAGCAGACCAACACCAGCACAGTTCGACAAGAAGTTGATGCAGTGGTGGCCAAGTTTTCCACCCCGACCGGTGGAGACGTGACCGCGCAGGACATCGCGGAGCAGAAAGCCCGTGATGCGAAGCAAGCCAAGGTTGATAATCGCTTGCCGATTGATTCCCAGGCACGGAAGCAGAACCGGACGCTTCCGACCCCGAAGGTGTTGAACCTTTTGTTGACCACGTTGCCGGACGTTTACCGCGCCGCCGAGGTTGTCGGGAAATGGGTTTGGGTGACGTTCAAGGAGCAACCCGCCGCCGAGATTCGGCAGCACTTGGCCCAGCTTGGCTTCCACTGGAATCGTGAGCGGCAGACATGGCAGCACCCCTGCGGCCAGTTCCGCTTGAGCAGCAACAACGACCCGCACGAGAAGTATTCCAGTTACTACCCCGCCCGGATTCGTCGCAGCACCAAAGCACAGACCCCGGAGATGATGGCCAGTGGCGCTGCCACCGCCGCGTGATTCAACCGGGGCGGGCAGCACCCGCCCCCAACTCTCCCAAGATTATGACGAACTCCTACACCCTCCGAGCCGGTGACCTTGTCGAGTATGCCGGCCAGCCGTGCCGCGTGGTTCGCGTGAGCGAATCCGCCGCCCTTGTCGCCGTGATTCAAAAGCCGCGCACCATCACCCCGCGCTTTGGCAAGCCGGTGACCATTCAACCACGCCCCAAGCTGGAGCGCATTTCCCCAAACTCCGAAATCCCCATCCTTAACCGCTAACACTATGAACCAAGACCAGAATATCAATCCAGAGGAAGCGCTCCGCGCCGTTTTCGGCGAACCGCAGCAGATCGCCGACGGCATCACCGCGTTCGGCCCGGTCGTTTACAGTTACACCCGCGCGCAGGCCGTCGCCGACGGCGTGCAAGTCGAAGTCACCAAGACCGCGCAGGAAGCCGGAATCCGCTTCCCGGTTTTTCTCACCCGCACCGTATTCGACGCCTACGTTGCCGTGCCGCCCGACGTGACCGGCCAAGACGAAGCCGGGCGACTCTGGGACATCGTCTGGATGTTGCGCTTTGCCATCCAGCGCACCAGCCGCGGAGTTGCGCGCCTGCCGTTCGCGCTCTACGTGCGCAACGACAACCGCGCCGCCAAGCTCATCAAGTTGGTCGCCGTCGCTGGCCCGCTCGACATTGACGACCCATCGCCCGCCATCACCGTGATGTTGCCGGACGAAGATTGAAACCACCACAGGCCGCGCTCCGCTCCGGGGCGCGGCCCTTTGACCTATGACTTCCCAATCATTTCTTGGATTCGAGCAGCAGACCCGCGACGCCGAACTCGCCGCCGCCAATGCCAAGCTACAGGCCAAGCTCGCGGAGCAGGCCCAACGCGCCATCCGCAAGCGACAGGAGGAAATGGCCAAGAACACCCGCCGATGGAAGCGCGAGGAAGCCACGCGCAAGCGGAACGACATCCTCGTTGCTCAGTGCGGCATCAATTGGTATTCGCGCCGCCGCGATGCGGGCATCTACTGGACGCACTGCAAGACTTGCGGCCAGTTGCTCCACTACACCGACGACAAAAACGCGAAGCCCCAAGTTTGCGCCGGTCGCAAATCGTAGCCCCCCCATATTTTCCAGCCTGCCGCGATGACACCCTCGCGGCTGGAGGCAGGTGCGGCTCGCACAAAAATTTTTCGCCTGACGGCTCGCGCTCGTCAGGCGAATCCATTTTTTCGGCTGGGTCTTGCGCCGACCCAGACCCGCGCCAAAGGGTGGCAACCCTCTGGGCACTGTGCTCACAGCCCCCGCAACTTCCGCTCGCTGATCGTTCGGGTTTTCGTCGCCACCAAGTAGCGGAGACAGTCCGCGCAGTCATCGCCCCCAACGCCATCCTCGTCCGCGTCCACCTTGAGCACGTCCTCGGGCCGGTTTGGATCGTGTTGGAGTGCCGGCAACGTCTCAATCAGCCGCCCGCAACGGGCGTGAATGAATAGTGTCGGCCTGATGCCTCCCTCAATATCACCTAACCCTTGCATAACTTCTGCCCAACCGTTCACCCGGTCGGTGTTGGCTGGACGCAGCGTGATACCCTGTTTCGCATATTGCGCGGCAATCGTCGTCCCGTCCGATTGCCGGCTGAAAACATCCGCGCCGGCCACGAACCGTTTCAGGTCCGCCAGCGTCAATGCCCGGTCGCCAATCTTGTGCCGCGCGAGCATGGCCTTGATCGCCGCCGCGTGCCGTTGCGGCAGCCACAACCGCTCCGCGTGTTCATCCACGACATAGGTGTTTCCATCGCCATCGCGGCAGCCGAGCAGGCAGACCGTGTAATGGACGTGGCCGTAGTCAAAGGCACAGAACCACTCCACGGCCCGCGCATCGTCGAAGTCCTCGACGACGTGAACGTCGCGCCGGAACTGCGTGAAGAACTGACCGGCGGCAATGTCCCAATCACCATCGAGCCAGGCGCGGCGTTGCCAGCCCGTCAGACCTTCCAGAATCCGCCGGTATTCCGGGTTGTTGAACGCATTGTCGTCGACGCGGGCCGGAATGAAGCGCGTTTCCGTCTCGCGCCGCTCCAGCATCGGCTGGACGAATCGCTTGCGATACCACGCATGACCAACGCCGCCGGGATTCGTGGTGGAGTAGATGCGCGGACGCCAGTTTGGCTTGGACGACCGGCAGCACGTCGTAATGTCTTGAAACTTCCGGCTCGTCAGTGTGGTTGCTTCCTCGATCCCAATGACATCGTATTCCAAGCCCAGGTAGGCATCCACGTCCCGGTCATTCTGGAAATGCCCGGCAATGATGCGCGAACCATTCGCGAAGGTGAGGATGCCGCGGAACGCGCTGAACTCATGTGGCAGCCGGTTGAACAGCCGTTGCCGGAGATCCTCGAAGTGCTCCAGGTTCGCTTTGCCCACTTTGCGGAGCAGCAGACATTTCAATCCTGGCACACGCTGACAATCGTCGGCGCCGACTTGGGACAACATCCAGTGCGACTTGCCGCCGCCACGAGCGCCACCGTAACCGACTTCCGTCGGCCCGTCGGGGCGGTCGCACAATCGGGCGGCAGCACTGGCAACCAGTTGACGCTCTTGCAACCACAATTTCGCGGCCACGAAGTTGCGGGTTTGATCCTCGGGACAGCCCGCCGCAATCGCGGCGTTCAGGAAAATTTCACGCTCGTTCATGGCTTCGCCTCCTGGACGTCAATCACCGGTTGCTCCGGGACAGCTTCCACCTTCGCGCTATACGCCTTGCGGATGGCAATCTCCCAATCCACATCAATCGTCGCCTTCACCGTGGTGTTGACCTCCTTCACTTCTGTCGGCATCCCTGCCGCCAGCCGACCGAGCTTGGTTGCCAGTTCCAGCACGCGGGCGATGCCTTCCAGCGTGCCGCACTTGGCTTTGTTCTTTTCCCACCGCGCCAACATTTCATCCGCCAGCGCGATTAGCTTCTTGTGCCGCTGCCACTCGGCGACTTTCACGGCTTCATGCACCTTGTTCCAATCGACCGCCTTTTCGAGCGCCAACCCTTCGATGGCTTCGCGCTCGATGGTCGCCAGGTGCGCGGCGTGAGCTTGCACCCGTGCCGGCCAGTCGAACCGCCGCGACCAACGTTCGATCATGGTCTTGGACTTGCCGTGCTGGACGGCCACGACCGCCAGCGAGCGTTGTGCGCCAAGTTCTAAGTAGGTTTTGAAAGCCGCGAACGCCTTGTTGCTCTCGCGGGGTTGCTGTTCAAATGACAACGCTGCTGTTTCTTGCTTGCTCGATTTCATGGTCTTTTTTTCCGCTGGCCCGTCCGGCTCGGACCGTCTCGCCTTAACGGCAGTAGTGGAATGGCAACCCGACCCAAGAAGGGTTGCCTTCCCGACTGCCTGCTTTGCTGGTGTAGTCCACTTTCTATTTAAGGGATGTTGGACTGTTGGACTGCTACTCGTTTCCGACCCAATACAGCCCGCCGCCACTCTTGATTAAACCGTTGGCCACAAGCCGTTTGAGGTAGTTTGCCACGCTGCTCCGGCTCATCTTGAACTCGCTTTTGGCGGCTTCGACGATTTTGGCGAAGGTTTTGCCCTCCGAACTCATCACGGCATCCACAAATTCCTTGTCCGAACACACCTTGTTTTTGGACTGTGGCCGGCGCAGTGCTTCCGGGTTCAGGTCGCTGGCGACCTTCATCAGGGGATACTCCCAGCCGACCACGAACTCCGGCAGTTGCGGCAGGTTGCGGAGGATGCTGGTGACGGTGAAGTGATCCGGCTCTTCGTGCGGCGTCAGCACGACGATGGTGTCGGGGTCGCGCGCCCACGCGCCTGCACCGCTCATGCGGTCCATCGCCGACTTCGCCGTGCTATCGCCCTTGGCAAAATGGTGCGCGACCACGATGGCCGCGCCGGTCTTCTGCGCCATTGCTTCAAACTCGTTCATCAGGCTGGCGATCTCGCCGTTGGCGTTCTCGTCGCGGTTGCCCAGCACCTTGTAAGCGGGGTCGAGGATGATCAGACCGAACTGATGCTTGGCGAGTTGTTCCTCCAGCTTGGGCCGCAGCAGGGTGATGTCGGCATTGTGCCCGCGCAGATTCCAAATGTGCAGCGTCTTGCCCATCGCCTTGCACTCGGGCCGCGCCCCGCACAACGCATTGATGCGTTGCGCCACCGCCCAGGTGTGCAGCTCGAAATTGATATACACCACCGGCAGCTTGGCGCATTGCCGTCCCCACCACGGTTGCCCGCTCGCCACGGACAACGCCAGGTCCAGCAGACACCACGACTTGTTGCTCTTGCTCGTCCCGCCGAGGATCATCTTGCACCCTTGGTGCAGGATGCCCTCGATGATGAGCGGCGGCGGTGGCGTCGCCACGGCGCACAACTGCTCCAGCGTCAGAATGTCCGGCAGCGGCGGCGCGACCGCGCCCAGGTCCACCGCCGGGTCAACCTGCTCAGTCGGGGAATAGGTTTTGATCTCCATGCTAATCCTTGAGCCAGACGATGCGTTGCAGTTTTCCGTCCCGGTATGCGCCGGGCACGCGCACCGGCTGGGAATAGGTGAAAAGTTTCGGGTCGCAGCCGAACACGGTCAGCACGGCCTTGAGTCGCGCCTCGATCCGCCTGTCGCGGGGTGCGTCCAGCCAGCCGTGGAGCGACTTCCCGGCGGTATCAATGATGGCGTGCAGGTTGAAATGCAGCCGGCGATTCAGATAGGCGAAGATCGCGCCAACTTCATCCTTCGCCAGCGTGTCCGACTCCACGACCATGAACCGCGTGCCGTTGCAGTTCGCGTTGCTGCGCTGAAAACTCCCCGGCTTGAACGATGAGCCGCAGGTGAAGTTGCCCATCACCGGCCCGATTTGATACCAGTCGGCTATCGGCCGGAAATGCGTCCGATGTTCCGGCCTGCCCGAACTGTAAATGTCGCCGATCCACACATGACAATGCGCCGGCCAGAGCTTGAGCCAGGTGCGGAACTGGTCTTCGGCGTCGCGCTCCGCTACTAACAGCGGCGAGTCCTCCAATATCTGCGCGAACGGCCAGTGGAAATTCTCGAACAACTCCGGTTTGAACCGCTCCGCCGTCACCGTCAGCGTTTCCAAAATCAACTGCTCGCCCGCGTCGCGGCCCTCGGACTTGGCGCGAGCCTGGACAACCTCACGCGGCAGCACCGTGCCGCTCGCTTGCAACACGTCACCGCTCCGCAAAACTTTTCCGCCCGGTAACGTCAGCGCCCACGGCGACGCGTTCAACCCGCGCCGCAATCGCCGGTTGGCTTCCGCCACCGCCGGGGCGCACGAGGCGTGGAAACAGTAAATCGTCGGCGCTCCATCCACGTTGATCCGGCAGTCTTTCTTGCCGGTCTTGTGCGTGTGCAGCGACTCACCCGGACAGCGGCAGAAGCCGCTGACCTCGCTCTGCCAGTCCACCGCGCCGACGATGCTGGCGGCAATGTGCCGCGGGTCAGTCATGGTGACCGCCCACCAGTTGCGGCGTGACTTTGCGATGCCACTCGTCGTGGCACGGCTTGCACAGATAATCCTTCGGCCACCGGTCCGCCTCGTCCTTGCCGAAGATCGCCTGCGGCGACCAATGATGTTCTTCCGCGCCCCGAGCCCCACATCGGGCGCAGCGCGGTTGATCCATGCGCTCGACGACGCGGACGAGCGACAAGTCCACGCCGTTGGTGGCGAGGGTTTCCTTTGGAATCCAATAGCCACCGTTTTTGCTCGCCGTCCACCAACGACATTCCAGACACCACCAGCCAAAATGCTCGGCGGCGCTGGCACTCAGCCGACAGGAAATCTCCTGGCGGGTGTCACGCGCACAACGCGGGCAA
This sequence comes from Verrucomicrobiota bacterium, assembly GCA_029573725.1. Taxonomy (GTDB): domain Bacteria; phylum Verrucomicrobiota; class Verrucomicrobiia; order Limisphaerales; family JADLHS01; genus JADLHS01. Next base: position 52,552 of record JAKQDQ010000042.1, read on the forward strand.
CGGCGGTTTCGTATCATGGTGGCCGGTGCGGTTCGCACTCAGAACTTCAATTCCGGTTCGCAGTGTTCCTTGACCGCCCGCAGAAAATCAGCGGGCCGTTTCAAGACCTCCTTCGCGACGTGCGGCGGCAGATGGAGCAGATTCTTCGCGCCGTATTTGTCCGCGATGAATTGCAGCACCATGCCCTCGACACGCGGATCACCGCCGAGCAGGCGGTGCAACCGTTCCACCGTCTGCACCGACAACCGGCCCGTCGCGGGATTTGAAATTTCTCCCTCTCCGCCTCGGTCGGGGAGAGGGATAAAGGGTGAGGTGTCGCTAGGCATTTGTCGCATCCGTCCTATTTGTCCTACGCCGTCAGCACCATTTCGGCGCTGGCTTTGGCTGCCGGGTCGTAACCCTTTTCGATCACCCACAACCGGTGCGCGGCGACGAACGCCCGCCACCCGGTTTCCATTTCGTCTTCGGTCCAGACGTGTTCGATTGGCGCGGACGGCTCGACCGAGTTGACGATGAGGTTCATGCACCGCACCGGCTCGCCCAGCGCCCGGCGATACGCCGCGAGTTGGTAACACCAACTCTTGTAAGGCTTGGGTGGCACAGGCGACCCGCCTGTCGTTCCGGGCGGCCCGCCCGGAACTTTCCCTCCCCGTTGCGGAAACTTCATCGTCTTCAAATCCACGAGCGTCAGCCCGTGAACCGGATGCTCGATGAGCAAGTCCGCCGTGCCGGCGTAACCCCATTCGGGATGCACCAGCACCTTCTCGGTCCAACGCAGCACGAGCGCGTTGGCCTGATACCAGTCGCGGTATTTGTTCAACCAGGCCGAGTGCAAATCCGCCCGGTCCACTTCCAGCGTGTGCGCGATGCGTTCCGCTCCGGCGTGAAACGCCGTGCCGAAATCCGCCGCGCTGTCGCGGGTCGTCTGCGAATCCGCGACCACCCGCCGGGCGAAATCGTCTTCGCTTTCGCCGGGGTTGCGCGGCAGCGTCAACGCCGCCATCACCGCTTGCTCTTGCAACCAGGCCGTGAGTTCCGGCTTGGCGATGACGCCGAGGATGTTCGTCACGCTCGGCAGCAGGCCCAGCTTGCGGGCATCCCGCAGCGTGGTCGGGCGCATGGTGGCCGTCTGCAAAGACCCCTTGAGGGACGGGACGGTGTGCAACGGCACACCATCCCGTTGATACCAATGCGCCGAATCTGGTGAAAATAGCTTCATATTCGTTTTCCTTGGGGAATCACTCTGAGAACTCTGAAGGAGTTCCAGAAATTGGCCCCGGGTAAGGTCGGGAGGCCGCTACCCGGGGATCATGGGATGATATCCACGTAATCAGTTTCACCCGGTTCAAAATCCGACTTCGGGATCGAAGTCGCCAGCGGGCGGCGTTGTCGCCGCGCTGCTTTTGGATTCCCCTCCCTCCCCGCGCTGGGGAGAGGGTTGGGGTGAGGTGCGCGGCGAAGCCGCATTGGCCACAGGCGCTGCCTGTTTTGCTTTCCATTCGGCGTAACGCTGGCGCGTCGCCGCCGGATCGTAAGTGCCGCTGGGCGTCACCTTCCTGGTCGGCTTGCTCACCGCATCAATCGCGGCGTAAGTCTTGCCGCTCATGTTCTGCTGGTGACTGATGACCAGCGTGCAACTCGCGCCGATGAGCTTGGCGAGATCAATCGTCTCGCCCGGCGTCACCGGACGCCCCCGCCACTTGCCCAGGAACTCCGCGAGCTTCGCCTTCGGATGCAGGCTCGCCGTGAAGTTCTTCGACACCGTGCAGGGTTTGCCGTCGTCGGTCTTCTGCTCGCTCTCGAAAACGAGCTTCACCTTGTTGACCATCTTCTTGACCCCTTGAAACTCCGTTTCAACGAGGCCCATATCCATCACATCCACGCAGCACGCGGGATGGATGCCTTCGGGATGCGGCTTGAAGTCGCCGCCGTCTTTGCTTGTCAGTGTGAGGTTACTCATGTGCTTTGTTCTTTCTGTTTTTGGTTTTTGTTTTCCGTGGTAGGGACGTGCTGCTGCGCGTCCCAAATCTTTCCTCCCTCTCCGCCTCGAACGGGGAGAGGGCCGGGGTGAGGTGTCGCATCCGTCCCATTTGTCCCCTTCGTCCCTTCATACCCCGTGCGGCTCGCACCCGGCGACAGTTCGCCGCGCAGCAGGCGGAAGAAGGTTTCGGCGCGCATCGTGATCAGCCAGGGGGAGCGATTGCGGCGGTGCGCCACAATCCACGCCAGTTTCTTGGGCTTCGCGGCGTCAGCCGCATTGAGTCCAGACCCCGTCTGGTCGCGCTCGGCCTGGGCGCAGGCGTCGGTGAGGTTCAGGTTTTGCACCCGCTTCACCTCGACGTGCAGCCACGCCAGCGCGTCGCTGACCACGTCGGGCGAATCCGGCGAGCCGCTAAATTGCTGCCCGCGCCTTGCATCGAATCCATTTTCCCGAAGCAAGGCGGCAAACTCCCGTTCACCGCGTTTTCCTTTGTCTCGGCAATTCATGGATTCGATCCTTTCCGGGCGTCATCTCGGGTCGCGAAGCGACTTTGTGATTTAGGGCATCCATTTTGAGGCAGGCTTGGGAAGCCCAACCCGTGCTCGCGCAGCAGCGACGCAAACTCGCGCTCACCAACTTTGCCTTTGCGCCGGGAGTTCATTGGCCGTTGTCCTTGCGGTTGGCTTTGGCGCGACGCTCGCGCATCTCCTCGACGCACTGGACGCAGTAGCAGCCGGTGATGACGCAGAAGTTCGCCAGCATGACTGCGAACAGAATGTTGATGATGGTGTTCATTGATTTGCCTTTCGTGTTGGTTCGTTGGTGTTGGTTAAATCCCCGTGCGCGGACGAACGACACCGCGCCGGCAGACTTTGAAATTCGATTTCAGGTGTTCGATGACCTCCGGCCAGTGGAACAAAACGACAGAGGAAATTTTGATGAAGGGCAGGAATCCCTCGCGTTGCCAGTTCTCGACGGTTCGCACCGTCACCTTGAGCTTCGCGGCGAGTTCCTTCTTGGTGAGCATTTCGTCGCGTGGATCAGCCGGCAACGGCGCGGACGTGGTTGAGATTTGTGTGTTGTTGCTCATGCGTCGCTCCTGGGGAATCAGCAGTCGAAGATTTCAAACGTGGGTTTGCCGAGCGCATCGGCGATGCGCTGCTTGAGCCTGGCATCCGGCGCGATGCGTCCGGTTTCGACGCGAGAGATTTCGATCTCCCTTGTTCCGACTCGGTCGGCGAGTTGAAGCTGGGTTAAGCCCTTCAACACCCGCGCCGCCTTCATTCGATGATTCACAGTCATTTCCGGTTTGTTGGTTACGGTGGCGAACCGCTCGTCACGTCTCTTTTCCCCGGAAATCGCGGAATCAGGGCATGAAAATGGGGTTAGCAGTCACGCTAACCCCTGTGCGGGAATGAATTGTGAGAAATCAGGAAATCGCGGAGGAAATCACGAAACGGCGGCACGCAGCGCGTCGGCAAGATTGGAACACTGTGCCTCCCAATTTTCAGGATCGAGCATTTCTAATTCTTCGACGGCGTCGCGGATCAGCGATGGGAAATCCACCTCGCGTTCCGCGCCGGAGGCGAGCCGCTTGGCAAACTCGACGCCGGCCTGCCCCTTGATGGCTTTTCGCCAGCGCACGAACTCGGCGAGCGCGACATACTCCTTCCCGCGTTTGCGCCACGCCGCAACCTTGGTGCGCAACGTGGAATCTTTCATGTCCAGATCGCGGCTGGCTTTGGCGACATCCCCACTGGCGAGAATCGCCAGGAACAAATCGCGCGCCTCGCGGTCAATCTTCGCCGCGAAGCCGAACAGTCCGTCGCCGTGCATCTGTTCGATGCGCGCCTTGGCCGCGCTCAAATCCAGCTTTTGTTTCGCCACCAGTTCCATGTGCCGGTCAATCCGTTCCACGGTCTTGACCAGTCCCGGCCCGGAGGCCAGCCGTTGATCAAACGCGGCGAGCACAGCATCAATTTGCTCGTGCAACGTGAACGCGCCCGCGCCGGAAACCGCCAGCCATCGGGACAGGCCAAGCAAAAGAAAACCGTGGCGCACTTGCATCGCGCCGACAGTTTTCGAGTGATGCGCTTCCGTCGGCGTCAGCAGAACGAACGGCCCGCCCACACTTGCGACCAGTTGTTCCGACTCACCCGCCAGCGCCGCCGCATCGTGCGGAAGATGAAGAAACACTGGCAGCTTCGCCGCGCCTCGCGCCGCGATGCGCGTGGATTGCTCGCCGTTGGCACTTCCAACCGGCGACTGGAATTTCAAGGCGCGTCGCACCGCTTCGCCGAGTTTCACCACATCCACCGCCCACACGAGAACGTCGGTCGGTTGGAGTTCAATGGGTTCGCAGCTCCCGCCATCGCACTCGCACACGGCGGCCAGACGGTCGGGCGCGTGCATCACCACTCGATGCCGGCAATCGCAGGGAAACCGGTTCGTGCAGGGATGACTTGAGCTTTGCTCGCCGTTCGGATTCAGGAAAACACGCGCCGCGTCAAACTCGCTGCCGAGTTCGCGCCGCCATTCCGCCAGCACTGCTGCCGCAGTGGGCAGGGCTTCAAGACTTGTCCACAATCCCGGTTTCCGTTTCATCTGTTTCGTTGTCGTCATCTTCGCCGATGAAGCCGCGTTCTTTCAGCCAGTTTTCGATGATGATGCCATCGTCATCGCGTCCGTATTGCGCCTTGTTCGATGGAATGATCGTCACGCGGCGGGGTTTCTTTGATCCGGCGAATTTGATTTCAAACGTCGCCCGCTTGATGCGTTCCGGGTCTTCCGGCCAGAACAACTTTTCCTTTTCCACCAGCCCGTAGATGTCATCCGAGGCGCGCGTCACCCGCTGCCACGGTTTGCCGCCGAACAGGAATTGCACTTCCTTGAGCGTGACGCTCTCCATCCCCTCGATGTCCAGGCACGCAAGACAGCCCCGCCCCATGAGCAGCGGCTTGAGCCGGTATTTGCCCGTGCCCGGAAAAAATTCCTCCTTGCCGAACAGATGCAAGCCAAATGCCTTTCGGAACAATTCCAGTTCCCGCTTGCCGCAGCAATTCATACGGAGTTCGCCTTGCATCGTGTCATACACCACCACGTCATGCTTCTGCGGGCGGTAAAACACGCTCGACGATTCGCCTTCCACCATCGCGCTTTCTCGCTTGCATGGCAGACCGTGCCGCACCAGAAACCAACACTCGCCTTCCTTGGGAAATGGAATGACTTTGCATCCGCGCCCGCGCTTGCTTTTGGCATACCAGTCATCCAGCCGCGCTTCCAGCGCCTCAATTTGCTCCTTGCCCGGCGGCGTGAACTTGGGCGGCTCATCTCCCTCGCAGACGAAGTATTCAAACGAACGCGGGCGCGTGAGTTGATGTTCGTTGTGAAGTTCTTCGAGCAGCAGCCGGTTCAGCAGCAGGGTTTGCACAGCCACGTCCGCCGGCGACGGCTTGTCACCAACCTCCAGCGTGAACTTGCGTGGCCCTTGCGCTTCCAGAATCGCTTCCATCGCTTCATCTGTCGCCATTTCGTTCACGAGGTTGAGCGATTCCACGAGGTCGCGGGGCATGTCGGGATCGGGGTCGAGAAACACCGCCGCCAGCTTTTCCAAATCCACCGGCCCATCGGCGACGTCGGCGGGCAGCGTCACGCCGCGCGTGGCGAGGTATTCCTTTGCTGGCGTCAGCCATGTCACCAGACTGGCGGGCCGGATTTTTCCCAAGATGTCAGGATTAGTGAAGCGTCGGGTGTTCAGGTTTGGCATGTTTGTTTGGTCGGTTGCTTTCTGATTTCTTCAATCGTTCACCCCGCAGGATAGCCGGAGGGGTCTGCCAAATGCTGTCAGACCCCACGAAATAAATCAGAAAGTTGTCCTCCGTCTTTTCACGGCCAGTTCACCTGTCCTGCCTCATCTTCGCGTATCGCTGGTTCAATTCCGCCGTGACCTTCTCTATACGCGCGACCAGCGTTTGCGGTGCGATGACGGTCGCGTGCGTGCCCCAGCTTAACGCCCAGCGCTCCACTTCCTCGACGTTGTTCAGCCGCATCCGCAGCCTCATTTCTCCACCGGGCAGTTCGTCCACCGTCTGACTCCAATGCCAGCGCCGACCGCGCAGCAGGTCTGCCGACCATGAATCAAATTCGATGACGACTTCAAATTCATCATCCGGCTTCCCGGTGAACACGCTGAACGACCCGCGCAAGTGCCGGTCGAGATTGAAGTCCTTCGGCGCGGGAAATTTCTCATCCGTCACTTCCAGCGTCTTCATGCGTGTCAGCACAAACCCCCGGATGGCCTGCCGCGCCAGGTCATGCGCGAACAGATACCAGCGGTTGTCCACGCACGCGACGTGGTAGGGGCGCACGCTGCGACGCTCCGGCTTTTGCGCCCCCAGCTTGCGGTATTGAAACCGCACAACCCGCCGCTCCCGCACCGCCTTGAGCAATCCCTGAAAAATTTCCAGATCGGTTTCCTCCGGCGCGAACGGACGGAATGAAAACGCCCCGTCTAGCCCGCCAAAGCTGAATGACGATTCCTTGTCTAGTTGCCCCGTCAGTTTGCGGAAAGAACCTTCCAGCAGATGTTCAAACGGCGTTCCTTGATACTGGACAATCGCCTTGTGCGCCACCATCAGCGCGAACAAATCCGCTTCCGTCACCGGCACGGATGGAAACCGGTCCACTTTTTCTGAATAGAAATATCCGTAGCGTTTCTGGTGATATTCGATCGGCAGGTTCAACCGGCACTTCATGAAATCAATGTCGCGCTTGATGGTTCGCGACGACACTTCCGTTGCCTCCGCCAGCGAGGAACAGTTCGGGAAAGCCTCGCCCTGCAATTTTTCATGGATTAACAGCATCCGCTCCAATGGCGGCCTCGAATGGAGTTGTTCGCTGACTTTTGGCATGGCGTGAAGATTTTTCAAAATTCTGCTCCCCGGTGACAATGGATGTCAAACCCCCTTCTGTTAAGATGGGTGCATGAATTTGAACCTTCATCGCGTTCAACCCATGGCAATTCCCTTGAAACTTGACCATTTTCGGCTTCGGCGGCAATCGCAGTTGGAACAGGAACTTGCCAGCCGCCCGCTGTTCAAAAAGGTGGACGGCATGGCGGGCAAGGAATGGCGGATCAGCCAGTTGAAGCAGATTGTCAGCGGCAACCTGTTCGTGCCCGAAGGCACGATTCCCCTTTTGGACGCGGCGGTGTTGCGCATGAAGACAGTCATGCGCTTGTCGTATCCCGTTCGAGTCTTTCTGCGACCCGATTCAGGCAACGTAACCGCCTGCCTTGCGTTTCTGGGCGCGGACACTTTGAACATTGCCGTCGCCCCCGGCCTGATTCGGGGCGATTCGCCAGCCGCGCTTGCCTACCACTTGGCGACCGCCGCGTTCCACGGTTTGCAGCACTACCCGCAATACCTTGGGCTGTTGCTCACGCTGCGTGCGCCATTCGATTTGGAAGGCCGGCTCAAGGCGTATGAGATTTTGCGGCTCAACCGCTACGCCGCGAATTGTTTCGCGGTCGTTTGTTGTGACAGCCTGGAGATTGCCACCCGGCACGGCTTTTCAAGGGTCACCGGCATCCCGGTCACCGGAAGCAAACCGGCTTTGAATCTCGACGTTCTCGCCGGGCACGCGATTCAGAACACCGCGTTGAACGGCGGCAATGTGCTCGACGACTATTCGCCGTTGGATCACTACGAACCGATTCTGCCCCTTGTGCTCCGCCGCTTCTTGGAGAGCGAACCGTATCGCGCCTGTCGCGGGGAAAGCGGAGGGACGCCCCGCGACCAGTTCGAGGCCGAGATTTTGGAACTCGACCGCCAGGCGTATCCGCTCACGGAAACCATCCCCAAAATCCATGGCGAATTTGCGGCGATTGCGTCGTTGCTGGCCGCGCATTGGGTGATGGAATCGTGCGGGCCGGTGACGCAGCGGCGCGAGGAAATCCTGCTTGAGTCATTCGAGTTGGAGCGGAAGCAGCTCGACGAAATCGCCGCACAAACCGGCTGGCGGCGCGAAGGCGAAACCAGCACGAAGCAGCTTCTCGACGCGCTGTCCGGTGGCCGCGATTGGAAAAACATTCATTGCGTCCAAATAATCCGCACCGCGTTCCTGATTGCCGCCGAGGAACACCAGGGCAAGCTGCCCGACAAGGTGAAGGCGGCGTTTGTCGAAATCGGTCGGATATGCCGCCTTGAGCCGAACGAATGTAGCGCCGTGTGCGAAGTCTTGATGGAGGAGGCAATCAAGAAATCAGGCCAGACCGAATGAAACACAGGTGCGTCAACATTCCCAGAAACGACTGCTCTCCGGTGAATCCGCTGGGACGCGAACTCGCGACGCGGACACGCTGGCAGCCCGTCATGTTGACGCCGCCGATCCAGATTACATTTGTCAGTTTTCCGTGCCGCGATTATCATACACGACAAAGTCAGTCAGTTCATTCGATGAACCGGATCAGTTTCTTAGACCTCTTTTGCGGATGCGGTGGGTTCAGCCTCGGAATGGAGCGGGCTGGACTTTACTGTTTGGCAGCCATTGATTTCAACCCGGAAGCCGTCGCTGTCTTCAAAGCCAATTTCCCGCATGTAACACAGGCATTGGAGCGCGACCTCACCGCTTTCTCTCCACGCGAACTGGCGAGCTTGATTGAAACCGAAACCGTGGACGTGATTGTTGGAGGCCCGCCCTGTCAGGGATTTTCCACGGTGCGGCAGCGTGATGGCGCAAACAGTGGGCCGCGCATGGTTGAGGACAAGCGACGCCATTTGTATCAGGAATTTTTGCGCTACGTTGAATTCTTCCGACCGAAGGTGTTCGTGATGGAAAACGTGTTGGGAATCAAGTCGGCAGCCGGCGGCAAATATTTTACGCGCGTGCAGAAGGAGGCGCGAGCCATCGGCTACCGCGTCCACTCCCAGGTTGAAAAGGCGATTGAATTGGGCGTGCCGCAAAAACGCCAGCGTCAGTTGATCGTCGGCACTCGCCTTGACCTGCCCGACTATTTCCCCGGCCAGTTGAAGCCCGCACCTCGCGCTGTCGAAAAGCCGACGCTCGGCGAGGCGATTTGCGACCTTCCCCCCGTTCGTGCGGGCGGTGGCGAGGAAGAAACCGACTACGACATGCCCGGCGCATGGCCTATGTCGCCAAATATGGTCGACGTTATCTCTACGAGACGCTTGAAGTCCAACGGGCGTCGAAATTGACGGCACATCGCGCGCGCCCGCACAGCGAACGTGATCTGCGCGATTTTGCCCGGTTGCACGAAGGCGAACACTGCGCCGAGGCGATGAAGCGCGGCGAGAAATTCGAGTTCCCCTACGACAAGGAGACGTTCAAGGATCGCTATACCCGCCAACATCGCAACGAAGCCTGCTCCACCATCGTCGCGCATTTGAGCAAGGACGGACTGATGTTCATCCATCCGACACAAAACCGCTCGCTCACGCCGCGCGAGGCTGCCCGTGTGCAGAGTTTCCCTGACTGGTTTCAATTTCCGGTTGCCCGCACTCATCAATTCCGCGTCATTGGCAATGCAGTCCCGCCATTGGTTGCGGAGGCCATCGGATACGTCGCGAAATCCTACCTGGAGAAAACTATGAAAACACAAAAAGCAGTCCATTTCGGTTTGTCGCCGCTACCGTCCAGCCAGAAGGAAGCTGTCCAATGGCTTCTCGGCTTGGTGACGCGGCAGAGGGCAAAGCATTACAGCAATTGTCAGCCGCCGATTTTAAGCGTGGCTGGTATTCCGTAGGGTTTTTGTATCCCGGCCTCCACCCGGACAGCGCACTTGAGCACGGAAAGGAGTTGTGCAACGACGCCGAAGATTTTCCCGAAGTCCGCAAAGTTGAACCGCGTTTGCTCGCGCCATACTACGTTGACAGCGGTTGGCCTCGCCGTCCTCGCGTTGCTCCTGTTAATTTTCTGCCCTCGCCGCTAGACTGCGTTGCATCCCGCTCCACTCTACGTGCATCCATTTGGGATGGCGCAAACGACGTTTTCTTTGCATCATGCGCGCCATGTCGCGCACTTCGTCCTCAGAATACGAGACAGTTCCACCCGAGCCAGCCGCGCTCGTGGAATCGCTGCGCGCGTTTGGATACGAACTTTCAACAGCCTTGGCCGACCTTGCCGATAACAGCCTTTTCCACCATTCACGGCACATCACCGTTCATTTTCACTGGGCCGGGGAAAATTCTGCAATCGCCTTGGCGGATGACGGCGACGGGATGGACGAGCGCACATTGGTAAATGCGATGCGGCTTGGCAGCCGCAACCCACGCGCGCCGCGCGATCCAGGAGATTTTGGGCGGTTCGGTTTGGGGCTGAAGACCGCCTCGTTTTCCCAATGTCGCCGCGTGACGGTTTTCACGAAGCAGCACCGTAAGGAAACCCTGATTCGTTGCTGGGACTTGGATCACGTTGCCGAAACCGGCGAATGGCAACTGCTTCGAACTTCGTCGGCGCTTGCCGCGAGGCTGGCAGAAAAACTCGCCGATACGAAGCAGGGCACAGTTGTCATTTGGGAAAAACTGGATCGGCTGACTGCCGACACCAAGACCGAGAACGATGCCGACGAGGATGCCTTCTTACGACGCGCGGAACAGGTCGGCGACCATTTCTCGGCAGTCTTCCACCGTTTCATGAATGGAAATCGTGCTGTCGCTTTCTCCCTGAACGGCACAGCCATCCAGCCTTGGGATCCGTTCCTTGTTGATGAAGCCGCCACCCAGCGGCTTCCATTGGAGCGCCTTCGTTTTCAGGGGCATGTCGTCGAGGTCGAGCCGTTCATCCTTCCGCATCTTTCCAAGCTGGATATTTCCGCTCATCGCACCGCTGCAGGCTTGCGCGGATGGAACGCACACCAGGGATTTTACATTTACCGCAATCGCCGCCTGCTTGTTCCCGGTGACTGGCTCGGCATCAAAGGCTGGCGTCAGGAGGAACATTACAAGCTCGCCCGCATCCAGGTTGATTTGCCTAACGCACTCGATCACGAATGGGAAATTGACGTGACTAAATCGCGTGCAAGGCCGCCTGAAAAACTTCGGCGTGAACTCGTTCGCATCGGTGAAAGCACACGCAGCGTGGCAAAGCGTGTTTACTCGCATCGTGGCGCGAAGCTCGTTCCCGCCGAGGGACAGGAGCGCGTGTTCCTTTGGGAACAGACGGCGAAGCACAACCAGGTGTCCTACCGCGTCAACCGCGATCACCCACTGGTGAAACAAGTTCGCGCGGCTTGTTCCGACGCGCCGAAGTTCAGCGCGCTGATCCGGCTCATTGAGGAAACGATTCCCGTTCCACTCATCACCATCACGGATCGGGAAAAGCCAGACCAGACCATCGGCCCGTTTGAAACCTCGAAAGAGTCGGAAATTCTTGAAGTCATGCGGCAGGTATTCGCCTCGCTCCGCGCCAGCGGACTGTCGCGCAGGGAAGCCTTGTTGCGCCTTGCCCACTTCGAGCCGTTTCCGCGCTTTCCAGAATTGCTCCAAACCATCCAGGAGGAAGATGAACCATGAGTGATGCTTTCAGTAAAGCCCGCGCGATTGCCGTGACGCTCTTAAACACCGAGCCGTTGCGGACGCCGGAGGTGATTCACGCCCAGGTTCAGAAGGCCATCTCCATCATCCCCGGCCTGACGGCGGAAGATGGCGAGGCACTTGTCGCCCAACTGATGCACGAGGCCAATGTCTTTGTGCCTGATGCAACCTTGATGGATGACCCAACCGACCACATCGAATGGCTTCCAACCAAGCGCGCGGTGATTCAGGAAAAGCAGGGCTGGAAATTTTGGAATCGCTACAAGGAATTTCTGGAAAAGGACAAGAAGCTTCCCGAACCGGTCGTGAGCGCCCTTGGAAAACTCACCGATGATATTCTCGGCAAGCTCGAAGACCCCGAACGAACACCGTCATGGGATTGTCGCGGCATGGTTGTCGGCAGCGTGCAGTCTGGCAAGACCGCCAACTACTGCGGCCTCATCTGCAAGGCGATTGACTCCGGCTATCGGCTGGTCGTGGTGCTCGCCGGGATGCACAACAATCTTCGCAGCCAGACGCAATACCGTCTCGACGAAGGCGTGCTTGGGCGCGACAGCCAGAAAGACCGCCAGCTTGACCAGACGACAAGTTTGATTGGCGTCGGAAAACTTTTCGGCCAGTTGCTACCCGTTCACACACTCACAAGCAGTCTGGACGATGGCGACTTTCGCGCGCCCAAGGCCGACACAGGCGTAACCATTGGCGGCGATCCCGTCATCCTCGTGGTAAAAAAGAACGGAAGCGTCCTTCGCAATCTGCTTCGCTGGGTGCTCCACGTTCGGGGCGAGGAAATTCCTGGCGAGAAGCGCAAAATCATTCGCGGCGTGCCGTTGCTCGTGATTGACGACGAAGCCGACAACGCCTCCATCAATACGAAAGACCGCAAGGGCAAGCAGGCCGACGACGATGATGTTACCGCGATCAATGGCCGCATCCGCGAATTGCTCGACGCCTTTGAAAAGAGCGCCTATGTCGGTTACACGGCGACACCATTTGCAAACATCTTCATCAATCCCGATGCCGAAACACCGAAGCACGGCGAAGACCTTTTCCCGCGCAGCTTCATACTGAATGTTTCCCCGCCGTCGAACTACGTCAGTCCATCGCGGGTGTTCGGACTCGACGGCGACGCCGATTCCGGCATCGAGCCGAAACAGGAGTTGCCTCTGTTTCGGCTGGTTGACGACCACGACGACATTTTTCCCCCGAAGCACAAGAAGGATTTGGGCGTTCACGAATTGCCTGACTCTCTTGTGCGCGCCTTGCATTGCTTCGTGCTGGTTTGCGCTGCCAGACGAGCACGCGGACAGACCGAGGCGCACAATTCCATGCTCGTCCACGTCACCCGATTTGTGGGCGTGCAGCACCAGGTCGCGCAACTCGTCCAGCAGCAGGTGGACTCGATTCGGCGGCGGCTCGCGATCGGTGAAGGCGAACGCCGTCAGACATTGCAGGCGGAATTGGAGAAACTCTGGAAAGAGGAGTTTGAACCCACGAGCGCACACATCCGCGCAATGTCATTGGATGAAAATCTGCCCGCATTGACGTGGCAGCAGGTCGCCGCCGAATTGTCCGAAGCCGCCGGGCGCATCGAAGTGAAGGAGATCAATGGTCATGCGACTGATGCGCTTGATTACGTGGCGCACCGTCAGGGATTCAATGTCGTAGCCGTGGGCGGAGACAAACTCTCGCGCGGCCTTACACTCGAAGGGCTTTCCATCAGCTATTTTCTCCGCGCCTCCCAGATGTATGACACCCTCATGCAAATGGGGCGCTGGTTTGGTTATCGGCCTGGCTATCTCGATCTTTGCCGTCTGTTCACTACGGAAGATTTACGGCGCTGGTATCGGCACATCGCGCTGGCCGAGGTGGAATTGCGGCGCGAATTCGACCGCATGAAAGCCGCCGGCCTCACTCCACGGCGTTACGGGCTGCGCGTGCGCGAACATCCCGGCGGCCTTTTGGTGACAGCCATGAACAAGATGTCACACGCCCGGACCCAACGTCTGTCCTATGCGGGCCAGCTTGTGCAGACCTCGCACTTTGCCACCGCCCGGCAAATCGTCCGCGACAACGCCGATTTTGTTAGCCGGTTTCTCGACGGTATGGGCGGGCGTGTCGCCGCGAAGGAAACGCCGGGAGCGTGGCTTTGGAAGAATGTAAAACCCGCGCAATTGCTTGATGGGTTGCTCCGGGATTTTTCTGTGGCGTCCGAGGGCTGGCGACTTCAAAAGCCGGAATTGATGGAGTTCATCCGTCGCCAGGCCAGCGCAGGGGAGCTGATAAACTGGACTGTCGCCTTGGTGAACACGGACGGAAATGCAGGCAGGTTTCCCTTGTCCGGCTGCAATCCCGGCATGGCCGAACGCAAACCCGAGGACGGCACATGGCCGACTACCGGAACGCCCTCACTCTACGCAACTCGCAACGCCAACATTCAAAGCCCGACACATCAGGCGGTTGATCTCGCAGAACTGTTGCTGGACGAAACCACGCTCGCAGAATTGATCGCCAAGCGAGCAGTCGAAAACGGTGGCCCGCTTTTCACGCCGCCAGAGGAGGCGTTGTTGCAACAATGTTGCGCCGAGAAAACGAACCTCGCCGTGGCTGCCGAGCGTTTGACGAATCTCCGAAAGCCACCAGTCGAAGGTGAGAAGAAACGCGCCAGAATTAACGGTGAGGTCGCCCGCCAGCTCCGCCCCCGGACACATGGCCTGCTTTTGATTTACCCGGTCGTGCCGACAGAAAATCGCTGGCCGATCAGCGAGCCGCCGTTCATGGGACTCGCGTTCAGTTTTCCGTCAAGCCACACGGCGCGCTCCGTGGACTACAAGGTGAACAGGGTCTGGCAGGCCACGTTCCAGGATGATGACTATGCAGATTGACGAACTATGGAAGGCACTGGAGGCAGATGCCGTCGCGGGCAACGCTGGCGCGAGTGGCTGGCTTCTACGACTTGCACGCCCGGAGGCGGGATGCCCGTTGTATGTCGGCTTGGAGCTTGTGTCCCGCCATAGGGCTTTGCTGTTGCGCCTGCCTTCTGCTTCCGTGCCACAGCGACGACACTGGCCGCGTTGCAAGGGGCTTGAACCGCTCGCCATTACCGTCGGCGGAAGCGCGCACTTTGGGGTTGCCCTGAAGGAAGACCGCTTTACAGATGTTTTCACTGCGCTCGCCGAAGACCTCGTGCGTCGCGTTGCCGAAGCTGGCGATGCAGCCGCGCAGACCCGCGCCTTTCTCGGCCAGCTTGCACGTTGGCAGAGATTCCTTTCCGCATCGTTTGACGGGTTGAGTGAAGAATCACAGCGCGGGTTGTGGGGCGAGCTTTACTTTCTTCGCGAACATCTGCTTCCGAAGATTGGCACGTCTGCGGTGCAGGGGTGGAAAGGCGGGGATCGCGCCCATCAGGATTTTCAATTTGAAGGCAGCGCCGTCGAGGTAAAAACAACTCTCGCGAAGCAACCGCAAGTCGTGCGGATCACGAGCGAGCGCCAGTTGGACGCCAGCACCTGGAAGGCGTTGTTCTTGAATGTCATTGCGCTCGATGTTCGCGACGGCGGCGGAGAGACATTGCCGGAAATGGTCGCCTCGGTGCGTTCAAAGCTGACATCGGATGCGGCGGCGGTGGAGCAGTTCGAGGATGAATTGCTGACCATCGGCTACCATGATGTCCACGCCACGCGCTATGCAGAGCGCGGTTACACCATCCGCACCGTCGGCTTTTTCAAAGTAGGGGCGAAGTTTCCAAGTCTGGTTGAGGCCGACATGCCGGCGGGCGTCGGCGATGCAAACTATGCGTTGAGTGTCGCGGCCTGTGAACCTTATCGTGTCCAGCCAGCCGAAATCGAATCGGTTCTCGCGGCCACACCCCGCCCGGATTTCAAGAGGAAGAACAATGCCTGAATTGGAACAATTCGCCCAGGACTTGCACCAAGAAGTGCTCGTCAAATGTGCTGATGACGCCTCGCCGCAGATGCGCGAGGATGCCCTGACTGAATGCATCCTCGAACGTCTCGCCGAGCATAACGAAGCTGACAATGCAGAAATAATCCGCCCCAGCCTGCGATGGGAGTCCCGGGGAAGATTCCCCGCAGCCAAGATCAACGCATGGGCATTGGCTGGCGACGGCGCGACATTGGATTTATTCGTGACGCTCTATCATGGCACCGGTGAACCAGACATTGTCTCCAAGCCCGACGTAGCCAAGAATTTTGGCCTTGTCCGCGGATTTCTGCGGCGTGCGATTGATGGCTTCCACACACAGTTGGAGGAATCGCACGACGCATTTGAGGCGGCGCGGCAAATTCACGAAGCGAAGGAGAATCTTGCCACGGTGCGTTTATTTTTCATCACCGACGGTGTTGTTGGCGCACGCGCGGCGGATGTGGAGGAGGAGCAGTTGCCGGGGCTGGAATTGCGCTATGTGATGTGGGACTTGGAGAAATTGAGCCGGCTGCAGGTCGGCCAGCGCGAAATCATCGAACTGGATTTTGAGAAGAGTTATGGCGGTGCAATTTCTTGCATCGCCACAAAAGCCGCAAAGAATGAGTATCGAACCTACCTCGCTTTTTTTTCCGCTCCACTACTGGCGAAAATATATGGCGAGCATGGACAGCGATTGCTGGAACGCAACGTGCGCGCGTTCCTTCAAGCCAAGGGCAAGGTCAACAAGGGGCTGCAACGGACATTACGCGAAGAGCCGCATCGTTTTCTCGCATACAACAACGGACTTTGCTGCACCGCCGCCGAGATTGACGTGGAAAGTGGTAAGAACGGTCATGCGACCCTGAAACGCGTTAAGGATTTCCAGATCGTGAACGGCGGGCAGACCACGGCCAGCATCTTTCACGCGTGGAAAAAGGAACGCACGGACATTTCCGACGTTGTTGTACAGGTGAAACTTACAGTCCTGACTGACCCTGCAAAAGTCGCGGACATAGTCCCGCTCATTTCCAGGTACGCAAACAGTCAGAACAAGGTGAACACGGCAGACTTTTCCGCAAATGGGAAATTTCATCACCAGCTTGAACAGCTCTCGCGCACTGTCTGGACAATGCCCGTAAGCGGCCTGGAGCGCGGCACACACTGGTATTACGAGCGTGCGCGCGGTTCATATCTTGATGACAAGGCTCGCCAGGGCACACCGGCGCGGATACGAGAGTGGGAGCGACAGAATCCGCCCCATCAAAAATTTACCAAGACTGACCTCGCAAAATTTGAACACTCGTGGAAGGCACTGCCACATCTCGTTTGCAAAGGTGCGGAAAAGAATTTTATTGAGTTCGCCCAAACGCACGATGAGGACGGCGAACCGGTGGTGGATTTGAACTACTTCCAGCAGGTGATTGCCAAGGCGATTCTATTCCGCACCACAGAAAAACTGGTTTCAGCCCAGGCATTTGGCGGCTACCGGGCTAACATTGTCGCCTACACGATTGCCTGGCTCGCCGAAAAGTCCGGGCGGCGCATTGATCTCGGAACCATCTGGAGCGAACAGAAAATATCACCTGTCCTGTGCGACACGATCACTGAAGTTTGCAAAGCGGCCAGCGAACACCTGCTGGCACAAACTGGCAACGTGGGTGAGGTTTCCAAGCGAGCGGAGTGTTGGGAAGATTTCAAAAGGAAGGAACTCAAGCTGTCCACGGCCTGGGAAAACGAACTTTCGGCAACGGCCTTTGTCGCCCCCACTTGTGAGGAGGATGCACTTGCGGCAGAGTGGGACAAAATCAGAAGGAAATTCATCGGCGACGCCCGCACCATTGAAGGCATGGAGGCTTATACTGGCAAGATGTGGGTTGCCAGCAAGCGGCGGGACACCGTTGCCAGTTACGCTGCGCTGACCTGGGATCAACTGCGTATGCGTCCCGGTCTTGGTTTGAAGAAGTTGCGCGCATTGGTCGAGATGTTCGCCGCCGCTTTGGATTAAGGAGTTGCAAAGACCATCATGTCAAACACTCCCATACCGGTCATTGACCTGTTTGCAGGCCCGGGCGGGCTGGCGGAGGGGTTTTCTCGCTTTCGCATCAAATCGAAGCCCGTCTTCAAAATCAGGCTTTCCATCGAAACCGACCCTCACGCACACCAAACCCTTGAACTTCGGGCGTTCTATCGTCAATTCCCAGACCGTAAAGCTCCAACCGAATACTACGATTATCTCGCCGGAAGAATTACTCGTGCCGATCTTTTCAACGCACACCCGAGCGAAGCTAAAGAAGCACGAAGCGAGGCGTGGAACGCCACCCTTGGCGTAACAGACCCCGAGGAAATCAATGCTCGCATCGTCACCGCCCTGAATGGACGAAAAGATTGGTTGCTCATCGGCGGCCCGCCTTGTCAGGCATACTCCCTCGTCGGCAGGTCAAAGATCATCGGTGAAAAGGGGCGTGAGAAATACGAGGCGGATCACCGGCATTTTCTGTATCGCGAATATCTCCGCATCATCGCAGATCATCGTCCGCGAGTTTTTGTCATGGAGAACGTCAAGGGCTTGCTTTCCGCCCGCGTGAACAACGAGGGGATGTTCAGCCGAATCCTCGCAGACCTTCAACATCCGCTCGATGCAATTTACGGCCCGCGTCATCGTCGCGGACATCTATCCTACCGGCTCGTTTCTGCAGCCGTCCCACCATCAAACAACTTTGGCGACGTGAACAACGGCGGTTTCATCGTCCATGCCGAAAACTACGGTATCCCCCAAGCCCGGCATCGCTTGATCATCATCGGCATTGCTGACGGTGTGAGCGCATCACCCGGCTTGCTCGTTCCCAAGACAAAAGTAAGCGTTGCCGAGGCCATTGGCGATTTGCCCCCGCTGCGTAGTGGCTTGTCGAAAGAACCAGACTCCGCTGGAAAGTGGTGCGAAGTTGTCCGCGCCATTCGCAATGCCAATTGGTTGCACGACTCGAAAGTTGACGAGTCTGTGCGGCGCGAAATACGACAGCAGCTTCAATCAGTGACGGCTGACTTGGAACGCGGAGCAGAATGGATGCGGCCATCGCGTCGCAGCATCCGTTTCGAGAAGGATTGGTTTACAGATGACAGTCTTGAAGGTGTTTGCAATCACGCTACTCGCTCCCATATCCGCGAAGATCTCTATCGTTACTTCTTCGTGTCTGCTTTCGCCTGCGTTCATGGCCGGTCGCCATTGCTCGACGATTTTCCAACGGCCCTGCTACCCGACCATGAAAACGTCGCGGAGGCGTTGAAGGAAACAAAATTCAACGACCGCTTCCGGGTGCAGGTTGCCGGGCGACCGGCCACCACCGTAACGTCGCACATTTCAAAGGATGGCCATTACTTTATCCACTATGACCCGGCGCAGTGTCGCAGTCTGACAGTGCGCGAGGCGGCGCGGTTGCAGACGTTCCCGGACAACTATTTTTTTGAAGGCCCGCGCACGCAACAATATCATCAGGTTGGCAATGCAGTTCCACCGCTACTGGCGCATCAGATTGCCGCAGTCGTTGCTGATATTTTTCAATGATTTCATCCTGGAGAAACCGAAAGCCCCTGGTAGCCTGGATGCCATGAATAGCGTGATCTACATTCCCAAGTCAGCGAGGGATGCTGGCGCACAACTTCGTTTTGCGCTCGCGCGTCCGCTGAAGCAATTACCAAAATCAAATTTCGTCGGCGCATGGTCATCTATCGCCTATCTTTTTCCCGGCTTGCATCCCGATGGCTTTGAAGACGCCGAAGGCGGCTGGCCGCGCGTCCTGCGACCCTTTGCCGCCGAAGCATGGCGTCGCGCAGAAATGGGTGCTCTCGATGACGACGAACTTTACCCATGCGACGCGCAATGGTCCGGCCTGTATGACCGGATGCACAGCCACACGACCGAGGAAATCGAGAGACGGCGCGAGCTTGCCGCTCTTTCGTTAGCGTGCGCCAGTGTCTGACGTCTTTACCAAGGCGAAACGCTCCGAAGTCATGTCCCGGATTCGCGGACATGGCAACAAAGACACCGAGGTTGCCTTGATGAAATTGCTTCGCATCCATCGCGTCACTGGCTGGCGTCGCAGGCAACCGGTGTTTGGGAAACCGGATTTTGTATTTCACGCGGACCGCGTTGCCATCTTTGTTGACGGATGCTTCTGGCACGGTTGCCCAAGGCACTGCAACACGCCGTCAAACAATCGTGCCTTCTGGAAAAAGAAACTCGCCGCCAACAAAGCGCGTGACCGTCGCGTAAGCCGGGAGCTTCGCAAACTCGGCTGGCGCGTCGTGCGGATTTGGGAACACGACCTCGCCAAACGTGGCGCGGCCTGCATCCGCCGGATTAAGACGGCTCTTTCAGCACAGGTCAGTCGGCGACTTCAATAAAATCCATCCACTGCCGGTCGGAAAATCCGATGCGCGTCGTGTCCGCCCGGTCATCGAATTGCACCGTCATGCCTTTCTTGTCCACGGCCAGCACCGTCGCCAGCACACCGGAGTGACCGGGTCGCCCGTCATTGTAAACAATGCGTCCGCCCTTCTTAATCTGATCAATTGTGCTGTTCAGTTTCATGTTTCAATTATCGGTAACCACTTCATGCCGCCATCGCCGCTTTCGTCGTCTCGACGGCTCCTGCCACACTGTCGGGCGTAATGCCAAACCACGCCTGTGCGTCTTTGAGCCTCACCAATTCCCGATAGTGTTCAAAGATAATCTGCGGGCTGTTCCCGGCCTCCAGTGCCACTTGCGCCACGTCTTGCGTCTCGGCCACGCGGTAGCTGATGAATGAATGGCGCAGCGCGTTCTTTTTCCATTTCACCAGCCGGGTTTTCTCCGGGTCTTTGCCCGCTTCTTTCGCCGCTGCTTTCAACCCGTCGTTCGTGTCCTCCACGAGCCAGCCGATTTGTTTCGCGATGTTGTCGAATGGCAGGACGCGACCATGTTCTTGCACATGCGGCTTGAGCCACTTCGCCAGGTTGTCGCTGATTGGCACGAGACGCCGGCTGGCGGTCTTGGCTTTCGACGCCTTGATCTCGATGAATCGTTCTTTCAGGTGAACCTCTGTCCAGTCCAGCCGCCCGATCTCGACCGTCCGCAGTCCGGCGAACGCGCCGATGGCGACGAACGGCACGAGTTCCGTCCGGGCGAACCGCAGGAACTGCGCGACTTCCCACGGCGAGTAAATCGTGATGTCCGTTGGCCGCTCCTTGAACTTTTGCACCATCGAAACGCCTTCATGGTCGCCTGCCAGCCAGCCGCGTTCCTTGCAGAACGTGAAGAACGCGCCCACCGTCGCGCGGGCGTTGTTTTTGCTCCGGGGCGACACGTCCAGGTCGCGGAAGTAATCCGAAAGCTGGCCCGTCGTCACGGCGCGCAACTGGCAGTGAAACTTCTCTTTCAGTTGCTTGAGATAGACCTTGAGCACCTTCTGGTAGGCGTCGCTCGTGCCGTCCGTCTCTTTGATCTTGAGCATTTCATCCACGGCATCCGGCAACATCTTGTCCGGTAATTCGTGCATGTGCCGCCGCTTAAATTCTTTCGCCGCTTCCAGCAACGAGGCTTTCCCGCCGAGGGCTTTCCACGCCTCGACGTAATCCTTCACCGCCAGTTCGAGCGGCACGCCGATGGGATCGAGCAGGGCGACGGCGTTGACATAGGCGCGGGCGTCCACGGCGCGCAGGTGCAGCGCGTCCAGTTCGCCACGGGCGAGGGCGTTCGCTTTGGATTTCGCGTCCGCCAGCGCGTCGTCGAAGCTGGCGAACATCTTGAGATTGCGTTTGCCGTCGGCGTGGTAGGAGACGGTGAAGCTATCGCGGCCCTTGTTCTCGACGCGGTAGATTTTTACGGTGACAGAACCCTGTTTGACCTCCATCGGGAAATCCATGCGTTTTTTGCTCATGGCCCGATTCTGTTAGGAATCCGTTAGGAAATCCAGCCAATTCTCGAATTTCCGAAGAAAAAATGGTCGGGGCGGTGAGATTTGAACTCACGACCTCTTGTACCCGAAACAAGCGCGCTAGCCAGGCTACGCTACGCCCCGACGTGGCCCGACACTCTATGCGATTCCCACACGGCAACGCAATGTTGATTTTAATCCTTGGGAAATCCGCCGCAGGAAGGGTGCTGGAATCCGTGGTCCCCGCGCTCCCGCATCCCCGGGAGGTGGCGGGAAACTGCCGGCCAACGCGGTGGGACCGCCCACTGGTCAACCGGAAAAGCCAGCGGAGATGCCGCACCCCTCCCCGGCATCCCGCGCTCGCGCGCTCCGGATTGGATTTCGTGCTGGCGGCCAGCGCGTCCAGGAGGGTTACCTGCCCCCCGCCGGTCCGATGTATTCGCGGGCAATGACGAGGTTGTCGAAGCAGACGACATTGGTCACGTTTTTGGTCCAGAGATCGGTGACGTAGGTTTCGAGCGTCAGTGCATTGGCGTGCAAGCTGGCGGATTTGCGCCAGTTGATGCCGCGCCAGTGGCCGAGGAGCTGGCCTTCGATCCAGAAGGCCTGTTCGCCATCGGGATGATCCGGCGTGTTTTCCCGGAGCATGAATTCGGCGCAGATCCAACGTCCCCGGGGAATGGGCGGTTGGGCTTCGACCTGAAATGAATTGCCCCAATATTTGCCGTCGGGAGAAATCTCCATTTCATGCCAGTAACTGTAAAAGTTCCATTTGCCCGGCGCAGGCCAGCGCCTCCAATTGCCCCACGGTTCGAGGGCGGTGGAGAAGCGTTCGTCCCCGAGCGGCCGATGGCCGGCACCGCCAAAGCCGCTCCAGCGGTCGCCGCCGCGCCAGCTTTTGTTGGCGCGCAACGTCACGAAATGATGCACGTAATCGCAGTCGGGATCAAAGCGCACGTAAAACCGCACGAACACCTGGGGCACAGGTTCATACCATTTGGTCAGACCGTCGCCGGTGTTTTGGCCCAGGATCGCCTCGATACGGAGGCAATGTTCGCCGCCGACGGGCGACTGGCTCGGCACCAAACGCAAGGCTTGTCCGCCGGTGCGGCCCCGCTCATCCCAGCGCGCGCCCAGTTCGCCCGACTCGAAGTCCTCCGCAAAAATGACCGCGGCATGCCGGGCGATTCCGGCGTCGGCCTTGAATTGGACCGCAAATCCGTCTCCGTGTGGCAGCCTGCTTGCGGCGGCGAGATTGGGGAAACGTGGATCGGCCGCGGGGCTGGAGAACCACACGCCCAGGAGGGCGAGGAGGCCGGGCGTCCGCCGGACAAGGCGGAATAAGGGCCAGGGCCGGATTGGTCGGGCGAACCTGACCCGGCCAACGACATTCGTCCAGGTCCGGACGTCTGGTCGTTGCGACGGAGCGTGCATACGCGCAGGGTAACCGGACTGCCTCGCCGCGCAAGCGTCGTCTCATCCGGTTTGTTCCCGGCGCCATTACCGCGGACAAACGCACGATCTGGCGAGGTGAATTGACGACGACTGGCCGGGGCGGACGGCGGGGCAGACGACTCTGCGCTTGCTCCGGCGGCACCCCTCCACCAGTTTGATCTGGATGCAGACAGTCGCAATCATTGGCGGGGGCATCACCGGATTGGTGGCGGCGTTTTATCTCCAACGTCGCGGTCATGACGTGACGGTTTACGAGGCCAGTGATCGCGTGGGTGGAGTCATTCGTTCGTGGCGCGCGGACGGTTTTTTGGCGGAGTCCGGTCCCAACACGTTGCTGGAGACGTCGCCACAAATCACCCAGCTCGTTCGTGATGCGGGCCTGGCCTCGCGGCGGCTGGACACGGACCCCGGGGCGACGGCGCGTTACGTGGTGCGGTATGGCCGGCCCGTGCCGATGCCGTCCGGCCCGGCGGGCTTGCTCACCACAGACCTGTTCACCTGGCGCGCCAAACTGGCCGTACTGCGGGAGCCCTTCATTTCACGCCGCCGCGACGGTGTGGAGGAAAGCGTTGCGCAATTTGTCGTGCGCCGTTTCAACCAGGAATTTCTCGATCACGCGGTGGACGCGCTGGTGGCGGGCGTCTATGCGGGCGATCCGGCCAAACTTTCGGTGGTGCATGCGTTTCCGAAGCTCAAGGCGCTGGAAGACCGCTACGGGTCCATGATCAAAGGCCAGATTTTTGGCGCGCGCGAGCGCCGGCGGCGCGGCGAGGTGGCCAGGGACCGGGCGCCGAAATTTTCGTTTGATGACGGGTTGCAGGTCCTGCCGGATGCGCTGGCGGCGCAGTTGGGCCGGGCGGTGCGCCGGCAAACTCCGGTGACCCGGCTGGTGCGCGGTGCGGCCGGTTGGACGGTGCATTTCCGCACGGCGGCGGGTGAAGGCAGCGCGATGCACGATGCGGTGGTGTTTTGCGGGACGGCCGGCGCCCTGGCGGAAGTGGTCCTGACTGGCACGCCCGGGGCATTGGCGGACAACGCAACGGAGGCGGGCGATTTGCGCGCGTTTGCGGAAATCCGTTATCCGCCCGTGAGCAGTGTGGTGCTGGGCTTCCGTCGCACGGACGTGGCGCACGCCTGTTCCGGGTTTGGCCTGTTGATCCCGAAGTTGGAAGGGTTCAAAAGCCTCGGCACGATCTTCTCCTCGTCGCTGTTTCCGAACCGCGCTCCGGCCGGGCATTTGACGCTGACGACCTATGTGGGCGGCGAGCGGCATCCCAAGTTGGCCTCGCTTTCCGATGATGAGTTGGTGCAGTTGGTTTGCGATGATTTGCGGACGTTGCTGGGAGCGCGTGGCCAGCCGGTGTTTCGTCATGTGGCGCATTATCCGCGGGCCATTCCGCAGTACAACGTGGGGTACGGTCGGTTCAAGGAGCGGATGCAGCATCTTGAACAACACTGGCCGGGATTTTTCCTCGCCGGCCACTATCGCGACGGCGTGTCTTTGAGCGACTCGATACTTTCGGGAATTAGAATTTCCGAGCGGGTGGCAGCCTGCGCGGCGTCGTTACATGGATCGATTTAACGCGGTTGCCGGCCGCCGACCCTCGTATCAGTTGCCATTCTATCCGGCATAAGCGCGGCGGAGGGATGTTTTCTAAGATGGCCACCGGGCGGGGTTCGGCTTACTCTTTCCACGCATGAGCAAAGCCATTTTGCTGGCCAATCTCGGTTCGCCCGACTCGCCGTCTGTTCCGGACGTGCGCCGTTATTTGAACCAGTTCCTGATGGACCGGCGGGTGATTGATGTGGCGTGGCCGTTGCGGCGCTGGATTGTCGGCATGATTCTTCTCAAACGCCCGGCGGAATCGGCGCACGCGTATCAGCAGATCTGGACGCCCGAAGGTTCGCCGCTCATCGTCATCAGCCAGCACGTGCAGGCGGCGTTGCAGCAGCGCCTGCCGGTGCCGGTGGAACTGGCGATGCGCTACCAAAATCCCTCCATTGAATCCGCTGTGCAAAAGCTGGTCGCGCAGGGCATCCGCGAGGCGTTGCTGATTCCACTGTTTCCACATTACGCGATGGCAAGTTATGAAACGGCGGTGGTGCGCACCCGCCGGGTGGCGGCCCGGCTGGCGCCCGGCTTGAAGCTGGTGGTGCAGCCGCCATACTACGCCGCGCCGCATTACATCCGGGCGCTGGTGGCCAGTGCGGCGGAATTTCTCCGGCAAGATTATGATCATTTGCTGTTCAGTTATCATGGCATTCCCGTGCGGCACGTGCACAAGTCCGATCCGACCGGAGGTCATTGTTTGCGGGTGGAGAATTGCTGTGAAACGGCCAGTCCCGCGCACGCGACCTGTTATCGGGCGCAGTGCCTGGCGACGACCCGCGCCTTTGTGCGGGAAGCGGGTGTGCCGGCGGAAAAATACTCGGTGGCGTTCCAGTCACGCCTGGGCAAGGCTGCTTGGCTGCAGCCGTACACCGATCAGGAACTGGTGCGGCTGGCGCGGGCCGGACGGCGCCGTCTGCTGGTGATTTGCCCGGCGTTCGTCGCGGATTGCCTGGAAACCATCGAAGAGATCGGGATGCGCGGTCAGGCGGATTTCCGGGCGGCCGGAGGGCGGGAATTTACGCGGATTCCCTGTCTCAACGAACACCCGTTCTGGATTGCCGCGCTGGAACACATGGCCCGGGCCTTTCTCGAACAACCGTGAATGTTCCACTCACTGCACGGCAGCGCTTCATCAGGGCGTGCCGGTGTCTGCCCACCGACCGACCGCCGGTGTGGTTGATGCGCCAGGCGGGGCGGGCGCTGCCGGAATATCGCCGGCTCAAGGCGACGCACACGTTTGTTGAACTGGTGCAAAATCCGGAGCTGGCGGTGGAAGTAACCCTGCAACCCGTGCGGCGCTTCGGCTTCGATGCGGCCATTGTGTTCAGCGACATTCTGGTGGTTCCGGAAGCGCTCGGGCAGCGGTATTCCTTCAAGGAAACCGGCGGGGTGCAAATGGATTTTGCCATTTCCAGCCGTGCGGACATTGATCGCCTTTCCGTGGGGGCCGTGTGCGAACGCCTGGGCTACGTGGCGGAGGCGTTGCGGCGGCTGCGCCGGGAACTGGGCGACCAAACCGCGCTGATCGGGTTCAGCGGTTCGCCCTGGACGCTGGCAACCTTCATGCTGGAGGGCGGCAGTGTGCCCCGGTACAGCCGCGCCCTGGCGTTGTTTCGCGAGGATCCCCAAACGTATTTCCGGCTGGCGGAAAAACTGACGACCGCCGTCACCGCTTACTTGCAGATGCAGGCCGCAACAGGCGTGGATGCGTTGCAGCTTTTTGACAGCCATGGCGGACAACTGGCGGCGCACGAATTCCCGGAGGCCAGCGGCCGCTGGATGCGGGAGATCATCGCCCGGCTGGCCTCAGCCGGCGGCGGGGAGCGGCCGGCGCGCGGAGCGGAAGCCCGCGCCGCGCCGGCGGTGATCGTGTTTTCGCTGGGCACGCACGGCAATTGGCCGGAGTTGATCGGCACCGGGGCGCAGGTGCTGGGCATTGACTGGCAGACCGAGCTGGCGGTTGCGCGCGCTTGCATTCCTGCCCACATTGGCCTGCAGGGGAATTTGCGGCCGCAGTTGCTGGCGGAGGCGACTCCGGCAGTGGTGCAGTGCGAAACGGAAAGCATTTTGAACACCCTGCGGGGCCGGCCCGGCCACGTGTTCAATCTCGGGCACGGTTTGACGCCGGGCGCCCGGCTGGAAAACATCCAGGCCCTGGTGGACACCGTAAAACAGTCCGCCGCCGCGACCTTTTGAGGTCGGCGCGCGGACGGGCGGCGCAGAAGAAACCGATTGATGAACCTGTTGAATGTAGATTTGGATCTGGTGCGAAAGTATAACGTGGCCGGCCCGCGGTATACCAGCTACCCGCCGGCCACCAAGTTCGTGGACACGATCTCCTGGGATCAGGTGGCGGAAAAGATTGCCGCCAACAATCAGACGCCGCGCGATCTCTCCCTCTATTTTCACATTCCCTTTTGTGAAACGCGGTGCTGGTTTTGCGCCTGCACCAAGGTCATCACCCTGAACCACGGCCAGGGAAGGGATTACCTGGATTACCTTGACCGGGAAGTGGTGCTGATGAAACCCCGGCTGCATCCCCGGCGGCAGGTGACCCAGCTGCACTTTGGCGGCGGCACCCCCACGTTTTTGCGTCCGGACGAATTGCGCCGGCTGGGCGAAATCATCCACCGGCACTTCCCCTTCGCGCCGGACATTGAGGCGAGCGTGGAAATTGATCCGCGCCGGCTGACGCGCGATCATCTGGTGGCGCTGCGGGAGATTGGATTCAACCGCGCCTCGATGGGAGTGCAGGATTTCAATCCCGAGGTGCAAAAGGCGGTGCATCGCATTCAACCGCGGGAGATGACGCAACAGGCGCTGGATTGGCTGCGCGAGCTGGGATTCGCCTCCATCAATCTCGATTTGATTTACGGCTTGCCGTTCCAGACCCCGGCCTCCTTCAACGCCACCCTCGATATAGTGCTGGACATGCAGCCGGAACGGCTGGCGGTGTTCAGTTATGCGCATGTGCCGTGGATCAAGCCGGCCCAGAAAATTTTGGAGGATAAAATCCTGCCCTCACCGGAGACGAAGCTGGCCCTCCTGAAACTGGTCATCGAGCGGCTGACCGCCGACCAGCAATACGTTTATATCGGCATGGACCATTTTGCCCGCCCCACCGATGAACTGGCCGTGGCCCAGCGTCGGAAACAATTGCAGCGCAACTTTCAGGGCTACAGCACCCGCGCCGGGGCGGATATTTACGCCTTCGGCATGTCGGCGGTCTCCCAGATCCCGGAGGCGTACTGGCAGAATGAGAAGGAATTGCCGCAGTATCAGGAAGGCGTGGCCTCCGGCCGCGTGCCCTTGCACAAGGCCTACCTGGTCACCGCCGAGGATCAAATCCGCCGCGAAACCATCATGCGCGTCATGTGCGATCTCTCCCTCGATTTTGCCGCCATGTCCCGGAAACTGGGGATCGACTTTGAACAACACTTTGCCCGGGAACTCGCCGCTCTCGCGCCTTACGCAGCGGACGGGCTGGTGTCTCGCACCGCAACCGGCGTGGAAGTGACCGACGCCGGGCGGCTGTTCATTCGCAATATCGCCATGTGTTTTGATAATACCCTCGCGCCGGTTGGGGAAAGGCGGCATTCCAAGACGGTATAGCGCGACCGCAACGGCGGCACGGCGGGACGGCAGCCTGCACTTCCTTCAGCCCCGGAACCCGCATCCGCAATCCTCATCCGGACAGCTCCTCAACAAGTCCCGTCAGTCACTGCTGAAGGATGCACCTTGGTGCAATCCGTATTCCTGCAACCGCCGGCCCGGCGCGCGTGAAATTCGCGCAAAGCGCGTGGAGTTGGCGCAGGGATTTTGGCAGGCGGTTGCAATTCACTCGGTTTTTGCAGTAAAACGGGGTTGGTATCGGCGGTGCTAAAGAAAATTTGAAAACAGGTTTGACTGCGGAGGTGAGTTTTATAGAGTGCCTCAACAGTTTGACCTAAAACAAAAAACCAAAACAAACAAACCACAATGAAACAACTTCGCAAACAATCCCGGGCGTTCACGCTCATTGAGCTGCTCGTCGTGATTGCGATCATCGCAATCCTGGCGGCCATGCTCCTGCCGGCATTGGCCAAGGCCAAAGCCAAGGCGCAACGCATCTCCTGCACCAACAATTTGAAACAGGTCGGCCTGGCCTTCCGAATTTGGGCGGGAGACAATAATGATCAAAATCCCATGACCGTTCCGAAGGCCAGTGGCGGTGCCGCTGAAG
Organism: Verrucomicrobiota bacterium; assembly: GCA_029573725.1. GTDB lineage: Bacteria > Verrucomicrobiota > Verrucomicrobiia > Limisphaerales > JADLHS01 > JADLHS01. Next base: position 81,209 of record JAKQDQ010000042.1, read on the forward strand.
CGGTCGGTCTGACCGCGGTAGCCCCGTGGAGATCCGGTCCGCCTCCAGCCGCGAACAACGGCGTCTGGCTGATGTTTCTGGTGATGTCCAACGAATTGAACACCCCCAAGATTCTGAATTGTCCGTCGGACAATGCTCCTTCGCACAATGCCACGCTGGCCGCACAAGGAAATCACATGCAGGCGGCTGTGTTCGGTCCAACGCTGACTGGAGCGGGCGCGGCGCAAGGCTTCGAAAACGACCAGTACGCCAGCTATTTCGTGGGCGTGGACGCGATTGACACCGCGCCGGGCATGTTCCTGACGGGTGATCACAATTTGGGTACCGGAGCCAATCAAAGCGTCAAGACGCCCCAGTTCATTAGTGCGGGCACGAACAACAACTGGGCTGTGACGACCATCGGCTGGCAGGACAACGGTCATTCCAAGGCGGGTAACGTGGGGCTGGCTGACGGCAGTGTGCAGGGCTTCAGCACCACGGCTTTCCGTCAGGGATTGAATAACACCAGCGACACTGGCCGTACTCCCGGTGTGTTCGCGTTGGCCGCCGGCTCTCAAGGGCCGGGCGTGAACCGCTTGCAGTTCCCGTAATTCAAGGATCAGTCAGTTTGCAACCACGGCACTCTGGTGAGTGCCGTGGTTTTTTATGCTCAACTCCCCGCCTGAAATATCACCGGGGGACAGCTGCGTCGGGAGCTGGCCTGCATCGCGGTTTCGTCCTACCAGTCCTTCAATGGCTGGCTGCGCTTTTTGGGCTCGCCCCGGGGTTGGAAGATGAGGATCTGTTCGTCCCCCTTTTGGGCATTGAGTAATTGCCGGGCCTCTTCGGGCGTCATCTGGTGCGCCTCCAGGAGGTTGGGGGATGGCTCCTGATCCCCGTCGGGCGACGGTTTTTCGGATGGGTTTTGTGGCGACTTCGATTGCGGCGGTGGTTGATCCTTTGACGGGGCCGGTTGTGAGTTCTTTTTGTCGTCCTGCGGATCCTGATTATTCGACTGGTCTGATTGCTGTTCTGGTTGCGGCTCCTGGTTCTGTTGCTGCTGTTGCTGCTGTTGCTGCTGTTGCTGCTGTTGCTGCTGTTGCTGCTGAAGCAATTCGTAGAGCTTCTGGAGTTTTTCGTCCGCCGGAAATTGTTGCAGGCCGTTGGTGACGGCTTCCATGGCAGCCGGGATGTTGTTGGATAAATACCATTGCGCGCCGCCATGGAAAAAGTCGTCGGCCTGCTGTGTCGCCGCCTGCGCGCCGCCTGTGGCGACCAGGCTAAATCCCAGGAGCAGCAGGGGAAGCGGAGGGGGAAGGAGGATTGGCGATTTCATTGATTTGTTTTAACTTTTCGGTGAATTCGGCGAATGGCGGTGCGACCAGCGGGGCCTGCTGCTGCAGTTGTTCCATGATGTGCAACGCTTCGGCATAATTTCGCTGGCGCGCGGCGGCATCGGCGGCGGCTTTGGCGCGTTGCGCCAGTTCACGGAGGGCTGCAATTTGCTGCAGGCGCTTCTCCACCAGGGCGAGATTGAAGGCCGCGTCCGCATCCGTTTTTTCCAAGGCGAGCGCGTGTTGATAATGTTGAACCGCCTTCTTCCAGGCGGCCTCCAATTTATCCAGGTCCTGCGCCTGCTGCCCGAGACGGTAATGCACATTGCCGAGGTTGTAATAGGCTTTGGCTTGCAACTGCACGTCCCGCGCAGTCAGCACGGCCTGGAAATGTTGCAGGGCGGCAGTGTAGTTGGTGGCCCGATACGCGGCCGCGCCGGCGTTGAAATCCAGCCGCGGATCAGCCGGTTTTTGCGCCTGGGTGGCCAGAGCCAACAACCGTTCATATTCGGTCAGGGCATTGGTAAAATGACCACTGCGATAATCCTTGAGGGCCGCCGCGGGGCTGGCGGATGCCCGCGGCAGGCAGGTCAGCGACACCAGCAAGGCCAGCAGGACCACGGCGGGATTTGCGCCGCTCTGACCGGGCATCTGGCCGCGCCAGCCGTCGGGCAGCAGCACTTCGATGAGCAGCAGCAGCAGGGCGGCCGCCAGGGGCCAGTGGTAACGATCGCGCATTTCCTTCACCAATTTTTCCTGGCCCACGGATTTCGGCAGGGGCGCCAGCCCTTTTTCATAAAGGGTGTCAATGGTTTTTGCGCCGCGCAACGGCAGATAGAAACCGCCCGGGGTGGCCCCGGCGATTTGTTGCAGCAGGGTTTCATTCAACCGGGATTTGACCACGTTACCCTGATCATCGCGGATGTAATCGGTGTTGCCTTTGGCGTCCTTGAAGCGCAGCAATTCGCCCGCGGTGGTGCCGATGCCAATGGTGAAAATTTTCATCCCGGCTTTGGCGGCCGCCTGGGCCGCTCCCAGCGCATTTTCGTCGTTGTCCTCGCCGTCCGTGAACAACACGAGCACCTTGAAATGGTCGCCCTCCTTGAATGCGGTGCGGGCGGTCTGGATGGCCGCGGCGAGGGCCGTCCCGCCCTGTGGGATGATGTCCACATTCAGCGCTTCCACGCTTTGCCGGAACGCATGGTCATCAATGGTCAGCGGGCATTGCAAAAACGCGCTGCCGGCAAACGCCACGAGCCCCAGCCGATCCGCGCGGGCTTGCTGCATCAGGTCCAGGGCGGCGAGCTTGGCGCGCGCGAGGCGGTTTGGGGCGATATCGGCGGCCAGCATGGATTTGGACGTGTCAATGGCCACGACGATGTCGAGGCCTTGTTGTCGGGATTCCTGCCAGGTGAATCCCCATTGCGGCCGGGCCAGGGCGACGATGAGCAGCAGGATCGCGCCAGTGAGCAGCGTGAAACGAAGTTTTTGCCGCGCGGGGGAAACCCCGGAAGTCAGGTCGGACAGCAGGCGTGCCTGGATGAATTGCGTCATCAAGCGCCGCCGCGCGCGCAAGGCCCACCAGAAGAAAACCGACAGCGCCGGCATGATGATCAGCAACGACCACAGGACCTGTTGGTTGGCGAAGTTCACGGCAACCTCCTCAAAACGGTTTGGCCCAGTGCCAGCTCCGCCCCCAGCGCCACCAGCCCGGCAACGATGAACCAGGGGAACAGTTCCGTGTGGCGCGCAAATTTTTTCACGTCCGCCTCCGTCTTCTCCAATTTGTCAATCTCCGCGTAAATGGCGGCGAATTTCGCGGCGTTGTCCGCGCGGTAATAGGTGCCGTCCGTGAGCTCGGCAATCTGCCGCAGGGTGGCCTCGTCAATGTCCACCGGCACCATCTGGTAAACGCGCCGTCCGAAGAAGTCCGTCGTGGGCATGGGCGCCTGTCCCTGGGTGCCCACGCCGATGGTGTACACCTTGACGCCGAGCGCCCGGGCCGCCTCCGCCGCGGTGAGCGGGGGGATTTTCCCGGCATTGTTCTGGCCGTCGGTCATGAGGATGATAATTTTACTTTTGGATTTGAGGTCGCGCAATTGATTGAGCGCGGTGGTCAGGGCCGCCCCGATGGCGGTTTGACTGCCTTCAATGGTGTTGAGGTCAAGGCGTTCGAGATTCCTGAGCAGAAAATCGTGGTCCAACGTGATCGGTGAGGCCAGGAAAGCCTGCGTGCCAAAGGCGACCAGGCCGATGCGGTCGTTGGGGCGTCTGGCGATGAACTTCTCCAAAACCGCGCGGGCCATCTCCACGCGGTTCACGCGCTGGCCGCGCAGTTCGAAATCCTCCGCCGCCATGCTCCCGGAAAGATCGAACGCCACCACCATGTCAATGCCGCTGGCGGTCACCCGGGTTGTGTCGAATTGGGTGAGCCGCGGCTGCGCCAGCGCCAGGAGCAGGAGGGCCAGCGCGAGCCAGCGCAACATGAGCAGCAGGCGGCCCGCCCGGGATTTCGTGAGGCCCTGCATGCCGCGCAACAGTTGGACCGAGGAATAAATGAACGCCGCCGGCCGGCCGCGCCGTCCTTTCAGCCACGCGGCCAGCGGCAGCAATAACAACAGCAGCAGCAGGTAGGGATGTCCAAAAGTCATGAGGAGGTCACGCTTTCCGGGGCGGCGGGCTGGGTTTCCTCCACAAGTTGCACGGCCGAGGTGTGCAGCGTTCGGAGTTCCGGTTCGCCGGGTTCATATTTGGCGAACTTGACCAGATCACAGTTCTGGAGGAACTGGCCAAGACTCTCCTTTTGGTCATGCGTCAACCGGTCGGTGCGTTGCAGGTCGTTCAGAAATTCTTCCGTGGTCCGCTCCGGCGCACGAAACTCGAACCGCTCCTCCAGATAAAGCCGCAGGGTGTCCGAGACGGCGGTGACGAACGGTTTTGGCTCGGCAATCAACGCCAGCGCGTCCTGCAACTTCTGCTTCGCGCGAACGTGCGCGGGCAGGGGAGGAATCACCGGCCCGAACGTGGCCCGCTGGCGGAGCAACCGCCACAGCACGATGCCGGCGATCACCAGCGCCAGAACCGCCAGCGTCCACCACAGCCATTCCCAGCCGCTCGGGATCGCCACCGGGCCAACGATGTCGCGAATGTCTGCGGCCTGGGCGACGGAAGCTGGTTGATTCGTGGCCATGTGTTAACAGTGCGGGGAAGCCGACGTTCCTTGGAGTGCGGCGGCGGGCGCTTGACCCGGAGTCATCCGCGGCGCCTCCGTTTTTCGCGCGTTTCAAAAAACCTGGCCAGCGCCGCGTCGTAGGGCTGATCGGTGTGCAGGTGGATGGAATCAATTCCCGCCGCCCGGAACAGCCGCCCGGTCTCCGCCTGCGCCCTGGCTTGGCGCAGGGCAAACGCGTCGCGGCGCTGCGGGTCGCCCGTGTGAATTTCCACGGTTTCGCCCGTCTCGGCGTCACGGAGCACCAGCCGGCCCAATGCGGGCAGTTCCAACTCGAAGCGGTCGGTGATCTGCACGGCGACGACGTCGTGACGCCGGTTTGCCTGGCGCAACTTCGTGAACGAGGCTTGTGCCAGCGATTCGAGCAGCGGCATCTGTGGACGCAGCCGGTTGGTGACGCCGCTTCTGCCGTCGCGTCGGAACGCGGGACTGTTTTGCGGCGAGGTTGTCGCTGCCACCGCCGGCGACCCGATGAAATCCGAGATGATCACCGTGACCGCTTTGCGCGATTGAATCCGCAGCAAGAATTCCAACGCGCGATTCAAGTCTGTGCCCCGTCGCTTTGGCTCAAAAAACAAAACTTCGCGAATGACCCGCAGGACGTGACTGCGGCCCTTGCGCGGCGGAATGAACTTTTCCACCTCGTCGCTGAACAGGATGAGACCGACCTTGTCGTTGTTGCGGATGGCGGAGAACGCGAGCACGGAGGCGATCTCGGCGGCGAGTTCGCGCTTGGATTGATTTTGGGAGCCGAAGCGGCCGGAGCCGCTCACGTCCACCACGAGCATGAGCGTGAGTTCGCGTTCCTCGACGAACTTCTTGATGAACGGATGATGCATCCGCGCAGTGACGTTCCAGTCAATCGCGCGCACGTCGTCGCCGGGCTGATATTCGCGCACCTCGTCGAAATTCATGCCCTGGCCCTTGAAGACGCTTTGGTACTGGCCGGCCAGGGTTTCGGTGATGATCCGGTTGGTGCGAATCTCGATCTGCCGGATTTTCTTGAGAATCTCGCGGGGAATCATGCCGAAAATTCCGAATGAATCTGTTTGTTGTGATAAGCAATAACATCTGCGGTAAGGTTATGCTTGCATGTCAAATTGTGGCTCGTTTCGCCAATGAAAATCATTTCGCTGGGCAAAAAGTGTGGAATTCCAAAGTCGAACATCGCGTGATGATTGGGGCAAAGCACGAGCATGTTCGAATGGTTGTCGAGTCCGCAATGTTCACCGCCTAAGGGTCTGACGTGATGAACCTCAAAGTAGAAACTGCAAGATGCAGGCTCAATCCGAAGGCCACAAACCTGACACTTGTAATCGTAAAGTGCCTTTAGTGACTTGGCAGCATTTGTGTCTCGAACAATTCGCTGCACATGAGTCTCGGCGCGATTTGGCGGCGCTTCGATGTCTGATGGTGGCTGAACAAATTCCGAAAGAGACGGAGGATTTGGCGAAGCAAGCCGCCAACGGTCACGGCGGTCGCTGACAAGTGCGCCTGACCGTTTCAGATCAAAAAAGCGAAAATCAATTTGAGCAAGACCTCGCGACTTAGTGCCAACCGAACCGGACAATTCATCATCATCTTTTGTCCACAAACCCCGCTGTCGAACAGCCTGTTCCGTCGTGTCCATAAGTTCCCGGCGACGAAATGCTTTTGCCCCAAATCGCTGGTTCGCGACTTCAACCATCAAGTCTGCCAATCTGGATGAGTCAAGTTTCATCGAGCGCGTGAAGGCCGAACTACATCTCTGGTCATGGTTGCGCGGCCGAACCCAAGCGCCGTAGGCGCGACATCTTTGTAGAAATCAAACCCAAACAAATTCAAGCCCCGTAGGGGCGGCATATTCTGACCGTCAATTTTCATTTGCTCGCAAATTGTTTTATATGTCGCTCCTACGGAGCTAAAATCTTTTGTTGTTCGTGGTTCTACAAATATGTCGCGCCTACGGCGCTTGTTCTCACGGCACGGGCAGTTCATCAAAGATTTTCTGGATGACCGTTTCGCTGGTTTTTTCCTCGGCCTCGGCTTCGTAGGTGATGGCCACGCGGTGGCGCAACACGTCCATGCCGATGCTCTTCACGTCTTGCGGCGTCACGTAGCCGCGGCCCTTAAGGAACGCATACGCCTTGGCCGCCAGCGTCAGCGCAATGGTCGCGCGCGGCGACGCGCCGAGCTGGATGAAATCCTTCACCGCGATCTTGTAATGGTCGGGATCGCGCGTGGCGCACACGAGGTCCACGATGTAATCCTTCACCTTGTCGTCCACGTAGATGTCGTTGATGATTTCACGCGCCTTCAGCACGTCCTGCGGGTCCACCACCGCGCTCGCGCTGGGCGTGCCGGAAGTTTTCGCCATCACTTCGAGAATCTGCCGCTCCTCGGTGCGCGTCGGATAGCCGATCTTCAATTTCAACATGAAGCGGTCCACCTGCGCCTCGGGGAGCGGATACGTGCCCTCCTGTTCGATGGGATTTTGCGTGGCGAGCACGAGGAACGGTTCGTCGAGCTTGAAGGTCTGGTCGCCGATGGTGACCTGACGTTCCTGCATGGCTTCCAGCAACGCGCTCTGCACCTTGGCGGGTGCGCGATTGATTTCGTCGGCGAGCACGAGGTTGGCAAACACCGGGCCCTTGCGCGTGGTGAAGCCGCCGGATTGCGGATTGTAAATCTGCGTGCCGACGACGTCGGCGGGCAGCATGTCCGGCGTGAATTGCAGCCGCGAAAACTTCACGTGCATGGTGTTGGCGAGTGACTTCACCGCGAGCGTCTTGGCCAGACCGGGCACGCCTTCGAGCAGGACGTGACCATTGGCGAGCAGGCCGATGACGAGCCGTTCCGTGAGATAATTCTGGCCGACGATGACTTTCCCGAGTTCGGTGAACAGTGGGTGGGTAAAGGCGCTGGCCTGTTTGACGGCTTCGTTGATGGCGTTGATTCCTGTGCTCATTTTTTTCCGATTCTACGGACTGATGGACAGGAAAACCAGCCGGAGCGTTCAAAGCGGTCAAGGCTTGACCGTCGCCGGGGCGCGCCCGTCGCCGGGTTGTTCACGGGGTGGTTTGCAGCGCCGGGTTGCAGAGCGGGGCGGGGCGGGGGTTGCAAAATTCATGGAAAATCTTATTGCAGTCAGCCGCTGGCTTGTTACTATTTGCGCCCGTTTCCCGCTGGGAAGCGCTGAACAGGAACGAAGATTATTAGACAATTGCTCTTTGTATGGCAGGACAACGCATTCGCATTCGGCTCAAGGCCTTTGACTACCGGGTCATTGACCAATCCGCGCGGGAAATCGCCGACACGGTAAAGAGAACCGGCGCCCGCGTGGCCGGTCCCATTCCGCTTCCCACGCGCGTGGAACGCTATACGGTCAACCGGTCTCCCCACGCGGACAAGAAATCGCAGGAGACGTTTGAACAACGCACCCACAAACGGCTGATCGACATCATTGAGCCGACGGCCAAGACGGTGGACGAGTTGAAGAAGCTCAATCTTCCCGCGGGCGTGGACATCACCATCAAGATCTAACCGCAACCCATTTATCTCATGCCACTCGGACTTATCGGAAAGAAGCTTGGGCACACACGGGTGTATGATGCCGACGGCGTCATGACGCCGGTCACCGTGGTCCTCGTCGGGCCGAATCGCGTGTTGCAGGTAAAAACGCAGGCCGGCAAGGACGGGTACAACGCCGTACAACTGGGTTTTGACGACCAGAAGGAGCAGCGGGTGACCAAGCCGTTGCTTGGGCACATCAAAAAGCACAATGGCGTGGCGGTGAAGCGCATCAAGGAGTTTCGGAATTTCACCAAGGACGTGAAGCCGGGGGAAGTGGTGGGAGCGGAGTTGTTTGCGGCCGGCGATTTTGTGGATGCCATCGGGGTGACGAAGGGACGTGGTTACGAAGGGGTGGTGGGCCGGCACGGATTCGGCGGCGGCGATGCAACGCACGGCGCCAAGGGCTGGCATCGCCGCTCCGGCGCCATTGGGCAGCGGTTGTTTCCAGGCACGGTCATGCGGGGCATGCGCATGCCCGGCCACATGGGGCAGGTGCGCCGAACCGCGCAGAATCTGCAGGTAATCCAGGTACGCGAAGCGGATAATTTGCTGCTGATCAAAGGTTCGTTCCCCGGGTCGGAAGGAGATTACGTGATCATTCGCGAATCAAAGAAGCGTCCGAAGGGTTGGAAGCCGGCGGTGGCGGCAACGACTACGAAGAAAAAAGGCGCCGTCAAGGCCGCCGGCAAGAAATAAGGAGCAGCGATGAAGATTTCGGTCAAGAGCATTCGGGGCCAGGCCGCCGGCGAACATGAAGTAAAATTCGCCCTGGTGGAGGGCGGCCGCGGCACACAGGCCGTGCACGATACGGTGACCGCCTATCGCGCCGCGCAGCGCCGCGGCACCGCCAGCACCAAAACCGCCGGCGAGGTGGCGGGCACCAACAAGAAACCATGGCGGCAAAAGGGCACAGGCCGCGCCCGGGCCGGCTCATTCCAATCGCCCATCTGGGTGGGAGGAGGAGTGGTCTTCGGCCCCAAGCCGCGCAGTTACGCGAAAAAGGTGAATGCGCGCACCAAAGAGCTGGCCTTGCGCAAGGCGTTGACTGAACGGCTGCAGGCCGGCGATGTCATCCTCGTGGATGATTTGCAGTTGAGTTCCGCCAAAACCAAGGAATTTGCGGGAGTGATCAGCTCATTGGGAGTGACGGGAACCGCCCTTGTCGTCTCCACAGGCGCAAACAAGAATCTTGCCTTGGCGGCGCGCAACCTGGCCAGGGTGGCTTTGACGACCAGCGAGACGCTCAACACGTATGACGTGTTGCGCCCCGGCAAACTGATTTTTACGCGCGGTGCCTTTGAAAAGATCGAAGCCCGTTTGAACCAGGAGTGACATGAACGCCTTTGACATCATCAAGACCGTCCGGCTGACCGAAAAGGGAACGCGACAGGGCGAGCAATACAATCAATACACGATCAAGGCGGACCGGCTGGCGAGCAAGCCGCAGATCAAACGGGCCGTCGAGGAACTGTTCAAGGTGAAGGTACTGCGGGTCAACACCCTCAGCGTGCGCGGCAAATACCGCCGCCAGCGCACTGCCCAGGCGGGCCAGGCCCCGGATTGGAAGAAGGCGATCGTGACGCTCAAGGAAGGGGACAAGATCTCCCTGACTTAACACGTCGTGCGGATTTCACCGGGCGCGAGGTGACCTCACTTCGCGCCTTTTTGGTTGTCCGGAAGCGCCGCGCTTTTGATTTCGTGTGTCGAACTTCCCGCCCGTGGCAGGCGGGTCCGGGGGGCTTGCCCATGGCTTCCGGAGCGGGATCGAGCAAAATCAGCGGTGCGCTTGTCAAAGTCCTACTCTGTGGCAACGGCGGCGATGTCTCAAACGGGGAAAGCGCGGCCGGAGAGATTACGCGCGACAACTGATTGATGATGGGCTGCGGCGGGAGCCGTCGGAACAAATGATTTGCGGTCGCTTCGATACCCGTTAGGCTTAATCCGAGGAAAAGCGAGTGACATGAAGAATTGGTGGTGGATTTTGATATTGATGGGCTTGCTGGGGGCGGGCTGGTTTTATTTCAAGGACCGGCAGTTGCTGGTGCCCGGTGGTGTGCAGGCCCCCCGCGTCACCACTGCCAAGGTGGAGGCGCGCAACATTCAGTTCATCATTAATGCCGCCGGGGAGATCGGCCCGGCGGACCAGGTGTCCGTGCGCCCGGAAATCAACGGTCGCATCGCCGAACTGCCGGTGGATCTGGGGGATTCGGTGAAACAAGGGGCTTTGCTGTTCCGGTTGGACGATCAAGACCTGCAGATCGAGATTGAATCGAGAAACACCGATATTGCGCGGGCGCGGCTGCAGCTGGAGCAGGCCGAGCGGAACTATACGCGCAGTCGTGAGCTCTACGAGGCGAAACTGATTTCCAAGGAACTGCACGAAGAGACCAAAACGCAGTACGACCTGGCAAAAAACACCTTGTTGCAGGGGGAAAAGGCCCTGGATCTGGTCAAGGACCGGATTCGCAAGACGCGCATCGTCGCGCCGTTTGATTGCACGGTGCTGACCCGTCCCGTCTCGGTCGGACAGGCGGTGTCCGGCTCGGGCGGTGTGGGTGGCGGCACCGAAGTGCTGACCATTGCCAATTTGAACGACATGATCATCAACGCGCACATCAACCAGGCGGACGTCGCCTATTTGAAATTGAATGAGATGGTCCGGATTTCCGTGGAGGCGGTGCCCGGCCTGGAAGTGCAGGGCAAGATCGAACGAATTGCGCCGCAGGCGACCATCAAGAATAACATCAAGGGGTTCGCGACGCGCATTCTGCTTTCCAACGTGGACAAGCGGGTGCGACCGGGCATGACGGCGAACATCCGGATTCCCGTCGCCTCCGCTGACAATGTCCTGGCGGTGCCGCTCGCCGCCGTGTTTTCGGAGTTGGATCCGAAAACGCAGCAGTATGAACGGTATGTGTATGTGCAGCAGGGGAGTCGTTTCGAGCGCCGCCCCGTCCAGGTGGGGGTGTCGGACTATTTTTATGCGGAAATCAAGAGCGGCCTGCAGAGCGGCGAGACCGTGGCGCTTGAACAGCCGGCGACCGACTCCGCCAAGGCGCCGGACATGGCGGCGCGCGGTGGCGGCCCGGGGCGGCCGCGATGAGGTGAAGGTCATGGCCCTGCTTGAACTGCGCAACGTCTCGAAACTGTACCAGCTGGGCGGCGAGGAAATCCGGGCGCTGGACGATGTTTCCCTGGATATCGAAGGTGGCGAGTTCATTTCCATCATCGGGCCGTCCGGCAGCGGCAAATCCACGTTGATGCACATCCTCGGCTGTCTGGATTCCCCCACGCGCGGCACGATCCGGCTGGATGGGACCATGATTCATGACGCCACGGCCCGGCAGCTGGCGGCGATCCGCAACCGCAAGATCGGCTTCGTCTTCCAATTCTTCAACCTGCTGCCGAAACTGAACGTCCTGCAGAACGTCGAACTGCCCATGCTCTACAGCGGCGTGGGGGGCCGCGAGCGGCGCGAACGGGCACTGACCGCGTTGCAGGCCGTGGGCATGGACAATCGGGCCCGCCATCGTCCGTCACAACTTTCCGGCGGCCAGCAGCAACGCGCGGCCATTGCGCGCGCGCTCGTGAACAACCCGAAGATCATTTTTGCCGATGAACCCACCGGCAATCTGGATTCCCACACCGGAACGATGATCCTGAGCCTGTTTCACCAGTTGAGCGCCGCGGGGCGCACCATCATTCTGGTGACGCACGATCCGGAAATCGCCGCCGTCACCCCCCGGCGCATCGAAATTCGCGATGGAAAAATCGCGGCCAAAATTGACGCCAAACTGGCCGGACTGGATCGGGTGAGCCCCGCCGTGCCGCAGGCCTGATGAATGTCTTCAACACCATTTTGACCGGGTTCAAGGAAATCTGGGCGTACAAGTTCCGCTCCCTGCTCACCATGTTGGGCATTATCCTGGGAGTCGCGAGCCTGGTGGCCATGTCGGCCCTGGTGAAGGGGATGGAAGTGGGGGCCACCGAGGCCCTGGTGGCGATCGGCGGGCTGCAAAAATTCCGGATTGAAGCGCAGCCGGTGCCGGCGGAGCAGCGGTATTTGCAGGACCAGGCGGTCGGTTTGAATTTGCAAGACGTGGAAGCACTGGAGGCCAATGCCACCCTCTACACGAACATTTCCCCCGAAATGTCCATCCCCCGCGTGACCTTGTCAGCCAATGGCAAGAATAGCCGGCCGTGGAACTGTTCCGGGGCGTGGCCGGTGATTTTGGAGGTTTACGAACATGAGATCGCCCGGGGGCGAATGTTCAACGCGTTGGATGATGAAATGGCGCGGAGCGTGTGTGTGATCGGCACGGAAGTGCGGGATAATTTGTTTGGGTCGCCGGAGGAAGTGGGGCGGGAGATCAATCCTGTGGGGGAGACCATCAACATCAACGGACAGGCGTTCACGGTGATCGGCCTGTTCAAACATTACGAAAGCGAGCAGGAACGGCGTGAACGCGAAGCCGCTGCCGCCCAGCCCCGGGGGCCGCAGACCGGCCCGGCGCGCAGCCGGGGCTGGGGAGGGCGGCAGGGGAGTTTTGTTTACCGGTTCAAGAACAACAGTGTGTACCTGCCGCTGAACACGGCCCGACTCAAACTGGCGGCGGATCCGGCGGGAGGAACGCCGAATCTGACCAGCATTGAGGTGCAACTGGTGGATTTGAGCCGGATGAATGAGACAATCCAGCAGGTGCAGAATGTCATGTTAAGCACCCACAAGGGCATTCGGGACTTTCAATTCCGCACACAGGAGGAGTGGGCGGAGCGGATTGACGAATTTATCCGCAACGCGCGCATGAGCGGCGGCACCATTGCCGGGATCAGCCTGCTGGTGGGTGGAATTGGCATCATGAACATCATGTTGGCGAGCATTTCGGGGCGGATTCGCGAGATTGGCATCCGCAAGGCGGTAGGCGCGACCACCTTTGACGTGTTTCTGCAAATTTTGATCGAGAGCGTGGTGGTGGCCGTGCTGGGGGGATTGGCCGGACTGCTTTGTGCCTGGGGGCTGGTCAACATCATCGCAGAAATTTCCCCCACAGAAAATGAGCCGATCATTACGCCCTGGGCACTGGTGGTGGCCTTCGCCTTCAGCGTGGCGGTGGGAATCCTGGCGGGCTTGCTGCCGGCGTTCAAGGCGGCGCGCCTCCATCCGATCGGCGCCTTGCGATACGATTGACGATGAAATTTTTCAATGCCCTCCTTTCCGGACTGAAAGACGTCTGGGCGCATAAATTGCGTTCCATGCTGACGATGCTCGGCATTATTCTGGGCGTGGCCAGTCTCGTGGGCATGGCGGCAATTGTGAAGGGCATGGAAAATGGGATGAAGGAAACCATGGTCACCATGGGCGGGGCGGACAAAGTGCTGATTCTGGATGCGCAGGTGCCGCCGGAGCAGGAACATCTGGCGGACCAGGCGCCCGGCCGCACGTTGCAGGATGTCTATGCGCTGCGGGACAGCGCCCCGTTGATTCGACTGGTCTCCCCGGAAATGTCGCTCGGTCGCAGCGTCATTACGCGCGGCCAGAAGCAGGTCAGTCCTTCCGAGTGCGTGGGGGTCTGGCCGGCGGTGCTGGAGATGAATTTGCATACCGTCGCGCACGGGCGTTTTTTCACCGCACTGGATGAGGAGTATGCCGCCAGCGTGTGTGTCATCGGCACGGGGATTCGTGATGAGTTGTTTGGCAACCCGGATGAAACCGGCAAGGAAATCATCCCCCTGGGCGAGGTCATCTTCATCAACGAACAGCCGTTCACCATCGTTGGCATGTTCGAGCGTTACGAAAGTGAACAGGACCGGCGGGAACGCGAACTGGCGAAGCGCCGCCCGGCGGCGCCGGCGAACGGCCCGGCCCGCGCCCGCGGCTGGGGGCGCGGGAACTGGGCCTTCAACCGGAAAAATCTCACCGTCTATATGCCGCTGAACACCATGTGGCTCAAATTCCGCGCCGGCGGCGACGCCACGACGGATGTGCCCGATCCACGGCTCGACGACATTGACATCAAGGTGGCGGATTTCGGGCAGTTGGAGGCGGCGCTCCAGCAGGCGCGAAATGTTTTGATGTTCACGCACAAGGGCATTGAAGATTTCAGTTTCCGCACCCAGGAAAACCGGGTGGAAACCATCAATCAACAAATCCGCAACGCCCGGTTGAGCGGCGGGATTATTGCCGGAATCAGCCTGCTCGTCGGCGGGATTGGCATCATGAACATCATTCTGGCCAGCATCAACGAGCGCATCCGCGAAATTGGCATCTGCAAGGCAATTGGGGCGTCCCCGGAAACCGTGTTTCTGCAGATCATCGTGGAGGCGGCGGTCATTGCCCTGCTGGGCGCGGCGATTGGCGTGATGGCATCCTTCGGGTTGGTGGATCTGCTCGCGCAGATTTCTCCGACGTTGAATCTGCCGGTGATCACCCTCCCTCCGATCTTCGTGGCGGTGCTGTGCAGCATCGCCGTCGGTCTGCTGGCCGGGGTTTTCCCGGCGCTCAAGGCGGCGCGACTCAACCCGATCGAAGCGCTCCGCTATGAGTGACGGGGTCTGGACAATCCCGCCCGGGGCGAGGGGATGATGACTGTCCTATTCTGATCCCATGCAATTGCCTCCCGACTATCACCTGCACACGCCCTTGTGCCGGCACGCCCAAGGGGAACCGGTGGACTACGCGCGCCGGGCGGCGGAGTTGGGATTCAGCGAAATTGGCTTTTCGGATCATGCGCCGATGGCGCGGGATGATTTCGACGACTGGCGCATGCTCCATTCGCAATTGGGGGAGTACGTGGAAAAGGTCCGGCAGGCGCAGCGCGAAGTTCCGCAATTAACCATCCGGCTCGCCCTGGAGGTGGATTATCTTCCCGGACAGGAGGCGTGGATCCAACAACTGGCGACGGAACACGCGTGGGATTACTTGATCGGCTCCGTCCACTATGTGACTGAAGATTGGGCGATCGACAACCCGCACCAACTCGCCCGCTGGCAGGACCACGAGATCAGTGACGTCTGGTGCGCGTATTTTGACCGGTTGACGCAGGCGGCGGCGAGTGGACTTTTCAACATCATCGGACACGCGGATTTGCCCAAAAAATTCGGCCACCGGCCAGCGCAGGATTGTACCCCGCTCTACCGGCGATTGCTGGCGGCGGCCAAATCGCAGGCCTGCGCGATCGAGTTGAACACCGCCGGATTGCGGAAAGACTGCCGCGAAATTTACCCCTCGCGTGAACTGCTGGCAT
The DNA here is from genome assembly GCA_029573725.1 of Verrucomicrobiota bacterium. Classification (GTDB taxonomy): domain Bacteria; phylum Verrucomicrobiota; class Verrucomicrobiia; order Limisphaerales; family JADLHS01; genus JADLHS01. The sequence goes on from JAKQDQ010000042.1 coordinate 96,547, forward strand.
TGGCCCAAGCCGCGGGCGTGCCCATCACCTTCGGGTCGGACGCCCACCGGCCCGAAGAACTGGGGGCGGGGTTTGCCGCGGCGGTGCAACTGGCGCGCGACGTGGGGTATCGTCAAAGCCTGCGGTTTGTCGGGCGCACGGCCCAACAGCAGCCCCTATAACGAACCGACGACTGCAGCTCGTCGGACCGAATCCGCGCCTTGTTGACCTGCAAACCTCCGACGGGCTGCGATGCCGGCAGACCGCGGCGGGGCAGACGTCCGTAGAACACGTTTGCGATTGTCCGCAAAAATTCCGAATCCACCAGCCGCCATCCCGGGACGGCCTCCGGGGCGCGTTCAGGGGTTCGGCGGAATTGAAGGAAATCCGGCAGGAGTTACTCTTCTCTCGCGGTTGGTGTTGCGGTTTTTCTGTTCTTAGCGGAAGCAGATGGGCCATCCCGGGAGGGACAATGTGCGAGTCATTGTTCCTCCCGTTCCGTTTTTAAGCCCGCCTCTCCGGATGCCTTGATCCCTCACAACGCGGCTTGATTCAATGCCTGCAGGATGACCGGTCCGTAAGGGGCGAAGGGGAGCGGCTCGGATAAAACAATGGCCGGCCTGCTGGCATCCCGCGGATACACCAAAACCATGGGGACCGCCGAGCGGCCGTGTTTTTCCAATTCCTCGGTGATGGCCGGCGGAAACAGGGTGTAATCGGCCACCAGCGCCACGGCATTCAGCTCCTGCAACCGTTGCACGACGGCGGACGATTCAAAGCCGGGTTTTACGTTGATCTTGCAGGTCTGGCACCAGGCCGCGGTGAAGTCCACCACCACGATTTGACCCCGCGCACGGGCTTGTTCCACTGCTTCCAAGCTCCAGTGTTGCCAGGGATAACCCTTGGGCGCATTGGGGAGGTTGCCGCCGGCCGCCAGGGGATGTGCGGTTTGCGGGTGCCGCCAATTCAAGCCGGATTCCAAAGCCCAGAGATACCCGGTGACCAGCAGACCCGCCGCGAAGAGCGCTCCCACGATCCGGGCGCGGTGGCTTCGCTGGTAAAATTCTCCAAACGCCCACGCGGCGGCTCCCAGCATGGCCAGAAAGACGCCGAGCCACCAGGATTGTTCCCCGTAAAAGGGATTCACCAGGCTCACCAGCCAGATGGCCGTGATCAGCATCGGAAATCCCATGGCGATTTTGAACCGCTCCATCCACGCGCCGGGTTTGGGAAGGAATCGCAGCCAGGCTGGATGCCAGGACAAGAGCACGTACGGCGCGGCCAGTCCCAGCCCCACCGCCAGCAGGATCAAGAGGATGATGGCCGGAGGTTGCACGAAGGCGAAGCCCAACGCCGCGCCGAGAAAGGGGGCGGAGCAGGGGGTGGAAAGAATTGTGGCCAGGACACCGTTGAAGAACGCGCCGGCCGCGCCCTGCTGCGCGGCCAACTGCCCCGCTGCACCCAGCGTTCGACCGCCCAGGGACACCTCAAACACTCCGAAAAGATTCAAGGCGACCAGCGTGATCAAAGCGGCCATGCCGACGATGACCAGTGGGTTGCTGAACTGCATGCCCCAGCCCGCCCGGTGCCCGGCGGCCTTGATGACAATGACGGCGATCGCCAGCGCCAAAAACGAGGCCAGAACTCCAGCGGCAAAAACCAGTCCCAACCACCGCACCCGCGCCGGCGTTTCCCGGGCTTGATTGACGAAACCCAAAATTTTCAGCGCAATGACCGGCAGAACGCAGGGCATGATGTTGAGAATCAAGCCGCCGCAGAACGCATAGAACAGCCAGAGCAACAACGGTGTGCTTTCGGGGGGAACTTTCGGCGCCGGCGCGGCACCGGTCGAGGATGTTCCGCCTTGAATCACCAATTCCGCCGCATAGCCGTCTGTCTGGCCCTGGCGTTTTTGAATCAACACGCCGGCAAGCGTGGTGGGCCAGGATTCGCGGGAGGTCGCGATCCACTTTCGTATCGTCACTCTTCCGTCATTGGTGGAGACGAGTTCGGTTTGCGGCTGGACTTCAAAGTCGTCGTTGTGTCGGGGAAAAAAATCCCAATCACTTGTCGCCGGGGCCCATTTCCATGAAATGAGCACGGGGCGGGAATCGCCTCTGCGGGTTTGCCCGTCCCACTCGGCGCGGGGCTGCAGCGCGGTCGAAGGTTGGGGCAATCGCTGTTTCCAAGCCGCAAAGCTGGCCTCCTGTTGCGGGACCGGGTCGGGGCCGATGTCCAGTGCGGCCGTGACGGTCTGCTGGCCCGGGATGCAACTGATCTTGCATTCCAGCCAATGGACGACCGCCTTGATCTCGACCGTGCCGCCCGCCAGCTGCGGAGCGAGGGTCAGTGGCACCAACAGCACGGCCTCGTCGTGCAGCACATAGGTGGTTTGGTCGAAATCCCGGGTGCCCGGGAGGATTTCTCCGTCCGCGTTTATTTTTTCGGGAACAAATTTTTCCGGTGTGGGCCACGCGATGGGGCCCGCCGTGATGCCTTCTGGTAATTGCCATTGGATCTCGGTGGGGATGCCGGACGCCCCGGCATTTTCCCAGTAGGTATGCCAGTCGGGGGCCATGACGAGCCGCACGGCGGCGGTAATCGTGGTGCCCGGTTTGGCCACGCGCGCCGAGAGCTGCAGGGAGGCTTCTGTGGCGATCGCCAGCGCGCGGGCCGGCAGGACCAGCGCGCCCAGAATCACCAGCCAGACGGACATTCGTTTCACATGAGTATAGATGCCAAAAACAGCGCCACGTTTGAACTTATATTTTCCACGCCGAAAGCCGCTTCCTCCTGGCGGGCGTTCCTGCGGCCGGTGCATTCCCCCGTTGCCGCCCTGGTGTACCGCTGGCCGGCGCTCCACGCCGGGGTCGCCGGGGAGAAATTGAAGTCCAACCCCCGGGCGGTTTGCCAATTCCCGGGCGAATCAATAGGCTCAAAGCGTGACGTCGCCTCGAATCACGCGCTGGCAATGGTTGCCGAATGGCCACGCGATCTTTCGCGCCGTGCTGGCCATGATCCATGCCGCGCAGGCGAGCGTGCGTTTGGAGTTCTACAAGTTTGCGGACGACAGGACGGGACGGAAGATCCGGGAGGCCTTGTTGCAAGCGCGGTATCGCGGGGTGAAAGTCAGCATTTTGGTGGACGGAATTGGCTCGTACAGTTTGCCGAAACACTTTTTCGCCCGGCTGACTGAAGCTCACGGCGAATTCCGCGTGTTCAATCCCCTTACCTGGCGCCGCTTTGGCATCCGCAACCATCGCAAATTACTGGTCTGTGATGACCGAACCGCCTGCCTCGGTGGCTTCAACATCGCCAGGGAGTATGGAGGGGACGGCGTGGCATCCGGCTGGCGCGACCTGGGGTTCCAGTTCGAGGGAGAGATGGTCAGGGAACTCGGAGTGGCCTTCGATGAAATGTTTGCGTTGGCGGATTTTCGGCACAAACGGCTGATGCGTCTTTGGCAGGCCAAACGGAAACGCGCGGTCGGCGGGCAGGAGGCGCAACTGTTGCTGGGCGGTCCCGGTTGGGGGACCAATCCCATCCGGCGCTCGGTGTATCGTGATTTGGCCCGATCGCGGCGCGTGCAGATTGTGGCGGCCTATTTCCTGCCGACCTGGCGGATCCGGCGGGCGTTGATGCGCATTGCGCGCGGCGGCGGCGAGGTCAAGTTGATTCTCGCGGGGAAGTCGGACGTGCGGTTGTCCCAGCTGGCCGGGCGCAGTTTGTATCGCCGGTTGCTGAAGGCAAACGTGCAGATCAGCGAGTATCAGCCGCAAATTCTCCACGCCAAACTGCTCATTCTGGATGAAGCGGTGTATGTCGGCTCGGCCAACCTGGATCCGCGCAGCTTGAGCATCAATTACGAGCTCATGCTGCGCCTGGAAATCCCGGAGGTGGTCGCGGAGGCGCGGGCGATATTTGCGCAGATCCAAAAGCACGCCCGCCCGATCCACCTGGAGCAGTGGCATGGGGCGCGAAGCGTCTGGACCCGCTTGAAGGAACGGCTGGCGTATTTCCTCCTCGTCCAGATTGACCCGCGAATCGCCGGCCGCCAGTTCAAGGCCCTGCCGGACTGAGGCGGCCACTCAGCGGGTCAACGCGAAGAGGTAGCGTTGGAAACGTCCGGAATCCGCCGTGCGCTTCATTTCCATGTAAATTTGCTCCAGGTTGCCGCACATGCGCGCCAGAGTCCGGCGCGCGGTCATGGGCTGCAGGTACTCGTCGCGAACTTCATGTCTGCAGCGCTTGAGGTGCTCGATGCAGTCGTGTCGCGTGAGCAATTTGCCCAGGTTAAATGCGTCAATGTACACCTCTTCGTGTTCATCCTTGTACTGGCACACGGAGTGTCCCGGCAATCCAATGGGATTAACCGGAAAATCAAGCCGGCGCATCAGGAGGGTGTAGAGCAGGCACATGCCCACCGGGTTGCCGGTGCGCCGGTCCAGCACCTGGTTGATGAAGGTGTTTTCCGGGTCGTAATAGTTTTCCATGTTGCCGGTGAAACCCTTTTCATCGAAAAGGAATTGATTCACCCGGGGCAGCAGGCGTTGCTGGGGATCGGTCGCCGCCAGCCATTCGCGCAGTTCCTGGGCGAGGTGGTCCAGGCTGGCACTGTAGGCGGCCGCGTCCAGGTGGGGATATTCCGTTTGCGCCAGCAGCAGGGCGCCCTGTTCCAGATCGATCGACTCCGGCTCCTGCAGGCAGTAGGACATGAAACGCGTGTCGGCAACGCTCTGATCGAAATGGCGGACGATCTCGGTGGCGTGCCGGCGCACCGTGGCGTCGTTGCTGTTTTGGCAGGGTTTGAGCCAGATCCGGGTGTCGCTGCCCAGCGAGATGATTTTTTCGCGCACCGCGTGGTAAACCAGCGGGTCATCGTCCCCGAGCAGTTTGATCAGCGCCAGGTGCTCTGGTTCCACCACCGGCGCAGCCGGTTCGGCAATTGTGGTTTTGTATGTTGTCGTGAGCATGAAATTCTCTGCCCTCACTAAACCGCAAAGCGAGGTTGGCAACAATCCAGTTGAGTTCGGATAATTGCCCCGGAATTTTCCGGGTGGCGCGCGTTGAGCGGACAGCCGGGCGCCTCAACGCGGTTTCCGGGGTTCAGGCTTCTCGCGCTCCGCTTCGCGCAGGGTGGTTTCCAGCAGCGCGCGTTGCTCCGCGCGTCCGCGCGCGCCGATGTGCAGGACTTCGAGCAAAGCGGCGCCGGCGCCCGCCAGCGTCAGGAACAGACAAACCAACCAGTAGAGCAGCAGTCCAATCCCCCGCAGCGAGGCGGTCAGGAGTGTTTCGCCGGCTCCCAGCATGAGCAGCGCCAGGAGGATGCAGACAAGGCTGCAGGAGCGTCGCCACCGGGAGGAGGACGGCTTCATCTTCGCGGCTTCGGTTTATTTGGCCAGCTCGCGCCAGAGCAGGGCGCTGAGCCGCTGTCCTTTGGCAAAAATTCCGAGATCGAATTTTTCATTGGGCGAATGGGCGTTGTCGTCCGGCAGCGCCAGACCGAGAAGCAGCGTGTCCGCGCCCAGGATCTTCTTGAATTGATTGACAATGGGGATGGAGCCGCCCTCCCGGAGCAACACCGGTTCATGCCCGAAGGCCTCGCGCAACGCGCGCAGCGCCGCTTGCGCAGCGGCACTGGTGGGCGAAACCGCGTAAGCCTCGGCACCATGCCCCGCCTTGAGTTCCATTCGCACCGTCCCGGGGCAATGCTTCTTAAGGAAGGCCTTGACGGCCCGCACCACTTGGCGCGGCTGTTGGCCCGGTACCAAGCGCGTGGTGATTTTGGCGCGCGCCCAGGCGGGGACGATGGTCTTGCTGCCGGCGCCCTGATAACCGCTGGTCAGGCCATTAATTTCAAAAGTCGGGCGCGCGGACCGTTGTTCCTCCGGGGTGAAACCCGCTTCGCCGTGCAACTGTGGAACGCCCAGAAATTTCCGGTAGGCGCGGCGGTTGAAAGGCACACGCGCCAGCTGGCGGCGTTCGTATTTCGTCAAGCGCGCAATCCCGTCGTGGAAATGCGGAATCCGGATGCGCCCTTTGTCATCATGGACTTTTCCGAGCAAGCGACAGAGCGCCATCGCCGGATTCTCCACGGAGCCGCCAAACATGCCGGAATGCAGGTCGCGGGAAGGACCGTGCAGGGTGAGTTCAAACGCGGCGATGCCACGCAGGCTGCAGGTGAGCGCCGGGTACTTCGGGCCGGGGATTCCGGTGTCCGAGACGATGACGGCGTCACACTTCAACTCGGCGCGATGTTGCTGCAAAAATCCTGCGAGACTGCTGCTGCCGACCTCCTCTTCCCCCTCGATGATGCACGTCAGGTCACAGGGCAACTCGGTCTGCGTGCGGAGGTACGCCTCGATGGCTTTCAAGTGCGCAAAATTCTGTCCCTTGTTGTCACTGGCCCCGCGCCCGAAAAGCGAGGCACCACGCCGCGTGGGTTGAAAGGGCGGCGTTTTCCATAATTCAAATGGCTCCGGCGGCTGGACGTCGTAGTGCCCATAGATCAGAAAATGACGGCGTTTGCGGCGCGTCGGGAGGCGGGGAGTTTTGGCGATGACGATGGGGTGGCCGGGTGTTTGGCGCACTTCCGCGGTCAGGCCGATGGAACGGCAGTGCCGCACCAACCACGCGGCGCAGGCTTTCATGTCACCGGCATGCTGGGGCTGGGCGGAGACGCTGCGGAAGCGGACATAATCACAAAGTTCTTCCACGAAGCGGGCTTGGTGGCGGGCCAGATAATTCAGAACCGAATGCATGGAGGCAGTATTGGGCAAAACGCGTGAAAGCCAAGCGTTTCCGCGGGATTCAGGAGGACTGGTGCTGGCTGAGGATGGCCTGGGCGGCGCGCTGAACGGATTCCCGCAATTCGCGGGGCTGGACAACCTGCACGTCGCCGCCCCAGCTCAAGATCCAGCGCTCGATTTCGACCAGGCTGGACAGCGTCAACCGCAGCTCGAGCCGGCCGTGGGGCAACACCTGCAGTTGTTGTGAGGGGTGCCATTTTTTTTCCCGGATGTAACCGGCAACCCGGGCGTTGAATCGCAGCACGATTTCATGCGCCCCCTCGCCCGCATGAACGCCGAAGCTGCCGCGCAAACGCTTTTCGAGGGAAAATTTTTGCGGCCGGGCAAATTGCCGCCCGGTGAGGATGGCGGCTTGGACGCGCGCGGGAACAAAGGTGCGGATGTCCTTGCGCGTGTGATCGAAGGCGAAGAGATACCATTCCCCGTTGATGTTGGCCAGGTGGTATGGGTCAATCAATCGCGTTTCATCAATGGCACTGCCCGCCTTGCGGTAGGTCAGGGTCAACTGCCGGCGTTGTGCCGTGGCTTTGGCGAGGGTGTCGAAGACGCGCAGGTCCAGAATCGGCTCCGCGCGTGTGCGGAAGGAAATGGTCTGCTCAATGTCGGCCAGATTGAGGGAGATGGTTTCCGGCAGCGACTGTTCAATTTTCCGGATGGCACTGAGCAGGGGCTTTTCGAATTGCGTCCCGCGATACTGTTCCAGCGCCTTCTCCGCGATCACCAGCGCCACCAGTTCGCCCTCGGTGATGTGCATGGTGGGAAACGAAGTGACCTCGGCCGTGTAATGATAACCGCCGCGTTGCGGTTGATAGGCGATGGGAAGCAGCAGCCGATCGCGCATGAAGTCCAGATCGCGTTGGATGGATTTGGTGCTGACCTCGAGTTCCGCGGCCAGGTGGGTGGCGTTGGGGAAGCGTCCGGATTGAATGGCTTGGTGAATGCGCAACATCCGCTCCAACGGCGGGCGGTGCCGCGGCAGGGCGGGGACAACAGGTTTTGATGCCATGACGGGATGGAATAGCGCAGTTCCCGGCAGCGGGCAATCCGGGACTGGTGCCGCCGGGCGGCAACAGAAAACCCCGACTTGGTGGGACAAGCCGGGGTGGAAAGGCCGGGTTCGGTTAGACGAGCTTGGCGAGCAATTCGTCGTTGGTCTTGTGCTTCTTCAGGGCGGCAACGAGCGTTTCCATGGCCTCGATGGGATTCAAGTCCACCATCATGCGGCGCAGCTTGCGCAGCGAATCGATGTTCTTGGCCGGGAACAATTTTTCCTCCTTCCGCGTGCCGCTCTTGGGAATGTCGATTGCCGGAAACAACCGGCGGTCGGACAGCTTGCGGTCCAGCACCAGTTCCATGTTGCCGGTGCCTTTGAACTCCTGAAAGATCAACTCATCCATGCGCGAGCCGGTGTCAATCAGCGCGGTCGCCAGAATCGTCAATGACCCGCCATGTTCGATTTTCCGGGCGGAGGCGAACATTTTGCGCGGAATTTCCAGGGCGCGGGCGTCCACGCCGCCGGTCATGGTCCGACCACTGCCGCCGTGGACGCTGTTGTAGGCGCGGGCCACACGCGTCAGTGAGTCCAGCAGGACAAACACATCCTTGCCGGCTTCCACCATGCGGCGGCAGCGCTCAATCATGAAACGGGAGAGGCGGACGTGTGTTTCCAGATCCTGGTCGTTTGAGGAGGCCACGACTTCGGCCTTGACCGACCGTTGGAAATCAGTCACCTCTTCCGGCCGCTCGTCAATGAGCAGGACCAGCACGTGCACGTCGGGATGGTTGGCCGTGACGGCATTGGCGATCTGCTTGAGCACGGTGGTTTTACCCGTGCGCGGGGGCGCAACGATCAATCCACGCGTGCCTTTGCCGATGGGGGTGACCAGATCGATCACCCGGGTTTCAATCAGTTCGGGGGCGGTTTCCAGATTGTATTTCTCGATGGGGTCAATGCTCGTCAGATTTTCAAAGCGAACGGCCTTGGTGTAATCCTCAAAAGTCAGTCCGTTGACCTTCTCCACCGCACGCAACTGCGGACTGGTACCGCGGTGGGGCGGCTGCGTCGGCCCTTCCACAAGGCTGCCTTCGCGCAGGAAATTACGTTTGATGGTGTCCGGCGTGACGAAAATGTCCGTGGGCTTGGGATGGAAATGCGCCGCCGCAGTTCGCAGAAACCCGAACCCTTTCTCGGCGATTTCCAAATATCCGGCGCCGTAATCACCCGTCGGGGCATTATTTCCGGAGGGGTGCCCTTGCGGGCGTTCCGAGTTTTGATTGTCGTTTTTATTTTGTTTGCTCATATTCCGTCGCTGTTGATCGAAGGCTGTGAAATGCCCCTGCTAACCAATTTTGAACTTTGAATTGTTGGAAGTTGCCAGGCGAGCCGCCATCCACAAACTAAGGGGAGAAACTTCCTCGCGCAGCGATCAAACCCTCGATTCGCTGCTTAAATAGGCGGAATCCTCCGGCAATGCAACTTTTTTTTACGATTTATTTTGTCCATTACCCGGTACAAAGGAAAACCGCAAATAACGAAGGCGACGGCCCGGTTATTTGCGGTGCGGTAATGGCCGCGGGTCAGCCGCCCACCGCCGCGCGCGCTTCCGCCGCCAGCGCCGTGCTCAGATAGCGTTCCCCGGTTGACGGCGCCACTGTCACGATGAGTTTGCCCTTGTTTTCCGGGCGCCTGGCCACGGCGATGGCCGCCGCGACATTCGCTCCGGAGGAAATGCCGCAGAGGATGCCCTCCTCCTTGGCCAGCCGGCGGGACATGGCCAGTGCCTCATCGTCCGAGACAATCACACATTCGGAAATCAGCGGCTGCCCCTGGGCGTCTTTCAAATGCAGGTTCTTCGGAATGAAACCGGCGCCCAGGCCTTGAATTTTATGGGGGCCGGGCTTGAGCGGTTGCCCCGCCAAAGTCTGGGCAATCACCGGCGAACCCTGTGGATCGACCGCGATTGCCGTAAAGCTTGGCTTGCGCGGTTTAATGACCTCTGCGCAGCCGGTCAAAGTTCCACCGGTGCCGACTCCGGCGACAACAATGTCCACCTTGCCCTCCGTATCCGCCCAGATTTCTTCGGCGGTGGTTTTTCTGTGGATCTCCACGTTGGCCGGGTTGTCGAATTGCTGCGGCACCCAGGAATTGGGGGTTTCCTGGGCCAGCTGGTTGGCTTTGGCGATGGCCCCCTTCATGCCTTCGGCACCCGGGGTCAATACCAGCTTGGCGCCGAGCATGGCCAGCAGCGTCCGACGTTCCTGCGACATGGTTTCAGGCATGGTCAGAATCAGTTTGTATCCCTTGGCCGCGGAGACGAAGGCCAGCGCAATTCCCGTATTGCCACTGGTCGGCTCGATGATGGTCGTGTCCTTGTTTATCAGACCGCGCTTCTCCGCGTCTTCAATCATTGCCAGACCAATGCGGTCCTTGACGCTGCTTAAAGGGTTGAAAAACTCGCACTTGAGCAGAACCGTTGCCTCCAGACCGGCAGTGACCTTGTTCAGTTTTACCAGTGGCGTACGCCCAACGGTTTCGAGAATGTTATTGTAAATATGGCTCATAATTTATTGGTGATTACCTTTATCTAGGGGAACAGTCTGGATTAAAAGAATCAGCATTTGCAAGGAGAGTTTGATTTAAAATTCGGAATTCCATTCAAAAACTCTAGTGCAAAACTGGATATTTGCTTCTCCGCTCAACGATGGCTTGATGCTGAGACGCGCCGGTTTTCTGATGCGCTCAAGGACGGTGGCTGCGGGCCGGGTGAAATTGCCCGCGATGATTTGATGCCGGAGGCGGCTTGGAACTTTGCTGTGCGAGCGTCGCGCGGCGGGATTCGTCGTCTGTGACCCGGACCATGGCTGAATTCCGGGGCGGGGTGGGTGCGGGCAGTTTACGGTGGACATTTGGCTTGTATGATTTGGCAGGAAAGGATTCTCCTTTTTGAAGACAGGGATATCGCGGGAGCATTAAGGCCAATGGGATCCGCCTCGCCGGAGATGGCCCGATTGGCCGAGGCGGCTTCGATGATCAACTGTAAAAAGATGGACCAAAATCAAGCATGAGTATTGTGACCCGAACCGGGGACAAGGGAACGACCGCCCTGATGTATGGGCGGCGGGTCGGAAAAAACCATCCGCGGGTGGAAGCCTATGGTTGCGTGGACGAGTTGACCGCCGCGATCGGGCTGGCCCGGGCTCAGGCTGCCGGCCAACCGGTTCAGGAGCATTTGCTCGTGGTGCAAAGAGATCTGATTGTGCTAATGGGGGAGCTGGCCACGGCGAAGGAGGACCTGCCCCGCTACGTGCAGGATGGCCATCGCCTGGTCACTCCGGAACTGACCGGACGGTTGGAAGAACTGGTCCGGCAATTCGAAGCACAGACCACTTTCCCGAAAGACTGGGCAATCCCCGGATCGGGCATGGGTTCGGCCACGTTGGATCTGGCGCGCACGATTTGTCGGCGCGCCGAGCGACGCGTGTGCGCGCTGCAGGAGGCTGGACGACCGCAGCATCCGGAGATGGTCATTTATCTGAACCGGTTGGCGGATTTGCTGTGGTTGCTGGCGCGCTGGGTGGAAAACCAGTCACCGACCGGATGAAACAGCGGCCGGTCGCTCTGGCCGACGGGCGGTTTTGTGCCGGACGTAAACGAGAAACAATTCGTCACCGTGGCGGCGACGCGAGTGCAGCCGGAGTTTCGTCGCCGCGGCCAGGGTGGGAACACCCGTGCCCTCGGCGATCGTTGGCGCGGTTCGTCCCCCGAAAATTTTCGGACACACGGTCAGGTGCAATTCATCCACCAAGCCCGCGCGAAACATGGCGTCATTCAGATGGCCGCCGCCCTCACAGAGCAGGCGGCGAACGCCCCATTTGCGGGCCAGCCAGCGCATGGCCATGCCCCAGTTGACCTCCCGGACCCCGCAGATTTTCACGTGGGCTGCCAGCGATCGCAATTGACGCACTTTGGCGGACGGAATCCGCCGGGTCGTGAGGATGATCACCGGCGAGAATCGGTGCTTGAACACTTCGGCGTTGGCTTCAATCGAGCCGCTCCCGCTGACGATGATGCGCAGAGGATACTCGGTCAGGCCGCGCCGCCGCCGCAGGCGCCGGTACCGCGGGCCGCCCGGGCCCAAGGTGATTTTGCCGGAATTGACGGTGCGCGCGCCGCTCATGACCGCATCAGCCGTCGTGCGCAATTTCATTAAATTGTCGTGGTCGCGCCGGCTGCCAAAAGTCGAAATGGCGCGGTTGGCTGTGGCTATTTTTCCGTCGGCGGTCATGGCCATGTTGATGAGCACAAAAGGGCGGGACGGTTGCGGGAGCGGCGATGATCGCTTGGCGGACGCAGTCTCCGCTGCGTTTCGCCCGTCAGGCGTGACCATCCGTCTTGACCTGGACACGGCATTGTTCGCGTTCATAACAGCAACATGGCATCGCCATAACTGAAAAAGCGATAGCGTTGGCGGATGGCTGTCGCGTAAGCCGCAAGCATTTTTTCCCGCCCCTCCGTTTGTCCGGGCGCGGCGAACGCGCTGACCAGCATCAGGAGCGTGGCGCCCGGGAGATGGAAGTTGGTGATGAGTGCATCCACGGTTCTGAAGTCATAGGGTGGATAAATAAAAATTCGCGTGCGATGCGCGCCCGGCCGGATTTCGAGCGGATGCGATTTCCCATTCCGGCGCGGCGGGGACGGAATGCTGCTTTCCAGCGCGCGGAGACTGGTCGTTCCAACCGCGATGATGCGGCGTTGTTCCCGCCTGGCCTGGTTGATTGCCTGCGCGGTGGCTTCCGAAATTTCGTAGCGCTCTTCGTGCATGACATGGGCTTCGACTGTGTCCGCCTTCACGGGGGCGAAAGTGCCGAGACCGACGTGCAGGGTGACGAAATGGATTTCCACCCCCCGGGCGCGAAGCGCGGCCAGCAGTTCGCCGGTGAAATGCAATCCGGCGGTGGGAGCCGCCACAGATCCGGGCACGGAGGCAAACACGGTTTGATAACGCTCGTTGTCCAGGGCGGCCACCGGGTCACAAGACGGGTGGGACGCTGACGGCGTTCGGGCCAGGACGACCGGGCGCCCGGCGGCATCCACCGGACGGCGGATGTACGGAGGCAATGGAATTTCGCCCAGGTGATCGAGCTCATGCAGCAAATTTCGCGTGCCGGAGAACTGGAGACGTCGGTGTCCCTCCGGGTTGATGGCGGTAACCGTCGCGCATATTTTTTCGGTGAATTGAATCACCGTGCCCATGCGCGCGCGCTTGCCGGGTCTGAGCATGGCCCACCAGTCATTCGACGCATTTTCTTCCAACAACAGAATCTCAAAAGCGCCTCCGGTCCTGACGTTGACACCCCGCAAGCGGGCGTTGATCACCCGCGAGTTGTTGAAAATCAGCACGTCACCGGGGCGGAGATATTCGGGGACGTCGCCAAAAACACGATGCTCCAGGCGGTTGCGGTCCCGATGCATGACCATCAAGCGGGAAGCGTCACGGCGCGGGGTGGGAAACTGCGCGATCAACTCTGACGGCAGATCGAAGAGGAAGTCAGCAGTTCGCACGAATGGAGAGTAGCGAGGGCGCAGCGGATGCCAATCGTGAATTGAGAATCCTCCGACCGGATGTGAAGAACGATCCAGCAGCTGCCGGCTTTTCGTGATCGCGGAAGGAGGGCAGGCGCGCCTGAACATTCTACGAATGGGGGTTGTACGGCAAACCCCACAACAAATGGTGGTCAAAGCCTTGATGCGCATGAGTTTTATGACACGCAACCCAGGCCAAAAGCACCGCTGAAAATAACGTGTGAATAACTTCCTAAAAAATATTCGTGTTAAGTGTTGACTAAAAGTGGAACTCGGTGTTTAACAATGTCACGAAGTGTAGCAATGTGTGGCAAAGTGTTGCTCAGGTGAATCGCTTTGACTGATGCCGGATAAAGCCGCCAATGCCGATGTGATTTTCAATTCCGAGTTTCGTCACGGCTGTGACGAGAAGCGGCGTATTCAAATCCCGTCGGCCTGGCGCGCGGGAGTGGGGGCGACGCAGTTCACGTTGATTTTATGGCCGCAAGGAAAAGAGGGAGCGTGTTTGCGTGGGTTGCCGCCAAAGAAAATGTGGCAATTGATAGCTGAATTGGATGCCATTCCGAGCAGCGATCCGAGCAAGCAGGTCTTGAAACGCTTCATTGGCTCCCAGTCGGTCCAGGTGCATTTGGACAAGGCGGGGCGGATTTGCGTGCCGGAGAACCTGGCAACGGCCGCAAACATCCGGGTGGGGGAGGAAGTGGTGCTGGTGGGTTTGTTGGATCGTTTTGAAATTTGGGCAGCGGATCGGTATGCGCTGGTCAGAACGGCCGACGCCTTCCATGCGGACGCGGCGATGAAACGAATGGGTTGAAAATGAAGTTTGGAAAATTATTGGCGGTCGGCAGGAGTTGGGTGGGAGAGCCCGGCAACGGACGCTATCAGATGCGGGAGGGATTCAGTCTGCCCAAGTTTATTTCGCCGAAGAACCCGTTCAAGCGGGAAGGGGAGACCGGGGTTGTTTCTGCCCGCGAGACCAGTACTGCCACAGCAACTTCCATCGCCGGTGCATCGGATGCGCCCGATGCTGCGGCGGTGTCCGGGCGTCTGGCGGCTCCAAAAGGCAGGTCCGGGGCGGGACAGAGGTGGCGCCAGCTGGCGAAGAAGGCGGGGGCGGTCGTGGGGCGGACGGTATTGTTTTGTGTGGATCACAATCCGTTTTCAGCCATCGGGAAGCCCCGGCTTGCTGGAATTCCGCGGCTGGGGAAGCCCGCAGTGCAGGGTGAACTGTCGTTGGACCGGGTCAAGGTGGTGCGGAACGATCTGACGCATGCGGATTTGGAAGTGGTCCCGCTGAGGAGCGGGCCCAAACAAGGGTGACGCGTTAACCTGCATGAGCAGTGACCGGGTTCAGGCACCAGCCGGTAATGTTGACCGAAGTGTTGCAGGTTTTGCGACCGCAACCGAACGAAGATTATGCGGATGGAACGCTGGGCGGTGGCGGGCATGCGGCGGCAATTTTGGCGGCGAATGCCCCGCATGGGCGCCTGTGGGCGTGTGACCGCGACCCGGCGGCGTTGGCGGCCGCGGCACAACGGCTGGCGGGGTTTGCCGGGCGGTGTGAATTGCGCCGGGGGAATTTTGCAGAGTTGCAGGAATGGGTGGCTCCGGACAGTTGCGCGGGGGTGTTGTTGGATTTGGGGGTGAGCAGCCCGCAACTGGACACGGCCGAGCGCGGGTTCAGTTTTCAAAAAGACGGGCCGCTCGACATGCGCATGGATCAGAGTCAGCCCACGACGGCGGCGACCTTGGTGAATGGATGGCCCGTCGAGGAGTTGGCGAAGATTTTTTGGGAATACGGGGATGAGGTCCGGGCGCGGACATTTGCGCGCGCCGTGGTGCGGCAGCGGGAGGCGCGCCCGTTCGCGACTACGCGGGAGCTCGCGGAACTGATTGAGCGGCTGGCGCCGCGCGGCGGACGAAAGGCGCATCCCGCCACGCGTGTGTTTCAGGCGTTGCGAATTGCGGTGAATGACGAAATCGGAGCATTGGAACGGGGGCTGGACGGGGCGTTGACGATTCTAAAACCCGGCGGGCGGGTGGCCGTGATTACGTTTCACAGTTTGGAAGACCGGGTCGTAAAACAGTGGGCGCGCCGGCTGGCCCGCGATTACACGTTTGCCGAGGTGGACGTGCCGGCGTTGCGTCAACCGCAAGTGCCGGTGGTGAAGTTGATTACCCGCAGAGCCATCCGGCCGGGTCCGGCGGAACAGCGCGCAAATCCGCGGTGCCGGAGCGCGCAGTTGCGGGTGGTGGAGAAAATTTAGATGGCAAGAAATCGCAAAAATCAAGCCGTGGCGCTGCGGTTCGGCGCCGCGCTCAAGGCGGTGGCCTTTTGCGCCTTCGCGGGGGCGGCTGCAGTGGGTTATGTCTGGCAGAAAAACCAGATTGACGTGCTGGGGCGGCAGATCAAACAGCGCGAAATCCGTCTGGCCGAGTTGCGGGATCAGAACAAAAAATTGCGCGATCAGCTGGCCATGCTGCAGTCGCCGGGACAACTGGCGCTGAAGCTCCAGCAGCTGAATTTGGGGCTGATCCAGCCGCATCCCGGCGACGTGTGGAAAGTGACCGAACCCGTGGAAGTGGCCACCGGAGATTATACCGCTGCCACCGGAGCGCAGGTGGCGCAGCATTGAAATTTTTGCCGCCGCCCGGGCTGCGGTCGTGAGGAACCGACTGCCCCGGGTGGCGCGCAAAATTCGCCGGCGCAGGATCGCGGCGGTGTCCGGGGCAGTCGTCCGGCCGATGGGCTGCCGGGCCGCGGCCGGGGGCGGATGGAGATTCGGGATGGAAAAAAAATTGCAACACTATCGGTTCGTTTTGCTGGGGGGGCTGCTGGTCGGCGCGTTTGCCTTGCTGGCCTTCCGGCTGGTGGACCTGCAGGTGTGGCGGCACGAGGAGCTGCTCGACCTCGCGCAGCACAACACCGTGCGCCGGGTCCGCAACCCCGCGCGCCGTGGCGACATCCTGGACATCAATGGCACGCTGCTGGCCTCGAGCATCAAGGTCAAAAACATCTGTGCCGATCCTTCGTTACTCGGAAATTTGCAGGCAGCCGTGGCCCGGGCCATTGCGCCGGTGCTGGGGGTGGATGAAAACCGGCTTTGCGAGAAGTTACTCGCGACAAACCGGACGACCAGGGACGGGAAAGTGGTTCCGCGTTTGTACGTGCCGGTGGCGCAACAGGTGCCGGTCGAGAAGTGGGAGCAGGTGAAGGAAATCATGGCGAACTTTCCCGTGCCCGAGCTGGAGCGGAAGCCGCACCTGACGCGGGCGGAAAAGCTCTTCCTGCAGGGATTGCGGCGACGGGCAATTGCCGTGGACGGTCCGGACGATCAAGTGCGGCAATACCCTCAAGGCACCCTGGCGGCGCACGTGCTCGGTTTCGTCGGACGTAATCCCGACACCAATTCCATTGATTTTGGTCAGTTGATCGGGGTGGAAGGCATTGAACGGACCTTCAACAAGAAGCTGGCCGGTGCGTCAGGATGGCGGGTGATCGAACGCGATTGTCGCGGCAACGAAATGGTGGCGTGGCGTGATCAGGATGTGCCGGCGCGCGACGGTTTCAATGTCGTGCTGACCATTGATGCCGTGGTGCAAACCCTCCTGGAAAACGCGCTGCGGGAGGGGCTGAGCAGCTCGAGCGCCGCCAACATCACCGGCATCATTCTGCGGCCGCGCACCGGGGAAATCCTGGCCATGGCCAGTCTGCCCGACTTTGATCCCAACCGGGTGCCCCACAATGCGGAATTGCGCCGGAATCGGGCGATCAGCGACTTTTACGAGCCGGGCTCGACCTTCAAAATCGTCACGGTGGCCGCGGCGTTGCAGGAGGGCGTGGTGGCCTTGAATGACCGGGTTGATTGCGAGAACGGCGCGTTCAAGTTTGGCGGACGAACACTGCACGACGCGCATGGCGGACATGGAATTCTGTCGGTCAAAAACATCATCACCAAATCCTCGAACATCGGGGCCGCCAAAATCGGACTGAAACTTGGGGAGCGGCGGCTGTTCGATTACTTGGGCGAATTTGGCTTTGGATTGCCGACGGGAATTGCGCTGCCGGCTGAGGCGCGGGGACTGGTGCATCCCATCAAGGAATGGAGCAAGGTCTCCATTGTTCAGATACCGATGGGACACGGGGTGGCCGTCACGCGGTTGCAGATGACGATGGCGATGGCGGCCCTGGCCAATGAGGGTTGGTTGATGCGGCCGATGCTCGTGAACCGGTTGCAGGATAACTCCGGCAGGTTGATTACCCGGTTTGAACCCCAGCGAGTGCGCCAGGTGGTCAGCGCGGACACCGCGCGTGAGATGGTCGAGGCGCTCAAGACCGTGGTGCTTCCCGGTGGCACCGCGGTGCAGGCGGCCCTGACCAATTACACCGTCGCCGGAAAAACCGGCACCGCACAAAAACCGGGCCCGGGTGGGTACCAAGCCGGCAAATATATCGCCTCCTTCATCGGGTTTTTCCCCGCCGACAACCCGGAGGTGTGCATTTCCATTGTGTTGGATGAGCCGAAAAACGGCTATTACGGCGGAGTCGTGGCGGCGCCGATCTTCAAGCAGGTCGGCAGCGCGGTGGCCGGCTACCTGCACATCCCGCCGGACGTTGGTCCGGTCGCCACCAACACGACGCTTTCACACCTGAATCTGGGATCGGCCCGCACTCCGGGCCGGCTGACGTTAAATGACAACTAAAACCTCCTAACAAACCATGAATCCCCACTGCATCTCGCATCGGTTGTTCGCCGCCGCGTTAAGCCAGCTTCCCCCCGGGTCCGGAGCGCCGGCGTTGCGGGAAACGGAGGCAGACCGCCGCAAAACGCGAACCCGCCGGGATGCGCCCGCAGCGGAAGTGGTGGAGAAAAAAGGCGCCGGCTGGTCCTGGAGTGGCTGGCAGCACACCACGCTTTAAGCAGGGACGTTGGAGGCGGGCGGCGAGCCGGATAACCAGGATGCGATGTGAACCGTGACAATGAAAACGGCGCAATTCGTGGCGGCGGCATGTGGCGGCGAATGGGTGCGCGGCTCCCCGACGGCGGAGGTGCGGCGCATCAACACGGACTCCCGCAGGACGCAGCCCGGCGACCTGTTTGTCGCGCTGAAAGGAGAACATTTTGACGGACATCATTTCATTGACGAAGTGGTGCAAAAAGGTGCGGCGGCGGTGCTCGTCGAAAAAGGGCGTTGCCCAGCCCCGCTGCCGGATTGTGTGGTGATCCAGGTCGCGGACACGCGACGGGCTTATGGACAAATTGGTATGGCGCATCGAAAAACATTTCCGCTCCCGGTCATCGCCGTTGGCGGTTCCAACGGCAAAACGACGACGAAGGAGTTGATTGCGGCCGTTTTGCGGCAGCGGTTCAACACGCTGTGGAGCGAGGCCAGTTTCAACAATGACATCGGCGTGCCGGCCACATTGCTGCGGCTCGAGGCGGCCCATGAGGTGGCCGTGGTCGAAGTCGGCACCAATCATCCGGGCGAACTGGCCGGACTGCTGGAACTGGTCCGGCCGCGCTTCGGCGTCATCACCAACATCGGTCGGGAACATTTGGAGTTTTTTGGCGATGTTGCGGGCGTCGCGCGCGAGGAGGGGGCTCTGGCCGAAGTGTTGCCGCCTGACGGCCGGTTGTTTTTGAACGGGGATGACGAGTGGAGCGATGCGCTGGCGCGCCGTACGACCGCGGCGGTCACGCGGGTGGGCAGCCGCCGCTCGTGCGATTGGTCCGTCAGCCGGGTGAAATTCGAGGAGGAGGGAACGAGCTTTACGGTGGTCGCGCCCAATCCGGAGTTGAGCGGCTCGTATCGCATCGGTCTGCTCGGGCGTCATCAGGTGGGCAACGCCCTATTCGCCATTGCGATCGGCGCCGAATTCGGTTTGCGCCGTGACGAAATTGCCCGGGGGCTGGCGCGTTGTGCGCCGGCCCAAATGCGTCTGCAGCGCTACGTGGCGGGCGGGGTGCAGGTGCTGGATGATGCCTACAACGCGAATGCCGATTCGATGATTGCCGCCTTGCACGTCCTGCAGGAACTGCCGTGCGCCGGACGCCGGGTGGCGGTCCTGGGCGACATGGCGGAGTTGGGAGCGCAGCGGGAGAGCGCCCACGCGGAGGTGGGGCGGCGCGCCGCCGAACTCGGTGTGGAGCAGTTGATCGCCGTGGGGGAGATGGCCGGGGTGATGGGGCAGGCGGCGCGACACGCCGGGCTTGGCCGCGTGATTGAACTGGCCAGCGTGGAAGCCGCCGCCACCGCCATCAAATCCTTTTTGAAGCCGGGCGACACGGTGTTGTTGAAAGCCTCGCGCAGCACACGGCTGGAGCGCATTGCGCAGGCGTTGAAAGCGAGCGACAGCGCGAAGCAAAACTAGCGGGCCGGTCACGCAATGCGCGTGGACCGGTCAACACCCTGGCCGGAGGGCCACGGAAAACTGGAAACGAATCTGAATGTTGTTTTATCTCAGTCAAGCCATCATGACCTGGGCTGAAGGATCGGACCATGCCGCAAGCGTGTCGTTTTTGCGCCTGTTCCGCTACATTACGTTTCGCAGCGCCGGGGCGGCCGTCACCGCGCTGCTTCTCAGCTGGTGGCTGGGGCCCAAAGTGATCGCCCGACTGAAGCAGCTGAAATTCGGTCAGGAATACAAGGACCTGGCCGACCAGTCGGGGGCCTTTGAGACGCGGGTGTTGAGCAAAAAGGGAACGCCGACGATGGGGGGCATCCTGATCGTGCTGGTGTTGAACCTGACCGCAATCTTGTGGGCGCAAATGAATCCGCTGCTGGAATTGACCCTGCTGACCGTGCTGGTGCTGGCGGGACTGGGATTTTATGACGACTACGCAAAAATCCTGAAACAGCAGGGCGGCGGCGCGCCCCCGCGGGTGAAGTTATGGGTGCAATTTGCCGTGGCGGCTTTCGTGGCGGTGTATTTATGGCAACTGCCGCAGGACAGCTGGCTGCGTTTTACCGAAACCCAGGCGCCCGAACGTCACAATCTGGTCAGCACCCTGATGCTTCCGTTTTACAAATTTCCCATTCCTTGCGGCGCGGCGGTGGGGCTGTTGATTGTGACATTGACGATCGTGGGCAGTTCCAATGCGGTTAACTTGACGGACGGACTGGACGGCCTGGCGGTGGGATGCACGATCATTACCGCGACGGTGTTTCTGGTGCTGACCTATTTGGCGAGCAACTTCAAATATGCGACGTATCTCCAGATCCCCTACGTGGAAGGGGCCGGGGAATTGACGATTTTTTGCGCGGCACTCATCGGGGCGGGCATGGGGTTTTTATGGTTCAATTGCCATCCTGCCCAGATCTTCATGGGGGACACCGGCTCCCTGGCGCTCGGAGGGGCGTTGGGCCTGGTGGCGGTTTTGATCCACCAGCCGGTGTTGCTGGTCATCGCGGGTGGCGTGTTTGTCATGGAGGCGGGATCCGTCATTGTGCAAAAAGGCTGGTTCAAGTTTACCCGGAAATGCCACGGAGTCGGCCAACGGGTGTTTCTCATGGCTCCGATCCACCACCACTTCGAGAAGAAGGGCTGGTATGAGTCGCAGGTGGTCACGCGGTTTTACATCTTGTGTGTGTTGTTTGCCGTGGTCGCTTTGAGCACCTTGAAAATCCGATGAAACAGACAGCAAATCCGTGGACGCCGCTGGGCGGGAGGAGAGTTTTTGAATCTGCGCTTTCCTGCTTGCAGAGGCAGACTCGCATTGTTAAAAAACTCGTCGAAACGACGTCGGTTTCCGGGCGCAGGTGGAAGGAGAGGGTGTGGCGTTCATGGTTTTCCTGCTTCAAGAGTTTTTCGCGATGTTAATTTATTGCGGAAGACCGTGCGAAGCGGGATAAATCAATTAGTGGTGGTGCGCCGGAAGCGCTACACAACATGCACGGTAAAATCGGGGGCTGGTCGGAGGGGCCGATCGGCCGGACGGAAACGGCGGAGACGAATTTGTTGTCGCTCTTGTGAGGCAGGGACGGACAACGGAAAATTAACCAAATCAAACCTCAATGAAAGGACGCGAAACGCGCCAAGCAAATGAATAGTGTCAGCCCATTGATCCCTCAAGGCTCCCAGCAGGAGCAACAATACAAGGCCCGAGCCAGTCTCAAAACCAAGATTTTCTGCGCTCTGGGCGTGAATGTCGCCGTGCTGCTCGGGTTGTTGTTGATGCCCGGATGCAAACGTGAAACGCCACCACCGGTGGAGAATCTGGACGATTACTCCACCAGCGGGATTTACCACGAAAGCAATCCTCCCATGTCGGAAATGGAAACGAACTGGCAGCCGGAGCTGTTGGGGACCAATAGCCTGGAATCCGTGGGCACACCGGTGCCGGCCACGCCGGTCCCCGCGCCGGAAACCGCTCCCACCCTTCCGACACCTCTGGTGTCGTCCCCGGCGGCCGGTGTCTCCGAATATGTCGTGCAAAAGGGAGACACCTTTTCCGCCATTGCACCGAAATTTCACGTGACGATCAAAGCGTTGCAGGAAGCGAATCCAAACGTGGAACCCACGAAACTGCAGATCAATCAGAAGCTCGTCATCCCGGCGCCGTCCGCAGTCCCGCCGTCCGCACCCTCCGTCAGCCCAGCCGCATCGGCCGACGGAATGACGATTCACGAAGTTAAATCAGGGGATAATCTGACCACCCTGGCGAAAAAGTATCATACGACCATCAAAGCCATCCAGGCGGCGAACGGCTTGACCCATTCGAATATCAAAGTGGGGCAGAAATTGAAAATTCCCGCCGGGAGCTCCCAGTAAGCGCCGATTTTCGGCAGGGACGCTTGCGCCGCCGCCGGCCCGGGATGAAGACCGCTGTCACCACGCTGATGTTTTGCGTTGCCGCCCTGCTCGTGCTGGGGCTGGTGATGTTGTACAGCTCAACGATGAACGACCCGACCCGCACCACCGGACAGTTCGTTGGCATGCAGCTTCTCATCTCCCAGTTGATCTGGTGCAGCCTGGGTTTGGGTGCGTGCGTAGTGGCGGCATGGATGGATTATCGGTGGTTGCACAAATACGCCTGGGGCCTGTTTGCAATTGCCGTGGTCTTGCTGGTGGCGGTCCTGGTGCTGCCGGAACCGTGGGGAAAACCCATCAAAGGCGCGCGGCGGTGGATCAACCTCCCGTTGGGCAATGTCCAGCCCTCGGAATTCGCCAAGCTGGTGTTGATCATTGTCATGGCCTGGTATTGCGAGCGTTACCAGCGGCGGATGCGTAATTGGACCCGGGGCGTCCTGGTTCCGGGCGGGATCATGGCCGTAATCCTGGGGCTGATCTTTATCGAGCCGGACCGGGGGACCACCATCTTGTTGGCGGCTGTGGGCGGCATTTTGCTGTTGCTGGCCGGGGTGCAATGGCGGTTCTTCATTCCGCCTGCCCTGTTGGCACTGGCCGGACTGATTTTTTCCATCTGGCAGGACCCCATGCGCATGAAACGGATTTTCAGCTGGCTCTATCTGGAGGAAAACCGTGATGGCGTGGGCTATCAAGCCTATCAAGCGATGATTGCCCTGGGGGCGGGGGGGTGGTCAGGTCTGGGACTGGGCAATGGCCGGCAAAAACGGGGGTTCGTGCCCGAGCATCATACCGATTTCATTTTTTCGATCATCGGCGAGGAACTGGGTTTGATGGCCACCTTGGCGGTGGTGCTGGCCTTTGTGCTGATTTTTATTTGCGGTCTTTATATTGCATCCCGCGCTCGCGATCCGTTCGGAAAGATGCTCGCGGCGGGGCTCAGTTTTTTGATCGGTCTGCAAGCCTTCATCAACATCGGAGTCGTCACCAGCACGCTGCCCAACAAGGGACTGGCGCTGCCGTTCATCAGCTACGGAGGTTCCAGTATGCTGACGATGTTGACGGGCGTTGGCTTGCTGCTAAGCGTGGCGCGGCAGGCGCGGGCCCCCGAGATCCGGCCGACCAACCCCTTCGCCGCCGCCGAATTTCCCGAGGCGCAAACCCTATGACGCCGTCCGTGCCCGCTTGCCTGCATGTCGCCATCGCCTGCGGCGGTACGGGCGGACATCTCTTCCCGGGCCTGGCCGTTGCCGAGCAACTCCGCCGCCACGGAGTCGCGGTCAGCGTCATGATTTCACCGAAGGAAGTGGATCAGCAGGCGGTGCGTTCGGTGACCGGGATGGAGGTGGTGACCCTGCCGGCCGTTGCCTGGCAACGCGGCAGCCGGCTCGCGTGTCTCCGTGGTTTTTTGCAATCATGGCGATCGGCACGGCGCTGGTGCAGCCACCGACGTCCCGCCGCAGTCCTGGCCATGGGCGGGTTTACCGCCGTGGCGCCAGTGCTGGCCGGGCGCGGCCGGGGTGGCAAGACTTTCTTGCACGAATCCAACACAGTCCCCGGCAAGGCGAATCGCTGGCTGGCTTCCCGCGCGGACGAGACATTTGTCGGATTCCCGGAGGCTGCGCGACGGCTGAACGCCCGGAGGGTCGCGGTCACCGGGACGCCCGTGCGTGCGGAACTTCGCTCCGGTGACATGATCACCAGCCGCATGGAGTTGGGGCTTCAGCCGGATCGTCCGGTGGTGTTGGTGATGGGCGGAAGCCAGGGAGCGAGCCGCATCAATCATCTGGTGATGGCTGCGTTGCCGCACCTGACCGGGGCGCATCGCGACTGGCAGTGGTTGCATCTGGCGGGGGCGCGGGATGTTGATATGGTGCGTGCCGCTTACGCGGCGGCGGGGGTGACGGCCGTGGTGCATCCGTTCCTGCACCGCATGAATCTGGCTTTGCACGCCGCCACGGTTTGTGTCAGTCGTGCTGGCGCCGCTTCCCTGGCCGAACTGGCCGCGGTGCGCCTGCCGGCAATTTTGATTCCGCTGCCCGAGGCGGCCGACAACCACCAGTGGCACAATGCCCGCGCGTATGCCGAAAGCGGGGCCGCTCTCCTGCTGGAGCAGCACCTGGCCACGGCTGGAAACCTTCTGCGATTGTTGCAAGATCTGACCGGCACCGCGGCAACTGTCGGGACCATGCGGGCCGCGCTGGCCAAATGGGATCATCCCGGCGCGGCAGAAAATATTGCAGGGCGGATTCTGCGCGCGCTCGGCCAACCGGTCGCCGCCGGCAACCCGCCCGCTGCGGAGCCGGCCACCACGGCGGAGGAATCCGGATGGAGACAAATGGAAGGGCTGGTTGCGGTATGAGTGGGTTGCCCGTGAAGCCAGTTGCTGCGGCACAGCCCGGGGATGTCCGGTTGGCCGCATTAAATGCCGCAGTTTCAGCCGCCACACTGGTGCGGCGGAATGAACCGCTGGCCAAACGCACCACCTTCCGCGTGGGCGGACCGGCGGACTTTTATGTCGAACCGGCCTCCGAAGCGGATCTGGCGGCGGTGCTGCACTGGAGCGCGGAATTTGCGGTGCCATTTTTTGTCCTGGGGCGCGGCTCGAATTTGCTGGTGCGCGATGGCGGGGTTCGAGGCGTGGTCATCAGACTGTCCCAGCCCGGTTTTGGCGGCGTGGTGGTGGAGGGCGAACGATTGCGGTGCGGGGCCGGAGCGCGATTGAAGGACGTGGCGGTGACCGCGAAGCGGTCGGGCCTGGCTGGAGTGGAATTTTTTGAGGGGATTCCGGGCAGCGTGGGCGGCGCCCTGCGGATGAACGCCGGGGCGATGGGTTCTGAGACCTTTGAGCGGGTGGAATCGGTGCGCCTGATGGATGCCTCCGGGACGGTGCGGAATCTGCCGGTCCGGGAGATGGACTTTGCTTACCGCAGTTGTGCGGTGTTGAAATCGCATCTGGCGCTGGGCGCAGTTTTCAAATGCGACGCTTCGTCGCCGGAGGAAGTCGCCCAACGGATGGCCGGGTTCAGCCGGAAACGCTGGCACTCACAACCCGCGGCGGCAAGCGCGGGCTGCTGCTTCCAGAATCCGCCGGGGATTGCCGCCGGCAAACTGGTGGAGGAACTGGGTTTAAAGGGCACGCAGGTCGGCGGGGCAATGGTTTCATGGGAACACGGCAATTTTATCGTCAATGTCAACGCGGCGACGGCGCAGGACATTCTGAATTTGCTGACGTTGATCCAGACCCGGGCGAGGGCGGTGCGCGGCATTGAGCTGCAGCCGGAGATCCAGATTATCGGCGAAAATTGAGGTCAGGGCGGATGGTTGAACCATTGCACATTACGGTGATGCTCGGCGGGCCCGGCGCGGAACGCGAAGTATCGCTGCGGTCGGGCGCGGCGGTCGCCGCGGCGCTGCGGTCGCTGGGACATTATGTCACCGCGCTTGATCCGCAACGGCCGGGCTGGCAGCTGCCGCAGGAGACGGAGGTGGTGTTTCTGGCATTGCACGGCACTTACGGAGAAGACGGCACCGTGCAAGCCGAACTGGAGCAGTTGGGCGTGCCGTACACCGGTTGTGATGCCGCGGCGAGCCGCACCGGGTTTGACAAGGCGTTGACGAAGGAAAAACTGGTGGCCGCCGGAGTGCCGACCGCGCGCTTTCTGGTGGTGGATGCGCCGGAAGCTCCCTGGCCGGCGGGCTGGGACGCGCCACTGATCATCAAACCGGTGCGCCAGGGTTCCAGTGTCGGGCTTCATTTTGTCGATCGGCCGGAAGCCTGGCGGGATGCCCTGACGGAGGCGCTGGACCATGATGCGCGGGTGTTGGTGGAGGAGAAAATTATCGGCCGGGAGACGACCGTGGGCGTCTTGGATCGGCAACCGCTGCCGGTGGTGGAGGTGCGCCCGAAGTCCGGGGTTTATGACTATGGCAACAAGTATGGGGCTGGGAGGACTGATTATTTTTGTCCGGCGGACTTTGACGCGGCGACCACGAACCGGGTGCAGGCGGCGGGACTCGCGGCGTTCCACGCCATCGGCGCTCGCGATTATGCCCGCGTGGATGTGATGGTGCGCGCCAACGGTGACCCGGTGGTGTTGGAGGTCAATACGCTTCCGGGGATGACCGAAACCAGTCTCTTCCCCAAAGCGGCCGCGGCGGCGGGAATCAGTTATCCGGAATTATGCCAGCGCATGGTCCAGCTGGCACTGAGGCGCCAATGAGTCTGTTCAAACGCAAACCAAGGAATCGGCGCACCGGGCGCATTCATGTCCTGGACGTGAAGTTGCGCTCGGACCAACTCCGGCGATCGCGGCTGCGCAAGGCGGGGATGGCGTTGGCCGCCCTGCTTGGCACACTGGTGGGCGTGTTTGCCTTCTGGCATGTCGGACAGTGGGCGGCGGGCCAGTTGCTCTACCAAAATTCGGCTTTTGCAATCCGCACCATTGAAGTGCATACCGACGGCACGATTGCGACGGACCAATTGCGCCGGTGGGCGAACGTGCGTCCGGGACAGAATCTGCTGGCGTTGGATCTGGCGCGGGTCCAACGCGACTTGCAGTTGTCGCCGGCGCTGGAAACGGTCATGGTGGAGCGGATTCTTCCCCACACTTTGCGGATTCGTGTAGCTGAACGCGAACCCGTGCTGCAAGTGGGGGTGCCGCTGATGCGGCCGGGGACCGGCTGGGAAACTGCCGTTTTTTTGATTGGAACGGATGGCGTGGTCATGGCGCCGCTAAGTCCCCGGCAACGCGTCCGTCCGCAACCGGAAGTCGAGGAGGGCCTGCCACAGTTGACGGGTTTGAATCTCAGCGAAGTGCGCCCCGGCCAGCGGCTGGCGGCCCCGGCTGTGCAGTCCGCATTGCGCCTGGTCAATGAATTTGCCTATTCCCCGCTGGCGGGATTGGTGGATTTGCGGCGGGTTGACGTCAGCGCCACCGACGTGATTGTGGTCACCACCGTCCAGGGAAGTGAAGTGACTCTCGGTTTGGAGAACTTGGAACAGCAACTGCGTCGCTGGCGGGAGATCCACGATCTTGGCATCCGGACGCATCGCCGCATCGCCAGCCTGGATTTATCGGTATCCAATAATGTGCCGGTGCGCTGGTTGGCGCCGGACAGCCCGCCGCCGCCGGCCCGGCAGCCGAAACCCATGCGAAGCAGAAAGCGCCATGTTTGATTCTTCATCCATCATTGTTGGTCTGGAAATCGGAACGTCCAAGGTTTGCGCCGTGGTGGGCGAGCTCAATGAAGGGGCCGCGCCCAATATCATAGGCGTGGGACAGGCCGGTTCGCGCGGAGTGCGCAAGGGCGAGATCATTGATCCACGCGTGGTCGAGGAGGATGTCCGGCATGCGATCGTGGAGGCTGAACAGATGGCAGACGTCGAAATCCGCAGCGTTTATCTGGGAGTCTCGGGCGGGCACATCCGCGGTTTCAATAACCGGGGCATGCACCCGGTGGTGTCTGCGGACCGGGAAATCACCCAGGAGGACGTGGCGGATGTGGTCAAGAATGCCAAGGCCATCAATCTGCCCCAGGAACACACCGTCCTGCACGCCATTCGACAGGACTTTTTTGTCGATGGTCACAAAGGGGTCAAAAGCCCCGTCGGCATGCTGGGAGCGCGGCTGGAGGTGGACGTTCATGTGGTGCATGGCCATTTGAACCGGCTGCAGAATGCCATTCGCGTGGTGCGCGGCATCCAACTGGAGGTTGAAGAAGTGGTGTTCAATGGCCTGGCGACATCGCTGGCCGTGTTGACGCCCACACAGAAAACCCTCGGCGCGTTGGTCATTGATCTCGGGGCCGGCACGACGAACTATGCCGTGTATTACCAGGGGGTGATCCGGCACACCGGCGTCCTGGCCGTCGGCGGCGATCACGTGACGAATGATCTCGCTTATGGTTTGAAAGTGCCGCAGGGACGTGCCGAACAACTCAAGATTGACCATGGACACGCCGTAATGACCGCTGCCGACGAGGATCAGAAAATCGAGCTCAAGAGCGGTCATGGGCTTCCGGCCAGCCACGTCAATTTGAGCCATCTGCGCAGGATCATGTCATTGCGGCTGGAGGAGATTTTTGAATTGATTGCGCAGGACCTCATGCAGCTGGATTTGTTCGAGTGTCTGCGCGCCGGCGTGGTGTTGACCGGTGGCGGCGCCCGCATTCGGGGCATCACCCAGCTGGCGGAACAGGTTTTGGGACTGCCGGTGGTGGTGGGCAATATTACCGGCGCCAGCAGTCTGAAATCTTCGATCGACCAGCCTGAATTTGCGACCGGGATCGGCCTGGCCTACTTCGGCTCACTAAAGAGCCGGCGGGAGGCGCCGCGCTTTTCGCTGTTGGGCGGCATCAAACAGGTCTGGGGGAAATTGCTGCCGCGCTAGGATTGCCACCTTATGGATGCTCAAACTGAAAGGGACGCCGGACAGGTCCGGGTAACCATCATCGGTGTCGGCACCGCCGGGGCCACGCTGGCTAAAGCGCTGCCACAGCCGGAGTTCGCCCCGGCCCGCCTGGCCCTGGTGAATACGGATGCCTCGGTGCCCGGCGGGCCCCAGCCGCAGTTGCTGCTGCAAACACCACCACCGCACGGCTTGGGCACCGGTGGTGATCCCGAGCTCGGCAACCAGCTGGCAGAGGAGCGTTATGACGATCTGAAAGCCATCTGTGCCAATGCCGAGGTTGTCTTTTTGCTGGCTGGTCTGGGCGGCGGCGCCGGGTCCGGGATCACGCCGGTACTGGCACGCGCCGCCAAGGCCAGCGGGGCGCTGGTGCTGGCTTTCGTGACGTTGCCGTTTGTCTGCGAAGGGAACCGCCGCCAGGTGCAGGCGCAACAGGCACTGGCTGACCTCAACCGCGAGTGTGACGCCGTCGTCTGCCTGGCCAATCAAAGGGTGCTGCCATTGCTGGATGAGCGCGCCACGGTGCTGGAAATTTTTCAAACGGGGGGGCGGCTCTTGATCGAAGCAGTGCAGGGTGCATGGCGGCTGTTGCAGCGGCCCGGCCTGGTCCGGCTGCACTTCCGGGATCTGCGCGCCGTATTGCGCGAAAGCCATGGAGAAAGCTGTTTCGCCACGGTTGAAGCGTCTGGGCCTGAACGCGCTCAGCAAATTATCGCGAAGATCTTGACGCATCCCCTGCTCGCCGAAGGACAGGTTTTTGCGGAGGCCGGCAGCGTCCTGGTCAGCATGTTGGGCGGACCGGATCTTACGATGCGGGAAGTGGATGAGCTGATGCGGCAACTTTCCGAGCGCTGCGTGGGCGTGCGCCTGCTGATGGGGGCGGCGATCGACGCGGCGTGGCAGGACCGGCTGAGCGTCACCGTGTTCGTCGCCCGGACGGCAAAAACCGATCGTCAGCCGGCGGGGACGCCGGGGAAGGTGTTGGACGCGCCCACCCAGTTGACCGCGGAGCTGTTGCAGGACACGACGAACAGCCGGCCCGAGTCCCGGTTGGTGCCCCCGCCACCCGTCCTGACTCCGGAGCAACGCTCGGCCATCATCACGCGGCACGTGGGGAAATCGGCCCGCGTACGCCGCCGCGCGGACGGCCCGCGTATGCGCCAAACGACGCTGCCTTTGGATATTGTGAACAAGGGACGTTTTGATAAAAGCGAACCGACAATCCACAAGGGCGAGGATCTGGATCTGCCAACCTACGTGCGCCGCGGGATTGCGTTGAACTGATTCTTCTGGCGACTGTTTTGTCGCCGTCCTGGCGGCCCGGGCGCTGAGGCGCCCCCTGTCTTTTCACGGGCCATTTCGGTGCAAATACGGACGCGAAAATCAGTGTTTGCCCTGGTTGCAGATTTTTCCAATTGGGAAAAATTGTGACCAATGAAACGTCCAGTTGTAATTTCTCTGGTTGCGGGGTTGATGATGTCCGCCGGTGTGCGCACCACTTTCGCGGGGCTCTATAACGGGGGCTTCGAATCGTGGGATGTCGTCGGGTGGTCGGTCAACAATGACACCGGAATCCGCGCTGCGGATTCCTCGGCCCGGCCCGCCGGCGTGATCCGCACGCTGTCCTCCTGGGGAGATAATTTTGATCTGAACCCGACGCTGCTCCCCGTGGAAGGACAGCGTTTCCTGTCCCTGAACACACGGGTGGCTGGCGACTTTCTCGGGAACGACACTTACCACACGTATGTGAGCCAGACGGTTGAATGTGCGCTGGGGGACGTTCTGTCCGGCTGGGCCGCCTTTTTCAATGGCGATGAAACCCCGTCCGATTCCGCCTGGGTACGCATTTTTGACGCGAGTGGGGCTTTGGTGGCCACCCCCTGGCAGGCGACTTCGGGTTCCCTGCCCGTCGCCTTATCCGGGCTTTCCGCGCCGGATTGGAGTACCTGGCAATGGTCGGCTCCGGCTGCGGGCGCCTATCTTTTGCAACTGGGAATCACAACGGAAGGCGCGAATAACGATGCCAGCTACGGCTTCTTCGATGGGGTTAACTTCCAGTCCAACCCGGTGCCGGAACCCGGGGCAATGACGTTTGCGCTGCTCGGAGGCCTGGCCTTGGTCGTGTGTCGCCAGCGCCGGGGACGATGTTGACGGGAACGCAAGGCGGTTCGGTCATGGAACGGCGCACCTGGACAAGCAGGTGCGCTTGATTTCTGTACCTTGGTTCCGTCCGGAGCCGCGCAGTCGCGCTACAGGGTGAAGGCAGGCAGACGGACGATTTTCCCTCCCTGCAATGCCGATTCGTGCGCGCAAAGTCCGACGCAGGTCCAGTTGGCCGATTGCCGGACATTCGGAAACGGATCGCGGTTTTGCGCCAGCGCAGAGGCAAACTCATGCGCCAGATGTGGGTGGCTGCCGCCATGCCCGCTGCCCTGGGTGAAGCTGAGGTGGGTTTTCTTTGCCGCGTCGTAAACGCCTTGCCTGGTGTATTTGGCGATGCTCCGGGGCAGACGTTTGGCAAAATCCGGGCAGGTGACCCGTTGAGGGATCCGGGGCTCCGGCTTCTTGGCCGTGTGAACCACCAGCGGTTCGTGCTCAATCAAGGGCCATTCCACCGCCTTCTTCGAGCCGTAAACGTCAATGCTCTCGCGATATTGTCGGGCGGTGTCAAACAAACTGCGAATGATGCGCGCGGAAACATCGGTGTCCCTGAATTTGATGTGCGCAGTTTCCACGGCGAAGGGGGAGCCGTAGCACTTGATCAGTTCCTTCCGGATCGTGCCTGAACCAAAACAGGAGACATACTCGGCCGGCCGGCCGATCAACCCCGCAACCGGTCCCACGCAATGCGTGGCGTACCACATCGGCGGCAGTCCGGGCCAGTAGTTCGGCCAGCCGTCCATGTCCTGCTGGTGGCTGGATTGGACAAACTGCAATTTCCCCAGTTCCCCCTGGTCGAGCAGTTCCTTCATGAAGAGGTACTCCCGGGCGTACACCACCGTTTCCATCATCATGTATTTGAGTCCGGTGCGTTTGACGAGTTCCACGATCTTTTTGCAATCGGCAAGACTGGTCGCCATGGGGACGGTGCAGGCCACATGCTTGCCCGCCTTGAGCGCCGCCAGGCTCATCCAGGCGTGATCCGGAATGGGCGAGTTGATATGCACCGCGTCGATGTTCGGATCTTTGAGCATTTGCGCGAAATCCGTATGGCGATTCGCCACACCGAAGTAGTCACCCACCGCGTCCAGCTTTTTCCGGTTGCGCTGGCAGATGGCATAACAATCGGTGTGCGGGTGTTTCTGCCACAAGGGAATGAACTCCGCTCCGAATCCCAGTCCGACGATCGCGATATTGAATTTTTTGCTCATGATCAATTTGTCCGGTTTGTCTGCTCTGGCACGGGACGGCATGATGGGTTAATCCCCAACGAAGAGCAATCCCCAGTTCACCGGGGCGGGAACCTCAACGCGCCGCAGGGGGAGACCGCGCCTTCCCGGAACTCCACCGGCATTCAACCCGCAATGATGACTTCGATGCCCTGGTCGCGCAATTGCGTGGCCAGATCGGCCGGCGCCTGGCTGTCCGTGACGATGGTGTGGACACGGGCCAGATCGCTGAGCGGTGAAACGGAGCGGCGCCCGAATTTGGTATGGTCCAGACACATGATCACTTTGGCGGCGGCGCGCATCATGGCGCGCTGAATGTCAATCAATAATCCGTGCGAGTTGGTCAATCCATCGAGGGTGATACCCCCGGCGCTCATGATGGCGACGTCCGCGTGGATTTTGGCGAAG
This sequence comes from Verrucomicrobiota bacterium, assembly GCA_029573725.1. GTDB lineage: Bacteria > Verrucomicrobiota > Verrucomicrobiia > Limisphaerales > JADLHS01 > JADLHS01. The sequence continues at coordinate 128,934 of JAKQDQ010000042.1, forward strand.
GTTTCCACCGCCAGCGGCCCCACCAACACACCAAGCCGGGGGTAGATCACCCCGCCGCTCACGATGACTTCCACGCGGCCGGCGGCGGAGTAGAGGTTCGCGACGGGCAGGGAATTGGTGACAATCTGCGGGGATTTTTCTTCGAGGTATTTTGCCACGCAAAAAGTGGTGGAGCCGGCGTCAATAATGACACTTTGGTTGGGTTTGATCAGTCCCGCGCAGGCACGGCCAATCGCTTCCTTGGCCTCCAGTTGATACGTCTCGCGCGTGGAGAATGCAAATTCGTCAGTCTTGGGGACAACGATCCGCGCTCCACCATGAGTGCGCCTTACCGTGCCCGCCGCTTCAAGAACAGTCAGATCGCGGCGAACGGTGGAAACTGAGGAGCCGACGAACTTGGCCAAATCTTCCAACGAAGCAAACTCAACCTGCTGAAGATATTCCTCCAGTCGGTGTTTCCGTTCATCTGCCGTCATTTCGGCTCTATTCTGATAGATATTGGAAGATTTTGCAATATTTTAGTTGACGTTTGGGTGAAAACAGTCAGAATGATTCACGTTATGGCTGTTGCTGCGCCCGTACCCCATCGAGCCGTTATCGAGCATCTGGTTCGTCAGGCGGTTTACTCGCGCCTGGGCAAACGCCTCCCGCGTACGGCCACCGCTCCCAATCCACTCGTTGTGAACATCAGCGCCCGGCATTGTCATCTGACCGAAGCAGCGGTGGAGCAGTTGTTCGGCAAGGGGCACCAGCTCACGGTGCACAAGTGGTTGTACCAGGAAGGGCAGTTTGCGGCGAAGGAGACCGTGACGTTGATCGGGCCGCGCAGCCGGGTGATTTCCAACCTGCGCATTCTCGGTCCGTGCCGCAGCTTGAATCAGGTGGAGCTGTCCTATACGGACGCGATTGCGCTGGGTTTCGAAATTCCACTGCGCTTGTCGGGAAACATTGCAGGGACACCGGGGGCGATGTTGATGGGGCCGTCGGGATTTTTTCAAATGAGCCAGGGGGTCATTCGCGCGCTGCGCCACGTTCACCTGAGTCCGGCGGACGCGGAATTTTACGGGGTGCGGAACGGCGACGCGTTGAAGTTGAAGATTGGCGGAGATTGCGGAATCACACTCGACCGGATGCTGTGCCGTGTGGATCCGGGTTTCAAGTTGGAGGTGCATATTGACACGGATGAAGGCAACGCCTGCAACCTGCAACCGGGCACACCGGTGGAGCTCTTGAAGTGACCACCAATGAACAGGCAGGCACACGGGCCGGCGAGGCCGGCGAGGCCGGGGAGCGGAAAACCCGGGGTGCCGCCGGGTTTGAATTTGCAGCCAACCATTAACACGCAAACAGAAAAAACACATGAGTGAAGCATTAGGCATGATTGAAACCAGGGGCTACGTCGGCAGTGTGGAGGCCAGCGATGCCATGGTCAAAGCGGCCAACGTGACGTTGGTCAAAACGGTGCCCATTGGCGGCGGCTTGATTACGGTTCTCGCCAAGGGCGATGTGGGCAGCGTCAAAGCGGCGGTGGACGCCGGGGCGAAAGCGGCCGCCAAGGTCGGCGAACTGGTCAGTTCCCATCTCATCGCGCGTCCGCACGAGGATTTGTTGAAGGCGTTCATCAACGCCGGGGCCGCCGCCAAATAACGATTTAACTCCAACCAAGGAACAATTATGGCACAGCAAGCAGTGGGAATGATCGAGTGCAAGGGACTTTGCGCGCTGATGGAAGCGTGCGACGCCGCCCTTAAAGCCGCGAACGTCACGATGACCGGCTGGGAAAAGATCGGCAGCGGCTACGTCACCGGATTCTTCCGGGGGGATGTGGCCGCGGTCAAAGCCGCCACCGACGCCGGGGCCGCCGCCGCCGCGCAGGTGGGGCAGGTGATCAGCGTCCAGGTCATTCCGCGGCCCCACGACGATCTCGGAATCCTGGGCAAGTGGTTGCAATAGGTGCGGACGCGGCAGGTGCGGTGCGGGAGATCCGCGCACCCGTTGCCTGCCGCGCGCGGCGCTCCGGCTTGTGAAAATTCTCGTCGCCAACATTGGCAGCACTTCGCTGAAGTGGCGGTTGTTCGATTTTGCGAACAACGCGGAGTGCCTCCTGCACAAAGGCGGTTTCGAACGGGTGGCGGATTATCCGCAGGCGATTGAGGGCTGTTTGACGCAGCTCAAGGAGGCCGGCGCACTGGCCAGCGAGAGCGAACTCGCGGCCGTGGGGTTCAAAACGGTGATTGCCAAAAACGTCACCGGCTGTGTGCGGCTGGATGAAACCGTGCTGGCCGCGATGGAAGCGCATCGCGCACTGGCCCCGGCGCATAATCCACCTTACATCACCGGCATCCGCCTGTTTGGGAAGCGCGTGCCGCAGATTCCGCTGGTGGGATTGTTCGAGACGGCGTTTTATCAGTTCGCCCCCGAAGCAATGATGCGTTATGCCGTGCCCGCCGCCTGGCTCGACATCGGGGTGCGCCGCTGGGGCTTTCATGGCGCCAGTCACAAGTACATTGCGGAACGTTCCGCGGAACTACTGGGGCGGGACGATGTCGCCGCGCGCGCGCGCCAGCTGTATGTCAACGGGGGCGGGACGCCGGTCAATGACCCGCCATTGCGGGTGATTTCGTGCCACCTGGGCGGCAGTTCGAGCATCACCGGGATCTGCAATGGCGTGGCGATTGGCACGAGCATGGGGATGAGTCCGCAATCGGGGTTGCCGCAAAACAATCGCGTCGGCGATCTGGATGCAGAGGCCCTTCCCTACGCGGTCAAAACGCTCGGGATCACCCTGGAGGAAGCCCAACGTCAACTCACCCGGGAATCCGGCTTGCAGGGTTTGAGCGGCATCTCGAACGACATGCGCGACGTGGCGGCGGCGGCGGGGCGGGGGAATGCCGCCGCCCAGCTGGCCGTGGAAGTGTTTGTGGCGAGCGCCCGGCACTGGATGGGCAGCTACTTTTTTGAGATGGGCGGCGCGGATGCGATTGTGTTCACCGGCGGCATCGGCGAAAACCGCGCCGAGGTTCGCCGGGCCATTTGCGCGAATCTGACCGGATTGGGCATCGAGCTGGATTCCACCTTGAACCAGGCGCTGCCGGCGGGCGAAGCGACGATCAGCACCGCCCGTTCCCCGGTCAAGCTCATGGTCATCCCCACCAACGAAGAGCTCGTGGTGGCGCGGGAAACCAAACGGTTATTGGAAGCAACGAGCAACTGAAATTCACACGGAACCAACAAAGAAAACAAAACTATGCCTCAAGCAATTGGACTCATTGAAACGCGCGGACTGGTGGCCCTCGTCGAGGGCACGGACGCAATGCTGAAAGCGGCCAACGTGGAACTCGTCGGGCCCATGACCCAGGTCGGCAACGCCCTGGTGACGGCCTGTGTGGTGGGTGACGTGGCCGCGGTCAAAGCCGCCACGGATGCCGGCGCCCAAGCCATCAAAGCCATCAAGGGCGAAGTGGTCAGCGTGCATGTCATTGCGCGTCCGCACAGCGACGTGGAAGCGGTGCTGCCCAAAAAGAAGTAGTCGCCGCCGGGAAGCCGGCACCGGGAAGAAGGCGGCGGCACGCTTTCTGATCCGGACTCCCGGATTTTAACTGCCAACTCCTGACCTTTATGTTTTTGGCCAAAGTCGAAGGCTCGGTGGTCGCGACCAAGAAGGACGCGTCCATGAGCGGACGCAAACTGCTCCTGCTCCGGCCGCAACTGGTGGACGAAAAGAATCCGGCCCAGTTTCGCCCCGGCACCAACACCATCGTGGCGGTGGACGCGCTGGGCGCGGGCCTGGGCGAGATGGTGATGTTCACGCAGGGCAGTTCGGCGCGGCTGGCGCCGGGCATGAAGGATGCCCCGGTGGACGCCGTGATCATCGGCATCGTGGACAGCGTGGATGTGTTGGGCAAACAAATTTTCAGCGCGAAGGTTTGATGCGTCACCTGTTCCCAGATCTGCCGCACCGGCGGAGCGGAAAGCGCCGCTGGCGGCCGTTTCCCATGCTGCCCGTAGAAGCGGATGTTTTAATTTCCTCCATTTTCCCGACGTGCCGGGCTTCCAATTGATATGAGTACCGTAAATGAAACGTTGATTCGCGATGTGGTGGCCGAGGTGCTTGGCCGGCTGGGCGGCAGCTCAACGGCGACGCGAGCCGTCACCCCCGAGCCGCCTCCGGCCGGAGCCGGAACGTCCACTCCGCGTCCCGCACGGACGGGCACCCCGGCGTTGCGCGGCAAGTTTGGCGTGTTCGCCACGGCGGACGAGGCGTGTGCCGCTGCCCAGGAAGCGTTCTTGTTGCTCCGGGAACAAGGCATTGCCGCCCGGCGCAAGATTGAAAACATTGTCAAAACCCTGGCGGAGCGGAATGCGGCGGTCTGGGGCAAACTGGAGCTGGAGGAAACGCGGATTGGGCGGCTCGATCACAAGATAGAAAAATTAAAAATCATCCGGTTGGTGCCGGGGGTGGACTGGCTGCGTCCAGAGGCGCTGAGCGGGGATCACGGCATCACACTGGAGGAATTCACTCCGTTTGGTGTGGTGGGCGCGATCACGCCGAGCACCCACTCAATTCCCACATTGAGCGGCAACATTGTCAACATTGTGGCGGCAGGCAATGCGGTGGTGTTCAATCCGCATCCCGGTGCAGCACGGTGCGCCGCCACGGCGGTGCGGGCCTATAACGAGGCGATTTATCATGAAACCGGCATCGAGAACATCGCGTGTCTGGTGGAGAAACCAACGCTGGAATCCTTCGCGGCGCTGTGTCAGAACGCACATACCAAACTGCTGCTCGTCACCGGCGGACCGGGCGTGGTGAAGGCCGCCATGCAGACCGGCAAGCGCGCCATCTGCGCCGGTCCGGGCAATCCTCCGGTGCTGGTGGACGACACCTGCTGCGCCACCCGCGCGGCCAGGGCGATCATCGCCGGAGCGGCGTTCGACAACAATCTGCTCTGCATCGGCGAGAAGGAGGTGTTTGTGCTGGACAGTGTGGCGAACAAGTTGATGCAGCGCCTGGCCGAGCACGGCGCGGTGAAATTGAGCGGGGCGCAACTGGAAAAACTGACCCAGGCGGCCTTCACCATCAAACCGGGGCAGGGTGGGGGATGCGCACATGCCAGCGTCAACAAGGAATTCATTGGCCAGGACCCCGTCGTGCTGGCGCAGGCGGCCGGCGTCAATGTGCCCGCGGGAACGCAATTGTTGTTTGCCGAGACGCCCGCCGACCATCCGTTCGTGCAAGAGGAACAAATGATGCCGTTTCTGCCGCTCGTGCGGGTGAGAAATGTGGCCGAGGGCATCCAGCTGGCCGTGCAGGCCGAACACGGCTACCGCCATACCAGCGTGATTCATTCGCACGATGTGGAGCACATGACCGCCATGGCGCGCGCGTTGGATACCACGCTGTTCGTAAAGAACGGGGCTTCCCCGGCGGGACTGGGCCTCGGGGGTGAAGGCTATCTGAGTTATTCAATCGCCACGCCAACCGGTGAAGGGGTGACCAATCCGCGCACCTTCACCCGCGTCCGGCGGTGCGTGATGGTGGACAATCTGCGGATTTATTGAGTGCGCGATGCGTCTGGCCAGAGTGGAAGGCAACCTTGTGGCGACCCGGAAACATCCGAGTCTTGAAGGCTGGCGCCTGGTGATCTGCCAACCGGTCAATGCTGCCGGCCAGCGCGAGGGGCCGCCACAGGTGGCCATTGACGCGCTCGGCGCCGGCATGCACCAGCAGGTGGTGATTTCATCGGACGGCTCGGCGGCGCGCCAGGCGGTCGGCGACGACCAGAGTCCGGTCCGCTGGCTGGTGATCGGCATCGTGGATGAGCGCGAACCAGGAGTGCGCGTGTGAAACTGGGAACAGTCATCGGCCGCGTCACGTTGAGCAAAACCGTCAAAGCGTTCGAGGGCGGACGATTTTTGGTCGTGAGTCCGTTTTCGCGCGAGCAATACGCCGCGGGGCTGGCGGCGCCGTCCCGCATGGGCAGCGAACCAAGCCTCGTGGTGTACGATGCGCTCGGTGGCGGGATGGAACAGGTGATCGGCTACGTCGAAGGTCGCGAGGCGGCCCAGCCGTTTGCCGTGCCGACACCGGTGGACGCCATCAATGTCGCGCTGGTGGACGACCTGTTTTACCGGCCGTGGCCGGGTTGAGTGGGAAGAAGAGAGTTTCGATATGAAAAATGTCATCAGCTTGAAGGATGTGGAGCGGCTGCAGCGCGAGGGGCGGAGTCTGAGCAGCCTGCCGGAAGATGCCCTCTTAACACCTTCGGCGCGCGATTTTCTCAACGACCTCCGCTCGGTGGTCCCGCAGCCACCGGTCCCGCCCCCACCCGCCGCTGCGGCGGCCGAACCCGTTGCCCCGGAAAAGCCGATCCACGCCCAATCTTCCCGGGCGGAACTGGAGGCATTTTTCCACTCGCCATACGCGCAGGCTCTCAAGGAGCAGATTTGCGAAATGGGCCGGCGCCTGTGGCAACGCGCCTACGTGGATGGCAATGGCGGCAACATGGCGATTCGCGTCGGCGCGGATGTGGCCATTTGCACCCCGACACTGGTGAGCAAGGGGGCGCTGAAACCGGAGGACCTGTGCCTGGTGGATTTTGAGGGACATCAACTTCTCGGCACCAAGAAGCGCACCAGCGAAATCCTCATGCACTTGCAAATCATGAAACGACAGCCCAAGGCGGTGGCCACGTGCCATTGTCATCCGCCCTACGCCACGGCGTTTGCGGTGGCAAACGTGGCGCCCCCGACCTGTCTGCTGCCCGAGTTCGAGGTGTTCTGTTCGGTGGGGGTGGCGCCCTACCGCACTCCGGGCACGGCGGACATGGGCAAACTGGTGGCGGATTTGACGGAGCAATACAACACGATCCTCATGGCAAATCACGGCGTGGTGACCTGGTCGCACAACCACCTCGAGGAAGCCTACTGGCGCATGGAGATCGTGGAAGCGTACTGCCGCACGATTGTGGTGGCCGGCCAGCTCGGGCATCCCGTCAACACCTTCACCGGGTCCCAAATGAAGGATTTGCTGAACATCAAACAAAAACTGGGTTTCGTGGACCCGCGTTTCGAGATGAAGGAATGTGAACTTTGTGACGCCGGCGAGTGGCGGCCCGGCGCCACCTGCACCGTGCCGCGTCCTGCGGCGGCGGACCCCGATTTCGATCCGGAGGCGGAACGCGCCGTTCAGGCCATTACGGAGCAAATTCTGGCCCGGTTGAAATGAGCGCTGGCCGTTTACCTGGGGCGGGTGGCCGCCCCCGATGGACAGGGCGGGTGGGGCGGCCGGCCCCGATCCTGACGCCTCCGCCGTCCGCCGATGGGTAATGCTCCGGCGCGTAATCTTTTTCATGAAATCACTCGACGCAAAACTTGCTGAAATCAGGGCCCGCCGCAATTCGCGCGCGTTTATTCTCGCGGATGCGAAGGATGCGGACATGGCGTATGGCGTGCGCGCCACCGGCCCGCGTTCCTATCTGGCACGACGGGGCGCGCGCCCCGCGCAATTCTCGCCGGAAGTCTGGACGCGGGAGGAATTTGGTTTCCGCAATCTGCCGGAATTCCTCGACATCATCCGCGAGGTGACGCACCAGGGACTGGTGGACATCATGTTGATGTCGGCGTATGTGAACGAGCAACTCACCATCAAGGAAGGGCTTTTTCAGAACTCCCACGTCACCCCGGCCGCGCGCGCGAATGACACCACGGATGTGTGGGCCGCCCGGCACGGTTGTTACATGGGAGAGGCTTCACAACCGTTTCGCTCGGCCAGCATTGATCATATTCAATGTGGCGAAGTGGCGTGCGACCGGAGTGGTGGAAAGGATTTTCCCGGGGCCAATCTCGGATTGTATTCGATCACCTACGTCAATGACCTGGAGCAGGACCGCGAGGCGTTGCTGGCCTACAAGGAATTCCGCGAAGAAGCCGAACGGAAGGGGTTCCGGCATTTTCTCGAAGTGTTTGATCCCAACGTGGACAGCGGGATTCCTGCGGAAAAATTGGGGGAATTCGTCAATGACAATATTCTGCGGACGCTGGCAGGGGTGCCGGATGCGGGGCGTCCCCTGTTCCTGAAGGTGGTTTATCACGGCCCGCGTGCCATGGAGGAGCTGTGTCAATACGACCCCAACATGGTGGTGGGTATCATGGGGGGCGGCGCCGGCACGACCTACGACGCCTTCAAATTGATTCACGACGCGCAAAAATACGGGGCGCGAGCCGCCCTGTTCGGCCGCAAAATCAATCAGGCCGAGCATCAGCTCGCGTTTATTGAGATGCTGCGCTTGATTACGGACGGGCAGATCGGCCCCGAAGAGGCTGTGCGCGCCTACCACGGGGTGTTGCAGGGCAAGGGCATCCAGCCGCACCGCTCCCTGGCGGAAGATCTGCAACCCACCGCGCAGTCCATGAACTATGCCGGCACCGTTCCGGCATCCGGCAGGCGGAGCGACCCGCCTGCCAGCGCCGCCGCGCGGCCTCCAGGAACGGGCGGGGCGGTGGCCGACTGGCCGCGACGGGCGGACGGTTCACCGGACTTTGCCCGGATGAATTCGCAGCAACGGCTGGCTTACGATCAGGCGCGGCTGCAGCTTTGAAATCAGCGCACGCCCGCTTCGTCGAGCCGCAATTCGCCGCGGTTGGCGTCCAGGGTGGCGCGGGCGCCCACCGGCAAGGTGGCATTCATGGCCACATGACCGAAAGGGAGTCCCGCCACCACCGGGATGTTCAACGGCCGCAGGCGCTCGCAGAAAACCTCCTCCAGGGTCTGACGATATTCCCCCGCGGTTTGAGCGCGGGGATCCTGGCAGCGGGCATTAAGTCCGATTGCCACGCCGGCCACCTGTGGCAGGAGCCCGCAGTTCAACAGCTGGGTCAGCATGCGATCCCAGCGATAGGGCACCTCCCCGACGTCTTCAAGAAACAAAATCGTGTTCTTGAAGTCCGGCAGCCATCGGGTGCCGATGAGCGTGTTCAGGATGGTGATGTTTCCCCCGATGAGCCGGCCGCGCGCGATGCCGCGCCGCAAAATTTTCACCGTCCGGCCCGCGTAACCGGTGGCGATGTCGCCTGGCGGCGCCGGAGAAGTGAGGGTGCGCAAGAAACTTTGCACGGTGAACGCGGGCAGTCGTTTGAGGGCGAAGTCGGAATTCAACATCGGTCCGTGAAAGGAGACCAGTCCCGCCCGGGTGAGAAAGGCGCCGTGCAGCGAGGTGATGTCGCTGTAGCCGATGAAAATTTTGGGATTGGCGCGGATCAGGGGATAATCCAACCGCGACAGCAATCGCGCCGTGCCGTAGCCGCCCCGGACACAAATGATCGCCTGCACCTTCCGGTCGGTAAACATCCGCATGAGGTCGCCGGCGCGGTCGCGGTCCGAGCCGGCGAGGAAGCCGAGGCGTTGATGCACCTTGGGGGCGAGCTTGGTGCGGTAGCCGAGGCGTTCCAGCACGGCAATGGCGCGGTCCACATTCTTCGGATCCGGCGGAGCGCTGGCGGGGGCAACCACGCCCAGGGTGTCACCGGGATGCAGGCGGGGGGGATAAAGCAGTTTCATCGGCGGGATTGGCCGGCGTCTCGCGGCCCGTACTGAAGGTTAGATCTGCGGATCAAAGGAAGGTTTTTTCTGGTCGTGCAATCCGAGCAGGAGCACTTTGGTCTGGGTGAAAATTGATTCCAGCTCCTGAATCAGCTTCATGGCGCCATAGACCTCGCCCGAGTGGCCCAGGTCCTCAAGTTTCTGGCATAATTCCGCGAGCCGCCGGGCGCCCATGTTCAGGCTCATGCTCTTCAACGCATGAGCGTGAAAGGCGAGCTGGACCGGGGTCTCGGCGGATTGCACCAGTTGTTTGATGTGAGTCGGGGCGGTGTCCAAATACAGACTGATCAGTTCGCTCAACATGCTGTCCCCGCCGGTGGAGGGCATTTCGCGGAGATCGGCGATGATGCCCTCGTCAAGCAGTCCCGGGGTCAGCGACTCGGGGTTGCGCATGAAATACTTGGTGTCATACTTCACGGCCTTGGTGGGGCCCCAGCGCTCGAGGATGGCTTGCAAATCCGCCACGCGCACCGGTTTCGAAATGTAATCATCCATGCCGGCGGCGAGACATTTTTCGCGATCGCCGATCAGGGCGTTTCCCGTCATGGCCACGATGACCGGGCGTTTGTCGCGGGTCCAGCGCTCGCAGATGCGGCGGGTGCATTCGTAACCGTCCATTTCGGGCATTTGCACGTCCAGAAAAAGCACGTCGCAGGGCTGCTGTTCCAGCACCTTGAGGACTTCGGCCCCGTTGGTGGCCAGCCCGGCTTGATAGCCCAGTTTGTTGAGGACGCTGATGCCGACCTTTTGATTGATCGGATTGTCATCCGCCAGCAGAATACGCAGCGGCAATCGGCGCGCAAAATCGGAGTCGAGTCCCGGAGTAAACGGAGTTTTTCGGTCGTGTTCGGCGCGCACGCCCAGCAGACGGCAGAGCATCTCCAACAGCTGGGCCGGCCGGATGGGTTTGTGGAGGTAGCTGGCTTCGGTCATTCCCGCAGCGTGGAGATCCTCGGTGCGCAGCCGGGCCGGAGAGAGCAGGAGCAGGGGACGCGGCTTCCGGGACGGCAGTTTTTGAATCTCGCGCGCCAGGGCAAAGCAGTCCATGCCGGGCAGGTGCGAATCGAGCAGCACGGCGCCATACTCAACCGGTTCGCGCAGCAGGGTGAGCACCTTGTCCGCCGTGTCGGCCACGGTGACCTGCATGCCCCAGGTTTCCAGCCGTTGCCGGAGAATGCGGGCGCTGCCGGCGCCGTGTTCGGCCAGGAGCACGGATGTGCCGGTGAGTTGCCGCTGCTTTCCCACCCAGGCGGGCGGTGTGACCGTGGCCGCGCCCTGGACAAGAATGGTGAAATGAAAGGTCGCGCCCGCGCCCGCGTCGCTGTCCACCCAGATGCGTCCGCCCATCAATTCCACGAGGCGCTTGCTGATTGCCAGCCCCAGCCCCGTCCCGCCGAAGTGCCGCGTGGTGGAGGCGTCCACCTGGTGAAAGGACTTGAACAGCCGATGCTGCTTGTCCAACGGAATGCCGATGCCGGTGTCACGCACGCTGAAGTGCAGCAACCATTCCTCCCGGCTGACCGTGGTGCCGTCGGTGTCGCCGTCCATTTCCCGGATGGCGGCCGTGGCGGGACTCACTTCCACCACCACTTCGCCCGCCGGGGTGAATTTCACCGCATTGCTGAGCAGGTTGACCAGAACCTGGCGCAGCCGGGTCATGTCGCTGACGACGATTTTCGGCAGCGAATCGTCCACGACATAAACCAGGTCCAGCCGTTTCTCCGCGGCCTTGGGGGCCAGCAGTTCCAGCGCATCCTCCACGCAGCCGTGCAGCTCAAACGGATGATGGTCGAGTTCCAGTTTGCCCGCCTCGATCTTGGAGAAATCCAGAATGTCATTGATGATGGTCAGCAGGGCGTCGGCGCTGGTGCGCACGCCTTCCACGTATTCCCGCTGTTCCTCGGACAGGTCCGTGTCGAACAGCAACGAGATCATGCCGACCACGCCATTCATCGGGGTGCGGATTTCGTGGCTCATGTTGGCGAGAAACTCGGACTTCGCGAGCGTGGCCTCCTCAAGTTTTTGGTTCAAGGCCAGCAATTGCGAGTTGCCGTTGACCAGTTGTTGCTGGCTCTCCCGCAACGCGCGATAGGCGGCGTCCCGCTGGATCTGATTGAGGTAGGCGCGGGAGTGATAGCGGATGCGCGCCAGCAACTCCAGGCGGTCCGGCAACTTGACCAGGTAATCGTTGGCGCCGAGGCTGAACGCCTGCCCCTTGACCTGGGGATTCTCGTTGGTGCTCAGGACGATGATCGGAATCTCCCGGGTGACGGGATGGGCGCGGAATTGCGTGACAAGACTCAACCCGTCAATGCCCGGCATCACCAGGTCCTGGAGAATCACCGTGGGGCGCAACTGCGTCGCCAGGGCGACGGCCTCGCGCGCGTCGGCGCAATAATGGAAATCAATGTCCGGTTCACTGATGAGTGCCCGGCGGATGGCCTCACATACCATGGCCTGATCGTCCACCAGCAGCACCATGACGTGATAATCCGGGAGCTGGGGAAACGTGAGGCCGCTTCCGCCGGAGACGGGATGTTCAGTGCGTTCGGTGGCCATGAGTTTGACTCAAAATAGAAATGAGGCGCGGCGCGATTTTGTCCAGCGCTAAAATCTCCCGGGCGGCCTGCAACTCCACCGCTGCCTTGGGCATGCCGTACACCGTGCTGCTGAGCCGGTTTTGCGCAATCGTATGATGTCCCGCTTCGCGCAAAGCCTTCAAGCCCTCGGCTCCGTCGCGTCCCATCCCTGTCAGCAGGATGCCGGCAGTCATACCCGGCCAGTGCCGTGCCACGCTGTGAAAAAACACGTCCACGGAAGGACAGTAGGCGCTCTGGTGGGGCTGCAGGGAGTAGCTCAACCGCGTTCCGCTGGACATCACAAGATGCTGGTTGCGCCCGGCGAGGAAGACGCGCCCCGGCTCCACCCGGTCGCCCTCGGCCACGACGCGCACGGGCAGCCGGGCGCGGGACGCCAACCACTCCGCCAGGCCGGCGGCAAACTGTTGGTCCACATGCTGCACGACCACGATGGCCGCAGGGAAGGTGGCTGGCAAGCCGGCAAGAATGGCCGTCAGCGCCGCCGGACCACCCGCAGATGCGCCAATGACCACCAGTTTCCCGGGCTGGTCCGGCGCGCGCGCTCCCGTTGGCGGCAGAACGGCCCGGATGGTTTTGGCGGACTTGGGCGACCGGGTTGCCCCCAACAGTTTTTCAATCGTCTGGATTTTGGCCAGCAACATGGCGACGCCCTTTGACGATGCCGCTCCGGCAAGGGGGGGGACATCCACCGCGTCCAGCGCGCCGGCCCCCATCGCGGCGAAGACCTGGGAGATGTGATCTTCAACTCTGGCCGTTGCCACGACGATGGCGCAGGGAGTCCTGGCCATGATTTGCCGGGTGGCTTCAATGCCGTTCAACCGTGGCATGAACAAATCCATCAAGATAAGGTCGGGGCAGGCATTTTCGCAGCGGGCGACCGCTTCCGCGCCGTCCCTGGCCACCCAGAGGACCTCGTGTTTGGTGTGCGTGTTGATGCTGCGCCGCAACGCTTCCGCGGCGAGAACCAGATCGTTGGCAATGCCGATTTTCACTGGTTCGCCTCCCCGATGAGGTCGGCCACCGCCTGGATCAGGGTTGCGTCCTGGAAACTGCCCTTGGTCAGATAATAGTCCGCCCCCGCATTGAGGCCGCGCAGGCGATCCTCCTCGCGGTCCTTGTAGGACACAATCATGACGGGCGTGAGTTTCAGGCGTTCTTCCTGTTTAATCAGGATGGTCAGCTCGATGCCGTCCAGCCGGGGCATGTCCACGTCGGTGATCACCAGATCGTAACTCCCCGCCCGCACCGCGTTCCATCCATCCATGCCATCCACGGCGACGTCGGCGGCATACCCCGCCGCTTCCAGCAGTTTCCGTTCGAGTTCACGTACGGTCAGTGAATCTTCCACGACGAGGATGCGTTTCTCGCGGTGGCCGGCGGCCGGTAGAAGGGCCGGGGGAATGGCGGTGTGCCGCCCGCTCGCAACAAATTTGTCGATGCTGCGCAGTAAATCCTCCACGTCCACGATCAATACCGGCGCACCATCATCCATCAGCGCGGCCGCACTGATGTCCTTGATTTTCCCAAGCCGCGGATCCAGCGGTTGCACGACCAGCTCGCGTTCGCCGAGGAACCGATCCACTTGCAGGCCGTAGCGTTGATTGGCGGCGCCCAAAACAACCAGGGCCAGTTCCTCGGCCTGATCCTCCACCGGAAACGACACGTCCAGAATTTGCTGCGCATTGACCAGACCGATGTGCTGATCGCCCTGGCGGAAATGCGGCTGGCCTTCCAGGGACAAAATCCGGTCACGCGACAGCTTGAGGCTGTTCACAATTTGCGTCAGGGGGAAGGCGTAGGGTTCGCCGCCGATTTCCACCAGCAAGGCGCGAAAGACCGAAAGGGTGAGCGGCAGTTGCAGCTGGATGCGCATGCCGCGGCCCTTCAAGGTGGAGACGCGGACACTGCCGCGGACACTGCGGATCATGGTCTGAACGATGTCGAGGCCCACCCCGCGCCCGGAGATTTCCGTGACCGTTTTCCGCAGGGTGAAACCCGGCAGGAACAGGAACTGCAACAACTCGGGTTCGCTCATTTTCTCCACTGCGGAAGGCGCGATGAGCTTGCGGTGGTTGATGGCGTCACGGACCTGTTGGGCGTCCAGGCCGGGACCGTCATCGGTCAGGGTGATTTGCAACATGCCGGCGCTGTGCCGCGCTTCCAGCCGGATGGTCGCTTCCGCCGGTTTGCCTTGCTCCAGTCGCAGCGCGGGCGGTTCGGTGCCGTGATCCACCGCGTTGCGCAGCAGATGCGTCAACGGCGCTTCGAGCCGTTCCAGAATATCCCGATCCACCTGCGTGTTCTCGCCGAGAATTTCAAAGCGGACTTGTTTCCCCAGGCTTTGGGCAAGATCGCGCACCATCCGGGGGAAATGCCGGACGCCGTCGCCAAAGGGACGCATGCGGGTGCGCAACGCCTCCAGATACAGCCGATTGGCCAGTTGTGCGGTGCGGCGTTCATGTTGATCCAGTTCCTGCAGGCGTTCCTCCAGCTGACGCGCCAATTCGCGTGTCTGTTGCGCGGCACTGGCCAGCTCCTGCGGGGCCGGTGAGGGCGCCGAAGGGGCCCGGTGCTGCAAACGGTGCAGCGTCGCTTCGAGCTCCGTATGCTGGCGTTTGAGGCGTTGCAGCTGCGCGGTGAACGGACGCAGCCAGCGGGATTCGACCAGCGTCTCGCCGGCCAGCGCCAGCAGCCGGTTCAGGTTCTCTGCCGACAATCGCAAATAGCGCTCAACCGCCTCGGCGGATTCCGCACTCCTGGTGGTGGGCGTTATTTCCGCGCTGCGGAAGTGCGTGGTATCCCCGCTGGCCGGAACGCTGGAAATTTTGATGGGCGGGAAGGCGTCGGAGGGCGTTTCGATGATTGCCCGGACTTCCCGGCGCCACTGCTCCAGCGGCGCCTGGTGCCGCTGCTCCCAGGTGACCAGGCCCTGGTCGTCCTGTTTGCCCAGGTCCGCGAGCCAGTCCACACCGCGCAGGAGTATGTTGATGTGCGCCTGGCAGGGGGTCAGCCGGTTTTTCTGGGCGGCGACGAAATAGTCCTCCAAGCCGTGGGCTACCGCGATGCCGGCTTCCAGGTTGACGATGCGCGCCGCGCCCTTGTAGGAGTGGGCGGCGCGCATGAGCGCTTCCAGTTGTTCCGTCGTCGCCGGGGCCCGTTCCAACGCCAGGAGGCCTGCGCTTAACAACGCCGTCTGGCTTTCGGCCTCGGTGCGGAACAATTCCAGCATCGAGAGGTCCTCCACGGCGCGCGCTTTCGGTGGCTCGGATTTCTTCATTAACGGGCTCCGCTTGAGTTTACACGTCCTTGTTCGGCACGGGGTAATGGAAGTTGGCAATCAGGACAAATTCCGATTCAGCGAAGCCATCAGGGGTTCGGGATCAATCAGGCCGACGGTGTGCTGGCGCCAGGGAAAAATTCCGTGGGCGCAGTGCCGTCCGGCCTGAGTGAAGAGGCTGGGCGGTTTGCGCAGATCAGCGTTGTGGAACCGATGCACCCCGTGGACTTCGTCCACAGGAAACGCCACCCGCTGCCCGCGCCATTGGGCGACGAGCAACCGTTCGTGCGGTTGGGTGTGAACCAGGGCGGCGGGCGGGGTTTCCAGGCCGAGCAGCCGGTTCAGCGCGGCGCAGATCAACAGTTCGCCCCGGATGTTGACGATGCCGAGCAACACCGTATGGCGGCGATGCGGGATGGTGTGCAGCGTCCGTCGCTCGGCGACTTCCTGGAATATTTCCGTCGGCAACGCGAGCCATTCCTTGAGCAGCCGGAAAATCACCACACTGGTTTTGGCCGGGGCCGCCACGTGTTTCTCCGGGGCGAAATGCAGGCTCCACTCGC
The DNA here is from genome assembly GCA_029573725.1 of Verrucomicrobiota bacterium. Lineage (GTDB taxonomy): Bacteria > Verrucomicrobiota > Verrucomicrobiia > Limisphaerales > JADLHS01 > JADLHS01. Next base: position 144,975 of record JAKQDQ010000042.1, read on the forward strand.
GCCGGTAATCGGACGGAATGGGACGGTTCAGGAACTGGGATGCTGCCCGGGCATAGGTGGGGCAGTGGTTGCAATGACCGTACTGCGCAAGCTTCGTGCAGGAATGATTTCCGTAAACTCCCTCGTGATTCCAGCAATCGTCCTCCGGCGCCGGGTGATTGCCGGTTTGGGTGACGGGTTGGTGGAATGCCGGGGACTCCGTCGTCCCTGCCACTCGCGCCAGCGCACCTGCGCCGGACGCCGGCTCAATGTGGACAATTTCCGCTTCGACCCGGATGAAATGCTGGGTGCCGGGTTCATCCGGCATAGGGGCGGACGTCAGAACATTCAGGGACGGCTTTGGGGGTGGTGGCGGGGCGGCGGGGTTTATGGGCGCATTCGAAACGGTGACATAGTTTGCCGGCACCGGATCCTCAGCGGGCGGCGGTTCGGCCGCCAGCGCTTCCAATTCCGGGCGGGACAGGTGCTGCGTGCCCGGGGTGTCCGGCTTTGACGGGGCGGCGGGATCGGGTCTGGCGCGTTTCACTCTGGTCTCAAGGGTTCGGAGTCTCTTCTGTTTTCCCGCCTGCGTTGTTGGGCCAGCCGGAGCATGCGGCGCTTGAACACGTTGGCCCGGGCGGGGTGGCCTTGCTGCTCCCACCAGACCATCGAGCGTTCCAGGGATTCGTAGTGCTGGGGATCCAGATACAGCGCCTTGCGGTAAGACTCAATCGCCTGTGGATCATGGTTGACTTCCTGAATCAAGCCGAGCAGGTAAAAGCACTCCGCGCAATCCGGGTGTCGCTGCAAATAGCGCCAGCACAGGGCTGCGGACTCCTCCAGCCGCCCGCTGGCCGCCAGTTCGTGCGCGTAGCTGAGCACCGCGGCATCGCGGTGGGGACCTGATGTGGACGCTTGCGGGAGCAGCATCGGGCGCACCAGCGGAATCGGGCTGCCGGCGCCGCCGTCGAGTGGGCCGGGAGATGCGGTGGAGCGCGGCGGCCGGCGGCAGCGGCGGCCGGCGGCGGATGCGCTTTTGTGACACGCGAACGCCAGCGGGAGGCGGAGATTTGTAAACCCGCACCGGGTGGCGATGGGCACTTCCGCCGGGCCGACAAAAAGCACGCCGTCGGGCGCCAAGGAGCGATGCAACTTGGCGAGGACGGAAGCTTGCGTGAACCGGTCAAAATAGATCAGGAGGTTGCGGCAGAAGATGAAATCGTAAGGCGGAGTTGACGCCAGGAAACCGGCATCCAAAACATTGGCCCGCTGAAAGGAGACGGACCGCCGCAGAACCGGGTTCAGCGCGAAGCCGCCTTTCACCTGCTGGAAGTGCCGTTGGCGAAAGTCGAGGTTGGCCCCGCGAAAGGAGTTGTTGCTGTAAACCGCCCGGGCGGCGCGGGTGAGGGCGTGCTGGGAAATATCCATTGCGTCAATTTGGAACGCGTCCGGAGCGATTCCGGCATCGGCCAGGATCATCGCCGCGGAAAACGGCTCTTCACCACTGGAGCAGGGCACGCTGAGGATGCGCAACGTCTGCGTGGGATGCTGCGGCCGCCAGGTTTCCGTGACCATCCGCGCAAACGCGTCGAACGGCGCGCGGTCGCGGAAAAACCAGGTTTCCGTGACGACGACCGCTTCAATCAGACAATCCAATTCCGCGGGTGATTCGTACAGATGCTGCTCGTATTCGGCGATGGACTTGAGGCCCCGCCGCGCCATGCGTTGCTGGATCGTTTGGCGGATGCGCCCCGGGCCGATGGCGGTGGCTTCCAGGCCGATGTGACGCCGCAATAATGCTTCAATCTGTAACATGCGCGGATTCCAATATTGGCTCGGGAGCGGAAACGCAGCGCTCCTGTTGCAGGAGGCGGTCCAAATCAAGCAGCTGGATCACGCCTTCGGCATCCTTCAACAAATGGCCGACAAACGGCTTCCCCGCCACCGGAATTTGCGCCTCGACCAGGTCTTCGGGCCTGCCCTGAAACGTTTCGGTGGCGCGTTCCACAATGAGACCAAGCCGGCGGTCCGGGGATGTGCCGCCGGGCTGGTTGATGATCAGGATGCGCGTGCTGAAATGTTCCGCCGCCGGGCGCCCCAGAATCAGCGCGCAGAGATCCACCGCCGCAACCGGCTGGCCGCGATAGACAAAAACGCCGGCTAGACCGGGCGGGGCGTGCGGAATCTTTTTCAATTCGAGCAACGGCACCAGCTCCACCACGCGCCGGGCTTCCAGGGCGAAGCGCTCATTGCCAAGTTGGAACAGGACAAACAGCATGACTTCATTTCATCTCCAGCTTGAAGCGCGCCACGCTGGATTGCAGGCTGCGGGCGGCCTCGTTCAACTGTTCAATCGCCAGGTTGGATTGTCGCAGGGAGTCGGCGGTCTGATGCGCGGCCTCGCTGAGCTGGGTCAGCGTCTCACTGATTTGCTGCGCTCCGGTGGCCTGGGCATGCATGCCTTCACTGACCGTGGCAAAGCGGGGCGTCAGCAACTGGACCTGGCTGATGATTTGGGCCAGTTGCTTGCTGACCTGGTTGATTTCCTCCACGCCGCGCCGGACCTCCTCCGAAAATTTGTCCATGCCCATGACGCCCGCGGTCACTGCGGACTGCATTTCCTTGACCATCTTTTCGATGTCGTAAGTGGCCACCGCCGTCTGGTCGGCAAGGCGGCGGATTTCCATGGCGACGACCGCGAACCCGAGTCCGTATTCCCCCGCCTTCTCGGCCTCGATCGCCGCATTGAGCGAGAGGAGATTGGTTTGGTCCGCCACCTTGGTGATGGTGGTGACGACGGCGTTGATGTTTCCCGCCCGTTCGTTCAGCGCGGCGAGTTTTCCGCCGATTGTGGCGGCTGCCGCCATGAGCTGGCGCATGGTGTTTTCCATGCGGGTGATGCCGTTCTGCCCGCTGCCCGCGAGATTTCCGGTTTCATGCGCCACGTCCACGACCTCCTGCATGGTGATGTCCAGCTCGCGCGAAGTGGTCGAGATCTGTCGGGACGTGGCCCCGATCTCGGCGGTGGTGGCGGCGATCTCCGTGGCGGTGGACTGTTGTTCCCGCGAGGTGGCGGCGATCTGCGTGGCCGTGATGTTCACCTGGACGCCGGACCGTTGCACCTGGCCCACCAGAATCGAAAGGTCATCCGCCAGCCGGTTCAACCCCTCGCCCAACACGCCGAATTCGTCCTGGCGATTCAGCGCAACGCGCTGGGTGAAGTCCCCGTTGCGCATCCGTTCCATGACGTCCACCAGCTGCTTCAGCGGAATGGTGATGGCGGAAGACAGCACGGAGCGGAACACAAAGAAGGCCGAGCACAACACCGCCACCAGCCCCAGCACGGCAATGAAACCGATCCGGCTCGCGCGGTCGTCATCCTCGCTGCGGATTTGCTCAAAGGCGTTTTTGACTTCCGCCATGACGTCCTTGCGCTGCTTGGTCAGTCCCGGGTTGGATTTCAGAAAAAAGTCGCGCGCACTTCCCGAATCCTTGTCCAGCTGGTCCATCACGCCTTTGATGTGCAATTCCAGGGTGAACGTCACAAAACTGTCCAGCCTGTCCAGCGACTCCTGGATGACCTTTTGCGGATAGGCCTGGCGCAACTGCTGCAGACAATTCTTGAGGTCCTCCATGCCGGCCTTGATGTTGCCGTATTCGGTCTCCACCATCTGCGCTTCGCGCGGTTCGATGAGCATGGCGCGCAACGCATCACTGATCAGCATCAGATTATAGCCGATCCGGGCCTCAGCCACGTGCAATTGATCGCTGCTGTGGATGCTGCGCCCGCGACTGTGCTGGCTGAAAAAGGCCAGCCCCACAGCCAGAAGGATGATCGTGATGAAGATCACGAGCGTCGTGTAAAGGCGTTTCCAAATTGACAAGTTCATGAGCGCAGTTGGCTGAGGGGCATAATCAGGTCCGGCCGCCGGAAAAACAAGAAGGTTTGTTTCCCGTTCCGCCTGCGGTAGTCTGGGGGGGCCAACTATGAAGGCATTACCAATTATTCTGGCTTCCAAATCTCCGCGGCGGCGGGAACTGCTCACCTTGTTCGATGTGCCGTTCCAGGTGGTCCCCAGCACGGCCCGAGAGGTGCATGACCAACAACTGACCGCCTGGGAAATGGCGCAGGTCAACGCCTACCGCAAGGCCCGCGCCGTCGCCCGGCGCTTTCCCGATGCCCTGGTCATTGGTGCGGATACGATGGTGTACCTGGACCGGGACACCCGGCTTTTGGGCAAGCCGACCAGCCAGCGCGATGCGGCGGCCATGTTGCGCGCGCTGGCCGGGCGGGTGCATGCGGTCATTACCGGGGTGTGTCTGCTGCACCTGCGCGAACGCCGGCGGCGGGTTTTTACCGATTGGACCGACGTGCAATTTCATCCGCTGACCGCCGCCCAGATCCGCGCTTATTTGCGGTTGATTGACCCAATGGACAAGGCGGGGGCGTACGCGATTCAAGAGCATGGCGACCGCATCATTGCCGCGCTTTTTGGCTCGTACAGCAACGTGGTGGGCCTTCCCATGGAGCGCCTGCGCGAAGAGCTGAAGGCGTTTGGCTTTTTTCACCCCCGCCCCCGGCCCGCGCAAACCCGGCGCCGACCGGCCGCGCTCCGCTGATGCCGCAGGGGGGCCCGACGCCGGGGCGATGGATTCAAGAACGACCTGTCCGGATGGTCGCGTCCTGCTCGATCCACCCGAGGTGGTGAGCCTCATCGGTCACCTGCAACCACGCATCCTTTTGGTCCAGCACACGCAGTTCCGCCCCATCGTGTGCCGTGAACGTCGCGGCGGATTCCGCAAACGGGCTGGCGTGTACCGTGGCCTGATGCGCAATCACGATGGCCACCCGGCCGGGCGCATTTTGCGCGGCGGCGAACTTCGCGCCCAGCAGGAGCGCAACGGACACCCCCACGCCGGCGACACTCCAAATCCGGAGCGCGGAACGCCAGGCCGGGCGGAGCACCTGGAGGATGAGCAACGCAAACGTGATCCAGACGGCAACCGTCGTCGTGGCCAGCCATTCGGCGTTTGAAAGTGCGGCCAGTTTCTGCTGCCAGGCGGCGGGCGCGAGGCGCGGTCCATGCACCTGATTCCGCGCGAATTGCAGATTGGCGCGCACATCCGGGTCGCGGGGCGACAGGGCCTCCGCCTGGCGATAGGCGGCAATCGCCCGGCCCAGCTGACCGGCCTTGAAGTGCGCATTACCGAGGTTGAAATAGAGGGCTGCGGAAATGGTCCCGTTCGTGAGGAATTGGTTGTATGCTGCCGCGGCGGCGGAAAACTGGCTTTGTGCATAGAGCTGGTTGGCGGCGTCAAATTGGGCCGCCAGATCATCCGCCGCCCTGGTGTGTTGCACGAAGCCCCCGAGCCCCAGCAGCGCCAGCGCCAGCCCCAGACCGCGGACGAGTCGCGTCCACCCGCCTGCCGGACGGAGCCGTGCCGGGCGGACGTAGATTGAAAGTGGGGCGATCACGATTCCACCTCATCCAGTTCGCGCAGCACCGTTGTCAATTGGGGGATGAACGCCGCCAGTTCCTGACCCGAACGCATGGGCGCGTACCGGGCCGCGTTGGTGGCCTGGAAAAGCGCCTGCAGCGCGGTCAGTGTGGGTTCAGCCACGCCGCGTGGGCGGAGTTTTTCTTCGATGATTGCCTCCGTAATGGCGGAAGCCGGCAGGTCCAGGCGTTCCCCCAGTTTTTCCTGCAACAGGCGCACGAGTTCTGCAAAAAACGCCTCCGTCTGGTTCTGCCTGGCCAAAACGCGCAGCCGGTCCTGGCCTTCGCGCAACACCAGTTCCACGCGCCGGCGGCGGCGCAGGCGCGGATTGCCCGCCAGTGCCTCGGCGCGTTTGCGCCAGAGCATCACGCCAACCAGGGCGAGCGCCGGCACCACATTGAGCGTGACAAAGGTTGGGGTGAAGCCCGTCCGGGCGGGGCGGTGCCGGACCGTTCCGAGGCGCGTTTTGATCGGCACAATGTCGAGTTGCGGCGGCGGCGCCTGATTCGCGTCGGGGGGCTGAGCCGCCACCGTTGGCGCGACCGCGGTGCCTCCCGGACGCACGATGAGCGCCGGGCCCGGCTGACTCAAGGTCTGGTAAGTTTTCGTTTCCGGATTGAAGAACGAGAAGGTGAACGGAGGTAATTCCTTCAAATCCATGCTTTCCGGGGAAACGATCTGCTCAAAGGTTTTTGTGCCCTGCAAACCCAGTGGGTCCGTGGTTTCGATCCGGGACGTCGGCGGATAAATTTTAAAATTTTTCCATGCCGGTTGCTCCGGCAGCGTCAGCGAGTCCAGTCCACCCTGGCCGCTGATGGCCACCCGCACGGTGATCGGGTCGCCGGTGGCAACATTGGTGGGGCCCGCGCTCACCGTCATGGAGAATTCCCCCACGGCGCCGGTGAAATTGGCCGGGCGGCCTTCCGTCGGCAACGGCAGACACTGCAGCGTTGCTGCTTCGGTGGCGAGGGAAAGTTGGCGCCGCTCCTTGTTGAACATGCCAAAAGGATCAAAGAAATCCCGCCGCCGATTGCTCGCCGGCAACTCGATCACAATGCTGGCGGTAACCGGGCCGAGTGCGAGCGGGCCGGTTTTGATGGGGGTGAGACTGACCGCGATGGGAATCACCGTGTAGATCGCATTGCCGATTTGCTTCCGTTGCCGGCGCAGTTCGGTCATCTTGCCCACGGTGAGGCCCTCTGCAGGAGTTGCGGTGAACTGGAATTGACCGGCATTGACACCCTCCCGCAGGTAAAGCTGAAATTCGCCGGTGAGAACCTCGCCCAGGTAAAGGTTGGTCTTGGGCAGTTGCAAGCGCAGGAAGACCGGTTGTGATCCATTGGCCAGGCTTTCGGGCGCGGGCGCCTGGACTGGAAGCACCTTCAGATGGATGGGCTGTGTCGTCAACCTCTGCCGGTCCAGCGTCACCTGGACCGGAGGAATGACGAACTCGCCCACGCGTTGCGGGGTGATGGTGTAGTTGTGCGTGATTTTGGCGGAGGTCTGGCCGTTGACGAAACTGAACTGGCTTGATGGGCCGTTGTAGGCAAACTGCAACCCCGGTACGGACGGAGGGGGCGGTGTGCCCTCGGGTTGCGCGCCATCGAAGGTGAGCGCAAATCCGACCTGCTCGCCAAGATGGACCGTATCCTGATCAATGCTCGCGGTGAAGGTGACGGCGGCAGCCAGCGTCAGCGAAAGTCCCCATCCCGCCACTCCCGCCAACCGCCGCGGCATCACCACGCGGTGACGGAGACCCATGCTGTTGATCGCCTTCGAAAACCTTTCCATTTGGAATGTTCAGTTTTGCCGGATGCCGTTTGCGACGCAAGGTTCCGTTCGCATCCCGCCGGTGCCCAACGAATGAATGGACAACCCACGGCTGTTTTTGTTCGGAAGAAATGGCGCGGACCGCGCCGGCGCCGGGCGCGCCCAATATCTACATCTACAATTTTTATCCCACGGCCAAGGTGGACGACGACATCGAGTTGAAGAAGAAGGCGATCATGAAGTTGCAGGCGTTTCACACCGCGCTGGGTGAGGACAGCCAGATTTATTCAGAGACGGCGGAAGTGGACAACTTCGGTCTGTTCGAGCGTTCGCCCGAGGAGGAGGAGCGCGCCCAACGGCTCTCCCTGCTCATGGAACTCCGCCAGTTCCGCCAGCAGAACCCGGAGGAATTTCGTCGCATCAAAGGCTTGCCGCTCCGCGCCCGTGTTGGGCGCGCGCAACCACCGCGCGTCGGCAGCACGGTCACGTTCATCCGCAGTCAACGCCACGATGCGTTTTACCGCATTCGTCCTGGTAGTAGCCGACGTGAGGAGGCGCAAACATTGACTCCCTCTCCGCCCTCGGAGGGGGAGAGGGGCGGGGAGAGGCGGCGGCTTTCGCATGAACCCCACCGCCCGTGCCCGGCAACTTCGCCGCACCAAACCACCGAAGAAAAGCAGCTTTGGCAGGCGGTGAAAGCGGGACGTTTCGCGGGTTTCAAATTCCGGTGGCAGCCCCGGTGGGCAGCTATTTTCTGGATTGCTATTGCCCGCTGGCGCGGCTGGCGGTGGAACTGGACGGCTTTCAACATGGTTTGCCGGAAGGAATCAAACGCGACGAGGAGCGGGAGAAATTTCTCGCGGAGCAGGACATTGAAGTGGTGCGCTTTTGGAATCATCAGTGGCATAAGAACCGGGGAGGTGTATTGCTGGAAATCTGGCACGCGCGGCAACGGCGGACGGGTTGCGTGAAGGTGATGTGGAAAGAACAAAATCACCGTTTTGTGCCGCCGAAGCTGGAACAGGTGCTTGGTGAACCGAAGCCGCTGCCACGGAAACGGCCCTCCTCTCCCCATCCCTCTCCTCCATCGGATGGAGGAGAGGGAGAAGACCGCGCCTTGGATTTGGTCCGCACCATCAAGGGCGAAGCATGACCATGAAAGTCATTGTGAGCGGCAGGCAGGGTTACCACGAGGACACCTTGGAGGTCGTTGAGCCAGACCTCATTTCCATCCTCGTTTTTTGATCAACCGGCCCCAACGCGCGGCGTCTGTTTTGCCGCCGGGCCGGATTCCCCGCAGTTGGCCCGGAACTTTGCCGAAAACTACCCGGGCTTGGGAATCATCAGCATCGCTTTACAGGCGGGCACCACGAAGGCTTGGTTGGAAATGAGCCGGGTGTTTGCCCCTCCCCAAACGGTGCTTTCAGCTGTTGGCGTCGTCCTGCCGGATTTGGAGCAGTCGCCCGCTGAAACGCGGAGCACATCCTCCAGACCATGCTGGCAGCCGAGAACCTGCTGTGGTTTCCGTCCGCGAGCGATCATCGAAAACTAATCCCCCCGCTGAGGCTGGCCTTGGTCATCTACCCCGGTCTTGGCGCGAACAACAAAATGCAGATTCTCCTTCAGGCAGTCAGGTGATTGGAATTGATAAGGGCAGCCTCAAACGCGCTCTGCGCCCGGAAGTGTAATGAAACCAATCAACCAAAGGGCATGGCGAATGAGAATCACCGGCGTCGAAATCACGAACTATCGCGGCTTCGCCGGCGATTCGTTTCGATTGCCCCTGGCAGCCGGGGAAAATCTCTTGGTGTATGCCGAAAACGGTGGCGGCAAATCATCCTTTTACAATCCACTCAAAGGTTTTCTCCGCGCCACCAGCCCGCGCGTCAACCTCGAACAGCAGCGCAATCGCGATAATCCCAATGGCGCCCCGGCCATCCGCGTGACCACGGCGCTTGGGCAGACCGATTGGACGCAAGCGGCGCGTGGGCAGAACCGGAACGATTGGCGTGATCTCGACGACGGCAACCCCGGAGAACAGAGACTGGGACCCTTGGTGGGCGGCGTACCCTCCGCATCTGGCGCGCGAACCTCCGGCGCGGAATTGACCCTCTTATCGCGGCACTGCACATTCGGTCTTGCCAATTGTCCAACAGAAACCCCAGCCTACGCCCCGCGGAAGCTTGGCTTGTTGCTCTGTCCCGCCAATGTTCATCGTTGATACGCTTATCCTGGTTGCAGGGGTGTTGATCTTGCTCGGCATCGTGTCGAGCAAGCTTTCGTCGCGTCTGGGGCTGCCGGTGCTGGTGCTCTTTCTGTTGGTCGGCATCCTGGCCGGGTCGGAGGGGATCGGCGGGATCGATTTTGAAGATTACCGTCTCGCGCACGCGATTGGCACCCTTGCCCTCGTCATCATTCTGTTTGACGGAGGGCTTGGAACGTCCGCCGAGGCATTGCGCGCGGCGTGGAAGCCTTCGCTCCTGTTGGCGACGGTCGGCGTGGTGGTCACTGCCGCGATCACGGGCGCGGCAGCCGCATGGATTCTCAATATTTCACTGCTCGAAGGGCTGTTGCTGGGCAGCATCGTGGGGTCCACGGATGCGGCGGCCGTGTTTTCCGTCCTGCGTTGGGGCGGGGTCAGTTTGTCGAAGCGGCTGGCGGCCGTGCTGGAGGTGGAAAGTGCTTCCAACGATCCGATGGCGATCTTTCTGACCATTGGCTGCATCGAGTTGCTGCTGGGGCGCGTAGAGTTTGGTCCGGGGCTGCTCGGGCTATTCGCTTCGCAGATGCTCGTCGGGGGTGTGTTGGGGGTTTTGGGTGGATACGGCACGGTCTGGGTGCTCAATCGCATCGAACTGGGGGCGGTGGGGATGTACCCGGTGCTTGTGAGCGCGTGCTGTCTGCTGACGTATGGGGCAACCGTCCAACTGGGCGGCAGCGGATTTTTGGCGGTTTATCTGGCCGGGATTGTCATCGGAAACCGGCGGTTGATGTTTCAACAGGGGATCCGCCGGTTTCATGACGCGATGGCCTGGCTGGCGCAGATTGTCATGTTCGTGACGCTGGGTTTGTTGTGTTTTCCCAGCCGGTTGTGGGAGGTGAGTGGCAAGGCGCTGTTGATCTGCGCGGTGTTGATATTTGTCGCGCGTCCGGCCGCCGTACTGATTTCGGCCCTGCCGTTCCGGATCAATCTCAGGGAATTCACGTTCGTTTCGTGGGTGGGGCTGAAAGGCGCCGTGCCGATCACGTTGGCAACGTTCCCGTTGATGTTCGCGACTCCGGAGATCCCGATGCATGCCGCCCTGATCTTCGACGTAGTATTTTTCATTGTCGTGCTCTCGGCCATCGTCCAGGGCACCACCCTCACTCCGGTGGCCCGCTGGCTCGGGCTGGAATGTCCCCGCGAGCCTGAGCCGCCGGTTTCCCTGGAAATCAACTCACTGCGGCAAGTGGACGGCAAGATTCTGGATTATGCGATTACCGAAAACTCCCGGGCGGCGGAACGCCTGGTGAAGGAGCTGGCTTTGCCGGCCGGCGTGGTCATCGCCATGATTGTGCGTGGACAAAAGGTCATTCCGCCGCAGGGAATCACGCGGATTCACGCGGGCGACCACGTGATTTTGGTGTTGAAACCCGGCACCGAGCCGCTGGTGGACCGGGTGTTCGCGCGTACGGCGGATCAACCTTCCGCAGTCCCCAGGGTCATTGAATTTCCGTTCCGGGGCACCGTGACGGTCGGAGAACTGCAGGAGTTTTATTCCATTTCCGTGAACGCCCCGCCGGAGGCTTCGCTCGATGAAGTGATGCGTCGGGAGCTGGGGCCGGAACGGATCGAGGAGAATGCGGTGGTCGAGTTCGACGCACTCCGGTTCCGCATCCAAAAACTTGGCAGTGACGGACACATCCAGGTGGTGGGCATGTCCATTTTTCCCGTCGCCGACGAAGCCAAGGCCCCGGAAGCGCCACGCTGAATCGCGGTCACTTCCGCTGCCGAGCGGCCGCTGCGCAGTCATCGCCACGCCGCCCAGCTCCGCCTGGTTGCCACAGGAGCTGGTTTGTGTAGCACCGAAAATCACGCTGAACGCCGTGTTGCCGCCACGGGCAGGAAACTGCAGCAGCCATTTTGCCGCCGCCCCGCCCAAGGCGGTCCTCAACCGGGACGAGCCCGGTCACAAGCTTTCCGGCGGGTCTCAGAGCAGGGCCGCGGCCACCTTGCGGATTCCCCTGGCGATCAGGTTGCAATCTTCGGAGGTCAGGCGCGGAGCGATGTCGATCGTGATGGCCCGGCTTAAGAGATCATTGCATTGTGGGCACGAGGTTTTGGAATACTGGAGCGGCACGCCTGTAAGTTTCTCATGGTAGGTGTAGGGAAAACCGTCCGCGAACGGCGAGGCCTTCTGCATGATTTGATCCCAATGGTAGTAGATGTGCCAGTCGGGGATGTCCTGGTCGAAGGCTGAACCGCCGGGAAGGCCCTCGGCTTTGATGGCCTCGCCAAACCGGCGCGCGAGGCGCGGATCGGCCAGGTAGAAGAAAAGGGCGATGGCGGTGTCGCCGGCCGGATCCGTCAGCCGGCGGAATTCCAAGCCCGGCAGGTCCCGGATCTGGCCGAGAATCCGGGCCTTGTGTTCACGCATCCTCGCCAACAGACCCTCCAATTTCCGCACTTGCGCCAAGGCCACGGCGCCGGTCAATTCGGCCATGCGAAAATTGTAGCCGCAGAAGATTTGATTGGGCTGCGCGGCGGAGGCAAAGCGGTTCGGTCGCCAGCATGCGGCCGCGTCATGGACCCACAAGGCCCGTTCATAGAGGTCCGGGTCGTTGGTCGTCACCACTCCGCCTTCACCGGAGGTGATGATTTTGTGGTATTGCAGGCTGAAGGCCGCGCAGTCCCCAATGGCGCCCAGACGCCGGCCCTTGTAAGCGCCTCCGCAGGCTTGCGCCACGTCCTCGATCACCTTCAAACCATGCGTCCGGGCGATGGCGAGGATGGGGTCCATATCGCACGGCGCGCCGCGCATATGGACCGGGATGATCGCGCGGGTACGCGGTGTAATCAGTTTTTCCAGAGCCGTTGGATCCATGGTGAGGGTGTCGTCCACATCACAGATTCTGGGCACGGCCCCCACAGCCACCACCGCCGAGCAGGTGGCAAAGAAGGTGTAGGCGGGGACAATGACCTCGCAGCCCGGGCCCACGCCGCAGGCGATCAGACAGGTGATCAGTCCGGACGTGCAGGAATTGACGGCGAGCGCATGGTTGACCCCGATTTTCTCCCGAAACTCTGTTTCGAACTGCTCGACTTTTGAAACGTGGGCGGCAATGCCCATCGCGGGGCCGTAGTAGCGGAACAGGTGCCGGCTGGCGAGAACTTCGAGCACAAGCTGGCGTTCTTCATCACCGACTTCCAGTCCACCGGGGAACATGGGGTGATTGGGGGTGGGTTTGGCTTTTGCGCCACCGTATAGCGCCAGCGCGTCTTTAAGGGTCGTCGCGTCATTCATGGCATTGGTCATTTCAGCCAGGCATCCATCGTGATGCCGGCCGCTGCGTTCGGCGGCCCGCACGGGCAGGACAGAATCAAGGCTGGTCAGAGTTTATCTGGTCTTGTCCGCTCCGGGAGGTTCAAAGAATTGATTGGCTCTCTGACTTGATGTCCGGAACTACGAATCACTCAAAGTCCGGTTGCCGCCGCTGTGCAGCGGCGCGTGCCCACGGGGGCGACTGTTGGCGGCGTGCTGCTTTCTCCGCCTCGCCTACGGAAATTCATAGAGACCGAAATACCGCAGACTGTGCGCCGACGAGCCGCGGACCGCGAGTTTGGCGGGCCGGCCCGGCTGCAGGAGCGCGCCCGGCAGGGTCAGCGTCATCACTCCGTCGCTGTCCTCGGCGGTTACCCGCCGCACCTCGTAATGCAGCTTTACGCTGGCATCCGCGCTTTGCCACTCCTGACTGGTAAAAGCGACATCGAACTGCAGCAGTTCGCGGTCGTTCAGGGAGAGGGTGAAATGTCCGCCTGCAGGCTGGCTTTTGTAACCCGTGGACACCAGCCAGCGGAACGTGAATGGTTGTCCGGCTTTGAGCGTTTCCGGAACGGGCAAGGTTCGCCAGGCCAGATTCTCGTTGCCGGTGGTTTGGCGGACGATTCGCATTGGGAAAGTCCCGGCGAAGGACGGGTAGGCGCGGACCTCGAGTGTGGTCGGCAACAATGCTGAAAAACCATTGATCCGCTTGCGAAATTCTGCCTGTTGAGCCGCTTTTTCCCGCCACGGACCGAGGTCAAAGGCGCCTGAGGGCTGGAATTGATCGGACCGGGTATAGCGGATCAACTGGTCGAGCAGCCAGATCGCCTCGGGATGGTCCGTCTCCAGGTTCAGACCGCTGGCGAGCAGTCGCCCGGCGCCGACTTGAGCCTCGAACATATAGAGATTGAACCACCAGCCGCCGGTGTCCCCGTTTCCGAAAATATAGTAATCGCGGCCTGTTCCGACCATGAGGGGGTGGACCTTTGCGAAGGCATGTCCCGGATCCAGTTTTTCCGCCGTGCCGACCAGTCGGAAGAAGAGTTGATCCACGAACCCGTCGTGCGGAAAGTTGCCGAAAGCGGGGTGGCGGGCAATGCTGGTCCCGGTCTGGCCGGAGGTGCCCCACCAACCCAGCCGCACACCTGGTTTCATCAAGTCCAGCCCCGGCAGTGAAAGCAACAGAACGCGTTTTCCCGCCTCCAAGGCGGCCACCGTGTCGGGATCATCCAGACTGGGTGAAATCAACAGGGACGCGGCCGCTCCTGCCGGAGTGTCGGAGCGGGCAATTCCCGGATACCGCGACACCAATTTCTGGTGCAGGGAAGGGGGGGCGGCGAGTCCCTGGCCCGAACCCGGGGTGACTGCAAACTTGGGAAAAAGCCACACGTCCCAATGGTTCTCGACGCGATCCGGCAGCGCCGCCGTGACCTCGCTTGTTCCGGCCACCAAGACCGCCTCGAATCGTGCCTTGAGCGGCCGCCCGGGATCCGGTATCCGCACCTGGTCCACTCCCATGCCGGTTATGGCGCCGGAGGCCACGCGGATTTCCGGCGTGTTGCCGGACATCAGGACCTGGCCATCGGCGCTGAGTTTCCAGTGAATCGAGGCGCCGGGGAGTTCCGCGCCGGAGAAATTGGAAACCACCCACTCGATTGGGAGCGCGTCGCCAGCGGTGAAGACCGGTGCGTCCCGGAAGGCGCTGCTCGGTGCATCCGCTTTTTCCCGGGGATTGCGCGCGAGAATTACGATGGGAGCGTTGAATTGTTGAAAGAACTGCGGCGGGCTTTGTTTCATGTCCCAGAACATGTCCAGAACGCCATTTTGGGAGTTGGGAGAAATATCCACCATCAACCAGCAGATAAATCCATCCAGCACCGGATCGAGGCGGGCGGTTTCGATGTCGAGCTTGTGATAAATACCCTGCAGGCGACGGCCTGCATCCAGGCAGTTCACCGCCCACTCCCACGGCAGGCGCACCTTGTCCTGCACCAGGGCCTGTGCGTCATGCAGGCCGAGGTTGGGGAGGTAGGCCCCTGTGTACTTGGGTTCCAATCGGGGATCTTCATCCAGGCCCAAGCTCATGTATTCGTGGAGTACGTGCGGCCAGGTGTCCTCGGCATACGGACCGTGTTCCGCTTCCCAGGCTCCGCAATGGATGTCCGAGTTGGAGCGGCGGTTCTTGCCGCCGTCCTGGCTGATCCAGGGCCGGCTGGGATCAAGGGCTTTGGCCAGCCGATACATCGCCTCTCCCAACGGCGAGCCGTAATCTCCTTCATTGCCTCCGCAATAGGTCCCCAGCGAGGTGTAGCGCCGGTAATGCGTCACTAGCTCCTGCAAATCGCCGGCCGGATCCACGAAGCCGTTGGACATGTGGTTGGTGGGCGCCCAATAGGGGAGTTCCGGTTGAATCAACATGCCGACTTCGTCCGCCGCCTCGAAGTATTCCGGGATTTCGCAATGCGTGTGAAGCCGGATGTAGTTGAATCCGTAGGCCTTCGCTTTTTGCAGGTGCTGGATGTGTTCCTGGCGCGAGGCCGGGGAGCAGACGGTGAGGGGATAAACATGATCGTCGCCCGCGCCGCGCAGGAAATAGCGCTGGTGATTGAGGAAGATGGCACCGCCGCGGACCTCAAATTGTTTCAGTCCAAACCGTTCCACCCAGCCATCCACGACCTGTTCGTTTCTCAGCAGGGTCACTTCCGCCTCATACAGGAACGGATTTTCCGGCGACCACAAGATGCACGGCGACAAGGGGAGGTCCAGGGTCAGATCGGAGGTGCCGGGGCTGACGGGCGCGCAATCCTGGCGGAGTTCGCCGGCCGGGCGGCGATCCTTCCACGTCCGGACCTTCACCCGGACGGCCAGGGTTTCGCCGGGGAGCGTGGCCTCGCCCGCCCGCAACTGGATCTTGAGCCGGACGCGTTGTTGGTCGATCTCCGGCATCGCGTACACATTCTCCAGGCTCACGGGCGGCGTCGCTTCCAGTTCAACACTCCGGAAGAGCCCTCCATAGGTGCGAATAATGTTCGAGCAACCACGACGGCTCGGGATGTCATTTCGAACCTCGGCCACGACGGTGACGACCTCGCCTGGCGTGACAAGATCCGTGATGTCGTATTTGTAGGTGCCGCAGTAGACCCGGTTTTCCGCGACAAACTGGCCATTGACCCAAAAGCGGCCCTGGGCATTGACGCCGCCCACCTTCAGCCAGATCTGGTGTTTGTTCCAGGGTTCGGGGATGCGTATGGTCTTCCGATACCAGGCGGCCCCGGTGTACACCGAGCGGAGCCGGCGCATGACCGGTTCATAAACATAACGTCGTGGCGCTTCCCGTGGCTGGCTCCATCCCACGCCGCCGACGCCCTGCGCTTCCCACGCTCCGGGCACGGTGATGGTTCGCGTGCCTTCCCATCTGGCCGGGTCTCGAAACCATCCTTCGGCCTCACCCCGCTGTTCCGGGTCGGTTGCAAAACTCCAGTCTCCATCCAGGGAAATCACGGGGCGCACACTGGAGCGGACGGCCGGGTTCACCACCGCCGGAAAGGCGGTGCGCGCTGGCGGCGGAGTGGTGGCTGCCGCCCCGGGGCCCGGACCGCCGGCAAACAACGTGAGGACAAGCATCACCCGGGCTGCCCGGCGGACACGCCGGGAGGCATTGGGCGCGGGCTGCCGGCCGGTCCGGAAATAATTATTGATGCTCATTGACTTGTGCGCTGGCGACGGGCTGTGCGGAAAATGCCCCACCCGGTTCGGGTCTTCCGCCCGCGTCGGATGACCGCCCGGGATTTTCAACGGGGTTGACGGCCAATCCGTCGGCGGCTGCATCCTCATAGATTCTGGTTTCATGCGATTTGATCCGGTCTGAACCACTTACGGTTCCGGTGTTGTCTGTGGGCGGAATGCGACTGGCGGTTCCCCACGCCCGTCCGTGGCTTCCGGGCCGAGGCCGGCCCGGCCCGGAGTTGGAGACGACGTCGAGTTGGTGGGACAAGGGTGGAAGCAGGCGCCCAGTTCCGAGGCCAGCAGATTATTTTGCGGATAGGCGTGCCCGAGATGTTGTCGAAACCCCTCCCCGAAATTGCAACCGACCAGTTGCCCGCGGAGTTGGGCCATCGTCTCCATGTATTGCACATAACTGTCGAGGCCGTGCTGTCGGTGCAGCCATTCCCGTTGACTCGCGTGGCAGCGGAGCATCGCCCGTTTCGTTGCCATCTGCGAGGTGACATCCACCACTCCCGTTGGGAGCACCGGCACCCCGAGAATATCTTTTCCCTCCATGGGGTCCGCATAATAGAGGTGCGGGATTGTGGCGAGCGGCAGGGCATTGCCGGGCGCCTGGTAATTGGGCACGCTCGACCAGAAGGCCCCCTGCCGCGCCAACAGGCTGGTGGCTTCGTGGTCAAACAGGTAGCAGGAGGGACTGTGGGTGAGGAGGAGAGTCGGACGCACTTCCCGCAGCAGTCCGACCACGCGGCGCAGCGTGTCCCGATCGTGCCAGATGTTGCCATCGCCCAGTTCAAGACAATGAAAGGTGGCCGCAATCAACGCGGCGGCCTGGGCGCCTTCCGCCCGGCGCACCGCGCTGATTTCCGCGGGGGCGAGCGTCGCCGAGCCGCAGTCGCCCGGAGTCATCGTGGCGATATGAATGTTCCAGCCCTGTTCGTGGAGCAGCGCCAGGGTGCCGGCGCAAAGGAATTCCGCGTCGTCAGGGTGGGCCAGGAGGCTGAGTGCGGTACGGCAGATGGACATGGTCGCAAGTGTCCGGACTGGGGACGACAAGGTCAACCGCGCAGTGGGGCGGCCGGGCGGGAAACTCCGGACGGGACCGCGGCTGGCCCGATGGTCAACCCCGCCTCCTCGCCGCCCAGATAAGCCAGCGTCGCCCGGAGCACTTCGTCGTGCCCGCCTGTCCCGGGAAAAAACTCGAGGCCGAAGCGGCCCCGGTAACCCAGCGCTTCCAGACGTTGCACAATCCCGCGAAAATTGAGTTCTCCCTGGTAAATTTCGCCGCGTCCGGGCACCGCCGCCGCATGAAAATGTCCGATCAGATCCAGGTGCTGTTCGATGGTGGCCAGAATGTTGCCCTCCATGATTTGCATGTGATAGATGTCATATAGCAGCTTCAAATTTGGGCTGTTGATTTCCCGGATTATTTCCACAGCCTCGGTCGTGGAGTGGAGAAAGTAACCCGGGTGGTCCACCTGGGTGTTGAGCGGTTCAAGGACCAGGAGCATCCCGTGTTTTTCCGCCAGCGCCGTGGCGGCGCCTAAAGCCGCGACCAGGTTGGTGCGCATCTGGGCGCGCGTCAAACCCGGTGCGGATGTTCCGGAAAGAGTTGCCAGGGTGGGGCAACCGACCGCTCTGGCGAATTCGATCATCTTGCGTGTCTGTGCCAAATACCTTTCCCGGTCTTCCGCCACCACGGGTCGTCCCCCGTAGAGACCGTCCCAGGCATTCAGGACAAAACCGCCGACGGTGATATTATTTTGGGAGCAGACCTGCTGCAGTGCCGCCGCGTTTTTCGGCAGCGCCGGGTTGATCGCCTGCCCATCCCAAGTCGCCTCCGGATGCCAGAATTCCACGCTGGTGAAGCCCGCATCCGCAATCCGGGCAATCCGTTGTGGGGGAGGGAGCGAGGTAAAAACGGTCTCAAGACATAAGCTGAACTCAATCATGACGCTGTTTTCTCCGTTCAGGACCAACATTGCGGCGACGGTCATGGGCTCCGCCGCCACCCAAGAAATAACCGCGATCTGGCGGCGGCGTGAAGTGTCCGCTTCTTCGATTCCTTGTCTGCACCACAGAAGACGGCTCCCGGATGAAGGGGCGGCTGGCCGCGGCCCTGCTCCGGCGCGGACTCGGGTTCATCAACCGGGCGCACCCGGTTTTTTGTGGCCAGCCATCACTGCGATTGACTAGATTCCTGCACCATGAGCAACCGCCGAAATCGCGTCCGGCTGCGACAGGGAATGATTGATTTATTGAGCGGGCCGGTCTTGAGCAGCATTGGGAGCGTGACGACCGAATCCCTGCTCCACGGGCAGTCTGCTTCGCTTCGGGTGTCCGCCCGCCGGGAATTCCCGCTCACGGAATTTTATCCCAACCTCACGCTCCGGAACGGAGTGGTCGGACATCAACATGAATGGATCGAACTGGCGGTGGTTTTGCGCGGCACCCCCAGTGTGGTGATCAATGATGTGGTCTATGCTGGCCGTCCCGGGGACTGGTTTGTTTTCAAGCCCAACACCTTTCACAACGAGTTTGCGGCGCCGGATGAATCCCCGTACGTACTGCTCTGGTTCATGCCCCAGGGGAAAATGCGCCTGCATAAAACCTGCTTTAACAGCCGCCGGAGATACTTCCTGGACAGCGTGACGCCGCTGCCGGGCTCGCTGACCGACCTGTACCGGGAATTGCATGATCTCGGTCGTGTCGGCAATCGTCCCCTGGTTGCCAATAAAATCGGGATGGCGCGTCTTGTAATCTGGTGTGTGGAGCGTCTTACGCTTGGCGCAGTCGAGTCCGTTGGCGAGAAGCAGGTGCATCCGGCGGTGCGCCAGGCGAAAGCCATGTTGATGGGGTCAATCGCCCGCCCGCCATCGGTGAAGGAGCTCTCCCGGGAATTGAAGATCAGTCCCAACTACCTTTCATCACTCTTCCAGCGGGACATCGGTCAGACCATCAGTCAGTTCATGCAGGCGTTGCGCGTGGAGGAGGCTTCCATTGCCTTGGCGAACGCCTCGTTGAGCATCAAAAACATTGCGTATGCACTGGGATATGCCGACCCACAGCATTTCTCACACGCCTTCCACCGATACAAAGGCATGAGTCCCACCCGGTATCGTCAGCGTGTACTGGGGGTGCCCCCTGCCGGGGCGGACCCGGCCGAGGCGGCGGCGGCCGAAAGCCCCCGCATCCGCCCTCGTGTTGCTGAAACGCTCCGGGCCTCCTAGAACGGATCCGTCGGGTCAGAAAAACCGCGCAGCTCGCCGTTTTTCACGGCTGCCTGCGCCGGCTGGAGGGCCTGCACCTCACCAAAACCGGATGTAGATCAACACCTGACCCAGTACGAAGAGCGCCCACCAGAACTTGATCTGCTGGTACCAGGGGCGCGGATGGCCGGCATCGTAATTTTTCAGCAGATCCAGGCTCCACACCAGGTGTTTGATCTTTTCCGGGTCCGGCGGTGGGGTCAGCAGCGAAATGATCACGATGCCAATGACGATGGGGATCTGGGCCAGAAAGCCGATGTAGAAAAAATGCAGCCGGGGGAGGCCGGGGATCGCCCCGCTGAACAGAACCGCCATGATGATCTGGATGATCAAACCACCAGCGAACCCGAAAATGCCGGCGGCGTAATTCACGCGCTTCCAGAGGATGCCCATCATGACGGTGGCCATGAACGGGCAGGCGATGTAGGTCATGGCGGTCTGAAAAAACTGGAAAATGCCCCCGAGTTTTCCGACCACCGGGGCCACGCACGCCGCAATCGCCAGGGCGAGGACTGCGGCGAGCTGGCCCACCACCACCATGCGGCGGTCGGAAGCGTTCCGGTTGATGAATGGCTGGTAGAAATCGGTCGCAAAAAGAGTGGCCACCGAGTTCGAGAGCGCGCTCATTGTGGACATGACGGCGGCGATGAATCCGGCCAGGACGATTCCCCGTACGCCCCAGGTGGGGGCGAGATGCTCGAGTGCGAACGTAAACGCCAGATCCTTGTCCGGCAGCGGCGGGGCCTGGTGCAGGACGTGGATCCAGTAATAAACCACCAAACCCAGAAAACAGGTGACCAACGGACGCAGAAAACCTAGAAAGGAGGCCATCACCAGTCCCATCAGCCCATCCCAGGTCGAACGCGCGGCCAGCATCCGCTGGATCATGGTTTGATTGCCCACTTGATAAAACGTGAACATCCCAAACACCGCCACCAGCATTCCCAGAAAGGGGGCCATCGGATGATCGGGCGGCTGATATAAGTGCATCCGTTCGGGCGAGGCCAGTTCCATCGCCCGCCAGCCTCCGAGCAGCCCGCCCGGCAGTTTCGCCAGGGCCACCAGGAACATCAGCACCCCACCCCCGGTCAGCAGCAGGCATTGGACTGCGTCCGTCCACATCACCGAAATCAGCCCTCCCTTGATGCTGTAGATCCCGACAATCAACGCGGTCAAAAACACGACCGCTTCGAAGTTCCAGCCGGTGATTTGTGCAAACGCCAGGCTGCCGCTGTAGAGCACGGTTACCAGATAAACAAAAACGTAAATGAACAGCAGGATCCCCGCATAGAGAACGCCCACCGCGGGACCGAAGCGTGCCGCGAGAAAGCCCGGCACCGTGGTCACGCGGTTCTTCAGATAAATGGGGATGAAAAAAACCAGGGGAAGCAGGTAGGTGGGCGCAAGAAACCATTCCCAATTGGCGATGCCCAGCCCATATTGGTACGTGATTCCGATGGTGCCGACCATTTGCTCGCTGGAGATGCCCGTCGCCACGAAGGCGGTACCGATGACGTACCAGGGCATTTGGTTGCCGGCCAGAAAGTAACCCCGGGCCGTGTTGCTGCGGCGGCGTCCCACGCGCAGACCCACCAATATGACGAGCGCAATCGAGCCAAGAATGATCGCCATATCGACCGGGCTCAAAAACTGGTTCATAACTGGAGGCCTTCCACAACCTTGATGGGGCAACGCCGTGCGTTCAATGATTCATCCGATATCGTCAATTTCGACTGCCGGATTCCGCCCGGAATGTCGCCGCGTTCCGTTCCACGCGGGCGCCGTCGGGAGCTGCTGTTCAACCAGCCATGGGCCGCGGCGCCGGAACACGCTGACGCGCCAGACTAGTTGCCGGCATCACCATTCGCCAACAATAACCGGTCCGCCGCTCCAGACCAGGTGGGGTTCCATGATTCCGATTTTTCGCCAGCGCACCGAGCCGTCCAGGTACCCGACGTTGCCGCCCTGCGCCCCCAGCGCCGCCGGACTGATCCTGGGGCGGGTGCCGGTCTCGGCATAAACCCTGCCCTGGCGGGTATGCGGGGCGTTGGAACCGGTTTTCCAACCGGCCAGGGTCATGTCTTCGTTAATATCTGCGGCAATGGCCAGATCTCCAAGATCGTGGGTGGTTTGCGGCGAAACCCATTTGACCGTGGTCCGATTCCCGATGCGCACACTGGCTTGCAGCAACCCTTGCATCGACGGAGGCACGCCCGCCAGATTGTAATAGCCGATCACCCAGCCGATTCCGTCGTCAGCCGGGACGTGGGTCTGTGCGTAAGGCGGAGTGAGATAAACTCCCCGGCGCATGCTGGGGCAGGGAGAAATCTCGCGGGTCAGGCAGGCTACCAGACTGGTGTACAGCGTGCTCGAGATGTAGGAGGCGTGGTAATCAAGCGTATCCCGCACGGCGTTGGGAAAATTTTCGCGATTATCCATGGCCACCATGATCTGGCCAAGAGTGAACTGGTGCAGGTTGCTCTTGCACACGGTCCGTGCGGCTTTTTCTTTTGCCGCGGCCAACGCAGGCAGAAGCAGGGCGGCCAGAATCGCCACGATGGCGATCACGACCAGCAGCTCGATCAGCGTGAAAGCCCGGTCCCGCCGGCGGCTGCCGGCCACCGCCAATTTCATGGGGTTGACCGGGCCAACTTGCACGAATTCACCCGGCCTCACTGTCGCAAGCGGAAGAACAACTGACTGCCGGTGGGAGTGAAGGTATGCGGACTGGTCGCACCCGGCACGTCAGTCCATTCCCCGTCCAGTGCCGCCGCGGACTGAAGATATCCGGTTGTCCAGGTGACGGAGATCTGGCCGTCGGAGAAGCTGATGGCGAGCCCGGTGGGGATGCCCGAGGCCTGCATCAAGTTTTTGCCTTCGAGTCCGGCAGTGTAAATCTTGTTGATTTCGTTGGCGCTCAGCGCCCGGTTCCACAAGCCAACATCATCCACCTGCCCGTCGAAGTAAGCGAATCCGGTGAAGCCGGCTTCCACCTGCCCCGTGCCAATGAACAGTTCGCCTGCCGCGGTGTTCAGTGGGAGCGTCTTGCTGTTGGCCGGCTGTCCATCGTAGAAGACGCGAACCGTCGCCCCGTCGTAGGTAATAACTGCGTGATGCCATTCGTTGGGAGTGTAGTTCGGGCCGCCGGCGATGGTGTCAAAAATCCCTCCCCAGAAATGGCCGGCAACCACGCCGCTGTGCAGGAGAACTTCGAACAGTCCGGCCTCGGTCTCAGCGCCAAAGGAGAGCGCGCCGCGGTTGAGGGCGGTATCTTGTTTGCTGAACCAGAGGCTGACCGATTTCGGGCCCGCGCCGGTCAGGCCGGGGTCGCCGGCTTTGACATATTGGGAGTAACCGTCCAGGGAAATGGCCTGGCCGATTTTTCCCGTGACGTACGTTGGCCCGCCGATTTCCACCCCGTTATTGGCAGCCGGTGACAGGTCGTTGGCATGGGCATCCAAGGGATAATGCCCCACCAGTCCCAGGGTGATGTCAAGCATGGGCAACACCGTGATGGTGGCGGGAGCGCTGGCAACCGGCGTCCCGCCGGGGGCCCGGACGATCACGCGATATTGCGTGCCGTTGTCCGTCAGTTCCAGCGCGCCGGTGTCGTAGGTGGACTTTACCGCGCCGGGAATGGGAGTCCATTGGTCCGCTCCGGCGGGGCGGATTTCCCATTGGAAGAGGACTGCGGCCTCGGGGATGTCCGTGGTGGAAATTTCGACGGTACCGTGGAACGCGCCGCCCTCGGTGAGAGTGGCATCGGCGGGCGGATTGACGATGGTTATCTGCGCGTCCGGGTAGGTGAGCTGGATCAGAAATTGATCGGGCGTCAGCCGGGAGTCGGAGATGCGCAATTCATCCAGCTGCCCGTTGAAGAAAAGGGCGCTGCCGCTGCGGGCGCCAATGTAGAATGGGTGGCTGGCCGCCGGCCCTCCCGTGCCGATTCCCCCGACGGCCGTTGTCTGCAGGATGCCGTCCAGCCACATTTCCATCCGGGCGGAATTATTGGTGATGCGGGTGTCGATTGAAACGGCGTAATGGTGCCATTCGCCGTCCTGCGGGAAGGCGGCAAATTGTTGCGACAACGAGGCGTCGGTTTTCATGGCCCACCACCAACGGCCGGGAACTTCCTGATTGATAAAACTGATGAAGCCGTCGCCGTCGTTGAAATCCGCGGACAACTCCCACAGCACGCCCAAATCGCCCTGGTAGGTGCGCATGAACCATTCGACCGTAAACACCGGAAACGGGCTCATGTCGAGCGGGTTTTCGGTCTGGGCGAAACTGCTGAAGCCGTCAAACACCGCGCTGTTCGCACCTGGCGCATTCGTGGCGACATCCGCCATGGACACGATGCCGGAGACCAGCAGGTGATGTCCGTTTCCGGACAGATCCGCACCCGGATCGCCGGGTTCAAACGGCCAATACGCAATCACGTCGGACCGGGCCGGATGGACCGGTGAAAATGCGGCTGCCAAGAGCAGGGAAGCCAGGTTGATACGGGCAATGTTCGTGAACTTCATACAATCGGCTAGATGTGATTAATGGCTGTATCATGACAGAAGTCCGGACCGGGAGAAATTGTCCATATCTCCAATGTGATGCTCAAAAATGAATAACGGACGGGGAACCGCCCCCGTCACTCCAAGCGCCCGGTTGTGTGCGGGACGCAAGCGGCGGCGGGACGGCCTCCCCGCCCGCCTCGGAGTTGCCCTCCCACCACCGGCTTCAAGGCCGCCAGCGCACCTGGCTCGGAACCGCGGAGTTCCGGAGGGAGTCAAGCGACCTTCGACCCGCGCTGAATCATTCCCGGGAAGGTGTTCGTTCAGCGGGAGGATCGTCCATCAGAACGCTGGCCGCCCGGACCTGGCTGGTCCCGGGCGCAATCCGCCTCCCGGTGCGCGGGAATCCGCGCGGAGAAAATTTGTCGCCCGGGCATTCTGGGTTTGCATTTGGCGCGGTGTTGATCCATCAAATTAGTCCGATGCAATCAACAACTCCCAACGCCGGCCCCGCCGGCCACCGGCGGTCTGCCGCTCTCAAGTCCGGCTTATGAAAACCGGATGCCTCACGCTTGCCCTGGCCGTCCTGCTGGCCGCGGCGCTCGTGTCCCACGCGGAGGATGGCGGGCGCGGATTGAACCTTGGCGATGCGGCCCCGGACTTCGCATTGCCCGGCATTGATGGCAAGACACACCGCCTTGCCGACTACAAGGATGGGCAGATCCTGATGATCCTTTTCACGTCCAATCA
Source organism: Verrucomicrobiota bacterium (assembly GCA_029573725.1). Classification (GTDB taxonomy): domain Bacteria; phylum Verrucomicrobiota; class Verrucomicrobiia; order Limisphaerales; family JADLHS01; genus JADLHS01. The sequence continues at coordinate 169,995 of JAKQDQ010000042.1, forward strand.
CTGTCCGACCTCGCATGGCGCCGCGACCCGGCTGAAAGAATTTCTGGCCACCTTCAGAAGCCGGGGACTCGCCTTCGTCGCGATCAACCCCAACCATCCCGAGGGCCTGAGCATTGATGAGCTGGGTTACTCGAAATACAACGACGGTTTCGAGGACATGAAAAAATATGCCGCCGACGCCGGGTTTGACTTTCCCTACCTTTACGATGGCGACACCCAGTCAACGGCCAGGGCGTATGGCTGCCTGGCCACGCCGCACGTCTTCATCTTTGATGCCGAACGCAGGTTGCGTTACAAGGGGCGCTTCGATGATTCCCCCTATGCAGACCCCGCGACGGTGAAGTCTCCCGACGCGCGCAACGCCGTCGAGGCCTTGCTGGCGGGGCGGCCCGTCCCGGTCCCGGTGACCAGTCCCCACGGCTGTTCAACGAAATGGCGGAGCAAACGGAGCGGCATCGCGCAACAAACGGAGCGCTGGAACAACACCCCGGTGGATGTCGAACCCATTGACGCGGCAGGGGTTGCGGCCTTGCGCCGGGGGGGCACGGGAAACGTGCGCCTCTTCAACGTCTGGGCGACCTGGTGCGGGCCGTGCCTCACGGAGTTTCCCGAGCTGGTGGCCACGTCCCGCCGGTTTGACATGCGCAATTTCGAATTCATCAACATCAGCCTGGACGAATGGAAAGACGCCGCGAAGGTGAAGGGGTTTCTGGAGCGGAACGGCGCGGGTCTCTCCGCTCGGTTGCAAAAATCGGTGCGCGCCGAGGGCCGCAAGAGCAACAGCTATGTGTTCACCGGGGGCACCATGGAGGACTTGATGAGGGTGCTTGATCCCGGCTGGTCCGGCGGAATCCCGCACACGGTGTTTGTGGACTCCGCCGGCCGGCTTCTGTGGCGGCACAATGGCGCCGTGGACGGCGAAACATTACGCGCCCAAGTGCTGCAGCATCTGGGTACGGTTTACCGGCCCTGAACGGGACGGTTAGACTCCGCTTGCGGGCCCTGCCGGCCGACCGATTGACGGATCGGTGCGCGGCCGGTGGCCGCCCGTGCAGACGCATTCCGCTGTGGTTCATTCCGCTGCCTGGATGAGGCCAGCCCACACCTGCCTTGCCGTGTGCTGATGTTTCCGCATGCCGGCGCAGGCGGACCTGTGGTGCATCGCTGCAGCGCATCCAGGATTTTGGACTGCGCCGGCAAGGCGCAGCGGGGACGGCGCTTTTGGCGCGTGAGGTTCGGTTTGGTTCGACGGTTTCCGCAGGACCGCAAGCGGCGCGGCGTCCGCCCCATGGGATGAGAAGGCGAGCGCCGATGGCAGGCGGCCAAGTCAGATATCTCCCGGGGCAAGCTGCCCGCCGCACTCCAAGATGTTGCCGGTGCCACGAGCGATCGCCCCAGGCCGGGTGGAACTTTTCAACGCCGGAGGTGTGACATCATTGTAGTTTCGGATTCTGAAATGGGCGCAGGCTCCGCAGGAGCGGGGAGGGCGGCCACGAGCTTTCCCGCGTCGGCGTCCCCGCATCCGGTTTTGCTTTGTGGCGGCCGGATGGAATATACTGCCGGCCGGACGATGAATTTGCCGATCAAGTTAATTTCCACCGATTTCGACGGAACATTGTTTGCCGAGTTTGAGAATCCGCCCATTCCGACGCGGTTTGCGGAGCTCATCGCCCGGCTGCAACAGCGCGGCGCGAAGTGGGTGATTAACACGGGGCGCGAGATGTCGAGTTTGATGGAGTCGCTGGCGCGGGCCCGGCTGGCGGTGCAGCCGGATTTTTTGGTGCTGGTGGAGCGGGAAATCTACCAGCACGACGGGGTGCGTTATGTGCCGGTGGAACCCTGGAACACCGCGTGCCGTCAGGATCACGAGGCGTTGTTCCTCCGGGTGCGTCCGCAGGTGTCGGGTTTGACCGATTGGGTCAACGAGCGGTTCGACGCGACGGTTTATGAGGATGCGTGGTCGCCGTTTTGCCTGATTGCGCGGAATCTGCCGGATGCCGAGGCGATTCACGCGCGTCTGGAGGGGTTCTGCCGCCAGTTTCCCGGGCTGGCCGTGGTGCGCAATGATGTGTACGCGCGCTTCAGTCACGTGAATTACAACAAGGGCACGGCGCTGGCGGAGTTGATGCGGCGCCTGGCGTTGAGCAGTGCCGAGGTGCTGGCCGCTGGAGATCACCTGAACGACGTGCCGATGTTGCAGCGCCGGTTCTCGCGACATTTGGTGGCCCCGGCCAACGCCATTCCGGCGGTGAAGGAACTGGTTGCCAGCCAGGACGGCTATGTGAGCCGGCAGGCTTGTGGTCACGGGGTGGTGGAGGGGATGGAAAGAGTCCTGCAACTGTGAGTTGGGAGCGCCGGCGCGCGCAGGCTTCACGGCTGCAGGCGTGTCGCCCTGCGCCCGCGGGATGACGGGCAGCAAGCCGGGAAGAAATTGACACCCTGCGGCTGCCTGATACCTTACGCGCGAGCAGAGCTTCCGGATGGGCTGGTGCAGTGATTCTCCGCCATGCCATCACGGTGTACGAAGAGACATTGGCATGAGCGATTCAACCGCAACCACGACGAGCGCAGGCAAAGTCCCGCATAATTCCGCCATTTCCGAAGCCGTCATCCGCATCGCGGGCAACTCCCAGGATGGCATCCAGGCCATCGGCGGGTTTCTGGCCCGGCTGGCCGGCCGCAGCGAGCAGGAGGTCATGACGTTCATGACCATTCCCTCCACGATTTCCGGCGGCCCCTCCATTTTTCAGGTGCGGATCGGGTCCGGGGAGGTGCTCAGCTCGGGGGATGAAGCCGACGTGTTGCTGGCCTTCTACCAACATTCTTACGATGGGCACATGGGCTCGCTGCGGAAGGGGGGCATCGTGCTTTACGACGCCGATCATGTCGAACCTAATCCGGACCTTCAGAAATCGTATCACCATCTGGGCGTCAAAATTTCCAGCCTGACCATCGAAGCCATCGGCGGGACGGCCAAAGACAAGGGGAAAAACATTTTTGCGCTCGGTCTGCTGGCGCGCATGTTTGATTTGCACGTGCCGAAGCTGGAAAAATTGATCGCCGAACGGTTCGGCGGAAAGGACGCCAGCATCGTGCAAAACGCGCTCGGCGCGTTTCACGCCGGCTACGCCTACACCCTGGATGGGGTGATCAACACCTTCAAATTTCTCGATGGAGAAAAGCGCGAGGGCGCGCAGGTGGTGATGAACGGCAACGAGGCGCTGGCCTACGGCATCATCGCCGCGGGCGTGCGGTTCGGGGCCAGTTATCCCATCACGCCCTGGTCCGACGTCATGGAGATTCTACGGCGCGAACTGCCCAAGTACGGCGGGTTGTTCATCCAGTGCGAGGACGAGATAGCGGCGATCGCGATGGCGATCGGGGCCAGCTACGGCGGGCGCGTCGCGGTGACGGGCTCAAGCGGCCCGGGCATCTCCCTGAAGACCGAAGCCCTCGGCTGGGCGGTCATGGCCGAAATGCCGCTGGTCATTGTGGACGTGCAGCGCGGCGGACCGTCCACCGGCATGCCGACGAGCACCGAGCAGTCGGATTTGAACATCGCCTGTTTTGGCGGGCATGGTGATGCCCCGCGGGTGGTGATTGCGCCGACCAACGTGGAGGATTGTTTTTACTCGGCGATTGAAGCCGTGAACATTGCGCGGCGGTACAGCGTGCCGGTGATTTTGCTGACCGACCAGGGCATTGCCACGCGGATTGAAGCGTTCCCCGAACCGGATCTCAAGGCCGTTTGCCAGGATATTTCCCCGGACTTCAAACCGCTGGCGGAGCATAAACCTTACGATCTGAGCGCTCCGGACGGCATCACGCGTCACGCCCCGCCGGGCACACGGATTCAAAGCGGCAAGTATCCGGTCGTGACCGGACTGGAGCATGACGAACTGGGTCACCCCACCAGCTCACCGCGGTTGCATCTGCAGATGACGGCCAAGCGGCGCAAAAAGCTGCAGGCCCTGGCGGCCACATTACCCCGGCCGGAAATTTACGGTGGAGATTCGGGGGAGGTGCTGTTGGTGGGGTGGGGTTCGACCCAGGGGCCGATCCGGGAGGCGGTGGATCGCGCGCGGGCTGCGGGCGACCGCTTCTCCGCAATTCATCTCAAGCACATCAACCCCTTGCCCCCGGGTTTGGCGGACATTTTCGCCGGTTTCCGGCACGTGCTGGTCATCGAAATGAACGATGAAGGGCTTTATGGGTATGGACAACTGGCCACGGTGCTGCGCGCCAGATATTGTGATCCCAAAATCCGCGGCCTGAACAAAACCGACGGACTCACGTTCAAGGTCCGTGAAATTCTTGCAGGCGTCCAGGCCAGGGTCGCCGTCGCGCCCGAACCCGTCCTGGCCTAGTTTTGAGTTATGAACGAATCCGCTCCGCAAACCCTGACCCCGCCCGCTTCCGCGCCCGGGGAGCGCAAGGGACTTACGAAAAAGGAAATCGCCGCCGATCATCCCACCTGGTGTCCGGGTTGTGGTGATTTTTCCGTGCTGGCGCTGTATTTCAAGCTGATCGAAAAACGCCGCCTGCACCACGAAAAGATCACGACCGTTGCGGGCATTGGCTGTTCCAGCCGCTTCCCCTACTTTGTGCAGGCCCATGGCGTTCACTTCATTCACGGCCGCACGCTGCCCTTTGCCAGCGGGCTGTCGTTGAGCCGGCCGGATTTGCATGTATTCGTGTTTGGCGGTGACGGCGACGCCTTTTCCATCGGCGGCAACCATTTCAACCATGCGGCCCGCAAGAACATCAAGCTGACGTATTGTGTGATGGACAACTGGGTCTATGGCCTGACCAAGAAGCAGACCTCGCCGACTTCGCCCCTGGGCTTCAAGAGCAAGACCGACGTTTGGGGCGCGGTGGATTATCCCATCAACCCGATGAAGCAGGCCATCGCCGCGGGGGCGACCTTCGTGGCGCGCACCACGCATACCAATCCGAACCATGTCCTGCAAATGATGGAGGCGGCCATGGATCACGACGGCTTCAGTTTCATTGAATGCCTCAGCGAATGCATTGAATTTTACCCGGGCGCCTTTGACGCCAGCAATCCCCGCAAGGGCGGGGTGTTTGATCTGGTGCCCGCGCAGCACGATCCAACCGATGAAGTGGCGGCATACCGGCTCGCCGACGAGCCGTTTCCCGGACGCTTCGGCATTTTCTACCAGGTCAACAAGCCGACCAAGAACCTCAAGGAGGCGGAGATCACCCGGGGGATGCGGGAAAAATTGCGGGGACTGGCCGACTGGGAGATACTGCAAAAAAGCTTTGACCGCCTGAAATAGCCGCGTTGGCGTCCATGCGGCGGGGGCCGCGCGTCGCGCCCCGACGGGACATCGGTACTTGGCAGGCCGGGAGATAATTCTTACGGTGGCGGCATGACCAGATTGCTTCGGTTTGTGGGAATGCTGAATGCGGCCCTCTGGCTCGGGGCGGCCGTGTTTTGCTCCACAGCCTTGCTGGTGGCTTTGCATTCCCGGGAAGCCATCGCCTTGCTGGGGCAGCGCTACTTCGAGCAAGTCACCACGGGGCTGACGCAGATCATCTTCACCCGTCTCTATCATCTGCAGGTGTTCTGTGCCCTGGTGGCCTGGGCGCACTGGCTGTTTGAGTGGTTGTATCAAGGCCGCATACCGCGGCGCTTTTGGATGGGCCTGCTCGCCGGACTTTTCCTGGTGAGTTTGCTGGGCAGTCTCTGGCTTTGCCCAAAGCTGACCATCCTGCACCGACATCAATATCTTCCCCGGCAGACCACCGAACAGCAGGTGACCGCCCAACGGCACTTCCGCTTCTGGAACGGTGTCTTTCAGGCGGTCAATCTGCTGATGATCGGCGGCGTGACCGCGTACTTCTGGCGGGTGACGCATCCTCCGGACGAGCTGCGCCCCATTGGCTCCTTCAAATTCCGTGGTTGACAAAGCGGCGAAGTTGTCAAACTTGACTTCATGGGTACGACGGCAAGAACCGGCAGCTTATCTCCAGGTGCGTTATGATCTCCAACGAACGTCCATCATCATATGATCCCCATAAACCGCATGGCGCATCCAAAGCCCCGGTGAACGAGGACACGCTGCGCGCGGAGCAAATTCAAATCGAGCGCAAGATTTTCCAGTTTGCCTTGAAAGAGAACCCGCGGGGGCGGTTCCTGCGCATCACCGAAGATGTCGGCGGACGGCGTGACACGATCATCATCCCCGCGCCGGGCTTGGAGGAGTTTCGCAAACTGGTGGAGGAAATGGCCAGGACCTCCGCGGAGATTCCGCCCCGGTCCTAACCGTTCACGTCCTGGTGGTCCGCTTGCGCGGGCCGGGGCGGGCGGCGGATTGTCGCGCGCGGGACTTCCGGACGGCGGGTGGCCGCACCACAGGCGCGTCGCCCCACAAGCCTTCCAGATCATAATGTTCGCGGACGTCGGTGCGCATCACGTGAACGATCACGTCGAAATAATCCAGCACCACCCAGTTCGCATTGGCGCTGCCGTCGCGCGCGTGCGGGCGGCGTCCGTGCTCCGTGCGCAGGTGATCCACGATTTCCTCCACAATGGCGCGCAGATGCGGCGCGCTGGTGCCGGTGGCGATGACGAAATAATCCGTCACATTGGAAAGCTTGCGGACATCGAGCACCAGGAGGTTTTCGGCTTTTTTATTGTCGGCGCAGGCGCGGCAGAGCAGCGCTAATTTCTTGGCATCCATCGCGGGAAAAGTGGCGCAGCCCGGTTCAAAGATAAAGCCGATTGTTGCGGACCACCTCCGCCACCGCCGGCGGCAACAGGAAGTCAACCGGCTGGCCGCGTTGCCTCCGGGCGCGGATTTGCGACGATGAAACGGCCAGGGGGAAGCCGCGCAAATGCACCCCATGGAAGGGGGCGGGGAACGGGGCGCTGCCTTCGCCAGGGCGCGGGACAACCACAAACTGGGCGAGCTGCGCCAGCTCGCCGGCCCGGTGCCATTCCGGAAGTTTGGAAACGTGATCCGCGCCAATGAGGTAGTACAACCGGGCGGTCGGAAACCGCCTGGCGTACTGCCGCAACGTGTCAATGGTGTAGGAAATGCCGCCGCGCTGAATTTCCTGTTCATCCACTTCGCAGTCGGTGCTTCCCGCCAGCGCGAGCCGCAGCATTTGCAATCGGAACGCCGCCGGCGCCGGGGTCCGGTCCGGTTTGAACGGCGACACCGCCGCCGGGACCAGGAACAGCCGGTCCAGTTGCAGTTCTTCGAGCGCGGCCCGCGTCACCAGCAGATGTCCCAGGTGGACGGGATCAAACGAGCCGCCGTAAATGCCGATGCGTTGCACGAGGCCAGGATAATCAAAGGGTTCAACGAAGGAAATGCCGGTCGGCGAATTGCAACCACTGCCGCCAGTCATACTCGGTGACGTCGTGGGGGCCGGAGCGCAAATGGTATGCGATGAAATCCCCCACCGGCTGGTCGGGAGCGGGCTGCGCCGCCACTCCCAAGCCGGGTTTGCCGAAGAGCGCATAGACTGGTTCGGCGTTTTGGGCGGCCAGGAATTCCCCGCGCGGGTCGGCCCAGTGATCCTCGGTGGCGCTCGTCACGTAAACCGGCCGCGGCGCCAGCAGCGCAATCAACTCATGCGCGTCCACAGGCAGCGCATTTTCCCGTTCGGAAAAGTCTTTGAAGCGGCCGCAAAACCAATGGGGAAAATTTCGGTTGAGGTGAAGGATGCGCTCTCCGAACCGGCGTCGCATGATTGCGGCGCCGCCTTCACCGGAGTTGTTGGATATCACCGCAGCGAAGCGCGGATCACTGGCGCCGGCCCACAACGCCGTTTTTCCCAGACGGGAATGTCCCATGACAATCACCCGCCGGGCGTCCACGGCGGGATCGGTTTCGAGGTAATCGAGTGCGCGGCTCAACCCCCAAGCCCACGCACTGATCGCGCCCCATTCCGTGGGGAGGAAAGCCGCGTTGGTGCCATCCGGGTGCAAGGCTGCCCGGAGGCTCTCCCGCCCGCCCAGTTGCCAACCGGTGGGAAAATCTGCTTCGAGATCGCCGTAGTACGCCGTGACCAGGCCGTAGCCCCGCCGGAGGATCAGCTCCAGCGGCCAGCGGGCAGCCTGGCTGCCCCGACAGGCCGCGGTGGCGCGGTGGTGGGTGACGCAGCCGTTCCCGGCTTCGCGCATCCAGCGCGTGGAAAGTTTCACGTCCGGTTCGGTCGTGATCGCGTGATTGCCAGCGAAGTTTAATCCCAGAAACGCGGGCACGGGTGCGCGGGGCGGGTTGGGAATGTAAATCAGGAGCTCCAGACCCGGCCCGTTCGTGTCGCCTGTAAGCCAGACCGTGACTTCCTTGCGTATGGCCAGACCGTGGAGGGCGTTGGTGACCTGCGAGGTGGTTTCGAAGCGGCAGCGGGCCGGCCCGCTGGGGGCCACTCCATAAACGTTTTCCGCGAACAGGCGTAATAATTCGGGGCGGCGTTGGCGCAACCACTGCCCGGCGGTCGTGACGCGCGAACCATCCGTGCTGACCAACGGATCGGGCAGGGTGTAGGACGGCACCCGGCTCTCCTCCTGAAGCACGTCCGGTGGCGCGGCGCACAGACTGGCGGTGATGACGCAAATTCCGAGACCGATCCGGCCGGCCCGCTGCCGGGAGGGCGTGCGGGTTTTATGCCGCCCGGCCGTTTCCCTCTGCGGGGGCGGTGCCGGTTTTTCGTACGGGGACGAAATGGCCAGCCTGTTCATGCTTCGCGGAAATGCACCAGTTTCATGGCGCGTTGCGCTTCAGGGTTGCGCATGAAGTGCTCCCAGATCAATCCCGAGCGCAGATTTTCCGCCATGATCAGGGCGATGCCGGCGTTATTGCCGATGATGTCGGGCCCCACCCAGCCGGTGGCCGGATTGAACGCATCGGCAAACCCGAACCGGGTCCAGGACTGGTCGCCGAAGCGTTGACGCATCTGCCGCAGACAGCGCAGTGCGGCCTCGGGCAGAAAGGGCAGGGAACCGGCGGCGGCGCAGGGAACCAGCGATCCATCCAGCGGGCCGAGCTCCGGTGGTCCGCCCCAAACGATGTACCCGGCAGGGGAATCGGATGCGCTGATGCCCCAGAGCTCGCTGGAATAGTGCGGCCAACGGTGGGCGAGATCGGCGCAGAAGGCCTGATGGGCCTGCGTGGCGATGACCGAGTTGTTCCAGTAATCGGCGTGGCGGTCCCGGCGCCCGTGAAAATTGAACCAGGCGTGGGAGTACTGGTGCACAAAGAGCGGTTCGCGCGGGCTGATGTAACGGAAGTGACGATACACCACCTCGGGCCGCTGCCATGCCTCCCATGTGGAAGCGGGAATGGCCTGCCGGGAGGCGCCAATCGCCAGCAGGTAGAGCAGCATGTGTTCACAATAGGCATTCCACCGCGCGGTGAGGAAACCGCTTTCCGGCTTCCAACCGTGACTGAGCATCGTTCCTCCATTCAACATCCACTCCCAATCCATCCGCTCGTAAAGCGCCCGGGCCAGCCGCCGGATCTCGCGGTCCTCAAAGTACTGCCGGCACGTCAACACGCCGCAGAGGAGCAGGGCTGAATCAATGGAGGACAATTCACAGTTCCATTCGCGTTCGCCATTGCGCCAGTTCACGAAGTGATAAAAAAAACCGTGCTCCTGCGGCATGCGCTGCCAGAGGAAGCGCAGCGCCGTGCGCACCCGGGAGGCGGCCTCGCCACGTTTCAGCCAGCCGCGCCGGTCGGCCACGCAAAGCGCGGTCAGCCCGAATCCCGTGGCCGAGATGCTCGCCACTGCGCGGGAATCTTCACCGTGGACGCGACAACGATCCCGCACCAGGCCGGTTTCCGGATGGGTGTTGTGTTTGAAGAACTCGAACGTGGTCCGCGCGAGCTCTTCCAGGAAATCATGGTCCGCGGTCGTCAGCGTTTGCGGAGTCCAAGCAGGGGTGGCGGCGGGAAGGTGGACGGGGAACGTGGTCAGTAACAGGGGGGCGGTCCAACCCAGCTTTTGCAGCAACTCACGGCGGGAAATGCAGCGGGTGGACATGGGCTTTCTGGTCGTGATTCAGCAACAGCGGCGGACGCCGGAAAAGCGCTGCTCGATGGTGGCGACGTAAATTTGCCCGGTCGTCTGGCGATGCTCCGCACATGGGCATTGCGCGGCCTGCTTTTGTTGGGCGCGCTCGAAATGCGCCTCACCGGACAATTCCCGGGCCAGGGCCAGCGCCAGGGTGGCGGCGCCGCCCAGCCCGCGGAAGCGGCTGCCCGGCTCGACGAGGGCATAATCCGGCAGCCAGACGGGCTCGCTCTCCTGCAACACCGCCGCCTTGCGGCGGGACAGAAGCAGCATCCATTCGCGCAGACTCAGGAGGATCACCAGCAAGACGAGCAGCAGAAAGGCGCCGGTGACGATGGCGTCCACCTGGTTGTTGAACACCTGCACCTGCAACTCGCGCAGGCGCGTGGACAACTCCGGACGCTCCGCGGAGGCGGTGAGTGTGGTGATTTCCGTCTGCAGGGACCGGGTTTTGGCCAGAAAGCCGATGCGGGGGTTGGGGCTCCAAATTTTTTGCACTCCGGCGGTAAAGGTCACCGCCAGCAGCCAGACCAGCGGGAGGAAGGCGATCAGGGCCAGGGCGGGCCTTCCCGGACCCGGCTTCCGGGCGGCAGTGCCGGCGGGCGGCAGATTCATCTTCAACAGAATGGTGGTGGCCAGGCACAAGGCGATGGCGGCCAGCATTTGGTTGGCGATGCCGAACAACGGCCAGAGCGAATTGATTCCGCCCGCCGGATCACGCACCCCTTGAACCAGGAAGATCCCCCAGCCCGCCACCATGAGTCCGCTGGCCAGCAGGTTGGGGAGAATTGCCCGCGTGTTGCCCAGCGGCTTCCAGAGGTTGCCAAAGAAGTCCTGCAGGATGTACCGGCCGACGCGCGTTCCAGCGTCGAGAGTGGTGAGGATGAACAGGGCTTCGAACATGATGGCGAAGTGATACCAGAGATCGAGCCACTTTTCGTTGACAACCCTGGAAAAGATTTGCGCCATGCCCACGGCCAGCGTCGCGGCGCCGCCCGTACGCCCGAACAGGGTGTGTTCCCCCACTTCCCGCGCCAGGGCGTCCATGTGCGCGACCGTCACGGGAAACCCCAGGGAGGTGACCTGCGCGGCGGTGGTGGCGGCGGCTCCGTTGACGTTCATGGCGAAGTACACCCCGGGCTCCATGGTGCAGGCGGCGATGATGGCCATGATGGCCACCAGGGATTCCATGCACATCGCCCCGTAGCCGATGGGGCGGGTGTAACTCTCGCGCGTGACCATCTTGGGAGTTGTGCCGCTGGAAATCAGCGAGTGAAATCCGGAGATCGCACCGCAGGCGATGGTGATGAAGCAGAACGGAAAAATTTTTCCTGCGATGACCAGACCGGTGCCGTCCACGAACCGGGTCAGCCTGGGCATTTGCAGGTCCGGCAGCAGCAACAGGATGCCCCCGGCCAGGGCAAAAATCGTCCCCAATTTCACAAAGGTGCTGAGATAATCGCGGGGGGCGAGCAACAGCCAAACCGGGAGTACGCTGGCCGCGAGGCCATAACCGAGAATGATCCAGGCGAGATGGATCTCGGACAAGGAGAAGACGCCCGCCCAGTAGGGATGCCCATGCACCAGCCGGCCGCCCCACACGGCCAGCAGGAGCAGCAGCACCCCAATGGCGGAGGCTTCCATGACCTTTCCCACACGCACAAAACGCAGATAGCCGCCCATGAACAGGGCGATGGGGATGGTCGCGCCCACGGTGAAGACGCCCCACGGGCTGCCGCCCAGCGCCTTGACGACCACCAAGGCCAGCACCGCCAGGAGAATGACCATGATGGCAAGAATGGCCACCGTCACGATCAGGCCAATGGGGGTGCTCAGTTCCTCCTTCACCATCTGGCTCAACGATTTGCCGTTTCGCCGGACGGACGCGAACAAAACGATGAAGTCCTGCACCGCGCCGCCCAGAACCACGCCGATGAGAATCCACAAGGTCCCGGGCAGATAACCAAATTGCGCGGCGAGGACCGGTCCGACCAGTGGCCCCGGTCCCGAGATGGCGGCAAAGTGATGTCCGAAGACGATCCACTTGTTGGTTTTGACGAAATCCTTGCCATCATCATGGACCTCGCAGGGGGTGGCGCGGCGATCGTTCAGGGTGAGTACGCGTGCCGCCAGCCACTTGGAATAGAACCGGTAACCCAGGGCGTAGGTGCAGAAGGCGGCAATGAGGAGGTATGCGGAGTTGAGGTGCTCGCCGCGCGCCACGGCGAGCGTGGCATAGGCCCACGCCCCCAACACCGCCACCAGCAGCCAACCAAGTTTTCCAGCCAGTTTCCGCATTGCGCGTGGCAGAGTTGTAGTCCAAGCCGCGGCGTCTGCCCAGAAAAAGATTCCAGGTGCGGCCGACGAACTTTTCGGGTGGAACGCCGCGAATCCCGGCCGTCCCGCCGCGCCCACATGAAAATGTTGAGCCATGCCGCGCAAAAACCGGCGCGGAAACTTGCGGCCCGGTCCGCTTTCCCCAACACTCGCCGGGATGTCAACGGTTTCGACTGTATCCCGGCGTAGCCCGTGGGCGTGGGTGCCCACGCTGTATCTGATCCAGGGCCTGCCGTTCGTGGTCGTCAATTCGGTTTCCGTGATCGTGTACAAAAGCCTCGGAGTGTCGAACGCGGACATCGCCTTCTACACCGCGTGGTTGTATCTGCCCTGGGTGATCAAGCCGCTCTGGAGTCCGGTGGTGGATATTCTGCGGACGCGCCGCTGGTGGATTTGGGTGATGCAATTGGTCATGGGCGCCGGTTTTGCCGGCGTGGGGTTGACCCTGCCGCTGTCCATTTATTTCCAGGCGTCCCTGGTTCTGTTCTATCTGGTGGCTTTTGCGTCCGCGACCCACGACATCGCCGCGGACGGCTATTACATGCTCGCGACCACCGAGAAGGAACAGGCGTTTTACGTCGGCATTCGCAGCACGTTTTTCCGCGTCGCCAACATTTTTGGCCAGGGTTTGCTGGTTATTCTGGCGGGCTATTTGCAGGGCCGCACGGGATTGCCCGGCCCCCAGGTGATCGTGCGCGTCCAGCCGGAATGGGTTGCGCCCGGTGGCGCGGACGTCCCGTTTCCCTACTGGCAGGCCCCCACCAATCCGCCCTTGCGGGTTGCAGTGCAGGCCGGGGAGTTGCCGTTGGCCCCGCAACCGCGCGCCCCCTCCGAGGTGGCGTTGCGGCTGGCGGAAGTCAGACATTGGAACGAGACCAATGCGTTCACCCGCGTCCGCCAGCAAATTTCCCGCGCCCGGCAGGTCGGTGATCCGGGCTGGTGGCACCGCGCCGTAGCGCGGCCCCTGACGGAATTTCTCCACCGCCATTTCGGTCCGGAAGAAAAGCTGAAACCGGGGCACGTGGGCAACATCGGGGTGATCGCGATCGGTCTGACGCAGCCGCCGGGCCGGGAGATCGTGGTGACGCCGGTCTTCAAGGCGGGAGACAAGAGCATAGCCCTGGTGGAAGGTTCGCGGCTGGTGTTTGATGACACCAACTGGCACCGGCCCGCCTACGCCGTCGTCCAATTGGATCCCCAGCTCCGGAAGGCGGCGCAGGCCGTCTTCGAGATCCGTTCCGGGAACATCGTTTTTTCATGGACGGTGACCTTCTTTGCGCTGACGGGGTTGCTGGCGGGGTTTGGCATCTGGCATCAATTCATTCTCCCGCGCCCGGTCAAGGACCGGCCCGGGGATGCCCAGAACATCCTTGTGTTCATCCGGGAATTTTTTCAGACCTTCGGCGCGTTTTTTGCCAAGGAACGCATCGGCGCGTTGCTGGCGTTTCTGTTGTTGTTCCGCTTTGGGGAGGCGCAACTGATGAAAATGGTGGTGCCGTTTCTCCTGGACGTGCGCGAGGTGGGCGGTCTGGGATTGACCACCGGCCAGGTCGGCTGGGTTTACGGGACAATGGGGATATTGGGCCTGACGGCCGGCGGATTGCTCGGCGGGTTTGTGGCGTCGCGGCATGGATTGAAAGCCTGGCTCTGGGCAATGGTTTTCATCATGCACGTGCCGGACGCGGTGTTCATCTACCTGTCCTACGCGCAGCCGGACCATCTCCCGATCATCACCGGCTGCATTGCGCTGGAGCAGTTCGGTTACGGGTTCGGCTTCACCGCGTACATGCTGTATATGATCTACATCGCGCGCGGCCAGCATGAGACGGCGCACTACGCCATCTGCACCGGCTTCATGGCATTGGGGATGATGATTCCCGGCATGTGGAGCGGGTGGTTGCAGGAAACCATCGGTTACCAGCATTTCTTTGTCTGGGTGATTCTGGCCACGATCCCGAGCTTTTTGGTCGTCCTCCTGATCCCGCTGGACAGGGACTTCGGGCGGAAGGGATGATCCGCCCGGGCGTGACCGGGCAGTCCGGCGGCGGGCCGGCGTTATTTCCGGACGAACAACGCCAGCGAGGCCGTGTAGCCGTGCAGAAAATTTCTTTCGCCCACGGGACCGATCTCGCCGTTGCAGAAAAAGCCTGCCAGCCCGATCTCGCCGAATTCCTTTTGCGCCAGGCGTGCATCGTGACTGGACGTTCCGAACAGATGCTTGCCGCGGCCGTTGCAGCAGCAGAGACAGCCGCCGTAAACGATCGCGCCGTTCAAGCCGGCATGGGTTTGGGCCAGCAGTTCGTGGAGGTCCTCGGTTGCCGCGGCGGCATCCCGCCGCTGGAACTGCATGGTCTGGCCGGCCCGGGGCAGCGCGCCCACGGCGAGAATGCCGGTTTGGGGATCGCCCCCCAGCAGGTTGCGGACGAGGAAATCACCACGCCGGAAATGCTCCCGATACTCGTCCATCACCAGCCCGATGAAGAGATTCCCGCGCACCTTCTGTTGTTCGTCGGCGGTCATTTTATTCACCGTGTCCGACAGGACCTCGTAGGCCGGACGGTTGCCAATGCGGTGAATGAGATTCTGTTCCACCCGGGTCAACGTCCAGGTATCGCCGATGGGCGTGCAGCCCTGGGAGATGACGCCAGCCAGTTTCACTTCGCCGCCAACGGCGAGCGCCACGCCGCCCTCCTCGTACACGTCGCCGTTCAGGTAAATCTGGGTGGTCTGGTCCGCGAACACGCCACTGGCCAATCCGCCATAGACGGGACATCGGGGATAATCCCGGTTCCAGGAACGCAACCATGCTTCGGCGTCCAGATGGAACGGATCAATGAAGGCCAGCCAGCCATTGGCTTGGTTCGGGGACAGCTGGGTGTGTTCGGGCCAGAAGGTGGCCCCGGCCGCCAGTTCAATATGGGACTGGTCAAAATACGTGCCGGTGAGCGTTGCGCCCGGCAGGGCATAGAGGGCCAGGACCAAGCCCGCATCGCTTTCGAACTCTTCGCCGCCGGACACCAGCGCGGTGCTGGAGCAACCGGCGAGCAACGGAATGCGCGCATGCACCCGGAGAATTTCCAGAACGTCCGCGGCATACGGAAAAAAGCGGGGGGTCATGAACACAAGGCCCAATGACACTTGCGGGGCGGTCAATTGGCCCCGCAGGTTTTCCGCCCACTGTTGCAAGCCCGTCTCGTCGAAGCCGGCCTGCCAGTGCGCGCTCACTGAATACTCCCTGCTCACGACGGCAATTTAGCCAGTCTGCCCGCTTTTGCCAACTTTCAGTTCCTGGTTGGCACGGTCAGGCTGGCCGCCGTCCGCGTGGCCAGCCGGGTGAGCCAGAGCGCGGCATGCCGCCGGGCGTTGATTGGGCGGGTTAACTCCACCAGGGCGTGGGTGCGGGTGAAGCGCCGGGCGAGAAGGGCCGGATCGCGCACGACTCCCGCCAGGCCAATCACCGGCAGCTTGTGGCGTTGGGCCAGAAGCGCCACCTGCCCGGCGCCTTTGCCCATCAGCGTGGAACGATCCATCGCCCCTTCGGCGGTAAGGACCAGATCCGCTGCGGCCAGTTTTTGGAGCAATCCAGTTTCGCGGGCGAGCAGATCGAAACCGGAAACCAGTCGCGCACGGGCGAACGTGGCCAGGCCGTAGCCCAGTCCGCCGGCTGCGCCCGCCCCCGCCAGGGTGGCCCGATCGGCGGCACACTGTTGTTGCATGACCCGGGCCAGCCGGCGCAAAGCGCGTTCGGCGGGGGCGAAATCTTCCGGACGCAGTCCCTTTTGCGGACCATAAACCCGGGTGGCCCCATGGCGGCCGAGCAGCGGGTTGTTCACATCCACCGCCACCGTGAGACGCCCGCGGGGTGCGGGGCGGGCCGGAGGTTGAACCGTCTGCAATCGCGCCAGCGCCGGCCACGCCAGAATTTCCGTGTTGGTGCGGTCAAAAAATCTCCAGCCCAGCGCGCGTGCCAGACCGAAGCCGCCATCATTGGTCGCACTGCCGCCGATGCCGAGGAGGATTTGTTGCGCGCCCTGCTGTTGGGCGGCGTGCAGGGCTGCTCCCAGACCGAAGGTGTCCAGTTGAAACGGGTGGAATTTCCCGGGCGGGAGCATGGCCAGGCCGACAACCTCGGCGGATTCAATGATGGCGGTGCGGCTTTGCGGCTGCCACCACCAGGTGGCCGAGGTGGGTTGATGCGCCGCATCCACCGTTTTCAAACGGCGCGGCCCGGCGCGCAACGCCGTGCTCATGACCGCGCCGAATCCGTCCCCGCCGTCGCTGATCGGATGCAGGGTGAGCTGATCCTGTGGACGCGCTTTGCGCCATCCCCGCGCCATGGCCAGCGCGGCGGCTTGCGCGGTGAGGGTGCCTTTGAATTTGTCCGGGGCGATGAGAACGCGCATAACGAGTTGGGGAAAACTTATTGGCGGGGATGAAACTTCCGATGAATGTCCCGCAGGCGGTTGCCGGTGACGTGGGTATAGACTTCCGTGGTGCTGATGTCGGTGTGCCCCAGCAGTTCCTGGATCACGCGCAAATCGGCGCCGTGTTCGAGCAGGTGCGTGGCGAAACTGTGACGCAGCATGTGCGGGGTGATGTTGCGGACAATCCCGGCCCGCCGCGCACGGGTCTTGATGCGCTGCCAAAGGGTGATGGGGGCAAAAGCCGAGCCGCGGGTGGTGAGAAACACGTTGGCGGGGGAGCGGGGGCGCACCAGCTGGGGCCGCCCGGCGTCCAGGTAATGCTTCAAGGCGACCACCGCCGGGGTTCCCAGGGGAACGACGCGCTCTTTGTTGCCCTTCCCAATGACATGAATGTAGCCGGCTTCCAGGTGCAGTTGCTCAAGGCGCAGGGCGCACAATTCCGCCCGGCGCAATCCGGAGGCATAGGCGAGTTCCAGGATGGCGGTGTCGCACAAGTGGCGTGGCGTGCGGACGGGGTCGGGCTGCAGCAGCGCTTCGATCTCCGCGTTGGACAGGGACTTTGGCAGGCGTTTCCAACGACGGGGCAGGGACAGGTGTTCGGCGATGTTGTGCGGCAGCAGTTTTGCCTCCTCGGCGTAGCGGTAAAAAGCGCGCAGCGCGGCGATTTCCAGATACACGCTTTCGCTGCTGAGGCGGCGCGGAGAATCCTGGGGTTCGTGGGCCAGCCGGCGTTCCCGCTCCTGTTGTAGATAGCGGGTGAGATGTCTCAACTCCACCTGCTCCCAGGCGGCGAGGCCCTGCCGGCCCGCCCAGGCGGTGAATTGTTGCAGCAGCCCGGCGTAGGTGCGTTGGGTGTGCAATGCCTGGCCGCGTTCGTGCCGGAGGTATTGCAGAAAATCCTCAATAAGCGCCTGCATTCGCCGCCGGTTTGTTCAGTTTCCAGTAGAACGTCAACACCTGGACATCGCGCGGGCTGTTGCGCCGCAAAACCGCGTAGTATTGCCGGTGAATTCCATCAATTTCCGCATCAATCTCCACGCGAAACGTGGTGCTGCGGACGGTGAAACGATTTTGGATCATGCCCACCACCGCCTGGTTCAAACCGGCGCACAGCAGCCCTTCGCCCGGATTCCGAAACGGGGTGGGGAAGCCAAGGTTCTGGCCGGAACGGCATTGGATGATTTGCTGGGCCACATTTTCGTCAATAAACGGCACCAGTTGCAGAACCTCTGCCGAGGCGGTGTTGAGGTTGATCAGTCCCGACGACAGCGGAGTGAACAGCTGGCGCAGGGTGGCCCGCTGCACGGGCGGGGCAGCGAAGCCGATCTGGTCGCGCAACTCGGGTGGAGGAGGCGGAGGCGCGGATTCGAGTCCGTACATCTCGGGGGTGATGCCGCGAATCAGCAGCAGTTCCGATAAATCATCAATCCAACCATCCTTGGCCCGATACGGCGGGGTGAGGCTTTCGTAATAATCCGATTCCGTGCCGTTGACGTGTGGCACCTGGTCGGGGTCAATCCAATCCAGAATGGCGGCGACAATGCCCCCGGAGTCGCCGTCGTCCACCCCGACCAGGCGCATGGCTTGTTCGAGCAGGGCCGGATCGGCGGTGTTGATGTTGGCGTAACGTTCCAGGTCCACCATTTTCCAGGTGAAGCGGCCGTAGCCCAGGTCCACGGTGCGCTGCACGAAATCCAGCACGCTGTTCGAGCAGCTGCTCAGGTTGCCGCCCGCCCAAACCTGGGTTTCCGCGTCAAAGGGCTCCTCGGGGCAGGCGGCGCTGGCGACCAGAACGGCCTTGCAATAGTCCACGGCGGATTGGGCCAGGGGATAAAAATCCGCCTCGGCTTTGGCGTTGCGCGCCAGCCGGGTTTCCACCTTCATCGAATACGCAAATCCGGCGGCGAGGATTGAGAGCACCGTAATGCAGATCATCACAATGATGAGCGCGATGCCTGCCTGTGGAGACTGTGGCGAGGTTTTCACGTTTCAGCGGCCCGCCGGCTGTCCGGGAGGAGGCGGAGTCGGGGTGGGATTGGCTGGTGGCGGCACCGGCCCGCCGCCCGCCGGCGGGCGGTTGGCGGCCTGGGCGGCAACGGGCACCATCGTTGCCGGTAGCGCGGCGATGTCCACCACGACTTCCTTCACGCCGGGCTGGTAGGGATGGTCCGGACTGCGGCGTTCGAATTCCAGGGCGATCTTGAGCATGCGCGGCAGTTCGTTGGTGCGTACCCACTCCTCCACCCAGTCCTGCTTGCGCGCGTCCCAGAATTCCATGGTCATCCTGTTGACGTCCCGCGCCAGGACAAACGGAAATTCCTGCTCGTCCGAATCCATGTCCTTCAACAGCGGCGACTGCCGCAGCACCAGTCGCGGCCGGGAATCCCGGTCGGGCTCGATGGAAAAACTGACGCGGCGCACGTCGAATCCGGCAAACGCCACCCGGCTGCTGCGCGGGAACATTTCCGGCAGCCGCGCCACGAAACTCAGAAATCCGGCCTCCGCGTTGTCCGCCACAAACGCGTAATTGCGCGGGTCGGCTTGAAAGGACATCACTCCGTTCAAGGCTTCCTTGATGGTGCGCAGGGCCATGCGTTCGCGCTGAATCTGAATGGCGGCGTCCTGACCGATCCGGGCGGATTTCATGATCAGGGTCCAGGTGGCGTAAATGGCCAGAAGGACCAGGCCAAAGATGGCGAACGCCACCAGGATCTCCAGCAGCGTAAAGGCGGCGCCGCGCCGGCGGCGGGCGGCCCGGCCATGGCGGCCCGGCTTCATGGGCGGAAGCCTCCGACGCCGACGCTGGTGCGGCTTTGCGTGTTTGGATCCCAGTAGAAGGTGGCCACTTCAGACTCCACTTGATGGGTGCGGCGGTTGAAGATGCGGTACGTCACGTTCCACAGGCCATTGGTCAGGTAGGGATCCGGTTCGGCCAGAATGGCGTATTCGTAGTCCGGATATGCCTTGCCCAGATCCTCGGAGATGTCGCTCAGGCTCCCGGAGAATTCCCCCTCGGTCACGCGGTTGGTCATCGAGGTGTACCACGCATGCACCAGGGCGACGCCCGGAGCTTTCCGGGTTTGAAAGGCGCGCGCGTTTTGCAGCAGTTGCGAGGTCAGCCCGAGAATGGCAAACGTGCACATGAAAAAAATCGCCAGCGCGATCATCACCTCGATCAACGAAAAGGCGCGCCACCGGGAGGGGCGTGGGGCGGTTGGCCGGGGCGCGGAAAGCATCACAAATCCCCCTGGAACAGGACGCCGGTGGTGGGCTCCAGGTTCAGCTTCCGAAACTCCCGGTTCGAGCGGAAGACAATGGTCATTTCATCGCTGGTACCATTCGGATAAAACCGGACGCGCGTCCACTCGGAGTCCTTGTACTCGGACAAGTTGACGTCCAGCATTTCCAGCGCGATGTCGGCCGGGATGATGCCGGTGGTGCCGGCGCCGGAGGGAGGTTCCGGGGCGGACGGCATCGCAGCGCCGGGCGTTTCGGGCGGGGCCGGACTGCCGCCGCTGATCCCGTAACGCCGCAATGGCGGGTAGAAAATGACGCTGACCTCCTGTCCGGAGAAAATGGCGCGCGCACGCGCATTGGCGCAGACCTCCTTCAGATCGCTGACGGCGCGGCGCAGCCCCTCTTTTCGGGCCAGCTGGTAAATGCTGGGTACGGCGGTGGTGGCGATGAGCGCCATCAATCCCACCACGAGCATGATTTCGATCAGCGTAAAGGCGTGAACGCCCGGCCGGACGGCCGCGGGACGCAGGGGCTTTGGGCGCCGCAGCTTCATCGTCCTCCCATTGCTCCTCCGACGTTGGAGATCATGGAGAACATGGCCGACAGGACTCCGAGCAGGAGAAAGCCCACGCCGCCGGCCATGACGACAATCAAGACCGGTTCGATCATGTTGGTCATCACGCGCAACGCCGTGTTCAGCTCGTTCTCGTAGGTGTCCGCCACGTTCTTCAACGCGCCGGGAACATCGCCGGTTTCCTCGCCGATACGCACCAGGTCCACCATGAGCTGCGGAAAGATTTTGCTGGCCGCCAGCGGTTGCGCGAGCGTTTTGCCATCCGTGACCGCCTCCCGGGTCTTGGCCGTGGCCTCCTTGATGACCCGGTTGGGCAGCACCTGTTCGGTGATTTTCAGCGCGGTCAGCACCGGCACGCCATTTTCCAGCAACGTCGAGAGCGTGCGCGCGAACTGGCCGTAGAGGTTCAGGCGCATGACCTTGCCGAACACGGGCAGCTTCATTTTCCACGCGTCAATTTTGAATTTGCCCTCCGCCGTGGCCTTGAAGCGGCTGAACAGCACCCAGGCCAGGAT
This sequence comes from Verrucomicrobiota bacterium, assembly GCA_029573725.1. Taxonomy (GTDB): domain Bacteria; phylum Verrucomicrobiota; class Verrucomicrobiia; order Limisphaerales; family JADLHS01; genus JADLHS01. The sequence continues at coordinate 191,135 of JAKQDQ010000042.1, forward strand.
CAGCAGCAGCACCAGCAGCCACCAGTACCCGCTGAAGAAATTGCTGAGGCTGATGAGCAGTTGGGTGGTCATCGGCAGTTGCATTTCCATGTTGCCGAACAGGGTCATGAATTTCGGCAGCATGTAGGTCATGAAGAAAATGACGATGCCGATGCCGACGATGGCGACGAAGGCCGGATAGATCAGGGCCGAGGTGAATTTGGATTGCACTGCGGCGAACTTTTCAAAGTGGTCCGCCATGCGGCGCAGCACCGTCACCAGGGCGCCCGATTGTTCGCCGGCTTTCACCATGTTGACGTAAAGATCGGTGAAGATGAGCGGTTGCTTGGCCATGGCATCGGACAGACCGCGTCCCTCCATGACTTCCTGGCGCAAATCGCGGCTGACTTCCTTGGGAATGCCCTTGGTCTCCAGATGCATCATGCTGTTCAACGCCACCGTCAACGGCATCCCGGCCTGCAGGAGGTTGGCCAGTTGCTGGGTGAAGGTGGCGATCTCCTGCAGCTTGGGTTTGCGCTTGCGATGCAACAGCGACTGGAAGGATGACGGGAGCAGGCTGGCGAAGCCTCCGCCGGCCTTGGCGGGCTGCTCCACTTTGGCGCTGCTGCCCGTGGCCATGTCCACCGCCACCGGGAACAAGCCCAGCCGGTCAATTGCCACCAGCGCCGCCGCGCGATCCGCCACCTCCAGCGTGCCCTGCACCAGTTCGCCCGAGCGTCGCCGCGCCTTGTAGGAAAATTGCGCCATAAGTCAGTTGTCGTGTTATAACCGCTGCCGCCAAAAAGTTGCCGGGCTGGCGTCACCGCCCCGGACTCACGCCGGCCGCATGGACCGCCGGATTGGCTTCATTCAAGCTGCCCCGGCGGTAGCCTTGCAAGTCCAGGGTGACGTGGGCATAGCCGATTTGTTTCAGCGCCTGGGCGATCCGCGCGGCGACTTCCGGAGTCGAAAATCTGCCAATCTCCGACATGCCGACCTCGATCCGCGCCAGCGCCTGTTTGGCGCGCAACTCGTGATGCCGCACGCGCAGATCGTGGAAGCCCAAATCGCGCAGCGCATTCTCACCCGCTTCGATCATGCGCAGCTTTTCCACCGACACCACTTCGCCATAAGGAATCCGCGAACTCAGACACGCCATTTGCGGTTTGTCCGCCGTCGGCAATCCCATTTGCGCCGACAACTCCCGGATTTCCGCTTTGACCAGCCCCGCTTCCTTCAGCGGCGCATGCACTTGAAATTCCGCCGCCGCCTTCGCGCCGGGACGAAAATCGCCGATATCACTGGCATTCTCCCCGTAGCAGATGACGGCAAACTGTTCCGCTCGCGCCAGCGGCACAAGTTCGGTGAACAACTCGTGCTTGCAGAAATAGCAGCGGTTGACGGGGTTCGCCAGATAATTGGGGTCCTCCAATTCCGCCGTGCGAATGACCCGGATGGGAAATCCGAATTGCCGGCCCAGTTCCAGGGCCTCCGCGCGCTCGCGGCGCGGCAGGCTGGGGGAATCCGCCAGCACGGCCAGGGCGCGCTCTCCCAAAACGTCGTGCGCAACGTAAGCCAGAAAGGCGGAATCCACCCCCCCGGAATAGGCGATGAGGCACGAACCGTAGGAACGGAGGGTTGTGCGCAATTGCTCCAATTTGTCCGCCAACATGTATAAACATTGGCAGTCAATTTGAAATTTGTCGAGTCCGACGCCCGGCGGATTTCCCCGCCGCCCACCCGCCCGCGCCGCGTCATCCCCGCGGCCTTGTGTGCCGCCCCCGGCCGCCGTGCGGAAGCCCACCGCCGCCACAGCGCGTCCGGGTTTGACTCTGTCGGCGGGAAAAAGTACAACTCAGCCCGTCGAAATTGATTGTATGAAAAAGATCGAAGCCATCATCAAACCCTTCAAACTGACCGAAGTCAAAGACGCGCTGACCGAAATCGGCATCACCGGAATGACCGTGATCGAGGTCAAGGGTTTCGGTCGTCAGAAGGGGCACACGGAGATTTACCGCGGCAGCGAATACACCGTGGACTTTCTGCCCAAGATCAAGCTGGAAATCGTCCTGCCGGACGCCCAGGTCACTCAAGCCATCCAGGTCATCACAAAAGCCGCCCACACCGGCAAAATTGGGGATGGAAAAATTTTCGTGCTGCCGCTCGAAACCGCCATTCGCATCCGCACCGATGAAAAGGGCGATGCCGCCGTTTGACCGGTTGTGAAGCTTTGGCCCCTTCCATAATCTTCCGAATGCGCCGCTCCGGCCGGCCTCCCGGCCCGCCGCGCGGATTCCGTTTCCGCGCCGGCGGATCAAACTGATCCGGGTCATGCTGACGTTATCCGGGATCACCAAGGCCTACGCCGGGCGCACGCTGTTTGCCGGGGGCACCCTGCAGCTGGGCCGCAAGGATCGCATCGGGCTGGTGGGGCCGAACGGCGCGGGCAAATCCACGCTGTTCGACATCATACGCGGCACCACCGAACCCGATGCCGGCGCGGTCACCACGGAACGCGGCGTGAGCATCGGTTTTTTACCCCAGGAAAGCGCGCCCGCCGGCGGAGAAACCGTGCTGGAGATCGCCACCGCCATTTCTCCCGAGTTTGTCAAATTGCGCCGGATCATTCAGGGGTGGGAACGCGATCATCCGGTGGCGGCGTCGGAGGTGCGGACGCAACCCGGCGATGTTCACGACCGCTACCTGGAACTGAACGGGTATCAGGTCGAGGCTCAAGCCAAGCAGATTCTCGCCGGCCTGAGTTTTCGGGAGCAGGATTTCAATCGGCCGGCGCGGGAGATGAGCGGGGGCTGGGTGATGCGCGCGCACCTGGCACGGTTGCTCACGCAGGCGCCGGATTTGTTGATGTTGGATGAACCAACGAACCATCTCGACCTCGAAGCGTTGCTGTGGTTTCAGGCGTATTTGACAAATTATCCGGGCGCCATTTTCGTAATTTCCCACGACCGCGAATTCCTCAATGCGCTGGTTGACTCGGTGGTGGAAATCCGTCTGGGCAAACTGTTGCGCTACCGCGGCAATTACGACTCCTACCTTGAACAACGCGCCGCGAAGGAGGAGCAGGCGCTGGCCGCCTATCGAAATCAGCAGCGCGAAATCGCTGCCTTGCAGGAATTCGCGGATCGTTTTCGCGCCAAGGCCTCCAAAGCTTCACAAGCGCAGAGCAAGCTCAAGCAGATTGAGCGCATGGAAAAAATTGAAGCGCCACGCGAGACCGAAAAAAAGGTGAACTTCCGTTTCCCGCAGCCGCCGCGCAGCGGCCAGCGCGTGGTGCGCTTGCAACAGGTGCATTTCGCTTACGGCGCGCACACGGTCTATCGCGGCGTGGATTTTGAGGCCGAACGCGGTCAACGCATCGTGTTGGTCGGACCGAATGGCGCGGGCAAATCCACGCTGCTCAAATTACTGGCGGCGACGCTTACGCCTGATCAAGGCGAACGCGAACTCGGCCATCAGGTCCAGGCCGGTTATTACTCACAGTACCGCGTGGAGATGCTGGATCCGTCCCGCTCCGTGTTGGACGAGGCGCTGGCCACGCCCGGCCGCGTCACGGAACAGTTTGTCCGCACCCTGCTCGGCAGCTTTTTATTCCGGGACGATGACGTGTTCAAAAAAGTCAGCGTCCTGAGTGGTGGCGAAAAGAGCCGCCTGGCGCTGGTCAAGTTGCTGCTGAATCCGCCAAATCTGTTACTGATGGACGAGCCGACCACACACCTCGACATGAACAGCATTGACGCGCTGTTGTGGGCGCTGGGGCAATTCGAGGGCACGCTCATTTTCATCAGCCACGATGTTTATTTCATCCGGGCCCTGGCCAACAAGGTCGTTCACGTGAATCAAGGGACGCTGACGCATTACGCGGGCGATTACCAATACTACCTTGATAAAACCCAAGCGGGCTCGGCGCGCGCGGCGCTGACGGCGGGCGCAAGGCCGAATGACTTCGAACCCGGGGCGCGCGCCAAAGGAACGATGGATCGCAGGGAGCAACGCCGCCGCGCCGCCGAGGCGCGACAGGCCCGCTCGCGGCATTTGAAAGGACAGCGTCAAATCGTGGCCGACCTGGAAAAGCGGATTCAGGCATTGGAAGGGCGGCAGACTGAAATTTCGGCGGAGTTGGAAAAGCCTGAGACTTATCAAAACGGTGGGCGGGCCGTTCAACTGAATCGCGAATTTGTCACCAACGCGGATGAACTGGCCAGACTGACTTTGCAATGGGAGGCCGAGGCATCCAAACTGACCACGATGGAGGCGGAGTGCCCGGCTTGACTCAAGTCAGGGTGCGATGGGTGAGGCGGAATTTTCCGGAGGCTTCCGGCAGCAGCAGCGGCACCGCGGTGATTTTCACCGGGACACCCAGCAGCTTTTGCAACCGTGCCGCCAGGGTGGCCTGCGCCGCCGCGTCCGGGCCTGCCGTCGCAGGGATGAACCGCAGATCGAATTGATCCCCGTCCGTCTGCCGCACCTGGTAGTGGATGATGCCTTCGATGCCGCTCAGGCATTGATCAATCTGCCATGTCGTGATGCGGCGGCCATCGGGCGCGGTCAGGGCGTCGCGGCTCCGGCCATGCACGAGATAATCCGTGCCGTAGGCGCCTTCATGGCGCTGCGCCAGATCACCGATGCGATACCGCAACAAGGGCATGTAATCGTTGGAAAGGGTCGTGACCAGCAGCGCCCCGATCCCGGAGGCATCCGGGGCCTCCACTTCCAGATACGCCGTGTCGTAGCTCGGTTTCATCAGCCCCGCCTCATTTTCCATGAGCAGATGGCCGGTCTCGGTCGAACCGTAGAGGTTGAACACCGGCACACCGAACACCCGTTGCAATATCCGGCGATGCGTGTGGCTGACGAATTCGTAACTGCAAAGGATGAATTGCAGCGAGGGAAACCGGATGCCCTTCTGTTCGCAGAACTGTGCGAACCACGCGCCATGCACGGGGTCCAGGTCCAGAAATTGCGGCTGCCAGGCCAGAATTTCATCCGCCATGCGTTGCTGGTCTGCCGGGTCGAGCGTGAACGGAATGCGCGCCAGATTCAGGTAGAGGGTGGTGCCGATCGTGCGTTCGGCGGGCGAAGCCCAGACGGCGGGGCAGGTGAGGCCGTTGCAGGCGGGGGGTGTCAGCGTGGCCCGGCGGGCGCCCGGATGCGCCGCCAGCACGCGGGCGATGAACGGGTTCAGACGCAACGCCCGGGCTTCCTGCTCGTTCCACCAGCCCATGGGCATGATGACGGGCAACCGCTCCGCCGACGTGCCGGAGGTGTACTCCAGTTCCACCATCTGTCGCGAAACCAGGTCCTCCAGCGAGAGTGGCTCCGGCAGGAAATTGCCGGGGAAGCCCGCGCGCATTTCGCGCTTGGTAATGATGGGCAAATCCCGGAGCGCCGGATGGGGACGCCCCGCCGTCTCACGGTACAGCGGCACTTTGCGCCACCGCGCCCAGAGTTCGGTCATCCGCCGGGATTGCGCGGCGGCTTGAATGATTTCTGACGTTGCCAGCATGCAAAGATTATAGGGCCGATTGGTTTAATGACAAATGCCGGGCCGGCTGGCGCCGGCTGGAGGCCGGGAACGGCATGCCCACCGGCATTTGCCGGGTGGGGGCGAATTAGAGTCGTTTGACGCGGATGTTTTTATAGCGCACCACGCTCTTGGGATCGTGCGCCTGCAGGGCAAAAGTGCCTTCGGACAGTTTGCGCTCGAAATCCTTGCCCGGTTGGGCGCCGGCCGGCTCCGTGTATTCCAACACAATTTTGCCGTCCACTTTCACGGTGATTTTGCGGCCCTCAACAATGACTTCCTGCGTCCACCACCGGTTGTCCGCGGCCAGCGATTGCGAGACGTTCACCACGTCGTAAAGGCTGCCGGTCTTTTTCCAGTCCCCGTGGGTGTTGTTAACCTGGCATTCAAACCCGCCGCGCGGCCAGCCCTTTTCCTGGTACTTGGTGTGGAAATAAATGCCGCCGTTGGACACCGGGTCCGTTTTCACGTCCACTTTGAGATGAAAATTTTTGAACGGCTGCGCGTCGCCCACGTAGAAGAGGTGGCAGGCGTTGCCGTTGGCCACGAACGCCCCGTCTTCAATCCGGAACGAATTGGTGTTCTCCGTCGCCAGTTTCCAGCCGGTGAACGTCTTGCCATCCATCAACGATTTGAAGCCGGCTTCATCCTCCGCCGCGCAGGAAGTCAGTGCCACCAGGGCCAAACTGAGCATGCAGGTCAATTTCATGAACTCGAAAATAAAACGCCGCCTCCGGAACGCCAAGCGAAATAGCTGGCCGCTCCCACGCGCCGGCGCGAACGGCACGGCTTCCCGCGGGCGGGCACTCCGGGCTGGCGGAAACGGGACGGAAACAGCCAGCCGGGTTCCTTCCGCGCCGGGTGGTGGACGCGGGGGGAGTTGAACCCCCGTCCCAAATCAATCAATCAGCCGCGACTACATGCTTAGTCCGGAAGTTTTTGTCGGCGGCGGGATGGCGTCCGGACTCGAATCCCGCTGCTTAGTTCGCATGGCTTTTTCTCGGTTTGGGCGCGCGATCTCCGCCTTCCACCATGCCTGCTGTGGCGTTCGTCCCTCCTAGCAGGTGTCAGTGGGCGAACGTCGCGGCAGCTTTAGGCCGCGAGAGCTAATTCTTCGTTAGCAGTTATGTTTTGATGCGATGATTAACGAGGCCAACGCATCGTCCTCGGCATGCCGCTTCTGACGAATTCACTTGGTCGAAACCAGTACGCGCCCCAAAACGACATCGCCAGCATCGGGGAATTTTCCGTCCGGGTCAAGTCGGGCCGCCTGCGTCTCCGGGCCGGCCGGCACTGTCCCACCCACTGACGCGGGCGGCCTGCCGGGATGGTCGGGAGGCGCTGACTATTGATCCCGGGCGGCCTGTGGCCGGGGAATCCGTCCCGCCGCGCATCGCGTGGTGGCGCTCCATGCGCCGGCGCGGACGCTCCGCCAGCCGGGGGCGCAGACCCGGGTTGTTCGGCCTGGCGCTTGACGCATTCGTCATGCGTGTCCCGTCTCCCGGCGACTGAGCCCGCCGCCGTCACGGCGATTTCAATTGCTTTGCTTCGCCCGGGTCGGTTTGCCGAAAAGCAGCGCGTCCGCCGAAAACCGGCCGGGCCCCGCCGCCAGCAATGCCACAAAGCCGGCCAAATAAATGAAGGCCAGCTCGCCGCTGGACGGTCCGCTCAAGACCGCCTTGTGTACCAGGGCAAAGGCCACGGTCATATTCAGAACCAGACAAAGGGCCGCAAACCGCCCCACCAAACCCACCGCCAGCAGCGCCGCACAGAAAAATTCACCGAAGACCGCCAGGGCCAGACTCGTGGTGCTGCCGAGGCCGAATAGGTTCAGGAAATTCTCCGACATGCTGCTGAAATTGGTGAGTTTGCCCAGGCCGTGATTAAACAACAGCGTCAAACCCAGCCACAAGCGCAACAGCAGCAAGGCGAGCGAGGTCGTGGGGGAAGTCATTCCCGGCGCGAAGAAACGTTGTAACATTGACCGCATAATTTCCGGAGGAGCTTAGGCAAATCAACCGTGAACGCCAGCAAATAATCCGGGACAAAAAAAGTTCCGGCCACTGGCCGTGCCTGCCGTCTTCCCCCGGTCCGGTCGCCCGTCCGGTTTCCCGGCATCGCCGGGGTGTGAGGTCGGGCCGCTCCTTCCAGTTTCATCAGATCCGGGACGAGCTGTTTGTGGTCGTACCAGCCGATACCATCGGGCTGCCGGTGGGAAGATGGATGCAGGCAGTTTGGCGGGCGCCATCGGAGCGGACGGTGCCGGCTTGGAGCATGGAGGGCTCTCGCGGGGCGGTTGCCGGCGTGCGCGCCGGGACTTTAGAGCGGACGCAACTCAATAAAGGCTGAGTCCGAACAGAGAAATGCTGTGCTTGTTCGTGAGGCAGGAATACATAAAGCGCTCTAAACGGCGGGAATAACGAGGCGATATGCCAGCGCGGCCAGCACCCCTCCGGCCAGCGGCGCGATGACCGGCACCCAGGCGTAGCCCCAATCACTACCGCGTTTGCCCGGCACCGGCAGGATGGCGTGCGCCAGTCGCGGACCGAGATCGCGTGCCGGATTGATGGCGTAGCCCGTGGTGCCGCCCAACGACAAGCCGATGGCGAATACCAGCAGCGCCACCGGCACGGCCCCCAAGGTGCCCAACCCAATCAAAACCTCGTCGGGTGTGGACGGCAGTTTGGCTTTCGCGCCGACCATCAGAAAAACCGGAAAGACCAGCATGAACGTGCCGACCAGCTCGCAAAAGAACGCCTGGGGAAGATTGCGGATGTTCGGCGCAGTGCAAAAGCAGGCGAGCTTGGCGTTTGGATCGTCCGAAGCTTTGAAGTGTTCGCGATAAAAGCCATAGACCAGCATTCCGCCCACCACGCCACCGAGCAGTTGCGCCAGCAGATAGCCGGGCACCTCGACCCAGGCAAACTTTTCCGCCAGCGCCATGGCCACGGTGATGGCCGGATTCAGATGAGCGCCGCTGAATTCCTGGGCGCAAAAGACGCCGACGAACACGGCCAGACCCCAGCCGGCGGTGATGACGATCCAGCCGCCGTTGAAGCCCTTGGTGCGCGCCAGCAGGACATTGGCCACCACGCCGTTGCCGAAGGCGACCAGCAACAAGGTGCCAATAAATTCCGCCAAAAGAGAGTTCATAACAATTTTGAGTCCGGGTTGGTTGGGGGGAGGGTTAGAGGATGATCAACTGGTGTCACGCGCCGGCTCACTGGCGACCGGCCGGCTTGACGCTCGAATGTTCCTCCCAGTCGCGGGCGCGGTTCAAGGCCTCGGCCCAGCGTTGTCGCCGGTGAACCGCGTCCGCACGCGACATTTGGGGTGCAAAGGTGCGGTCCATCTGCCAGGCACGTTGGATTTCGTCGCGGTTCTTCCAAAACCCGACGGCCAGTCCCGCCAGGTACGCGGCCCCGAGCGCGGTGGTTTCAATGACCCGGGGGCGCACCACGGGCACCTGCAAAATGTCCGCCTGAAACTGCAGCAGCAGGTTGTTGGCCGACGCGCCGCCATCCACGCGCAGTTCGTTCACGGCAATCCCCGAATCCTGGGTGATCGCCTCCAGCACATCCGCCACTTGGAACGCAATGCCTTCCAGGGCGGCGCGCGCCAGATGCCCGGCGGTCGTGCCGCGGGTCAGACCGGTGAGGGTGCCACGCGCGTATTGATCCCAGTGCGGCGCCCCCAGTCCGGCGAACGCGGGCACGAGATAGATCCCGCCACTGTCCGGCACGCTCGCCGCCAGCGATTCAATCTCCTGGGCGGACCGGATGAGGCCCAGGCCATCCCGCAGCCATTGCACCACCGCGCCGCCGATGAAGACGCTGCCTTCCAGCGCAAACTCCGTGCTCCCGCCGAGCCGCCAGGCCACCGTGGTGAGCAACTGGTTCTGCGAAGGCCGGGGTTCGGAGCCAATGTTCATCAACAAGAAACAACCCGTCCCGTACGTGTTCTTGGCCATCCCGCGCGTGAAACAGTTTTGCCCAAACAGTGCCGCCTGTTGATCTCCGGCGATGCCCGCTATCGGCAGGGGCGAACCGAAGAGCGTCGCCGCCGTTTCACCGTAGATTTCGCCCGACGACCGCACTTCCGGCAGCACCTCACGCGGAATGTTCAGGAGTTGCAGCAGCTCCTCATCCCACGTCCCCGTGGTCAAATTGAACAGCAGGGTGCGGGAGGCGTTGCTGGCGTCGGTGGCATGCACGGCGCCCCCGGTGAGCTGCCAGAGCAGCCAGGAATCCACCGTGCCGAAGGCCAGTTCGCCGCGCTGAGCCCGCGCGCGCGCGCCGGGAAACTGATCGAGCAGCCAGCGCAATTTGCTGCCAGAAAAATAGGCGTCCGGCACCAGCCCGGTTTTTTGTTGAATCAACCCGGTGTGTCCGGCGCGCTTGAGTTCGTCGCAAAACGCGGCGGTGCGCCGGTCCTGCCAGACGATGGCGGGATGTACGGGGGCGCCGGTCTTCCGGTCCCATAGCACGGTGGTTTCGCGTTGATTGGTGATGCCGATGGCGGCAATGTCGCCGGACTTCAACCCCGCCTCCGCCAGGGCGCGGCGGGCGGTGGCCAGTTGCGTCTCCCAGATTTGCTGTGGATCATGTTCCACCCAGCCCGCCCGCGGGAACGACTGGGACAACTCCTGTTGCGCCACAGCGCGAATGGCGCCGGTGTGATCAAAGACGATGGCGCGCGAACTGGTCGTGCCCTGGTCCAGAGCGAGGATGGCGGATTTCATAGTGGTGGTGGCAAACGCAACATCGCCAGCAGGGTGTAATCTTGCGGCGGCGCAGCGTCAAGTACGGCCTGACCGCCCCGTTCGTCCGCGGGGCACGGCACACGGCTGGGGAGGACGGCCAGCAGCGGCCTGGAGGTTTCCCGATTCGTTCCCTGCCAGGCTACGAAACGGGAACTGCCGCAGTGGTCAACCTTTTGGAGGCGGTGTCCGCCCGACGTCGCCACGGGCGGCAGTTTTGCCCGGAGCGAAGGCATGCCCGGCTGCCCAAGTTTCTCTGTCTTCTCTGTCCCGCGATTTGCGGAGGCCGGACGCAAGGCATTCAAACCAGGGTCACCACGCCTTCCCGCCGCACTATTGTATTGCCAAACGGCAGGTATCAGGCGATAGACTATCCTGAATTATTATCGTCAGAATTGATCGCCTATGAACTTGCATCGTCTCTACATATTGCTCGTCCACGCGCTGATCCTCGGCGGGGGCACTCACGCTTACGGCGCGGTGACCGGCCAATGGGACTTCAATTCCAGCAATCTGACCGCCACGGTCGGCACGGCGCTGGCTTATCGGGGGGACACGGCTGGCGCGACGGCGTTCACCACCCAGACCATTGCAGGGGACACCGCAGTGGTCATGGCGTTTCCGGCGACGACGCCGGCGCAAGGCTACGTCATGACACATGGCATCGCGCCCAGCGGCGGCGCCAGCTACGTGAATCAGTACACGCTGATCATGGACGTGATGTATCCCGGCACCAGTTCCGGCCAATTTCGGGCGTTGCTGCAGACCAGCGCCGGCAATGGCGACGACGCGGATTTGTTTGTGGGCAGCAACAACGGCATCGGGATTTCCGCCGTTTATGACGGAGCGCTCCTTCCCAACACCTGGCATCGCATCGCCTTCGTCTTTGACCTGACGCTCCCCAGCGGACAATTGCGCAAGTTCATTGATGGCAACCTGGTGGGCGTGCAAAACTTCACGGGCAGCCTGGATGGCCGGTGGGCGCTGGCCCCGACGGCCCTGCTGTTCACGGATGAGGACGGGGAAACCCGGCCAGGTTTCGTCAACAGCATTCAAATTCACGATGTGGCGCTCCCCGACGCGTATCTGACAACCCTGGGCGGGGCGACGGCCGCCGGCATTCCCGCGCCCCCGCCTCCGCCCACTTATGCCCAGTATGACTTCAACGGCAATCTGAATTCAACCGTGGGCGGGAGCGCCCTGGGCACCGGGTACGCCGCCCCGGCGTCCAGCGCGGGGGTCGCGTTCACGACCCAGACGATTGACGGTGCGTCCGCACAGGTTGCCTCGTTCACCCGCGGCACCCATTTTGTCGTGAACCACGGTCTGGGGGGCAATGGCGGCGGGAACCAGCTGAACCAGTACACGCTCATCTTGGACGTCATGTTCCCGAGCCGTCCCTCCGGCTGGGCGGTGCTCTACCAATCCAATCCCGCCAACTCCGACGATGGCGAGTGGTTCATCAATTCCAGCCAGAGCCTCGGCATTTCGGCGAATTACGGCGGCTTCGTCGGCGACGGCACCTGGAACCGCCTGGCGGTGGTGGTGGACAATGTGGCCGGCACCTTGACCAGTTATGTCAACGGCACCCAGGTGCAGCAGAATGACGGGCTCGAACTGGACGGGCGTTGGGCGCTCGGCCCGACGTTTCTGTTGTTCGCCGACAACGATCAGGAAAATGCCGGTGGTTACATCAACAGCGTGCAGCTCCGCGCCGCCGCCATGCTGCCCGTGGAGGTTGCCGCGCTGGGCGCCGCCACTGCCGCGGGCATTCCCGCGCCGGTCGCTCCCGATTCGTTGCAGGTGGTGACCCCCAACGGCGGCGAAAATTTTCAAGCCGGCACCACCCAAGCCATTGCCTGGACGGTGAACCATCCCAGCGGCTGGGTGCGGGTGGATCTCTACCGGGGCGATACTTTCCACCAGACGCTGGGGCAGGTGGCGCTCAGCCAGAGCAATTTTCTGTGGGCCATTCACCCGATGTTGGGCGACACCAACAATTACCGCATCCGCCTCACCTCCGTGAACGTGCCCGCCCTGACGGACGCCTCGGACAGCGACTTTTCGGTTTATGGTTCGCTCGGTGAATTGAACCCGCTTTTCGGGCAGCCGTTGCAAACCAATGGCGATTTCGAGCAACTCGACGTCGGCTGGCAAACCCTCGCCGGCAATCCCCTGTATCTCACCAGCAGCGGCGGCAAAGGCGCGCCCCACGGCGGCACCCGCTTTTTCCACGGCGGCAACAACGCCTCCGGCAGCAACACGGTCATTCGTCAGGATATTGATCTCATCGCCAAGGGCTTTACTCCTGCCGATCTCGACACCGGCACGGCGCTGGATGCGGAAGTCTGGTTGCGCACGCCGCAGAATCCCGGCGCCTTCGACGATCAAGTATCCTGCCGGATTGGTTTTCTCGATGCCGCCGATCAGGAGATTTCCGCCGTGCGCTCCATGATTGCCGGCAACAACGCCTGGCAACTGCGCCCGTTGTCCGGCCTGCTGCCGGCCGGCGCGCGCAAGCTCCGGGTGGAAATCCTCGCCGATCACCGGCGCGATGCGGACAACGACGGCATGGCGGATGACGTGGTGGTGCGCCTGCAAAAACCCTGGCCGCTCTCGCCCTCGCCGCAAATCACCAAATTGCCCATGCTGCAGGATTATCGCACCAACGCCATGCGCCTGTTCTGGGAAACGGATGGCAACCTCACCCGGCATTACGTGGATTGGGGACGCTCCAACGTGAACGAAAACACCATCAGCCAGATTGAAACGGTGCAGATCGACGCCACGCATTTCATCCATCGGGCCACGATCCGCGAACTGGAAACCGAGCAGCACTACGTCTATCGCGTGCGCAGCGGCACGACCGCGTCCTCCAACTATTGGTTCCGCACCGCGCCGCATCGCGACACTCCGTTTGCGGTGGCCTGGTGGGCCGACAGCCAGAACGGCCCGGGAGTGCTGCATCAATTGATCCCCAGCATGATCACCAATCAGGTGGACTGGATGGGCGTCTCGGGCGACCTCGCCAGCAGCGGCAACTCGCTCCACGACTGGAAGGCGTATTGGTTCGATGCACTGGAATTTGACAATATCGCGCAAACCCGCCCGGTCCTGTTCTCGCGCGGGAATCACGACGCGGAATACGCCTACAGCTATGCCTACAGCGTGCTGCCCGGCAACGGCGCCTGGTACGCCTTTGATTACGGCAACTCCCGCTTCATCTTTTTGAACTCGGAGGCCTCCACGACGGCTTCGCCCGAACAATACGCCTGGCTGGTCAATGAATTGTCCCGCCCCGAAACCCAGCGCGCCGCCTTCCGCGTGGTCAGCTTCCATCGCCTGCCCTACGCCAATCTCTGGAACGGCGGCGGGTACACGGGCGAGACCTGGGTGCGCAACGACTGGGTGCCGCTCTTCCGCCAATACCATGTGGACATGGTCATCAACGGCCACTCGCACAATTACAACCGCGGCATCACCAATGGCGTCACCTATACCGTCGTTGGCGGCGGCGGCGGTTATCTCGACACCGAGCGCGTCGCGTTCTGGCCGCTCTTCACCGAGGAATTTTCACTGTTTCACTACGCATTGATGCAAATCAATGGCCGCACCATGACCTGGACCGCGCACGGATTGACCGACGAAATTCTTGACGCCACCACGTTGCCGAGCCGTGTTCCCGAACTGGCGTTGGAACGGGACAACGAACTGGTCGGGGCCGGCAAACCGGGTGAAACCTACGTGATCGAAAGCTCGACGGATCTGCACACTTGGACCGCCTGGCGCACCAATGCCCTGTCCGCCACCGGCTCCGGACGATGGACCAACATCATTTCGTTGGACTCCGGCTTCCGGGCTTATCGCGCGCGCACCAGCAATTGAAGTCGCCCTCGACCGGAGGCGGCATCGCCCCGCGCAGCTCGGATGTGGGCGCCGCCTGGCCCCCGCGATGAACTCCGCGTTCACCACCCGCCCGCGCCCGACTTCCCAGATGCCGCCGTGTCCCAGACGGTGTCTGGGACACGCCGGGATGCGGTCGGCAGGGTGGACGTTTCAAACGGGAACACGCTCTGACATTGTCCGGGGAAATCGAAGGCCGTCGCCCGGACCCCGTCGGCAGGCGCGCGGGTGAATGCTTGCGCCGGTACTGAGCTGCCGCAGGCTGGCATTGCAGGGCATCAGCCTCCAATCGGGGCAACTCCGCCGGGGAGAACGGAGAAAATCCGTCTTGTGAAAAAGGCGGGTTTGCGGGCGGATGGTGGCTGGGGGCGGAATCGAACCGCCGACACAAGGATTTTCAGTCCTCTGCTCTACCGACTGAGCTACCCAGCCGCTCAAGGAGCGCCCATTGAACTTTGTCGTCCGGCAATTGGCAAGAAATTGTTCGGGTTTTTTCGTGACACCACGGTAAACTTCAATAACATTTCCGCCCTCGACGACCCTATGGTCTAGCGGTTAGGACACCTCCCTTTCACGGAGGTAGCCCGGGTTCGAGTCCCGGTAGGGTCGCCATCGCTGCCCCGCCATCACGCGGCAGGCGAGAGGGCCGGGGAAGTGGCGGTTCAGCTCAGAAACTCCCGCGGATCGGTGACGACGCCGGTGATGGCGCTCGCCGCCACGGTGGCCGGGCTGGCCAGAAACACCTTCGATTCCTTGTTGCCCATGCGGCCGGGGAAGTTCCGGTTGGTGGTGCTGATGCAGTTGACGCCTGCCTTGTTGATGCGGCCGAAGGTGTCCACCGGTCCGCCCAGGCACGCGGCGCACCCGGCATTTTCCGTCATGCGCACTCCGGCGTTGGTCAGGATCTGCCAGATGGTTTCGTTGCCCCAGCGGGTCATTTGCAATTCATCCACGATCTGCGGTGTGGCCGGCACGCCAAAGGTGTCAATCTTGACCTTGTGCCCGCGCAGCACCCGGGCGAATTCCACGAAGTCGCTCGTCTTGCCACCCGTGCAGGAGCCGACATAGGCGCGGTCGAGCTTCAGGTGATTCATCTCGCGGGCGGTTTTGCGCTGGCCCGGATCCGGGTGGCACGCCACCAGCGGTTCGAGTTTTGACAAATCCACCACCAGCTCGTAGATGAACTTCTGGTCGCGATCCAGCGTCACCGGTTCGTAACGGGATTCCGTGCCGTTGAGCTTCACGCGCGCATCCACGTATTCCGCCGTGCGCGCATCGAACGGAAAGATCCCGTTCTTGCCGCCGGCTTCAATCGCCATGTTGGCCATCGTCATGCGGTCGTCCATGGACAGCGAGGCGACGCCGGGCCCGTCGAATTGCATGGCCCGATAGGTGGCGCCATCGAAGCCAATTTCGCCGATGCAATGCAGGATCAGGTCCTTGGCCATCACGCCCGGCTGCAGCTTGCCCTCGAGCTGGAAATGCATCGTCTCGGGCACCTTGAGCAGCAATTTGCCCGTGCCCATTACAAACCCGGCGTCGGTGTTGCCAATGCCGGTGGCAAACTCGTTGAAGGCTCCGGCCATGCAGGTGTGCGAATCGGTGCCAAACAGCACTTCACCCGGGCGGGTGTGCCCCTTGGCCGGCAGCGCGGCGTGGCAGACGCCGGCGTAGTTTACGCCATACTGGCGTTTCTGCTCGCCCTTGGACGCGTCAAAATGCCAGGTGCCGTGCGGATCATCAATGACATCATAGAAATAGGGCAGCCCCTGTTCATTGGCGAATTCCCGCAGAATGTCCACGTTGCGGTTCGATCGCTTGTCCGTTGTGAAAATGTAGTGGTCCGGGATGATGACCACGCGGTTTTTGTCCCAGACCCTGGCGTCCTGGCCAAATTCGCGCTTGAACACGCCAATGGTCCCCGGTCCGCACACATCGTGCGTCATCAACACATGGGCTTTCACCCAAACATTGTCCCCCGCTTGCACAGAGGCTTTGCCGGCGGCGCGCGCCAGCAGTTTTTCTGTCAACGTCATAACCCGGCCAGCGTAGGGGATTCCCTGCCGGACTTCAACCCGGAAGCCCGGGGCGCAGTTTCCGCTACGGCGGTCTCGCGGCGGTCTCGCGGCTTGTGTCCGGTCGTCTGCTCGGTCATCATCGGACAACCGGACCACCTGGAAGCCTGATTTTATGAAAACGCCGCACCATTTGGATTTGACCCGCCGCCATTTTCTCAAATCCTCGGCCACCGCCGCCGCCGCCACGACGCTGGCCGGACTGGAGATCAGCCGCTTTGCCCATGCCGCGGGCAGCGACGTGCTGAAGGTGGGGCTGATTGGCTGCGGCGGTCGCAACACCGGCGCGGGGGCCCAGGCGTTGCGCGCCGATCCCGGCGCCCGGCTGGTGGCCATGGGCGACATTTTTCTGGAGCGCATCCACAACGCGCGCCGGGCGATTACCGCCGAGCTGGCCCGGGACGGCAAAGCGGATCAGGTGCAGGTGAAGGATGATCATTGCTTCACCGGATTCGACAGCTACCGGCATGTCATTGCCGCGTCGGACGTGGTCCTGATCGCCAACGCGGCAAAGTTTCATCCGTTCCACGCCCATGCCGCCCTGGCGGCGGGCCGGCATGTGTTCGTCGAGAAACCGCACGGCATTGATCCGTATGGCATCCGGCAGCTGCAGCAGGCGGAGAATCTGGCCTGGGAAAAACAACTCTGTCTGGTGTCGGGGTTGCAAAGCCGCTATCACACCGGCTACGCGGAAACGGTCCAACGCATTCACGACGGGGAAATCGGGGAAGTGATCGCCCTCGAGGAAAATTTTCTGCGCGCGCCCTACGGCATTACCGAACGCAAGCCGGGATTGACCGAGCTGGAATGGCAGTGCAGCACGCAATATCACTTCACCTGGCTGTCCGGCGACGACGTGCCGCAATCACTCGTGCACAACCTGGACCGTTCGCGCTGGGTGCTGCACGAAGGCGTCCCGCTCAAGTGCCACGGCCTGGGCGGGCGCTCGTCCATGACCGGGCCCCAGTATGGCAACGTCTTTGACCATCACTCGGTGATTTATGAAATGGAAGGCGGCGTGCGCATCTACGCGTTCTGTCGCACCACCACCGGTTGCTATGATGAAGCCTCGAGCCTCGTCCTCGGCTCGAAAGGGAAGGCGTCGCTCTTAAACTGCCGCATCTGGGGCGAAAAGAACTGGCGCTGGCAGGGCCACTGCGATCCGTACCAGCGGGAACATGACCTCCTGTTCGCCGCCATTCGCTCCGGCCGGCCGATCAACAATGGCGATTACATGGTGCGCAGCACCTTGACCACCATCATGGGTCAGATTTCCTGTTACACCGGCCAGCAGATCACCTGGGAGGAAATCAACGCGTCGGATTTTGCCTATCCGCCCAGGCCGGAGGAGTGCCGCGACGGAATGGAGGCGCCGGTGCAACCCGGGCCGGACGGGGCGTATCCGGTTTGCATTCCCGGGCAGACCCGGTTGATTTGAAGGAGGCAGGGGAATGAAGGACTGCTGGTGCTGGCTGGTGTTGGGTGTCGCCGTGCTGACGGCCGTGCCGGGGCGCGCAGCGGAGCCGGCGCGCGTTCTCCTCGTGACCGGCGTGGATTATCCGGGGCACCAATGGCGTGAAACCGGCCCCGTGTTGCAGCGGATTCTGGCCGCGGATCCGCGCTTGGATGTGCGCCGGGTCGAGGACCCGCATTTTCTGGATTCAGCGGCGCTCATCCACTACGCGGTGGTGGTGCTGCATTTTCAAAATTGGGAGGTGTCCGCACCCGGCGTGGCGGCGCGGGAGAATTTGCGCCGGCATGTCGAGCGCGGCGGCGGCCTGTTGAGCGTTCACTTTGCCTGCGGGGCGTGGCATGGCGAATGGCCGGAGTTTCAAAACCTGCTGGGCCGCGTCTGGCACGGGGCGGGTCCGGACAGGCCGCAGCACGATCCGCGCGGTCCGTTCACGGTGCGGATCGTGGATTCCACCCATCCCATCACCCGGGGATTGCACGACTTTGCAACGGATGACGAACTCTACACGTGTCTGACGGGCACCGCACCCATTCATCTCCTGGCCGAGGCGCAGTCCCGGGTGGACGGGAAAAAACATCCGATGGCCTTCGCCCGCGAATACGGGCAGGGCCGGGTGTTTGTAACCACGCTGGGGCACGACGTGCGCGCCCTCACCAACTCGAGCGTGCCGCAACTGCTCCGCCAGGCCTGTGCCTGGGCGGCCCGCCAGCCGGAATAGGGACGAGACGTCCTGCAGGGCATCACCCGTGGCCCGGTTCACGGGAGGGTAATCGGTTTATCCCTCCGGGCCGGAGGCAAAGAACGTGGCGGGGGCCGGCCCAGGCGCGCTGCACATAATGCTCGCGCAGCAACCGGCCGCGCACGCGCCCCGCTTCCGCCCCGCACCGGGTCAAGGGCGACATGAACATGCGATCGGCCGGCTTCCGGCCGCCCGGCGAAATCGGTTCAAGCATTTTCCACGTTTCGCCCATGCGGCGACCGTATGGAAGCGGACGGCCCGACCGCAAAGCGGCGATGCGTTGCGAACCGGATGCCGTCGCGCGATGACGGGGCTCGCGCGCCGCTGGATTCAGGGCGTCACCAGGCGCGTCCACCGGGTGGCCGTCCGATATTGTCGGCCGCCGCGGTCCTGCACAAGTGCGTAAAAGGGATGCAATCCGGCGCCGAGCGCCGTTCCGCTGATGGTAAAATGCTGGGGTCCGGAACCCTCCAGCGTTTCCAGCGCGCCGCCCGTGCTGAACAGGGTGACGCGGACCACGTCAGGCACATTTGCCGTGACTTGCAGGTGATAGGTTCCACTCACCGCATTGGTTGCCTCCAAATCGGGCGCATCCAAGGCGGCCTCCAGCGTGGTGTTTTGGATGCGTATCGGCAGGGTGATTTTCGTTTGCGTGCGCACGTGACTGCCTTCATAAGCCACCGCCGTCAGTTCATGATGGCCATCGGGCAGTGGCGTCGTGTCGAACGCCACTTCCACCGGCAGTTCCAACGCGCCGGCGGTGAGGTAGAGGTGATTGCGCGGCTGCAGGTCGGACAGGTTGGCGGTCAGACGATTCGTGCGTGCCGGACTCAACACCAGCGACCCCGAGCCCGTGAAGGCCACCTGCGTTTCCGCCGCCCTGCGTCCGGGACTGCGCGCGACCAGGGTGAAGGTGGGGTTGCCGAATCCCGTGGTCAAATCCGCCGCCGCCACACCGTCCGGGCCCTGCAGGGCCGGCGTTGCGTTGATCGCCGCCAGCAAGTTGGACAGGACCTGGGCGGAGGTGGCGCCGGGCTGTTGATTGGTGTAGCCCACCGTCACCACCGCGCCGCTGGAGGGGATGTGGTGCAGTTGCAACCAGGTCCCCACTTGCACCGTGCCGCCGACGGTGTACTGCCGCGCGCCATGGGCCGGGGAATCCAGAAACGCGGGCCGGGCCGCGGTGATAAACGTCGTCAGGGCTGGTCCCGTGCCGGCGGAGGTGTGAAAGGGTACCGGTGCGGCAGAGTTGTCTTCCGGTGCCGCCGCCGTCGCCGGGCGAAGATTCACGGGGGCGGCCGGCCGGCGCGGTGCGGCGTCCCGCAATTCCACGCGGTCTCCGTACGCCACCGCCAGGGTCCTGGTGCGGTTGCTGACGCTGGTGGCGTTGAAGGCCGCCGCCAACCCGGCCGCGATCGATCCCAACGTGGCTCCGGGGGGCACCGTGTAGGTGATCCGCTGAGTGCCCAGACGCGCTTCAATCCGGTTTCCTGCCTGGGGCGCGATATGGGTTACGGTTTGAAAAAATTTTCCGTCCACGAACAGATCCACCTGTTGCAACGGACGGGTCGCTTCCGCAGCGGAGAAGTGGAGTCGCAGCGGGGCCACACCGCGCAGCACGGCTTGGGGGGACGGAGCCAGCCAGGTCCCTGTGCCGGACCGGGCAAAGGGTGCGGCCAGGGGTTCACCCACCACCAATCCCTGATACGGCAGCTGCAAACTCTGGTAGTAACATTCGGCCAGCGTGAAGCCGCGCGCCTGGTAGAAGTAATTTTGCGGGTGGGGAAACTTGGCGAGGTTCGCACCCGGCTCCGCGACGGTGCCGTAGCTGCCGGCGGCCCCCGCCTGCAAAAAGGCGAGCGCCGTCGTTTGTCCGCCATTAAAAAGCTGCCCGCCAAACGAGGTCAGACTGTCCGCCATCGCCCCCGGCACGAACACGTCCGAACCGATGGAAAAATAGGCCAGCCCGGTTTGATAACCCAGCAAACCACTGCGTCCGAGCGGCGAATCCTCATCCACCCGGATCACCTGATAATTGCCGCGCAGTTGCGTGTTGAAGCAGGCATCGTCGAACTCCACAAACCGAATGCGTCGGAGCGGGTCCGAGGTCTTGGCCAAAACCACCGGCGCGTCGGGGAAAGTGCCATCGCTGCGGACGCCCTGATCCACCACGCGCCTGGCCGCGGCCAGCGTGGGCCCGGTGATCATGGTTGCCAGAAAGGACGGCGTGGGGGCGGTGACGGGGGCGGCGTCGGGAAAGACGCCCTCGCTGCCAAAATAGCTGTTGGCCAGGGGACCGGCCTCTGAATCCCGCTTCACGCCATAAAACAAACTGGCGGTGGTGCTGTTCACGGTGCTGCCGTTCACCGTTTGATACGGAATGTCCATGGACAGCACCAGGTGGGAAATTTGTCCGCTCAACCCGCGTTGCGCGAGCGCTTGCCACACCGGCTGCAACAGCACCGTTTCAAATTGCGCCGCGTCCCAGGCCACCCGCCCGCCGCTCCAAGAGATGCGGACGACGTTGTCCGCCGGCACCTGACGTTGTTCGCAATAGTAGTTCCCCAGCGCGACGGAGTCGGCGCTGTTTTGATTGACGACGACGAGCGTGTTAAGTCCGCTGCCTCCGGCCCAGGCGCGTCCCGCCAGGAGCACGAACATCAGGAATTTCCCGACCGAGTTGAGTTGCCGCAAGCCAACCATCCGCATAAACCACAAAGAATAAAGCAATTGCGATGCCTCCGGGGGCAATCCCGTTGTTCCCACCCAACCCCGCTGAAACCAGGCCTTTCGAACCGCTACGCACCCCGCAGCCGCACAGAACTTGCCGCGAATGAGACACCATTTGCGCCGGTCAAGGCAAAGCAAATCCGGTTGGGACCGGCGGACGATCGAAAAACCGGGCGGCGGCGCTGTCTCCGCTTCCGGTGGGTGAACGAGAACAAGGCGGCCGCGCTCGCGGGGCCGGCGCACAGCGGTACAGCGGCCTCCGACTTGACCCCGATGGCGGACCATTTAATATTTGGCCCGATGAACCGTCTCCCCGCGATATTCCTGGCCATGGGCCTCGTGCGGTGCGCCGGTGCCGACAATCCGGACGATGCGCGTTGGGACTTTCGCTTTGGCCGACCGGCTTTGGATGGAGGTGCGCTGGCGGCGGTATGGCACGACGGCGAACTGTTTGTCGGCGGAGCTTTTCAGGGTGCAGGCGCAAACTTTGCCCCCGGCGTGGCCCGCTGGGACGGCACCAATTGGTGGCCGGTGGGTGAAGGATTGTCCGCCACCAATGCCATCGGCTGGACAGTCACGTCTTTGGCCGTCTGGGAGCATGAACTTTATGCCGGTGGAAATTTCGTGCGTTCGGGCGATGACTGGCTGCCCGGTCTGGCCCGTTGGAACGGCACAAACTGGAGCGCGTTGCCTGGTATTGCCGCCGCGCGGGTTCGTCGGCTTCTGGTTCAAAACGGCAGTTTGTTTGCCGCGGGCAACCTGCAGTTGGCTGGCGACACCAACTATTACGGCGTCGCCCGTTGGAATGGAAACGTCTGGGAAACGTACGACAGCCGGATTGGCAGGACGGAGGGAATTGGGTGCATCGCCGTGCGCGGTGAGACGGTGTATGTTTCCGGTGACTTCAACGTCATTGCGGATACGGCAATTCCGTATAATGCGTATTGGAATGGCGCAACCTGGCAGCTTTTACCTGGGCTGACCAATCAAACCTTTCGCACGCTCGCCATCCACGCCGGCGGACTCTACGGAAGCGGTTCGTTCACCCATATCGGCGGAATTGCCGCCAACAATCTCGCGCGTTGGGACGGGGAAAGTTGGTGGCCGGTGGGCGACGGATTCGATCAAGCACCAGACCGCCTGCTCTCCACGCCCAGTGGTTTGTATGCCGTGGGCAGTTTGAAGCAGAGTGGAAGCACCACGATAAATAATGTGGCGCGTTGGAATGGTTCAGCCTGGCAATCCCTCGGCGCGGATACCTGGCCGGCGGCTGAAAATCCGAACGAATTATGCCTTGCGGATGATGGGCGGTTGTTCGCGGTCGGCTATTTTTTCTCGGTTCAGGGGCAACGCGCCGGACACGCCGCGGAGTGGACCGGCACGCAGTGGAAGCCGTTGGTGGTCAACAACAGCCTCGCGCTGACAGATGGTTTTCTGAGCATTTTCTCAATCGCTGCCGACAAAGATTCGCTGTTCGTCGGAGGAGTTTATTCCGAACCGGCCGGGGCGAGCGGTCGTGCCGTCTGGCAATTGAAATCCAACGTTTGGGCGAAATTGGGCGGGGACTTTACGAACATTGGCGGAGCTCCCGTTATTGCGAGTCTGGTGGTCCAAAACGGTCAGTTGTTTGCCGGGGGCGCGTTCACGAATGTGAATCACGCCACCATTCACCATCTTGCTCGCTGGGATGGCGACCAATGGCAGCCGGTCGGCAACATCACGAACGGCCCCATCGGCGCCATGGTCAGCGACGGAACGAATCTCTTCATCGGTGAATCGCCTGCCGGTTTCCAAGTCAACGGTCGGACGGTGAAACGGTGGGATGGCCATCAATGGAGCACATTGGCGGATCAGGTGAACAACGGAATCACGGCACTTGCCTGGGCGGAAGGTGATCTTTACGCGGGTGGCGGCTTCACTCGTATCGGCACGTTGGCGGCAAACCGCATTGCCGTTTGGAAAAATGGTCAATGGGAAACCTTGGGTGGTGGGATGGACGGGGCGGCCGGCGTCACGGTGCAAGCCATCGTCGTGGACGGGACAAACGTGTTTGCCGGTGGACGCTTCGCAACGGCGGGTGGAGTGGCGGTCAATAATCTGGCGCGCTGGGATGGTGCGCAGTGGCATCCGGTTGGCTCCCCGCCAACGGACGGGGTGTGGGCGCCCGCCACGGCGATCATGGCCCTGACGATACGGGACGGGAACCTCTACGTGGGTGGATTTTTCACCGGGGCCGGCGGACAAAACATTCCGGCGCTGGCCCGATTTGATGGGACAAACTGGACGCGACTGGGCTCCGGGCTACGCGGTTGGGAGGTCGCTACTCCCGTACCAA
This sequence comes from Verrucomicrobiota bacterium, assembly GCA_029573725.1. Classification (GTDB taxonomy): domain Bacteria; phylum Verrucomicrobiota; class Verrucomicrobiia; order Limisphaerales; family JADLHS01; genus JADLHS01. The sequence continues at coordinate 214,671 of JAKQDQ010000042.1, forward strand.
GAGTGCGAACTATGGCATGGCAGGAAAACGCGTTGTGGGTGGGCGGCCTCTTTCCCGCCGCAGGCAATAAATCTGCAGTCAGCCTGGCCCGATGGGTGGCACATCCTGCCATGCGATTATCGGTCCCGGAATCCATGGAAAATGAAGCATGGCGAATCCGCGCCAGTGGCGTGACCGGTTTGCGCTTTGTTGTGGAGAGTTCAACGGATCTCCAAGAATGGACGGAATGCACACGCGGCCAGGGCGATACCGACCCTTGGGAATTCCAAGACGCCAGTTCAAGCTCCCCCCGTTTTTACCGCACCGTTCTGTGCCCGTGAAGTCCCTGGTTGCACGACGCGCTTGAGTCTCCGGCAACCAGGGCCGTCGGAGATTTCCACACCGGACGCGGGATTTGAGCCGGTGCGGGTCGTGGCGACGTTATTCAAGGCGGCGCAAGAATTGGAGCGCGTCTTCGAAATCGGCAGGCAGGGGAGCGGAGCATGTCAAAGGCTGGCCGGTATGCGGATGGATGAAGGTCAGTTTCCAGGCGTGGAGCAGGAGCCGCGGGGCTGCGTAGCGGGTTCGTTCCGCCAGGCGCCGGGTCTGCCGTTGGCCGTAGGTGAGGTCGCCGGCGATGGGAAACCCGAGGTGGCGGAAGTGAACGCGGATTTGATGGGTGCGCCCGGTGTGCAGACGCGCTTCCATCAGGGTGGCTTCGTTGAGTCGCTCCAGGACGCGATACTCCGTATGGGCGGAGCGACCGGTCTGGTCGGAGTGGACGGCCATGCGTTTTCGTTGGGTGGGATGCCGGCCGATGGCGGCGCGGATGTGGCCGGAGGGATGCGGGACGATGCCGCAGACGACTGCCAGGTAGCATTTCTGCACCGAGCGGGCGGCGAATTGGGTGGAGAGAGCGATGTGGGCGGCGTCTTGTTTGGCAACGACCAGGCAACCGCTGGTTTCCTTGTCGAGCCGGTGGACGATGCCGGGCCGGGCCACGCCGCCGATGCCGCTGAGTTCACCGCGACAATGGTGCAACAACGCGTTGACCAGCGTGTGACACTCGTGGCCGGCGGCAGGATGCACGACGAGCCCGGGAGGCTTGTTGACCACCAACAGGCTTGCGTCCTCGTAAAGGATGTCCAGCGGGATGGCTTCCGGCCGGGTGGCGGCGGGGCTGGCTTCCGGAAACTCGATCCGCACCAGTTCACCCGCGCGCGGTGCGTGCGTGGGTTTGGTCGGTTGGGAATTGATCGTGATGTGACCCGTGGCGATGAGCCGTTGAATCGTGCCGCGCGAAAGCTCCGGCAATTGGCGGCGCAGGAACACATCCAGTCGCTCGCCCGGCCAGGAGCGGTCAATGGTCAATGAGACCGTGCGCGGCGGAGTCATTCCAGCGACTCAGGAAACCCCGGGCCCGGCGGAGGTTTTAGCCGGGAGCCGGGCCGCTCTTTCCGTCCGCCACGACACCCAGAAGATCAGGGTGACGCCGACGCAGATGGCGCTGTCGGCCACGTTGAAGGCGGGGAATCCCACCTCCCCATTGGCGGTGTTGAGATAGAACCGCAGAAAATCAATGACATGCTGGCGCCCGGGGAGCAGGCGGTCGGTCAGGTTGCCCGCGATGCCGCCCAACACGAGGCCAAACGCGAAGCGGCCGAGGCGGGAGCGCAGTTCAAAGTGTTTGCGCGCGAGAAACAGGCCCACCAGGGCGACGGCGGCGACGGCGGCGAGGAGCTTGTTGTTGCCGGAGAGGAAGCTCCAGGCGGCGCCGGTGTTGCCCCAATGGACGAATTTGAAGAAACCGGGGATGATGACCCGCTCCTGCCATTGGCCGAGCAACTGCAGGACGATGTATTTGGTGAGCTGGTCCAGGGCGTAAAGGCCGATGGCCACCACCAGCAGGCGGCGGGTTGGCGAACTGGAGGCTGACGGGACAGTGCTCAACACGCGATTTTACCACTCGGACCCGCAGCTTGCCGGATTCATCCCCCGAAAATCCAGTCGAAAGAGCTGTTGACTTCGGGGCGGCATTTGATACTTTCGCCCTCCCTTCGACGGGATTTGATGAAAACGCATTTACCAAAAGTGAATTTGAACGAGCGCCAGTGGCATGTCATTGATGCCGAGGGTGCGGTCCTGGGCCGCCTGGCCGTGCAGGTGGCCGACATTTTGCGGGGAAAAAACAAGCCCGTCTATACGCCCCACCTCGACGCGGGCGACTTCGTGGTTGTCATCAACGCCGAGAAGGTCAGGCTCACCGGCAAGAAGGAAACCGCCAAGGAATACATGACCTATTCCGGTTGGAAGGGTGGTGAGAAGTACACCACGGTCGAGCAATTGCGCGCCAAGCAGCCCGAGCAGCTCATTCATCGCGCCGTCAAGGGCATGATTCCCAAGAACCGCCTCGGTCGCGTGTTGCTGACCAAGCTCAAGGTTTACAAGGGCGACAAGCATCCGCACTCCGCGCAGCGGCCGGCCGCACTCAAGGCCGCGCATTGATTTCCGTTTCAATCACTCATAATACATTCGATGGCTACCACGACTCCTGAATTCCTCGGCACGGGCCGGCGCAAGACGTCCGTCGCCCGCGTGCGCCTGGCAAACGGCAGCGGCAAGATCACCGTGAACGGCCGGGCGTTCGATCATTATTTTCCCATGGAAACCTTGCGGGCAACCGCCACCCAACCGCTGACGCTCACCGGCACGACAGCAAAGCTGGATGTCAAGGTCAACGTGAAGGGCGGCGGCCCGAGCGGGCAGGCGGGTGCGGTCAGCCACGGCATCGCCCGCGCCTTGCTGGAATTTGACGCCAGCCTGCGCCCGACGCTGAAACAGGGCGGGGTGCTGACACGGGATCCGCGCATGAAGGAGCGGAAAAAATATGGTCAGCCGGGGGCGCGCAAGCGCTTTCAGTTCAGCAAGCGTTAAGCCGACTGGAATCCTTTCCACCCCGCTGGCGATGCTGGCGGGGTTTTTATTTATGTGGCGAGAATGGAAGAAAGAGCGGTGGATGGTTTCCACGGATCCGGCCTTGCAGGATGTGGACGCCATTCACGCCTTTTTGCGGACCACGTACTGGGCGCAGGACATTCCCCGTGAAATCGTGGCGCGCGCCGTGCGCCATTCGCTGTGCTTCGGCCTGTTTGACGGCACGGCGCAAATCGGGCTGGCCCGGGTGGTGACGGATTATGCGACGTTCGCCTATCTTTGCGATGTGTACGTGCTGGAGGCGTATCGCGGGCGGGGGCTGGGGCATTGGCTGATCGAATGTGTGATGGCCCATCCGCAAATGCGGGAGTTGCGCCGCATCAACCTGGTGACCCGGGACGCGCACCGGATTTATGCGGCGTTTGGATTCAAGCCGGTTGGCCGGCCGGAAAATCATCTGGAACTGCGCCGGCCGGACCTTTACCGTCGCGACGCCAGGGAAGGTTGAAACGAAGGTCGTGGACGGGGGGCCGCGCGGGGCGGCGCTAATTTATTGGAGAATGAAGACGAAAAAAGTCGCCATCATCGGCGCCTCGGGATATTCCGGGGAAGAATTGGTCAGACTGCTGCTGAATCATCCCCAGGTGGAGCTGGTGGCGGTCACGTCACGGCAAAACGCCGGCAAAACGCTGGCGCAGGTGTTTCCCAGGTTCGCGAGCCATCCGGTCTCCCGGGCGTTGCGGTTTGTCGAGCCGCAGGCGGACGAGCTGGCTAAACAGGCGGACATTGTATTCCTGGCGCTGCCGCACGGCGTGGCGGCGGAGTATGCCGTGCCGTTGCTCCGGGCCGGGGGGACGGTCATTGATTTGAGCGCGGATTTCCGGTTGCGCAGTCCGGCGGTTTACAAGGAATTTTACGCGCACGATCATCCCGCACCGGAATTATTGGCACAGGCGGTGTACGGGTTGCCGGAATTTTACCGGGAGGAAATCAAACGCGCCGCTTTGATCGCGTCACCCGGCTGCTATCCGACCAGCGTGTTGCTGCCCACGCTGCCGCTGTTGCGGGCGGGGTTGATTCAACCGCAAGGGATCATTGCCGATGCCTACAGCGGCGTGAGCGGGGCGGGGCGCAAGGCGGAGATTGATTATCTGTTCTGCGAGTGCAACGAGAGCGCCCGCCCCTATGGCGTGCCCAAGCACCGGCACTTGTCGGAAATCGAGGAACAACTCTCACTGGCCGCCGGCACGCGGGTCGTGATCCAGTTCACGCCGCATTTGATGCCGGTGAATCGGGGCATTCTCACGACGCTCTACCTGACTCCGCGGGCGGCGGTCACGGATGCGCCGGGCGCGGCGCGGGTGGGGGCGGAAATCGCGGCGGCCTACGCGCAGGCGTATGCGCGGGAGCCGTTTGTGCGGATGTTGGAAGGGACCGCGCTGCCGGACACCAAGAACATTGTGGGCAGCAACATTTGTGAGATCGCCTGGCGTCTGGACCCGCGCACCGGACGGCTCATTGTGATGAGTGCGGAGGATAATTTGATCAAGGGCGCGGGGGGGCAGGCGGTGCACAGCATGAACCTCCGCTGTGGTTTTCCCGAAACGGCAGGATTGATTTAGCCCCGTATGGAGTGGATGACCAGGATGGCGGAGTTGAACCCCGTGGCGTGGGCGGTGTTGGTGTTGTCCGCGGTGGGCGCCGGGGGGCTGGTGCTTTCCAGTTTGAAAGTTCGCGGGGTGGGCATCGGCGTGACCGGGGTGTTGTTCGCGGGGATTTTGATCGGACATCTCGGCATCAAAATTGAAGCGACCATCCTGGAGTTCGTGCGGGAGTTCGGTTTGATTTTGTTTGTCTTTACGATCGGACTGCAACTGGGGCCGGGTTTCTTTGCGTCGTTGCGGAAGCAGGGATTGAAGCTGAATGCGCTGGCGGTGCTGGTGGTGGGATTGGGGGTGGGATTGACCCTGGTGGTGGGCGTCTGGGGGTTGGGCGTGGATTTGATTGCGGCACTGGGGTTGTTGACGGGCGCGACCACCAACACGCCCTCGCTGGGGGCGCTGCAACAGACCCTCCAATCCCTCGGCGGACCGCTGGCCGACCAAACCGTGCTGCCCGCGCTGGCCTACGCGGCGGCCTATCCGGGGGGCGTGCTCGGGATTATTGCCTCCTTGTTGCTGTTGCAATTTGGGTTTCGCATCAACCCCAAACAGGAGGCCGAAGCCGATCATTCGGAACGGGTGCGCGCGGTTGAGTCGGTGGAACGGATGAACGTGCTGGTAACCAACACGAACCTCGACGGACTGACCATCGGCGATCTGCCGGGCCGCGCAGAAATCGGCGTGGTCGTCTCCCGCATTCGTGGCCAGGGCCAGGAGGAAGTGCACACCGCCACGGAGCAGACCGTGGTGCATGTCGGTGACGTGATTCTGGCGATCGGCACGCGCCGCAACCTGGAAAAGTTTCGCGTGATCGTCGGACTGCGCAGCGATGCGGATTTGTCGCAGTCGCCCGGCCGGGTCATCACGCGGAAAGTGGCGGTCACCCGCAAAGAGGTGTTGGGCAAAACCATTGACGCGCTGGATCTCGACGCGCGCTACAACGTCACCGTCACCCGGGTGAATCGCGCGGACCTGGAAATGACGGCGCTGGGGCAGTTGGCGCTGCAGTTTGGAGATGTGGTGCAGCTGGTGGGCGAGGCCGAACCGCTGGAACTGGCCGCCCGGGAACTGGGCAATTCGCTTTCCGCGCTCAATGAAACCAAATTCGTCCCGATTTTCGTCGGGATCGCCCTCGGTGTGCTGTGCGGCATGTTGCCCCTGCATTTCCCGGGAATTCCCGTGCCGGTGCGGCTGGGACTGGCGGGCGGTCCGCTGCTGCTCGCCATTATTTTGAGCCGGATCGGCCGGATCGGTTCGGTGATTTGGTACATGCCGGCCAACGCGAATCTGGCTTTCCGCGAATTGGGGATCGTGTTGTTCCTCGCCTGCGTCGGGTTGAAAGCGGGGGAAAAGTTCTTCGCGACCGTCTTTTCCGGGGAGGGGTTGTTGTGGATTGGCGCGGGATTGCTCATCACGATGATCCCCATGCTGCTGGTGGGCGCGCTTGCGCGCGCCGTCTTGAAGCTGAATTTCACCACCATCAGCGGTCTGCTGGCCGGCAGCATGACCGATCCCCCCGCGCTGGCCTTCGCCCACGCGGTCTGCAAATCCGACGCGCCCGCCATCGCCTACGCGACGGTTTATCCCCTGACCATGTTGCTGCGAATCATCTCCGTGCAAATCCTCGCCCTCATCCTGTGCCGTTGAGGTCCGCACCGGCTCGCGGCCGGCCACGGATGTCCCGGCGGATTTGCGTTGCAGCCGGTTCCGGCCTTGGCAAGCTCTGGAGGTTGATGATGAAGGAAAAGTTCAAACGCGTGGAAGGAGGCGTCGTGGCTCCCCAAGGCTTCCTGGCCAGTGGCGTGTTCTGCGACATCAAACGGCTGGGTACGGGCAAAGGCTCGCAAAAGGGCAGGAAACGCGACCTCGCGTTGCTCGTGTCGGAAGTGCCGGCCACGGTCGCCGGCATGTTCACGACAAACCAGGTCTGCGCCGCGCCGGTGAAGGTTTGTGTCGAGCGCGTGAAGCAGGGCGTTGCGCAGGCCATCGTGGTGAACTCCGGCAATGCCAACGCCTGCACGGGCCGGCAGGGCATGAAGGACGCGCGCGAAATGACGGCGGTGCTCGCAAAGCGATTGCACCTGCCGGAGCAACAGGTGTTGGTGGGCAGCACGGGGCGGATCGGCGTGACCATGCCGATGGCGAATGTGAAATCAGGCATTCTCCACGCGCTGCAAATGCTCGGCAACCAACCGGCGCACGCCGCCGAAGCGGCGGAAGCCATCATGACCAGCGACACGAAGCCGAAACAGATCGCGGTGGAGTTCACGCTCGGTGGCCAGAAGGTGCGCATCGGCGGCATTTGCAAGGGGGCGGGAATGATTCAGCCGGGCATGTCGGCCACGGGTGCGCGGCCGGCGGCGCTGCCGCACGGCGGCCTCCATGCCACGATGTTGTGTTTCCTCACGACGGATGCGGCGATCGAAGCCAGGGCGCTGCAAGCTGCGTTGCAGGAAGCGGTGGCGCAGAGTTTCAATCGCATCACCGTGGACGGCGACATGAGCACAAACGACACGGTGCTGGTGCTGGCCAACGGGCTGGCCGGGAACGCGAAATGGGTGGGGCGAGCGTCCTCGCGAGCCGGCGCGTCAACAGCCCCGCCCCGCCGGGTTTTCCAAGCCGCGCTCAATTACGTCTGCCTCGAACTGGCGAAGATGATTGTACGCGATGGCGAGGGCGTGCATCGCGTGGTCACCGTCCGGGTCAACGGCGCGCGGACGATTCAGGAGGCGGACGCCGCGGCGCGCGCGGTGGCGAACAGCGCGCTCGTGAAGACAAGCTGGCACGGCGGCGACCCAAACTGGGGACGCATCATTGACGCGCTGGGTTATTCGTCCGCGACGGTGGTCGAGGAGAAAGTGGACATTGGTTACAGCGCGCCGGACTCCAGGAAGGTGTTGTGGAGTCTCCGGCGCGGCCAGCCCACAACCGCGTCCTTCCGGCGGCTCTGCGCGGCGGTGTCCCCGCAGGAGTTTGAATTGCACATCAACCTCAATCTCGGCCCGGCGGATGCGGTGATGTATGCGGCGGATTTAACCGAGGCGTACGTGGATTTCAACAAGGGCGATGTGAACGATCCGGCAAGTCTGGGCGGCTGAACGGAGTCCGTACGGTTCGCGCGCGGGTTTCGCCCCGGGTCGGTCCGGGAGGCGAATCAGGCTCATGCCGGCAAGAAGTGATTGACCAAGCTGCGCGGGTGTGTCTTTCTAAAGGCAGGAAGTTTTCCAGTGCGCTTTGGAAGCCGGACCTGGCCAGGAAGTGCCGGAAATCCACGGCAGGAGACCGCGCCGCGCGGTGGCGGCGATTTCCGCGCAAAGGAGCTGGAGCAACCTAAGAAGATTTTGTCGTACTCAGAAGGATGTGATCCCGCCATGAAAACATTGCTGGTCCTGTCACCACACCCGGAAATGGCGGAGGCCGTCCGCACCGGGCTGAATCCCGCCGCCTACCACATCATTCATCGCGTGTCGGCGGAAGAAGCCGAGCCCATTGTGACCCACGACCTGGTCCACGCGGTCATTGTGGACAGCGAATTTACCGAAATTCAAACGGTCTGGCTGGTCGAAAAACTGCGGCGGCTCAACCGGCAGTGCCCCATCATCATTTATACCGGTGGGATGAAATCCGAATGGGAAGAGGAGGTGCTGTTGCGTGGCGCCACCCAGATTTTGTCCAAGCCGATTCGTCCCCGCGCTCTGGAAATCCTGCTGGAGCGGTCGCCCCAAGCCCGCCCGTCCTCCGCGCCGCCGGTGCCGCCGGCCGAAACCTCCATCCGTCCGCGGTCCAGCGACGAGCTGCGGCTGCCGCCGCCCTCCCTGCCGGTCTTGCGCAGCTTTTCCTCGCTGTTGGCGCATTCCTTGAATGCCGGGGCCATGTTGCGGCAGTTCTTGTTGCAGCTGCGGGAGGTCATCAGTTTCAATCGCGCCGCAATTTTTCTGCGGAGCAACCCAACGGAGAATGCGCCGGAGGATGCGCCGGGGAAAATCCGGCGTTTGCAGGCGCGGGCGGCATTGGGCATCCCGCCGGAAGTGCTGGAGAACATCGGGTTGTCGCTGGAATCGGGCATTGGCCGGCAGATCTATCATTCCGGGCACATTCTGCGCTGCCAGGCACCGGAAGCCCGGGCCGACGCCGAGGTGCAGCGGGAATTTGACACCATTGGCGGACAGGTGGCGGTGCCCATTTTTGACCGGGAAAGCCTGCTGGGACTGGCGGTGTTCGACACCCGCATCACGGGCGAGGCCCTGACCAATCCCGAACTGGAGCTGATTTTCCATTTGTTGGAACAGGTCGGGCTGGCGGTGCGGAACATCTGGCTGCACGATCAACTGGTAGGCAACAACGAGCTGCTGGCCAGTGTCCTGCGCGAGTTGAACGGCGCCTGCGTGGTGGTCAACAGCGACTTGAAGGTGGTGCATGTCAATCGCCTGGCGCGCCGGCACTTTTCCGCCGCCGCCGGGCGGAGCGGCGAACTGACGTTCGCCGATCTGCCGCCGGAGTTGGGGGGCAAAATTTTTCAGGTCCTGCGGACCGGCAGCGCGCTGGCCACCTTCCGGTATGAACCCAAAGCCGCTCCGGGCACGGTCTTTTCCGCCACGGTGGTGCCGTTGCAGAAGGCGGGGACGACGCAGACGGCGGCGGCATTGCTCATCCTGGATGATCAAACGCAGGGTGAACAGTTGCGGCGACTGGAAGTGGAGGCGGCCAACCTGCGGTTGATCAAAACCATGGCGGACCGGCTCGCGCATGAGATCGGCAACGCCATGGTGCCCCTGTCCACCCACCAGCAGTTGCTGGCGGAAAAGTTCCGCGATGCCGAATTTCGGGCTTCGCTGGAGATGGCGCTTGCCGACGGGGTCAAACGGGTCAACCGGCTGATCAATCAGATGCGGTTTCTGGCCCGGGACGGACTGGTGAGCCGGGAGCCGATTGCCGTGAAGCCCCTGATCGAAGAGGCCTATCAGGAGGCCCGAAAATTTCAGCCCATCAAGGCCACATTGAAGTATGAGAGCGCCATCAAGTCCCCGGCCGTCAATGGGGACCGGTCCGCCTTGAAGCATGCGCTGGTGGAAGTGCTGATCAATGCGTTGCAGGCGAACCCGACGGACCCGAAAATTGACGTGCATCTGAGCGCGACCGGCAATGGCAGCAACCTGCCCCACCTGCAAATCGAGGTGCGGGACAATGGCAAGGGCTTCGCGGCGGAGGCGATGCGCAATGCCAGCACGCCGTTCTACACCACCCGCAACGTGGGATTGGGACTGGGCCTGGCGGTGACCCGCAAAATCGTGGAGACACACCAGGGCAAATTGGAAATTGGACCAGCGGGGGACACGGCCGCCGGCGTCGTGCGCATCTCCCTGCCGCTGGACAGCACGGCGGCCCCCGGGTAAGCCGTCTCCGCGAATAAAACTGGTCAAATGCACCGCCCGGTGGCAGGCTGGCGGCGTTGATGAACACCGTGAATTATCGCGGTTGGACGGCCGTAATCCTCCTGCTGACGGTTCCGGTGACGGTCCTTTCCGCCGGTCCGGCCACCAACCGTTTCGGTTTCACCGGACCGGAAATTTTCCCCATTGAAAGCGGCATTGAACAGCTGCGGGCAGCCGATCTCAATGGCGATGGGCGGCTCGATTTGGTGGTGGTCAATAATGCGCGCGCCAAAATTTCGCTGCTGTACAACCAAACCGGTCAGACCAGTCCAGCGGCCGACCCGCCAGGGGGACTGCAGGCAGTCAACGATTTGCCGCCGGATGCCCGCTTTCGCCTGGATTCCCTGCCGGTGGAGAAACGCATCGGTGCGCTGGCGGTGGCGGATTTGAATGGCGATGGCCGGCCGGACATCGCCTACTACGGCGAACCGAAGGAATTGCTGGTTTTGTATAACGAAAAGGGAGAGGGCTGGAGCGCGCCCAAACGGTTCGCGATTCCGGACGGTCAAATGTCGGGCCAGGCGCTGGCCGTGGGTGACCTCAACGGGGACGGGCGGCTCGATTTGATTTTGCTGGCGGAAAATCATGCCTATCTCATCTACCAGCGCGAGGACCGGACTCTGCGTGAGCCGGAGAAGCTGCCCCTGTCCGAGCCGGTCCGTTCGGTGCAAGTGCTGGATCTCAACGGCGACGGCCGCCAGGACCTTCTGTTCGTCACGTTCGACGGGACCGCTCCCTTTCGCTTCCGGTTGCAGCAAGCGGATGGTCATCCCGGCCCGGAAACATTTTTCCGCGCGCCGGCGGTGCGTTCCTATTGGGGCGATCATCTGGAAAACAACCGCCAAACCTATCTCGCCACGGTGTTGCGGGATTCTGGCCGGGCGCAAATCGGCGAATTCCTCCGGCAGCCGGCGGAACCGCTGACGGAGGAATTCAAGCAGGGTCAATTTCAGGTGCTGCCGCTGGACCGCACGACCAAGACCAAACGCGGCCTGGTCTGGGCCGATGTGGATCAGGATGGGCGTCCGGATCTGCTCGTGGCCGAACCGGAGCGTGGACAGCTTTCCGTGTATCGGCAACACCAGGAGGCCACCCTGGCCCCGCCCCGCAGTTTCCCAACCCTGGCCGGCGTGAGCGAGATGGCGGTGGCGGACTGGGATGAAAGCGGCTCGCCGGAAATTTTCCTGTTGAGCGTGGACGAACGCCGGGTGGGCGTCACGCGCTGGGAGCCGGGGGGGCGGGTGCCATTTCCGGAACTGCTCCCCCTGGCCGGTCGGCCGGTGACCCTGGCGGTGGGACGACTGCAAACCAATGCCCGGCCCGTGCTGGCGGTCATCAGCATTCAAGCGGACGATCGCCGGGCGCTAATCCTCCGCGCGGCCGACGGCCGGACGCGCATACAGCCGTTGAACCCGGCCTTCAAATCCAATCCCACCACCTTGCTGTTCCATGACGTGGATCAGGATGGGCGGATGGATTTGGTCGCCCTGACGCCGTACGAGAAGGTCAAAGTGTTGTTGCAAAAGGGAGCGGAGGAACCGTTCGACGAGCAGGATGTCGCGCCACCTGGCGGAGTGCTGGAACAACCCTGGTTGAGCGTGGCGGATGTGGATGCGGACGGAAAGCCGGAGCTGTTGCTGGCGCAGAAGAATTTTCTGCGCGCCGTGGTGCTGCGGGGCGAAGCCGCCGCTGCCGCCACCAACCAGCGCGACTGGACCTTCCAGGTGAAGGAGCAAATCAATGGCGCCGCGGCAAATTCCCGCCTGATCGGGGCCGCGGCGGTGGCCCGTGGAACAAAGGGGCCGCCGGCCCTCTTCCTGTTGGACGCCGAACGGAAGGCGCTCACGTTGTGCGAGCGTGATGCGACGGGGGTCTGGCAGACGGTGCGGAATGTGCCTCTGCCGGTGGCTGCTTTTGACGGCCTGCAATCCGTGCCATTTGGCGCAGCCTCGCTGCCGAGGGTGGTCTTCACCGGCGGCAACGCAGTGGCGTGGATGGCGTTGGACGGGGACGTGTGGGATTACCACGTGCTGGATGATTATGAGACGCCGGTGCAGGAGGGCTTCCTCACCGACGTCACGTCGGGGGATTTGGATGGCGACGGGCGCAAGGACCTGGTGTTTCTCGAAACGAGCAGGCACTATTTGGACATCGTGAGCTTCACGGTGGAACATAAATTGCAGCGGGGAGAACGGTGGCCGGTGTTCGAGCAACGCAGTTTCCGTCCGCGCTCCGGTGATGCCAACGAGCCGCGTGAAGTCGTGGTGGCGGAGCTGACCGGGGACGGCAAAAACGACCTGGCCGTGGTGGTGCACGACCGCATTTTGCTTTATCCGCAGGAATAATTTTCGCCGCACGTCGCAATGGTTCTCTACAATTTGTTTCCTCTGCTGGCGGGGACGTTTGGCCAATGGCCCGCGCATCTGGAACGCGCCCGGGTCATGAATTTTGACTGGGTGTACATCAACCCCATCCAGCGCCCGGGCGCTTCCGGCAGCCTCTATTCCATCGCCGAATACCACCAGCTCAATCCGGGGCTGGCCAATCCCGACGATCCCGCCCCGCTGGAGGAGCAGTGCCGCGCCATGATCGCCGCGGCCCATGCGCTCGGATTGAAGCTGATGGTGGATCTGGTCATCAATCACTGTGCTTACGATTCGCCGCTGCTCCAACAGCATCCGGACTGGTTCGCGCGGGAGCCGGATGGGCGCATTGCCCACGCCGCCTGCCAGGACGGGGCGACCCGTGTGGTCTGGAAGGATCTGGCACAGCTGGATTTTCAGCATACGCGCGACCCGGAAGGCTTGTTTCAGCACTGTCAACGCATCGTGGAGTATCTGCTGGGGCTGGGGTTTGACGGGTTTCGTTGCGACGCGGCGTACATGGTGCCGGCGGAATTCTGGCGGCGTTTGATTGCGGAAACCAGGCGGCTACATCCCCACGTGTGCTTCGCGGCGGAAACCCTGGGGTGCTCGGTGGAGCAGACGCGCACGACCGCGCGCGCCGGGTTTGATTACGTCTTCAACAGTTCCAAATGGTGGGATTTGCACAGTTGGTGGCTGATTGAGCAATACAATCTCATCCGGGAAACCGCGGCTTCGATCAGCTTTCCGGAAAGCCACGATACGCCGCGTTTGTGTGAGGAGTTGAACGGCAACTTGAACGGCCTCAAGCAGCGCTATTTGCTGGCGGCGCTCTTCTCCGCCGGCGTCATGATGCCCATGGGCTTCGAGTATGGATTGCGGAAACCCCTGCACGTGGTTCACACCACCCCGGCGGACTGGCAGTTGAACGGCGTGGATCTGCAGCCGTTCATCACCGCGGTCAACCGCATCAAACGCCGCTTCCCGGTGTTTCAAACCGAGAGCCTGCTCCAGGTGTTCCCCTGTCACAACCCGAACATTTTGCTGATGTGGAAGGCGGCGGCGCAGGGCCGGGACGAGGCGCTGCTCATCCTGAACAAGGACCCGCACCGGCACCAGGAGTTTGCCACGGACCATTTCCGGCATTTCGTGCAGGCGGGCGCTCCGCTGCGGGACGTTTCGCCGGAGTACCCTCTGGAATTCCTGCCCGAGCCGTTCCATTACGCGCTGCGTCCCGGACAGGGGATTGTGCTGGTGACCCGGCGGGATTAGCCCGGCTCACATCTGCATGACCTCGTTCACCTGTTGGAAATAGCCGCTGTAGAACGAAACGATTTTGTACGCGATGAACAGCGCGATGAGCAGGTAGATGAATCGCGGCAGCCATTGGCAGACCAGGTGGATTTTCCGCAAACCCTCCTCCTGATAATGCTGGTGCAGCCAGCGCAAATTCTCATCCAGCTTTCCCGCGACCTCGCCGGCGTGGTATTGATTTTCAAAAAGATCGGGAAATGCGTGCGACCCGATCACCGCTTCGGCAGGGGTCCTGCCGGCGCGGACCGCGGGTTGCCACGCTCGAATGGTCCTTTGCAAATAGGGTGAACCGCTGACGGCGCCCGCCAGGTCCCAGGCTTCGATGATGGAGACCCCGGCATTCAATAACGCTTCCAGGGCCAGGGACAACCGCGCCAGCGCCAGCGCGCGGCGCCCGCCGCCCAGCAGAGGGATGGGATGCAGACACCGTTCCAGCAGCGCGCGCAACCGCGGGCCGTGCTGGGTCTGGAAAACCCAGATCACCAGCAGGACGATGGCATGAAGCGGGAGCAACACGCCCAGGGTTTTCAGCAGGTATAGGGACAGGTTGCCGGAAAGAAAAAAGGCCGGAAATGGCAGGACGCAGACCGCGAAGTGGAAGAGAAAAACTGGATAGGCCAGCTCGGTCAACATTTGGCGCAGGGTGCGGGCCCGATCCCGGTAATACTCGGCCAGCACATGGAGGAAGGTGTCCAACCGCCCGGTGTGTTCGCCGGCCTGCAACAGCGCCTGGTCGAACAGCGGCACCCAGCGTCCTGCTGCCGCGGTTGCGTCGGAAAAACTGCTGCCGGCCTGGATCGCCGCCCGGAGCGGTTGCAGGAGACGCCGCAAACCAGGCGAAGGGGGATGCCGCTCCAGGTGTTCCAGGGACTGAAGCAGCGGCAGGCCGGAGGCCATCAGCTGGCCCAATTGGAAATAAAGTTCCGCCTGCCGGGTCAATTGCCCCGGGGTCACGAGCCAGTTGCGGGCAAACATGGTCGGTTTGGGCGCCTCGGCAAAATAAAAGCGCCGGACGATGCCGGCGCCAAATCGGGCTTTCCGTCAACGTTTCAAGCCAGCGCGCCGTCGAGCAGAGATTTCAATTTGGGTTTGCCGCCGGCAATGCCGACATGCTGGGCGACGATGTTGCCGTCCTTGAACACCAGGAACATGGGGATGGATTGCACGCGGTACTGGATGGCCAGCTGTTGGTTTTCGCCATTTTCAATGTTGAGCTTGGCCACCTTGGCCTTGCCCGCGTACTCGTCCGCCAGTTCGTTCAGCACGGGCGCAATCTGCTTGCACGGCCCGCACCACTCCGCCCAAAAGTCCACGAGCACCGGCGTGGCCGACTTGAGCACTTCAGTTTCAAAATTTTCAGCCGATAAGGTGACAATCGCAGAGGAGGCCATGGGAATATGCAATCAATGAGTTTGACAAAAGCGAGCCGCGCATCGCCGCGGGCTCAGCCCACCGGCGGAATTTCATACAGGAACGCCAGATAGACCACGGCGGCCACCGCAATCAAACCAGCCACCATGGCGGCCACGGCCAGGCCGACGTCCAGACCACTAACTTCTGCTCCCGCGCGGACGGGGCGGGCGGCGGCAGCCGGGCGGGCGGCCGGTGCGGCCGCTGGTTTCTGGGCGATGGGCGCGGCAGAAGCCCGGGGTGCAACCGGGGCGGGGGCGGCCGCTTTCGGCGCCGCCGGCGCCGCCGGCGCCGCTGCGGAACTGGGCGCGCCGGTGGGACCGCCCGGCGGCAGCGTCGGCATTTTTATCGTCGGCGCGGCGGAAGGGCGCGGCGGCAGATTGATGCGGACGGTTTCCTTCTTGGGCTGCACCTTGCCGGTCTCCTTCTTGGGCGGGAGCGCCCCGGCGGGAATGTTGGGAATGTTTTCGGCCATAAAATCTTTTTGAAGAAGATAGAAATCCGGGTGGGGCTGTCAAACTCTTATTCCGCACCCCTCTGCGGCGGGCGCCGCGGTCGCGCGCCCGTGACCGGGTCAGGTGACGGTGGCCGGCAGATGGGGGAAGTACACTTTCTTGCCCAGCGTGAAAGCCGTGCCGATTCCGTCGCCCGGCCACCAATGGTCCTTGGGCTGGTCCTGGAAAAAGAGAAAATCCAGCCCGCGCTGATTCGCAAAATCCCGCAACTTGCTGGTGAGGGCGGAATTATCGCTCATCACCAGTGAGTCCGGGTGGAGGCGCGAGGCGATGGCCTGGAATTCCGACCATTCATATTCCGGCGTGTGATCACTGTCATGGATGAAAATGTCCACCGGCAGCGTGAATTTTTTCAGCAAGTCAATGGAGTCGCCAATCAGCAATTCGCAGTATTTTTTATACGGCGCCGCCACGAGGTGGCCACAGTCGGCCACAATGTCCGTGGCGTAAACGGTGCCGGGCGCGCCCTCGGCGGCATTCTTCGCCAGCGCCGCGGCAATCACCGCCGTGCCCAGGCCGCGGTCCACGCCGGTTTCAACGATGACCCGCGGTTTGGTGGCCCGCACGATGGCATACCAGCCGATGCGCCGGCCGTAGCGGGGTTCCACGTCGCAGCTGTGCCGGTCGGGGCTGGCCAGCGTGCGCTCCCTCAGAATCTGCCGCAGGGCCTCGTCGTGTTTCAATTCGGCCAGATACGCTTCAATGGATGGCAGGCTGTGTCCCGTGACCACCGCCACGTAGCTGGCCAGGTAGGCCTGGTTCAGGTCGGTCAGGTCATACGTCCAGTTGTAGTATTCCTTGGAGGCGAACACCCAGCGCGCCGCCAGCCGCAACTGCCGCCAGGCGGGAGGCACCCCAAACAGGGCAAAGCGCACCGGGATCATCAAAATGCGTCCGGCGGCGGTGAATCTTACGAAGTGGCGAATGGACATGATGTTTTAAGCAATGACGTTGTTGGTTTGGCGCGACAGGAGATTGGGGGCGGCGTCAGGACTTGGAAAGCGGTTTTCGCGGCGCCCGGGTTTGCCGGCAACGATCGAAAAACGCGACCAGGTCCGCGTAGATGCGTTCGCGGTTGATTTTCTGGCGCAGATAGGTTGCGGCTTCCGGCGGCAGCCGGTGCCCCTCGGCAAAGGACCGGACCCGCTCAACAAACTGGTCCAGGCTGGACACCACGTAGCCGTTCGTGCCGTTTTCGATCATGTCGCTGCAACCGGGAATGTCAAAGGCCACGACGGGCAGGTGCAGCGCCTGCGACTCCAGCACGTTGTAGGGATACGTCTCCCAGTGCGCCGTCGTGATGAACAGCTGGGCTTGCTGGTAGGCGGAAGCCATCTGTTGATTGGCCACATGTCCCCACCATTTCACGTTGGGCCAGCGCGCCTGACAGCTTTCCACCAGCGGTTTCAATTCCCCGTCGCCGCAAATGTGCCAGGCGATCCGGTCGCCGTGCGTTTGGTTCACGCGATCCACCACGCGCACCAGGTCGCCCACGCCCTTCTGTTCCACCAGACGCCCCACCCACACGATGTTGAATTTCTCCGTGGCAAATTTGCCCGGAAACGGATGCTGCGCGGCCTGGGCGGCAAAGGCGTCAAAATCGAACGGATAATAAATCTTGGCGATCGGCCGCCCGGGAAATTGTCGCTGCAGAAAATCGTGGGTGTAATTGTTGATGACGTGGAAGCCGGCGACACCGCTGGCCAGCCAGTTGTAAAACCAGCTCGTGAACAGCCAATTGTGCGCCTTGGCGTGGAGCTGGCGCGCGATCAGATAAACGTGCGGGATGTGACATCCAAAAATGATGGGCGGCAACCGACGGTAACCCATCACGAATTTGAAAAAAAACGGCTCCGTGATGTCGTTCCGGGAATACACCACGTCGTATTCATTCATCCGCCCCGCCAGCTCCTTGAAGGTGGCGGATTTGAGGTAGCGGGCGCGCCCCAGCTTGGCCCGGATGGAGGCCTCGGATTCGCGGTAGAGCAGACGCGGATCAAATTTTTTGGCGAAGTAGAAATTGTGCAGCCGGCCGTATTTGAGGTTGAAGGCGTCATCCATGGTCAGGACGTCCACCTGCATGCCCGGCAACGCGGCAAGGTCGTGGGCCGATTCGATGAAATATTTTTCCAGGCCCCCACCAATTTCCAGCAGGGTCGCTGCGTAATACGCCACGCGCATCGCAATTGGATAGCAAAATTGACCCGGGAGACAAGTTTTTGCTGGCTGCCGGGCCCGGGGCGCAGAATGGGATTGCGCCGCCGGCCGCGGCCGTATAATGCTGGGTGAACTCAAATTTGATGACGCTATGATAAAATCACTTGTGACCGTGGGGATGGGCTGGCTGGGAATGGGTCTGCTGATCGCCCAGCCCGGCGGGTTGGGCAGCTCCAGCCCGAACTTTGGCGGCAGTCTGTCACGGATTTTCGGGGCGAACACCAATTTCACCACCACGGTGGAGATCCAGGCCACCGGCGGAACAACCGGCGAAACCACCCTGGTCGGAAATCTGGCGTTCGACGACGGCAAGTCGCGCTTCGAGATGGACCTCGGCAAAATCAAGAGCAGCAAAATGCCGCCCGGTGCGGCCGAGCAAATGAAGGCGCTGGGCATGGACCAAATCATCGTCATTTCCCGGCCCGATTTGAAGGTCAGCTACATGGTGTATCCGGGCGTCAAAGCGTTTGCGGAAATGCCGTTGAAAGAATCCGAGAGCGCCGAGGCGGTGAGCCGGCTCAAACTGGAAACCACTGAACTGGGCCGGGAAACCGTGGACGGCCACCCCACCATCAAGAACAGGGTGACCGTGACTGGCGACGCCGGCAAACGCCAGGAGTTCGTGGTCTGGAACGCAACCGATTTGAACACGTTCCCCGTGAAGCTCGAAATGGAGGATGACGGCACGAAGCTCACCATGTCGTTCAAGTCCGTCAAACTGGTGCGTCCGCCGGCCGCACAGTTCGAAACGGCCAGGGATTTGAAGCGTTACGACAGCGTCATGGCCATGATGCAGGAGGAAATGTTGAAGAAGATGGGGAACATGACGCCGCCCCCGGGCCGCTGAACCGGGCCCCTGGCCGACCGGCGAAGCTGCTGAAATCGCGGCAGGCTCGCGTTTTGGCCAGCGTCTGCCCAAACTTCATGAGAGCCGGGCAACCTTCGCCGTTTTCTTCACGCGGCCACCTGGCGCCACCCGTGGCGGCAAATGCCGGGTGGATGATCAGGCGCCAAAGCCACGGTGGCGAGGCCTGCGCAACGCACCGGTCACTGGCCGGGTCACGGGGTGGAATCCTTAGGCCGAAACCGGCCGGCTGATTCCAGCCGCCCTGCGCCATGACCGCGCGCGTTGGATCCGGCCAAGGCAAACGCCTGGACGCCGCGCCAGGTCACATTCCCACACCCGCAACACCCGCCAGCCGGCGCGGCACAGCGTGCGGGACACCAGCGCATCGCGCTGCTTGTTCGCTGCCAGTTTGCGTCGCCAGAACGCCCGGTTGTTTTTCGGCTTCGTCGCGTGCTTCGGGCAGCCGTGCCAGAAACAGCCGTCCACGAAGATCGCCGTGCGTGATTTTGGGAAAACGAAGTCCGGACGCACGGCAAAAACGCGGAGTGCAGAGTGCGGAGTGCGGAATTCTTTCTCTCGGCGATGCCCTCGCCTGCGGGAGCGGGAGAGGGTGGCGAAGCCGGGTGACGGTTGCCGGGAATTGACCCGCTTTTGTGGAGTGGGCCGGGGTGAGGGGCCGTTCCGCGTTCCGCGTTCCACAATCCGCACTTGGATGTGCCGCCGCCAGCCGGTGATGCGATGCGCCCGCAGCAATTTCGCCAGCGCCAGTTCCGTGTCCCGGTTGCCGCGACTGCGAATCCGCGACATCACCTCGGAACGCTTTAGTTTGGAAAAGACATCAGCCATGAACAAAACCTTTGACGCTAATTTCGCCAATGGTCACGAATTGAATTCGCGTTCATTCGCGCCATGTCCGTCATTTTTTCCTCAACCACGGATGGACACGAATGCACACGGATTCCTCGGCGCGCGGGCTTCAGCCCGCTTCGACGTGGCGGTTCCCGACGGCTCGAATTCACCCGGGACCACTCTCGATGCGGACATTGAAGCGCCGTCGCCGCTGCGCTTTGCCAGGGCACTCCAAGTGGAAAGTCGGCTTTTTGCTCGCCTCTGTGCGCAGCTGTGGCGTGAAGCGCGGCCTTTGAGCTCACACTCAAATCCCAAACGTCGGTCTATTTGGAAACGCAATTCCCGGCGCGAGTTTCCGTGCAAGCGCCAAAAGCTCGCCATACGTCTTCCTGTCAGCGATGTGTTCAAGCTTGCCTTCCTCGCCAAGGCCATAAAGCGCGAAATACCGTTCGCCAAACCCCTCGTCGAACGGGTCGTCATCCGCAATAAATGCAACTACGTCACCATCTTCAATCGAATCGCGCACTGTCTGGATTCTGAATTCACGGAATCCTGTTTCGCCGATCGGATTGGCCGCTGTCTGCTCAATTGGAATGGGCAGCGCGTCGTCGTGTATTACAGGCAGCCGCAGATGGAGCGCGACCCACAAGCAATCGCTCTGGTTGAACTGCAGGAGCGCGTGCGGAAGAAGGTGGGCCAAACACGCTTTACCGAACTTCTCCTCAAGTAGGTAAGGCCATACGTCGTTGAGCTCGTCGAAATTGATGTGCTCACATGCCCATTCCTCGAATCGTTTGCCAATGGCCATGACTTCTCGCATGAATTGGTCAATGCCGTTGAAGCAATCGCTCAAATTGAATTCCTTGTGATTGGCAACGTGTTCGTGGCAAGCCTCCCAAAGCGAATGCGCACACGCGAACACCGCAGCGGAGTCAGGCTTGGCAGCTGCCGGTTGAATTTCGGTCGTCATAATCCGGCGAATACACCTGGCCAGGTACGCCAATGGATGCAAGTAATTTCTCTCTCGTCATCGTTCTCCCCTTTGGCAACCTGGTCGCATGGCAAAAGCACCGCCAGTAAAGTGGACGCGCGAACATTTCCTCATCGCGCTAAATCTTTACTGCAAACTGCCGTTCGGAAAACTGCACAAGGGCAATCCCATCATCATCGAAGCGGCGGAGAAAATGGGCCGGACGCCGAACAGTCTGGCAATGAAGCTCTGCAACTTCGCCGCGCTCGATCCGGTGCAACAGGCTCGTGGGATTCGCGGGCTGCCGGGCGCGACGAAGCAGGACAGAGCGATGTGGAACGAGTTTCACACGAATCTTTCCACGCTCGGCACGGAAAGCGAAGAGCTCCTTCACGACCTGTTCACCAAGGACGAAACCAAGGAAGTGGACTTCCTTTCCCACGACAAGGTGCGGCTTGTCGCACCGAGCGGACCGACAGAAACACAAGCGACTGTAAAGGTTCGGCGCGGCCAACAGTTTTTCCGGCAAGCTGTGCTCACAGCTTACGAAGTCCGCTGCTGCATCAGCGGAATCAACGTGCCGCGCTTGCTCGTGGCGAGCCATATCAAGCCATGGGGAAAATTCCCTGCCGAGCGGCTCAATCCACGCAACGGCCTTTGCCTCTCCACGCTTCACGATGCGGCATTTGACGCGGGCCTCATCACTCTCGACGACAAGTTGAACGTGGTCTTGAGCAAGCGACTGCGGAGATTCTTTCCCCAACCGACGCTGGAGCAGAACTTTGTTCCATTCGAGGGACACCCGATCCGGTTGCCGGAAAAGCTGGCCGAGCCGGATGGAGATTTTCTTCGCTACCACCGCAACGAAGTTTTCCAGAGCTAGTCAGTGGGGGGTATTTCGCTGGGACGTCGTCGTCGAGGATGGATTCGAGCTTCGGCCCTTCACGGGGGAATTCCGGGAACTCGAACGGGCGGCGATCGCGGAAGCCGACGAGGAAGATGCGTTCGCGGTGCTGCGGCACGAGGCTTTGCGCGTCTATCACGCGGTGGTGAATATGGTATTTCAGGTGGTCGGTGAGGGTTTCCCAGATGATGCGGAAGGTGCAGCCTTGGTCGTGGCGCTGGAGGTGTTTGACGTTTTCCAGCACGAAGGCGTCGGGCCGGTGGTGGTCAATCAGTTCGGCGAGCTTGAAAAAGAGGTTGCCCTGTTCCTTGTCCGCGAAGCCGTATTTCCTGCCGCAACTGAGGTTTTTGGAGACGTCCGCGATGCTGAAGGGCCGGCAGGGAAAACCGGCGCGCGCGTCACGGGGCCGCCGCATCCGCGACACTGCCGACGCGGTCCAAACCACGCGTTGCCTTGACTCGTCCGGTGTGGCCTGCAACCCTTGCTGCGCCTTGGCGCAGGATTCCCGAGTCCCGGCGACGGGCCGCGTTACTTCGAGCGGGGCGGACGCGCTTCCCGCGAAAGGTCACACGGTAAACAACTTGTTCGACTGGGTGTCGTCCACTCCCGCCGCGCAGTCCCTCGCCCGGCGCTTGGAGGCGGGCGGCGTTTTGTCATGCGCCGGTGTTGCCGCCCCCGCCCAGCCTTTCTTCGCCGCGTGGTTGCACCGGCTTTTTCCCCGGCGGCCCCTCGTCGTCGTCACGGACAGCCTCAAAGCACAAGAGAGCGTTCAGCAGGATCTGGAAACGTGGCTGGCCCCAACGGGGGGCGCGGACGGTGGCGTGCAGGGCAGCAGCAATCCCCCCCGGGAACCGCCTTCCGGCTCCGGGACCCTGTTCTTTCCGGCGTGGGAAATCGGGCCGCATGAGCACCGGCTTCCGCATGCTGATGTGATTGGGGACCGCTTGCAAACCCTGGTCCGCTTGAGTTCCGAATGTTCGTTGCCAGCTTCCGGCGCGGCGCCGGTCATCGTGGCGAGCGTGACGGCATTGCAGCAAAAAACCTTCGGGCTGGCGGAGCTGAGGGCGCGCACGCGGCACCTGCGGCGCGGCGACCGGATCAACCCTCTGGATTTGATCGAGTGGCTGGAAGAGCAGGGCTACGAACCGGAGGCGCAGGTGACCCAGCCCGGTGAAATCGCCATGCGCGGCGGCATTGTGGATGTCTTCCCCCTGACCAATCCCTGGCCCGTGCGCCTGGAATTTTTTGGCGATGACCTGGAGTCGCTCCGGGAATTTGATCCTCTGGCGCAACTTTCCCGCGAACCAATTTCGCAAATCACGCTGCCGCCGGCCGGGGAGCTGGGTTTGTTGCGCCGGCATTTCGGAAGTTCTGCGCCAGCCGATGCCGCCCTTTCGTCGCTGCTCGATTATCTGCCCCGGACGACCCTGTTGCTGCTGTTGCAACCGGAGCAGCTGCAATCCCGGGCCGAGGCTTATGCCGGACAAATCCCGGCGCCGGATCCGTTTTTTCTGGCGTGGGAAGCCTTTCAGCAAACGGCGGAGCAGCGCGGCATGACGGTGCTCAAGCTGGGCGACGCGCCGGACTTGGCCGCCCCCGTTGCCGGAGTTGCGGCCGCGCCCGCCGCCCGGCCGGTTGATGTTCCCGCGATCTCTTTCGGCACGCTGGAGGCGTTCCGCCCCCTGGCGACCCGGGCGCCCGCACCCGAGGTGGTCGAGGTGCAGCGCCGGGACTTTTTCAACCAGTTGCACCGGTGGTTGCGTCAGGCGTATCGCGTGCAGGTCTTTTGCAACAATGATGGGGAGCGCCAGCGGTTCCTGGAAATTTGGAGGGATCTGGCGTTGACGCCAGTCGTGCAACCGCAACTGGGCGTGTTGGCCCAGGGGTTCATCAGCGAGGAACTCAAACTGGTGGTGGTCACGGACGCGGAAATTTTCGGGCGTTACAAGGTCCAGCGGCCGCGCCGGCTCAAGGCGGTGCAGGCGCAGCGCACGCGCTCGGCGCTCGACATTGATTTCACCGACCTGGCCGACGGCGATCTGGTCGTGCATCTCGAATACGGGATCGGGCGGTTTCGCGGTCTGGCGGCGCGCCCGACGGGGGGCGGGGAACGGCCGGGACAACCGGTTTCCCCGGATGCTGAGTCTGCGGACGAGTGCCTGGTCATCGAGTACGCCCCGTCCGGTGAGGGCGTTGCCCCGCCGCGGCTTTACGTGCCGGTTACGGAGGCGCATTTGGTCAGCAAATACGTCGGCGCGGGCAAGGCGCACCCGCCGCTGAATCAGTTGAGCGGCACGCGTTGGTCGAAAGCCAAACAGCAGGCGGAGAAGGCGGTGCAGGACATGGCGGCGGAACTCCTGCGGATTCAAGCCGTGCGCGCCTCCCAGCCGGGGCTGGCCTGTCCCGCCGACACGGCCTGGCAGCGGGAATTCGAGGCCGCCTTCATCTATGAAGAGACGCCGGATCAGGTCCGGGCAATTGCGGAGACGAAGGCCGACATGGAGCGTGCCAAGCCCATGGACCGGCTCATCTGCGGCGATGTCGGGTTTGGCAAAACCGAGGTGGCCATTCGGGCGGCGTTCAAAGCGGTGATGGGCGGCAAACAGGTTGCCGTCCTGGTGCCCACGACCGTGCTGGCGCAGCAGCATTTCAATAATTTCCGCGAGCGCATGGCCGACTATCCGGTACGCATCGAGTTGCTGTCCCGCTTCCGCACGCGGCGGGCCCAGGCGCGGATTGTGCAGGAGCTCGCCGCGGGGGCGGTGGACATTGCCATCGGCACCCATCGTCTGGTGCAGCGCGACGTGGCCTTCAAGGATCTGGGCCTGGTGGTCATTGACGAGGAGCAGCGCTTTGGGGTGCGGCACAAGGAGCAGTTCAAACGGTTGCGCGCCCTGGTGGATGTGTTGACGCTGAGCGCGACGCCGATCCCGCGCACGCTGTACCTGGCGCTGACCGGTGCCCGGGACATGAGCACCATTCAGACTCCGCCCCACGATCGGTTGCCGGTGGAAACCATCGCCACGTCGTATGACGAGCGGGTGATCCGCGAAGCGGTTCAACGGGAGCTGAACCGCGGCGGGCAGGTGTTTTTCCTGCACAACCGGGTGAGCACCATCCTGACCGTGCGGCAACAGCTGCAGCGCCTGCTGCCGCACGCGCGGATTGTCGTGGGCCACGGGCAGATGCACGCCGACGAGCTGGAGGAGGTCATGACCCGCTTTGTGAACGGCGAAGCTGACGTGCTGCTCTCCACGACCATCATCGAAAGCGGACTGGATATTCCCAACGCGAACACCATCATCATTGACCGGGCGGACCGCTTTGGACTGAGCGAACTCTATCAACTGCGTGGCCGGGTGGGGCGCTACAAGCATCAGGCCTACGCCTACCTGCTCCTGCCCCGGCACGCGCGGCTGTTGACGGATGTGCGGAAGCGCATCAGCGCCATGAAACAATACGCGACGCTGGGCAGCGGTTTTCGGATTGCGATGCGCGACCTGGAAATTCGCGGCGCGGGCAATCTGTTGGGCGCCGAACAGAGCGGGCACATCACGGCGGTGGGCTTCGAGTTGTACTGCCAGTTGCTCCAGCAGAGCGTGGGGGCGTTGAAAGGCGAAAAGGTCAGGCCCCGCGTGGAAGTGCGCGTGGCGTTGGATTTCCTGCAAACAACCCAGACCCGGTGGGGCGAAGCTCCTGACGCGGCGGAGGCCGGAGATTCAAGCGGCGCGCGAGGACTCTCGCCCCACCCGGCCGGTTTGCCGCACAGCTACGTGCCCGAGCCGCAGCAGCGCATCGAGGTTTATCGCAAACTCGCGCAGACGACCGACAAGCCAGCGTTGGAGGCGCTGCAAAGGGAATTGCGGGATCGTTTCGGGCCGCTGCCGCCGGCGGTGGAGCTGTTGCTGGCGGTGGCAGAACTGAAGATTCTTGCCGGCGAAAAGCAGGTCACCGCCATCGCGGTGCAGGAGGACAAGCTCATGCTCACGCGGCATCACGATTTCATCACGCTGGGCGGCAGGTTTCCGCGCCTGACGAAGCCGGACGCCAAGGCGCGGTTGAAGGAGATCAAAAAGTTGCTGCTGGCGCTGTGAGGGCGCTCACCGATACGGCTGATGGAGTTCCACTTTCTGGGTTTTGGCGCGCAGGCGCATGTTGAGGCATTCCACGGCCAGCGCGAAGGCCATGGCAAAGTAGATGTAGCCCTTGTTGATGTGCTGGCCGAATCCTTCCGCCACGAGCATCGTGCCGATGAGAATCAGGAAGCTCAATGCGAGCATCTTGATCGTCGGATGCCGCTCCACGAAGTCACTGATCTTGTTCACGAAGACCAGCATCACAATCATCGCCAGGATGACGGCGGCAATCATGACGTAAACATTCTTCACCATCCCGACCGCAGTGATGACCGAGTCGAGTGAGAATACGATGTCGAGCATCAGAATTTGAAAAATCACCCCGGCGAAGGTGACCGTCATCCGGCGGGACGCGTGGCCGTCTTCGCCCTCGAGTTTTTCGTGGATTTCATAGACGCTTTTGGCGAGCAGGAACAACCCGCCCAGCACAAGGATCAGGTCCTTGCCGGAGATGGCCAGCTCCCACGACAGGATTTGGGGCGTCCAAAAGGGCTGGTCCAGCCTGACCACCCACGCCAGGCCGCAGAGCAGGAGAATCCGGGTGATCAGCGCGAGGCTCAAACCCATGCGCCGCGCTTGGGCCTGCCGCGCCGCGGGAAGTTTGCCACTGAGAATCGAGATGAAGATGATGTTGTCTATGCCCAGCACGATCTCCAGCAGGGTGAGCGTGGTGAGGCTGATCCAGATTTCCGGTTGAAGCGCCCATGCCATAACGGCGGGAAGTTTTCCCGATTTGCCTTCCCTGTCAAAGCCGGAGCGGCTGGAAACAACGCCGGAGATTGTACTGGCGTTGCGGGGGGCCGCCGCGGGGCGGCGCAAAAAAACGGCCCGCGGGTCCGCCGCGGGCCGTGGCCTTGGTGAGGTTGATTACTTCTTCGCGCTGCAGCTCGGACAGTGCGCGCAATCGGTGTTGGCGTCCGCACAACACTTCATGTGGCAGGAGGCGGCGGCCTTGTCGGCGCAACAGGCGCCGCGTGAAGCGCAGCCGGTGAAGAGGGTGGTCACGCCGGCCAGCGCGGCGCACAGCACGAATAATTTGAGTGTTTTCATAGTTGTCATGATGTTCGACGATCCTGTGCGCCGGTTAGTTTGCGCCCAGTGACGCGGTGAAGTTAGCGGAAGTTTTTGAAAAGTCCAGTCGCAGGATTGTTCTGGCCGCCTGCCGCCCCACCTTTCATGCTGGACGCATGCATCTGGCGCATTTACGGCTGCGGGATTTCCGCAATTACGGGCGGGTGGACGCGGATTTTTCTCCGGGCCTGCACGTGCTGCTGGGCGACAATGCACAGGGGAAAACCAACCTTCTCGAAGCGATTTATCTGATGGCGACCTTGCGTTCTTTTCGGGGCGTGGGGGGCGCGCAAATGGTTCGCCACGGTCAGAACGGATATTTCCTCAGCGGCCGGGTGGTGGCGCAGGGAACGCGGGAAATCAAAATGTATTGGTCGCGTCACGAGCGCAAACTGACCCTGGACGATCGGCCGGTGAGGAAGCTGACCGATTTTCTCGGTGCGTTGCGGACCGTGGTGTTTTGCACCGAGGACTTGCAACTGGTGAAGGGAACGGGGCGACCGCGCCGGCGCTACCTGGATTTGCTGCTGGTCCAGACCCGGCCCGGCTACCTGGCGCTGCTGCAACGCTATGCCCAGGTGGTGCGCTCCCGCAATGCCGCCCTCAAGCAATTCCCCCCCGATCCCACCCTGGTCGAGAGTTACACGGACGCGCTCGTGCAATGCGGCAACGCCCTCCGGCAGCAGCGCGAAGAGCTGATTCCGCAGCTGCTGCCGCTGGCGCAGCGGGCTTATCGCCAGATCGCCCCGGCCGCGGAGGAGTTCCACCTCGCCTATGCACCGAGCGTGAGGGGCGATTTCGCGGTGGAGTTGGCCCAGCTGCGGGAGCGGGAACGCCGTCTGCGGATGACCCTGCTGGGGCCGCATCGCGACGATTTGCAGCTGTTGTTGGACGGGCGGGCGGCGGCGCAATTTGCGAGTGAGGGGCAGAAGCGAAGCTTGGCCATTGCCCTGAAGATGGCCCAGGCGGATTTGCTGATGGCGCGGCACGGAACCGCGCCGGTGCTGCTCATTGACGACGTGATGGGGGAGCTGGATCTCCGGCGGCGCAGTGGTTTGCTGCCTCTGCTCGACAGGGTGCATGAACACCGTGGTCAGGCCTTTATGACGTGTACCGAGGAAAGCTGGCCCCGGGAACTCGGGCGCCGCCTGCAGCGCTGGCAGGTCAAGGCGGGGCGGATTTCACCGTGGTAGCCGGCGGGGCAACACGCGCCGCCGGACGTCGCAATCCGGTGCCGGCAGGGCCGCGGGGCTTCCGGGGTTGCGGGATGGGTCCGGACCAGCCACTCAAGTTTCGATGCCGTAAGCCTTGATCTTGTTGTAGAGCGTCTGTCGTCCGATGCCCAGGCGTTTGGCCGCTTCCAATTTGTTGCCGTTGGTTTCCTTGAGCATTTGGATGATGGCGTTGCGCTCGACGCCTTCCAGCAGGGTGAAGTTGGTGTCCTGCGCATCGGCGTTGTCGGGTTTGGCGCGCGTGATGGACAGGTCGGCGCCGTCCACGACCTCGCCTTCGCACAACAGCACGGCCCGCTGGATTTCGTTTTGCAACTGGCGCACGTTGCCCGGCCAGTCAAAGTTGGTCAGGCGGTCCACGGCGGACTGGGTGAAGCCCTTGATCACCCGGTTCGCCTGGCCGGCGAAGCGGCGCAGGAATGCGTTGGCCAGGGGCATGATGTCGTCGCGCCGTTCCCGCAGCGCCGGGAGATAGACCGAAATGGCGCTGATGCGGTAGTACAAATCCTCGCGCAGTTTGCCGTCCTTGATGGCCTGTTCCGGCTCGCGATTCGTGGCGGCGATGAGGCGGCAGTTGGTTTGGTAATCGGTTTTTCCGCCGACCGGGCGGACTTTCTGATCCTGCAGCACGCGGAGCAGTTTGCTCTGCGTGTCAATGGGCATTTCCGAGATTTCATCCAGGAACAGGGTGCCGCCCTCCGCCTGGCGGAACAGTCCTTCGCGATCGCTGTGGGCGCCGGTGTAGGCTCCCTTCACGGAGCCGAACAATTCGCTCTCGATCAATTCGCGGGGCAGGGCGGCGCAGTTGATTTTGATCATGCGCCCCTTGCTGCGCGAGCTCATGGTGTGGGTCAAATCGGCGATGACCTCCTTGCCGGTGCCGCTTTCGCCACAGATCAACACGGTGACGTCACTCGGGGCGATCCGTTCGACGGTTCGCACGACGTCCTTCATGGCGGCGCTGTTGAACACCGGGGAGGAGTTGCCACTCATGATTTCCAGGGCGCTCCGCAGGGCGACGTTCTCCTGGATTTTTTGTTTGCTTTCATGCGCGTTGCGCACGTCGGCCAGCAGCTTCTCCGTTTCGAACGGTTTGGAAAGGAAGGTGAATGCGCCCAGGCGTCCGGCTTCCACGGCCATTTCCATGGTGGCCATGGCGGTCAACATGATGACTTCGGTGTCGGGCCAGCGTTTTTTGATCAACGGCAGGAGGTCCAGGCCGCTGGCGTCACGCAATTTGACGTCCAAAACCACGACGTCGGGCTGGGGCATGTCGGTGAAGGCCTTTTGCAGGGCCGCCCCGCTTTCGGCCTCCGCCACATTGTAATCACGCTGGAGCACGCTTGCGATGAGTTCGCGCACCTCTGGTTCATCATCCACCAACAGAACTTTACCCTTCATAGCTTAAATTAACATTTGGCCGCACAGGCCTTGACGAACGCGGCAAAAATCGCGTGATGTTCCGGATGCCGGTCTGCCAGCCGTTCCGGGTGAAACTGCACGCTTAGCAGGAATGGTAGCAACCGGGCGGCCGGATGCAATTGCATGCTTTCGATAATTCCATCGGGGCTGCGCCCGGCCACGACCAGCAGGTCGGCCGGCTGCCGTACCGCCTGATGGTGGGTGCTGTTCACCCCCAGGATTCGTCTGCGCGTTATCTTGGCGAGCAGGCCGCCCGCTGTCAAATGAACATCATGGACCTTTTCGCAGCGCTGATCCTGGCGTTGATGGTCCAGGGCGGACGGCAGTTGCGCGGGCAGATCCGCGTAGAGGGTGCCGCCCAAGGCGACGTTCAGGAGCTGGTGTCCCCGGCAGATGGCCAGGAGCGGTTTGCGTTGCCGAAACACCTCGTCCACCAGCATCAATTCCCGCAGATCACGCGCGCCGCCGTCGGGCGTGACCTGACATTTTTGGCGCCATCGGGCCGGAATGCGTTGATCGTAAAGCGCCGGCTGCACGTCGTCGCCTCCGGTCAGCAACAGGCCGTCGGCGCGCTGGACGCAGGCGGCGATTTCCTGCCGCGAGGTCAGGGACAGGACCGGCCAGGGCCACGCGCCCGCCTCGAGCAAGGCGCGTTCGTAACGTGCGGACAGACTGACGGCCGGGCCGTCGTCGCCCTGGGGGGCGACGCTCGGGGAGATCAGGATCAGGGGACGCAGGCCCATGCCGGGGAGCATAGCGGGGCGGATTGCGCACTGTCAGGAGAAAACAATCCGGCGGCGGAGGCTACGGAGCGAGCAGTTTTTCAAACTCCGGGTTGGTGCGCAGTGCGGCCAGTTGTTGATCGGCGCGCGCGATGGCGACCAGATCCGTGGCCTGAGGATCCTGCGCCCGGCGCTTCCGGCTCAAGGTCAGGGCATTGGAGATGGCGTTGAACGCCTCGGCGTTTTTCTGCAACCGGAGGCGCACGGTCCCCAAATCGTACCAGGCTTCCGGGTTGGTCGGGTCAATTTGGGCCAAACGCGCCAGTCCCAGTTCCACCTTCGGCAGATTTTGCAGTTGTTTGTACGCTTCAATCACCGGCGCCAAATTGGCCAGGGTCGCATGCGGGCTGGCGATGATGGCGTCCAACAACGCGTAGCCGCGATCGAACTGCTGGGTCTGGATGTAATTGAACGCCAGATTGAGCATGACGGTGAGATTTGTGGGCTGGGCCTGCAGCTCGGCTTCCAATTTTTGGATTGTGCCCGCGTCCGCGAGGCGGTGTTTGGCGTCCTCCAGGTTGCTGATCAAACCCGAGATCGAGCCGTTGTACGGATCAAGCTTCAGCGCCGTTCGGGCCAGGGCCAGGGCATCATCAATCCGCGGCGGCAGCGGCGCGGGGGGATTGACCAGCAGCTGCACGTAGCGGAACAGGGCTTCCGGGCTGTACGGACAGAAGGCAAAGGCCTGCTTGAAGGTGAAGTCGGCCTCCTGATAGAGCCGGCGGATTTCCGCCTCGGATTTGGGGCGATACTCGGGCGGACAGGCATAGCCCAGTCGCCAGGCGTAAATGCCGCCGATCGAGCTGCGCAGTTTGGAGAAGGCCTTTTGCCCATTATCATCGCGCGCGAATTTCTTCTGCTCGTCGTTCAAATCGCTCCAATTGTGGCGGAGATACACCTTCTCCACGAATTTGACGATGTCCCCGATCGGTGTGTCGGTCGTGATCCAGTTGCCAATGAGGCGCTCGGAATACTGCGACCAGAAGTCGTGGTCGCGCTGCAACACCTCCTCGGACAGCGCCGGCAGCGGCTGGCGGTTGATCTTCATGATGATGCCAAACGGCGTCAAATGCGGATACATCCAGTCCAGCGGAAAGCTTTCTTCGACAAAAAATTCGTTTTCCGGATTTTGATCGAACATCACCTTGGTCAGCAGGCCGTTGATGGCCATGACGGCGACCTGTCCGGAGACCTGTACCTTGCCGCCGATGATGCGGACGTCTTCGCCCGGTTTCAACTGGTTGGCCTGCAGGCGTTTTTGGGCGTCCGTGAGATACTCGTTGAAGCAGTCCTGGGAATCCACCGGCGAGGCGATGTACATTTCCTGGTCCGGATACACGCCGCCGGGACTGACGGCGATTTCCCCGGGGAACGCCGCTTCGAGGAGCTGGCGTTGCAGCCGGATGCGGGTGAAACTTTGCGGTGCCTCGTAGATGAAGGACTTCAGGCGCGGCGTCAAGGGAACGCCGGCCGCGGTCAACTGGCTTTCGACCTGGGCCGCGAGTTGCTGACGCTCGGCCTTGAGCGTGGCCAGTTTCTGAGTGCTTCCCGCCTTGGCGTTGAGAATCCTTTGCATCAGGAGCGGGTTGGCCCGGGCCTCGGGCGCTTGTTCCTGGCCGTGAATGCTTTCGTATTCGAATTGTGCCTGCCAGGTTTTGAGGACGTTGGTCGCCAGCGCAGCATCATCGTAAAGGCCTTTCTCCAATACGGCGTTCAAATCCGCGACCAACGCGGCCTTGAGCGCGCCGGGTTTGCCCCCGTCCAGCAACGCCCGGGTTTCGGGCCGGAGCCTGTCTGCCAGCCCCCGGGTGAACGCATTGGGCGGCGCGCGCAGCTTGGCGGCGAATTGTTCCAGCTCCAGGAAATCCGCCGGTTGGAAGTAAGAACTGCCGACCCGACGCTGCTTCTCGATGGACTCTCCCAGCGCCGTCACGCCGACGTCCAGCAGGCGCGCCAGACGCGCCAGCGCGTTGGTGGTGACGTTTTCCCGCCGTTCTTTTTCCGAGCGGAACACATCCTGGAAGAACGGCGTGTCCAGTCCGCGCATTTTCTGGGAACTGCGATTATACTGGGCGCGGATGTAATTCAAGTAGGTGCCATCGGCCAGGGCATTTTGCGTGATGATGTAAACGTCGCGCCGGTCGTATTGCGGGTCGCGCGGCTTGCATTCCGGGGGGATGAAACTTTCGCAGAAAATGGTGTAGGTCGGGCAGAACCGGCCCGGATCCGTTCCTCCGTACAGAATGGCGTTGCGCGTCATTTCCGGATACAGCGGCTGGCCGGAAGCATCCTTGAACGGCGGCGTGAACATGTCGTGGCCGAACCAGTAGCCAAAGAGATGGCCGCGTTGCTCGTTGTCGGCCCAGTGCCCCATGAAAGATTGCAGCGGCAGCAGGGTGAAGAGTCCGAGCGTCAGCGCCAACGGGGCGCGCTGTTTCCAGAAAATCAAGCCCAGCAAAAAAGCCGTCGCCAGGCCGAACATCAGCAAACTGGCCAGCACCGGCATGGAAAATTGGCCCGGATCGAAGATCTTGAACAAGGTGGTGAAGAAAATCCCAACCCCCGCCAGCGAAAGGTGTTCGCCCATCAGAATGATCAGGGTCAGGGCAAAGGAGAAGGCCATGATCCCCAGCCCCAGGAAGCGGTACGTGGAACGGTCCGAAGCCTGTTTGCTGTGCCGGGCGCTAAAGAGGCAGACGGCGGTGAACAGCACGGCAATCAACTTGGCGATGGCCAGCAGAGTCGGAGCATCCGTGCCGATGTCGGCATTGTTTCGCAGCAGAAATCCAAACGCCGCCAGGCCGCCCAGCTTGGTTTCCGGGGAGTTGGCCGGCGGCAGCGAGCCGCGGAAGAGTACGAAACAGATCATCAAACAAATGAAGCCCAGCCCGGCCAGGGCCACGATGGGCTTGCGGCTGGCCTCGGGAGATTCCGCGGTGCGCATCAACTGCAGGATGGCCACGCCCAAGCACGTGCCCGTCAGCAACAGAAAGGTGATTTTCACCAGACCGTTCATGAACTGGTTGGCGCCGGCAATTTCGGGGTCCGTGAAGAGCGAATAGGTTTCCACCGCGAGGGAGTACAAGGCCAGATCCACCGCCACAATTCCCAGCGCAATGCCGATGCGCCGGAAGTTCTGGTAATGCGTGGCCAGCAACGCCGCCAGGAGGGCGATGCCGAAGCCCACGCCGATGGACACCACCACGTGGGACGCGGTGAAAAAGACGCGCACCAGCTCGCGGGCGGCCCGATCCGGCGGCGGGGCCAGCAGGAACACCAGCAGCGGCCCGAGGCAGATGAAGATGCCCGTCAAACCGACCAGCCAGCTGCGTTCGCGCTGCTGCATCATGCGATAGAACAGGAACACGCTGATGGCGATCAGGACGCAGACCAGGTTGAACTCGTTGTCCAGCCCGTCGAAATACATCAGCAGCTGCTTCGCATAGGTGAAGATGAAACTGAAAAACCAGTCCAGTCCTTCGCCCACCCCGTCAGTGGGCCGGATTTTTTCATATTGCCCCCGGGTGAAGGCATGGATGAAGCCCTCCAAAGTCCGCGGGTAGCCCCATTGCATCGGGGGATTGCTGGCGCCGGCCAGCGGCATGTAGAGATAGAAGGCCATGCCCAGGGTGAAGGCGAGACCCGCGCCGAGGGTGACCCACCAATGGCGGGAGCGGCGGGACTTGTTGACGAACAGGGCGTCATAAGCGGCGTACACACGGCACAACCCAATGCCGGCCAGTCCCAGCAGCGGCAGCCAACGGATGCTGTCCAGTTTGCGCGCCGCCTGGGCCGCCTCGTAATCATTGGTGGGATCCTTGATGCCGAGTTTGAGCAGCAGGAACAGAAGCGCCGTCACCGCCACCACCCCGCCCGCCGTCCAGCCGGTGGATTCCTGCTTTTCCCGGATGGACAGCCAGATCCAGCCGGCAATCGAGGCGAACCCCACGAGGTTGAAGAACAGATAGACCATCTTGTTGCCGGCCAGCAGGGAAGGGCCCATCCACAGCAGCACCAGGTAAACGCACACGTTCCAGAATAAAAATTCCCGGCCCAGCCTCGGGCGGATGGCGATGATGAGCATTTCCAGCCCCATCGCAATCGGCAGCAGCGACTGGTGGTTGTTGACGCAAATGCCGTACATGAAGAACGCCAGCAACAGGTACCGGCTCTGGTGCGGCGCATACACCCAGCGCAACAGGAACAACAACACCGCCACCAGCGACAGCACACTGAAGGAGTAAACCTCCACGATGACCGACTGGCTCCACATGTAACCGTTGAAGCCGAGGAGCAGGCCGCCCACGAACCCGGATACCAGGCAAATGGCGTTTTCCCATTTTCCAGTCATCGCTTTGAGCTGGCCGATGCCTTCCATCAACATGCTGCTGCCGCGGGAGATCAATAAACCGAGCAAACCGCAGGCCAGCGCGCCGGCGGTGGCTTCGCCCAGCGCCACGCGCCACGCAATGTTGCCAATGGGCAGCAGATTGGCCCAGAGGTAGGTGTACAACGTCCAGACCGGATAGCCCGGCGGGTGCGGAATCCCCGCATAAAAGGAGGCCACCGCCAGTTCGCCGGAATCTTCAAGGGTCAAATCCGGGGCGAGCGTGTAAAAATAGCCGAGCCAGACGCACAGCGTGGTGACCAGAAAGGCCAGCCAGTCAATGCGTCGAAACAGGGGCGGTACTTTGCCGGCCGGGGTTTCTGCCGGGGCGGGGGCGGGCGTCGCGGGTGCGACCGGTTTGGACGGGTGATTCCTTCCCGGAACCGGCTTGCTTCGTTTATCCATGCTCATTGTAAATCGGATGTCTTCACGGGGGTGAAGAAGCGAATACTAGACCGGGAATCCCCCCGGTTTGTCCATTCAAAACTGTCCCAGCGGTTTGCGACGGATTGGGGGTTTCCGGCCAGATAGGGGGCGAAACTTTGATTGCTCAAACAGGCGGCCACCAGCATTGCCTGGCGCGGTTGGTCCCCGGGGACCGCCGCTTCGAAGCGGCGCCAACCCGTGAGCACGATCAATCCGCCGGCCATCAGTGGCGCCAAGGCGGTCGCCAGCCGGGGCCAGACACGCGGCCCGCGCGGGGCGAACAGGCGGCGTTCAACTCTCGGCGTCGGCGCGCGCGGCGTCCAGCAGCGCAGTTGTGTTTCCAAAGGATGCAGGGGATTCATCTCGGGCTCCTTGCAGTTGCCGGCGTATTTTTTCCAGACCATAACGGTAGCGTCCTGCGGCAGTGTGCGGGGAAATTTCCAGCAGTTCACCGATCGCTTCAAACGTGTACCCGTGCCACAGTTTCAGCACGAGGACTTCGCGTTGCAAAACGGGCAGACGCGCCAGGCAGCGCATGGCCGCCCGTTCCGCAGGGGACTCGTCTGCGGCGCGGTCGAACCAGCGGCGTGATTCAAACTCACGGGCCAGGCGACGCCACAACGAGCGCCGATAATTCACCGCCCGGTTGCGAAAGCTGCGCAGGCAATACCCGGGGGGATTGTCCGGGGCGGCCGCCAGTTGCAGCAAGGCCACAAAAGTCTCCTGCATGACGTCTTCCGCTTCCGCATGCGACAACCCCAAAGCGCGACCATGGAGAATCAGTTTGGCCGCGATTTCGTGATATAATTTTTCCACCCAGGCGGCTGTTGGCCCGTTGTTCACCTACCCGATAGACACCAAAGCCGGCGTTTTTGTATAAAAATTTTGGAGCCCCGCCCGGATGACCCCATAGGGAGCGCAACCGTCTGGGGGGAATTGTCGTCATCAGCGCCCGTTGCAGGTCGGCCCTGGTGGCAATCGGGGTCGCTGGGGCACGGACTGGCGGTCAAAAAAAGTTGGCAATGAATGCCTCGAATGATAGTAGGTTGCAGCAACCATGAGGAGCACACTGGCTCAGACACAGACGATTCGGGTGACGCTGGCAAGACCGGCGCATGCTCCCGAAAATCCGTCGGGTCTGCCCGCACCGATCGCTCACCCGGAGTTTGCTCCATTGGTCTTGCCGGAACGCGTCGCACCCATCCAGCCGTCGCCCGCCGAACCGGAATGGCGGCACGGCTGGCCGGTGCCGTCCACCATTTTGCCGCAGGCCGACCAGGCGCGTGCCTGCATTCAATTGCCCGAATTTGACGCGGACATTTTGGAACGGTGCCGGCACATCTCCGAGGGCTTTCCCCTGGCCGAGGCCGGGTGGCGCAGCGGGCGGCTCAAATCACCCGTGCCCGCCAGTTCCGACCTGCCCCACTTCGAGCGGGTATTCCGCCTGGCGGCGGACCGGGCCGGATGTGAATCCGCAATTACCCGTCCGGACTATGAGGAATTGTTGATTTTGACGGCCTGGTTTTGCGTGCGTCCGAAGCAGGCGGGCTTTTTGAGTTCGTACCCCAAGGCACTGCTTTGTCCGCTGTCGCATGCCTCTCCGCCGGCGGCTTTGGCAACCTTGTCGCCCGCGCAACGGGCCACTTTTGCCCGCCGCGCGCCGGTTTACCTGCGCTACCTGCTGGGGCAAAAATTGGGGTTGCGCACCTGTGCCGATCTGGAAAACGCCGATTTGCGCCAGCTCCTGCGGCGCGCCGGATTCCGCCTGGTGCGCGCCAGTGCGATCCCCGAATTCGTCTATGCGGCCAGCACACGCGGCGAGGATCCGCCCATTCGCCCCTGGAAGCTGACCTTGCGGCAGGAGTTGACCGACGATCAGGCAGCGGATTTGTTGCTGCAAGCCGCGCTCTGGCAGGTCCAGTACGGCCTGCGTCTGGTGACGGTTTCCGACGGCGCACCCCACTGGAACATTGGGGCGTTCGAACGCACCGATTGGGAGGATGCATTCTTGTCCCTGGGCGTCAGAATCCCGCCGCGGTTTGCGCGCGCGAGCGGATTGCTGGACTGGCGGGCGGTGTTGCGCAACTGCCTGGAGCGGATCGGAACGGGCAATCTTCCCGAAAGCGTGCTCGGCCGGACCACCGCCACACCCCAGCGGGTGCGTCATGATGACGAGCGGGCCATTTGGGATTGGGTGGATCGCACCGCGCGCGCCGTGCTGGATCGCGCCCGACGCGAAGCGCCGCAGCTGTTCACCGCAGACGGCGGGTTGAATCACCGGCTGGCCCGGACGTTTCGTCCCTGGGCGCGGCTGTTTGAAGAAACCTCTCCGCAGATGCTGCGGCGGATGGGCGTTTCCGCCTTCACAGCCTTGCATCGGGTTGCGCCCGAATGGTTTGGTTGGGAGGCCGCGCAGCTCAAGCCGTGGGAACTGGAGCAGGAGTGTGGGAAGTGGAAGGGCGCGCGCGGCCGGGCGTTGTTGCGCAGCGCCTACGCCTTTGCGCTCCACGAGCAGGGGCTGGGCGAAATTGTCGGAACGGGCGACCAGGTGGCCTGGCGTTGCACCCTCGCACAATTTTTTTCATGGTCCGCGCAACGCCACAACGCCGGCGGCCGGGCCTATGATTTTCTGTATGCGCTGGCCAGCCGCCATGGGTTGACTCCCTTGCTGCGCCGGGAGATGACGCATACGGCCATGATTTCGCTGCTGGCGGGAATGAACCTGCACCGGGACCTTCCGCAGATCGAAAATTGCTGGGAGCTTTGTCTGCGCACCGCCCTGGAACGTCACGGGGGACAACTGGACGTGCGGCTGGTGCTGCCGGATTTGGCGCCGCTGCCGCTGCGGTTGCGGCGGGCGGTCATGGCGCCGCTGCCCTACCACTATCTCCATCCGGAGGTGCGACTGGTCCGCGATTTCGATCTGCGCATGGCGCAGGAAACCCACCGGAAACTGGAGGAAGTTCCGGGCTGGTGGGACGACGAACGCATCATCGGCACGCCGCTGCATGCGCGCGTTCAAGATCGCGCGGATCCCATTCAACCGGTTTTGCGCCGGTTGAACCCGGATGTTTGGCTGGGCATGTCGGCGCCGCCGGCGCGGTTTCACGCGCTGCGGCAGTTGCTCAGTGACCGCGCGGCGCTGGGCAGGGCCCATGCGCCAACGACCTTGAGTGCCGCGGAAATCCGCAGCCTGTTGCGGTTGACTCTGGAGGGCGCCCTGGCCCACAGCAACGTGCTGCAGGTGGCGCACTCCGCCATCCGCCGGGGCGGCGAACGATTGCTGGCGCGGGAAGATACGCGGGAAATGCTCGACTCCCTGCTGCTGCACCTGAGCGCGGCGGTGGAAACGGAAATCTGGAGCAACGCCCGCCAGTTCATCGTGCTCGACGCAATCAACGATCTGCTGGCCCTGACGATACGCTGCTGTCTGGCGCACGTATTAAGCGCCGGATAACCCATCGCCGCTGCCGCGGCCGGGCTGCCGGATTACGTCCTCGCCAAGGTGGGTGGGGATGATTGATGCACTGGCGGGGCGCTTTCCGGGCTTGCATTGCGAAGGCAACTTTCTGACTCTTTCTCCCTTAAAATATGGCGAAACGCGCACTTATCACCGGGATCACTGGCCAGGACGGTTCCTACCTGGCGGAACTGTTGTTGTCCAAAGGCTACGAAGTTCATGGCATCATCCGCCGCGCCAGCACGTTCAACACCGGGCGGCTCGACCCGATTTATCAGGATCCGCACGCCAGCGGCAAGCGGCTGTTCCTGCATTACGGCGACCTGGCCGACGCCAGCGCCCTGTCCCGGCTGATCATCAAAATCCAGCCCGATGAAGTTTATAATCTGGCGGCCCAGAGTCACGTGCGCGTGAGCTTCGACGCTCCGGAATACACGACCGACATCACCGCCACCGGCGCGATCCGGTTGCTGGAGGCGATTCGCGAAGCCGGAGTCAAGCCGCGTTACTATCAGGCGTCTTCTTCAGAAATGTACGGGCGCGTGCAGGAAGTGCCGCAAAAGGAAACCACGCCGTTTTATCCGCGCAGTCCGTATGGTTGCGCCAAGGTGTACGCGTTTTGGATCACGGTGAATTACCGCGAATCCTACGGCCTGCACGCCAGCAACGGGATCCTGTTCAACCACGAATCACCCCGGCGCGGAGAGACCTTCGTCACCCGCAAAATCACGCGCGCGGTGGCGCACATCAAGGCCGGGTTGCAGGACAAATTATATCTGGGCAATCTGGACGCCAAACGCGACTGGGGTTACGCCAAGGAATACGTGGAGGCGATGTGGCTGATGCTCCAGCAGGACGAGCCGGACGATTACGTCATCGCCACCAACGAAACCCATTCGGTGCGGGAGTTCCTCGAGGTGGCGTTCGGCCATGTGGGGCTGGATTGGAAAAAGCATGTGGAGATTGACCCGCGCTATTATCGCCCGGCGGAAGTGGACTTGCTCATTGGCGATGCGGGCAAGGCCCGGCAGAAACTGGGTTGGGCACCCCGGACCAAGTTTGTGGATCTGGCCCGGCTGATGGTGGACGCGGACATTGAATTGTTGCGCCGCCATCAGCAGGGGGAGATCCGGGTGGCAGGGTAATCTGTTATACCTTTTTAAGACATGCTGATTTTGGACGGAGAAATCAGCTTATCGTCCGAAGATTGGAGACCATCGGAAACGGGAAGAGCATTCTGATTGGTAAATATAACGTCTTTTTCCATGCCGTCTGCGCTATCATGACTTTCAAGCAC
This sequence comes from Verrucomicrobiota bacterium, assembly GCA_029573725.1. Lineage (GTDB taxonomy): Bacteria > Verrucomicrobiota > Verrucomicrobiia > Limisphaerales > JADLHS01 > JADLHS01. The sequence continues at coordinate 254,279 of JAKQDQ010000042.1, forward strand.
TTGTGAAACCGGTCCTGATCAATACCTTTTTTTAGCGGCCAGCTAAGCTGGCTAGTGTTGTGATGCATAAATAACTAGACATTTATGGTTTGACCAGTTTCTATACCGACATGCGAGGCGGTGCCATCAAGTTTGAGGTGAATCCGGAACACAAAGAGTTGCTCACCCACTGGTGCGAAGCGCACGCCACTCCCCAGCAAGTGGTCAAGCGCTGTCGCATCATCCTGCAGAAGGCTGCCGGAGCAACTGACCAAGAGATTGCGGAGGAGGTCGGTGTCAATCGGCACACCTGCCGGCTCTGGCGCCAGCGTTTCGTCCAGGCGGGGCCGGAAGGTTTGTGGGAGATCCAGTCCGGGCGAGGTCGCAAACCCACCGCGGGGTTGGCGGAAAAGATTATCCGCGCCACCTTGGAAACCAGGCCCAAGGCGCAGACCCACTGGAGCACGCGCAGTCTGGCTGGGGCGCATGGCATTCACGCCAGCACGGTGTGCCGCATCTGGCAGGAGCATCAACTCAAGCCGCATCGGCAGGAGACCTTCAAGCTGTCCCGGGATAAAGAATTCGTGCCCAAGCTTCTGGATATCGTCGGTGTGTACCTCCATCCACCGCAGAACGCCGTCGTGCTTTGCATCGACGAAAAGAGCCAAATCCAGGCTTTGGATCGCACTCAACCCGGTTTGCCGCTCAAGCGCGGCCGGTGCGGAACCTGGACTCATGATTACGTCCGGCACGGGACGACGACGCTCTTTGCCGCACTGGAAGTCGTCCAAGGCAAAGTCGTCGGCCAGTGCTATCCCAAACATCGGCATCAGGAATTCCTCAAGTTTCTTGAGCGCCTGGATGAAGAGTATCCCGTGGACGTGGAGTTGCACTTGGTGATGGACAACTACTGCACCCACAAACATGCGCGCGTCAAACGCTGGCTGGCGCGGCATCCTCGCGTCAAACTCCATTTCATTCCCACCAGTTCCAGTTGGATGAACCTGGTCGAACGATGGTTCGCCGAATTGACCGGCAAGGCAGTGCGCCGCGGAAGCTTTTCCAGCGTGCCCAGCCTCATCGAAGCCATTGTCGAGTTCATTGAACAATGGAATCGCCATCCCAAGCCATTTGTTTGGACCGCCAAAGCCGAGGACATCCTGGCCAAGATCGAGCGTTGTCGCCGCCGACTCGAAGAGATCCAACCCGGTTGCACTCGGCCGCGATCTCCTCGGTCAAAAACTCGAAGTATTGCTGTCTAGTTATTTCAGCAACAGAACACTAGTGGGGGCGCGAGGAGGGAGGGACGTCATTTTCGGGCGGGGCCGTGTTCCCGGAAAAATTCGTAGGTGCGCCGGATGCCCTCCTCCAAAGGCACTGTGGGTTTCCAGCCCAGGCGCCGCAGGCGCGTGCTGTCCATCAGCTTGCGCGGCGTCCCATCGGGCCTGCTGGTGTCCCAGGTGATCTGCCCGGCAAACCCGACCACGCGCTGGATGATGGCGGCCAGTTCGCGAATGGTCACGTCCTCGCCGTACCCTATGTTGATCATTTGCTCGTCGCTGTAATTTTCCAGCAGAAACCGGCAGGCGCGGGCGAGGTCATCGGAAAATAAAAATTCGCGCCTCACGTTGCCTGTGCCCCAACAGGGCACCGTCGGCGCTTTGGCAACCCTGGCTTCGTGGAAACGTCGGATGAGCGCGGGCAGCACATGCGCGTTTTCCAAATCAAAATTGTCGTTGATGCCGTACATGTTCGTCGGCATGGCGACGATAAAATCACAGCCGTATTGGCGGCGGTAGGCCTGGCACATTTTGATGCCGGCGATTTTGGCGATGGCGTACCATTGGTTCGTCGGTTCGAGCGGGCCGGTGAGCAGACAATCTTCATTCATCGGTTGCGGGGCCAGGCGCGGGTAGATGCACGAGCTGCCCAGGAACAGCAGCTTCCGCACTCCCGCCTGATGCGCGCCGTGAATGAGATGGTTTTGCATCTGCAAATTTTCATAAATGAACTGCGCGGGGTAATGGTCGTTGGCGTGGATGCCGCCCACGCGCGCCGCCGCGACGATGACCGCTTCGGGCCGGGTTTCCTGGTAAAATCTGGTGACGGCGTTCTGATCGAGCAGCTCCAGTTCGGCGTGCGTTCGCCCGATCAAGTTTTTGTATCCGGCGGCGGTGAATTCCCGCCAGAGGGCGCTGCCCACCAGCCCGCGATGTCCGGCAATGTAGATTCGACTGTTCTGGCTAAGGGCCATGTGCGACGATAGTGAAAATTACTTTTCAGGACAAGGCCGGGAATTTTTCCAACCACGGATTAACCCGGATAAAAACTAGAACCGGTCTCGAAATGTTTGGTGGAAATAGAATCCCCTCACCCGGCCTGGCGACCACCCTCTCCCCATCGGATGGGGAGAGGGCCGGGGTGAGGGGCGACTTTCTCGTCAGGGGCGCCGCTCTTCTTTTTGAGCAAGGCTCTAAACGCAGAGACACAGAGGGTGCAGAGAAACGCAAAGGTCCTTTATCTCCGCGAAACTCTGCGTTCTTTGCACCGCTGCGGTTATCCGGCAATAAACGGTTTTAGCTCATGCCTGTTCCGCCGCGAGGAAACGCTCGGCTTCAATCGCCGCCGCGCAGCCCATGCCCGCCGCGGTGATGGCCTGACGGTAAACGTGATCGGAACAGTCCCCGGCCACGAACACGCCGGGAATATTGGTCGCCGCGCCCGTGCGCAGGATGTAGCCGTTGGCGTCCGTTTCGATGAACGGCTTGAAGATTTGCGTGTTCGGCACATGGCCGATCGCAATAAAAACCCCCGCGCAGTCCAGGGTACTTTCCACATTTGTCTTTAGATGCTTCACGCGGACACCGGTGACTTTGTCCTGCTTCACGTCGAGGATTTCGGTGACGACCGAATCCCACACGGGCTTGACCTTGGGGTGTGCCAGGAGGCGGTCGGCCATGATTTTGGAGGCGCGCAAGGTGTCCCGGCGGTGAATCAAATGCACCACCGAAGCAAAGCGGGTGAGGTAGGTGGCTTCTTCGCAGGCGGAATCACCGCCGCCGACGACGACCAGGGGCTGGTTGCGGAACATGGGCAGGGCGCCATCACAGGTGGCGCAATAGGTCACGCCCTTTTTATCCAGGAGTTTTTCGCTGGCGAGCCCGAGATGCCGGTGGCTGGCCCCGGTGGCGATGATGACGGTCCGGGTTTGCACCGGTTCATCATCAATCACGACGGTGAAGGGGCGGGAGGAGAAATCCACCCGGGACACGACGCTGCCCAGGCGGACCCGGGTGCCGAAGCGTTCGGCCTGCGCCTGCATTTTGGTCATCAGTTCGTAACCATCAATCCCCTCGGGCCAGCCGGGGAAATTTTCCACCGTGCTGGTGGTGGTGAGCAGGCCGCCCGGCTGTTCGCCGGTCACCAGCAACGGACGCAAATTGGCGCGCGCGGTGTAGAGGGCCGCGGTCCAGCCGGCACAACCCGAGCCGATGATGATGACGTTTTCCATAAGGCGCGCAGCATAGCGAAGTGCGGCGCGGAAAACAAGGTCGGGCGGGGCTTACCGGGCGGCCGCGAGGGTTTTCAGCGCGAACGCCGGGTTCAGTTCCAGTTGAAAAGCTTTGAAGCGCACCTCGGTCGGCCCGCCGGAATGGATCTGCAAACCGATGAGGCCACGCCGGACAATCTCCGGGTCGTCCAAATCCACGCACAAATGCCCGTTGATGGCGGTGCGGATTTTACCGCCGACGGCCACAATTTCATACGTGTTCCAGTCACCGGGTTTGACGAACGAATCGCCGGGCCGGTCCCAGAGCAGCTGCCGGCCATTCTCCTCGTAGAGCTTGCCCCACCAGCCGGCGCCGATGTCGGCCTGGGGCCCCTGCATTTCATGTCCGGCGAAGGGAATGCTCCGGAACTGCACGCCGCTGTTGGCGGTGTTGGGGGTCAACTTGACCAGGAAGGTCAGCCGGAAATCGTCGAGCATGAAATCGCTTTTGAGAAAATCGTTTTCTTTCAGGCCCGTGGTCGTCGCCCCAATCAATTCCCCGTCCTCCACCCGCCACAGCGCGGGATTGCCGTTCCAATAGCTCAGGTCCTTTCCGTTGAAGAACAGCGGGGCAATGTCGGGCGTGGGCACCAGCGGGACCTGGGCCGGCTGGCGTAGATAGATGATCAGATCGCGAATTTCCTGGTCGGTCAGCGGTTCGAGCAATCCTTCCGGCATCATGGACAGCGTGCCCTGGGTCATGGAAGCAATTTCATTGCGGGGCAGGGTGAGGGTTTCGTTGGCGGTGAGGATGGTTACGGCCTGGTCGTTCTGCTCCTTCACGATGCCGGTGATCGAACGGTCGTCCTTGGTTTCAATGTTCCAGCCTAGGTAGTCGTTGGGGATCACCGCATTCGGGTCCACCATGTTTTCCAGGATGTACTCCAGGTTGCCGCGGTTCGATCCGGTGAGATCGGGGCCAACCTTGCCGCCGACGCCAAACAGGGTATGGCATTGGAAACAGGCCTTGATGAACACCGTGCGGCCGCGCATCTCGTCGCCAGGCTGCGAACCGCCGGCGCCAAAGATGTTCCGGTACCTGGCGATTTCAGCTTTTTTATCGGCCGTGGATTCGCGGGTTTTACCCCAGACCCGCTGCAGCAGCGCCGTCACTTCGGGGTTCTTGAGATTCTGCAATTGCTGGATCAGGTCGGCCGTCAGATCGGTGGGGCGCACCTGCCGGGCGGCGACCGCGTTCAGCAAGGCCTGTGCGTAGCCGGGGCGGCTGGCAAGGGTGTTGCGAATGTCGCGTTTCGCATTGGCGGACAAGGCGGGATAGATCTCCAGCAGGGCGGCGGGAGTTTGGGCATCGTCGTAACTGGCCAGCGCCCGGATGGCGGGCCCCTGGAAATGCGCGTCGTGCAGAAGTTGTTGCAGCAGGGGAGGCAGTGCGGGGTCCTTGACGGCCAGCAGTGCTTCAAACGCAATGTCGCGGGCAACCGCATCCGCAGCGGAGTCCGCCAGGGTCCGGCGCAGGTCCGGCAGTGTCCCGGTATTGCCAAAAGTGAGCGCCAGCGCCTGGACGCGGGCGCGGACCTCCAAATTGGCGCTGGCGGCATAAGTTTTTTCGACGTCGTCCCATCCCGTCGGCATGGTTGCCTGACGCTGGCCTTTGAGTGCGGTGCTGAGGCCCTTCAGGGCGATGAGCCGTTGCGAATCATCCTTCAGTCGTAACAAGCATTGGCTGATGGCCGCGAAGGCTTCCGGCGTGTTCAAGGCGGCGGTGCGCCGGATCATGAAATTGAGCAGGTTGGGTAATTGAGCTTGCTCCGCCAACTGTAATGCGCGTCCGGCATCCACGGTGGCGAGCGGTTCGGCGGCGTACCAAACCATGAGCGGAAGGTTGTGATCGTTCGCGTCTTCAGCGTGTTGTGAGAGGGCGCTCAGCACCTCCCAGCGATCCTGCAGTGGCAGTCGCTGCATCGCGGCGGCGAGGTAAAGACGGACCACCGGCGAGGGGTCGGTTTGGGCCATGCGCACGAACTCCTGCAGCTCGGCGCGGGACACTTCGCGATCTTCACAGAGCAGTTGAATCTGCCAGGCGCGGACGTATTCATTGGCGCGGGACAGCGCGTAAGTGGGATGCGCGGGATGGTCAGTGACATGTTTGGTCCAGAGCCAATATAAAGTCCCGGCGGAATCGCCGTCGTGCGGCGCCTGATCGAGCAAGCGCCCGATGGTTGAATCGGTGGCGCTGCGTTCCTGCAAAATGCGGCGCGCATGGCGTCCGGACCAGTTATCCCGGGTGGTGGCCAGCTTGATCAATTCAGCGTTGGCCAGTTTTTGCAGGTCCACTGGCGCGGACTGCAACTTGCCGTAGGTGACTTTGAAGATGCGTCCGTTGCTGCGGTCGTGCTGATTGGCGTCGCCGGAGTGGCATTGGTTTTTATCGTACCAATCAATCAGGTAAACGCCGCCGTCCGGACCTTCCTGCAGGTTGACCACCTGGGACCAGACATCATCAAATCCGATCAGATTGGGGGCATGATGGCCGACAAAGCCCGAACCGCGGCGTTCCAGGACGTCCGTGTTGATGCACGCGCCGTGGATGTTGTTCATGTAAACCCTGCCGCGGTAATCGTCCGGCCAGTTGTCGCCTTTGTAGATCAGCAAGCCGGCGTGCGCGTGGCCGCCGCCCAGTTCGGCGCTGCGGACAATGTCGGGACGATTCCACTGATTGCCGGCGTAGTGCAGGTGGTCGGCAATGGTTTTGATGTCGTCAAAAATGTACGGGTTGAAGTGCGTGCCGGCCTGGCGTTGGTACCGTGCGCCTTGAATGATGTGGAACAAGTGCGGGATGACGCAGGCTTCCGAGATGAGCTGCCCGTTTGCATCAAAATCGAATCCCCACGGATTGCTCGTGCCCTCGCCGAAAACCTCGAAGCTGTGTTTGGTGGGATGATAACGCCAGATGGCGGCGTTGAGGCGAGTGCGCTCGCTGTCGGGCGCACCGGGTTTGCCCACGTTGGAATGGGTGAAGACTCCATGACAACCGTATAACCAACCGTCCGGCCCCCAAGCGAATGTGTTCAAAGTTTCGTGCGTGTCCTGATACGCCCAGCCGTCCAGCAGAATCCGGGGTTCGCCCGCAGGTTGCGGATGATCCCAATTACTCACCGGAATGAACATCAAGTACGGCGCTGCGCCCACCCAAACGCCGCCGAAACCCACCTCCAGACCGCTCACCAGGTTGAGCCCCTCCTTGAACACGATGCGCCGATTGAATTTTCCGTCGCCATCCGTGTCCTCGAGCACGATGATGCGGTCGCGGCCTTTTCCTTCCGGGGCGCGGTTGGGATAAGTGTACGCCTCGGCGACCCAGAGCCGGCCGCGATCATCAATCGCAAACGCGATGGGTTGCACCACGTCGGGCTCGCCGGCAAAGAGGGTGGCCTGGAAACCGGGGGGCAAAATCATGGCCCGGGCCGCTTCTTCAGGTGCGAGCCCGGAGTATTTGGGTTCTTGGGCAGTCGCGGCAAGTGTGCAGCAGCCGAGCCACAGCGTGACGGGAATCAGCAGGCGGGAAATGATAAATTGATTCACGAGATGATGCAATTTTGGCCGCGAAACTAGACAAGTTTCAAATTGATTGCACGTAAAATTATTCCAACCGGCGACGGTGCGAGTGCGCGACGCGACACGGGGGCAGGGCAAAAGAATTGGGAGGTGGCCGATGCGCGCCAGCCCGACCAGAACCACCTTTTGCATCCTGATCAGGCTGGGGAGAAATCCGCAGGGCCGGCGGAGACGGCTGAACGTATCAAGCGCCGGGGGCGGCCGCGCCGTCGTCCTTCTGCTCGTCCGTTTTGTGTTCCAGCAACTCGCTCCGGGTTTTCAGCAGGGGTTCGACCGTCCAGGATGTCACCTGATAGGTCCAGGGGGCGAACGCCTTTTCCCTGGCGAGTTTTTCCTCGTGTTGCTTGAGCCGGTCCGCAAACTCCTTGTCCGCCTTCGCCTTGTCCTCGGGCTTTTCCTCCGCGGGCGCGGTGCGTGCCTTCGGGAAATCGCCGGAGACGGCGACGGTCAGCAGAAAATGATCATTGGTTTTGGCGCCGACATTCACCGTGTAATGGAAATCATCGAAGGTTGAAATCTTGATGACGGTGGGTTTGTCCAATCCCGATTGTTCGGGCGTGAGGTTCAACGCCACGTCGGTGAATGACGGGGAAGAGAACGGATAAGTCACGCTGGACGACTTGCCGGTGTCCAGTTTCTCCCCTTCCTTGGGGGCGGCGAGCTGCCATTCGCCGGTTTCGGTTTCGCGCGACAAGGTCCAGGAATTGGTGGCTTCCGGAAACGTCACGGAAATTTGCTTCGGCTTTTCCACGCGGAAAAAGGCCTTGTCCAGCCAATGGCCCGCGTCAGCGGTGACATCGGAAAGCGGGTCGGAAACCACCGCCACGCGGTCCCGGGAGGTGCTGGTTTGCACGTAGCGGCCCTTGGGGAAACCCCCGCCGCCAAAGTCGTCCATCATCGGATTGGCGCTGCTGTTGTCCAGCAACGTTTTGCCTAGGGTCAACGATTCGAGGGGCTTGCCGTTGGCATCGCGAAACTCCACCACGGTGGGCAGGTTAGTTCCGGCGGGGGCCAGGGCCAGGCGGGGTAATTGCGCCGCGCCCACCTGTTCCACCTGCACGGCTTTCAAATCCTTCAACTTGATCAGCAGGGCACTGATTTCGCTGAAACTGGCGGGATAATCCTGGCGCTGGGTGACGCGCCACACATTGTCCTTGCGCGCGAGCAGAACCGCATTCGTGCCGTGTTGAAAGGCCAGTTGCGCGACGGCGTTCACATCAAAATTTTGCAATAACTTCTGTCCCGCCGCCGCCCCGCCGCCGTTCCAGGCGGCGTTTTGGTTTTTCCAGCGGTTCCAGCCCCAGATCGCCAGCACGGCGACGGCCACCAACAGGATGAGAAACTGTTTTTTGTTCATTTTGCGCCCGTCAATTTCCGTTTGTACACCGCCAGAAAGATGCCGCCAATCACGACCCCGGTCGGCACCGCAAAAATGTTCCACAACGCCAGCCGCGTTTTCAGCGCGTCCACTTCCCGCGCCAGATCCTTTTTCACCGCGCGCAATTTCTTGTCCGTCTCCACGCTCTCCTTCTGCAGTTTGGCAATTTCCGCCTGCTGTTCCGGGGAAATGATGAAGCGCTGGTCCTGGTCGGACTTCTGCGCCTGCAATTCGTTGATGCGGTGCTGTGCCGCCTCAGCCTTCTTCTGGAGTTCGTCCACCACGCCCTGGAATTTCTGGCTCGCTTCCGCCTCCTTTTTGCGCACGACCTCGAACGGCCGGTTCAACGAGGCGCGACTGCGCACGGCAATGAGGTTGTTGTCGCCCGCCAGCTGTTCCACGGCGTTCTGGGCAAACGTCAGATTGGCGTTGAGCGAGCGGCGCATCGTGCCGAAGGGCGTGGGCGTGTCCTGGATGGTGAACCCGTCATTGACCAGGTCCGAGTCCCCGACGAGGATCACGGTCGTCTCCACCTTGGATTCCTTGAGGGCGTTGTCCGGAGGCGCGGCCGGGGCGTTGGTGGCGCTGCTGTCCGCCTCCATGGCGGCCTTCGGGTCCCCCTTGGGGAAGGCGGTTTTGAATTTGCCCGTCAGCTTGAGCGCAAGGGTCAAATCCTTGTCTCCCGATTTGAAGTCCTTCATCGCACTGTCGGGCGACAAATTGGCGAGGAAGCCTTCGACGAATCCCGAATGGGGGCTGCTCTTGAGCAGGACGGTTTCCTTCAGACCCTCGGCCGGGGTGCCGGAGAAGGCGCCGCCCGAGAAATACCAGATGTTGTCCAGCTGGCTGGTGATGATGTCATCGGCGTTCAGCGCCCCGCGGGTCAACGACAGCCAGGTGGGGCGCTGCGCGTTGGCGTCGTTGTTTTCGCCCAGCACCATCTGGTAATTCAAATCCGCCACCACTTTCTTGTCTTCAAACGTGATGCCCCAGGCCTTGAGCAGCTTGTCCAGGGTGGAGCCGCCGCCGCCCATCTGGCCCATCATCGGGTTCTGTTGATTGCGACTGTCCACGAGGGAATTGGCATCGAGGAAGGCGATTAGTTTGCCCCCGCGCAACACGAACTGATCCAGCGCAAACTGGGTTTCGTCCGTAATGCCCTTGGGATGGATCACCACGAGCAGTTGAATGTCGTCCTCAATGTGATCCGCGGTCAGCGGCACATTTTTGACGGTGAAATCCTTCCGCAGTTCGCCAATCAGCGCCCAGGCGGGCTGGGGGCGCTGGCCCATCTGCATCATCATGGGGTTTGCGCCGCCGCCAAAAACCGGCAGCGCGCTCATCACGCCAATCACCGGTTTTTCCGGGTGCACCACGCGGGTGATCGCCCGGGTGATGTCGTATTCCAGCAGTTTCTCGCGGTTCGGTGCGCAAAAGGGAATCGTCTCCTTGGCGTCGAGCTGGCTCACCGCGAGGCCCAGGTAGAACGGGTCGCCGCCCGGCAGCTGGGCCGCGGTCACCCCGTCCAGGCGCGCGGAATCTTCCGCGTCGGAATCGGGCTTGGGATCGTATTTCTCCAGGATGATTTTGCCCTTGGCGGCCTGCCGGTATTCCGTCAACAAGTCTTCGACCTGTTTGGCGTACGTCTTGATGCCGGCGACCTGCGGGGTGCTGGCGGCGCTTTGCGAGTAGTAGAAGCGGATTTTGACCGGCGTCTCCAGCTGGGCGAGGATGGCGCGGGTGCCGGCGGACAGCGTGTAGGCTTTCTCCTGGGTCAGGTCCACGCGCTGACGCACGCCGGCCAGGAGGAAGTTCACAATGACCAGCAGCACCGCCATCGCGATGACGCCGCCGACCGAGAACAGAAATGTGTGCAGAGATTTTTTTTGCATCGAAATTCCTTGGATGTCTTAGTGCCGGTGCTCGCGCAGGATTACACTGGTGGTGAAGAGCGAGAATCCAATCAGCGAGAGAAAGAACAGCACATCCCGCGAATCAATCACGCCCTTCGAGAATCCGACGAAGTGCGTTAGGAAACTGAAGGAACCAATGGCCTCGGCCATGCCGGCACCAAACAGGTTTTTGAAAAATTCCAGCGCTCCGCCCGTGCCGACCAGCAACAGCAGGGCGCAAACGACCAGAGCCACGATGAAGCTGACCACCTGCGCGCGGGTCATGGCCGAGGTGATGCAACTGATGGCCAGATAGGCGCCCGCCATCAACCAGCTGCCGAGGTAGGCGGCGAAAATCACTCCGTTGTCCGGATTCCCCAGGTAGTTCACGGTGATCCAGAGCGGAAACGTCAGCGCCAGGGCGATGGCCAGGAACAGCCACGAGGCGAGGAATTTTCCCAGGATCGCCTGCCACGGCGTGATGGGCATGGTCATCAGCAGTTCCAACGTGCCGACGCGCCGTTCCTCCGCCCAGAGGCGCATGCCCACGGCGGGCACGAGGAACAGGTAGAACCAGGGATGCCAGAAAAAGAAGGACTGGCCCAGCTCGGCCACCCCGCGTTCGTAGAAGTATCCGAAGAAAAACGTGAACGTGCCGCACAAGAGCAGAAAGATCACGATGAACACGTACGCCAGTGGCGACATGAAATACGCGACCAGTTCGCGCTTGGCGATGGTTTTGATGTTGACCCAGGAATTCATGTTAAAATTGTTGGAGACTCCGACGCCGCCCGCAACGCACCCCGCTCATTTGGTTTGATCCTTGACCGTGTCCGGCATGGTGATGCTGCGGAACACCTCATCCAGCCGGCCTTCCTCGGTGTGCAGTTCTTCAATTTGCCAGCCGCGCGTGGCTTCGATGACCTCGCGGGTGAAATCGCCATCCCCGGCGGTGCGCGGAAAGGCGGTGGCCTTGATCTGGGTGCCGTTGGCGTGCAGGGCGACACGCTTTGTGGAACGCAGTTGCGTCAGCTTGTCCTTGATGGCGCTTTCGGATTGTCCGACCACGCGCAAGGTGACCGCCCCGGCCCATTCGGATTTTTGCCGCAATTGTTCCGGCGTGCCGTTGGCCACGATGCGCCCGCGATCAATGATGACGGCGCGGGAACACACCGCATCCACCTCCTCGAGGATGTGCGTGGAGAAGATGATGGCCTTCTTTTCGCCCATTTTCCGGATGAGCATGCGGATTTCGTGTTTCTGGTTCGGGTCCAGACCGTCCGTCGGTTCGTCCAGAATCAGCACGTCCGGGTCGTGGATGATGGATTGCGCGAAGCAGGTGCGGTGACGGTAACCTTTGGACAGAGTTTCAACGCTTTGGTGCAGCACGTTTTCGAGGAAACACAAATCCACTGCGCGGGCGACCGCCTTCCGTTTGGCTTCACCGTGCAGCCCGCGGATTTCCGCCGCAAAACCGAGAAACCCCTGCACCGTCATGTCGGTGTACGCCGGGGCATTTTCGGGGAGGTAACCCATCAGGCGTTTGGCGGCGATGGGTTGCTCGACGATGTCGAAACCGCCCACGGTCACCTTGCCCTCGGTGGGGGTGATGAAACCGGTGATCATCCGCATGGTGGTGGATTTGCCCGCGCCATTCGGCCCGAGGAAACCCAAAACCTCACCGCGCTCCACCGCAAAGGAAATTCCGTCCACGGCATGTTTCGTGCCGAAGACCTTCACCAAATTCTCTACTTTGATCATGGTTTGCGTCGCAATGCTCAAACGAGCGAACGAGGGAAATAATCAGAGAAACCGCATTGGTAAAGCTGTTTTTCCAGTCGTCACCGGAAGCCTGATGATTTCCCAACGACAGGAATTTGACAAATTACCGGAGAATCGTTCAAAAAAAATGGAGAATTTGTCGTCTCCGTCGCCAGACCTTTTTCGATTGCTGGTCAGTTGGAGTGATGTTAAGCAATTGGCCATGATCACCACCAAGATTTTCTTGAGTGCCCTGGGGCTGGCGTGGCTCATCACGTTCAACCTCGCTGCCGGGGAATTTCCGGACAGTTGGACCTGGGATCGCAAGGCGGAAGTGCGCGCGAAACACGCCGCCCTCGAAGGCCGGCCCATGCCCTCGCTGAAGGGGTTGAGTCAGTGGCTGAACGGCGAAGTCAAGGCGTCCGAGCTTAAAGGCAAGGTCGTAATTGTGGATTTTTACGCGACCTGGTGCGGGCCGTGCATGCGGGCCATTCCGCATAATAATGAGTTGCACAGGAAGTACGCGGGGCGCGGGTTGGTGGTGATTGGAGTGTGTACTTCGAGTCGCGGTCAGGACCGTTTCGAGAGCAACGCCAGGGAGTATCGGATTGCGTATCCCGTCGCTCGCGATGCCACCCGGGCCGTGGAGAAATTGTGGCAGGTCAGCTACTATCCCACCTACGCGGCCATTGATCGAAAGGGAATCCTGCGCGCCATTGGTCTCCAACCCAACCGCGTGGAAGCGGTCGTTGAAAAACTGCTGGCGGAATCCGGTGAATGAGCGCGGTTCAAACCGGGCGGTGCTTGGGGATCCGCCCCAGGTGATAGATTAAAAAACCGTGCAGGAATTGCCGCAGTTCTTTCACTTGCGCCAATGTCGCCTGAAGCGCGGGCAGTGCATGCCAGTCGGATTCGGTCAACGCGACAGCCAGTTGTTGCGTGGGCGCGCTCAGTGTTGATTCTTCCAGGTTTGGTTGCAGTCCCAGTTCGACCAGCAGTTTCAATTCAAACGCGTAAACGGTGCGGGGTTGTGGCGGTTGTTCGGGCAAATGATGCAGCAGCCCGCGCAGCAATGCCTGCACCCCGGGCACGGGGGTCTCCCGTTCGGTGGTTTGTTCACTGAGCCGCGTGGCGTAAGCGGCCTGTTGCAGCCAGCCCAGATCGTTCCGCAAGGCGGCATGGGTTTCCTGGAGTTCAAGTTCGCACAACGTGTGCAATTCCGAGCGCCGGCTGCGGCGGTAGGTGAAGCTGGCTTCGAAAAATAAATCCAGCCGGCCCGCGAATGGCGACTTCGGTTTGCGCGCGCCCTTGGCCACCGTGCTGATGCGTCCGTGTTCGGCCGTGAGCCAGTTGACAATGAGGCTCGTCTCGGTCAGTGGACGCGTTCGCAGAATAATTCCGGTGGCGGATTCAATCATGCGGAGGAATGGGCCGGCGCATGCTTTCCAACGTAATTGCGCCGGCTGCAGCGCTCAAGGGAAACCGGTCCGGCGCGGAGCGGCACAGCGGCGCCTGCGGTTCAGTCCCAGATCCTGGCAGGCAGGCCGCTCCCATCCAGAAACGCGCCGCACTTCGGACACTTCCCCGGCGCCTGCCAGGTCCGGATGCGATGCCGCGGAGATACCGGACACCGGCGCCGAAATTTTTTCCAGGCCAGCGGTTTGTCGCTGCCCACGACCAGCACGTTCAGGGCGTGGGCGAAGGTCGGAGCTGGCGTCTCATCCGGGCCGGAGTCGAACGGGCCGGGCTTGAGCTTCCACTGGTTCAAAGTGGCACCGGGGGCGACCGGCACTTTCAGTTCGGTAACCGCGTCGTAGAGTTCCCGACAATCCAGACAATGAATGGTTTGCACGGCCAGATGCGGGCCGCGATCGCTGCGGCCGGATACCGACGCGCGATAGCCGCATTTGACGCATTCAAACAAATAGGATCGTCCCATGTCGCCTGCACAAGCAATTCCAGGACTCCAAAGGAGCGGGAGCCGGCGCCTCCCAGCTAAACACGAAGTTGCCCGGCGGGCAATGCGCGAGTGGAGGCGGCTGGACCCGCTGGCCAGCGTAGCCGGCGGGTTTCTTCGTTGACCCGCGCCTCAGCGCTCAATATCATTGCGCCCGGACAGGAAGAGAATCATTGCCGCGGGGCGGTCGGGGCCCCGACGCGACGATGACTTCCTGGACTGCAAGCGTTCACCTCCGACCACAAACCGAAAGACTCGTCATGAACCTGATTCGTAATTACGCCTCCTTGCTGCTGGGAATGCTGGGGGCGGCCACCTGCGGAGTGGCGTTTTCCGGAGGGGCGGCGCCCGCGCTTTTGTTGGATTTTGGCCTGACGCCCTCCACGGGCGAGGCGCGCACGCTGGATCCGGCCCATGCAGCCGGGCTGGTGCCACTGACCGAGCTGGAGTGGAATCAAATCACCGGCGACACCTCGAGCCTCGTTTACAGTGATGGCTCGCTCGCGACCGGCGTGACCTTGGATCTGGGCCGCAGTCTGGCGGTGGGGCCGGCCGGGAATGACATTGTTGATTTCAACGATGACGGTTACTCCGTCAGCGCCCTGGGGGCCGTGCTCAACACGGGGATTTACGCTGCGGGCAGTCCCGTGCGCGACGGCATTTTTGGCGGCGCAGGCGGGACAAACAACCTGGCGCTTGGGCTGCGGGTGGACGGTTTGCCGGCGGGCAGCTATCGCGTCGTGGTCCACGGTCGGAACTCGAACACCGCGGAACGGGCCGGACTGCGGTTCTATGCCAGGACGGCGGCCAGCGCCGGCACCTATGCCTTTTCCTCCAGTGATTTGAATGTGGCGACGGCCAATACCCAGCCCGCGGTTACCGCCGGGTTCGTGGAGGGGGATAATTTTGCCGTCCTCGACGTGACCCTCGGCAGCGGAGAATCCCTGTACGTGGCCAGTGAAGGCGATGTGGGCGTCGAGATGCGTGGTTTTTTCAATGCCGTTGCCATTGTGCCCAACACCGGCGACTTGCCGATTCGCTTCACGCTGAACCCGGCGAGCCGAAACGTCATGGAAACCACCACGGTCACGTTCCAGGCTGATGGTTGGGCGGCCCCGGGCATCGTCAGCCGCCAATGGCAGTTTGAAGGCCTGGATCTGGTGGAAGGCCCGGACGTGATCGGCGTGCAGAGCAATCGGCTGACCTTGCGCAATGTGTCGCTGGCGAACGTGGGCAATTACACCTTGCGCCTCGACAACGCTTCGGGCAGCGCCACCAGCATCGTGGCATCGCTGTCCGTCGTGCCGGTCATGAATACCGAGCAGATGGTCAACCTCTGGAACATTTTGCCCGGGGAACGACCCTACATTTCCACCGCGAACACGGAGCGCGGCATCGCTTTCAATGAACTCACCACCAACCTGCTCGTCGTGAGTCGCACCCCCTCCAATCAAGTGCTCGTGCTGGATGGACCCACCGGCGATTTCAAACATTCCCTCGATTTAAGCGGCGTCATGGACGGGACGTTCGCCATCAACCAGGTGGGTGTGGCGGACGATGGCGCGGTTTACGTGGCGAACCTCACCGTGAATGCGTCGTCCCCGAATTACAAGATCTATCGCTGGCCGGGGGACGCCCCCGAAGTGCCCGGCACGCCCGTGTTCTGGGGCGATCCGGGAGATGCGGAGGAGCCCGGCAAACGCTATGGCGACAGCCTGGCCGTACGCGGCGCGGGCGCGGACACGCAGATATTGATTGCCTCGACCAGCGGCAACAATGTCATTTTGTTGCGCACGCTCAGCGGGCTTGATTTCCAGACGGAAATTCCGCCGGCGATCATTCACGTCACCGGCACCATCGGCAATCTGCTGGCGGGCACCATTGGACTGGCGTTTGGTCCGGGCGAAAACACGTTCTGGGCCAAAGCCGCCGGCGGGCCGCTCTACCTGATCTCTTTCAATGCGGACACCGGCCAGGGACAGGTGATTCAGACTTATGACAACGCCTGGATCGCGTCGGCCGTGCGCGGCATTGCCGTGGACACCGCCCAGCGCTTTCTGGCGGGGGTGGCCCTGGAGGCGCCCAATGATACGGTGCGGCTCTATGACATCAGCGACCTGGCCACCGGCCCGGAGTTGCGTGATCAGGAAGCTTTTTGGGTCAAGAACGCCAATTTGAACGGCACGGCCGCCACGGCCGTTGGCACCAATTTCGTTTTTGCGCTCGATTCCAACAACGGATTGAAGGCGTTCGCTTTGGATCGTGATTACACGCCGCCGGGCGTGGCGATCGTGCTGAACCCGGCCCATCAAAAAATGATGGAGGGCGCCACGGTGACCTTTACCGCGCAGGCGGCGTCAGCAGCGCCGCTCGTGTATCAGTGGCGGTTAAATGGTGTGGATCTGGTAAATGGCGGCCGCGTCAGCGGGGCCGACACCGACACCCTGGTGATTCGCGACGTCCGGCTGGCGGATGCGGGCGCCTACACCCTGTCCGTCAGCAATGAGCTCGGAACGGCGACGAGTTTTCCCGGGGTTTTCACGGTGGTCCCCACCTTCAATACGGCGCAAATGACGAATCTCTGGAATTTGGAGCCCGGGTCGCGCAGCTACCTCGGAGCGGATACCAGCACCGAACGCAGCCTGGCCTACAATCCGAACTCCGGCGGACTGCTGCTGGTGAGCCGGCTGCCTGCGGATCCGGCGCTCGTCGTGCTCGACGCGCTGACCGGCGCGGAACGGCACTTCCTCGATACCGCGGGAATTCCGGGCACGGTGGCCGGCGCGAGCCTGGGATTGAACACCGTCAGCGTGGCGCAGGACGGTGCCGTTTATGGAGGCAGTGTGACGGTGAATCCGGCCACCGCGCCATTCAACATCTATCGGTGGGACAGCGACGCGGCCACGGCGACGCGGACGCTGGTGTTTAGTGGTGATCCGCTTGAGGCCGTGCAACCCGGCCTGGGCTGGGGCGATGTGCTGGCGGCGCGTGGTGCGGGGCCGGACACGCAAATTCTGATCGCGCCGCGCACCGGGACAAGCGTGGTGCTGTTGCGCACGAGTTCCGGAATGGATTTTCAATACGAAGTCGCGCCACTGGCGATTGCCGTGAATGGCGTGAGCAGCGGGTTTGCGCAGCTCGGGCTGGCGTTTGGCCCGGGCACGAACACCTTTTGGGCGAAGGGATTTCAAACCCCGACGTACCTGGTTCAGTTTGATCCGGCCACGGGGCAGGGGACGGTGGTGCGGACCTACTCCGGCCCGACGCCGGGGAATTTCCGTAACCTGGCCGTGAGCGCGGATCAGCGCTTTCTGGCGGGCCTGGCCACCGATGTTTCGGTGAATGTGCAATTGTATGACATCGCCGATCTGAATGCCGGACCCGTGCTGCGCGACCAGGAAGTTTTCGCCACGCGGAACGCCAACGTCACTCTGGGGGGAGTGGGAGCCACAACCTTCGGCGGCGATTATCTCTTTGCGCTCGATACGAACAATGGACTCAAGGCGTTTCACCTGGATCCCAATTATCAGCCCCCGCTGGGGGATTTTTCCATTGTCAGCATCGTCCGCCAGGGCGGCGCGGTGGTGTTCACCTGGACGAGCGTGCCCAATCGCACCTATCAGATCCAGTCGCGTGACTCGCTCACCGGAGGGTGGAGCAATCTGGGATCGCCCATCACTGCGACCGGCGCGACGACCTCCTTCACGAACACCATCTCCGGCAGCACCCGCTTTTACCGGGTGTCCGGCCAGTAGGTGGACGCGTGATCCCAATGAACTTCGCCGCCACCCTGATGCCCCCGCACCGTCGCCGCGCCGGGTTCACGCTCATCGAGTTGCTGGTGGTCATTGCCATCATTGCCATTCTGGCCGCGATGCTGCTGCCCGCGTTGTCCCGGGCCAAGGCCAAGGCGCACGCCGCCAACTGCCTCAACAACGCCAAACAACTGCAACTGGCTGTCCACATGTATTCGGATGACAACCAGGACCAGCTCATCAACAATGACACCGGCGGCCCTTCAGGCATTGCCGGCACGGCCGCCGGGCCCGACGCGTGGATTCAAGGCAACGTGCAGGAATGGTCGCCCGCTTATCTCAACACCATCCGCACCGGCGTGCTCTTTCCCTACAATCAGAGCACGGGCATTTATCGTTGTCCGGCCAGCCGGGCGTTTCTGCGGGGGCTGGGCGGGAAGATCGAGCCCCACAACCGCAGTTACGCCATTTCCGTTCAGTTGAATTGCAACGCCGGCAAAAACAACGCCTCCACCCGCGTCGCCAGGAAGGTGACGGAAGTGCGGCGCCCGGCCAGCGTCTTTGATTTTGCCGAGGAAAACCAGATCAGCATTGATAACGGCGCGATCGGTGTGGAATCCCTGGCCGGACCGACCCAGTTTTGGAACCCGCCCACTGCCCGGCACAGCAACGGGGCAACCTTCTCCTTCCTGGATGGCCACGCGGAAATCTGGCGTTGGCGCGGCCCGACCCTGATCTCTCTGAACCGTCAGTACGGCGCCGACGATTCGCGCACCCAACGCACTTCTTCCACCGTCAATCCATTGAATCCCAGTCCCACCACCGCCAACGATCCGGACTTCATCAAACTGGCTGAAGCCCTGCCGGAGCCCTGACCTGCCGTGGCCGGGACGCGGATGCTTCAAGCCGGGTTTGTTCCCCGGTTGCGCGCCTCAGCCGGCGGCGGTTATTCACCCCGGGCGCCATCAGAGGTCGGCGCTTTCTCCAGCCGTCGGGCGAGGGCGCACAACCAGTGTTCCACGTCGTCAATCACCGTATCCGGAGTGGAGGTGCCGGCTGTAATGCCCACCCGGTCGGTCGGACGAAACCATTCCACGCACAAATTCGCCAGCGTCTGGACGTGGTGCACCCGGGCACAATACTGGCGGCAGGTGGTGACCAGCTCGCGGGTGTTGTTGCTGGCCGCGCCGCCGATGACCACCACTACGTCACTGTTCCGGGCCAGGGTCACCGCTGCGTGCTGACGCTGTTTTGTCGGCTGGCAGACCGTGTCCATGAAGCGCACCTCGGACCGGGGAAATTGCTGACGCAGGCGGGAAACCAGATGTCGCACGCGTGCGACGGGCTGCGTGGTTTGTGCCACCACA
Organism: Verrucomicrobiota bacterium; assembly: GCA_029573725.1. GTDB lineage: Bacteria > Verrucomicrobiota > Verrucomicrobiia > Limisphaerales > JADLHS01 > JADLHS01. The sequence continues at coordinate 273,494 of JAKQDQ010000042.1, forward strand.
CCAAAACGCGGACGCTCACGAAGCCGGGTCACATCGTCCTCGTTCAGCACAACGTCAAATTCTGCATAATCCTCCGTCAAACCGCGGACTTCGACATGACCGGGCTTGCCGATGACGACGGGGTGAAAGCCGGCGGCCACCAGGCCGGCCAGCGCACGATGCGCCAGATGCACCAGCGGGCAGGTCGCTTCGAGAACGCGGTGGCCGGCGGCGGAGGCGGCGGCCTTCGCCTGGTCCGAAGCGCCGTGGGCGGTGATCATCACAGTCGGCGTAACGGCATCCCCGGGGTGTTGGACCATGCGCACGCCGCGCGCCCGGAGGCGGGCGACCACGGTTTCGTTGTGGACCAGATCGCCGAGAATGGTCAGTGGTTGTTGCGCCGATTGTTCAAGGGCAAGCGCAATGGCGTCGCGGACGCCAAAGCACATGCCGAGATGCTGGGCCCGGAAAATTTTCATGGACTGCGGAATGAACCACCACGAGCAAAGGCTTTCCCCTGCCGATTCCGATCGGCGGACAGAAACCCGGCAACGGCCGTTGGATCCGGCGCTTGATGCCGGGCTTGTTCGTGAATGGCTGGGTATTTACTTTGCATCACAAAGTAAAAGACCGGGACGGGTGGTTTCTGTTCAAAGAAATGATTGTGGCCTCAGGCGTTTCGAGCCTGGTGAACGATCTTTTCCAGCAGCGTGATGTAATCCGCGAAGGCGGCGCGCCCGGCGGCCGTCAGCGTGCAGGTCGTGAGCGGCCGCTTGTTCTGATACAATTTGGCCACCACGACATAGCCTGCTTCCTGCAACGTGCGGATGTGGGTGGTTACGTTCCCGTCGGTCATGCCCAGCGTGTCGCGCAATTCGGTGAAGGAGAGTTCAGGTGTGGCCGCCAGCAGGGACATGATGGCGAGCCGTCCCTTCTCGTGGATGACCCGGTCGAGTTGCCGGAAGGGTTCGGGGTTCACGGTGGCGTTTCCCGCTTTTCGGTAAAATACAGGCCAACCCCGTAGGCCAGTTGCAGAAAACCGAAGAAGAGTCCCATGAGCCAGTGACTGGTCGGCCAGCGGGCCTCCAGGTGAGCTTGGTGATGCGTCGCCGTGATCCAGAACAGCAGGACCGCCCCTCCGGCGATGAACACCCACGCCAGCCAACGCAAGCCGCGTGATGTAAAAAATCCGGCGGCATGCAGGGCGCAGCCGTAGAGCATGGCCCAGATTGCTGTCAAAACGATCAGCATACCCCGATCCTCCGTCATGCCGGGCGGCGGGTCTGCCGCCGGCGTTGCGGAGCAAATGACCAGAAACCAGAGTCCCACCAGCAACCCCGTCACCAGGCAAGGGAGCAGGGCCGTCGCCACCCGTCGGGCGGGCGGCGACCAAAATGCCTCCGCGCTGTTGAGGGCTTGTCGCCGGACCAGGAGGAGCGCCCCGGCCAGCCCTACCAGCGCCACCCCGAACCAGTAGCCGATGAATGCCCGTTCAGACTCAACGCGCAAAAACACGCCCAGTGCCGCGGCGATGACTCCGGTCGCGCCGGCAAAAGTCATCACTGGTGCCAGCGCCCGGCGGTAAAGCGCCGAGCGCTCCATGAGGGTGCGGATGACTTGCAGGTGCTCGACGGCCCAATGGTCACTCATGGCGGTAACTTTGTTCTGCAAAGTATCAACGTCAAGCCGGGACTTTTTGTCGCCGGGAGGCTTCGGAATGGCGCCGGCCGGCGTCATTACCCGCACCAGGCGTGAGCCCGGGCCTGAACTCTGCAGGAAGGGGCGCGTTTGCTGTCGGGCGCCACTGCTTCTGCGGACCGTTTCCAACGTGCTTGGCCCGCGGGGCTGCCAGGCCGCCGGCCCCAGCGACCGGGACTGAAATCCATCGGGCATGAGTGATAATGAGGGTCTGGTTACGGTGCTGCGGGACGCCATGTGTCTCACGGAATCGCCTCCTGTCCCCTCAAGCTCGCTTCCGGTGTTGACCGACGCGAGATCACCCCACTTCAATCCAGCCGATCACGGCAAGCGATTGCGCATGAGGTGTGGATTTGCTCCGTGCCACAATCACCCTCCCAACACCCGGGTCTTGAGGTTGCGCGCTTCCCGTCGCATGAATATCCAATTGCGTCCCCGTGCCGGGAGGGGAATACTTTTTCCGCACATGAGGACAGGTCGAAAAGAAACGGAAGCGAGGCCGCATCCGCCGCGTCTCGATTCACGCCGGGAGTTTATGAAGCGCTCGGTGCTGACGCTGGGGGGATTGGCATGCTGTCGGGATATCGTGGCGCAATCCACCAATCGGGAGTCTCCCGCGCTTTTGAGCAGAAAGCCGGATTCAAAAGTTGCCGGAGTCCAACTGGGGCTTAATGTGCCTTATAGCTTCGGGGACATGCGCATGAGCGGCGCCGCCATTCTCACGAACTGCGTGCAACTGGGGCTCAGCGCCGTGGAATTGCGCACGCAGCCGGTGGAAGTGTTTATCGGCGCTCCGCGCGATCCGGGCGCGTTGCGGTCCGAGGCGGAAGCGGGGCCGGGCGCCCGGGTGCGGGAGTTCCGGCGGATGTATGAAACGGCGGGAGTGGCGATGGAGATCGTCAAAGTGGATGGAATCTTTCAACTGACGGACGCCGAACTGGATTATGTCTTCATGCTGGCGCGGAGGTTGGGAGCCCGCGCGCTTTCCACCGAGATTTCGCATCGCGATGACGATTTGAAACGCGTCGGGGAGTTTGCCGACAAGCACCAGCTCTGGGTGGGGTATCACGGCCATGCCTCCACCCGTCCGGAACACTGGGAACGCGCATTCGCGCTGGCCAGGCATAACGGCGCGAACGTGGACTTGGGTCATTTTGTGGCTGGACTGAACACTTCCCCGATTCCTTTCATCAAACAATACCACTCGCGCATCACACACCTGCATGTGAAGGACCGCCGGAAGAACGATGGTCCGAGCGTGGCGTTCGGCGAAGGCGACACGCCCATCGTGGAAGTGCTTCGTCTGCTGCGCGAACACCAGTGGCCCATGCAGGCGACGATTGAATTTGAATATCCCGTGCCGGCCGGGTCGGACCGGATGACGGAGATCGCGCGCGCCATCCAATACTGTCGTCGCGCCCTGGTGTAAGTTTCCAGGCGCGCGCACCGGCCGGTTATCGCCTGGTGCGAAGGGCCATGGTCCGCCAGATCAGCGAGGTGTTGTTGGTGATGATGCCATCCACACCCATGTCCAGTAATTTGTCGGCGGTGGCGGAATCATTGATGGTATAGACCCAGACTTTAAGACCGATTTGGTGCGCGTAGGCGACGGCGGTGCGGGTGACGTTTTGGTTCCACACGGCGAGCAGTGCGCCGCGCTTTTTGGCTTCATCAAGCCACCGTGGGCTCAACACCTTTTCCTCCTCGGTCGGGTTCCAGTCTTTGAGCCGCGTCGGCCCGAGCACTCCCAGCACCTGTTCCGGAGCCAGCCGATGGCAGTCGGCGATGTAATCCCAGTCAAAGGATTGGATGACCACGGCATTGATCAGCTTTTTTTTGCGCAGCAATTCGAGGCATTGAGCGGCGCTGCCGGCCTTGCGTTCGATCAGGGTGACGTTGCCATTTTGAATTTCCTCCAGAGCCTCCTCCAAGGTGGGCAAATGGGTGTTGGGATAGGGGGGATGAAACCAACTGCCCGCGTCCAGTTCTCTCAGCTCGGCCAGGGTCTTGTCGGCGATCCGAAGGTTGCTGCCGCCCCAGCGTTTGGTGGCATCCGTGGTGCGGTCCACGGTGCCGTCGTGACACACAATCATCGCTCCATCCCGGGTGACGTGATAGTCCAGTTCGATGAGATCGGCCCCGGCGATTTTGGCCAGATGAAACGAGGGCAGGGTGTTTTCGGGGGCAAATTGTGGAAAGCCGCGGTGGCCGATGACCAGCGGGCGGGTCTGCGCGATCAAGTCTTCGGCGACCGAGGCGGAAAGGGCGGGGTTAGGCATGCTCCAGCACAGGACTCCGGTGATCACTCCTCCCCAGGCCAGCGCGTGTCGGCAGGAGAGGTTGCTTAACGATGCGAGCGTTTGACTTTTCATGGAAGTCATGTTGCCAGTTTTGATGCGCCGGGGTGAGCAAAAAATTAAAACGCTTTGACTGCGAAGCGATACATGTCCCCGCGATACACGGAATTCTCCATTTCCGCAATGAGCTCCTTGCCACAGAAGGAGACGCCTTCCACCCGGAAGGCGGGGACGTCCGGTCCCACTTCAAAAATATCCAGCAGCTCTCCGCTCAAAATCACCGCGCTCAGCATCTGGTTGATTTCCGTCAACCGAATCCCGTAACCCTTCTCATAAATGTCATAAAGGGAGGATTCCAGGTTCTTGCGATGAATTTCCGGAAATAACTGCAACGAGATGTAGCGCGTCTCTTTCATCATCGGGATCCCGTCGGCAAGCCGGAGCCGTTCGATTTCGCAAAACGGCGCGGCCAGGGTGTAGTCCTTGCCGTTGACGGTCTGGGTGTGGTCGCGATACCGCAAATGGAAGCCGATGAGCCGTGTGGAGGGTTTGCGCCCCGCTTCCACCATGTTTTTGGTGAAGCCGAAGATGCGGCTGACGGAGCGTTCCACCGTGGATTGGCGGGAAACGAAGGTGCCTTTGCCCCGCACGCGTTTTACCCAACCCGCCTTTTCCAGTTCGAGCAGGGCCTTGCGCGCGGTGGTGTTGCTGACCCGGTGCTGCTCGATCAGTTCGTTCTCCGAGGGCACGAGCGCCCCGGTCTGAAGCTCCCCCCGCTGGATGCGGGTGATGATTTCCCGGGTGATCCGAAAGTACTTCGGGAACGGTTTTTCAACTGCCAGTTTGGCGGCCACAGGCGTTTCATGTTGGCGATTCGGCGCAACGAGTCAAGTATCGCGCCAATCCCGCCGCCGCTGCCCGGGGCGTGCATTGCCTCCTGGACGCCGGCGGTGGGGTGGATGAAACCCGCCCCGCAAACGCGGCGGACTGATCCACCTGGCGCTCACGAAACCGCCGCGCCGTAGAGGCGCTCCACTTTTACCAACTGAGCGGTGCGTTTGCCAACGACGTTTGGATAGACCGTGGCATCCATCGCCACGGCGGGCGGGCCATCCTCCGGCGACACGCTGCCCACGATCACGTGCGCCGAATAGAGGCCGCCCGTCCACCAGCGCCGGTCGGTGACGTAGAGCAGATCCCCCACTTGCGCTTCCAGGGCCTTGGCGAGGGCGGCGGTAATCCGCACGCTGGGCAGCTCGGACTCGCCAAACCTGGGCAGGGGTTGCGCGAGCGGCTGCGGCTGGGCCAGGGCACGGACCACGGGACATTCGCGGCCGGGGGAACCTTTGTAATGGCGCAGCGCGTCGCTGATGGTGCCCCAGACGAGTCCCCGCTGTTTTTCCCAGGGCTCGGGCTTGGTGAACAGGGCGACGCCCACGGCGATGACCAGACAGCAAATGATGCCGTAACAGGCGCGCATGAATTCCTGTTCCCGCATACCCGCAAAGAAATTGCCCACGGTATCGCCTCCGGGCACACCCTGGGCAAACGGCTTGATGAGCGCGGGGAAAAACATCGAGGCGGTCATCACCACCAATCCGCCCGCCAGCGTGGCGACGGCAGCTTTGCAGGTGAACCGGCGCCAAAAAACGGACAGGATCAGGGTCACCACCATGGGCGGGGTCACGGCGGCGGTGAACGCGGCGTGGGCGCGGTAGATGGATTTGAAATTCATGAACATGGGCACCAGGAGGATGCCGATCAAGGCCGCGGCCACGGCCGCGATCCGCGCGGCGCTCAGGAGTTGCCGATCCGTGGCCTGGGGGCGGAAGTAAGGGCGGTAAACATCATTCACCGTCACCGCCGAAACCGCCGTGATCAATGTGTCCACTGTGGACATGAGCGCCGCTGTCATCCCCGCCAGAATTAATCCGAAGACGCCCGGATGACTGAGCAGTTCCGTGGCGATGAAAAACGCCTGGTCCGGGGCCACCTCGGGCAACACGCCCGCGTGCGTGAGGGAGCGCGCCACGATGCCGCCCGAGGCGACGACCAGTGCGCCGATGAACATCAGCCCCACCGTCATGACCGTGGCGGCCTTGCGGCCTTCGTCCAGCGATTTGGCCGCCATGAACCGCATCAAAATGCCCTGGTTGAGGAAGTAGAACATGGCGGAATTGGCGATGGCGTCCTGCCAAAAAACGCCGACCGCGGGAAAATTCCGGTCCTCATTGAAATTGGGAAAGGCCAACCGGGCCGGGCGGGGCAGGTGGTCCCACAGCGCTTCAAAGCCACCCAGGTAGGAGGCGCCCAGGATGAAAATCAGGCCGCCGGTCAGCAGCAGAAACAATCCGTGCAACAGGTCATTCATGATGACGCTGCTCTGGCCGCCGACAGTGACGTAGGTGGTGGAGATAAGCGCGACGATGACCGCCGACCAGAAAATGGACCAGCCGGCGAGCGCATTCACCACCACACCCATGGTGAAGAGATTTACACCCACGTAACCAATCAGGTAGATCAGGATGTAAACCGTGGCCCAGCGCCGCACTTGCGGGCTGAACCGGCGGGCGAAATATTCGGGAACGGACAGAATGCGGGAAAAATACAGCAGGGGCAGCCAGCCAAAGACAATCAGCGGAAACCACACCCAGTCATTCCAGTAGGACTGGGTGGCGCCCATGCCGTATTTGTAGCCGATTTCACTGTATTTGACGAAACTGTACGAGCCAATCGTCGTGGCCACCAGGCTGATGGCGATGAGCCACCAGGCAAAGCGCTGGCCGCCGAAGAAGAAATCACGTGTGGTTTGTTGCTTGCGCCCAAAGTACAAACCGTTGGCGATCACGAGCGCGAAGTAGCCCACGACGATGACGTAGTCCACCGGCGCACCCCGGATATGCCCTTTTTTCTGCAACACCGCCTCCGCCCCGCCCTGGTAGGCTTTGGGCGCAGCGGTGGTCATGGGGGCGAATTGCAGCCAGCCTTGCAGGACGGCGTAAAAGCCAATCACGCCCAGGCACAGCAGCAGATTGCGGAGTTTGCGTCCGGTGAAACCGAGGTAACCCTGACGCGCAGCGTAACCGAGACCGATGAGAAAAATCACGCCGCCAACGAGGTAGGTGTAAAGATAAGCTTCCATGGTGAATTAACGGGGAGTCGGAGAGGACTGGACCAGTTGCTGATAACGCCTGATTTCCTCCAGGCGTTGTTCGGGGGACCAGCCGAGGCATTCGGCCATCCCCCGCGATGTTTGCTCCGCCAGCGCTTCCACTTCGCGATGGTAATAGTGCCAGCCCGCGCGGCGTAGCAAAACATCATCCAGATGCACGGCCCATTCCCGGGCGCAAAAGTGCTGCACCAGGTCCGGGCTGAACCCGGGAGGTAGAACGCTGCTGATGCCGCGCACCTCCGCCTCGGGCAGCAACGGCTCGTCCGCCGTGCGACAACGGGTGGGGCGTCGCGCCACCCCGTTGGCGGCCATCAACATTTTCACCACCTGGTCCACCGTTTGTTCTGCCATGAGCCGGTAGGTCGTCAATTTGCCGCCCGCCACGTCCCACCAGCCCGGCTCGGGGGAGCGGATTTCGTGACTGCGGGAAATATCGGAGGGCTTGCCATGCGGATCAGCAATCAATGGCCGCAGCCCCGCCCACGAACTGATGACGTCGGCTGCGGTCAGGCGGGCTTGCGGGAAAAACTGGTTGGTGACCGCAAGGACATAGGCCATGTCCGCCTGGTCCGTATGCACCCGGGCCGGATCGCCGGCGTAGTCCGTGTCCGTGGTGCCGAGGATGGTGCGCTCGCCCCAGGGGATGGCAAACAGAATGCGCTTGCCTTCGGTCATGACGACGGTGTCCGGCACGGGCACGCGACTCCGCTCCACCACCAGATGCACGCCTTTGGTGACCCGCAGTTTCACGCGACTGTGGGGCAGGGCGTCGGCCCACGGACCGGTCGCGTTCACGATGGCCCGCGTGGGGATGGTGCCGGTGGCGCCGGTCAGTTGATCCGTCACCTCGGCCTGCCACATTTGCGCCCGGGAGGCGGCAGTGAACCGGGTGTAATTCGACACCCGGGCGCCGTGGCGCGCGGCCGAACGCAGGGTGTCCAGCACCAGCCGCGCGTCGTTGGTAAAACCATCGAAATAGCGAACCGCCCCGGTCAACTGGGTCTGATTCAACGCGGGCACCAACGTCGCCAGCGTGCTTCGATTCAACCAGGTGGATTTGCCCAGGTTGCGTCCGCCGCAAAGCAGGTCGTAAATTTTCACGCCGATTTTCAATTGCCACAGCACCCAGTGCTTGTTGCTGCGGTATGTGGGGAAGATGAACGGCAACGGTGCGGCGAGATGAGGCGCGATTTGGTGGAGGATCTTTTTCTCCACGCTGGCTTCATGGACCAGGCCGATGCGGCCCTGGGCGAGGTAACGCAGGCCGCCATGGAGGAGGCGGCTGGAACGGCTGCTGGTGCCGAACGCGAAATCCGCCTGCTCCACCAGCCCCGTCCGCAAACCGCGCATGGCCGCGTCCCGTGCAATCCCGGCGCCGACGATGCCTCCGCCGATGACCAGCAGGTCGAGCGGCGTTTCAGTTAACGCTCTAAGCATTTCGGCTCGTTTGGAGGCGAGGGTTGGTTTCATGGAAAATCAGGACAGTGCGTGCGCCGCTCGAAGTTGAGCTCCGAACTCGGCCAGCGAGGGGACCACCAGATCGGGAGGGGCGGCATCGCCTTGCGCCTGTGCGTGTGTCGTTTCGCCGGTGAGCACGAGCACGCTCAACGCCCCCGTGCGGTGGGCCATGGCCATGTCGGTGTAGAGACGGTCACCCACCATGGCCAGTTCGCTGGCGCGCAACCGGTGCTGACGCAGAATTCCCTGGAGCATTGCCGGATCGGGCTTGCCCAACACCGCGGTCGGTGGGCGGCCGGTGGCGCTTTCCAACGCGGCACAGATGGCGCCACAATCCACCAGCACGGTGGGCTGATCCGTGGGGCAGACGCGATCCGGATTGGTCGCAAAGTACGGTTTGCCCTGCTGGATCCACCAGGCGGCCCGGCACAGCCGCGGATAGGTCAGGGCCAGGTCGAAACCCACGACCACCGCATCCGGTTCCGCCCCGGGACTTTCGGGCATCAGTTCGAATCCCGCCTGGGCAAAGGCAGCCGCCATGCTGGCGGTGCCCAAAACAAACAGCCGGCGGATTTCCGGAAACCGTTGTTGCAAAAATCCGATCGTGGCCTGCGCGGATGTGTAGAGCTGCTGCGGCGTCGCAGGAATGCCCAGGGTTTTGAAGTGTTCCAGGTAATCAGCGACGTTTTTTGAGGGGTTGTTGGTCAGGAACGTGTGACCAATCCCCAACTGGTCGAGCAGTTGCAGAAACGGCCTGGTGGCGGCAAACAAAGTGTTGCCACGGTAAATCGTTCCGTCCATGTCCAGCGCCACGTGGCGCAATTGTCGCAATCGCGCCGGCAAGTCGGGCGCGGGCAATTTTGGCGTACTAAGAGCGGCAGCAGCTGTCCTCATCAAGACCGATACATTTTGCGTGGTTCGTTTGTCCGGCGCGGCAACCCGGACCATCCGGTTGCCGCGCTCCGGACAAACTCACCCCGGCAGTTTCTCCATTCGGACTTACTTTTCCAATCGGAAAAACTGCACTCCGGTGGCCGGAAGGGTGACGACATTCAGGCCGTTTTCGACCGAGGGCGTTACGCCCACATCCGTCCACGCGGCCGGCGCCAGGCCGGTTGTGGACTTCAGTCCGAAACCGGTGGCGCTGACGGGCCAGGTGATTTTGACGTTGGCGCCCTCCCGGGTGATGGTCAACGCCGGGCTTGTCACAGCGGTTCCCACGGTGCCACGCAACCGCGGGCCATTGATGCGGCCCAGGGAAGCGCTGTTGCTGTCGGCAGTGCTTGTGTTGCCCCAGCCGTAGAGCCGGAAGGTGACGGTGGCGGGGCCGTTCAGGTCCTGCAACGCCTCTATGAGCGTCAAATCAATGGTGGGAATGGCGTCGCCCGGAGTGGTGGTGGTATCGGGACGGCCCGGAACGTCGCCAAGCATCCATTCGTACGGTTGCACGGATTCGCGGGCCGTACCGCTGGTACGCCCCTGGTATTGGAAGGTTGAGGTGGAAATTCCCAGTTCGCTCCAGATCAGGCCGCGGGGCAGGATGGTAATTCCGGGGGTGGCAAAACCATCCAGACTGTACTGCCATTCAAAATTCATGGCGGCGTTCACGGCGGAGCGCCGCAACGAGGCATCCAGTGAATACAGCGAGAGCGCCGAGCCTTCGGCAATGCTCACCGAGAATTCGAAGTAATCGCCCCGGTCAAGCGCGGCGGCGCGGCTGGGGGTTGAGGGGTTGTACGCGGAATTGGGATTGTTCCAGCGGTTGGCCGCGAATCCGTACCACAAACCGGAGGGCTGAATGCCGGGGCCGCGACCGAGTTCGGAAACGGTCAGATCCTCCGCAACGCGGGTGGCGGGCAGTGTGACCACCGCCGCATTGGAGGCCACCACATTGAGGTCCCATTCCACCAGGAAATCCGGGGCGAAGCGCACGAGGAAATTGGTGGAGGCCTGAAATCCGCCGGAGGCCGCGGTCACCGTGATCGTGGCATCGCCCAGGACGTTGGGTTGCGGAGCCACCGTGACCGTGCGGGTGGAATCCGTTCCCGCAAAGACCAGGTCGCTGTTGGCCACCACATTCTGGTCGGAGGAGGTCCCGGTGAACTGCCAGGTATTCGGATCGCCGGGCAGGTCAAACACGGTAAACGCCACCACCGCGGCGAGGTTGGAGGTTGTGATTTGGGGAAATATGCGGGACAGGGCGGGATTCGCGGACACGGCAAGGGTGAAGCAGGACTCGGTGATTTTATTGCCGCCATCCTTGACGCGGATGGTGATGACGGCGCTCCCTGTCTGGCTGGCCGCCGGAGTGGCTGTGATGCTGCGCTGGCCGCCCGTGCCGCCCACTTCGAGCGCACTGAACAGGGTGGGATTGGAGGATTGGACCGTAACCTCCAGATCGTTCACCGCCGTTTCGGCATCGTACACGTCAAAGGTCAACGGGCCGGCGACTTGGCCGTTCAAGATGGACTGATCCTCGATGGCGCTCACGAAAGGCCGCTGGTTCATCGGGTCCAGGTCGTCACCGGTCACGGTGACCATGTCGAGCCAGAGCGTGCCGTTGACCCCGTAGGTGGAAGTGGTGCGGTTGGCGACATAGACGTCATTTCCGGAACCGGTGGCGGTGGATTCGAATTCACTGACCAGCCGGATGCCGAAGTTCGGATTGTCATTGGCGCCCGTGATCCCGCTCAAATCGGCATTCAACCCCATCACCCAGGCCGGAGTGCCGGAGTCCACGCCGTTGCCATCCAGGGAGCTGGCTGTGGTGACGGAATCGGAATCCAGCCAATCGGTGCCGTTCAAGGTGTACTGCCAGCGCCAGTAGCGGCTGGCGGTGGCGCTGTTTTCCTGGTCCCAGACGATGCGAATGTTTTGATAGCCGGAGGTGTTCACGTGAAACTGTGCGCCGGTGGTTTTGTTGGCGTTGCCGGCCGCCGGGAAGCCGGTGTTGGCCACGCCGGAAACCGCTCCCAAGCGCCAATGCGTGTTGTCCAGGGTGTTGGGGTCCGATGAACCGGTGCTGGCGGCAACTTGTCCGAATTGCTGCCCGACACCGCCAACGGCCTGGGCCGGGTAGCCGAGTTGATCATTGGGCCGCAACGTGCCGTTGCCGGGCACATCGAAGTCAACGCTGTTAAAGTCCCATTGCCGGATGGTATCGGCCGCCGCAGTGAAATTCACCAGGGCCGCACCGGCCAGGATGGACAGGAGTTTGGTGGTTGTGTTCATGTTTGCTGAGGGGTTGCAGGGGGTGTTGCTGTTGTGGGTTTGCTGCGATCAAGATTCAGGGACTGGCGACGCGCACCGTGCCTTGAGAAAGATTCCAGGCGTTCAACCAGTTGGCGCGTTTGATGAACTCCGCATGTCCATCGCAAAAGCTCATCTGCCCGCCGTCCAGACCATGGTTGTCCTCCCGATCTGGAAAATTGCTGTTGCCGCCCCGGGAAGAAACCGGAGGTTCAGTGCTGCCCGTGTCCGCATCCACCATGAGAAAAACGCCGGACGGACCGGGGCGGCGGCCGGGCAGGGTCGGATGATTGTCCCGGAGGGCGAAGGCGTTGACCCGGCTCTCTGTTTTCTTCGGATTGGGGATGCCGCTGCCGGTGAACAAGCCGAAAACCTCGTAGCTCAAGCCGAAAAAATTCGGGGTTTTGGCCAGTACCACCAGATCGCCGACGACTCTCTCGGTCGTGCCGGATTTGGGAATGAGGTAATCACCGCGCACCTTGTGCTTGCGCGCCGCCGGACAGGTGAAACTCCCCAAAGCGGGAATGTAGCCTGGATACAGGTAGGAAAGGTCGTCGTCGGCTGCCGTGCGGTCTGAATCCGGTGTCAACCGGGCGGCTTCCGGCGGAAACCAGGTGGGCGCGGTAAAATGCCCGTTAAAATCGGCGGCGTACATGGTCGAGGCCAGGGCCAGTTGTTTATGGTTGTTCAAACAGCTGATGCGATGGGCCTTCGCCTTCGCCTTGGCCAGCGCGGGCAACAACATGGCCGCCAGAATCGCGATGATGGCGATCACCACCAGCAGTTCGATCAACGTGAACGCGCCGCGGGTTCCGAGCCGCGCCGCTTTCGTCCTCCACCAACACGGCAGTCTTCTGGCGAATTGACGGTTCACAAAACAAGTTTCCGGGTTGAGCACGCACTTGGCCATGGCAGCCAGCATTCCGTCCCATGTGGTCGCGAGGAGTTGCGTGTTAACGCTTTAACCTAGACGGAAAATTTCCGCCGCGTCAATCTCATATTTCCCCGGGCCTTGCGCGCAGGTGGCGGCAACTGCGGGCTGCAGGGGCGGCGTTTTCACCGGTCGGGAGGCTGGCCGGCCGTCGGGTGTGCCGGGCCCCTTACACCCGACATCGCGCCTGCGTTCCCGCTGGAGTTGGGCCGGAACCCGGGGCGGATAATTTCATTGACGACGGGCCAAAAGCGCCAATCTTAATGGGCGACGAAGCCCCGGAAGATCAGGACGTTTCATCCGATCCAGAGGATGGCAACATTTTCGGACAACCGGGTCTCCGTTGGAAAGTTTGACCGGGTCATGAACTATCGTGCGATGTTGCTTGCGGGTTTGGTGGCGTGGGGCCCCGGTGGGGTGCGGGGCGAGGTGATCGCTTATTGGGACTTTAACAGTCAGCCGCCGGATGCGGACTTTACCACGGGCAGCTTGGTGCCGGTTCACGGTGCGGGCGTCGCAGGCAAAGTTGGTGCGGTAACCGATTCCTTCACGGCATCCAATGGTTCTTCGGATCTGGTGGCGGACAACAGCAATTGGCGACTCAGCGGCTGGCCGGCGCAGGGCACGGGGAACAAGGCCCACGGGGTTGAGTTTGCTGTCAGCACCGCGGGTTTTCACCGGATCCGGATTGGATTCGATTTGCGCAACAGCAACACCGCGAGCAAATATGCGCGGCTCCAGTATTCGACCAACGGGGTGGATTTCATTGATCACACGGTGATTAGCATGCCGAACGAACGCTGGGTGAATGGGCAGATGATCAGCCTGGCGGACGTGCCGGGTGTGGCAAACAATTCGGCGTTTGTCTTTCGGGTGGTCACGGAATTCGAGAGCACGGCGACCGGGGCGGGGGCGCCGGCCTACGTGCCCAGTCGTGCCGGAAGCGCCTACGGGGCGAACGGCACCATGCGCTTTGATTTGGTGATGGTCTCGGGCGACCCGTTGACGCCCGATCCGGCGCGCACCGTGAAATTATTGAATTACAATGTTTGGGGCGCCGAGGCGACCAACTGGACGCCCGCGGATCCACAAGTCCAGGCCATTGGCCGCCAGTTGACCTATCTGAATCCAGATGTGGTCACCCTGCAGGAAATTCCAAATCTCGGTCTGGACCAGATGCCCGCCATCATTGACGCGTACCTGCCGGGTTATTACCTGGCGACCAATCGGATCAGTGACGGCAGCAAGGGGAACCTGATTGTCAGCCGCTGGCCGATTCTCCGCTCCCGCTCCCACTTGGGACGGAGCTCCTTGGTGGCGTGGGGTTATGACGGCGTGTTCACACGCGATCTCTTCGAGGCGGAAATTAATGTGCCGGGTTTCAATGAACCCCTGCATGTTTTCTCGGTTCACCTCAAAGCGTTCAATGATCCGGAGAGCGCGCCGCGCCGCGCGGCGGAGGCCAGCGCCATTTCCAATTTTTTTGCAAGCGTCTTTTTGCCCGCCAACGGCCAGCGGCCGTACGTTCTGGCCGGAGACTTCAACGAGGACATTGATCGGCCCCGCTCCTATGAGCAGGGGGCCATGACGCGCATCATCAATGCGGCCACGGGTTTGCAACTTACCACCCCCCGGAATCCCTTCAATGGCGACGAACGCACTCATTCGAGCCGGAATCCCAATCCTTCCATCCGGTTTGATTACATTTTGCCCGGCCCGCTCCTGGCCACCAACATCATGTCCAGCGCAATTTTTCGCACGGATTACCTGCACCCGACCCCGGCGGGATTGCAGGGCGGGGACACCCAGGTGGCCTCGGATCATCTGCCGGTGTTGCTGACCTTCAGCAATCCATACCGCCAGCCGTTTCTGATGACCGCCGCCCTGCAGTTGACGGCGGACCAGGTGATCGTCTCGTGGGACGCGCTGCCCGGGGCGAAATACACGGTGCGGGGTTCGTATGACTTAAGCGCCTGGTTTACGGTGTCTCCGGTCATCACGGCCACCAATTTCACCGGCAGCTGGAGCGGCAGCCTGACCCCCGGCAGCATGTTTTTTCGAGTTCAAGCCTTGCCGTAATGGGGACTGGTGGGTTGCCGACGGGCAGCCGGGCGGCCATTCCCTCCGTCCATCAACGGGTTTCCAGGCTCGATGGCCGCTCCAGTGAACGGTTTTGTCAGCCGAGAAAATCGCGTTGCAAGGAGTCCGTCAACCGCGCCACCGCCAGCATCAGTTCCCCCCGAAGTTCCACGTCCGTTGCCGCGGCGGCCAGGTCAATGGGTTGCGCCATGATGGCGGCGTAGCGCTGGTTGAGCGGAGCGCTTTCATCGTGGTTTCCCAGCCGGCGCACCAGCCGGGTGACTTCGGCGGCGTGGCGTTTGGCCGCGGCGATTTTCCTCAGGGCGGCGGCCGGCGGGAGGTCGCCGGTCTGCACCTGCTGGAGCAGGCGGCATTCAAACGTGGCACAGCGCCGGGGGCGATCGGCATAGATGCGGCAGAGCCCGTCCACCAGCAGCGAACAGGGTTGCGCAAACGCCGTTTTGCGTCCCTTGCGGAACAAGGTGACACCTGCTTGAGCCAGCAAGTCCCGATGGTCACCGCGTTGCAGTTCCACGTCGCCGAAGAGCACTCCGTTGCAACACAGACCGCATTCCGGGCAGAGTTGGCGGATGGCTTCGGCTGAGGAGCGGGAGGGCATTTCAGGAGAGCGGCCAGCCGGGGAGAATATCTTCCTCCAGCGTGCCGGAGGCCGGGCCGTGTTGCAGCTTGCGCGCGGCCAAAAGGCCCACCATGGCGGCGTTGTCGGTGCAAAGGGATTTGTCTGCCAGCCGCAGTTGCAATTGGTGTTCGGCGCACGCCCGGGCCAATTCCCGCCGCAGTTGTTGATTGCAGGTGACCCCGCCTGAAGCGGTGACCCAGCGGACGCGCAGACGTCGGGCGGCGCGCACGGTTTTCTTGACGAGGACCTCCACGATCGCGTTTTGCACACTGGCGCACAGGTCCCGCACCGCGGATTCATTTTTCAGCAAATCCGGGTGATCGCGCAGAAAATAGCGGACGGAAGTCTTGAGGCCGCTGAAGCTGAAATCATCGTGGTGGTCATGGAGCAGGGGGCGGGGGAACTTGAACGCCAGCGGATCGCCTTGCGCCGCGAGGCGGTCAATGATGGGGCCGGCCGGATAGGGGAGTCCCATCAACTTGCCGGTTTTGTCGAAACATTCGCCGGCGGCGTCGTCGATGGTACCACCCAGGACGCGGTGCCGGAATTCCGATTCCACGTGTACCAGCAGCGTGTGGCCGCCACTGACGATGAGGGAGACGTTGGGTTCAAGCTGGTCGAGTTGCGCCCGTAGCGGGTGGCCGGCAGCCCAGGGGGAGTAGAGATGCGCCTCGTGGTGGTGAATGCCGATGAAAGGCTTCCGCAGCGCGAAGGCGATGGCCTGTCCGGCGCGGAAGCCCACCAATAATGCGGTGGGCAGGCCGGGCCCGCGTGTGGCAGCCACCGCATCGAGTTCATGGGGGCTCACTCCGGCCGTGCGCAACGCGCCCTGCGTCGTGGGCAGCAGGTTGCGCAGGTGTTCACGCGCGGCCAGTTCCGGAACAACGCCGCCGTACTCGGCATGCAGCTGGATTTGCGAGGCGATGCGGGCACCGAGGACCACGCCATCCCGGATGAGGGCGGCGCTGGTTTCGTCACAGGAAGTTTCGAGCGCCAGCAACAGCACCGGCACAGGATAGGTCAGCGCGGGGGCTGAGGCACGCTTTTACTCGGCGGGCGCTTCCGATTGCTCACCGCGCGCCATCAGCCGACCGGAGTTCCGCGGCGGGTGGGAATCATTCCGGGCGGTGAAGAGCAAAATGCCTTTCAGCACGTCCTCCGCCCGTTCCAACTGCCGGTCACGCGCATCCCGCAGCCGGTTTTGTTCCGCTTCCGGCGCGGCGGCGATGCCGCCGGGCGACATGCGCAACCGCGAAAAGGTTTCGTCAACGTCCGACATGGGCACCACGATGTCGGGGGTGATGCCGTGTTCGTGAATCACCTTGTGGCTGGGCGTATAGTATTTGGAGGTGGTCAGGCGCAGGGCGGCATCGCCGGCCAGGGGCAGAATTTCCTGCACGGAGCCCTTGCCGAAGGTGGTTTCACCGATGAGGACCGCCTTGCACCTGCGGGTGGCGGTGTAATCCTGCAGACAGCCGGAAACGATCTCGGCCGCGCTGGCGCTGTTATAATTGATCAGAACGGCGAGCGGCAGGTCGCGATACGCGCCCGCGCGGGAGGTCATGCGACGTTCTTTCTTGTTGTTGCGGCCTTCCGTTGTAACGACCAGCAGCCCGCGCGGCAGAAAGCGCTCGCAAACTTCGACGGCTTGATCCAGCAGGCCGCCCGGGTTGTCGCGCAGGTCCAGGATCAGGGCCTGCATGCCTTCCGCCCGCAATTTTTTCAGGGCGCGATCCAGTTCGGCACTGGTGCGATCCCCAAATTGCGTCAACCGCACGTAGCCGATTTGGCCATCCAGCAGGGGATACTCCTGCCGGCCGTTGACGTCCTTGGTCATCGCGACGTTGATGACGGCGCGGGCCAGTTCATACTCCCGGGTTTCCCCGGTGGCGGGCCGCAGCAGCGTCAGCCGCACCTGGGTGTCCGGCTTGCCGCGCAACAATTGAACGGCGTCTTCGAGCGCCATGCCTTCGGCGTTTTGGTCGTTGATCTTCAACAGCCGGTCGCCGGCTTTGATCCCGGCCCGAAACCCGGGGGTGTCCTCGATGGGCGCCACCACGGTGATGAACCCGTCGCGATTCTGGATCACCACCCCCAGGCCGCCGAATTGGCCCTGCGTATCATTCTGCAATTCTTTGAAACGGTCCGGGGTGAGAAACTCACTGTGCGGGTCGAGCGTATCCACCATTCCGCGCAGGGCGCCGTACACCAGTTGCTGGTAGGTGAGGTTCGTGCCATCCACATAGTCGCGGCGCACCTTCTCCAACACGTAGGAAAACAGCTCCAGATTCGGATAGGCCGAGTCCTTTTGAGCCGCGGCGGCGCTGGTGAAGTACACCTGGGCCCCCAAAGCGAGGTTCAGCGCCAGGAGGACAATCACCCCTCCATAAATCAGACGTTGCTTCATAATGCCAATTTGCAGGGACAATAGATTTGGAACCCGGGCTTGGCAAGCATGGGCGCGGGGCGGAGGCGTCGCGGGCCGGTTTTCTGTCAACGAAGCTCGGTTTCTGATTGTCAAACCAGCCGGTTGCCTCTATTTCATACCGCATGCATTCTCCCAATAAAGGAAACACGATCAGCCGACGACAATTTCTGGCGACCACCGCGCTCGCTGCTGCGGCCGGTCCCGGCCTGCTGACCGGGTGCGCGGCGGCGACGAAACCACGACCGGCCCCGTCGGGGCGGATTTCCATGGCCATGATCGGCTGCGGCTGGCAGGGCGGCAGCAACATGAGCGGCTTCCTGAATCATCCCGACTGTCAGGTGGTGGCGGTGTGTGATCTGGACCAGAAGCATTTGCAGGAAGCCATCAATACGGTCAACGCGCACTACAAAAATCAGGATTGCAAAGGGTACCACGACTACCGGGAGATGCTGGCGCGGCCCGACATTGATGCCGTCATGATCGCCACGCCGGATCATTGGCATGGCTTGACCGCCGTGGCCGCGGCGCAACAAGGCAAGGATATTTATGGGGAAAAACCCCTGGCACGAACGATTGCCGAGCAACAGGCCATCGTCAGGGCGGTGCAGAAAAACCAACGCATCTGGCAAACGGGATCCTGGCAGCGATCTGAGCAGCATTTCCAGTACGCCGCCGAGATCGTCCGGAACGGGTTGATTGGGAAGATCCAGCGGGTCGAAGTGGGGTTGCCTTCCGGCCACTCCGACTTTGCCAAGACCAGGGACAAGATGCGCATTACCCAGCCGCCCCCCGAACTGGACTACGATTTTTGGAGTGGTCCCTCGCTCAAGTTGCCCTACATCGAAGCCCGGGTGCATAAGAACTGGCGTTGGAATTACAACACGGGCGGCGGGCAGTTGCTGGACTGGATCGGGCACCATTGCGACATCGCCCACTGGGGCATGGACTGCGACCGGAGCGGGCCCGATGAAATTGAGGGGTACGGCGAATTTCCGCCCAAGGACGCGGTTTGGAACACCTGCACGAAGTATCGGCTGACGGCCAGGTATCCGAATGACATCGAGATGATCATCGCCGGCGGGCACGCGGACATCCGGAGCGGGACAAAATGGATCGGCACGGAAGGCTGGGTCTGGGTGGACCGGGGCAATTCGCTGGAGGCCTCCAACAAGCAATGGGAGGAATCCCGCCGGCTGCCCGATTCGTTGCGCAAGGTGAAGTTGTACGAATCGCGCGACCACATCGGCAATTTCCTGGATTGCGTGAAATCGCGGAAACCAACGATCACTCCGGTGGAAACGGCGCATCACTCGGCGATTCCCGGCCATCTCGGGTTGATTGCGATGCTGGTGGGAAGAAAAATCCGGTGGAGCGTGCAGAAGGAACAGATCCTCGGCGACGCCGCCGCCAGCAAGCTGCTCACGCGACCTTATCGTCATCCCTGGAAACTGGCGGGAGTGTGAGGCGGAGGCGCCGGTTGGGGTGAGGTGCGGGGCCGGCCCGGGACACATTCGCGACACCCCGCCGGACCCTCCGGGGCGGGTGGCAGCCCGGTGTTCACCGGTCAGACTGCCTGCGCGCGTCGCCAGCGTATCGCCCGGAGGTTGGCGGTGCAGGGCGGTTTAATCCGGGATCACTTCCAGCCGTCGGACCTTTCCCGACTTTACCTGCACCGGCAAGCCGGCGATCAGTTCCGTTCCCTGGACGGAGCGGGTTTTGGCGCCGTTCATCTTCACCTGGTAGGAGCGGTGCGCTTCGACAGTGAACCACTCCGACCATTCATTCAGGCGCAGGTAATTGGTGGGGAGATTCAACACGAGCCGGTGTCGCGGTTGATCGAAGAGGAGTTTGCCATCCCAATCTGCGGCCGCAGTCAGCGCCAGTTGCAAACGCTTGCCGGCGCGTGCCGCCCCCAGGCGCACATCGGAGCGCCAGGGCCGGACCCAGGTGCCCTGCGTGAAGTACCGGGCGACCAGCAGGGCGGTGCGCGCGGAATTGCCATCGCCGTACCAGCCTTCCACAATGCCGTCCTCGCGCAGCTTGCCCAGGAAGAGTGGCAGCATCGTATCCATCCAGGCGGAAGCCTCCGGTACCGGGAAACGGTTCAGCAGGTAGGTCGCGCCTTCCAGGGCGTCGGCATAGGCATCGGCATCCCACCAGAACAGATAGCGGCCCTGATGGAGGTTGCGGAGCGCCGTGGGCACGGCCTCGAGCAGCGGCGCATCGTCGGTCGCCAGCGCGAACGTGGCGGCGGCGCACAACGCATAACCCCAGGTGTCCGGCGTTTCCCGGTGCAACGGTTTGCCGGTCGAGGACTGGATCAGGTTGAACCAGAGACCGTCCGCGTTGCGGGCCGTGTCGAGCAGCCGATGGAACATCGTTTGCAAGGGTTGGCGATAACGCGCCGCCTTCTCCGGGTGAACGGCCCGGGCCAGGACATACAGCTCCGCCAGGCCGCCGAGCAATTCGTTGCCGTGGTCGTTGAGGTTGAGCGAATCGTTCTGAACCCGATGCCGGGTGAAATCCCAGCGGTAGGCGGGCAAGCCACCGTTCTGCGGCAGCACTTCGAAACAGTACGCATCGCCGATCCGCTCGGCAAACTCCAGATACCGGGGGTCACGCGTCATCGCGTAGAGACGGGCGTGCGTTTGCAGAACATCTCCGTTCACCTCCGTATCGTCCGCGGGCAGCAGGCCGTAATCGCTGGAAACCGGTGCCCGCGCCATGATGGCGTCAGTCAGTTCGATCAGGCGCTCCACCCACGGTCCACGGCCCAGCATCTCGGTCAGGGGCAGCAGGCCGTCCTTGCAGTATTCGGCCGCGTTGAAAATCAGGCGCGGGAGGTTGGTTTCGGCAAAGTAAAAGGTGCGGTTGGTCAGATTGAACCAATCGGGCATGACGCCGAGGCGATCCGTGAATTGCTTTTCCTTCGGGAGGATCTGCAACACCTCGTCCAGCCGTTCGGGAGCGGTGAAATACGCGGTCAGCGCGAGGAACGGAAACATGTCCGCGGCGTTGTCCTGGGGGGCCCAAATCCGTTGATCCAGGCGGCGCGGGTAAAGTCCGGTGGCGGCATCGCGGGTGGCCCACCAACCCTCCAGGATCCCGAGCGCATGGCTGAAGTGGCGCCGGGCAATCTCGCCGCGGCGCAGCAGTTCGTCCGCACCCCCGGTCCGGGCAAGGCGTGGCGGGGGCGGACGCCAGGGCCAGGGCGTGCCGAGGGCCTGTTTGAGTGGCAACCAGTATTCGGCGCCGCGGAAGATGTGGCCGCCCGGATGCACATCCAGAACCAGCTTTTCGGCCGCACCAAACATCCGGTAGATGGGCTGAAGCTCCGCAAATGCCTGTCGGGCGATCTCCACGGGAAATCCGCCGGGGGCGCGTTCCTGCATCCCGATTTCCAGAATCAACGGACGGGGGGCGATGCAGCCAAAAATATCGGCAAAATCAAAATGCTCCTCCAGTCCGGGAAAATGCCAGCAGGGACAGTGTCCGTGTTTCATGTTCTCCACGGTGGTCAACCAGCCGCTGCTGTCGGCAATCTGAAGCCGCGGCTCCAGGGCGGCCACGTACATCGTCGTCTCGCCCCCGAGCGAGAGGCCCGCCACGGCAAGCCGGCGCGGGTCCACTTCGGGGCGGGTGACGAGATAGTCCACGCAACGCAGGGCGTCCCAGACACGTTCCCCCATCAGGGTCCAGTCGGGGTGCTGCAATTCGTGCTGGCCAATATCCGGCGAGATGACCACGTAACCCATTTCGGCGAGCGCCCGTCCATACCAGTACAGCCCCTCCCCGCGCACCACCTGGCGGCCAGTGCCGCCGTGACCGTGCAGGGCCAGCACCGCGCCCACGGGGCCCTGCCGCGCTTTCGGGACGGCCATCCACACGTGGACGCGCCGATCCGGCAGCGTTTGCAGGCTCAGCTCCTCCAGCGCGTAACTGCCCGCATCCGGTTCGAGACGTTGCAGCACCCGGGGATCAAGGGGGATCGATTTGGGCTTGCCTCCGCCCATCATCAGGGCAAAGAGCTGGGCGCGCACCTGTTCCTGCCATTGCCTGGCGGCGCGCGGCGTGGCGGCATTGAAGCGCAGGGTGCGCACACCTTCCGCGAGAAGCACGTGACTGGAGCAGAGAAGCGCCAGCACAAGTGGGGGAAGCCGGGGAACTCGCATAATCCAAGCGGGGCATTCATATCATCAGCGCCCGCACGTGGCAACCACCGTTGCGGCGAACTGGTGTTTTCCATCACGCGCCGCCATTGACCGGCGGCGCCACTGGCGCACATACTTGGGGCAAGATGATTGATGCGGACCGTTCTTTGCAGCCTTCCACCCTGTGCATTCACGCCGGGACCCATCTCGATGCGGCCACCGGCGGCGCGTGCAGCCCCATCTACCCCTCCACGGCTTTCGCCTTTCCGAACGCGAGCCACACGCCCGTTTATCCACGCTTTTTCAACACGCCCAATCAACAGGTCATCAACCGCAAGCTGGCCGCGTTGGAGCAGGGCGAGGACGCGCTGGTGTTCGGGTCGGGCATGGCGGCGATTTCCACCCTGCTTTTCGCCTTCCTCAAACCGGGCGATCATGCGGTGTTTCAAGCCGATCTGTACGGCGGCACGCAGCAGCTGGTGACCCGGGAACTGGTCCGGTTCGGAATTGAAATTTCCTTTGGCCGCACGGTTGCGGAGTTCGCCGCCGCCCGGCGGGAGAACACGCGCCTGATTTATGTGGAATCCCCCTCGAACCCCTTGTTGCAATGCGTGGATCTGGCGGCGGTCGCAGCATTGGGGCGTGAACACCATGCGTTGACGGTCATTGACAACACCTTTGCCACGCCGATCAATCAGAATCCGCTGCCGCTGGGATTTGACGTCGTGGTCCACAGCGCCACCAAGTATTTGAATGGGCACAGCGACGTGAATGCCGGCGTGGTTGTGGCGGCGGGCCAGATCATCCGGCGGCTGACGGACTGTGCCTTGAAGCACGGCGGGATGCTGGACGCGCATTCCTGCTACCAGCTGGAGCGCGGCTTGAAGACGCTGGCCGTGCGGATGCGGCAGCACAACGCGAACGCCGAACAGCTCGCGCGCTTTTTGCAACAGCACGCCGCAGTGGCGCGCGTGAATTATCCCGGCCTGCCCGGGCATCCGGATCATGCAATCGCGAAGCGGCAGATGCGCGGCTTCAGCGGCATGTTGTCGTTTGAATTGCGCGACCCGGCGCAGTTGGATGCGTTTCTGACCCGGCTGCGACTCATCATGCCGGCCTTGAGCCTCGGTGGGGTGGAAAGCCTGGTGTGCATTCCGAGCCGCACTTCGCATCGGTTGATGACCCCCGCGGAGCGCCTGCAGGCCGGCATCAGCGACGGTCTGGTGCGGCTCTCGGTGGGGATTGAAGACGTGAACGATTTGATTGCCGACGTTGCGCAGGCGCTGGGGGCGGTCTGACAACGCCCGCCGCGGCGGGGGGCGGGGCCGCCTTGGCCTCGCGAAACGGTCAGGCAGACGGCAGTCGCCGGGCGCGCACCGGCGCGCGCCTCCAAGCTCCCGGCTGCCCGCCGTTAATTCCTTTCTTCAAGGGCCGGCCCCGCCTACAATTCCCGGCTGGTGGAGAGACGGGATTCGGGCTTATGAGCAAGGAATTCATCCGCATCGGCGGAGCACGGGAACATAATCTCAAAAATCTGACGCTGGAGATCCCCCGCGATAAATTGGTGGTAATCACCGGTTTAAGCGGCAGCGGCAAATCCTCCCTGGCGTTCGACACCCTGTACGCCGAAGGCCAGCGCAAATACGTGGAAAGTCTCTCTGCCTACGCGCGGCAATTTCTTGACCAGATGCAAAAACCGGAGGTGGATTACATTGAGGGTTTGTCGCCAGCCATTGCCATCGAGCAACGCACGAGCGGCATGAACCCGCGTTCCACGGTGGCGACCACGACCGAGATCTATGATTACCTGCGCCTGCTCTATGCGCATGTCGGCCAGGCGCACTGCCCGGAGACGGGAGAACCCATCGTGGCGCAGACGGTCAGTGACATTGTGGATCATGTGCTGGCGTTGCCGGCCAAAACGCGGGTGATGTTGCTCGCTCCGGTGGTGCAGCAGCAGAAGGGGGAATTCCGTGACGTCATCGAGCGGCTCCAGCGTGAGGGGTTTGTGCGGGTGCGCGTGGATGGGCGGCTTGTGGAACTGAGCCCTCCGCAAACGCGCCTCCGGCTGGACGCCCGCCTCCCTCATACCATCGAGGCCGTGGTGGATCGGCTGGTGCTGGACGACAAGGTGCGGGTGCGGTTGCAGGATTCGGTGGAAACCGCGTTGCGCTGGGGCAACGGAGTGCTGGTAACGCTGCACCAGGCCGAAACCCGGGAGCCGCAACCCGCCGCGCTGGAGGGCCAACCGCCCTCCCCGCCGTCTGCCGCGACGACCGGCGCGGGCGCCTGGCTGGAAACGTTGTACTCGAATCGTTTGTATTCGCCGCGCACGGGCAAAAGCTACGAGAAACCGGGACCGAAGCATTTCTCCTTCAATTCACCCGGGGGCGCCTGCCCGGTTTGCCACGGGCTGGGCCAGAAAATGGTTTTCGACGAAGGTCTGGTCGTGCCCGATGAGGAAAAGTCCCTGGAGCAAGGGGCGGTGTTGCCGTGGCGGCGCGGGGGCAAGCGCATGATTGTTTATTACAAGTCCATGCTCCGGGCGGTGGCGGCGCATTACGGCGCAAGCCTGGACACGCCGTACCAAAATTTATCCGATACGTTCCGGCGGGTGCTGATGCACGGTTCGGGGGAGACCGAGATCACGTTTCACTTCTGGCGCGCGGGCAGGCAAAGCACGGTCAGGCGGCCGTTCGAGGGGGTGTTGCCCAATTTGGCCCGGCTTTACGCGGAAAGTGAGAGTGAATTCACCCGCAAACGCCTGAAGGCGTTCATGAGTCCGCAATTTTGCGATGCCTGCCAGGGCCAACGGTTGCGGCCGGAAATTCTGGCTGTCACGCTGGGGGGCGGGGTTGCCGCACCTGGTGACCGTTCCGCCGGGACGGTGGGCATCGCCTCCGCCCCGGAACGTCCCTCAAAAAACCCGAAAATCCCCGGCCTGTCCATCATGGATGTCTGCCAGTTGTCGGTGATCCAGGCGGACGCGTTTTTTGCGCAGTTGTCGTTGACGGATTTCCAGCGGCGGATTGCGGGAGAAGTGGTGAAGGAGATCCGGGCGCGCCTGGGGTTTTTGAAAAACGTCGGCCTGGGTTACCTCACACTGGACCGGGAAAGCGGTTCGCTCTCGGGAGGGGAAGCGCAGCGCATCCGCCTGGCGACGCAAATCGGCGCCGGCCTTGTGGGGGTGTTGTATATTCTGGACGAGCCCAGCATCGGCCTGCACCAGCGCGATAATGACCGGCTGCTCGCCACGTTGAAAGGGCTGCGCGATCTGGGCAATTCCGTCATCGTCGTGGAACACGACGCGGACACGATTGCGGCCGCGGATTTCATCCTTGATCTCGGGCCGGGCGCGGGAGTGCATGGCGGCGAGGTCGTGGCCGCCGGGTCCCTGGCGCAGATCAAGGGTGTCCGCCGGTCCTTGACCGGGCGGTATCTGACGGGGGAACTGAGCATCCCCGTGCCGGCGCAGCGCCGGAAAGGATCCCCGGAACGCGGGGCGATCGAAATTTTGGGTGCGAGCGAGAACAATTTGAAGAATATCGACGTGCGGATTCCCATCGGGTTGTTGACCTGCGTCACGGGAGTGAGTGGCTCGGGCAAGAGCACGCTGGTGGATGATACGTTGCGGCGCGCCTTGATGCGCAAGTTTTACGGCTCCAAGGAACGGCCCGGCGCGCATCGGGAAATTCGCAACTACGAGGGGCTGGAGAAAATCGTGGTGATTGACCAGACGCCCATCGGCCGCACGCCGCGCAGCAATCCCGCCACCTACACCGGGATGTTCAATGCCATCCGGGATCTGTTTGCGCGGCTGCCTGCGGCCAAGGTGCGGGGTTATGCCGCCGGCCGCTTCAGCTTCAATGTGAAGGGCGGGCGTTGCGAGAAATGCCAGGGTGACGGGTTGATTAAAATCGAGATGAATTTCCTGCCGCCGGTTTATGTAACCTGCGAAAGCTGCCACGGAAAGCGGTACAATCGCGAAACGCTGGAGATTGCCTACAAGGGATTGAACATCGCCGATGTGCTCCATCTGACGGTGGACGAAGCGGTCAGTTTTTTTCGTGCCGTGCCGCAAATTCACGAGCCGTGCCTGACTCTGGCGGAGGTGGGGCTGGGTTATTTGCGCCTGGGACAGTCGGGAACGACGCTGAGCGGAGGAGAGGCGCAACGGGTCAAACTGGCGGCGGAGTTGGGCCGCAAGCACACGGGACGCACCCTCTACATCCTGGATGAGCCCACGACCGGCCTGCACTTCCATGATGTGGCCAAATTGCTGGAAGTGTTGTTCAAGCTGCGGGCGGCGGGAAACACGTTGCTGGTGATCGAGCACAACCTGGACGTCATCAAGACGGCCGACTGGATCATTGACCTCGGGCCGGAGGGGGGAGAGGAGGGCGGCGAAGTGGTGGGCCAGGGGACTCCGGAGGAGGCGGCCACCTGGCCGCGCAGCCACACCGGCCGCTATTTGCGTGCGGTCTTGAAGCCGGGTGCCCCCCGGATTTGATTTCGTTCTTTGCGGCCCGAGCCGGCGCCCGCTACCATTTGTTCCATGAAATGCTGGTGGCTTTGGCTGTTGCTGGGAGGCCTGCTGGGATGCGGCGGCGGCCCGACGGCGGCATTTGCCGTCAGTGAAAAGCAGGCGTTCGAATCGGCCAGTGAGGCGTTCCGGATCGAAATCTGGGATCGCGCCGAGTTTGAATTTGCCGAGTTCATCAAGGATTTTCCCGAGTCGGAAAAACTCCCCCAGGCGCTGCTGTTGCAGGCCCAGGCCCTGTATCACCAGCAAAAGTACGCCGCCGTGGTGGCGCTGCTGCACCCGCGATTCGACGCTGCGGGCGCGGCCCAGGACCAGTTCTTGTATTGGATCGGGAGCGCCCAGCTCGCCGCAAAACAATACCCGCAGGCTGCGGAAACCTTTGGGCGACTGGCGCGCGAGTTTCCCGCCTCGCCCAAACGCCTGGAGGCGGCGGTGAATGAAGCGGAGGCCTGCGCGCGGCAAACCAACTGGTCGAAGGTGGTCGCCTTGTTGAAACAGGCCGACGGGCCGTTCCGCCAGGCCGAAGTGGGTGCGCGCGGCAGCGAACTGGCGGCACGCGGCTTTCTGCTGCAGGCCGAGGCGCAGTTTGAATTGCAGCTGTGGCCGGATGCGGAGGTGACGCTGCACAAAATTGACGGAGCGCTGCGGGGCGGGCTGGAATGGCGGCGCCTGGAGTTGTTGTGCCGCACCCTGATGGCCCGGGAGAACTGGACGGCGGCGGTGGCCGAAAGCGGCAAGCTGGTGGCCGTGGCGGAAGGTTTGCCCCGGCGGGAGCAGCTGGCCCGCAGCCTTGCGATGCATGCGAGTTTGCTGGAGCGCCTGCACCGCACCGATGAAGCGATTGCCGCCTGGGAACGCAATCTGACCAACACGCCAGCGGTCTGGCAGCGCCAGGCGTTGCGGCAGATCGTGGGCCTCGAGCTTGCGGAGCACAAGATTGGCGCCGCCACCAGACGGTTGGAAACCTACCTCGCGCAAACCACCAATGCCCCGGCGGCGGATGTCGCGTGGTTGACGCTGGGCGAGCTGTATTTGAAACAACAGGTTGGGCGCCTGCCCGACGGCGGCACCAATGAGGTGCAGGTGGATCGCCTGGGCCCGGCGACGAATTGCTTCCAGAAAGTCTTGCGGGATTTTCCCCAGACCGAGTACGCGGGCCGGGCGCACCTGGACATGGGCTGGGTTTACTGGCTGCAAAGCAACTACGTCGCGAGCGCGGCGGCGTTCGCGGCGGCGGCGGAAGGTTTGTCCGGGTCGGCAGACCTGGTGATCGCCCGCTTCAAGTGGGGGGACGCTTTGTATCAGCTCCGGGATTTTGCCGGCGCGCAAACCAACTATGCCGCCGTGCTGGCACTCCTTCCGAAGTGGCCCGCCCTGGACGCCGCGCTCCGGCCGCTGGCCAGTTACCAGGCCTTGCGCGCGAGCCTGGCGACTCCCGGAACCACGGTGCCGCTCGCGACCGCCGAGGCGGCGCTGCGCGTCATGCTGGACGCCAGTCCGACCAATGAACTTTCCGCCCAGAGCGTGTTGCTGGTGACCCAGGCGTACCTGGATGCGCACGAAACCGCCGAGGCGCAGCGGATTTGCGAGGAGTTTGTCCGGCGGTTTCCGCAATCGGAATTGCGTCCGGAAGCGGACCTCCTGCTGGCGCGAATGCGGGAAGCCGCCGGGGATTGGAGCGCCGTCCTGCAGGATTATCAACAATGGCTGGAGCAGTTTCCCACCAATCGCCTGCGGCCGCAGGTGGAGTTTCAATTGGCTCTGGCCACGGCCCGCAGCGGCGCCGAAACGAATGCGCTGGCGTTGTTCACCAATTTTGTCGCGCAGTTTCCCGGCCACGCCCTCGCGCCCCGGGCGCAATGGTGGGTCGCGGACTATTATTTCCGGCGCGGGGAATACACCGAGGCCGAGATTCAATACAAGCAGTTGTATCAAAACTGGAAAAACTCCGCGCTGACCTATGAGGCGCACATGATGGCGGGGCGGGCGGCGTTGCCGCGCTCGCTGCCGGATGCGCTCGAGCATTTCAGCAACATCATGGGCGACACAAACTGCCCCCGGCCGTTGCGCGTGGAGGCGTTGTTTGCCTATGGCGGTGTGGCCATGAGGATGGCGCCCTCGGTGACGAACAAGTTCGAGCGGCTGGAGCAGGCGCGTCAGGCGTTTCAGGCGATCATTACGGAGTATCCCACCAATGCACTGGTGGCCCAGGCGTGGGGCGAGGTTGCCAATTGTTCGTTGCAGCTGGCGGTTGCCGAGCCGGCCAATTATGTCACCGCCTCCAATGCGTATCACCAGGCGTTGACGTCTCCGTCAGCCAACGTGGCGACCCGCAGCCAGGCGCTGAACGGCCTGGCGACGGTGCTGGAAAAGCAGGCCGCGCTGCAAACCGACGGGACCGAGGCCACGAACTTGTTGCGTCAGGCGCGAAATTTTGATCTCGATGTTTATTGGGACAAGCCGCTGGTTGCCGGGGAAGCCCCGGATCCCTACTGGAAAAAGCGCGCGGGCATGGAGGCGGCGCGGCTGTCCGAGCAACTGGGCGACTGGCCGGCGGCGCTGAGTTTGTATCGGGACATGGCGCGGTTGAACATCTGGCCGGTGGATCAATTGGAGAAAAAAATCGCCAATCTCAACCAGCAAACCGCCGCCCCGCCGCCGGAGAATTGAGGGAATCCACCCTCCGCGTCCGCCGCCCCGGCCGGCGGGAGGTGGTGGTGGTGCCGGCCCACCGGTGCGGGCTGCCGGTCAACCGATGAACGCCTGATGCACGGCTCTTACCGCCTGATCCCCCTTGGCCAGGTCAATGATGACTGACACCTTGATTTCACTGGTCGAGATCATGCCGATGTTGATGCCCTCGTGGGCAAGGGTTTCAAACAGCTTGCCGGCGATGCCGGAATGCGACTTCATGCCCACGCCGACGATGGAGAGTTTGCCGATTTGCTCGTCCGAGAGCAGATCGCGGAAGCCAATTTCCGCCTGGAGCTGCGCGATGACCTTCTTGGCCTTGGCCAGGTCCGGCTTGTCCACCGTGAAAGAGAGGTCCGTGGCGCGCGAGCCGTTGCCGTGGCCAATGTTCTGAATGATCATGTCCACGTTGATGTTGGCCTCGCCGATGGCCTTGAAGACCTGCGCGGCAACGCCGGGGCGGTCGGGCACGCCCACCAGCGTGACCTTGGCCTGGTTTTTATCGAAGGAAACGCCGCGAACGACGACGTCTTCCATGCTTTTGGTTTCTTCTTTCACGAGCGTTCCCGGGTTGTCGTTCAAACTGCTGCGGACTTCAAAAATCACCTTGAATTTTTTGGCAAATTCAACCGAGCGCGTCTGCATCACTTTGGCCCCGAGACTGGCCAGCTCCATCATTTCGTCGTAGGAAATTTCTGCGAGCTTTTGCGCGCTTGGGACCAGGCGCGGATCGGAAGTGTACACCCCGTCCACATCCGTGTAAATCTGGCAGAGGTCCGCTTTCAGGGCGGCGGCCAGCGCGATGGCCGTGAGATCGGAACCGCCCCGGCCCAGGGTGGTGATCTGACCTTCCGCGGTTTCGCCCTGGAAGCCGGCCACGATGACGACGTTGCCCGCGTTCAAGGCCTGATGCACCTGGCGCGGGGTGATGTTGTGAATCTTGGCCTTGGTGTGCACGCCATTCGTCACGATGCCCGCCTGGGCGCCGGTCATGGAAATTGCCGGCACGTCCAGCGCCTGGAGCGCGATGGCCATCAGCGCGATGGTTTGCTGTTCGCCCGTGGCCAGCAGCATGTCCAGTTCCCGTTCGCTGGGCAGTGGCACAATGTCCTTGGCCAGTTTGATCAACCCGTCGGTGACGCCACTCATTGCCGAAACCACGACGATGACCTGCTCGCCGCGCTGCCGGTAGCCGGCCACACGTCGGGCCACATTTTTGATCCGCTCAATGTTGGCCACGGAACTGCCGCCGTACTTCTGAACGATTAATGCCATAATTATGGGGTGGAAACGGCCCGCTTTCCGGTCCGGCGCCTCCCCAAGGGAGCAGGAGCGTAGCAAAAGGCGGCAATTTGAAAAGGGGGAGTTTGCGCCGCTCCGCGCTTTGCGCTTTGGCTGGCCCGCCCCACCGCGTTAGCCTGTGGCGGATGAACAGTGCATTGATTGTGGCGGCGGGCAAAGGAACGCGGATGGGCGCGGGGGTGGACAAGCTTTTCCTCGAAGTCGCCGGACGCCCGGTCGTGGCCCACACCTGGCAGCGTTTGCACGATGCCCCGGGCATTGATGAAATCGTGCTGGTCATCCGGGAGGAGCGGCAGGCGGCGTTTCAGGAATTGGCACAACGCTTCCAGTTCAGGAAGCCGCACCGCTTCGTGACAGGCGGCTCGGAACGGCAGGACTCGGTCTGGAACGGGCTGGCCGCACTTTCGCCCCGGGCCGAAATCGTCGCCATCCAGGACGGGGCGCGCCCCTGTCTGACGGTGGACTTGTTGGAGGCGACGATCACCGCGGCCGTCGCGGTGGGGGCGGCCGTGGCGGCGCAACGCGTGACCGACACCCTCAAGGAAAGTGCCGATGGCCGTACCATCAGCCGGAATGTGGATCGCTCCAGACTCTGGGCCGTGCAAACCCCGCAAACTTTCCGCGTGGCGGTAATCCGGCGCGCGTTGGAGGAAGTCCGGGCGCGCGGACTGCAGATCACCGATGATACCGCCGCTTGTGAATTGATTGGACAACCGGTTCAACTCGTGACCGGCACCGCCCCCAATCCTAAAGTCACGCAGGCCGCGGATTTGCCTTACGTGGAGTGGTTGCTCAGGACCCGGGCGATGACCTGAAATGCGGCTGGCCGGTGGCGGCGCGTTGATAATTTTCCGCGCGGGCATGGATTATCGCTTGGAATTGACCTGCCGCTGCGCTACAACCTTCGCGACTCATGCAAACCCGGGTTCGAGAAAAAGCGGCCGACGTGCATAGCGCAGCGTTCCTCCGCTCGCTGATGCGCAAACAACTCAAACTTTCCATCACCTGCGCCCTCGCGTTTTTGCTGGTGGTGCTCGGCCTGCCGCTGGCGAATTATTTCGCGCCGGAACTGATGGCCACGCGCATCCTGGGTTTCACCCTGAGCTGGTTTTTGTTGGGCATCGGTTTCTTTCCCGCCGTGTGGATCATTTCGTTTTATTTCATCCGCCGCTCGATTGCGTTGGAGGAAGAAGAAGTAGCAGAAGTGTCCCGCGAAAAGGCGAAGGAGGTGAAGCAATGAAACAGTTCACTTTCTCCGACCTTCGCAACCTTCGCGGGACGTCCTAAATCATGCAAATAGACTTCTGGATTCTCGCTTTCAGTGCGGTCACCGTGGTGGTGACCATTTGGATGGGGTTTTGGGCGGCCAAAAAGGCCCGTACCGCCAGCGACTTCTTCGTGGCGGGCCGCAGCGTGAGCGTGGGCTGGAACGCCAGCGCCATCTCCGGCGAATACCTCAGCGCCGCCAGCTTCATGGGCATCGCCGGCATGGTCATGTCGAGTGGCTATGATGCGCTGTGGTATCCGGTCTGTTACGCGTGCGGCTACCTGTTCCTGTTGCTGTTCATCGCGGGACCGCTGCGCCGCTTCGGGGCGTACACGATTCCTGATTTTGCCGAGGGCCGGTTCGACTCGCCGTTGTTCCGCAAGATCGCCGTCGTGTTCGTGCTGTTCATCGGGTTCTTCTACACGATGCCACAGATGAAAGGCGCGGGGACGACGCTGGCCTACATTTTTCCGGGCCTGCCGTATTGGGCGGGCGTGGTGCTGGTGGGTGCGGTCATCACGCTCAACGTCGCGCTGGGCGGCATGAAAGGCATCACGCTGGTGCAGGCGTTCCAATACTGGATGAAGATGTTCGCCATCTCCGTGCCCATCTTCGTGCTCATGGCGGTGTATGGGCATTATGGGAAGCAACTGGAAGTGAACCAGAGCAGTCCAACAGTCGTGCCGGCTGTGCGTGCGCTGCCCGAAGTAATGGCGCAAGGGGATACAAACTCTGCCGTCGAGCTGCGCAAATCTCTCCCCGAAAAAGCCCCTGCCGATTCCACCTGGCTTTCTCCCTTCGGCCCGCTCACAACCAAAGCCGCCAAGGCCGCGGGCATCACCGGCGACGCGGCCAAACCTTATTCGCTGCTCTACACCTACTCGCTCATCATCGCGCTGATTTGCGGCACGGCGGGATTGCCGCACATCCTCGTGCGTTTCTACACCAACCCCGATGGCGTCGCCGCCAAGCGCACCACCATGTGGGTCATGATTCTCATCGGCATCTTCTACGTCTTCCCGCCCGTGTTCGGCGTGCTGGGGCGCAACCTGCTGCCGGAGCTTTACACGGGAGTCGGAGCCAAGGGAACGGATAAGATCGTCCTCGAACTTCCGCGCCTGCTGAACGAGCAATACGCGCCGCTCGGCTCAATCCTCTCGGGCATCACCTGCGCCGGGGCGTTCGCCGCGTTCATGAGCACGTTCAGCGGTCTGCTCGTCTCCATGACCGGCGCGCTGGCGCACGATGTTTATGGCCGGATGTGGAAACCGAAATCCACGCCCGAGCAACGCATGCGGATGTTCAAGGTTGCGTCGGTGTTGATCGGCGTCGTTTCGATTTTATTGGGCAGCCTGGTCGAACCGTTGGAAATCAATTTCATGGTGGGGCAGGCGTTTGCCATCGCCGCCGCCAGTTATTTTCCATTGCTGTTCATGTCGGTCTGGTGGCGCGGTATGACGATGAAGGGCGCGGCGGTGGGGATGTTGACTGGCGGCCTGTGTGCGCTGGTCGCAGTCACTTTGACCAATCTCAGCAATCTCGCGTTGGACAAGGGGCCGATGGGGAGGCTCTTCGCCGGTTTTGCGCCGCTGAACGATTTCTGGGCGCAACACCCGCTGCTGCGGATTCTTTGTGAACAACCGGCCATCTGGACGGTGTCCCTGGCCATTCTGCTGATGCTGGGGGTGAGCCGCCTGACCCGTCGCGAGGTGCCCGGGGACGTGCGGAAAAAGATGCTGGTGTTGCACGCGCCCGAAACGCTCGGCTTGAAGCAGGAATATATTCAAGAACATTCCGCGCCGCATTGAATCGCGACATTGACAGCGCCGGCGCGCGCGCCCCATCCTGAATCACATCAAATGAAAAAGTCCATGGTTCTTCTGACGTTGAGCGCGGTGTTGACCGGCGTTGCGCTTCACTGTGCGGCGCAAAACCCGGCAACCGACCCGGCCGCCAATCCCGCCATTGTGCCGGTCTCCCGCGTGGGGGGCAGCACCAACCGGCAAAATTTGGTGTTGGAACGGGCACGCCAGCATCCCGGTCCGTGCGATGTGGTGTTCCTCGGCGATTCCATCACGCAGGGCTGGGAGGGCGCGGGCAAAAATGTTTGGGAACAGTTTTACGGTCGGCGGAAGTGCTTGAACTTTGGGGTGGGCGGCGATCGCACCGAACACGTCCTCTGGCGGCTGGAACACGGACAACTGGAGGGGCTGCAGCCCAAGGCGGTCGTCCTGATGATTGGGACGAACAACTCCAACAATCACAAGGACGGCACGGAACAATACTCGACGGCACAAATTCTGGCGGGGGTGGACGCCATCATAAACCAAATCCGGGCCCGTGTGCCGGAGGCCCGGCTCGTGTTGCTGGGAATTTTTCCCCGCGGCCAGACGTTTGGTCCCCAACGGGGCAAGCTGCTGCAGGTGAATCAGGCGCTGGCGAAACGGGCGGATGGTCACCAGGTCCGCTACGTGGATTTTGGCTCGCAACTGATCGAGGCCGACGGCTCCATTGCCAAGGAAATCATGCCCGATTACCTGCACCTGACGGAAAAGGGATACACCATCTGGGCCAACGCCATCGAACCGCAACTGCAGGAAATCCTCCGCGCCAATTGAGGCTCACCCGCGGGTGCGCCGGCCGCGCCGGAGGGGAGGTGGGCCCAGCACCTCGCCCACCGCATCGTGCAACGCGGCGACCATGCGTGCGACCTGCGTCGCAGTCGTGCAATAAGGCGGCAT
The DNA here is from genome assembly GCA_029573725.1 of Verrucomicrobiota bacterium. Classification (GTDB taxonomy): domain Bacteria; phylum Verrucomicrobiota; class Verrucomicrobiia; order Limisphaerales; family JADLHS01; genus JADLHS01. The sequence continues at coordinate 308,120 of JAKQDQ010000042.1, forward strand.
CAGCACGAGGACATTGCCGATGGGCCGCGTGAGCACGCCGCGCCGCGCCATGGCCTCGCAGACGCGAATGCCGGCACGCTCCCGCAGGTCGAAAGGCTCGCGCGTGCGCCAGTCCTTGACCAGTTCAATCCCGGCAATGAGTCCGACCTGCCGGATGTCCCCGACGTGGGGCTGCGACCAGAGTGACGTGAGTGCCCCGGCCAGCGCCGGCTCCAAGATGGTGCGGGATTGAAGCGATGGCCTGCCTTGCAGAATCTCCAGACTTGCCAGCGCCGCGGCGGCACCCAGTTGGTTGCCGGTGTAGCTGTGGCCGTGGAAAAAAGTTTTGAACTCGTGATACTCGCCGAGGAAGGCGTCGAAGACGCGCTGTGTGGTCAACGTCGCCGCCATCGGTAGATAGCCGCCCGTGAGTCCCTTGGCGAGACAGAGGAAATCGGGTTGCACGCCTTCGTGGTGGCAGGCAAACAGCGTCGGACAGGCGTCGCGCCTGTCTCTGACTTGATGTTCCGGGTGAGCGGTCCGCGAAGAGTTTGAGGCAGGCGCGACGCCTGTCCGACCAAAGCCGGTCATCACCTCATCGGCGATGAGCAGTGCGCCATGACCGCGCGCGATGTCGGTCACGCGTTTCAGCCAGCCCGAGGGTTGCGGAATCATTCCCGCTGCGCCTTGCATCAGTGGCTCGAAGACGAATGCGGCGTAAGGATTGCCACGTTTCTTTTGCGCGGAAAATTTCTGCTCCACCTTGCCGACACATTCCCAATTGCATTGGCGATATTCGCGGGCGTCGGCGCGCTCGGGCTTCGCTCTGTTGAACGGGCAGCGGTAGCAGTACGGCGACATCACTCTGTCGGTTTTGAAAAGCATTCCGCCGTAGGTTTTGTGGAACAGATCAATGTGCCCTAGGGAGACGGCGCCGATGGTGTCACCGTGATACGCGCCGTCGAGGGAAAGAAACTTTGGCTGGGGCGGGGCTGCTGACGAGCCGGCCCGCGCGGAAGCTCGCCCCGCCATGCTGGCGCGAGAGCGGCGGGTGAACTCGTAGGCGAGCTTGAGCGCGACTTCGAGCGCGGTCGAGCCGTTGTCGCTGAAGAACACTTTATTCAGATGGGGCGAGGCTGCTGACGAGGCACGCCCGGCTCGCGCGGACGCTCGCCCCACCGCTTTGGGGTTGGCCAGCTTTACCAGTTCCGCTGCCAGCAAACTCGCGGGCTCATTCGCAAAACCCAGCGCCGAACTGTGCGCGATTTTCTTCAACTGTCGGATGATGGCGGCATTGATTTTCGGGTGCTGATGGCCGTGCAGATTTGTCCAGATGGAGGCGTTGGCGTCGAGATAAGTTTTGCCGCGCAGGTCGTGCAGCGTTGCACCCCTGGCCGCGGTGATGAGGATGGGCTCGTGCTTGATCCAGTCCCGCATTTGCGTGAACGGATGCCAGACGTAGGCGCGATCAAGTTGAACAAGCGGAGGCAGGGCCATGTGGAGATGGGGATGAATGATGCAGGAGAGGTTGCAACGCCCGGGTGAGGGCCTGGATCTGGTCCGGGGTATGCTCCGCCGTCACGGTGATGCGCAATCGCGCCGCGCCGCGTGCCACGGTTGGATACCGGATGGCGGGAACAAAGATGCCTTGCTCGCGCAATCGGCCGGCGACAGCCACGGCTGCGGATGCATCACCAAGCATGATGGGGCGGATGGCGCTGGGAATTGCAGAGTGCGGAATGCGGAGTGCGGAATTGAGTTCGGTAGCGCGGGACCACAGTTGCTCAGTGCGTTGCTGGCCTTCATCTGACTGAACCAGTTTGAGAGCGGCCGTCGCCGCGCCAGCCGCCGCTGGAACGGGCGCGGTGCTGAAGATGAAACTGCGGGCACGGTTGATGAGGAAATCAATCAAGGCACGGCTGCCGCAGATGTAACCGCCGCTGGCCCCGAGGGCTTTGCCGAGCGTGCCCATCTGGATTTCGATGCGGTCGCTGACGCCGAGTTGTTCGGCGAGGCCGCGACGCTGGGCGCCGTAAAGTCCGGTGGCATGGGCCTCGTCCACCATGAGCCATGCGTTGTGCTGTTCTTTCAGGGCAACGATTCCCCGCAGCGGCGCGGCGTCGCCGTCCATGCTGAAGATGGATTCGGTGACTACCAGGACTTGAGACTTTTCCGAACGTGTTTTAGCCGACCATTTCAAAATGTCTTCCAGGTCGTTCAGGTCGTTGTGGGCAAAGACGCGGAGCTTCGCACCGCTGAGTTTGGCGGCGTCCACGATGCTCGCGTGAACCAGTTTGTCCAGGATGATGATGCCGTCCTTGCCCATCAACGCGGTGATGGTGCCGACCGCGGTGGCGTAACCGGTGGAAAAAGTCAGCGCGGCCTCCGTGCCTTTGAAGGCGGCGAGCGCCTCCTCCAACTCGTGGAAGGGGGCGAGCGAACCGCAAATGAGGCGGGACGCGCCGGCGCCGGCGCCGAGCTGTTCAACGGCCTGGATAGCCGCTACCTTCAGCGCGGGATGATTCGCCAGCCCCAGATAATCATTCGAGGAAAAATTGGTCAGGGTGCGCCCCTGACATTCAATCACCGGACCTTGGGCCGAGTCCACCCGGTGCAAGCCGCGCCAGAGGCCGGCGGCCCGGATTTCGGCCAGCCGGCTTTGGAGTTCGGCTTCGAACGTGTTCACCAGGAATCAATTTATGATTGTTACACCGGGGCTTACGAGTCGAAATGCGTCCAGCGGGGACCGGGTTATGCCGGCGCGACCGCCCACTGGCCGTGAATCAGGCTGGCGTAAACGGGGCCGCGGTGTTGCAGCACCACTTCCGCCGCATCCGTGCACGTTTCCGGGCAGGGCAGGGCGATCAAGTCGGCGAATGCGCCGGGGGCCAGCACTCCGATTTGGCCGGCCAACCCGAGTGCCCGGGCGGCGTTCACCGTCACCCAACGCAGGAGGGTTGCGGCGGAAACGCGGGGATGTTTTTCAGCGAAGGCGCGCATTTCCGCCAGCAGATCCAGTTCCGGCAGGTGTTGCCCGGAGGATTTGATGGTCGCCAGGCTGTCGGTGCCCAGGCAAAGGTTGATTCCGGCGGCCGCGAGCCGGCTGAATGGAAACGCCGGGTGCTGGAAAAATTCGTGGCTGCGCGGACAATGCACCACGCTCACCCGGGCGCGGCGCAGCAGCAGGAGGTCCTGGCGGGTGAGGCAATTCGCATGCGCGACGAGCAGGTTGGCGCCGAGCAGCCCCGTCCGGTTCAGATGTTCCACGGGCGAGCCGCCCCCCCCGTCGGCATTCCCCCGCCATTTGCCCAGCCAATCATGCAGGGGCCCGCGCCCGGCCGTGAACATTTCGAATTCTTCGGCCGATTCGGCGACGTGGGTGGTGACGCGCCAGCGGCGACGACGCGCCAGGCGCCCGGTGCGTTGCAACAGTTCCACCGGGGTGGAATAGGGCGCGTGCGGCGAAAATCCGGCCAGTTGCCGGCGGCGGTGGAGTCGTTCGATTTTCTTCGCGGTGGTGGCGACCAGTTGGGCCGGGCTGCGTGGCGAGCGGATGCCCGTCATCTCGAGAAAAGCATAGACACGCAAGGGCGTTGGCGGCAAAGGCAGGGTGATCTGGGAAAGGATGTCGGCAACGGTCGTGGTGCCCGTACGGATGAGCTGGTCCGCTCCGCGCCGCCAGGCGGCTTTGAGGGAGGCGGGGGTGGCGGTTGCCTTGGCGGCCACGATTTGCTGCAACCAGGTGGTGAAAGATTGCGCGGGTGCGAATTGACCGGCCAGGCCGGTATATTCGAGATGGCAATGCGCGTTGATCAAGCCGGGCAGGATCACCACGGCGCCCAAATCCCGGGTGCTGGCGCGGGGGAACGCCCGCCGCAGCGTTCGCCAGCGACCAACCGCTTGAATGGTTGCGCCCGAGATGGCGATCGCACCATCGGCGATGGCGGGCCGGGCGATCGGCAGGACCTGTCGGCCCCGCAGCAGGATCAACCTGCTGCCGCGGGAGTCAGCTTTCATGGGGGCCACGATTGCGCCGCGGCGCGGCGGCGCGGCGGGGCTTGGAGCCGGGCGGCCGCATTCCGGCCGGATTACAGGCCGCGTTCCTTGAGTTTCTGTTTGGATTTTGAGGCCTGGATGTGGTGCCTGGTCTTGACCTTGCCCTGGCGTTTCCGGAACTGGCCTTCAATTTTCTTCACCGCCAGGTTGATGGCGGCGTAGAGATCGGCCTGGCGGTCCTGGGCGAACAGATCCGGACCGCGGACGCCAATCCGCACCGAACAGCCAAACTGCTTGGCGGGCGCACGCGTGTGATCGTGCTCCAGCGTCACCCGCGCATCAATGATCCGCCGGGCGAAGTGCTCGAGCTTTTCAATTTTGGCGACCACATGCTTTTCAATGGCCGCGGTCAGGGTGACGTTATGCGGGATGATGATCAATTTCATGCGGCAGCAGCATGCCGCCGTGTGCCGGGAAAATCCAGCCAAAGTATTTGGCGGAAAGAAAAATTGAATCGCTCCTCCACTTGGCTTAAATCTGCCGCGTGGCAACCAAGGTCATTGCGGTCGCAAACCAAAAGGGCGGAGTCGGAAAAACCACCACCTCCATCAATCTGGCGGCGTGTCTGGCGGCGCTCGGCCACCGGCTGCTGCTGCTCGATTTGGATCCGCAGGCCAATGCCACCAGCGGTCTGGGCGTGGATAAGATTGAGGGCGCCAGCGCCTACCGGCCCCTGTTTGGGGAAGGCACGTTGGCCGGGAAAATCAAAGCGACGGCTTTTGAGCGGCTGGCGCTGATTCCCAGCGAGGTGGATCTGTGCGGGGCCGACGTGGAGCTGGCGCGTTCGGAAAACCATCTGCAGCGGCTCCGGCTGGCGCTGCAGCCGGTGCGTGAGTCGGAGCAGTACGATTTGATTCTGATTGACTGCCCGCCATCCCTCGGGATTTTGACCCTGAACGCCTTTGTGGCGGCCGACGGGGTGCTGGTGCCGCTGCAATGCGAGTATTACGCGCTGGAAGGAATTTCCTTGATGAGCAAAATCCTCGGGCAGTTGCGCGAAGCGGGCGTGAATCCGACCCTCGACATCTTCGGCGTGGTGATGACGATGTTTGATGCGCGCACCAAGCTGTCGCGCGAAGTCGTGGATGAAGTGCGCAGCTTGCTCGGAGCGCGGGTATTTGAGACGGTCATTCCCCGGAGCACGAAACTGGCCGAAGCGCCGAGCTTCGGCCAGCCCATCATTTACTACGACCAGTACAGTGCCAGCGCGGCCGCTTACGAAGTGCTGGCCGGGGAGGTGGCGCGGCGTTTGGCCGGAAGTCCGGTGCCGGAACCGCAGCCGGAGGGGGCCGCTCCGTCGGGGAACGGAGCGGAGGCCGCGGACGTGGCGGGGGAGGGCGCGTCGCACCCGGCCCGATCACCGCGGACGACACGGGCCGGGGAATAACTTTACAGAATTCGCGGATTTCTTAATCTCGCGGGACTTTTTTTATGGCGCGTGAACCTGTTGCAATGCTGATTGAAACCGTGACCACGGAATTGCCGGATACCAAAACCATCCGGCTGCGATGGCCGGAAGGGCATGATCCGGCATTCCTGACAGGCCAATTCATCACGGTGTATTGGCCGGATGCGCCCCACTACAAACGCGCCTACTCGTTGTCCTCCTGCGCACTGGACCGGGGGGCGTATGAAGTCACCGTGAAGCGCGACGGCAAGATGGGCACGCGGATCGTGGATTGGGCCAAGGCCGGGGACAAGTTGTTTGTCCTGCCACCGACAGGCCGGTTTTTGCCGGTCTTCGAGCCCGACAAACATCTGGTGTGCATCGCCGGCGGCTCTGGCGTGACGCCGTTTCGCGCGTTTGCGCGGGAAGCCGCCCGGCGCAAACTGGAAACGCGGATCACGGTGCTGTACAGCGTGCGCACCACCAACGACATCATTTTCAAACAGGAGTTCCACGAACTGGCCCTCGCCAATCCCAACTTTAATTTCTACGTCACCTGCACCCGCTTGAGCGCGGAAGATCCCTGGGAAGGACGTCGGGGGCGGATCGATGCCGCATGGATCAAGGAACACATTCACGATCTGCCCAATACGGTTTTCTACGCCTGCGGCCCCAATGCGCTGGTCGAGGCCACCGAAGAACTGGTGTTGCACGGGTTGCAGGTGCCCAAGACGCAAATGAAAACGGAAAAGTGGGGCTGAACGGGCACGGAGCAGGGCGGCCCCGCCGCTGCTGCCGCTGCCCCGGACGTTTCTGCTTCAATTCGCGGTCTGGATGCCGCATCCTGCAGGCATGCTCAAACGCACGGTACTGTACGACCGGCATCAGCAGGCCGGCGGCAAACTCATCGAGTTCGGCGGCTGGGAAATGCCCGTCCACTACACCTCGATCATGGATGAACATACTGCGGTGCGCAATGCGGCGGGGGTTTTCGACATTTCGCACATGGGCGAAATCACGGTGCATGGCGCCGCCGCGGAAGCCTTCCTCAACCACGTTTTTACCAATGACGTGCGCAAGCTCACTCCGGGGCTGGGACAATACACCTTGATGTGCAACGAGCAGGGCGGAGTGTTGGACGACCTGTATGTCTATCAACTTTCCGCAGGAGTCTATCTCCTCGTGGTCAACGCCTCCCGCACGGAGGCAGATGTGGCGTGGCTGCAGGCGCAGGCGGCAAACTTTCCATCCCCGGGCGGGGATTTGAATTTGACGGACGCTTCGCACAATTATGCCGCGGTTGCCGTGCAGGGGCCGCGCGTGCAGGAATTCATCAATGACTGCATTCCGGGCGCTTCCCTTTCCGCCAAGCGGGTCGCCAGTGTCACTCATCTGAAAAAGAACGAGATCGGGGGATTCCCGTTCCAGACGGGGAGCGTATTGGTGTCGCGGACCGGTTATACTGGTGAGGATGGATTCGAAATCATGGGTGAGGGGCCGGCCATCCGGCAGGTCTGGGAAACCGTGCTGGCGCGCGGGGTCGCCAGCGGCATCAAACCCTGCGGGCTGGGCGCGCGCGACACTTTGCGGACGGAAGTTTGCTACCCGTTGTATGGCCATGAACTGGACGCCGACACCACGCCCATCGAGGCGGGACTGGGCTTCTTTGTGGCATTGGACAAAGGAGAGTTCATTGGCCGGAGCCTTCTGGCGGAGCAAAAGGCGCACGGGGTGAAGAAGCGGTGCGTCGCCTTCAAACTTACCGGAAAAGCCGCCCCGCCGCGTCCGGGTTATCCGATTTGGATCCACGGTGCCGTGGTGGGCCAGGTGGTCAGCGGCACGCAAAGTCCATCGTTGGGAGTCGGCATCGGGTTGGGTTATGTACCTCCCGATCAGGCCGGCGCGGGAACGCCCATCGAGATTGAAGCCCGGGGCCGGCGCGCCCCCGGAGTGATTGTGCGCAAGCCCATTTATCAACGCGATCCGGTCAGGGCGGAATGAGGCGGGGACACGTGGAGACAGGCGGCGCCGGGGGGGGCGAAACTTTTTGAGATCGCGCTTGCTTCGCCTTGCGGGGAAACCGTATAAGTCGCGACCGTGAACTGTGAAAACCTGTTTTGGCAACCAGTCAGTCAACGGGCGGGAGCTTCCGGGTGGACCCGCATGACCCGGGGGCTGCAGATTTTCGGTTGGGGCATGGCGCTGATGCTCCTGGTCGCAACGGCGCATGGGGAGGTGGTGGAGAACCGGGTTTTGGAACTGGACGGCAGCGGCAGTTACGTCGAATTGCCGCCGGACATTTTCCGGGATTTGCAGGAGGTTACGGTCGAGGTTTGGACCAAGTGGGCCCGGTTCAACCGATACTCACGGGTGTTTGAATTCGGGGCGGCGCAAAACTCGATGAGTCTGTTCAATCACGGGACCGAGGCGGACCTGCGTTTCAACCTTTACCCCACCTTCATGGCGGACAGCCGGACCGACCGGTTCAACTACGTCGCCCGCGCCAGTGGCGTCTTGCGGAGCAATGAATGGATGCACATTGCGACGGTGGCCGGTCCGGGCGGCATGAAGCTTTATGTCAACGGCGAAATTGTGGCCTTGAGCACCAACGCGGCGTGTCTGGCAAGTATTGCGCGCACGCAGACCAATCTGCTGGGGCGGGGGCTGACCCGGAATCCGTCCGACCAGGATTTTTGCGGGCAACTGGATGAGTTGCGCGTTTGGAATTACCAGCGGACGCCGGAGCAGATCCGCAAAAACATGAACCGACGGGTGACGGGACACGAAGCCGGCCTGGTGGGGTTGTGGAATTTCGATGATGGCCGGGCAAACGACGCGACCGCCCGGGCGAACCACGGTAAGTTAATCGGCCGCGCCCAGGTGGTGGTCCCCGACTTTCCGGGCGGCCTGGAGTTGATTGCCAGCGAATTGGTGGCGGCCCAGTCGGCCCCACACCTCCGGACCGATGGGCCCGGGGTCTCCTCGCGCACCATTGTGTACGGCGGGATTGCCGGGGCGTTGGGGTTGATCCTTGCGCTGTCCGTTTGGGGGGTGTGGCTGTTGCGGCGGTCGCGTGGTGTTGCGCTCGCCCGCACGGAGGGGACTTCCACCACGCTCCTGCCGCTGGCGCAGGGGACCGCTTCGAATGTCAAGGAGCAGGCGCTGGCGGAACTGACCGAGTTCGCCAAGCAGAGCCTGGTGCAGGGGCTGTATTCCCAGCGCAACGCGTTGTTGGAGACGCAGCACAAGGCCCAGCAGGAGCTGGCGGAGTTGGAAGCGCGGTTTGTGGCGCTGAAACTGCCGGACCGCATTCAGGCTTACGAAAAGCGCATTGCGGAACTGGAATGCGAACTGGAATCGCGAACCGGCGAGCTGCGTGAACTGACGAAGGCCACCCTGGCCTTGTTGCGCCGCAAAGTGGCGGAAGAACGCGAGGTGGAGCGCGGCTCGCAGCGCTTCAATTAGGATTTTCCGGCGCCGGCTAACTGGCCAGTTGCCGGCCGGCCAGCCCCTTCAAGTAGGCAAAGATCAACTCGGGCAGGGCGTTGCTATAACCTCCTTCCAGCAGGCTGAGCATAGGTGCGCCGCTGCGCCGCAATTCCAGCCCCAGCCAATGGAAATCCTTCCCCAGAAGCGGGCTGTTCGCCAGCGGGTCGTGCGCGTAAGCGTCAAAGCCCGCAGAAACGACAATGAGGTCCGGACGGAACGCGCACAAATCGTCCAACGCTTCACCCAACACCGCGCGATAGATTTCACGTGAGCTGTGCGGGGCCACCGGATAGTTGAAGCAATTGGTGCCGGCCCTGGCGGCGCCCGTGCCCGGGTAGCACGGATATTCGTGAACGGAGAAAAAGCCGGTGCCGGGGAGATCACGGAGGAATTCTTCCGTGCCGTTCCCGTGATGAACATCGAAATCAAACACCGCCACGCGACCCACCCCCTGCTGGCGCGCCTGGTGCGTGGCGATGGCGGCGTTGTTCAAATAACAAAAACCCATTGGGTGCTGATGGGTGGCGTGGTGACCGGGAGGACGCATCAGGCTGAAGACTGGCTGGCCGGCACGCGCGTGTTCCAGCGCCAGCAGCGCCGCGCCGGCAGACAAGCGCGCCACCGATTCGATTTGGGGAAACCACGGCGTGTCCGCATCAAAGTCCCGGGCGGCACGCAGCCGGCCCAGATATGCCGCCGAATGGGTTCGCAGGAGGATTTCATCAGGAATGGGTTCGGGCGTGAGCCAGGTGATATCCAGTTCCGTCTGGGCGCGCAGCCTCGCCACGGTGGCGGTAATGCGCTCCGGCCGCTCGGGGTGACCGTGGCTCTCGTAACCCGTACAGCGATCATCGGTAATAACGTACACCCCTTGATGAAATGAAAAGAAACGCGCATCGTCACGCGGAAATCCACGCCGTGTGGCCGCGGGAACGCGACCACGTTTGACCCGGCCGGGCTTTTTCCGCACACTCGGCGCATGGCGAATTCATTCGGCACACTGTTTCGGGTCACCACCTGGGGCGAGTCGCACGGCGCGGGCATCGGCGTGGTCGTGGATGGTTGCCCGCCCCGATTGAAGCTGACCGAAACTGACATTCAGCCGGATCTGGATCGGCGGCGTCCGGGGCAGTCGCCCATCGTCTCGCCGCGCAAGGAGTCCGATGCCGTGCAGATTCTTTCCGGTGTGTTTGAGGGGCGGACTTTGGGCACGCCGATTGCCCTGTGGGTGAAGAATACCGATCAACGCCCGGAAGCTTATCAGGAGATGGCGGAGAAGTTTCGCCCCTCCCACGCCGATTACACCTATCAGGCCAAATTTGGCATTCGCGCATGGCCCGGCGGCGGCCGTACCAGCGCGCGGGAAACGGTGGGCCGGGTGGCGGCGGGCGCAATTGCCCGAAAAATTTTGCGCGACAAGTTCGGCGTGGAGGTGCTGGCGTGCGTGTCGCAGGTGCAGGCGTTGGCCGCCAAAGTGGACGTGGAAACCCTGAACTTTGCCGATATCGAATCCAACCTGATGCGTTGTCCAGACCCGGTCATCGCTCAAAAGATGATCCAGCTGGTCGAAGCAGTGCGCAGCCGGGGAAATACCGTCGGCGGAATCATCACCGGCGTGGCGCGCGGGGTGCCGCCGGGCTGGGGTGAACCGGTGTTTGATCGGCTGGAGGCCGATTTGGGAAAGGCCATGCTGAGCCTGCCGGCGACCAAGGGATTCGAGGTGGGCAGCGGTTTTGGCGGGGTGACGTTAACCGGATTGGAACACAACGATCCGTTCCGCATGCTGGACGGCCGGGTGCGCACCACGACCAATCGTTCGGGGGGAATTCAAGGCGGGATCAGCAACGGGGAGACGATTTATTTCCGCGTCGCCTTCAAGCCGGTGGCCACGGTGATGCACGAACAGGAGACGGTTTCCACCCGGTTCGAAAACACCACCCTCAAGGGGCGGGGCCGGCATGATCCTTGTGTGTTGCCGCGCGCGGTTCCCCTGGTCGAAGCCATGACGGCGTTGGTGTTGGTGGATCATGCGTTGCGGCACAAGGCGCAGTGCGGCTGACGGGACGGTCAGTGGGTGATCCCGCGCCCGCTCGTGGCGACGAATTCGAGGAGGTGTTGCACTTCGGGGGCCGCCGGCACTTCCGCCCGCACCTTTTCCAGGGCGTTGGCCGTGGTCAGCCCTTCCCGGAACAAAATTTTGCACGCCTGCCGCAGCGCCTTTTGCGTGGCTTCACTGACGCCGTGGCGCTCCAGTCCGATTTTGTTGATGGTGCGAATTTGTGCGGGGCTGCCGTCGCCCAACATGAAAGGCGGCATGTCCTGGCGGATCTTCGAGCAGCCCCCGATCATCGCCAGCTTGCCGACCCGGCAAAATTGATGCACCGCCACGTAGCCGCCCAGCACGGCGTGATCCTCCACCACGACATGGCCCGCCAGCCCGGCAAAGTTGGACATGATGATGTGGTCGCCCAACTGGCAGTCATGCGCAATATGCGTGTAGGCCAGGAGATTGTTGTATGAACCAATGCGGGTGGCGACGCCTTCGTCCGTGGCGCTGTGCACCGTGACTCCTTCGCGGATGGTGTTGTGGTCGCCAATTTCCACCCGCGTCACGCCCCCCTTCCATTTCAAATCCTGGGAGCGCAGGCCCAGGCTGGCGAAGGGGAAAATTTCGTTGTTTCGGCCCAGGCGAATATGGCCGTCAAGGACCACATGCGAATGGAGTTTGCAGCCGCGGCCCAGTTCGACGTGCGGCCCGAGGACGCAATACGGTCCGATCTCGCACTCCGCACCGATGCGGGCGGCCGAATGGATGACGGCGGTGGGATGAATCATGGGCAGGGTTTTACAGCGCGATGGGCGAGATCATGAAGGTTACCTCGGCCTCGCTCGTCACTTCTCCGTTCACCTTGCAAACGCCCTTGGCCTTGCCGATCTTGCCGCGCAGCTTGGTCATTTCCACTTCAATGATCAACACGTCGCCCGGCACCACGGGGCGGCGCCACTTGACGTTGTCCGCCGCCATGAAATACGCCGTTTGGGCGGAGGTTTCCCCCTGTTTGAGCATGAACAAGCCGGCCACTTGCGCCATCGCCTCCAGTTGCAGGACTCCCGGCATGATCGGGTGCCCCGGGAAATGGCCCTGGAAAAAGGGTTCGTTGATGGAAACGCATTTCAATCCGGTGACCGAGTTGCCTTCGATGGACAGGATCCGGTCCACAAGGAGAAACGGATACCGGTGGGGCAGCCATTTCATCAGCTGGTCAATATCCACCGCCCCACTGCCGGAAGGGGGAATCTCCGCCGGAACCGCCGGTTTGGCCGGAGCGGGAGGCGGCACAAAGGTCTGGGCGGCGCGCAGGGGCTTTTGCATCTGGAGGACGATCTGCCGCGCGAGTTCGCAGTTCCCGGTGTGACTTGGCTTGACGGCGATCAGGTGTCCGCGGATCGGTTTGCCCACGAGGGAGAGGTCGCCCACGATGTCGAGCATCTTGTGGCGAACAAACTCGTTGGCGTACCGCAACGGCTCGGTCGTCAGCACCGCGTCATCCCGGATGACCACCGCATTTTCCAGGCTGCCGCCCTTGATCAACCCGTTTTTGATGAGATACTCGATTTCCTCGAAAAAACAGAAGGTGCGGGCGTTGGCCAGCTCGTGCTCCCAGGTTTTGGGCGTCAAATGCGTGCTGAAGAATTGCGTGAACCGTCCGTCCCGGTCCGCGCTGGTGCAGGTGATCTTGAAGTGTTCGTCGGGCACCAGCGTCATCGTGGTTTCCCCGGCTTCAATTTGAATCGGGTCGGTCACGGTGTACGTCTCGCGCATTTCGTCCTGCGTGATGATTCCCGCCGTCTGCACCATGCGGCAAAACTCCCTCGCGCTGCCGTCGGCGATCGGGGGCTCATTGGCGTCGATTTCGACGACCGCGTTGTCCACGCCGGCTCCGGCCAGGGCGGCCAGAACGTGTTCCACGGTGTGAATTTTGATGTTGCCCCGGGCCAGGGTGGTGGACCGGTTGGTTTCCGCCACGTTTTCCACCCGGGCTTCAATCTCCGGTTGTCCCTCCAAATCGGTGCGGCGGAATCGAATGCCCGAGTTCGCCGCCGCGGGCTGAAAGGTCAGGTTCACCCGGTTGCCGCTGTGCAGGCCGATCCCGGAGAAACTGGCGGGACGATTCAAAGTCTGCTGGTGTAGCACGGGCAAATTGAAACAAAACCGCGTCGCGCTTGGCAAGTGAGAGAATCGACCGCGCCGGGATGCGCCGGATTTCCTCTCACGCGCGTTCTTGCTGTCTCGTGCGCCTCCGTTAGACTGCCCGCATGTGGGGTAAAGTGGCGCCGATCGTGATCCTGTGCGGAAGCTGGAATGTCTCATCCGTGTCCTCCGGGCAGGGGAGACGGCGAAATGCCGCGGCGCCGGCAAAGTGGGTGGGGCCGGGTGGAGGGCGCGGCGTGCCCCATGTACACGCGCCGGGACGCCCGGATCAGCCGAAGCTGCGAAATCAACGGGCGGACGCCTGGTTTCCCGGGTAATTTCCATGTCGCCTCCCCGTCGCGCTTTGGAATCCAACTTTGCCGCCCGCAAGCGTTCCACCATGGAAGTTTTGCGCCGGGTGGCGGTCTATCTGGCGCCGTACCCGTGGCTGGCGTTCGGGACGGTGCTGGCGGCGGTGTTATCGCTGCTGGCCTCGTTTGCCTTTCCCAAACTGACCCAGTTTGCCATTGACGAGGTGATTGGCCAGAAGCAGGGCCAGTGGTTGGCGCCGGCGATGATTGGCCTGCTGGGCGCGTTTCTGCTGCGGGATGTTTTCAACAGTGCGCGGATTCTCATCAATAATCAACTTGAGCAAAATGTCATTTTCGACATGCGCCGGGCGGTTTATGCGCGGTTGCAGCGGCTGCCCATCGGTTACTTCGATCAGCGGGCGACCGGAGATCTGTTGACGCGCATCATCGAGGACGTCAACGCGGTGGAGCGCGTGTTGATTGACGGTTTGGAACAGGGCGTGGTGGCGCTCTTCAGCGTCATTGGGGTGGCGGCGTTCTTGTTTTATATGAACCCGGTGCTGGCCCTGGTGGCGATGGCTCCCATGCCGGTGCTGGCCGGGGGCGCACTTTGGTACACGCTCACGGCCCACCGGCGTTACCGCCGGCAACGCGAGGCTTCGAGCGCGATGAATGCGTTGCTCATGGACAACCTCCAGGGCATCCGCCAGATCAAGGCGTTCAATCGGCAGGGGCATGAAGACGACCGGTTTGGGCAGCGTGCGGCGGCGATGCGCCGCGCCCAGCTGGGGATCATGCGGATTTGGGCGATTTACGGCCCCAGCATGGGTTTTGCCGGCGCGGTGGGGTACGCGCTGGTGTTGTGGGTGGGCGGGAGCTTCACGATTGCGGGCCAGATGACGTCCGGCGAGCTGGTCGGCTTCCTGTTGTTTCTGCACATGTTCTACGCGCCCATTGGGCAGTTGCATAGTTTGAATCAAATGCTGCAGAGTGCGCGCGCGGCCGGCGAGCGGGTCTTCGATGTTCTGGATGCGCCGCCCGAACGCCAGCAGCAAACCCGCCGGCGAGCCTTGTCCCAGCCGGTGCGCGGAGCGGTGGTTTATGACGATGTGAGCTTCCAGTATGACGCCGGGCCGGCCGGAGGGGGAGTCCACCTCCCCGGCGTCGTCAACGAAGCTGCGCCACCATCGGGTGCAAAACCCCACGTGTTAAAGCGCATTTCGCTGCAAGCGCAACCGGGGGAGATGATCGCGCTGGTGGGCCCGACGGGGGCCGGCAAGTCCTCGCTGGTCAATTTGCTGCCGGCGTTTTATGAGCCGACGGCCGGACGCATTTTGGTGGATGGCCAGGACATCAGTGAGGTTGCGCTCGCCTCACTCCGCGAGCATATCAGCGTTGTGAGCCAGGAGCCGTTTTTGTTCAACGGCACGATTCGCGAGAACATTCAGTATGGAAAACTGGCGGCCACGGAGGCGGAGCTGCTCGTGGCCACCCGGGCGGCCAATTGTCACGAGTTCATTCAGCGGCTGCCGCATGGTTTTGAGACGGCCGTCGGCGAGCGCGGGGTCAAATTGAGCGTGGGGGAAAAGCAGCGCGTCAGCATCGCACGTGCCTTGTTGAAGAACGCGCCGATTCTGATCCTCGATGAAGCCACCGCCAGTGTGGATACGGCCACGGAACGGCTGATCCAGGAGGCGCTCGAGCATTTGATGCGCGGGCGCACCAGTTTTGTGATTGCGCACCGGCTTAGCACGATCCGGAATGCCGATCAGATCCTGGTGCTGCGTCACGGTGAAATCGTCGAGCGCGGCCGGCACGAGGCATTGCTGCAAGCCGGCGGACTGTACGCCCGGCTCGCGCAGATCCAAAGCATCGCGACCGTGGAGGAAGGATTTGGCGAGATGGAAATGACGTCGTAAATTCCGCAGAGATGGAACCGTTTGGCAAATCTTTGGTTCTGGCCGGGCTGTTATTGGTCGTCATTGGGGCGTTGTTGTGGTCGGGGTGGGGGCGGGGCTGGCTGGGCCAGTTGCCCGGGGATATTCGCATCGAGCGGGAGCACGGCAGTTTTTATTTTCCCATCGTCACCTGCCTGCTTCTCAGCGCGCTCATCTCCATATTGCTGTGGTTGTTTCGGAAATAATCGGCGGCTGCGGGCGGTTGCGGGTTGCGATTTTTGCGGCCGGGTGCCCGCGCGGCGGCCGGCCACCCGCCACTAAAAATCTTGCCGGCTAGCCGGGTTTAACGGAGTATTTTGCCGTGGAAACGACACAACTCCTGCAGTACCTCGGGGTGCTGGTGCTCTTCGTGCTCGCGTTGGCCGCCACTGGCGGCATGATTGCGATCTCCAATTTAATCGGTAAAAAGGGCGGGCGCAGCCGGATCAAGGACACCGCCTACGAATGCGGCATGCTCCCGGTCGGTGGCGGCACCACGCGCATGTCCATGAAGTTTTATCTCGTGGCAATGCTGTTCATCCTGTTCGACATCGAGGTGATTTTCATGTATCCGTGGGCGGTGGTGTACCGGGCGATGCTTGAGGATGCGGCCACGCGCAATCTCATCCTGGGTGCGATGCTGTCGTTTCTCGGGATCCTGACGGTTGGTTACGTTTATGCGCTGAAGAAGGGGGCTTTCCATTGGCGCAGTTGAGAACTGCAATCCGCCCTCAAGGCCAATTTACCCCCGGAAGCAACGCGATCCCGCCGCAAGGTCGCTTCCGATCGGAAAAGTTCACGCAGGCTCCCCGCCCGGTCCCGTCCGGGATGGCCATCCTGTCGCCTCCGGAGGTTGCCCCCGCTGCAGTTCATAATTGAGAACCGCCAGGCTCGCAATGGCGGCCGTGTCGCTGCGTAAAATCAGGCGGCCGAGCGTGATGGGACGGTAGCCGTGCGCTTGCAGCAGCGTCATTTCCTCCGGTGAAAAATCGCCTTCCGGCCCGATCCAGATGCCGGCCGTTGCCGGCATGCGCTGCTGTTTGGCTGTAAAGCTCCGCAACTGTCCCCGCAAGTCATGGTGTGCTTCGGCCAGGGAAGCCACCAGCGGCAGATCGAAAGTTTCCTGTCGCGCCAGAAACTCCTCCAGCCGGGCGACCGGCTCGATCCGTGGCAACCAGGGAGAGCCGCATTGTTTGATCGCTTCCAGGGCGATCGGACGCAGTTTGTCCGCTTTGTCCGTCGCCGCCTGAATCCGGCCGTCCAAAGCAACCACCGTGCGCGCGGAGAGGATCGGTACAATCCGCGCCGCCCCGAGTTCCGTGGCCTTTTGCACAATGTAGTCCATTGCCTTTCCCTTGGGGATGGCTTGGAGCAGCGTGATTTGGCAGGGCAGGCGGGGGCAGAAAGTTTTCTGCCGGATTCGCAGACTGACCCCGTCCCGGGCCACCGTTTCGATGTCGCAAGTGAAGACGTGGCCCGCACCATCCAGGACCCTGACCGTTTCACCGGGTTGCACCCGGAGGACGCGCGCGGCGTGATGCGCCTCACTCCCGGTCAGCTCGATCCGGGCGGCCAGGCACAGTTCCGGTGGCGCATAAAAACGGCGCATGGCGGAAGCAGTCAGCGGAACCAGCGTTTGGCTTTTTCAAAGAAGCCGGCGCTGATGGGGTTCACCTGTTCGTCACACGCCGCGGCAAACTCCTGCAATTTGTTTTTCTGTGCGCTGCTCAGGCGCGTGGGCACTTCCACGTTGATCTTCACATGCAGATCGCCGTGGCCGTAGCCTTGCAGATTTTTGATGCCCTTGCCGCGCAGGCGAAACAGCGTGCCCGGCTGGGTGCCGGCGGGGATTTTGATGGTCGCCTTTTCGCCCAGCGTGGGCACTTGAATTTCCGCCCCCAGGGTTGCCTGCACGAAACTGATCGGCACCTCGCAGAGCAGGTCATCCTCCTCGCGCTGAAAAATATCGTGCGGTTTGACGTGCAACACGACGTATAGATCGCCCGCCGGCCCGCCGCGCAAACCGCTCTCGCCATTCCCCGAGGAGCGGAGGCGTGAACCGGCATCCACACCGGCGGGAATGCGCAGCGTGATTTTGCTGGTGCGGTCTTTTCGCCCCGAACCACTGCAGCCACGGCACGGCTTTTCAATGATCCGGCCGGCGCCCTGGCATTTGGGACAGGTCTGCGCAATGCTGAAAATCCCGCGCGAAGCAATGACCTGACCCCGTCCATTGCAGGTATCACAGGGGCGGATTTTTGCGCCCGGTTCGCTCCCCGTGCCGTTGCACTTGTCGCAGCGATCCGGTTTGGTGATGGAAATTTCCTTTTCGCAACCCAACGCGGCTTCCTCGAAGGTGATCTCCAGGTCGTAGCGCAGGTCATTGCCGCGTTGCGGCCCGGAGGGGTCCGACCGGGTTCCGCCTCCGAAAAATTGTTCGAAAATGCTCCCGCCGTCGCCGCCAAAGACGTCACGGAAGATGTCAAACGGGTCATGAAAACCGCCGCCGCGCCCGGCGCGCGCCCGGGCGTCAAAGGCGTCCGGGCCGTATTGATCATAGGCGGCGCGTTTTTGCGGATCACTCAGGACCTCGTATGCCTCCCCGAGTTCCTTGAATTTTTCCTCGGCGTGCCGGTCGCCGGGGTTTTTATCGGGATGATATTTGACTGCCAGCCGGCGGTAGGATTTCTTGATGCCCTCGGCGGTCTCCTGTCGGCTGACTTCCAAAATTTCGTAATAATCGCGCTTGGCCATGGCCGGGAAGCAGTTTCCGTCACGCCGCTGTCAGGCGTTGCCTTCCGGCCGCTTGGCGACGACAACCATGGCAGGACGCAGGAGCCGTTCGCGCAACTTGTAGCCCTTGCGCAATTGTTGCAGGACGTGACCATCCGCCACGGCTGCCGTTTCCTGCAGGGAGATTGCCTCGTGCAAGGTTGGGTCGAACGGCTGGCCGGTGGCGTCCACTTCTTGAAGTCCGGCTTCCATCAGGGTGTTCTTCAGCTGGGTATGGATCAGCTGGACGCCCTCGGTCAAGGCCTTGATATCCGCAGGGCCGGCGCTCTGGGTGGCCTGCGTGGCCTTCTCAAAGGCGTCAAGAATGGGCATGAATTTTTCCAGCAAACCTTCGTTGGCGTAACGGATGGCTTCCTGTTTTTCCCGCACGGCGCGTTTCTTGAAATTCTCGAAATCCGCCGTGGTGCGGAGCAGACGGTCCCAGTGTTCCTGTGCCTTGGCCGCCCGCGCTTCGAGATCGGAGATTTGTTGCGGTGAGAGCGTTTCGGTCGCGGTGTTCGCCACGGCCTCCGTGCCGGGGGGCGCCCCGGCCGCTGCTTCGGAATTGGTGGTGTCAGGAGCTTCTTCTTCGATCTTTTTCATTCCAAATCCGGGCGCATTTTGCAAGGCAACCCGGACCCGCATCTTAGCCGAATTCCAACGCGTGGCGCAACTTGATTGCGTTCCGTTTGGAATCCGGCCCGCCATGCGGTGGTTTCTCCCTCGTCGTCCCGGTGGGCTGCCCACCGGGGGCGGGCCGGGCTTGCCGGGCCCGGGCAGAACTGGAAAAATAGGCCAATGCAGAGCGCCAGACGCAGAAAAACCGCCCATCTGCCACCGGTTTTGCCCGACGCGGTGATGGGCGTCATCCGCACCTCAAAACCGTCGCCAACGGAGCAGCGGAATCCGCGCTCGCGACATTTGGATCGTCTGCCGATCCGGGCGGCGGTGGAACTGATGCTGACCGAGGAAGCCAAGGTAACCCGGAAGTTGTTGCGGCAAACCGCCCGGCTGACGCGGGCGGTCGGTATGGTGGCGCGTGCGTTTCGTCACGGGGGCCGGTTGATTTATGTGGGGGCGGGGACCAGCGGGCGACTGGGTGTGCTGGACGCGAGCGAGTGCCCGCCGACTTTCCGGACTGATCCGGCGATGGTGCAAGGGATTATTGCCGGGGGAGAGAAAGCTCTGCGTGTCGCGGTGGAGGGCGCGGAGGATGATTCCGGCGCCGGGGCCAAATCCATCCAACGGTGTCGCGTTTCCCGCCCCGACGTGGTGGTGGGGATTGCCGCCAGCGGGATGACGCGATTTGTCTGGGGGGCGCTGCACGAAGCAAAGCGACGCGGGGCGAAAACGGTGTTGATCTGTTTCAACCCGTATCTGGTCATTCCACCGCGTTATCGTCCGAGCCTGGTTTTGGCGACGGATTTGGGACCGGAAGTATTAACCGGTTCGACCCGGCTGAAAGCCGGCACCGCCACCAAGCTGATCTTGAATCTGTTGACCACGCTGGCGCTGGTGCGGACGGGCAGGGTGCTGAGCAACTTGATGGTGGAGATGAACCCGAGCAATGCCAAATTGCGCCAGCGCGCGATCGGAATTGTGCAGGCGCTTACCGGCGACGATGCCGCCACGGCGCGCGCGGCCCTGGTGAAACACCGCTGGGTGATCAGGGCGGCGGTGGGCCGCCCGCCACGCCACCGGCGATCTGGGTGACAATCTTTTCGACCTCGGGGAGGCGGCCCAGGAAGAATTGCCAGGTGAGCAACCGCCACAAACCGAAGACGATCACCGCCGTCAAACTGGTCATGACATACAGGCCAAAGGCATGCGGCGGATCGGGCCGGAGCAGGCAGGGCAGCCCGGTGTAGATCACGCCGATGGTCAGCACCATGCCGATGGC
Organism: Verrucomicrobiota bacterium; assembly: GCA_029573725.1. GTDB lineage: Bacteria > Verrucomicrobiota > Verrucomicrobiia > Limisphaerales > JADLHS01 > JADLHS01. The sequence continues at coordinate 328,143 of JAKQDQ010000042.1, forward strand.
CCAGGGAATCCAGGGGAAAAGGCCGTTCCACATGTCCAGCAGGCGCCAACAAAAGAACGGGAGCACGCCGTATCCCATGGCGGTAAACGCCTGGGTGAAGGTCGAGCGCCGATGGAACGTGCTGGAGTAGGCGCGTGCCGCCGCCGCCAGCAGGAATACGAGCCCGACATACACCAGGCTGATGGTGATTTCCACCGTAACGGCCTCAGGGACGGTGTAAATTTTGACGTGCTTGTTGCCGGCGCCATGCGATTTGCCCCAGTGCGTGAGCGCGTATCCCTCTGCGAACGACGTCAGAAGAATCAAGGGCAGGACATGCAGCAGGAAAATATAGAGTACGCTTCGGTTGGCGACCGCGATGTTATTCCACGTGGTCACGGGCCGAAAAATCAGCAAAAACGCCTTAATCATGGCTGGCCAGAATATCGGATGGTGCAGAATTTTTTCAATCAAATACCCGGAGACCAGCCGTCATCTTCTTGCTTCCGTTGCGCGCCAAAGCGTGTTTTACTCGCGGCGTGAACGGAGTGGATAGCATTTGGGACAAGCTCACGCGCGTGGTGATTGGTTTGCTCCTGATCGCGTTTCTGGTGGTCGTTGGCATATCGTACCTGCCGTTGATCCGCCAGAATGAAGCGATGCGCGGCGAGGTGCTCCAGCTGGACCGGCAAATTTCCGAGCAAACGGCGGAGCAGCGGCGGTTGAGCGCGGCAATCCAACAAAGCAACGATCCCAAAGCGGTGGAGCGATTGGTGCGGGAGAAATTTGGCTACGCCAGGCCCGGGGAAACCGTCATTCACTTCGAGGAGGGCACCAATACCGGCCGCGCTCCGTGAAGACGTGTCTGGCGGAGCTAGACCGTCAGCAATTCCTTTTCCTTGGCCGCCAGATGTTTGTCAATTTTGGCCGTGTATTCGTCGGTTAACTTTTGCAGTTCCTTTTCCGTTTGCTTGACGTCGTCCTCGGTCACCCCGCTGTCGTGCGCGGATTTTTTGATTTGTTCCATGGCGTCGCGGCGAATGTGCCGGATGGCGATGCGGCCGTCCTCGGCCATTTTCTTGATGATTTTGACGAATTCCATCCGGCGCTCCTGGCTGAGTTCAGGGAAGAAGATGCGGAGGACTTTGCCTTGCACCGCCGGGGAAAGGCCGAGGTTCGCCTTTTGAATCGCCTTTTCGATGTGCGGCAGGGTGGAAACATCCCATGGCTGCACGGTCAACGTGCGTGGTTCGGGTGTGGTGATGCTGGCCAGTTCGCGGATGCGCATCTGCGAGCCGTAGGTTTCCACCAGGATGTTTTCGACGAGCGACGCCGAGGCCTTGCCGGTGCGCACACTGGCAAATTCGTTCAGGGCCGACTGCTCGGATTTTTCCATCCTCTCTTCAGCGGTCAATAAAATTTCGTCAAGCGCCATGGGCTGAAATTACCAAATCCCGTGCGGATGTATAGGCCTGGTTTTGGCGGAGGGTGGTTTCCGGAAAGCGCAACAGGAGAGGCGGGGGAGGGGCTTCTTCAATTCGTGCGCCAGTTGAAATTGGCCATGGGCGGCGAGTGGGAAGACCGCCCATCAGGGGTGGGTTTTCGCCGTGGGGTGGTCCGCGTAGTGTCCAATGAGGTAGTCGCGAAATTGGTCGTAATCGGGTGTCAGGCGGTCGAAGTCCTCAGCCAGCTGGATTTGCGCGGCCATGCGCGGCGGCACATCGGGCGACCAGCCGAAGGCCTTTTGAATTTCTTCGGGGAATTTGGCGGGATTGGCGGTTTCGAGAATGACCGCAGGCCGTCCCTCGAGCGCTTCGGTTTGCAACCAGTCCTGGAAGCCCTGCCAGGCCACCGCGCCATGGGGCTCGAGCAGAAGTTGGTGCTTGTGCCAGAAATCTAGGAAGGCCGCGCGGGTGCGCGCATCGCTAACGGAGCTCGAGAACAAGTCGCGTCGCATCCGCGCCAGATCCGGCGCGCGATGAATGGTCCCGGCTTCATCCATCTGGCCGCCATAAACCGCAATCAGGCGGGCCAGATTGCTGGGATGCCCCACATTCATCGCGTTGGAGAGGGAATTACGGGAGGGGACGATCTTGGCATAATGTCCCGTGGCGAGATACCGGGGGAAGGCGTCATTGTCGTTGACGGAGGCGATGATTTTTTTGACCGGCAAGCCCATCTCCCGTGCGACGATGGCTCCCATCATGTCGCCGAAGTTCCCGCTGGGGATCGAAAACACCATGGGTTCGCCCGCCGGAGCCAACCGCGACGCGGCATAAAAATAATAGACGCTCTGCGGCAGCAGCCGGCCGATGTTGATCGAGTTGGCGGAGGAAAGCGGGAGTGATTTCAGCGCGGGATCGGCGAAGGCGCGTTTCACCATCGCCTGGCAGTCGTCGAACTTTCCATCAATGGCAATGGTGCGGATGTTCCCGGCCAGCGTTGTCATGAGTTTGCGCTGGCTCACGCTGACTTCCGCGAACGGAAACAACACGAGCACGCGGATGCCGGGAATGTTGTGGAAGGCGTGCGCCACGGCCGAGCCCGTGTCGCCGCTGGTGGCGGTCAAAATAATCAATTGCCGCCCGTCCTGGCGCAGGAAGAAGCCCATCAGACGCGACATCATTTGCGCGGCGAAATCCTTGAAGGAGGCGGTGGGCCCCTGATCCAGGCGCATCAGGTGGACACGATCGCCAATTTTTTCAAGGGGGACTTCAAAGTCGTAGGCCGCCTGGCACATCGCCGCCAACGTGGCGTCGGGCACGACGTCGCGCGTGTACTGTGCGAGCACGCGAAACGCGATTTCCGCATAGGGCAGGGCCGTAAAGGCGGCGATTTCCGCGCGGGTCAGTTGCGGAAAGGTTTCCGGGAGGTACAGACCGCGATCCGGCGCCAGCCCGTGCAGGACGGCACTGCGCAGGTCCACGGCGGGCGAACGGCCGTTGGTGCTGTGGAATAAAAGCGCGGCCATTACTCAAAATTCTCCACCCGGAACACGGCGGGTTTTCCGGTGATCACCGGCAAGCGGGTGATCTGCAGCAACGCCCGGTGCATGGCGGCGTGGCTGGCGTCATGCGTCATCAGAATCAAGGGCACGAAATTGCCGGGATGTCCCTCGGGCTGGATCACCGAGGCAATGCCGATTTTTGCACGCGCCAGAATCGCCGCGATTTTGGCCAGCACCCCGGGCTGGTCCACGGCGCTGAGACGCAGATAATAACGGGAGATGATTTCGGCGATCGGCCGGATGCGGCCGGAGCGCGCGTGTGCGTTGAAGGGCGGCACGCGGAGGTGCGTGCCGAGCTTCAAATCCAGCGCGGCGTCGGCCACATCACTCAACACGGCACTGGCGGTGGCATCTTTGCCGGCGCCACGACCGTAGAACAGGGTGTCGCCCACCACGTCGCCGCGCACAAAGCAGGCGTTGAACACGCCGTTCACACTGGCCAGCACGTGCGAGTGGGGAATGAGGGTCGGCTGGACGGAAACCTGCACACCACCTTTGCGGTCGGACAACCTTTTGGCAATGCCCAGCAGCTTGATGGTGTAGCCCAGTTTATTGGCGAACCGCATGTCGATTTGCGACACGTTGCGGATGCCCTCGGTGTGGATCCGGTCCGCGGGCACCCAAAACCCATGGGCAAGGGACGCGAGAATTCCGGTCTTGTGCTGGGCATCCTTGCCCTCAATGTCGAGATCGGGCGGAGTCTCCGCGTAGCCCTGTTTTTGCGCATCCGCCAGCACCTCGGCAAAATCGGCCCCCTCCTGTTGCATGCGGGACAGGATGTAGTTGCACGTGCCGTTGACGATGCCGTAGATGGCGGGAAATTGATTGGCGACCAGGCCTTCGCGCAGGCATTTGATGATGGGAATGCCTCCACACACGCTGGCTTCGTAATACAGGTTGGCGCCGGTCCGGGCCGCCGCGGCAAACAATTCCGGCCCGCAGGCGCTCAGCAGGGCCTTGTTGGCGGTGACCACCGTTTTTCCCTGTCGCAAAGCCGCAAGCACCATGGTGCGCGCAATCCCCGTTCCACCAACCAGCTCGATGACAATCTGCACCTGCGGGTCATTGACCACTGCCTGCCAGTCGGTGGTGAGCAAGGGGGCGGGAATCGGGTACGGCCGGGGTTCATCGAAGGATTTGACGGCAATTTTGCAAAACCTGATTTTTACGCCCAGCCGCGCCGCCATCACCCGACCATTATGTTTCCAGGCGTGATAGACGCCGCTGCCGACGGTGCCGCCGCCCAACATCCCGATATTTACCTGCTGCATAGTAAGCCTTCAGCTTGCCGGGACACGTCCGTTGGGACAATTCAATTTTGGCCGCCGTGCCATGATCGTGGCGCCATGACGCATTGGCAGACGGACAGTTGCATGTCCGAGGGCAAAACAAAGGAGGCAACCGCCGGGGTTGCCTCCTGAAAAATTTGCTTCCAGCTAGACGCGGCGTCCGCCTTTGAGTTCTTCCTTGAGTTTCGCGAAGGCGTCCCAATCGCCTTTGGCCGCCAACGCCGCCTGCTCCGGCCAGGTTGTCGGATCCCACTGCTTCAAGTGTTCGCCGCCCGCGGCGAGAATTTCCTTCAGGCGCTCCACCGGGGTGGCCGCGACCGCCGCGAACGTGTGGAGGCCGGCAGCGTTCAGCGCGGCGGCAATCTTGGGGCCCACGCCCTCGATTTCGGTCAGATCCTCCTGCCGGGCGGCGGCGGCGGTCTGGCCGGCCGGCGACTTGAGGGTTTTCTCCTTCACCAGGGTGGCCGCCTTGCCCAGCCGGTGCCGCAGGTAGGTCAGCTTGGCCCGGCGCACCGTCCCCGCGCGTTCCACCACAATTTTGTCCACGCGTGGGGAGTGCAGAGGGAAGATGCGCTCCACGCCTTCGCCGTAGCTGATGCGGCGCACGGTGAAGGTTTCGTTCAGTCCGCGCCCGCGCTTGCCGATGACCACGCCGGCAAACACCTGAATGCGCTCCTTGTCGCCTTCCACCACCTTGGTGTGTACCTTGACGGTGTCCCCCACGCCAAATTTGGCGCTGTTTTTGCGAAATTGTTCCGAATGAATTTTATCCAACAATGCCTGGTTCATAAACTGTCTTTCGTTTTGCTCGCCTGCTTGTGCTTGCGAATTAAATCCGGCCGCTGCTGCTGCGTTCGTTGTTGCGCCTGCGCCAGCCGCCATCTGGCGATTTCCGCATGATGCCCCGAAATCAAAATTTCCGGCACCTTCATGCCGCGAAACTCCACCGGCCGCGTCCATTGCGGATATTCCAGTCCGCCGGTGCTGAACGATTCTTCCGTTGCGCTGGCCGCATCGCCCAACACACCGGGAAGCAGTCGCGTCACGGCATCCACCACCACCATCGCGGGCAGCGCGCCGTTGGTCAGCACGTAATCGCCAATCGAAATTTCGTCATCCGCCAGCGCTTCCCGGATGCGCTCGTCAAACCCTTCATAATGGCCCGTCACGATTAGCAGATGCGATTCCTGCGCCAGTTCAGCCGCAAGCGTCTGGTCGAACTTTCGTCCCGCCGGCGACATCAAAATTACGCGCGTGTTCGCGCCGCGCAAACTCTCCACGGCCGCAAAAATCGGCTCCGGCTTCAACAGCATTCCCGGGCCGCCCCCGAACGGACGGTCATCCACCGTCTTGTGCCGGTCCGTGGCCCAGTCGCGCAGCTGGTGCAGCCGCAATTCCAGCAAGCCAGCCTGCCGCGCGCGCTTAAGGATGCTCTCATCCAACGGGCCGGCAAACATCGCCGGGAACAGTGTGAGCACCTCAATTTTCATGCTCAGGCCAGCCGGAGCGGAACCCGATCAGGGTTGCGGCCGTGCGTCTTCCACAATCTCCAGCGTGCAGCGAATCCCCTTTTTGGCGCTACCCGCCGTCAGCAGCGAACGAATCGCGTTGATGGTCTGTCCCTGCCGTCCAATCACCTTGCCCACATCCTGCGGGTCCAGGCGTAATTCGTAAATCGTCTGTCCGCTGCGCTCCTTGGGGGTGATGGTCACCGCTGCGGGATTTTGCACCAGCCCCTTTACCACGTATTCGAGGAACGCTTGCATTGGCTTTGCTGTTGAGTCGGATTCAAATCCCGGCGCTTGCGCCGGCCCAACCCGGGGTCAGACGCGGGCTGATCGGGGACCTTATGCCGCCGCCCGCTCCGCTTTCTTGATGAAGCTGGCCACCGTGTCACTCGGCTGCGCACCCCTGCCCAACCAATACTTGGTGCGGTCCAGGTTGAGTTTCACATTGTCGCCCTTGAGCTGGGGTTGGTACGTGCCGATTTCCTCCAAAAATTTGCCATCCCGCGGGCTGCGGCTGTCGGCCACGACAATGCGATACACCGGATTGTTTTTGCACCCGATGCGTTTCATGCGGATTCTAACTGCCATAAATTTGTTTTGTTGGCTGCCCCGGTCGGTTTTGACTGCTCTTGGCGAGGCGCTCCCCAAAATGGGAGTGGCAAGACTAGACATGTCCCTTCAGCCTTGCAAGCACTCATTTGGAGCAATTTTGCCGCCTCCAGCCGCCGGAAACGACCCACCGGGGCCGGTGGCGGTTGGCTTCCCGGATTCGACATCCTGGGGGACGGTTGCTGACTTCTCCGAAGGGCGGCGCCGGCAATCGCCGAATGAGCGTTTGCAGATGCGGTCAAGACTTGTAAGATTCCCCGACTTTGCTTCACTGCGTCTGGAAATCTTATGAGCGAGCGATACACCATCGGACTGGACTACGGCACAAACTCGGTGCGCGCCCTCGTCGTCAACACCGCCAATGGCCAGGAGGTTGCCACGGCGGTTTGGAAATATCAGCACGGCACGGACGGGGTGATGCTGTCTCATGATCCGAATCTCGCCCGCCAGCACCCGGCGGATTACGTCCGGGGCGCAGCGATCACGCTGAAGCAGGTGGTGCAGATTGCGCGGAAAAAAGTGCGCGGTTTCAAACCGGAACAGGTCATCGGCCTCGGGGTGGACACCACCGGCAGCACCCCGTTGCCGGTGGATGCGCAGGGGCGACCGCTGGCCTTCGATCCGCGTTTTGCGAACCACCCCGCCGCCATGGCGTGGTTGTGGAAGGACCACACCAGCATTGCGGAGGCCGCTGAGATCACGGAGCTCGCCCGCAGGCGCAGGCCCAAATATCTCGCCAAATGCGGTGGCGTTTATTCCAGCGAATGGTTTTTCAGCAAAATCCTGCATTGCCGGCGCACGGCGCCGAAGGTGTTTGCGGCCGCGCACAGCTGGGTGGAATGCGCCGACTGGGTGCCGGCCATGTTGACCGGCAGCGAAGCGCCGGACCGTTTGCAGATCGGGATTTGTGCCGCCGGACACAAGGCCATGTTCAACGCCGCGTGGGGGGGATACCCCGATGCCGGATTTCTTGCGCAGTTGGATCCCCAACTGGGCCTCCTGCGTTCGCGCCTGCCCAAGCGCGCGGGCACGATCGCCCAGGCCGCCGGCCGATTGACGGCTGCCTGGGCGCAGCGCACGGGGCTGCCCGCGGGACTTCCGGTGGCGGTCGGCGCCCTGGATGCCCATCTGGGCGCGGTCGGTTCCGGCATCGCTCCGGGGGCCTTGGTGAAAATCATCGGCACAAGCACATGCGATATGATGGTCGTGCCAGGCGGGAAGCCACTGGCGGATGTGCCGGGGCTTTGCGGCATCGTCAGCGGAAGCATTTTGCCCGGTTACCATGGACTGGAGGCGGGTCAGTCCGCCGTCGGCGACATTTTCAACTGGTTCGTGAATTACCTGCAGCCCGGCGGCCGGCAATCCGGCGGGCACGAGGCGCTCACGGCGGCGGCCGCCCGATTGCGGCCGGGTGAATCGGGGCTGCTGGCGCTCGACTGGAACAACGGCAACCGCACGGTGCTGGTGGATCAACGGTTGACCGGCCTGTTGCTGGGGCAGACTCTCTACACGACGCCGGCGGAGATTTACCGCGCCCTCATTGAAGCGACGGCCTTTGGCGCGCTGACCATCATCAACCGGCTCGAAGCATACGGCGTGAAGGTCCGGCACATCATCAACTGTGGCGGCATTGCCGAGAAGAATCCGGTGGTGATGCAGATTTATGCGGACGTGACGGGCCGGCCGATGCGGGTGTCGCGCTCGGCGCAGACCTGTGCCCTGGGCGCGGCCATCGCCGGAGCGGTGGTGGCGGGCGCGTATCCGAATTGCGAAGCCGCGCAACGCGCGATGACCGGCCTCAAGCCGGGGGGCTTCAAACCCGGCAGGACGGCGCACGCGATCTATCGCGAGCTCTACACCCACTACAAAAAATTGCATGACGTGTTCGGCACCAAGAACTGGAAGGGGAATTTGTACGACGTGATGAAGGGACTCCTGGCAATCCGAGGCCGGGTGAGAAAATGAGCCGCACCGTCCAAGCCGCGAAGATGGCGCGGCGCGCAGCGAGATGCGCGGTGGCGCTCTTCGGTCCGCCGGGCAGCGGCAAGACCACGATCGTCCGGTCGCTCACCGTGAAGCCCTCGCTGACGGTGGTCGAGACGGGCAATTTGTTGGAGCGTGAAATTCGGCTGGGCACGGACATCGGCAAACGCATCCGGCGCGACAAGGCCGCTGGAAAACTGGTGTCCACCGAACTGGTCAGGACCGTGATTCAGGCGCGTCTGGAAAGGGTCAATACCGACCTGGTCCTGTTTGACGGCTTCCCGCGCCATTTGGGACAATCGGGAGTTTTTTTTGATCTGTTAAGTGAGCATCAACTGAAACTGTGCCTGGTTGGGGTTCTGACTTTGAAGCTCTCAACGGCTCTCAAACGCATCGCCGGCCGCCGCGTCTGTTCGGAGTGCAGCCACCTGTATAACTTGCAGACGAATCCGCCGTTGCAGGCGGGAATTTGCGATCACTGCGGCAGCCGGCTCATGAGACGGGCGGAAGACGACCCGGCGACCATTCGTTCGCGGTTTGCCACCTTCCGCCGGGAAACCCTGCCGGTCATCCGCCAGTTCAAACGCGATTATCCCGGCCAATGTTGGGAGCCGGCCGAGTCGTCCGACAGTGCCGTGTTGGCCGCCGAATTCAGCCGGCGCTTGAATTTTCTCCGACCGGGCCAAAAGGCGGCTGCGACCCGGCGGGCCGGAAACTGAGTGGCTTTTGCGTTCGGGTGTGGATCTTCAACAACAGATCACGTTGATTTCGCAACTGCTGGGCGGCGGCGGTTTGTTTTTGCTGGGGGTGTTCCTCATCACTGACGGATTAAAGACGGCCGCCGGTGCCGCGCTGCGGCGGGTGCTGATCCGGTTCACCGCCAAACCGGTGGCGGCCTTCCTCTCCGGGGCGGGCATCACCGTGCTGGCCCAATCTTCCAGTGCCACGACCCTGGCCACCATCGGTTTTGTCAGCGCCGGCATTTTAACCTTCTCGCAATCACTCGGGATCATCCTCGGTGCCAGCCTGGGCACCACCAGCACGGGCTGGCTGGTGGCGCTGGCGGGCCTCAAATTCGGCATTGGCAAGCTGGCATTTCCGCTGGTGGGGTTGGGGGCCGTGTTGCGGTTGGTGGTGCGCGGACGCAAAGCCGGGATCGCCCTGGCGGTGGCGGGCTTTGGCGTGATGTTTGTGGGAATCGAGGTCCTGCAGACGGGGTTGGCTCCGCTCTCAACCTCCTTTTCTCCCGCCGACCTGCCGCAGGGCAACATGGCGGGACGCGTGTTGCTTGTAGTCGCCGGCATTGTCTTGACGGTGTTCACCCAATCTTCGGCGACGGCGGTGGCGATGACGCTGACGGCATTTCACTCCGGCATGATTGATCTGGATCAGGGCACGGCATTGGTCATTGGCGCGAGCATCGGCACCACCTCCACTTCCGCCCTGGTGGCGATTGGCGCCACGGCTTCCGTCAAACGCACGGCGCTGGCGCACATCCTGTTCAGTCTGGCCGCCGGACTGCTGGCGTTCCTGCTGGTCCCGTTGTTTATCTGGGGAGTGCGTTGGGCGGAGCAGCACTTTCACCTGCAATTCGGCGCGGTGATTTTGGCGGCGTTTCATTCGGGTTTCACCCTGCTGGCCGGATTGTTGTTCCTCCCGAAGGTGCAGGCGTTTGGTGATCTGGTGGAACGACTGATTCCCGAGCGCGGCCCGGCTTTGACCCGGCACCTGGACGCCTCCCTGGTGGAGGTGCCCGAGGTGGCCATTGAAGCCGTGCGGCGAACCTTGCGGGAGGTTTTTGCCGAAATCCTCGCCACGCTGGATCGCGCCATCAACCAGAATATCCGGCCCAACGCCGGACGGCTGACGGTCACGTTGACGGCCTTGCAAGAAACCCGCCGTTTCCTGGGACTGATCCCTTTTTCCGCGTCTCCGGCCGATCACCAGAATACCCGCGCTTCCATTTTTCATGCCCTGGACCATTTATTCCGCCTGGCGATTGCCGCAAAAGATGACTTTGAACCCGATGCGTTCGGGGATGAGCCGCGGGTGCAGGATTCCAAACGCATGGTGGTGGAGCTCCTGGGCCGGGTGCAACCCGTGCCGCCGGGCGGATCCGCCGGTTTCGCCGACGCGCCGTTGCAGCGACTCTCACAGACCCTGGCCGAACGCCGCCGTCGGGGCCGCGCCAGTCTGCTGGAGGACAGCGCCCGGGGGGTGATTGAATCGGACCAGGCCCTGCACGCGCTTGACGGTTTGCGACAGCTGGACACCATTGGCTACCACATTTGGCGGATTGCGCACCATTTGAACGCCGAGGTTCGCGGCCGTACCGATGCGGCGGAGGCGGCGCGCGATGTGGATGAATTTCAGGCGGATTGACGCCGGCGCGCTCCCGGCCGTAACGGCTATTGTGCCGCAGTCGTATGTTCCTGCCACCCGCCGCCCAGCGCCTGGTAAAGGTTGATCAGGTTGAACGCGCGGGCATAACGCGCGCGAATCAAATTCTGCTGGGCCTGGTACAGCGCCTGTTGCGCCGTCAACACGTTGAGGTAGCTGTCCACCCCATGACGAAAACGGGCCTCGGCCAGCTCAAATCGCCGTTGCTCGGCCTGCACCAGCCCTTGATGCGCATCGCGCTGGGTCTGGATGGTCTTTTGCATCGCGAGCGTATCCGCCACTTCGCGAAAGGCGGTCTGAATGGCGTGCTGATAATTTTGCACCTGAATCAACCGGGTCACCCTGGCCGCGTCCAGCCCCGCCTGCATGGTGCCGAGGGCGAAGATGGGCCACTGCAGCTGCGGGGCAAAACTCCAGACGCGCGAACCGGGCACGAACAAGTTTTCCAGGTCCGTGCTGGAAAAACCCAGCGTGCCCGTAAGCGTGATGGTGGGGAAGAACGCCGCGCGCGCGGCGCCAATCACGGCGTTGGCGGCTTTTAATTCATGTTCGGCGGCCAGAATATCCGGACGCCGCTGCAGCAAATCGGACGGTAATCCGGGGGGCACCGCGGGCAGGCCCAGTTGCGCGGCAAAGGGGGCCGGCGCGGGCAGGTCCGCCGGCAGGGGGCGACCCACGAGCAGGACCAGGTAATTTTCCTGCAGAGCCAGCTGCTGCTCGAGACCGGCCTCGTTCACCCGCGCCGTTTCCACCTGCGCTTCCGCCATGCGGAGGTCCAGTTCGGAAACCGTGCCGATGTCATAGCTGGTCCGGGTCAAGTCATAGGCCTGGCGGACCGCCGCCAGGGTTTGGCGCGCCACGTCCAGTTGTTCAGTCAGTTCGCGTTTCGTCAAGTACGCTCCGCTGACTTCGGTGATCAGTGCGATTTGCGCGCTCCGCTGGGTTTCCTGAGCGGCAAAGTATTTTTCCAAGGCCTCCGCTTTGAGGCTGCGCACCCGGCCAAACAGGTCCACTTCGTAGCTGGCCATGCCGAGATTGACGTAATACTGGCTGTAAGTAACCGGCCCTCCCGCGCCGGCGAATCCGTTCGCCACCCGCTGGCGCGAGCCGCCCGCGTTGAGATTCACGACTGGAATCAGTTCGTTCCGCTGAATCCGGTAGCGCGCCTGATATTCCGCCACGTTCAGCAGGGCCAGGCGCAGGTTGGAGTTGTTGGTCAAGGCCAGTTCAATCAACCGCTGCAATTGCGCATCGCGGAAGAAATCGCGCCACCCGATCTCAGCGGCGACCGGGGCGTTGCTTCCGGCGGCCGCCTCCGCGCCCGCTTGCGGCCAGGCCTCTGCGATGGCGGGTTGGGGCCGCTCATATCGCGGCGTCATGGTGCAGCCTGCCAGAACCGCCAGCCCGAGGCACAACAGCAATTTATTCATCCGGACCGCCTCCTTTCCCCGGCGCGCCACCGGCCGGGACCGGGGGAAGGGCCGGCGCGGTCGCGAGAGGTTTCCGGCGCTTGAACAGCCGGCGCACGACAACGTAGAACACGGGGACCAAAAAGATTGCCAGCACCGTGGCGGTGATCATGCCGCCCACAACGCCCGTGCCAATGTCGTGCCGGCTGGCCGCACCGGCTCCCGTACTCAACGCGAGCGGCAGAACCCCCAGAATGAAGGCCAGCGAGGTCATCAGGATGGGACGGAGACGCTGGCGCGCGGCCATCAGCGTCGCCTCGATCAGATCGCGCCCTTCCGCTTCCAGGTCCTTGGCGAACTCGACGATGAGAATCGCATTCTTCGCTGAGAGGCCGATGATGACCAGCAATCCCACCTTGAAGAACACGTCGTTGGGCAACCCGCGCAACTCGGCGCCCAGCAAGGCGCCCAGGATGCCGAGCGGCACCACCAGCATGACGGAAATCGGAATGGACCAGCTTTCATAAAGTGCCGCCAGGGCGAGGAACACCACCAGCATCGAAAGCAACAACAGCAGCGGCGCCTCCCGGGAGGAGCGCAATTGTTCGAAGGATTGCCCCGTCCATTCGTACCCGATGCCTTCCGGCAACTGCTGCGCCAGGCGTTCCATGGCTTCCATGGATTGACCGATGCTCACGCCCGGCGGGGCCGAACCGATGATTTCCAGCGACGGGAAGCCGTTGTAGTGTTGCAGGGCCGGCGAGCCGCTGATCCAGCGGGTGGAGACGAGTTCCGCCAGCGGGACCATGGCGCCGTTGCGACTGCGGACGTAGGCGGTGCCCAGGTCCTGCGGCAGCATGCGGTAGGGCGCGTCCAACTGGGCGATCACCCGCTGCACCCGGTTGCCGTTGACGAAGTTGTTGATGTAATACGAGCCGAAGCTCGCGGTCAGGGTGGCGTTCAAATCCGCCAGCGAGACGCCCAAGGCCTCGGCTTTTGTCTGATCCACATCCATCTTGAGCTGGGGGGTGTCTTCCAGCGCCTGCATTTGCAGCTGGGTGATGTGGGGCTCCTTGGCCGCCAGGGCGAACAACTGCTCCTTGGCTTCCATCAATTTCGCGTGCCCCAGGCCCGCTTGATCCTGGAGTTCAAAATCGAACCCGGAGGCCACCCCGAGTTCCGGGATGGGCGGGGGGTTCAACGGGAAGATGATGGCCTCCGGAATCTGGCTGAACGCGCCGAACGCCCGGTTGATGAGGGCTTGCACCGAATGTTGCGCGCCGCGCCGTTCCCGCCAGGGCTTCAATCGCACCCAGGAAATGCCCGCATTTTGGCCCTGACCGCTGAAGCTGAAACCCGCCACCGCAATCATGTCCTCGACCTCGGGCTGTGCGAGATAAAACTTTTCGAGCTGTTCGAACACCGCAAGGGTGCGTTCGGTAGAGGAACCCACCGGCAGGACGACGTTGGTGATGAGATACCCCTGATCTTCCGAGGGCAGAAATGCCGAGGGCAACCGCCAGAACAACCAGACCACGACCGCGACAATCCCGAGGTAGAGCAGCAGATACCGCGGGGCATGTTTCAAAATGCGTTTGACGCGTCCTTCGTACCGGTGCGTGGCGGCGTTGAATTGGCGGTTGAACCAGCCCCAAAAGCCCCGCTTCTCGACGTGGTGACCTGCCTGCACCGATTTGAGCAACGCCGCGCACAAGGCCGGGGTCAGCGACATCGCCAGGAAGACGGAGAAGATCATGGACGCGACCAGCGTCAGGGAAAATTGCCGGTAAATCGCGCCCACGGAGCCGCCAAAGAAGGCCATGGGAATAAAGACCGCCGTCAGCACGAGGGAAATGGCAATGAGCGCGCCGGTGATTTGCTCCATCGCCTTGCGCGTGGCTTCGCGCGCCGGCAGCCCCTCCTCGCTCATGATGCGCTCGACGTTTTCCGTCACCACGATGGCGTCATCCACCAGGATGCCGATGGCGAGCACCATGCCGAACAGGGTCAGGACGTTGATGGAAAAGCCCATCGCATACATGATGGCGAACGTCCCCAGCAACGCCACCGGGATCACCATCGTGGCAATGAAGGCCGTGCGGATGCTTTGCAGGAAGAAATAGATGATCAAAAAGACCAGAAAAATGGCTTCGAGCAGGGTTTTGATCACTTCCTTGATCGATTCCTGAATGAATTCCGTCGAGTCGTAGGGATAGGTGACCTTGATCCCCGGGGAAAAAATTCGGCAAGCTGCTTGACGCGCAGGCGCACCGCGTCGGCCGTGGCCAGCGCGTTGGCTCCCGGCGCCAGACGGATGCCAATGGCCGCCGCGGGGCGGCCATTCACGCGGGTCTGGGTGACGTAGGTCGCTCCGGCCAGTTCCACCCGGGCGACGTCACGCAAATGCACCCGCGAGCCGTCCGGGTTCACGCGCAACAGGATGTTTCCAAACTCCTCGGGAGTGGTCAGCGTGGTCTGTCCCTGCAACGTGACGTTGATTTCCTGCCCCTTCACCGCGGGCAACATGCCGATCTGCCCGACCGGGACCTGGGCGTTTTGCGCCTGAACGGCCGCGATGATGTCGCCGGCGGTCAGTTGGTATTCCAGGAGTTTTTCCGGGTTCATCCAGATGCGCATGGCGTACTCGGTGCCGAACAAATTCGCCTCGCCCACGCCGGTAACGCGGCTGATGGGATCAAGCAGGGTGGTGGCGATGAAATTGCCCAGCTCGATGTGGTTCATCGTATTGTTCGTGGAGGACAACGCGAAAAACATGAGGTAATTCCGCGTGGACTTGGTCACCACGATGCCCTGCTGCTGCACGGTCATCGGCAGACTGGGCACGGCCAGCTGCAGTTTGTTCTGGACCTGCACCTGGGCAATGTCGGGATCGGTGCCGGATTCAAAGTACAATGTCACGGTGGCCTGGCCGCTGGCGCTGCTGCTGGACGACATGTAGAGCAGGTGGTCCAGTCCATTCATCCGCTGTTCAATCACGGAGGTGACCGTGTCTTGCACCGTTTGCGCCGATGCGCCCGCATACGTGGCGGTGATGGAAATGGAGGGCGGCGCCACGTTCGGATATTGCGCCACGGGCAGGCGGGTGATCGCCATGATCCCCGCCAGCATGATGAAAATCGAAACGACCCAGGCGAAAACCGGACGGTCAATGAAGAATTTTGCCATGACGCGGTTCCTTGCCCCTACTTCCCACGCGCCACCGTGACCGTGTTTGTCTTGATGCCCGCGGGTGGGTGCGGCTGGACTTCCATTCCGGGCCGCGCCTTTTGCAGCCCTGCCACCACCACGTGGTCTCCGGCTTTCAAGCCGCTCCGGATTACCCATTGGCCGCCCACCGCCGCGCCCAGTTGCACTGGTTGCACTTGCACAATGTTATTGCTGTCCACCAGCAGCACACTGGCCTGGCTGTCCGCGCCGATGGTCACCGCGCGCTGCGGCACCAGCATCGCCTCCGGCGCGACCGCCTGTTCGATCTGGCCCATGACAAACATGCCGGGCAGCAGCCAGTTTTCCGGATTGGGAAATTCGGCGCGGAGCGTGATCATGCCGCTGCTCGCGTCCACCGAGATGTCGGAGAACAGCAACTTGCCCGCATGCGGATAGACCGACCCGTCGGGCAGCAGCAGCGTCACCCGGGCTTCGCCCGAGGGCAGGCTTTGCAATTGGCCGGCCTCCATCTGGCGGCGCAACTGCATCACCTGCCGCGCGGATTCGGTAAAGTCGAAATAGATGGGGTCCATCTGCTGGATCACCGCCATTTCGGTCGCGCCCATCTGGCTGACCAGGGCGCCCTCGGTGACCAGCGCCGAACCGATCCGGCCCGAAATTGGCGCGGTCACCCGGCAATAACCCAGATTGATCTGCGCGGTCTGCAGGGCGGCTTTCGCCGCCATGACGCTGGCCTTGCCCTGCGCGACGGCGGAAACGGCGTTGTCGTAATCCTGTTTGCTGACGGCATTGATCCGCATCAGCGGTTCGTAGCGATCCGCCAGTTGCTGCGCCTGCAGCAAATTGGCTTCCGCCCGGGCCAGGCTCGCGGCGGCGCTGTCGTGAGCCGCCTGGAACGGCGCCGGGTCGATCTGGTAAAGCAACTCCCCCGCTTTGACGTTGGCGCCCTGGCTGAATTTCCGCTCCAGCACCACGCCATCCACGCGGGCGCGCACTTGGGCGATGCGCACCGGATCAATGCGACCGGGCAGGGTATTGGTCAGCGCCAGATTTCGGGAGGTGACAGTGAAGATTTCCACCTTGGGAGGCGGGGAGGACGTTTGTGTTCCCGCGGGTTGGTCGTGGCATCCCGTCAGCCATCCCAGCGTCAGCAGCAGGCTCATCGTGCTGCCGCGGAGACCGGAGACGCAACCGGATAATCGGACAAGGTATTTCAGCTTCATGTGGTATAGCAGCAGGTGGATTCAGATTCGGCGCGGTACGTTCCTCAATTCCATTCCTCCTTGAAGGCCTGCATCAAGGCCGGGGGATCGTAATGGGTGGCGATGGCCTGCTCAGTCAATCCCATGCCGCGCAAGGCAAACCAGAGCGCCTGGTTCAACAACTCCGCGCGCGCGGTGCGGTAATCTATCGCCGTCTTTTCCGGCAGGTGCATCACGGCCAGCCAGGCGGCGACGTGATGCGCAAACCGGACGCGATTCCCCACGGTGGCCGAGCCGTTGACCGCCTCTCCGGCGGCAATGGCCGCTTCCAGACAGGCTTCCATCCGCGCGCAGAACCGGGCGAAGCGGTTGCGGTACAGCAGGCGGGCAAACGTGCCGTCTTCCAGAAGACTGTTCAGCATCAGGCGGAAATGGGTGTCCACTTTGACCTCACCCAGCGTTTGGCGCAGAAGGAGCGAACGCATCAGGTAGTAGGTCAGTTGCACGAGGGTGGCGGTGGAAGCGGGCAGGCGGGAAAGCCGTTCCACCGCGGGATCGGCGCTCTGACAGCAAAAATTCTGGATCGTCTCATACAACGCCTCCTTGCTGGGGAAATGCCGGTACAGCAACGGCTCCGAAACGTCGGCGGCGCGGGCCAGCTCGCGCGTCGTTGTCGCGGCGAAGCCCTTGTGCGCAAACAACGGCATGGCTGCGCGGACAATGGCGCGTTTCCGATCTTCAGCGGTAATGCGTGAGGAGCGCATTTGCCGGCAAGTTAGTGATTGCTAACTTGCTCGTCAAAGAAATTATTCTTCCGTGCGCGGCAGTGAAGCACGAGGGGGCCGGACCGGTATGCGGCGGTATCGCCTGTCCGGGACTGATGCCGCAACCCGGAAGTCGCCCCCCGGTCGGCCGGGCGCGCAGGAGGCGGATTGCGCGCGCCTCGCGTCCGGGCGGCAGCCGCAAGCGCCGCCGGACGAGGGGCTCCGGAGGCGGACCCCGGCTTGCGTTATTTCCGCGACCACCTATGCTCCATCCGCACACTGGTGTGCAGACCGGTCCGCGCAGCTCACCACCGCCATGGCGGGAGCCTGCCGTGGAAGGCGGGAGCGCAACCATTATTTCCCAGCTTCAATCCGCCGGGAAAATCATTTGCGAACGAACCGTGGCGACAGAACGAATCAAGGCACCGAGGTTGGACGCCGGCCGCATTCCGGGTGTGGCTTGTGGGAACGGGCTCCTACGCCGGCAAACCGCGTCTGCGGTTTGCCGGTGTCCCGGGCCGGCGTGGCCGGCGATCCGCACCGGTCGCGCACGCGTTCGATGAACGTGCCGGCGCGCCGCCCGTTTCCCCCACAAAATGCACCGTCAGCCGATGAGCCTGGTCCCCGTTTTTCAAAATGTCCCTTTTCAAGGAGGGATCAAACTGAAACCATCCACAAGAGTTGAGGGCGGCTGAATGGGGATGTCGGGCATTGATTTCATTCAAGATTTGGGGCTGGTGATGCTGGTGGCGGCGATGGTGGGCTGGCTGTGCCAGCGCATCGGGCTGCCGGTCGTGATCGGCTACATTACCGCTGGAATTTTGATCGGCCCCCACACCCATTCGTACGCGCTGATTCGCAGCCCGGACCGGATCCAGTCACTTGCGCAAATTGGCCTGGTCTTTCTCATTTTCAGCATCGGCCAGGGCATCAAATTGCAACGCCTGCGCAAAGTCGGCATTCCGTTGGTGCTGGCCACCGTGTTGATTGCGGCGCTGGTGCTCATCGGTTGCCGCGTGCTTGGCACTGCGCTGGACTGGCCGAGCACCCAGAGCCTGGTTCTCGCCGGCATGCTGATGGTTTCCAGCACGGCGGTATTGGGGAAAAGCCTGCGGGAGGCCAACGCACTCCACACGCGGTTTGGTCAAACCGCCCTCACGGTGACGGCATTGGACGACATGGTAGCCGTGGTCACCCTGACGGTGCTGTCGTCCCTGGTCGAGGTTGGCCAAACCGATGCCGCAGTAGTCTTCGGTACGGTGCTGCGGTTGAAGGCCGTCATCGTGACCCTGGTCGTGGGGGCGCTGCTGCTCGTGCCGCCGTTGTTGAAGCGCTTGAGCCACGGGGTCGCCCCCGAGATTCGTTCGTTGACGATTGTGGGGCTGTTGCTGGCGATGGCTTTGGTTTCCGCCAAGGCGGGATTTTCTCCGGCCTTGGGGGCGTTTTTGCTGGGGGCGATTGTTTCCTCCACGGGCCGCGGGGAGCAAGTGGATCAAGTGCTTGGCGGATTGAGCGACGTTTTCGGGCCGGTTTTTTTTGTGGCGATCGGGATGCTGTTTGATTTCAAACTGGTGGTGGACGTCTGGCCGCTGGTGGTGGGCATCTTCCTGGTGGCGGTGCTGTGGCGCACCCTTGCCGCCACGGGCGCATTGCTGCTGGTGGGGCAGCCCATGCGGGACGCCGCGCGGGCCGCGTTGTGCCTCACCCCGATTGGCGAGTTTTCCCTGATCATTGCCCTGACGGGCGTTCAAGGGAAACTGGTGCCGGAATGGTTCTACGCGCTGGGCATCGGCGTCTGTTTGCTGACATCCCTGGCGACACCGCTGTTGATCCGGCGATCGGGCGGTTTCGGCGTCTGGATGGAGCGCCGGCAGCCGCGATTTCTGGCGGAGGGCATTGGTTTTTACCATGAATGGTTCGAGCGCTTGAAACATCGCGGCGCCGGCAGCCTGACCTGGAAGTTGCTTGCCCCACGGGTGGTTCAAATTGCCCTGCTGATCTTGTTTTGTTCCGGGCTGCTGTTCTTTGCGCAGCCGCTTTACCAAATGACGGGCAAATGGCTGGACACGGACTGGGGCACGGCGGGCCGGCTGGCGGTCGCCTGGAGCATCGGGTTTGGCATGGTTTTGCTGGCACCGCTCATTGCGTTATGGCGGAACGTGGATGCGGTGGCCATGATCTGCGCCGAGTCCGCCACCCAGGGACATGCGCGGCGCGCGGTGTTGCGGCCGTTGTTTGCACGCAGTCTGAAAGGCGCCGCGGCATTCGGGTTATTGTTGTGGTTTTCCGCGCTGATACCTTATGGGTTGTTTCCGTGGTGGGGCTGGGTGATGCTGGTCGTCGTGTTTGTTTTGATGACCAGTCTGTTTTGGCGGCGCTTGATCCGGTTGCACAGCCGGTTCGAAATTGAGTTGCGCCGTCAACTGGCCGACTCGCCCTTCACCGATGGCCGGCCGGTCCTGGCCGGATGGTCGGGAGCGGACAATCGCTGGGGACTGAATCTGGCGGAATGTGTCCTTCCCGAAATCTCCCAAGCGGTGGGCAAATCCATTGCCACGCTGCCGTTGCGTCCGCAGTTCGCCTGCACCATTGTCAGCATTGAACGCCAGGGCATCACCATCTCCAATCCGGCCGCGGAGATCATGCTCTTTCCCCATGACAAAGTCCTGCTGCTGGGGCAGGACGAGAATTTGCGTCAGGCGGAAAACTGGTTGTGTTCGGCAGCCCCGCCGGATGCGCATCCAGTGGACGCGCCGACCCTGGCGGATTTGGGGCTGGAGCAATTGACGGTGCCGGCCACCTCCCGGTGTGTGGGCAAGTCCCTGGGCGAACTGGCGCTGAATACGCGGTTCGGAGTGCAGATTGTGGCGATTGAACGCGACCAAAGGCCGATATTAAATCCCAATCGTTTTGAATCCTTGCAGCCCGGCGACCAGCTGCTGGTGCTGGGCGTTCCGGAACGCGTCAACGAAATGGCGTTCTGGCTCGCCAACTGATCGGGCAGGTTTTTCTTGAGTTAAATTTCAAATCATCAACAAATCATGGCAACGTAATTATGAATCCTCGAGTCATTTACATCACGGACGCGGACATGCGGCGGCTGCAACCGCTGGTGGAGAACATGAAAAAATCGCGCGACGATCTGCGACAATTGCAGACTGAACTGGAGAATGCGCACGTGGTAGCTCCCCAGGCAGTGCCGGCCGATGTCATCACCATGAATTCCAAAGTCCGCCTGCGCGACCTGGAAGCCAACGAAGATCTGATCTACACGCTGGTGTTTCCCGAGCAGGCCAACATTGAGCAGGGACGCATCTCGGTGGTCGCCCCGATTGGCACCGCCATGCTGGGGTATCGCGTCGGTGATGAGTTCCAATGGGAGGTTCCCGGCGGGACGGCGCGCATGAAGGTGGAGGAGATCCTGTATCAACCGGAAGCCGCCGGCGATTACCACCTGTAAATTTCACCGCGGTTCAGGCGCCGGACGGCCCTTGGCCCTCGGATGCGGCGCCGTCCGACGACCCCGGACTTCACGGGGAGGTCTGCGTCATGATGGGGCGCCGCGATTCCGCTGAATGGCCCGCTCCCGCGGCGGCCGTTCGAGGGGGGGTAAAATGCGCTGCGTGGGGGGTGACGGGGCAGTCGGGAAATCGAAACTGCGCCCCATGCGTTGCCGGAGCCGGGTTGCGCGCACCTGGCGGCAAACCGGACCCGTGCTGGCGACGCGGCAGGGATTGATCTGCCCAGCCACCGTCCGGCGTCGGGCGGTCCTTGAGACCCGCCGGGAAGGATGCGAAATGAGGGGCAGTCACCCGGCGACGGTAGCGCCAGTGGTTCCGAGCAGCTTGTGGATGACTTCGGCAGCGGTGTAACTGTCGGCGCCGGATCGGGCAAATTGAGCCACGTTCGCCACGTCGTTGCCCGCGGTCAGCAACGCGGGCTCGATTCCGTCATGACGGATCTGCCCCAGCCCCACCGTGGCTACCAGGCCGTTGCAAACGCACTTGCGCCCCACCGTGTCTTTGATGTCGCCACCCTTGCGTACGTAGTCTTCGACCGGCTCGGCGGGGCAACGATATCCCACCGTGCCGTCGGGCTTGCGGTAGGCATGCCGCAGGTAGCCCAGATCACAAATACGAACCCGTTTCGCGTAGGTGGCGGCTTCACTCAAAGTATCCGCCACCTGCACCACTTTGAACGGAAAACCCGTCGGCGACGCCAGCGGGTCGGTGAAGACGCGGCCGGCGCCATTCCGGCTGAGGCGAATGACCTCGCGCTTTAACTCCGGGGTGATGCCGGATTCATCGCAGAAGGCGAACGCGGTGCCCACCTGGACGCCGGCGGCGCCGAGTTGCCGCGCTTCCGCCAATTTGCCGGGGCGACCATACGAGCCGGCGAGCCAGAAGGGCAAGCCCAAGGCGCGGATTTTGGCGAGGTCCGGCACGTCGCGCTCGCCATAAACGGGCTCGCCGGCGGCGTTCAGTTGCAATGGGCCGCGCGGCGGGGCGTTGTGGCCGCCGGCAGTTTCGCCTTCCACCACGAAACCGTCCACCTGGCCGTTGGACTTCTTGGCCAGGGTGATCGCCAGCGTGGCCGAAGCGACGATCCCAAAGAATTGCGGCCGCTTCGGTGGCGGCAGCTCGGCGCCCCGCAGAAACTCGCGGGGGTCAAACCGGCAGACGAACTCTTCGCCAGCCCGCGCGCCCACCACGTCAACTTTGATCTGGGCCGGCTCGTTCCGGGCGAGCTGATCAAGGACGCCCGGAATGGTCCGCGGAATGCCCGCGCCCATCAACACGTAATCCACGCCCGCCAGCATGGCTCCGTACAGTGAAGCCACCGTGGGAAACTGGATTTTCTCCAACAGATTGAGTCCCACGACGCCGGCATGTCCCTCCTTGGCCAGGAAGACTTCGACGAAGTTGGCCACCAGGGTCAATTCGTCCAGCTTGCGTCCGGGAGCGATGCGGGGCATGGGCACCGATGCGAACCGCGTCTGATCCATTTTGCCTGTGGGCTGAAAGTAATCTGCCAGGACCTGGGCAGCGAGCGCGGGGACGGGAAAATGGTTCAAGGCGTGCCGCATCCTTCCGTCCGCATCACCCAGTTGCAAACGCCGCGCCAGCACCACGGCCAGAGCCGTTCCGGAGACCACTCCCAGTTGCCCCAATTGAGATACAGTGCGGGCCAGACGCCAGTTGGAAACGGCGGCTCCCATTCCACCTAGAATGATTTGAGGGGTGATCATGTTACGCGCGTTTCGACCAGCCCCCACGTCGCCCCGGACCAGTCATTAGAAGGCATCGGCGCTTTCACGCCGGGTTCGATGGCCGGCTGCGTCCCGCGTTTTCCCATCTTGCCGGCGCGGATGGCGGGCCGGAGCTGGAGATTGTGCCATTTCATCCCGAACCTCGTGTGGAGCCGGTCCGGGGGAATTGCCTCTTTTGCTTCAATTGGTGGTTCCTGCATGACACAACCAGGGGCGGGAGAGCGGAATTCCATTGGTGGACAACAGGATTGGGCGGGAACACGCTCCGCAGTCAAAGCTTTCGGTCGGGCGAATCGGGACGACGACCGGGCAGTTGGGGGAATTTTAGCGATTGCGACCTCCGCGGAAATTGCTGCGGTGGGTGCGTTCGGTTTGCGGGCGGGCGGTGCGGTCGCACCATGTTCCGCAGAGGCGGGCCAGATTTTCGCTGGGGGCGTCACATTCCCAGGTCGTGATGCGCGGAATTGGGACGGCGTGACGCACGGCGGCCGCCGGAGGCATGGTGGGGCGGGCACCGCTGCGGAGGCGGTTCAGGGGGCAGTGCAGCAGCGGGTTGGCCGGTATCCGCAGGTCATGCGCCGGCATGCTGCCTTGTGGGTCGGATTTCGTGCTGTTCCAGCGGATTTTTCGCGCGCACCATTGGTTCATTCAATTTTTTCCAGTCTTCGGCCACCCATTGCCTTCTCAAAGACTGTTCCCGGTTGCCGGGTCTAAAATCATCACTGAACCATGTTCACCTGAAGATTCACCACGTCTTGATCGTGAAATGCTGTTGAGCAGACGGGTCACAACATGCCTGGTTTCCAGCCGGTGGCAATGAATATCCGCAACTATCTTTGCGTTGGGCCACTAGCAGAGCTCATGATTCTCGGATCACGGAGAAATGAACGCAACAATTGGGCATCAGATCGGAGATGTATTGACCCGGCCAGCCTGAATCCTTGAATCAATACCGTGGGGCGCTCATCCGGTGTCAAACCTTTGTCATGCGTGAGGCTGCCGGGATTGATCGCCCGATCGTTGACGTTACGGCTTGCCCTTCCTCGATCCATCGTGGCGATGCGGCGACCCAGTGGAGCCGAAGCGGCCTCGGAAGCCGGGATTCATGATGAAGGCGATGGGCGCGCTTCCATTTTCAAAAGTGGCAGCCGGGAAGGCTTGGGAACCTTTTACGGGTTTACCGTCGGCGCGGCCAGCCGGAAGAAGGCCGTCCCGGGGCTGTCGTTGGTCCAACGAAGCCAGTCACCATCCAAACTGGGTGTGGTGGAAACACGTTCCCAAGAAGCAGTCGCATCCAGTGTCGCGGCGCGTTCCAGAAAGTATTCACTGGCAACGCTGGGCCATTGCAACACGATGGTGGCCGGTGGATTCCAATGAATCTGCAACCAGGCCGTGGCGGGCACCTTGACCTCGACTTCGGCCACGGTCGGCACCTGTAAAATGAGCCAGCCTTGCGACGACGAATACGCATGGGGCGCAGAAAGAGAAACGGCCTGCCCATTGATCCGCACCTGTGGAGTTTGGCGGATTCCATTGAGCAACAACCAATGCGGCGACGTTGACCAACCTTGTACCGTAAAGCGAAAACCATCCGATCGCTCCTCCAAATCGGTCAATTGTCCGGCCGCATGGACGCGCACCCCGAAACGGCGCAACACTTGATAATCATAAACCGGGCGCGAGCCAAAGTATTGCCAGCTTTGTGAAAGCGCGGTGGCCGGATTAATGGCGGGAGCGTGGCGAGATTGAAGGCGCAGTGTAAAGCTGTCCGGCAATAATCCCTGCCGCGCCGGTTCATCGTTGCGATAGACCTGCTGCACAGCGGAGGCCACGATGGAATCCGCCAAGGCGGTCCACGGTCCGGACGAGTCATAACGAGCCAGCCGGTAGAGCGCATTGCCGTAAACCAGACCGCACCATTGCACGGGCAATCCAATCCACAGTGGCGCCACCCAGCCAGTCGCGCCCAGCACCGCAATGCTCGCCCCCACTCCCACCGGTCCGGTCGTGACCGGATCAAGATAGACGAAAGGAACTCCCGTCCACGCCCAATAGCGGGCCCGGTCCAGCAACGTGATGTCTCCAGTCAGTTCATAACCCAGCGTGTAGGCGCGGACCAGCCGGGCGGCGGCCAGCACATCCGGAGTATGCAAGGGAATCTCCCAGGTCTGGGCGCCGCGGGGCACGGTTCGGTCGAACTTGGAGAGCGCGCGAAGGTGCAGCAAGCCGTTGGTTAGCAGCGGGCGATCTCCGGTGAGCAGCGCGATTTCCAATAACCGCGCCACCACCCCGCCCACCAGACCGTTGGCCTCTTTGGACCAGTGGGTCTGGCTGTAGTCCGGCCCGGCGGCCGGGGCTTCATAGAGGATCACGCCCGGGCCTTGAAATCGCTGCAGCAGTTGCTCCCCCTGGGTGCGGGCGCTGTTCACATTTTCGGCCACCGCACCGTAAACCAGTGGCGCGGTTGGATGCCAGACGTGTCCCAGGCCGCTCAGCACGTAATGCTCCGGGGAGACGGCAGCGATGGCGGCCGAGGCCAGCGTGCGCAGTTGGTTGGACAGGGTCGTGTCTTGCACGCCGCCGGCCAGCCAGTCGAGCCAGACTGCAGCTTCGGCGGAGGGGACGGCGACAAACCCGGAAGCATCCGCATGCCGAAACAGATTTTCTTCACGAATGGCGGAATCAAGCCAGCCGTTCGCTTCCAACTGATTGAAGCTGGTCTCGTTCAGGTCCGGGGTCGGCGGCGTGATCGTCCCGTGCAGTTCCACGTATTTTTGGATGGCCGGCACCACACTTTCACCCGCGCCACCCAGTAATTTGGCGCGCAGCACCAAAGGTTCATTCGCGGCCAATCCCCGGCCACCGTACGGGAGCAAATTCCCTTCATCGCGATTCAACCCATCGGAACCGGGGCAAATGATCCCCAGCAAATGCCCCCCGGAATGGAACTGGCGATCCGGGGAATCAAAGGCGGGCGCAAAGTCGGAATCGGTTTCCCACGTAACACCGAGATAACGTCCCTGCGCCTGCAAGGCCATGAGTGGAAACGTGAGTTTGACGGCGTCCGGAACCAAGCGCCGCGCACCATAGCCGCGCACATCTGCTTCCGAACTGCTGGGTTCATTTTCCAGGTATTCCACGCCGCTCAACAACGCCTGATTTTTGTTCGTGCCGAACGTGTCCGTTCCCGCCAACAAACAGAGCATGGGTAGAAAAATTACTTCACGATTGGTATTCACCGTGACCGATGTTTCAATTTCGATGACCCCGCCCGTGGACGCACGAAACGCCTGGGAAAAGCTCCATTGCCCGCCGTCGGGATCCATCAACGTGGTTTCAGCAACCAAACGGTCATTGACCATTTGCACCGTTGCGCTCGCGCTGGCGCCGTCCAACGCCACCCAGCGTGCCTGCTGATTGTCGAGATAGCCCAGCAACGCATTGGGATAACCCGCTGCGAACGATTGGCCTTCCACTTCCACTTGAAACATTCCCGGCCCACCGGGCGCATGGCGGATCCGCAATCCCGCCGAAGTTACGGAGAGGGCGGATTC
Organism: Verrucomicrobiota bacterium; assembly: GCA_029573725.1. Classification (GTDB taxonomy): domain Bacteria; phylum Verrucomicrobiota; class Verrucomicrobiia; order Limisphaerales; family JADLHS01; genus JADLHS01. The sequence goes on from JAKQDQ010000042.1 coordinate 354,305, forward strand.
GTCGGGTTGCGGTTGGAGAGGCGTCGGCCAGGCCGGTGGAGTGATTTCCGGGCGCGGTTCGAACCACAGCCGTTCCACCAGACAATTCCCGTTGTCGCCCGGCGGATCAAAACGCAAACGGTAGCCAGAGCCGAGCGCTGGACAGCGCGCTTTAACCTCAGTCCAAACTCCCGCCGGCACGTCGAATCGCACGGAGTCCTCCTCGGTCGGTCCCGTTTGATAATAAAATACCTGCGCCATTCCGGCGGTGTCCGATTTAAGCCGCAAGTGCATCCAGAGCGGGGTGTCGGCTGGATAATTTCGCACCGGACCGCGCACGTAGGGATCGTCACCACCGATTTCGATCTTCAACCCTTCCGGTGTTGGCGTTAAAGCGGCGATGGCGTGCCAAGCCTCCCAAGCCGTCACATCGGGCCGGGTGCGAAAATCAAAATCAGGTAATGCGCTGCGTTCCTCGAAACGCACGGCCGCAAACGTGGCGCTGCCGCTTTGACCGGGCGGATCAATCCGCAGACGATAGTTTGCGCCCAGCGGCGGCACGGCGAGACGCACTTGCACCCATTCGCCCGACGGCACTGCGGCCTGCACGGAATTGGCTTCAGAGGCGCCACCGTTGGCGGGAAAGTAGAACACTTGCAAAACGCCGCCGACTTCCGAATGCAACCAAACGCGCAGCCACAACGGTTGTCCATCCGGATAATCGCGGGCCGGTCCGGCGAAGTAAGGGTCGGCACCGCTGATGTCCGCGCGCAGCCCTTCCGGCGTGGCCACCAATGCACTGAGATCGTGCTGTGCGGTCCACCCTTGTCTTCCGGCCGGCGTCGTGAAATCAAATTCCGGCAACGCGGCTGGCAACCGGCACGCGAAGGCCAATACAATAATCGTTCCGAACAGTTTGATCCGATTCATTCCTTGAACTTTATGATGATTCCGTTAGTGGTGCGCAACGTGATCGTTTCCACATGTTCATCGAAGAGAGCGATGTTGCCCCGCCACTCGGATGCCGTTTCCCATGACGCCACCCGAGATCATAAGTGCCGTCGGACGCGCGCCCCAGCCAGATTACCGCGGGATGATTCAACTCATACGAAACATCCGTCACACCGAGCGTTTGCGCGGGTTCACGAATCGAAGCCAGCGTCACTGTTTTCGGGCTGGTGACCGCGGGCGGAAAACCAACCAGCGAGGACTGATTCATCGCGTAACTGATGCGCCAGGGATTGCCCGGCATGCCGGATTGGTACTCGCGGGAAGTGCACCAGTGATTTTCCCGCAACCGCGCCGGGCACGGATAGATGCCCCGGGCAAAATCACTTGAAATCATAAACGCGCACATAATCCACCTCGAAGTAATCCGGAAGCTGGGCGGATTTGATGTCGCCCGCCCACATGCCGATTTCATTGGTGAGTTTGAGAAACTCGGGCACTTGCGAGACGCCACCCGCGTCGCTACGCCAGACTTCCTTGCCATCCACGTAAAAGACGTATTCCGTCGGCAGCCACAATAGTCCATACGTGTGAAAACCTTCCGTTGTTTCCGGCAGGGAAAATTTGTATCCGGCGGATTTGTGATCCTTGCCGTAACCGTCCCAGTGAAGATTGCAGGTCAGCCGGCCATCGCGCCACGGCATTTCCACGATGTCAATCTCCGTGCCGTCTCGTCCGCCCTCGCCCACCTGCCCCACACCGTCGCACATCATCCAGAAAGCCGACCAATGACCTGGCTGTCGGGGCATTTTGCAGCGGGCTTCAAAATAACCGAAGGCGTGCTCGAACTTGCCGCGCGTGTTGACCGCGCCGCAGGTGTAACGGTCACCATCGCGCCGGGTGCGCAACAGCAGGCTCCCCCGCCCGTTCACGTAAGCATCGTCCTGAACCCAAAATCCGTCACGACGTTTCCAGTCGCCGAGCCGATTCCACTTTGTCTCGTCGAGTTGCTCACCTGCAAATTCATCATGCCAGATCAACTTCCACTCCTTGCCGGCAGGCGCGGGTGGCAGGAACGCCTGGTTCTTTTGGGTCAAACTGGAGCAGCCCGAAGCCAAAGCGACGGAGAGCAGGGTGACGTAACGACGGAATTTCATAAGTGCTGCCTCAGCGTAGGCCGGGGTTTGCTGGCCATGCAAGCTTTACGGGCCATGCCCGATAAAATCTGTTCGTTGAGTGGCTGGTGAGCGCGGTTTAATCGCCTGCATGAAGCGCGCGCAGTTCGAACGGATACAGCTCCAGCCACACCTTGCCTTCATTGGCCGCCAGTGTTCGTCCACTGACTAATTCCGTCAACTCACCCTTGTCCGCCAGTTGAAGCGCGACGGCTTTTTTAGCGATCCAACCCGTGTTGACGATGGCGTAATACGTGCCGTGTTTCGGTGTATGAATGGCGCGCACCACCACTTCCGCGTCGTCGCTCGCGCCCGCCAGCCGCTCGCTGGGCAGCGCCGGCAGGGCGAGGAAATTGGCGTTGAACTCGCGCACGTAGCGCGGGAAACCGCGGCCCAAATTGCTGCCCAGCAAATAGCCCAGCAGCGTCGGGTCGCCGTTGGCCACAGCCACCGCCTCGGCCATCATGCACGCCGGCCCCGCGTATTCCACGTCCGCGACGAAATACCCCAGCAATGGCTGGTCCTGGCGGTCAAACAGCATGTCCTCGTTCAAGGTGTAATGCCGGATGGCAGCCAGGCCCGCCGGCCCGCGGAACGCGTCGAAGGTCAGGGGCGACGCCACTGTGTAGAGCCGGTTGAACCCGTGGGTCAGCAACACGCCCGGGGTGTCGCGGTATCGTTCCGGATCGGCGGGTGGTCGGGAGTGCGGCCATTCCCATTGCCCCCAGTTCAAGGGCGCCGACTCCAGCGCTTGGAGATAGAGTTTCTCGCGCACGACGCGTTCGACCGGGATCGGCACGACTGGTTTGTTTTCGGGCCGTTGCTCCGGTGCGGCGAGAATTTTCTGCCACGCTTCCACGTCGTCGGTGACGATGCGTTTCTCCCAGGTGGGGAAGTTTGGTCCGGGTTCGCCGGCCTCCGTGGTGTAGAGCACCAGCGCCTCGGGCAGGCCGCGTTGGCGGAGATAGTCCCGGATGCCGAGGAGAAACTCGCGCCGCTTGCCGAACCACCACGCCTCGTAGCGTCGCAAGAGCGCCGGGTCCGCGATGAGATCGGCGCGTGACACGGCTTTGTTTCCGTTGGCCTCGCGGGCAAAGCGTTCGCGCGTGGCGTTCGCGAAGCCCATGGGCAGTTGTCCGCGCGGACGCAGCCAGACGCCGAGGAATCGCGCCTGGTCTTCGAGCCGGACCACCGTCAGGTCCAGCATCTTCTGGAAATCGGCGGCCGTGTCCGGGTCGGTGATGTCAGCGTTCGCATTCTCCGCCCAGGTGATGTGCGTGTAAGCGTCGTCACGGGTCAGGGGCCGGGCGCGGCGCTGGTAGCCGAGTCCGTGATCGCCCCGGCTGCCGGCGTATTCGTAATAGGGCAACAGGCTAAAGCCGCATTCGCCCATCAGCGCCACGATTTGCGCCCACAAATCCTTGGTGTGGCCGTTGTAATGCACCCAGTCGTTCCCCCCGTAAGGTGTCGGATCCCAATGCTGACAGGCGCCGAATTCCAGGAGGTCCTTGGTGTAGGTGTTCAGTCCGAGAAAGCGCATCTGATTCGCTTTGTACCGATACCAATCCAGCCGCTCCCGCACTCCGCGTTCGGTTTCCTTGTTGCTTTCCATCACGCCATCGGACATTTCCTCGCGCCAGAAAATGTGGCGCTGCGGCAGGGGCGCGGGCGGCAGACGCAGCGGTTGTGCGAGGGCCGCTTCATTTTTCACTTCGTAGAGTCGGAGACGTGACACGGCCGGGCCGCGCGAGGTGGGGTCATTCGCCCGGGAAAACTGGGCGATGGCCACGTCGAAACCCTCGTCGGCAGTGAGCGGACGCTCGCCCGCGCCCCGAAGGAACGCGAGGTCCGGAAACCGGTCGTGCAGGTTGAAATAGAGCGTCCAGGTCTCGTAGCGACCCGACAACGGCAGGCGCAGCGACTCCGGGTTGTTGTTGACGTATTTGGCATGGAGCGCATCGCCGATGGTCGTGCCGGTATGAAAACCGCGCGAGCTCTCGTTACCGCCGTTCCTCACGATCACACTGCGCGGTTGATCCTCGGGATATTCGACCGACAGCACATAGGCCGCGCCCGGCTTGAGCAGCTTCCATTTGCCCAGGCGGAACGCCATGTAGCTGGCGGCGCCGGCGGTGGGCGGCAGCACACGACAGGGCCGGCCCAGGATGGTTTCAACGCGGCTGACTCCCGCCGGGCTTTCGCGAAATTGGTGACCCGGCTCGGCGGCGGCGCAATCCACCTCGTCCACGAGCCGCACGCGACCAAACGGCGGCAGTTCCACCCAGGGCCGTCGCGCCAGTTCCTCGCGGGCCTGCTGGATTGCCCGGTCCCGTTCGGCGCGTTCCTGCGCTTCCGCCGCCCTTCGCGCCAGCAACGCCGCGTACGCCTCGGGCGTAAATTCGTAAAGCGCAATCTCGGCGAAGTTCGCGCCCGAGGACTTGAGTTCGATTTTCAACCAGCGCGTTGTGACTTCAAGCGGCACGCGCGCCCAGTGCCGGTATTCGCGGCAGTCGTAGTTGGTGATTGTCTGCCAGTGGTCCGGCTCGCCGGCGGCGATGTCGAATTCTCCCTCGTTGTTCGTGTCGAAGACCCACAGCGCCGAGAGCCGATGCGGTTGCCCGAGGTCAATCGTGGCGCTGTAAGGGAACTCCTTCCAGTATTGCGACGAAATCTTCCACCCATTGGTGGCGGCGTGCTGCGGCGGATCTCCAATGGCGGCCTGCTCGTCAATCAGGCCGGAGAAGTCCGCGCGCTCGGAGCTGCTGCGGATCATCTCCGGCCGCAAAGTGACCCGCAGTTCCTGGGCAACCGCCGCGCAGATCCACAACGGCAGCACCAGTCCAAGCAGGGCGAGAGGGAAGCGGATGAGTTGCATGATCGATACGTGTCGCGCACAGCGTGCCGCATGTCGCCGGGCTCCGTCAACCCGGCCGCGGCGGACCGCGTCTTTGCACGCTCGACAGCCCGCCGCCGATCCCGTCATGATGGCGCATGGCAAGCATGGGGCGGGTGATTGCTGGTTTCGCGTGTTCCACCGCGGTGATGGCCGGGGCGGCCACGGTGGTGGAATCGGATATTTGTGTGTATGGAGGCACCTCCGGGGGGATCGCGGCGGCAGTGCAGGCCACCCGGATGGGCAGGACCGTTTCGCTGGCGGTGTTCAACACGCATTTGGGCGGGCTGACCACGGGCGGGCTGGGGGCCACGGATGTTGGCAACATCGGCTCCATCGGTGGCGTGGCGCGCGAATTTTATCAACGCATCGGCCGGCGCTATCAACAGGCGGAACGGTTCAATTTTGAACCCCACGTGGCCCGCGCGGTGTACACGGACTGGCTGGCGGAAATTGGCGTGACGCCGCGCTGGAATCAGCGGCTCCAGGCGGTGGAGAAGGACGGGGAACGCATCACGCAGCTGACGATGGAAGACGGCACGGTGTACCGCGCCAAAATGTTCATTGACGCCACCTACGAAGGCGACCTGATGGCGCTGGCCGGCGTGAGCTTCACTTTTGGGCGGGAGGGCACGAATGTTTACGGTGAATCGCTGAATGGGATCCGCGCCGAAACACCCTTTCACCAGTTCACCGTGCCGGTGGACCCCTACGTGGTGCCGGGCGATCCGGCGAGCGGGTTGCTGCCGTTCATCCAGGCCGGGGAGGGCGGCGTTCCCGGGGAGGGCGATCACCGCATTCAAGCGTTCAATTACCGGCTGTGTTTCACGCAAAATCCGACGAACAAGCTGCCACATGCGGTGCCACCGAATTATGACCCGGCACAATACGAACTGCTGGGCCGGCTGCTGGAGGCGCGGGTGGCTGCGGGCGAAACGCTGACCATCCACCAGTTTTTTGGCGTGATCAACATGCCCAACGGGAAGACGGACATGAACAACAACGGCGCGTTCTCCACGGACTTCATCGGCATGAATTACACCTACCCGACCAACACCTACGCCGCCCGGGAGGCGATGGACCGCGCCCATCTCGAATATGTGCAGGGGCTGGTGTATTATCTGGCCACGAGCCCGCGTGCCCCCGCCTCCCTGCGCGCGCAGATGCTCAGCTGGGGACCGTGCCGGGATGAATGGCCGGAAACCGGCGGGTATTCGCCGCAAATCTACGTGCGTGAAGCGCGACGCCTGGTCAGTGATTACGTGATGACCCAGGCCGATTGCCAGAGCGCCCGCCAGGCGGCGGATTCCATCTGCCTCGGTTCCTACAACATGGATTCGCACAACTGTCAGCGCGTGGTGCAGCACGGTTGGGTGCGGAATGAGGGCGACGTGCAGGTGCGCGCGCCCGTCCCGTATCCGATCGCCTACCGGTCCATCGTGCCGCGGGTGGGGGAATGTGAAAACCTGTTCGTTACTTTCGCCATTGCCGCCAGCCACATCGCGTTCGGTTCGACCCGGATGGAGCCGGTTTTCATGATGACGAGCCAGGCCGCGGCCACGGCCGCCGCGTTCGCCATTGACGACGCCGTGCCGGTCCAACAGGTCTCCTATGCCAAGCTCGCGCTGCAACTGCGGGCCGACGGACAAATTCTCGCCTGGGGCGACCCGGGCGTGGAGGGGACGGTGCTGGATAACACGGATCCGCGCGTCGTCTTCAGCGGCGTGTGGAGCAACAGCACCTCGGTGCCCGGTTATTGGGGCAACAATTACGCGCATGACGGCGACGAACTGAAGGGTCTCAAGATGGCGGTATTTCGTCCCAACCTGCCCGCTGCGGATTCGTATGACGTTTATCTCCGCTGGACGACGCACGCGAACCGCGCCACCCGGGTGCCGGTGGATATTGTGCATCCGGCCGGGGTGGAAACCGTGTTCGTGGACCAGACCCGGGACAACGGCACCTGGGTGCGTTTGCTCACCACCAACTTCAACGCCGGAACGAACGGCTATCTGCGGATACGCACGACGGGGACCGGCGGGTTTGTGATTGCCGATGCCGCCCGGTGGGTTCCGGTTGCCGGGGCGGATCAGCCGTGGGTGCAATTAATCGCCACCGACCCGGTGGCCAGTGAAACGGGGAAGGTGGCCACGTTGTTGTTCAGCCGGCCGGACTTTGCCACCAACGCCGCGGTCACGGTGCAATATGAATTGAGTGGCCCCGCCCGCAATGGCGTGGATTACGAGGCCTTGCCAGGCAGTTTGGTTTTACCCGCCGGCGTGGCCCGGGCGCGGGTGATCGTGGCGGCCATCCCCGACGCGATCCCCGAGGGAGACAAGTGGTTGACGGTTACGCTCGCGCCGGGGCCGGGCTACACCGTGGGTGCGCTGTCGGCCGCCCAGGTCCGGATTCTTGACGCTCCATTCGATGCGTGGCGGTGGCAGCACTTTTCCGCGCCGGAGCTGGAAGCGCCGGAGGTGAGCGGCGCGGCGGCGGATCCGGATCAGGATGGAGCCGACAACTGGCACGAGTTCGTTGCGGGCACCCATCCCCGCGATGCAACGAGTGTGTTGCGCGTGCGGATTGATGCCTCCACCAATACGGCGGAACTCCAATTTTCAGCGGCAACCAATCGCGCGCTCACCCTGCAGTACTGCGATCGGTTGCCGACAGATACATGGCAGGATTTGACCAACATCGCGCCCGCCACGGTCGAGCGGATCATTATTTACACCGACGTGCTTCCGCCCGGTTTGACCAATCGTTATTATCGCGTCCGTGTGCCTTGACCGGCCGGGGCGCACCTCCCCGGAACCCCATCTGCCTCCATGACCCCGCTGACCAGTGAAACCACTCCCGCCCCACCGGGCGCGCGCCGCAGCCCGACAACGTTCGGGCGCGCTTTCTGGGTGCTCAACTCCATCGAAATGTGGGAACGCCTGGCGTTCTACAACCTGCGCGTGATGGCGCCGATCTATATCATGCAGGCGGACAATCCGGGCGGACTGCATTTGACCGCGGCGGACAAAGGGACGATCTACGCCTGGTGGGCGGCGTTCCAATCCCTGCTGCCCATTGTCACTGGCGGTTATGCGGATCGGTTTGGCTACAAACGCACGTTGGGCTTTGCGTTGACCCTGATGTTGCTGGGGTACCTGATGATTGCCTTTTTGCGCGATGTGGGATTCGTGAGCAATTATTTGGGTTTTTTCCTCGGTATCATGGTGCTGGCCACGGGCACGGCTTTTTTTAAGCCAAGCCTCCAGGGCTCGCTCGCGCACCATTTGCCGCGCGAAAAATCCTCGGTGGGCTGGAGTATCTTCTACTGGATCGTCAACGTCGGCGCGTTTATTGGACATTACCTGCCCACGATCATGTTGGGGCTGAGCGTTTTGCTGCCGGGGTGGTTGCACGCTGCGGCACATTCGCCGGGCGCCTGGCGCAATCTCTTTCTGGCTTCCGCCGTATTCACCTCGTTCAACCTGTGCCTGCTGTTTTTCGTGGCCGACGTGCCCAGCGGAGCGTCCAAAACGGAAACCATTCTGCAGGTGCTGCGGCGGACATTGCGGGACGTGATGGAACCCCGCCTGCTGGCCTGGCTGGCCATCATGTCGTGCTTCTGGTTGATGATGTATCAACTGTGGGACTTGCAGCCCAACTTTATTGCCGATTGGGTGGACAGCGGGTCGCTGGCGACAGGCCTGAACTGGCTGCCGGCGGGGTTGTATGCGGCGCTGGTGGAGGACACGCCGCGTGGACCGATGATTCCGCAGCAAATTCTGCTGAGCGCCAATGCGTTGTTCATCATTCTGGGGGTCGTGGGCGTGGGCTGGTTGACGCGCCGGTTGCGGACGCTTACCGCGATGCTGATCGGCATGGGCATGGCCACGCTGGGGATTTTGGTGGCCGGCTGGACCATGAACGCCTGGATTCTGGTGCTGGGCATTTTCTTCTTTTCCCTGGGCGAGATGGCCACCGGACCGAAGAAAATCGAATATCTTTCCTTGATTGCGCCGCCGGGCAAAAAGGGCCTCTATCTGGGGTACGCCAATATTCCCGTGGGCATCGGCGTGTACGTCGGCTCAAAACTCGCCGGCCACGTCTATGGTCACTACGGCGAGAAGGCGATGCTGGCGCTGCGGTATCTGGCGGAGAAAACGCCGTTCGGCGCCGACAAGGGTTGGCACGGTGACATGTCGCAGTTGGAAACCACGCTCGGCATAGCGCGGACGGAAGCGATGCATCAATTGCAGCAAATCACGGGGCTGGATCCCGTGGCCGCCACCCGGATGCTTTGGGAGACTTACCACCCGCAGGTCAGTGTCTGGGTGCCGTTTGCCTTGATCGGGGTGGCGGCGGCGATGGCCCTCTGGTTTTTCGGTCGTGCCGCCCGGAAATGGAAGGACATGGATGCCTGAACCGGCCCCGGCGCGCGCCGTCAGGGGCGCGCAAAATCGCCGGGGATCAGTTCCCGCACCGCGCTCACGATCAACGGTTCGACGCCCTCTGGTTTGATCGTGCGGAGAGGAGGGACGAGCCTCACTTCAAACTCAGGGACAGTCGCCAGAACGCGGCGTCGGCCCCGGGATCCCTTGTGGCCACGATGCGGAAATATCCGCCACCCACATTCTCGACAACAGCAAATTGTTCCCACCAAGCGCCGCCGAGTGCGGGAACGGTCTGTAATTTGAAATTAATGAACTGCGCATACGCGGGCGGAAAGTGCCACGTGAGTTGCACCGTGGTTTCATTCACCGCGGCAATCTCCACGGCGGGCAACCCGAGTTGCGCCGGCGGATAATTCCCGGGCGACCACGGGTCGCTGCCATCGAGATAACTTTGCAACAACGTGTAACCGCCGCCGAGGTCCGCAAAGGGATCATTACCGGGCGCTCCGAAGAACAGTCGCTCCCAATCATCATCTAACAGGTTGCCGTCACTGTCGGTCGCGGAAGGCAACGGCACACTGGTGACGCGCGTTTGCGCCTCGTTGCCGATGCGGACGACTTCGAGCGTTTCAGTGGCACACGCACTCGCCGGTACATCCGCAAAGCCCAACACCTGCAATGCCAGGCCGGGCACGACGTGAAACGCATTTGGAAAGCGATACGGCCGGCCGTTTGCATCCACGAGCGCAACGGTGTTGCCGAAAGCAAACCGATCCAGAATCGTGCAGTTCAAACCGACAGAATCCGCCCGCACCCGCAAGTCGCGCGTCACCACCGGGCGGGATGATGGCATATTCAGCAGGGAGTCCAAGCCCTGCAATGCTGCTGTGTAATCCTCGACGGTCAACGGCGTGAGGGTCGCGCCGATTTCCGGTGGCAGCCCACCGACCCAGTCATTGCGATACGCTGACGGCATCACGCCGGTGGCGAGGAACTCGCGCAAGGCCTCCAGCGGTCCTGGGAATGCGCCCGGAAACACGCCCCCCCAGCGCGCACTGATGCGATACACATCCAGCGTGACGGCGCGCAACGCCACCAGCTTGTTATCGCTGGATTCACGCAAGGCCATGCGCATCGTCTTGATGACTTCCCCCAGCAGATGCCCCGTGTCTGATGGCGAACGATACCGTTCCAGTTCTTCCAGTTGCTCAGGGGTGGGCAGCACGCGACCGGTGGCCACGCCATTCGTCGGGATCGGTGTGGCCGGCTCGGAACTGCGATACGCCGTGAGCGTGAGCCGATTTGGATTCGCGTTGCCGGGCGTCGGCAGATAGCTCGCGGGCAATACGCCGCGCATCACGAAGCGCCGCGTGATCCATTGCTCGAAGACCAATGTGAGCGTGGTTTCCAACGGATCAATCGTCGCTCCCACACTCGGCGGAGGGTTCGTCTGGTAAAATTGAATGGCCGCCGCCTTCCACGCCGCTGCTTCCGTTGCATCGGAACCACCGCCGTAGGGATGCACGAACGTCACCGCGCTGGACGCCGGCAACACCACGAGGCCCGCCAGTTCGCGACCTTGAAAAAGTGAACCTGCGCTGTACGGCGGAACAAAATCCAGGGCGAACGACGGTGAACTCGCCGCCACGGTGACGCGCGACCGCCCGGCGCGACCAATGCCGCGCAACCAAGCCGCCGTCTGGTTCGCCCCAAAGTAGCCCCAGTGCTCCGCCAGGTTGGAATCGAGCGCCTGGCCACTGACATCATAAACCGTGATGTGATTGCCAGGATTAGGTTGTCCGTCCGGCAACGCATGTCCGGCGACCAGCGTCGGGACGCTGGCGGTAGTCAGTCCGTCGTGTGACCATGGACGCACATGCAACTCCAGCGCCGTGCCCGAAGTGTGACGCAACGGCACGCCGGTGTTTTCGAGCAGAATTTGCAGGTAGTTCAGCGTGTTGCCCGGATTATTATTCGCCGCGCGATCCGGCAACTCGGCGGGGTTAAATCCCAACCCCAATTTCACGTAATCCGGAATCCCATCGTCCAGCGTGCTGAGTTGCCCGGCGGGACTGTTGAAACGGTACCACACGTCCAGGACCGCCGTGCGCGCGACACCCGCAGTGGCGTACGCCTGCAACCGCGTGTCGCGATGCAGCCAGATTGGCTGCGTATAAGCCTGCCACGCCGCGCCGGCTTGGGTGCGAAACACGATGCTGAAACCGGCCGGCGCGATGAGCGTCACCGCCACGCCCTCGTTAAATGTGCCGGGCAACGGCGTGGGTTTGACCGCACCCGCCGCCACGCCCGACGCCGCGTCGAGGGGAAACACGGAGAGTTGCGGCTCGAACTGGCTCGCGAGCACATGCGTCGCCCCGCCCGGCGCGGCGCCAAAACTCACTGCGGCGGGTTGCGCCAGACCGCTCAACTCGTCCGAGAAAGTTTCGCCGGTTGCGGACACTGGCGGCCCGAGCCACGGTGAAGACGACCAGTCATGGGAGCGTTGCCGACTCAGCACCCGCGCGTTGGGCGCGACAAACGGCTCGCCGGAATACACCAGCACGTGCCCGGCGCCGCTCACTTCCGACACCGGCGCGAGCGTCGTCGTGTTCACCAGATCGTAATTCCCCGTGCCGCTGTTGAATTTGTAACTGCGCGCGGTGCGGGAACGTTCCGTGACCCCAGGTCCGGAGAGCAGTTGAAACCCATTCGCGCCATTCGGCAGCGCCACCACGCTGGTGAACACTTCACCTGCAGGCGGCGTGAACGTGGCGCTGTTCGTTCCGTCCGGCGTGTGACGCAACACCGCCTGCGAGCCCTCCGCCGCAATCACCAACAGCCGCGCGGTGTTGTCGGCCGCCACCACCGCGATGCGACCGATGGCGAATCCCGCGGGCTGGCTGACCGGCGCCCCGGCGGCATAGTTGACGCCATCAAACGTGAGCGGATGCACCTGATAGGTGCCCGCGCCGGGCACATAGGTGACCAGTTGCGCGAGTGGCCCGGCAAACGGGCTGAGCACAAATTGTCCATCAACCGGCAGTGACGGAACCGTGAGTCGCAGTGGCGAACCGGCTTCATTCAACGCCCGCACGCGCAGCAACGACGTACCCACCGTGACCCGTTCGTAATAGGCGACTTGATGGGTCGCGCCGTTCGCCAGGAGCACGCGGGTGGCTTGTTCGTAACTGCGATCGGAGTTTTGGCCCAGCAAGGTGTGCGTGGTGAAGGCCGAGCCGCCACCGTTGATGAACAGGCGCACAATGTTCTCGGTCGCGCCGTTCCAGGTCGAACTTAACAGCAAATCCTCCAGGGCACTCGTGCCGGTGATTTGTCCGGCGGCGAGCGAAAACGGACCGATCATGCCCGGCGGAATCCAATCACTCAATTGCGGCATCGCACCGGAGCCATTGATCCCGACCAGTTTCACACGGCCTGACTCCGGCGCGGTGAGCGCCAGCGTGTCACGCGTCGTCACAAGCAAGCGCCCGGCCGTCACGCCCGTGATGTTGTAAATGCCCGCGGCCAGACCGGGCGTCCATTCCAGCGCGCCGGAGTTGTCGAGTTGGAAGCCCGCTCGCACCGTGCCCGTCCCGCGATCAATGAGAACCACATCCGCACGCCCATCGCCATCGAGGTCCGCGTAACCGGTGGCTTCCACCGGCCCGACGTGAAATTGCGTTGGCGGAAGCGGTGACTGGGCCAGCGCCACGATCCGTGGGAAGAGCCAGCAGAGCAGCAACAGCTCGAGAAGCGCGAAACGCGCGAACCGTCCAACGGACCGGCGACAGGACCGTCGCCCGCCTCGGGGCATGGGAAGGTGCTCCCTGCACCGCAGGGCAAATTGTCCAACCTGACGGTTCATGGGATTTTCAAACCCTGTGTTTCCCGTCCCGACGGCTCTGCCGCGCCGCCGGTCTGGCTTTCGAATCTGGAGGATAGATTGCCTGGCATTCATCACAGTTCGACGTCGTTGGTCACGAGCACTTCTTCGATCTCGCCCGTGACGGGGTGCAGCAGCATGAGGTAATAGCGATACTTTGCCCGCCCCACGATGGGTTGGGTGTCCAACACGTACAGATAGCCGGGATCGGCTGGCGTGGCGCTCGCGCCGTTGGGTTGTTTCACATGGACAAACGGATCGTAAATCGTGTAACCGCCGGAACTCGTCGCCCACGCGATGGCTTCCATGCGCGGTGACACCTGCGAAATATCGCCGGGCACTTGGGGCCAGAGCGCACTGGGTACTTGTGTCCGATACAGCACAAACGGCGTCAACCGGCGCGGCTCCCCGCTGCCGAGCCGCACATATACCTTCTGCAAGGGGTCGGTGACATCGGTGGTGGTCAGCAGGAAACGCGAGTTCTCCACGTCATGCGTGATGCGGCCCACCAGTTCGCCGATGCGCACCATGCCGCCGCCCCAAATCGGATTCGACTCAGCGACAATGTTTGGATGAAAGCTGGCGGCCGGCATCGTGGGCGGCAGTTTGCGCGAAGGCCAGGGCACGTCCGGCCCGACGTATTCCTGCGGGGGCGACCAGGTAAAGCGTTGCTTGTTGCTGCGCGGCGTTTGCCCGCCGGTCACCGTGGTGCCGCGCACATAGATGTCCAGTTCAGCATCCACCGCCAGCGGAACTTCCACTTGGAACGAAGAACCGTTGCCAAAGCCATCCCGCAAATCCGGCGTGACATAGCGCCGGTAGGATTTCAGTCCGATCATGATGTTGTCCTGATAAGTCAAACCCGGCACGGTGCCGTCAGGAATGGGGGGCAGCCCGCTAATGAGCACTTGGAAGCTGCGCAAGCCCCACCGCGGCGCGAACCATTGAATGCGCGCGACGGGATTGGTTTCACCGCCAAGCGGTCGCACCGGCGCGAGGACCGGCGCGGGGGGGGCAAATTTGAAATTCAATCCCACACAACCCAGTGGTGTGAGTGGACCGGGATTGCCGTGCCGGTCAAACGCCTGCACAAAGAAACATGCCTCGCCTGCATAGAGCGGCATGGAGGTCCAGAGATTCACAATCGGTGTGTTGGTGTCGAACGTGCCGGAATCCTCGCGCAGCAACGTGAGCGGACCGTCATCCACGCGGAAATAGAGTTTGTATTGCGTCATGTCCGGCAGCGGCAGGAACGAGACTTCCAGGCCATTGTCCGTTTGGCCTTCCACCTCCGGCGGCACGGGCACATGCGCTTCGCACGGACGCCGACCCGATGCCAAATCCACCAGCCCGGTTTCGTAATGGACGCTGACGTCCACCGTCACCACCGCGCCGACGTTGGTGGCGGGAGCGGGCAGATTTACCGTGTATTGCGGCGTTTCAAATCCACTGCCCGCCAGCGTGCCGACGCGCGCCCGCAACCAGACCGAAAAACCCTCCGCCTGGGGCACGTACGTCAGGCGCAGCGGCAGGAACATCTCCCCCGGTTCAAATTCAAACCGCCCCACCTGCACACTCGACGTGCCCAGACCCCAGTCCAATTCCACCCAACCCAGATTCGGGTCCTGGTTTGTCCGCACGAACACCACGTCCACCGTGATATAGGTCGGAATCACGGGACCGGTCGAGGGGTATTGTCCCTCCACGAGCCGCCGGCCAAACTCCGCGACCGGTTCAGCACACTGAATGACCAGCCCGCCTTCCGGCGAACCCGGCCCGGTGCGATCTCGCAGCACTCCTGCCACGGGCGGACTGTGCCCAGAAATGTTCCCGCCAAAGGGTGGCGTGGCGCAGGCGACGGCATTCGTCGTGTCGTCCACCGCGCGCACGGTGTACCAATACGTCTTCGCGCAATCCGCCGGCGCACTGGGTGAACCCGGGCCATTGTCGAGGAATGAAAACTCCGTTGCATTTCCCGTGTGGGGCACGGTGCCGACGAGATTGGCGAGCGGGTTGCCGCCGAGCGCAGTGAGTTGCGCGGTGCTTTCCCAGCGATACACGGCGTAAAGCGTCGTGGCCTTGTCTTCCTCCGGCGGATTCGCCGCCCACCGCACCCGCAAATGCTGCTGGGGCGTGCCGGGATTCTGATAATCATTGTCCACCCGCAACACCTTCGGTACGCGCGGCGGCAACCGGCTGCAAAATGTGCCCAACACCCCGGGCGATACCGCCCCGTCGCGACCCAGCAAGTCGCACGCGGTGACGAAGTAATAATACTGATCGCCGTTCTTTGGCGGAGGCGCGGTGGGATGGCCGGGAAACCGGCTGCCATGATCCGCCACAAACTGCACGGTGTGATCACTCGTCGCCGCTTCCACGGCATCCAACGTGCGACCCGGCAGCACGGGTGCTTGATTCACGCGTCCGACCGGCCCCAGCGGATTGAGCGCCTGACTGACGAGCGTCGCCGCCGCCGGCGGGGTGTTGTGCCAGTTGTTGGCCTCGGCGTGATTTCGGCTCACGCGCCAGACATTGAAACCGTGCTGCGCGAGGGAAAGTCGCCGCAATGCGGATGGACTGTCCCACCGCAGCGGAATGGCGAGATCCGTCGTGGCAGGCCGGTTCGGATCTGGCGGGGCGATTTGCACCGTGCTGGGCGCGGGCAACGTCAGCGGCGCGGCGGCGTTCACCGTCACGCGGCCCAGTACCGCTTCATCCGGCGCGGTCGGCGAGGGGCGATACCGAATCTCAAACGTGACCGGACCACTCGGGGGAATCGGCACCGCGTGCCCGGTCCCGAGGGCCATGGCCAGCGACGGAAACGTGCGCGCGGCGAGTTGCAGTGCGCCGAGTAATTCCGGTTTGTCCGCCACGCCTTGAATCACTGCCGACGCAATTTCGGCATCGGACAAACTGGTGTGTGGCACGAGTTCCTCGAACAACTCGGTCAACGCTGTGCGCAGGGCGGCGGAATTTTCCCCGAGCGCACTTCGGGCGCGATCCTGCAAACTGCCAATGGCCGCGGCCGACGTCTGCACGCGCACGACGGCTTCAAGGCGATAATTACCGGGTGCATCCGGCAGGCCGTCCTTGCGCCAGACGGACCAATTGCGCGGGGCGAACAAATCCAACGCCGTCGAGCGCCAGTGGAGATATGCCCAATGCTGGCCGTTGGCTTGCGTGGTGAGGCCGACGGTATAAACCATCGGCTCTGCGCCCTGCGCGAGCGCGGGGGTTGCCCGGAACAGGATTCCAGCCACCAACATCAACGCAAAAACAAGTGTTTGCCCTCCGGATTGGCAGCAACCGACGCAAGTCGGCTCCAACCTCTTCGGGGATTCAGGTGGAGCGGACCCATGTCCACTGCCACAGGGGACATGCTGAGGGCGGGCGATGAACCCACTTTTCGGTTTCATCGTGACTGCCCCGGAAACTCGCGCCGCCGGCGCTGCATTCAAATGGTTCATCCCCAGTTTCATTTCACACTCGGTTTGCTGCCATTGGATTTGCCGCCGCCAGTTTCAGCGGAGATTTTCACCGTGCGCGACGCTTCCACGCACAGCGGACAGACCCCGATTTCCACATACACCCGGCCCTGGCCGGTGAGTTTGAACTTCGAACCTTGCTTCAGCCCGGCCATGTTGAGCTCGCCGCCCAGACTCAACATGCACAACGCATCACCGGACACCAACAACTTGCCGCGCGCGCCATAGGTCGGCCCTTCGACAAAGTAGAAAATCCCCAGGCCCATGCCGGCGTTGACGCGGAAGAAACACGTCGCCGGAATACCGAGCATCGCCTCGGACACGGGAATGTGCGCCTCGCCATAAACATACGCGCCGGTGAACGTCGGATTCGGCTGGCCCAGCGCGCCCGCCGCGAACAGGTCCCACATCATGATCGGCGCGAGCGAACAGGTGCGCCCAAAGAAGATGCCGCCCTTGGCCTTGTAACTGTTGAACCGCAATCCCAAGGCGGCGGACAAATAATTCTCCTCGGCCCCAAACGCCACCGCCACGGCAAGATCCGTAATCGAGAACGCCTCAAAAGAAACCTCGCCCGCCGTCTTCTGCACCGAACCAGCGAAACCGATGGGCTGTAATTTCCCCTGCGGCGTGATGGCGAACGAAAACTTGGTGTTGATGTCCGCCCGTAAATCCGGACTCAGAAAATCGAACGGCACATTGACCGCGCCCAGGATGACTTCCGCCGCATCCATCCCCGCCACGCCGCACGGGGAATCGTCCGCGCCGGACTGGTATTGATTGATCTCCATGAACGCGTTGAACGTGGTCTTTTCGGGAACGGACCATTGGAACTTCGCGTCCACCCGCACCTGCCGCAGGGCGTCGCCGTTGAAAATGGCGTAACCATCAATGCCCGCGCTCGCCATCGCCGGACCAAACAATCCCAGCACATTGCTAAAACCCAGGTCCAGATCCGTGAAGGCCGAGGTCAGCGCGCCCTTCACAATCTCGTTCACCTGGCCAAACGTTGAATCCAGCGCGCTGCGCAACGCGCCGTTCAAATCAAAGACGCGCTGCTTGATGGTGCTCTGCACGTTGGCGACGTAGGCCGTGGCGTAAAACTTGTCCGTCACACTGCGTCGCAGTTTTTGTTTCACGACCGTCGTGCTGGCGAGGTTAAACCGGTTGTTGGCGTTGAACGTGCCGAGGTAACTGCGAATGTTGCTGCGGATTTGCTCGTTGAGCGCGGCAAACTCACTGCTCAACGCGGCGGCCAGCAGGCTGTTGAGTTCCGTCCCGAATTGACCATTCAACGAGGTGCGCACCTGGAACAGCGCCGTGCGCAGCTCCACACAGGCATTGCGCAGGTCCGCCAACGTCGGCGCGGCGGATTCGAGATGTGGCACGAACAACGCGTCGAGTTCCGCCGCCGCGAGATTCCCCACCACCGCGGCCAGGTTGCCGCTGACTTCGGCGGCAAGTTCCTCGACGAGGACGCGCACCAAGGTTCGCATGAGCGCCGGGTCCACCGCGCCATTGACGCCGGGTCGCAGCAACCCCTGCGGCCCGGTGAAGGTGTCGAGCGCGGCGATGGTTTGATCCAACGCACTGCCCAGTTCGGCGATTTGCGATCCCGGCCCGCCCCCGAGTTTGCTCCAAATTTGCTGCTCCACCAGCGGGAATGCTCCCGCAAAGTAGTTGGACAACGACGGCGCAGTGCCGCCGACCCAACCCGTGCCGGTCCATTGCGTCAACAGATGCGCGTGAATCTGATTCGCCAGCGAATCCAAGCTGCTGCCAAGAAATCGTTCGAAGTGTTCCTCCATGCGATCCGCCAGCAAGCCGTTCATGCGCTCCAAGCCGGTGTTTAAGGAGCCGACCACCGCGCTGCCAAGCGCGTTGCTGATGACCGTGGCCATGCCGGTCGCCTCGCCCACCGTATCCAAAACGAAGTTCGCAAGGTTCACCTGTGGCAAACCGACCTGGGCGCCGAACCGGACTTCTGCGCGTTCGGCACTGAGATAGGCGATGCGTTGTTCCATGTTGAGCACCACGAAATCGTCCTTGATCGGCGTCACCGAACGGAACGAACGGGTCGGGAAATCCCAGCGCACCGGGAAATTGAAATCAATCGCGCCGCCGAGCCATTCCTGTTTGGCGCGCGTGAAGTAAGTCGCGTTGGTGCGGTAGTTCAACAGATTCGCCGCCGTGCTGCCCGGGAAGCCGCGATTGTCGGGATCGTGATAACCGTTTTGGAAGAAGCTCTTGCTGCTCCACGTGCCGTTGGCCAGGAAGATTTCCGCATTGCCCCAAACACCAGGATTGTCCGGATTCGCGGGCGGGCGATGCGACGCCGTTTGCAGATGCGCCGGCAACGCCTCGAAGAACGACACTTTCACGAGGCCGGGCAGATTGATGAACCCTTTTTCCAACGCGCCCGGGCCGGGATTGGGATGCACGTAATTGGGCGCGTTGCCCAATGTGTTGAAGAACGCCCCAACCGTCGGCGTGACATAATACGTTTCATAACCACTCGCTCCCGGAGCCGCGCGGCGCGGTCCGCGAACTTTCACTTGGGACGGCGCGAGCAATCGCGAGTCAAGATTCGTCGGCCCGCCGTTGCGCGGAATGAAGTTGCCATGCGGAAACACGCCCAGTTTGCCCTGAAACGAATCGCTGACGTGCGCCATGCAGGCATCCACGCCAAGCGCGAGAAAGCCGTTGCCCGGATTGCAGAGTTGCGCCGGGTCGCGGGTGAATTCAATCGCCGAAACATCCAGCGGCGCCTCCCAGTATTTCGCCACGATGGACTGCGGTCCGTTTTGCACGTCGGCTTTATCGAGCGCGCCGTTGCACAGGAACATCAGCCTCTCGAACGCAATGGTGGCATCGGTGGGATACGGGAGATACAGACTGCCCTCCGTGCGGGAATCCACGTTTTCGTTCGAAAGGAACGCGAGACCGAAATTGAGGAAGGTGAACTGATAGCCGTTGATGAGCACAAGCTGCGGGGCGGTTTGCACCTTGTCGTGAATGCCCGAAATGCCGCTCCGGCGGACGTAATACTTCGAGCGGCCTTTCAAATCATACGGGCCGTATTGTCCGCCGCCGAGCGTGCTTTGGCCCAGCAACCCGGAGGCGGTGATGGAATTGCTCGGGCCGGCACGGAAGTTCATGCCCGCGTAATCGGCGTGTCCCAACCAATACGAGCCGAAGTTCCCCGGCCGCTCGGTTACGTCGCCGGTGGCGGGATTCGCGCCCGACAGCAGAATAACTCCGGGCCGCCGGTCCTGCGGGAATTCGCCCAGCACATTGTTGTATTGCCCGTGCAGAAAGTGTCCCGGCCAATGCACACTGCCGCGCGCGAAGGCATCCGTTTGATGCGCGTAACTTCCGAGCGACGGAATCCAGCCCCAGCGCAACGCGAAATCCGGGGTGATGTCGCCCACACCCACCAAGCCACCATCGGTGGTGAAGCGCAGTTGCAGATTGTCCGGGTAGAGGAACGCATTGGTTGGCGAAGTCGTGCCGCATCCCGGTTCAACGCAATCCGCCGAGACCGGCACCGTGACGAATCCCGGCGCCGCGGCAAGATTCAAGTGACTGTCTTCCGTTTGCACCCGGTCGTTGACCACGCGCATCAACCCGGTGCCGGAAAGAAATGCCGCGCGTTCGGGAAAATGCGCGACGTGAACCCAGCCCCCATTGCCGCCGAATTCAAACTCCCCCGACAATTCCGCACCGGCCTTGTAACCCGCCGTCACCACGAAATCCGTCCCCACCCCCGACACCGTGCGCCAATATGCATCGTTGGAGGGCTTGGTTTTGTAAGCGGCGGCCACGGGCGCATTGGAGAGCGCGGTGTATTGATGCTGTTGCACATGGAAGACGCTCGCAGGACTGAACGTCGGCATCTCGAATCGTCCCAGCAACCGCCGCCACGTGAGGCTGCTCACCCGCACCGTGGCGGGTTTGGTTTCCTCAGCCACCCAGAGCTGGTTGCCGCCCGGGGGCGTAACCGTGAGGTCCGCCGTCGGCAACAATTGCGAGTCCAGTTGATGCGGGCCGTTGAAGATCATCGTACCCTCCAGCCGCCGCGCGTTGTTCGTGGTGGCCCAACCGAAGCCGGCGGGCAAAATCACTTCCAACTGTCCCGCCTTCGCCCCGGCGGCATCCAGCGTGAGTTGATTGCGAAAGAATCGCACCCCGTTCATTTCCGCGAGATCAATGCCCGGCGGCACCAGCCCGATACTCGAAGGCGAACGACAATACGCCGAGCCATCCGATCGCAGGCCGATGCTGATGGAACCCGGGCCGGCGGTGTAACCGGGAAAACCATCCAGCGTCGCGCCGTTGAGCGCGAGGCCCAGCGTGGTGTGAAGGTCCGGACTGACCACTGTTGCGCCGGTGATGGGATTGTTGGTGATCGAGCGAATGGTCGTCAGCATCGAACCGAATTCAAGTTGGCCATTGAAGTGCAGGAAGCGCAGAAAGCCGGTCGTTCCGGTGGGACCGGCCACATACGTGAACGTGGGGGGATCTTCGATGTGTTCGAGCCGCACGCGCAGCCGGTGCGTTTTGCCGACGGAATCCAATTGCACCCCGGGCGCGGGACGGTAGGCAATCTGCCGCGTGAACCCCACCGTGGCCGGTCGCTGCAGCAACCCGCCACTCCCGGTAAGATATGTCGGCACGGCCGGCGACGGATCGGCGTTAAAGACGCCGCTGGCCAGCGGAATGGGCGTCTCCGGCGCGCCGTTTGCGTGGAGTTCAATCACGTATCGCACCAGTACCGTGTTGGTGGCCGGCGACACCGTGGGTTGATCGTAGCGATGCAGGGTGAAAGTAACGTCGGCAAGCAGGTTGGTTTGCGCGAGATCCGTGTTCGCGAGCCAGCGTTGCGTCAGGGAGGTCGCGGTGAACATGGGCACGACGTTCAGCGCCGTATCCGAACCCCACGGCCCGCGAAAATGAATGAACGTGCGATTGACGGATTGGTTGGTGCCGAGGAGCGCGCCGCCGCTGGTTTGGTAAACTTCCGCCTCGACGCGATAGTTCACATAAGGATCAAGTTTGGCAGTGGGAATGAGATTCGTGTTGAAATTCAGGGTGTTCGTGCCAGGCGAGAGAAAGAGCGCCGATTGCGGTGAGGTCGTAATCGTGGTGGCCCCGCCCTGCAAGGGATGCAATTCCCCGGTGGCCTGGTTGCGCAACCGAAATCGCACGGCCATGGCCGCGCTGCTCTCCTGCCCCGCGCCAGTTTTCCCCACGATCACCGGCATCCGCACTGGCAGCAGATGGCGGAAATAGTTCGTTTGTCCCCGGGAGGCATCCGAGTCAATGACGTAACCGGGCGCGGCGTAGTTTGTAATGATCGGCACGCCCATCGAGTACGTGATGGCCGCGCGGGCTGAAATCGCGCCCAAGAGCATTGGCGTCAGCAACAGACTGGGCAGGGCAATTCCTGTAAAACCTCGCTTACGACGCATAATCACGCGGCGGATGCAGCACAAAAATCCTGCTCATGTTTTGTAAATACGGAACTTGTTGCCAGCGGTTGCAGAAAATGTAAGGCGAACCGTCCAGTCGTCTGATTCCATTTGCAGTGCGGGGACTTTGCGTGCAATGGGGCAAAAACCCGGGATTGGATACTCCCGGGCATCGGCTGGCTGAAAAACCTCCCTGCCTACCAATCCAGGCCCAGCTTCGCCAGCTCGGCGCGAAGTTCAGGCAGTTGCCACACGTGAATCACCCCGTGGTCTTGCGCCAGCAGGAGGGATTTCCCATCGGGATGGAAAGCAATGTCAAAAAATCTCCCCCCATCCGGTCCATCCAGCACGGCAAATGGTTTCCACGTTTCCGCTTCCAGCAAGCGCACAATGCCGCCGTGCTGGACGATGGCGAGCCACCGACCGTCGGGGGAAAATTCCGCCCTCATGCTGCGCGCGATGACGTCTTCGGCAAACCTCTGCACGGGTTGCCAATCGCCCACCCGCCGCACATGCGCGTCACGATCCAACGTCACGAGCCACCTGCCGTCTGGACTGAACTTGGGTCGGCCACGGGAATTGGGCAGGGTCTGCGGCGGCGCTTCCGGTTGCCGCGTGTCAAACAGGAGCAACCGACCGCCCCCATACGACGGGCACGCCAGCCAGCGGCCATCGGGACTGAACACGGGCATGACCGGGAACATGTCAATCGGCAACCGCATCCACTCGGAGCCGCGTTGCAGCCATACCACGTTGTCCGTCACATCCGGCACGGCAATCGTCCCGTCACAGGATTGCGCGGGGGACGCCAGCCGACCGGCGGTGAACAATAATTCCGGCCGGCCAAACCCCGTATCGCTCACCGCCACGCGGAACAGTTGATTGGATTGCACGACGAGCAACGATCGTCCGCCGGTTTCGAACGGCCCGAGTTCCGCCCGGGGCAGATTCAATCGCGCCCCGACTTCCCACGAATTCGCGTCCCACAGCAACACTTCGTCCGCATTCAACGAAGCCAGCCAGCGACCATCGGCGCGGAACTCGATCCGTTGATGGATGAAGGGATCCCCCGGACTGAACAACTCCCGCCGGACGGGCGACGGCGACCACTCCAGCCACAGCGGGCGGCGGTCATCCAGCAGCGAGCCGAGCCGGCGCCCGACGACGTCGAAATGCAAATGCCAGGCACCGGATCTGTCGCCCAGCAATTGCGCGCCAGTGTGCGGATGGAAGAATTTTGTGCCGTGACTCAACCGCGAAGTCACCAGCATTTCCCCCCGCGGATCAATGAGGCTCATCGTGCGACCATCGGTAATTTGATTGTAGCGATGCACCTCCCGGCCGGTCGCCGCCGCGAACGCGATCACCCGGTCCTCACCTGTCTGCAGCACCAGCCAGTCGAGCGGGTTGTCCCAAGTCACGTTCCATATCTGCGCCGGAAACCGGCGGGTCCAGCGCACCTGGCCAGTGTCAGCCGTACAAACTGCCACAGTAAAGTCCTCAAGGGTCAGCGCCAGCGCATCACCATCCGGCGACCACGCCACCGTCGTCACCGGCAACTGCTCCGGAGTGCGCCACGCACTCACGACCCGCGGCGAATTCTGCGTGAGATCGTAAATGCGCACCCAGCCGTTCGTTTCGCCGCGACCCAAGCGCGTGCCGTCCGGACTGAACGCCGCGCCGTTGAACTGGCGATGACTTTCCGACCCCGCGCCGGACAGCACCACATCGCCGGTTGCCGTATGCCAAACCGACATCACCCCGCCGTGCCGCACCAGCAGATGCCGGCCATCGGCGCTGAACGCGCGCAATTCATCCGGTTTGGGCAGCGACCACGCCATCAGTTTTGCCGCATCAGCCACGCGATAAATCGCAATGGCCGCCTCGTCATCATGCCACAGGGCCACGCGCTCGAATTCGCGATCAAAGCATACGAGCATTTCGTCCGCCACCGGCGGCACATTTGTCACGATGTGGCGCAGCAAATCCGGCCGCGCCAGGGCCGCGATGGCCTCGTGGCGGAGCGCCGCCGCCAGCCGTCCGGTTGCATCGAGCCTTCGCACCTCCACCAGATTGTCCCGCACCCGCGCCCGCCAGCCGGGCTCGTTGGCGGCCCGCAGCGCCCGTGCCTCGGAGAACAACGCGTCCGCGAGCCGGGCTTGGGCAATGTCGCGGGATTCGCGAATCCGCAGGGAACTTCCTCCCACCACCGCGACAGTCAGCAGTAATAGCAGAACGGACGTGCCAATTGAAGTTGCCGCCATTGGCTGGCGCTGCGCCCAACGCGCGGCGCGACCAAGCGGGCCGACCGGGCGGGCGTGAACGGGTTCATCCCGCAGGAAGCGCTGCAAATCCTCCGCCAATTCCCCCGCCTGGGCGTAGCGCCGGGCCGGCGACTTTTCGAGGCACTTGAGACAAACGGTTTCCAAGTCGGCCGGGATGCTGGGATTCAACCGCCGCGGCGCGACCGGATCCGAGTCCTTCACCTGCGCGATGACGGCGGCGAGGCTCGTTCCCTGAAACGGCGGCCGCCCCGTGAGCAGTTCGTAAAGAATCGCGCCCAGCGAATAAACATCACTGCGCGCGGTGACCTCGGCGGGTTGTCCCAACGCCTGCTCCGGTGGCATATACGCGGGCGAACCGAGCACGCCGCCGGTGAGCGTTTGTGGCGCGGCATCCAGCGCTTTGGCCAGACCGAAATCCGTGACGTGCGGCTCGTCACTCGCGTCAATCAACACGTTCGACGGCTTGAGATCACGATGCAGCACCCCCTCGCCATGCGCGTAATGAACCGCCTCAGCCATGCGCGCCAGATAACGCGCAGCCCGACTCGGCGCGAGCGGCCCATGCTGCACCACCTCCGCCAAGGTCCGCCCCTCGATAAACGCCATCGAATAAAACGGCTGTCCATCGAGAGAACCGGTGTCGAAGACGGGCACGATATTCGGATGTCGCAACCGCGCGGCCAGAGAGGCTTCGGACTTCATGCGCCGGCGGCCTTCCTCGCCCGCAAACAATCCACCCAGCAACACCTTGAGCGCCACAGGGCGATTCAAACTCCGTTGCCGGGCACGATAGACCACCCCCATTCCCCCGCGGGCGATTTCCTCCAAGATTTCGTAATCGGCCGTCCGCGACGCTTCACCCGCCCACCTTCCACTTTCCACCTCGGCATCCACTTGCAACGCCGTCCGCAACAGGCAGGCGGGACAGAGCCCAAGGCCCGCCTCACAGCTCATCAAGCCGCCGCAATCCGTGCATGTTTTCAAGCGCGTCACCCTCCTGTCCTACGGAATAAACGGCGGCGGGTTGCGAAATTCATACGCGCCACACTTCGAGCAGGTGTTTCAATTCCGCCTCCACCTCGACTGGCGACGCAACAGTCTCGGCAATCAACTCCCGCAAAATCGCCGCCTGCCGTTGCCGCGCCCGATGCAGGTGGGACTTGAGGGTGTTGACCGGCAGTTGCAAACGCGCGGCGGATTCCGCCAGGGACGGCGCATCGGGCTCGCCGAGCTGGTCCAGCACATTGAGAATTTCCCTCCTTCCGGTGGCGGCGAACTCGCGGACCAGCCGCGCATGGGATTCCGCGAGCAATTGCTTCACCCAGGCGCGATCGAACAACACATCCGGCGAATCGTGGTCCGCGCCCTCCAAATACCGCCCCTCGGCCGCCTCCGCCTCGATGGAGATGGGCGCAACGTCTCCACCACGCTTCTGAGCGATCCGTTTGTCCCATTCATCCGCGAGAAAATTCCGGACGCATTGCGCCAGGAAGGAACGGAAGCGCCCGCGCTCCCGTCGGGCCTGGGCCAAGCCGTCCTTTGAAAGCAGCCGCGCAAAAAACTCCTGGGTGAAATCCGCCGCCGCAGTCGGATCCTGTCCGCTGCGGCGCACCAGCGCGTACACGGAAAACCAATAAATCCGGCACAATGTTTCCAGCGCCGTCCGCCCAGCCAGTGAGTCTTCCCCGGCCGCCAGCACGACGCTCCAGCGCGTGGTGACGAACAACCCGACGTGCGTCGCCCGCTCTGTGGTTGATTCGCTGTCTGAATGCATGAACCGAAGTCGCTAAGAATGTGCCCCTGTCCATCGCCCAATTCCAGCAGGATCATGCATCCTGCAACCGGGATGCACTAACCGCTCCAGGGCATTGCCAGCGAGGCATTGGCAAATTTTCATCGGGAGCGTAGGCCCCAAGCGCCAGACGGCCAGAGCCGGCGATGGGGGGTGGCAATAATGCTTACGCCGGCAATGAAGTGACAGGCGTCGGAATGACGGTCGTGCCGCCCGGAAATGGAAGGACATGGATGCCTGAACCGGCCCCGGCGCGCGCCGTCAGGGGCGCGCAAAATCGCCGGGGATCAGTTCCCGCACCGCGCTCACGATCAACTGTTCGACGCCCGGCGCGAGCCGGGTGGGCTGGCCGTAATACGTCATGGCGCCGCCGCCTTCATAACCGCCCTCGGCGAGGATCCGTTCGGACGGAATGTAACACGGCACATCATTGGCATATGCGTTGACCCAAAGCCGGCGGGCATCCAATTCCTGTTTCAACCGCCGGGAGTAATCCACGACAACCTCGCCGGGCAGAAACACCATTCCGAGATCCGCGCCGAAGTTCCACGTTTGCACGAGGTAGGGCAGCTGGGTGGGCAAACTTTCCCCGCGCGCCAGTTTTTCCAGCGTCCAGCGCGCATGGTAGCCCACATAATCCTGTTTTTGGGCGCGCTGCTCGAACTCCTCCCGGGTGGGCAGCGTGTCGAAGGGCAGGGCGATCGTTTTGGCGACGCAGCGCAGCGGACCGTTCACCGGCTGGAGCCGGCCTTGCAACAGGCGGGTGACGTTGGTGGCAATTTCGCGGCCGTGCGCCTGCGCCAGACTCAACGTGCCGCGCGGTTGCGGATTGGCGTCCGCGCCGCAGCCAATCATTACCAGCGCGGTGGCGCCGGGATGCTCCTCCTGCAGATATTGCCTGGCGTAACCCGCCCAGTCGCCGCAGATCTCGTTCTCGCGCGGGTCAATGGAGGTGCAATGGCAGGCGTAATTGAGCAGGATCGCCCGCAATTCTCCGTCCGCCCCGTGCGCCGCCAGCACCGGCAAATCATGATCCACCGGTCCGTCCTTGGTGCGCCGGTTGGCCGCAAAACTGGCCTGCCCCTGCGTCCAACTGAGACGCGCCGGTTTGCGGGCGCGCAGCGCCTCCAGGGCGACATGCTCCAACGCCGCGGTCAGTTCCCGCGTGTAGCGCTGCACGTGCGCGTCGTGTTCCGGCGGCAGGGGCGCACCGAACAAGGTCGGCAAATAACCCGCCAGAAACGGCGCGGTGTGGGTATGGGTCGAGCAAACCGTCACGCGCAGCGGATCAATGTGCTTTTGCGCCAGACGTGCGGCCACCGTATCCCGGATGTGCCCGGGCACGCCGGTGGCATCCACCGTGATCAGAATCGCCGGGCCCTCTGCGTCAGAGCCAATGGCCAGGGCCTTGGCCCAGATCCGTTGCGCAACATTGGTCGCTTCGGTGGTGCGCACGGCGTAGCCACTCAGGCGGATCGGATAGTCCGGCGTAATGTCCACACTGGCGACTCCGACGGCGCGCAGGGTTTCCTGTCCGGACGCGGGCGGATGTGGCATTGCGAAAACCGAAAGGGCCATGACCAGGAGAGATCGAATTTGCATGTGTCGGAGGGGTGGGCGCGAAAATCCGCGGGAGTGGTCAAAGTGTCACGACTTGTCCGGTTTGGATGGAGCGTTCTTCCGCCTCACAAATCTCCACCGAACCCAGCGCATCCTCGGCGGTGACGATGGAGGGCGGCCGGCCCGATTGAATGCAGGTTATAAAATGGCGCAATTCCTCCACGTAACCGTCCACGCCGTCCGGTTTGATGGTGCGGGTGGGTTGACCCTCTTCGTCGATGCGCAGGGCCTCCGCGCCGCGCGCGCTGTCGAAATCCACCGTGGCCCTCTCGCACATGATCGTGTAGGCCATGTTGAAGCCGGCGGTCAGCAGCCAGCTGCCTTCCGCATGCACCGTTGCACCACCGGCCACGTGATACTGCGTGACCACATGATCAATCGCGCCGCTGAACCGGCTGAGCCCGGTGGAATAAACGCGCTGAGGACGGCCGAAGACGAACTGCACGAAATCGGTGTCGTGGATGTGCAGGTCCAGCAGTGCCCCGCCCGATTCCCCGCCGTTGAAGTACGCCTGACGGCTCCAGCCGGGCGGCGCGGACACGCGGCGGAAACGCGCCGTGAGAATTTTGCCGTAGGTTTGTTTCGCCGCCAATTCCTTCAACCAGGCCCAGCCCGGCCAGAACCGCATGCACATGGCCGGCATGAAGAAACCCCTGGCGGTTTGGGCGGCGGCGACAATCTCCCGTGCGAGGGCGGAGGTGCGCGCCAGCGGTTTTTCGCACAACACATGGCGGCCGGCGGCCAGGGCGGCGGTGGCCTGCGGCACGTGCAGGGGAGTCGGCACGCAGAGATCAATCAGATCCACGTCGTCATCCTTGAGCAGGTCGCCCAATTCCTTGTAGGCGCGCACCTCCCGGCCCAGCACCAGCGCGTCCGCACTGGTGATGTTGCCGCTGATGCCCGGCAGCACGCCGTCCACCGGCTGTCGAAAGGCGTCGCAGACCGCCACCAGCCGCGCTCCGGGCAGTTGTTGATATGATTTGATATGGGTGATTCCCATGAAACCAAGGCCGACGACGGCCACGTTCACGGGACGGGAGGATGCGTTGCTCATGATAATGATAGGGGGTTAAAGTTACAGTCGTTCCACCAGTTCGCGCGCGGTGCGGATGTCCGCCACGCGTTGCTGGCCGGCTTCGCGTTCGATGCACAGATCGCCCTGAAAACCAAGTTCGGCCAGGACGGCAAAAAACTGCCGCCAATCCACCTCGCCGGTGCCGGCAGCGACCTCCTCCCCCCAGGTGCCGGGCACCTGGGTGCGCCGCGCATCCTTGACATGCACCTGCCGCAACCAGGGCGCCAGTTGGCGCAGCGCCGCGAGGGGATCGCCCTTGTCGTAGAGGATCATGTTGGCGGGGTCAAAATTCACTCCCACGTTGGGCTGGTTGAGGTGGCGGAGGAATTCGGCCAGCACCGCGGCGGTTTCCTGCCCGGTTTCCAAACCCAGCGCGACGCCCTGCGCCTGGAAACAGTCCGCCGTTTGGAGCAGGCGCTGTTTCAATTTGGTAAAATCAGGATCGGTCGGGTCGTGCGGCAGGAAACCGGCATGGAACGTGACCAATTTCAGGCCAAGCTGGCGGGCGAGCGCCGCGGTGGCCTGGATGTTTTTCCAGTTCTGGTCCCAAGTGGCGTCCGGAGCGATGCCGCCCGTCCGGCGAATGGTTTCGAGCGAGGTGTAATCTTCGCCGACACACCCAAACATGCCGGAGGCGATCCCGACGCCGGCGGCCTGCAGTCGGGCGGGAGTCTGACTCCAGGCGGCCGGATCATCACGCAGCGGGTCCAGCGCCAGTTGCACCCGGCTCACGCCGGTCTGTTGCAGTTTGGAAATCAGGTCTTCCGGGCTGGTGGGCTGGAGCGACCAACTGCACACCGCGAGACGTTGACGGAGCGAATTCACACGCATGGCCACAAGAGAACAGTTTTGGGCGTCCAGCTCAATAACACATTTGTCCGGCCGCCTGCCGGCGCTTGGACGCGTAAATTTCCTTTTCCCGGTGGCGGTGCGTCAAGCCACGTTCAAGAACTGCAGGGCCCGTGAGGAGGAGCGCGGATTCAGCCGGCAGCACCGACAACCCTTTCCGACGTTGAATCCCATCCCCGTTGTCAAAGAGGTTGGGAGCAGGCGCGGCCGTGCGGAATTTATGGTGACGCGAGCAGCCGGCGGACCCAGTCGGCGGTGCGCTCCAGGTAGTAATCGGCGGCGCACGGTTGATAATCCTGGTAGGTGAACCCGGGAGTCCATTTCGGCACGGCGCGTTCAATCTGGGTGCCTTCGTGCCACTCATTGAACGAGGTGACGCCCACCAGCTCCGGCCTTACTCTCAACGCTGCGGACCACATCCGATCATAATACGCTCCACCTTCCCGGGCGCGCGTGTTTGCGTCGTTCCAGGGGCGGATGCGGGTGTCAACATAGCTCGGAGCCACGCAGGGGACGAACAACTTGCCGTTGGCGCGTGCCCATTCCATCAATTTCGGCCAGTTTTTCATCGTCGATCCGTAGGTGAAGCCATCCGTCGCAAAGTAGGTGTAGAAACCATCGAAGCCGCCGTCCGTGATGAACCGTTCCTCCTGCGCGTTCACCCACAGACCAATGACAACGGCGTCAAAGGAGGTGCCGCGCAGCGTCTGCCGGCCGTTTGGTTGCAGCAACGTCGCCCAGTCGCTCGCCGGAGTCAGGTAGGAGTCATAAACGAAAAAGACCGGACGCCGGCCGTGACTCGCCAGTCGTTGCAGCGCGGGTGAGGCGCCAAATTTTTCCAGCAAGTAACCCACCGCATCCCGCGTGGTGGTTGCGTTGCGGCCGGGAAAGGGTTCGAGATGAAAACTGATTTTCAATCCGTTGGCCTCCGCCACTTCGAACAACGCGGGCAACGCGCGGTCGGTGAAGGTGTCACGCCCCCACCAACTGACGCAGATCGTTCCCACGCCCGCCTGCTGCAATTGACGGACGTGTTCGCGCAGCACCGCCGGGTCATTCACACTGTAACAGCCGAGTGCCGGATAGAAGTTCGCGCCGATGTCGTCGCCGCCGGGGAAGGCGCGCGGCGGCCCGTGGCGCACGGCGACCGGATGGTTCCAATTGGCGTAGCGACCGTCCCGGGCAGGGTTGCCATACCACGGATAATAAAAGGCGATGACGCGTTCGGAGCCGGGGGGGCGGGTCGGCGGAGTGGCGGCAGCGAATTGTTGGGCATAAGCGTCGCGCCAGCGCTCGCCGGCTGCCGGATCGGTCACGCAGTCCGCCCAGTTCAACCGGGCGTGAACCTGCGGGGCCGTGCGGGACAGGCCTTCCGTGGCGAAGCGTTTGGCGAGTTGTTGGAATTCGCGTCCCCACACCTTGGCCGTGCCATCGGCCCGGTACAGACCGGTTAATTCGCTGACGTCGGTGGCTTCGGGTTGATCGTAAAATCCCCAGTTGAGCCAGCCGCAAGCCAGACCGGCGGTCGTCTCGATCAAGCGACGGCACCATTGCGCCTGTTGCGCCTCGGAAGCGGCTGGAGGCCGGCCCTGGTCAAAGCGGGGTGTGCCGCCGCCGTACCAGCCGAACTCCGCAATGACGACCGGCTTGCCCGTTTTGGCCACCTCCGACACGACGCCGTGCAGGTAGGCGAGGTTGCGCTGCTCCTCCTCCGCATCGCGGTAGGTGAACGCGCCCCGATCCAGTGGATAGAAATGCATCTCCATGAAGTCCAGAAAGCGGGCCTGCCGACCGGGGTGGAACGCGGCATAATGCTTCACACTGGGGAGCAGACTCGGCACCGACCATTGCACCAGACCGACGGTAACGAGCGCCTGCGGATCAGCGGCTTTGAGCGCGACGACCTGGCGGCGCGTCCATTCGTCCGCAATGGATTCACGGAACGCCTGATAATCCAGCAGTGCGCGGTCGCCGGGCATCGCTTGTGGCGCGGGCGGCGCAAAATCTCCGGGGGGCGGGAGATTGGTGCGACCCCACGCTGTCGCCAGGTTTTCCATTGAGCCGTAACGCTGTTTCAACCAATCGTTCCATTTCACGCGCAGCGCCGGGGTGTCCCACGGAACATGGGGTTCGTTCAGCAGGTCGTAGGCGAAAATGACGCTGCGACCGCGATAGCGCGCGGCAAACGCCGACCAGAATTGTTCCAAGGCCGTCAGGAACGCCTCGTCGGCGTACCGATCCGGTGTTGCCCAGTCCGGCAAGCCTTCCCAATGATCCGGACCGGTCGGATGCACATAAATCCCGCTGGCTTCGGCCAGCTCAAGAAACTCGTCAAACTTCGCGAGGCCGGCGGCATCCAGTTGCCCCGGCGTGGAATAGAACGAGCCGAAACTCAGAAAAACCCGGACGCAGTTCACGCCAGCGGCCTGCATCCGTCTGAAATCCTCACGGGTGGCGCTGGCGTTGAATTGTTTCCACACCTGCGGCGCCCAACCCGTGCCGGGACGATAGTAGTTTACGCCGAAGGGAATGAACGGTCGTCCGTCGCTGGTCACGAAGCCGCGGGCATCCGCCGCCAGTTGGAGGCGCGGCAATTTCGGCGTTGCCGCCTCACCGCCGACCAGTGACGGCAGAGCCACGAGCAGCATCCCGACCGCCAGCAGGCGCTGCCCGCCCGCGCAGATACGGGGCATCACCTGTTTTGCGCCCGGTGAGGCGCAACGGTTGTCAAGCCCGCCCGGCCACCCGTTCAGTGCGTCACTGTCCATGAGGGATCAGTCAACGGACGCTGAAACCAGGTGGGTGGCGGTGTTCGTCGAGGCGGCGGAGTCACCGCCCGTAATGCTGGCAGCGTGAAGGGCACGTGTGTTTACACCAGTTCCGCGGCGTATTTCTGAATTTTGCGGATGGCTTCGGCAATCTGGTCCATGTCGGTGCGCGGACCGAGCAGCATGTTTTGCGTGAACCAGACCGCCTGCTCGCACACGCGGTCGTTTTGCGGACAATTCCGGGTTTGCTCCAGCCACGTTTGCATGCGTTTTTCGCCATACACCTTCAGAAAGTGCGGGTCCTGGGCGAGATTAGCCACGTAAGCGCCACGGTGCATCGGACCGTAACCACCGGAAGCGCCCACACCTTCCTTGCCGAGCGCGGCGAGAAATTTGGCGCGCGGCAGTCTGGCGAATCGTTCCGGATCGTAGCGGAACAT
Organism: Verrucomicrobiota bacterium; assembly: GCA_029573725.1. Lineage (GTDB taxonomy): Bacteria > Verrucomicrobiota > Verrucomicrobiia > Limisphaerales > JADLHS01 > JADLHS01. The sequence continues at coordinate 387,356 of JAKQDQ010000042.1, forward strand.
GTACAGATGATACGCACTGCGGGTCGTGCCGGGATACAACTTGGCGGGGGTGATGCCGGGGATTTCCCGCAGCAACTGGGTCAGGTATTGGGCGTTCTCGGTGCGCCGCTGGGTTTGGGCCACCACGCGCGTCATCTGCGCCAGCAACAGGCCGCCCTGAAATTCGCAAAGCCGGAGATTCGAGCCCCGCGTGCCCGCGTAGCTGAAGCTGGCCCCGGTGACTTTTTTGGCCTGGCCCTGCGTGTGAAAGTGGTAGCAGGCGTCGGCAAATTGATCATCATTGGTCAGCACGGCCCCGCCCTCGCCGGAATTCAGATTTTTACTCGCCTGGAAGCTGAAACAACCTGCCAGTCCCAGCGTGCCAACCTTCCGGCCGCGCCACTCGCCAAGGTGCGCCTGGCAGGCGTCTTCAATGACCGGCAGTTTGTGGCGCTGGCCAATCGCCAGAATTTTGTCCAGATCCGCCGGGCTGCCGGCGATGTGAACCGGAAGCAGCGCCTTGGTCTGGGGCGTGATGGCGGCCTCAATTTTATCCGCGTCAATTTGAAAACTCTCGGGGTCCACATCCACGAAGATGGGCAGCGCGTAATTCAGCACGATGACGTTGTAGGTGGCGACAAAAGTGTAGGGCGTGGTGATTACTTCATCGCCCGGGCCGACATGCAAAGCGCCCAGGGCGGTGGTGAGGGCGGCGGTGCCGCTGGCGGTGGCGAGGGCGTGTCGGGCACCGGTCAGTTGCTGGTAGGCGTCTTCGAAACGCGCCACATTCTTGCCGGAACCGCGGTACCAATGCTTCGAGCGCAAGGTGGCGAGAACCGCTTCTTCCTCGGCGGCCTCAACAACTGGCCAGCCCGGGAAGCTCCCGGAAAAAGCCTTGCTGCCACCCAGTGCCGCGGGTTTGGCGGCGGCTTCTGCGCCGCGGGTGATTTGCGGCAGACCAACCGCGAGGCCGGCGCCGGCCACGGTGGTGCTGCCCAGAAATTTGCGACGGGTGACGTGATTTTGCATAAAGTGTGCTTGCTGGCTTCGGTCCTGATTGATGATGGCTCATCCACTCGGGGGCCACCTGCGTCGGATCCGGTGGTTTACAAGCGTCATGCGTAGGTCATTCCCGGCGTGGGAGCAAGTAGAATGTGTCCCGGGGCGTGCGGTTTCAGAGGGAGCTTCGGAACGCCACGTGAATTGGCAAAGATTTTGCGGGGAATCCGGGGATGAATGACGTTCCGTCGCGATCCGGCCAGTGGCTTTCCCCCACGCTGATCACCCTGATACTCGCCAACCTGGTCCCGCTCTACGGCGTGCTGGCGCTCGGCTGGGAGGTGTATGCGGTGGTGCTTCTCTTCTGGCTGGAAAACCTGATCATCGGAGGTGTCAACGCCCTGCGCATGTTGTGTTGCCAGCCGCAGGAACGCGGCTTGTGGCTCGTCAAAATGTTCCTCGTGCCGTTCTTCTGCTTCCACTATGGCATTTTTACGCTTGTCCATGGAGCGTTTATCATCGGCCTTTTCGGCGGCGCCTTCCGACAGGGTGCGTCGGCCGCCCAGTGGAGCGACGTAATCCGGACGATTGGACAGTTGCACCTGGGCTATGCCGCGGCGGCCCTTCTGGCGAGCCACGGGTTTGCGTTTGTTTACAATTTTCTGTGGCGGGGTGAATTTCGCACCGCCTCGTTGACCAACGCGATGCAGTCTCCGTACGGCCGGGTGGTGGTGTTGCACATCGCCATTCTGGGCGGCGCATTTCTCATTTTGCAGCTGCATGCGCCCCAGGGCGCTTTGGCGTTGTTGGTGCTTCTGAAAATCATCCTGGATGTACGGGCGCACAACCGGGAATCCAAAGGGAAGCCGGCCCCGCCATTTGCGCGGAGGTTTTCTGCGCCGGCGGCGACATCCACCGCGCCATAGTCTGCATGCCGCCGCGCCGGCGGCGGAAGCGGGAAACCTCCCGACGCTCCGGACATCCCGTCCCCGCTGCGTTCCTCGACAGCGGATGCGATCCGGTCGGCGCGCCGCCAGTCGCGCCCGGACCCGGGCGGCGAGGGTTCGGGGCTGTTCCAGACGAATCCGCCGGGGTTCGCGCGGCTAAAATAGCGTGTAAATGAAGGGCGCGGCGCCCGTGCCGGACAAGAGGACCAGCACGCCCAAAATCAGCAGGACGAGGAGGATCGGAATCAGCCACCACTTTTTGTTCTCGCGCAAGAACCCCCAAAGCTCGGCGAAAAATCCCGGCGAGGATTGTTCCCGGGCGGCCCGTTCGAAATCTTTTGGTTTGCGTTGGCTCATGCGCGGCAATTCAAGGTGTCCTTTCAATACTGGCGAAAATAGCGACGCACGTCCGCCGGTGAGGCTTTCGGCCGCCAGAGGCTTTCATCGGAAGCGGGCCGCGCGCGTTGCAGCGGATCGCGTCCACGCCCGCGAAAGACCAATGCCAGGGGGGTGATCAGTCCGTAAAAAATCAGCGCCAGCACAAGCTGCGAAACCAGCCAGCCAATGGGAAAGGCCAGAACCATCGCCGCCACGTAACACCAGCGGATGCGGTCCGGCCGGACCCAGCCCAGTCCCCCAATCCCCACCGCCACCCCCGCCAGCAGAAGGGCGACCTGCTGGCGCCCGGGTTGCACCCACAGTCGCCCCGCGAGCAGCAGCCAGGCCACCAGCCAGGCGGCTGCGAATTGCCGCAACATCTTCCGGTTCGGATGCAGCTGGAGATCGGTCCATTTCATGTGCCGGCACGGGGCAGCCGTCTAATCGAGTTCAAATCGGGTCATGTGTTGGGCGCGTTGCGTCGGGGTGAGTGTGTTTTTCTGCTGCTCCTTGTGCAACACAAAATCCTCCAACACGAGCACGTCCAGGTCCGTGGCGAGAAAACACTGGTGCGCGTCGTGCGGCGTGGCGACGATGGGTTCACCGCGAATGTTGAAGCTGGTGTTGATCAGCACCGGGCAGCCGGTATGTTCCGCGAAAGCTGTGAGCAGGCGATGGAACCGGCCGTGACGCGAAGCGTCCACGGTTTGCACCCGGGCGCTGTAATCCAGGTGAGTCACGGCGGGTAGCGTGGAGCGCACGATATTGATCCGTTGACGCAAATCGGGATCGGTTCGCATTTGATGGATCTGAGCCGCGGAGAGTTGCCGGCGGTGTTTTTCCAGGAGGTCGGCAACGAGCAGCATGTAGGGGCTTTCCTGATCGGCTCGGAGCGCGAAATAATCCGCCGCGCGCTCCCGCAAGACGCAGGGGGCAAACGGACGAAAGCTTTCCCGGAACTTGATGCACAAGTTCATTCTGGCCTGCATGGCGGGATCGCGGGGATCGCCCAGGATGCTGCGCGCTCCGAGCGCGCGCGGACCGAACTCCATGCGGCCGTGGAACCAACCGATGATTTTTCCCTCCGCAAGCCAGCGTGCCACCTCCGCCAGCAGGCGGGCTTCGTCGTCAAACCGGGTGTAGGTTGCCCCGGTCTCGTGCAGAAAGCTTTCAATCTCTGCCCGGGAAAATTGCGGACCGAGGAAACTGCCCTTTTGTGCGTCGCCCTCCCGGGGTGCGCGCGGATTTTCGAGCAGCTGGTACCAGACGAACAGCGCGGCGCCCAGGGCCCCACCCGCGTCGCCCGCCGCGGGTTGAATCCACAACTCTTCAAACGGGCCTTCCCGCAACAGGCGACCGTTGGCGACGCAATTCAGGGCCACCCCGCCGGCCAGCACCAGCTTCCGCCTTCCAGTTTGCCGGTGCACTTCCCGCGCCATGCGCAGCAGAATTTCCTCGGTGACCGCCTGAATGCTCGCCGCCAGGTCCATGTGCCGTTGTTCCAGCGCCGTCTCCGGGCGGCGGGGCGGGCCGCCGAATCGGCGATGGAATTTTGCGCTGGTCATGGTCAGTCCCTGGCAATAGTTGAAGTAATCCTGATTCATCCAGAAACTGCCGTCCGCTTTCAGGTCGAGCAGTTCCTGGAGGATCAGCCCGCGATAGATCGGTTGACCGTAAGGGGCCAGTCCCATGAGTTTGTACTCGCCGCTGTTGACCTTGAACCCGCAGTAATAAGTGAATGCGGAATAAAGCAGGCCGATCGAATGGGGGAAGCGCAGTTCGGCGTGCAGTCGCAGCCGGTTGCCTTCCCCCACGCCCCACGTGGCCGTGCTCCACTCGCCCACGCCATCCACCGTCAGAATCGCGGCTTGCTCAAATGGACTCGGGAAAAAGGCGCTGGCGGCGTGGCTCTCGTGATGGTCGGTGAAAACCAGCGGCACGTGCCGGGCTTGTGGGAGATGGCGACGCAAGGCGCGGCGCAGGTGCAGTTTGTCCTTCAACCAGATGGGCACGGCGAGCCGGAAACTACGAAAGCCGGCGGGAGCATGAGCCAGATAAGTTTCCAGCAGCCGTTCAAATTTCGTGAGCGGTTTGTCATAAAAGACGATGTAGTCGAGGTCCTGGGCATCCAAGTTGGCTTCCTGCAAACAATAAGCCACGGCCTGAGTGGGGAAGGTCGCGTCGTGCTTTTGCCGGGTAAACCGTTCCTCTTGAGCAGCGGCCACGATCTCGCCATCCACCAACAACGCGGCCGCGCTGTCGTGATAAAATGCCGAGATGCCCAGTATGGTGGTCATGGTGACTCCAGTTCCGCCGCGCGATGTTAATAACCCATGCGGGCCCGTTTGCAAGCGTCCCCGCGAACCGGCCTCGGATCAGGGCGATTAGCCGGATCTGTCGTCAGGGACGCGGGGCAGCGCTGAATCCGGTCCGGGGCTGGATCAGGCGGCTGGCATTTGGACTCGGCCGGCTGGTGCGAAGAGCGTTTATAACTTTGAGGATTTAACGTGCAGTGCGGCGGCGCCGGGAAAGGGAGCTTTGAACTCGTGGGCGCCGTCGCCGGCTTGGAGGCGCTCCGGCGACGCGCGTTCGGATCGCGTCGGATGAATCCACTCGATTTGGTAGGTCCCGGCTTTGAGTTCGAGCGAGAACGGCTGCGCACCAACTGGCTGGTAAACGAGGTATTCCTCGCCGGGGCAAGCAAGGCAATAGCCAGTGGAAGCAAGTTCATTGCGAGGAGTCATGGACGCCAGATTCATTTGTTCGGCAATGTATCGGGTTCGTCCCAGAGCCGCGCGAATGGGTTCCCAACCACGATCCACACCCAATACTGAACCATCGTATGGGTCCATGAAAATCGGATTGTGGCCCCGGACGAAGCTCTTCCAAACCCAGTCGGCATTGCCCCCGACGCCCCAGATATGATCGGTGTCCAGCAGGCTGACTCGTTGTTCATTCCAAGCGGGTGGATTTTCACCAAAGCCGTCCACGCGTCCGGGCGAAATCCAATCTGCTGGACTGGCCAGCAGCGAGGGCAGGCGTTCCGCGCCGTGCCCGGTGTTTCCGACCGGATGTTGTTTCGGTTGGGTGCGCTCGCAATCCTGAACCGTTTGGATCACCCACCAGTTCCATTCCTTTTCGCCGCCCTCATTGATCACTTCGTAGAGCACGTTGTCCAGGTCATTCAGTGTGGTTACGACGTTGCGGAGGTACGCCGCTTGCCAGGCGTTAACCTCGGGGTTGCGCCGGGTATGAATGCGTCCGCTGAACGCGTCCGCATCCGCAACGGCGGGAGCTTGAAGATTATTGGCTGGATTCAGGGGATGGGAGCGCCAGGCCCAACCGTCATCAGTGCCGCGCCGCCGGTTGCCGTGAAACAAACCCCAACCCTCGAACAGCATCACACTGACATAGATGCCGCGTGTTCCGGCGGCCGCCACCCGCGCGCGCAGGCGATGGAAGTATTCAGGATTGAACTCGTTCAGATTGAATTTCGGTTCCCCGTCCAGCGCGTTGCCCGGACCGGTTCGTCGCCACGGTAAGGGCGCGACGTGATGAATGAAGTCTTTTTTCAGGACGCCGTTCGCGCGGGTGTCCCAGGTGGTGGAATCCCACGTCCATAAGCGGATGAAGTTATGACCGTGGTTTTGCAGGAAATTGAGGTAAGCCTCCCAGTCAAACGGCTCGGGTGGATTGCTTCGCCCCATGTCCACAAGATTGTTCCAGGTGTGCGATCCCGTGAGATAGACCGCGCGCAACGCGCCGCCCGGCAAGCGGGTGCCGTCCGTGAAATAGCGCGGATTATCCGGATGAGCGCGCAGCGGTCCGGTGGCGGGAGCTGCCGTTGATTTAAGGACCAGGAAGCACAAGGCGGTGCCGACCAGAAGCCCGGCCCGGCCTGACGCGCTGATAAAAGTTTGTAACGCCGCCTGGCCGCGTGAGGCGGGTGGCGACCCGGCGGGTGCGGCTGGTTTGCTTGGCGTGTCCGTCGGCATGGGGGTGAGCATGGTTCCTGGGGCGATGCGCTGCAAGTCCAGACCCGGGCGAATGATTCGAGGATTGCGCCGGCCCGCGCTCTGGCGACACGATTGTCCGGTCGCAATGATTCAGTTGGTTTATGCGCGCGCCGCTGCGTGTTCATCACCTGCAGCTTCACCACGGGGGCACGATTTGCCCAGCTTTTCCCAACACTGTGGGGATTTTGTTTTGACAACCGACGGGAAACGCGTTGGCATGACCAGCGACACGGTCAGTTGATTTAGTTTAACGGATGCAAGCATGAAAAAACTCAATGTGGGGATTATCGGTTACGGTTGGGTCGCCACGGCGCACATTCCCGCCATCAATGCCAGTTCGCTCGGCCGGGTCACGGCCATTTGTTCCGCCCGCCCGCTGGATGGGGGGAGCCTGAGCCGGCAATACGGATGCGACCTCACCGTTTACAATGACCTGGAGGTGATGTTGGCAAATCCCGAGATTCACGTCGTCTCGATCTGCAGCCTGCCCAGCCTGCACGTGCGCCAGGCGGTGCAGGCGGCGCGGGCCGGCAAACATCTGATTCTGGAGAAACCGCTGGCGCTTTCGCTCAAGGATTTGCGCGCATTGCAACAAGCGGTGCGGCAAGCGCGCGTGAAGACCTGCGCCGGGTTTGAGCTGCGCTATTCCAGCCAATTCCAAACCACCCGCGCCGTCCTGGAAGCCGGAGTCCTCGGCAAATTGCATTATGCGGAAGTGGATTATTATCACGGCATTGGTCCGTGGTATGGTCAATTCCGTTGGAATGTCAAACGCAACGAGGGGGGGAGCGCGCTGCTTTCCGCCGGCTGCCACGCGTTGGACGCCCTGCTGTTTTGCATGGATGGCGAGGTGGAAAGCGTGATGAGCTACAACGCAAAATCCGCCAATCCCATTTTTCGCGGTTACGAATATCCGACCACCAGCACCACGATTTTGAAGTTCAAGGACGGGCGCATTGGCAAAACGGCGGTCTCCATTGATTGCCTGCAACCTTATTACCTGCACACCCACCTGATCGGCAGTGAAGGCTCGCTCCTGGACAACAAATTTCACTCCAACAAACTGGGCACGAACAAACAGCAGTGGAGCCAGCTGGCGCTGAAGCTGGCGGATTCCGGCGATGTCTCAGATCACCCGTACGCCGCGCAGTTCGAGGCGTTCTTCAAGGCGATTGCCGACGGGAAGGAAATGCCATTCACCAATCTGGAAACCGCCGCCAAAACCCACGAGATCATTTACGCGGCGGATAAGTCAGCCGCCACCGGAAAACCGGTCCGACTCTGACGCAGCACCAAAGCCAACCTTATCGCCATGCCCAAACCGACCGCACTCGCCATTGGCGCGCATCCTGACGACATCGAATTTTTGATGGCCGGCACGCTCGTGCTGTTGCAACGCGCCGGGTATGAAATCCATTACCAAACCCTGGCCAACGGCTGCCACGGCAGCCAGGAATACGGGCCGCGGCAGTTGGCGCGCATTCGTCTGGGGGAGGCCAGACGCGCGGCCAAAGTCCTCGGCGCGCACTTCCATCCTCCGTTCGTCAACGACATGGAGATTTTTTACGACCTCAAATTGATCCGGCGCGTGGCGGCGGTCATCCGCGAAGTGCAACCCACGATCGTGTTGACGCATCCGCCGGTGGATTACATGGAAGACCACACCAACACCTGTCGCGTGGTCGTTTCAGCGGCTTTCACGCACGCGATGCCGAACTTCCAATCCCTTCCGCCCCGGCCCACGGCCGATTACGATCTCACCATCTACCATTGCATCCCCCATTCCATGCGCGATCCGTTGCGCCGCCTGGCGCCGCCGGAAATTTTTGTCAACATCACCAGCACCCAGCCCGTGAAACGTCGCGCGCTGCTGGAGCACAAGAGTCAGATGGCGTGGCTGGTCGCCAGTCAGGGGATGGATTCCTTTGACGCCAAAATCGAGGCGGACGCCCGGCGGCTCGGCAAGCGCTCGCGGCGTTTCAAACTCGCCGAGGGCTGGTCGCGCCATCTGCACTACGGTTTCAGCGCCAGGGAGGTGGACCCCCTGCGGGCGGTCCTGGGACGCCAGTGCGCCCTCAATCGCGCTTACCAAAAACTTCTTGATGATGGGCGGAGGGCGCAATCGCGGGGATGAGGCTTGCCGGACCTCACCGCCGTTCGACCACGGCACCACGCCGGGCTGGTGGTGCCCCCGGGAGGAATCCCCCGCGCGCGACTCCGGGTTGGGGCGCGCCGCCACGTTTGGCTTTAGCGCACCCAGCGGACGCGATAGAAACGCGCTCCGGGGTTGCTGGCCGGATCGCTGACGGTGGTCGCGTTGCCAACAAGCAAAATGCTGGTGAGCCAATTCCAGTTCATCAGGTCGGGGGAGGTTTGCACTTCATAAATGTTCCCCGGGGCGCCGGTGAACGAAAATTGCAGTTCCTCGCCGCTCAAATTCAGAGTGTCGAGGCGAATCGTCGGCGTCGTCCCGGCGTCGAGGGTGTCCGCCATGAAGTTGTCAAAATGCGCGCCCCGGCCGCCGGGATAGGTCGCCGGACTGCCCGGATGCCAGCTGTAGCCCAAACCGCAAACCCCGGCCGGGTGAGTCGCGTCGTTGACTTGCACTAACAGCGCGCCGTCCAGGAAAAAGCGCAGGTTGCTGCCGCGCGCTTCCACCCGCATCCGATGCCACCCGCTGGCGGGACGATATTGCGGTGTGGAAAAGAAATCGGTGATGGCGCCGTCCGTCAGTTTTGCCGCACGCAACCGCCCGTCGTCGCAATCCCACAGCAGCGCGTACGCGTTGCCGGCGCCTTCGAACGTGGTGTCAAGTCCGGCAAAACCGTCATCGCGCAGGAACAGGCCGTAACGTTCCCACGCACCGTTGGCCAGATAGCCTGGTGCGTAATTAAAATACACGTCGCACTGGACGTAATAATTTTGGTGGCCGGGTTTGCCCACGGTCACCGATTCCGTGGTGCCGTAACCGAAATTGGTGCGATCCGTCACCAGCAAGGCCTTGCCGTCGCCACCGGGCGCGGGCGGACTGAACGTTTCCACCACGGAACGGTTGAACTTGGGGCGTCCAAACATGGATTTGCCGGTCGTGCTGAAATTTTCCTGAATGGGAAACGTGTTGTTCGGCAGCGTGGCCAGGTCAATCGCGGGCCGCGTCAGTTGGGGATAGACAATCATTCGCGCGGTGGGTTGGACCCAGCCCCACGTGGGCGCCGGGCCGGGCAGGGGAATGCGATAAAAACCGTTCGTGCTCTGGTCTGCGACGAAGCGTCCGCCACCAAACAGAATCTGTCCGATCTGGCTGGCGCTTTCATTGGGCGCGGCGCGAATGGGGAACTTCGCGGCCAACGATCCGAGTGGGGAATAAGGAACATTATCCGGCAGCGTCTGAATCACCGTGCCATCAAAGACTTCATGGGCGTCCGTGGCGCGAACCCAGCCGCTGCGATACCGGCCATCGTCCGGGATGAACACCAGGTAGTAGCCATGTTTGGGGTAGCTGCAGAAATACAGTTGATCGCGATGGGCCTGCGTAATGACGGGGCTGGTGTCCTGGCGATCCGTGCGGATGAACGTGCTGGCGGCGGCGATGCGGATGATTCGTCCCACCTGCATCGTTCCGGCGGGGTTGAACACGATCGGGTATTTGAAATGCCCCCAGTAAAACGGACATGTTTGCGTTCCGCTGCCGCGCACCTCGGTTTGCAGATGCACGTGTTCCGAAGTCGAGTTGCCTGTGTTGTCCGAGAACCCGATCAGATCGCCGACGTTGACGGATTGGTTCACGGCCACCGTCACTTGCAGCAGGTGCAGATACAGCAGGTCCAGCGGTTCGCCGTTGGGTGAAAGTCCGTTCGCCTGAATGCGCACGTAGTTGCCGCCGTAAGTGGAATGATCGTTGGGGGGAAAGCTGTTCACCACTTCCGTCACGGTGCCCGAAACGGCGGCGTACAGCGGCGTGCCGCTTTGTACGGAAAAATCGGAGCCGATGTGGTTGTCGTACGCGTGAGGCGAAACCCAGCTGCCCCCCGACCAGCCAGTCCAATCCGCAATGCTGCCATTCGCCGGGATCAAATCCTTGAAGGCCTCGATGATGAAACCGTCCGCGAACGGAAGCAACTCATACGGGCCGGGCGCGACCTGGGCGCACGCGGTGCTCACGATGGCGATGGCGGCAAGACGACCGAACCATCCGAGCGGTGCGGGCAGCGGACGATGAGGCTTCTGATTCACGGTCACAACATACGGGCGCCGCCGGTTCGGGCAACGGTCTTTCTTCATGCACTTTTTGTTTGAGTTATTTGCTTGAGTAACGAAACTACCGCCACGAACCGTTATAACCACTAACGAAAGCCGCTTATGCCTCGCAAATTCAGCGCCATCTCGCCGGATTGGTGGGATTACACCACGCTCGACGACGAAATCATTCGCGACACCGTCAAGCTCACCCCGGAAAAAATGCTCCGGCTCTCGCGCCCCGGCTTCAAGGTCGTCATGTATGACACGCTCGAGGATTTTTACCTGGCCGAAGCGCTGGAGTACGTCGCGGCCTGGCAGCAAGCCACACCGGACAATCCGGTGGGCATTTGCGGCCCCATCGGTCCGACCGAACAATTGCCTCTGGTGGCACGGATCGTGAATGATCTTGGGATCAACGTGCGCTCAGGACATTTTTGGGGCATGGATGAATGGGTGTTGGATGGCCGGGAGGTGCCGCCCAGTCATCCGCTTTCCTTTGAAAAGGCCGATCGCCAATTGTGCTTCGATCGCATCCGTAAAAACCTCGTGATGCCGGACAGCCATCTGCACTTCCCCAAGGTGGACACGACGTCCTTCAAACGGAGTTGGGATGCCGGGGTGCGTTGTGCAGTGATGCAGGGCGGTCAGGGCGACGTGAAGCATTGGGCGTTCAATGATCCCGCGCGCCGCACCGGCAAATACCAAAAGTCTCCTCCGACGCCAGCGGAATATCGCAAACTCGGCACGCGCGTGGTGGATTTGCATCCGCTCACCGTCGCGCAAAACGCACGCACCTCGGGGGGGGGCAATATCTCGCTCGTGCCCACCCAGGCGGTCACCGTCGGTCCGGTGGAAACCTGGAAGGCGGAAAAGGTATCCATCTGGCACGCGGGACATCACGACAATCCTTTCGGGCAACGCCTGACCTGTTTGATGGTGGCGAAGAAAATCCCCGACTCATCCGTGCCCATGTCCCTCCTGGCGGACCATCCCAACGTGCAGTTCAATTACTATCGTCCGGGGATCGGCACGTGCGCGGTGGCCATGCATTGAGCGGGACCGCGTCCGACTTTGCGGACCGACTGCGTTTTGAGCGCGAGTTGTGGCGAAGCGGCATGACGCGCGTGGCCGGTGTGGATGAAGCCGGACGCGGGCCGCTGGCCGGCCCCGTGGTGGCCGCGGCGGTGATTCTCCCCCGCACTTGGTTGCAATCCGGGTGCGATCGACGCTTAATCGGACTTAACGATTCCAAGCAACTCACGGAGGCCCGCCGCGAGGAATTTTTCGCGCTGCTGATGGCGCATCCGGACATCTGCCGCGCCATTGCCGTGGTGGACGCCGCCACGATTGACCATCTCAATATTCTGCGCGCCACGCATCGCGCCATGCATCAGGCACTGGCGCAGTTGCCGCATCGCCCCGATCACGTCCTGGTGGATGGCCGGCCCGTGAAATCAATGACCCTGCCGCAAACCGCGCTGGTGCAGGGTGATGCGCGCAGTTATTCCATCGCTGCGGCCAGTGTGTTGGCCAAGGTATCCCGTGACCAGTTGATGCGGCAGTTCGACCGGCAATTTCCCGAGTATGGATTCGCCACGCACAAGGGTTACGGGACTGCGCAACACTTGAAAGCCCTCGCCGCATACGGCCCCTGTCCCATTCATCGCCGCAGTTTCGCGCCACTGCGACCTTCCGGGCCGGAACTGTTCAATCCGCCGGCCTGAGTAATGGCTGCTGGTTGGAACATGCGGTCAGCCTGGCGGGTTTCAGACCTCCGCCGACGTCGTCGGCCGCGATGGGCGCTGCATTCTTGCGCGAGGGACTGCCGATTGGTTGAGGCGCTAATTCCTGCCTGAGGCGGACCGTGCCGCACAGAAGGATTCATGACCCATCTCAGAATCGGAAACCACCGCATGTCGGCTGAATCATTCCGGAAGACGGCGGTGAATCGCGCGGCGGCGGGGTCGCGCCGGAAGCTCCACGGTGTCAAAGATTTCCTTAAATTGGAGGCTTGACGTTCTGACAAGGCGGTTTATACACAGGGAAAAACCAATCAACCACAACGACGCCCGCTTATGACACTGACAAAACGCGATTTGGTGGTCCGGATCAGCCAGGCAACCAACCTGAAGCAGGAAGACGTATTGAATGTCGTGCAAAGAACCCTCGATAACATCGCCGAGGCGCTCGCCAAGGGGGACAAAGTCGAGCTGCGGAATTTCGGTGTCTTTGAAGTTAAAATCCGCAAGGCCCGGGTGGGGCGGAATCCGAACCGGCCGGAGACCGATGTCCCCATTCCCGCCCGGGCGGTGGTGAAGTTCAAGCCGGGGAAGGAGATGGCGGCGGAAGTGTTGCGGTTGCCGCTGGCGCCGCCGCCGACCCTCTGATTCTGCCAGATGGGTCGGCCGGCACCCGCCCGTGCTGCATCTTTTTCTTTTTTTCTCCGGGCAGCTTTTGCGTAAGCTGCCGGCTTTATGGAACATTTGCCCGGTTTCCGCGACTTTTACCCCGAACCGTTGCCGCACCAGGACGTGTGGAGCGCCGATGCGCGGCAGTATCTTTTCGACAAATGGCGTGACACCGCGCGCCGTTATGGCTTTCGCGAATACGACGGCCCGCCCCTGGAGCCATTGGAATTGTTCACCCTGAAAAGTGGCGCGGAGATTGTCGGTCAGCTTTACAACTTCAAGGACAAAGGGGAGCGGGAAATTGCGCTGCGCCCGGAAATGACGCCGACCTTGGCCCGGATGGTGGCGGCACACGAGCGCAATTACAAGAAACCCATCAAATGGTTTGCCGTGCCGCAATTGTTCCGCTACGAGCGCCAGCAAAAAGGGCGGTTGCGGGAACACTTCCAGTTTAACGCCGATATCCTTGGAGAAACGGATGGCGCGGCGGACGCGGAATTGGTCGCACTGTTGATTGACACGCTGCGCGCGTTTGGTTTGACCACCCAGGACTTTGTGGTGCGCCTTAGCAGCCGCAATGCGTGGCAGGCGTATTTCACCCAACATGGCGGACCCACGGGACGCGAGTATGACTTTTTTCAGGTGATTGATAAACTGGAACGCACGTCACCGGAAGAATCGCAGAGCCAGCTTGCGGCATTGGGTTTTTCGCTCGAGGCGGTGCAGGGTTTCATCCGGTCTGGCGAACCAACGGCTGAACTGGCGGCGATTCTCGACAACCTCGCCGCGCGCGGTCTGCGCGAGTTTGTGAAGGTGGATTATCACGTCGTGCGCGGCCTGGCGTATTACACCGGCCCTGTTTTTGAGGCGTTCGACGTGCAGGGCGAATTTCGCGCCATTGCCGGCGGCGGGCGTTACGATAATCTGGTGAAATTGATCAGCGGCGGCAAAGCGCACCTGCCGGCGCTGGGGTTCGGCATGGGGGACGTGGTGCTGCTGGAGCTGCTCAAAGCGCGCGGTCGGCTCCCTGCGTTCGCGGCGCGGGTGGAGGTCGTGGTGCTGATTGAAGATGAGCAGTTGCGCGCCGGCTCATTGCGGCTGGTACAGACGTTGCGGGATGCGGGCCGCGCCGTGGAATATGCGCTGACGCCAACCAGACCGAACAAGCAGTTCAAACAGGCGCAGGAATTGCACGCGAACTGGACGGTGAAACTGGTCTCGGAGACCGTCGTGGAAGTCCAGCACCTGAACACCCGGACCAAAAGGTCCGGTCCGTCCGCCGCTGTGCTGCACCTGCTGGCGGAAACCTGAGCGGGCCGGTGACGCGCAGTGGATTGCCAAACGCATCAAACCCATATTGCCCTGCAACCGCTCCGTCCGCCGCGTTCACCAGCGCCGTGACGTTTCCATTCCCATCGTAACAGGTGAAATGCGTGGTGTTTGTCATCGCGCCGCATTGGGCAGAGTTGCCCGCCTTCACCGCCAATACTCCACCCACGCCGTCCGCGCCTTGAATGCTCCCGCTCAAGTCCAAGCCGCGCATGAAACTCACCACCACGCCATGCGTTCCCCTGCGCGCCTTGGTGAGATTGGTATCCTGGTTCAACGTCTTCATCTGCGCGGCTGTTGGGATGATGTCAGCGCAAACTTCCCTCCTGCGCAAAACAAATCCTCAGCGGTGGAAGCGTTGATGCCACCATTTCAGCAGGCCATAGGAAAGTCGCACCTTGCCCTGGCCGACGGGCATTTCCGGTCGCATTTGGATCCAGGAGGATTTGGGGTAGGCGAGCGGCTGATCCGGGTAAATGCTCCGGTGGCCGATCAGCAGATAGGCGCTGATGGCAGCGCCCGCCGTGTAGAGGAGGCCCTGACCGCCGAATAATTCCACGCCCAGCAAAATGGCGGCGACCGGCGTATTCGAAGCGGAAGCGACCACGGCCACCAGGCCGGCGGCCGCGCCGAGGGCGGGATTGATTCCGATCAAATGTCCGAAGGCATTGCCGGTGACGGCCCCGATCACGAACTGCGGCGTCACGACTCCGCCATAAAACCCGGAGCCGAGCGTGATGGCGACGAGCAGACTTTTCCACAGAAAGCCCAAGTAAGGCGAGGCGTCGCCGTGCAGCGCCGAATTCATCAAGGGCAGGGACAGGCCCAGATAATCGGTGGGGATGACCAGAATCAGCAAGGCCAGCAAACCGCCGCCCAGCAAGGGCAGCAGCGGGGGCCAGAGTTTGCAGGCGACGCGCAGCCGGTCAAACGCATGGCGCAGGATATGGAAACTGCCGACGTACACCCGCGCGGCCAGACCACAAATAATGCCGATGAGAATGGTCTTGAGGAACAACCCTTCCGAGAATCCGCTTAAAAAGGGGAGGGAATAATAATCGTACGGCACGCCCCAGAATTGGCTCGTTTGATAAGCGGTCACGCCGCCGATAATGGCCGGCAGTAAAAAATCCGTGCGCACCCGCCCGATGGCGAGGACTTCCACCCCATAGATCGCCCCGGCAATGGGCGTGCCGAAAACGCCGGCAAAACCGGCGCTGACGCCACACGCCACCAGGCGTTTTTGCAATTCGGAGTTGAGATGGAGCAATTGTCCCATACCGGCCCCCAGGCTGGCGCCGATGTGCGAGCACGGGCCCTCCTTGCCCGCGGCGCCGCCACACGCCAGGGTGATCAATGCCGCCACGGGTTTGATCAGCATGGTTTTTAATGGCAACCGTCCCTCCTGTTCGTGAAAGGCCGTGATGATGCCGTCCTGCAAGGACGTGCGGTTGAGCCGATAGCCGTAATGGAGCAACAGGCCATTGGCCAGGCCGGCGGCGGGCAGGAGGAGCAGTTGCCACCAGAACGGAATGCCGGTGGTGGCATGGGTCAGCGCAAAAAGTGAGATGAGAAACAAACTGACTCCGCTTCCCACCATCACTCCCACCAGCGTGGCCAGTACCAGCCACTGCAACACAGTGGCCAGCATGATCAACAGTTCGGCGAAGGCGGCGCGCAACGAGCATGTTGTAAGGGAGAAGATTGTCCCAGGCAAGCCGTGCGGTCGCGCGGTTGCGCGCGGTCCAGGTCCGGCAGGCGTGGCTTCGACCCACCGGTCCGGCTGAGGGGTCAAATCATCTGATCCCGCACCGGTTCGCGCTTCCGGCAGAAGGATCGGTCAATTCCGGGGCTCCCGCCGCGGCGCGGTCGGGTGGATTTGTCGTCAACGCGCCCGTTCCGGGACGGGTCCGGCACTTCTGTCACCCTCCGGACGGTTGTCGGAGCGGTTATTGGGTGAGATTCTCCAGCGCGGCTCCGGCCTCCTTTCGCGCGGCTTCGATCTTCGGATCCGACGATTCCGGTTCGGTGGCCGCGAGTTTCCATGCGGCGGCGGCTTCCGCCTTGCGCCCCAGCGCGGCGAGTGCGTTGCCGCGGGCCAAGTGGATGTGCGCTTCGCGGGCGTTTTCCAGTTTGCCGGTGGCGAGGTTGGCCGGGTATTCGAGCGCGCGATTGAACTCGGCCAGCGCCTCTGCGGCGCGGCCCGCATCGAGATGCGCGGTCCCCAGGGCCAGATGCGATTCCACAAACAGGTCGTGAACTTCGTGCGCGCCCTCCCAAATCGTGACGCGCACCGTGTCGAGCATGCGTGCGGTCGCGGCAAATTCGCCGAGCCGATTCCAGGCGCGGCCCAGCAGGGCGACGAAATCCGAACGGCCTTTGCCTTCGGGGAAGGCGGCCTGCAAACAATCGCGGGCTTCGGTGGCGAGCGCGCGTTTTTCGGCGTCCGACCCGGCCTTGTCGGCGAGCGCGAACAGAACATTGGCCAGATCGCGTGCGACGATGGAATCCCCGGAGTCGGCCCGGTGCGCCTGCGTGAGCCACGTGCGGGCGGCGGGCAGATCGTTGTCGAGCGTCTTGGCGGCCATGCCCAGCGCGCGGCAGGCAAGAACGGGTTGGGTGTCGAGTGCGACGGCGCGCTGCCACATCTCGCGGCCTGCGGCGTGGCGACCGAGGTGAAACAACAGATGACCGAGGAGCAATGCCGCCCCGCCCTGGTCGGAGTTTTTCTTCAATGCGAAGCGGAGCGCGGGCTCACTTTGCCAGCGGCTGGGAAACGCCGTCGTCGCCGCCACCACTGGTTGGCTCGGCAGCGGTTGCGAGGACTGGGGGTTGCCGGTTTGTGCCGCCAAGTATTCCGACCAATAATCCACCATGGGGATGCTTTGGCGGAGGGGCAACCGTGACAATGCGTGGCTCACGCGTAACGCCGCCGCCTCCTGTCCCGCCTCCACCAGTTGCGCGATCAAATTGAGGCCGAACTGGGGATCGTTCTCCATCAGCCGCGCCAGTTGGATGGATTTTTCCTCCTGCCCGGCGAGCCAGAGTACGGCGCGGGCGATTTCATCCAGCGGGTCAATGGCCAGGTTCAAGCGGGCCAGGCGCACGGCCTCGGTCTGGTCGGCGGAGGTGGCGGACGCGGCGGCACGCTGCAACAGGGCGACGGCACGCCAACCGCGGCAAACCGGATCCACTTCCCAGGGGCCGGAGCCGCTCAACGCCGCGATCGCCTGGTCGGTGGCGTTCTGGCGCAGGAGCAGTTTAGCCACGAGCGCCCGGCCGCCGACCGCGGTGGCTGGATCCAACGCGGCCGCCCAGGCGTGCTCCAGCGCGGTGGGGAGATCGCCGGTGCGCGTCGCGGCGGCGGCCAGCGCCAAATGGGCGAGCCCCTTGTCCGGAGCCGTCACCAAGGCCGCGCGTGCTTCCGTTGCGGCGGCGGAGGGATCCGGATCAAGTTTGAGAAACGCCAGACCGGTGCGCGCGGCGGCGGAGCTGGGGTCGAGTTTGAGCGCCGCACGGAAGTTCGCGTCGGCTTCGGAGAAACGGGCAAAGAGATAATGTTCCCAAGCGGTCTGCACGAGTTCGCTGGCGGTGGCCGGCTGGGCTCGCGCCGGGGGTGGCTGACGTTGGGGCAGATCCAGGGGGAGGGAGAACTGGGCCAGAGTTTGTTCACCAACCACAAGGCGGATATGCCAGGGACCGGTTTCATCCGGAACCGGCAGACCCAGTTCCACGGGTGATTCGGGGGACAGCCGGCAATGCGCCTGGACCACGGGGTCCCGTTGATTGGATGCTTGGACCTTGACCTTCTTCCATCGGGCCGTGCCGAGCATCCGCAGGTTCAACGCGCCGCCCCCAACGCTCGCATTTACGGCCACCGCCTGGTTCGCGAAGGTGAAACCGCCGAGGTCATGAATCGGATACCACCATTCCTTCCATTCGACGGCTTCGCCGGGATCGAGGCGTCCGACCCGGGCTTGCGTCAGGAGCGGACCGGTCTGGACTTCGTTGTAGGGACCGTCGTCGTCGGTGAGGTCCATCTGGTGCATTGTGCCGAAGCTTCCATGGCCCCAGGTCCAGGCCTTCTTGCCGGGGAGTTGATGGTGGTTCGCGTAGGCCACGACGCCGCGAGCCAGGTCGTCATTGTAGCTGCCGAAGAAATCCTGGTCGCAATGCCAGGCGAAAATCGAGGCGGCGTCCTGATAATTGGTGCCGCGCGAGAGGTCCTTGCCCTGGTCCATCGGCCAGTTGAAAAACTTTTCGCCGGCGTGATCGCAGCCGAGAGTCATCGGGTAGATGAAACGGAAGCCGGGGGTGTTCGGCACGGCGGTGCAGTTCCAGAAGTAGTAGGGTCGGACGGTGGCGGTGGGATTGTAGATGCGGATGCGTTCCTCGATGAAGGCGCGGCCCGGGCGCAGCGTGACGACGACGGTCCATCGTGTGCCGTAAATGCGTTCCGTTTCGCCAATGGCCACGGAGCGTGAGCCGTCCTTTTCCGCTGCCAGAATGAGAACGTTGACGGGCTGCATGCAACTGACGGTGTGGCCCTGTGGGCCGGTGTTCCACTCCACGCCGCCACTGGTCCACGCGCCACATTGGCCGATGAGGCCCGGCTTGATGACGTGGTTGACATAGAACATCGGCTGACCAGTGGTCTTGTCGAGCACCTCGTGAATCTTCCCGCCGAGTTCGGGCAGGAAGGTGATGCGCAAATACTCGTTCTCCAGCACGACCGTGCGGTAGGTGCGATTGGTTTTGTCGCGGCTCAGAAAGTCGAGCATCGGGTAGGGATAAATGTTTTTGCCGTCTGTGCCACGGAAGTGGGGATGCTGGTTTGCGGCCCAGCCGTAAGTGGGCAGGGTGATTTCTCCGTGATGGGCGACGACCCTGGCCAACGTCGGCCCGGGAGAGGCAGCCAGCAGGGCCACGATCAGCAACCGGAGGAGACGGGGAAGGGAGCCCGCGGCGGGCCGGCTTCCAATCCGATGGCGCACTTTGCAATCTCCGGTCCGACCGCTCCGTGCTCCCTTCGGCCACGGCAGCGCAGGGCAGGGGCGGGCCGGATTTTGAGAATGGCCGCAGCGACGGGACATCCGCCATGAACCATGCTTCAGAGCGTGCATGACGGCAGCATCCGTCCCGTCACGGCAATTGCCAAGTCCGAAACGCATCCCCTTTCGGCAACGAGGATTCTGGCCGGTGAATTTGGCTGTGACCGGCGCGTGCCTGGTGTCGTCAGTTGGTTCCGCGACTTGACCGAATTGCTGGAGGCGGAGCGCCGACATTGAGCGTTTTACGTTTGCCGTGAGGATGAATGGGATGCCACGGATTACGATTGCGGCGCGGAGAAACTGCCGCAGTCATATTGGAAAGCCGTCGAGGCGGGTGAACAACCGAAATTTTCTCATAAACCCAACCCGCTCTGGGATGTGCTGTAATCGCACCTGCGACAGGCCTGACAAATGGAAGGCGAAGGGTGCTGGCCTGCTTCTGGGATTGAAGGAGGAGCCGCAATTTTCGTCGAGACCCGGAAGGAAGAAAATCTAAACTCTAGTAAGTTCATCAAGATAGAAAACTTTTTTGTGGACAATGTACGTTGGCGTAGTAAACTCCCGGCGTAACGATATGACAACGACAGTGACCGACAAAAAATTAAGCCCTAATGAAGAGCTTAAGTCATCAATCCCGACTTTGTCGGGAAACATTTACGCAACGATCGCTGACGAGTCGGTTGATCACTTTTCAGCGGAGGACATCCAGTTTTTAAAATTCCACGGATCCTACCAGCAGGACGACCGTGATCTGCGCAAGACCGGGAAGAAATACATCATGATGGTTCGTGGTCGCATTCCCGGCGGCGTGATGACCGCGAAACAATGGTGCGTCTTTGATGAGCTGGCCACGCAGTATGGAAACAACACGCTCCGGCTGACCACCCGTCAAAGCATTCAATTTCACGGCGTGGTGAAATCCAACCTGCGCCCCTTGATCAAACGCATCAATGAATCGCTGCTCTCAACACTGTCCGCGTGCGGTGACATTACGCGCAACGTCATGGCTCCGCCCACCCCGGCGTACACCCGCGCCCGGGATCAGGTGTATGCCGACGCGCATGAGGTGGCCCGCGCGTTGGCGCCGCGCACCAAGGCGTATCATTCGATCTGGATTGATGGCGTGCAGTTGGACAACGAGGCGCCCGAGAACAAGGAGTTTGAAGATCCGCTCTACGGCAAGGCGTATCTGCCCCGGAAATTCAAGGTGGCTTTTGCAGTGCCGCCGGTGAACGACATTGATGTGCTAACCAACTGCCTGGGCTTCATCGCCATCGTGGAGAACGATCAAGTCGTCGGCTACAACGTCTGTGTGGGCGGCAGCATGGGGCGGAGCCACGGCAACGCCGCGACCTATCCCCGGATCGCCGATGTGCTGGGCTTCATCACCCCGGACAAGGTGGTGAACGTGGCCAAGGCGGTATTGACGATTCATCGCGACTTTGGCGACCGCGTGGACCGCAAGCATGCGCGGTTGAAGTACGTCATCGCCGAACGGGGGGCAGCCTGGGCGCGCAACGAAGTAAATCAGCGCGCCGGCACCATTCTGGCCCCGGCGCGACCGTTCAAGTTCACCAGCAGCACCGACTTGTTGGGGTGGCGTCAAGCCGTGGACGGCAAGTGGTTTTTTGGCATGTATGTGAACATGGGCCGGGTCAAGGACGCGCAAAAGGCCGTCTTGCGCCAGGTGGCCGAACAATTCCCCAATCTGGAGTTCCGCATCACCCCGAATCAAAATGTGATCCTGGTCAACGCCGATGCGACGGAGAAAAGTGCCATTTCCGCCCTGCTGCAGGCCGCCGGGCTCAAGCCGGAGCAGCAAACCTCGCCCCTGCGCGCCACGGCTCTGGCCTGTCCCGCCCTGCCCACGTGCGGGCTGGCCCTGGCCGAATCCGAGCGGATGTTGCCCGGGGTCATTGATCGGATCGAAAAGATCTGTGACGACCTTGGTTTGAGCGGGGAGGAAATCATCGTTCGCTCCACCGGGTGCCCCAATGGTTGTGCGCGACCGTACATGGCGGAACTGGCCTTCGTCGGCAAAGGGCCGGGCCGGTACCAGGTGTGGCTCGGCGGCAACGCCGCGGGGACGCGCCTCAACCGGCTCTGGAAAGACGTGGTCAAGGAGGCGGACCTGGAAACTGAATTGCGCCCCTTGTTCGTGCGGTTCGCCACCGAACGGAATCCGGAGGAACGCTTTGGCGACTGGTGCGACCGCACCCTGTGGACTGAAACCGCGACCCCCCATTGAGACCATGACATCCCTACAGATCGCCGCCGCCAACGCCGCATTGCGGGCCAAATCCGCGCCCGAGATCATCGAGTGGGCCATCGCCCAGGCGCAAGGCCGGGCCATTGTTTCGACGAATTTCCGTCCGTATGAAGCGGTGCTGCTGCACCTGGTTTCCCGGGTGCAGCCGGACATTCCCGTGCTCTGGGCGGACCACGGCTATAATCGTCTGGCGACCTACCGCCATGCCGGGGTGCTGCAAGAGCGGCTCCAACTGAACCTGAAGGCGTACGTTCCGAAAATGACCGCCGCCCACTACAACGCCCTCTGCGGCGGCGTGCCGGAATGGACGCCGGAGAACGAACAGCGCGTCAAGGATTTCAGCGCCGTCATGAAACTCGAGCCCTTCCGCCGGGGGATGAAGGAACTGGCCCCGCGCATCTGGTTTACCGCTTTGCGCAAAAACCAGAATCCGCATCGCGAGGGACTGGACCTGGTGGTGGCGGATGCCAACTTCAATACCATCAAGGTGAATCCGGTGTTTTACTGGAGTGACACCGACATGGAAAATTATCTGCAGCAGCATGACCTGCCCAACGAGTGGGATTACTTTGATCCCGCCAAAGCGGACGAAAAGCGTGAGTGCGGCCTGCATGCCGCCTGGGGCGGCCAGGCCGTCGCCCGGGTGTGATTTCCTTCGGCAGCCGGCAAACGGGGGATCGGAAGAGCCGGATGGGGATTCCAGGTGGCACCGATGTTTCCCCAGGCGGTCCAGGCGCCGCCCCGGCGAAATTCTGGCCGAAAGATCAAACTGTCCGTAAACTGTCCGGGCATCGAAATTTTGGATTTCAATGAACTTGTATCAACTGGATCACCTGCAATATCTGGAAACCGAAGCGATCCACATTTTGCGCGAGGTCGCGGGGGAGTTCGAACGTCCGGCACTGTTGTTTTCGGGCGGGAAAGATTCCATTTGCCTCCTGCGGCTGGCGGAGAAGGCGTTTCGGCCGGCGGACATTCCGCTGCCGCTCCTGAATGTCGAGACCGGACATGAGTTTCCGGAACTGATTCAATTCCGCGACCGGCGCGCCCGCGAGCTTGGCGCGCGGCTGATTGTGCGCACGGTGGAGGCCGCGATCGCGGACGGCCTGGCGCATCCTGTACCCGGGGAGATCAGCCGCAACAAGTTGCAGATTCCCGTGCTGCTCGGCGCGATCGAAGAGTTTCAATTCGACTGCGCCATTGGCGGCGCCCGGCGGGATGAGGAGAAGGCCCGGGCCAAGGAACGATTTTTCAGTTTCCGCGACCGTTTCGGGCAATGGGATCCCAAGGCGCAACGGCCGGAAATCTGGCATTTGTACAACGCCCGGGTGAATCCGGGGGAGAATATGCGGGTGTTTCCCTTGTCGAATTGGACCGAGATGGATGTGTGGCAATACATCCAGCGGGAGCAGCTGGCCGTGCCGAGCATCTACTTCAGCCACGAACGGGAGGTGGTGCGCCGGCACAACCAGTGGGTGCCGGTGCCCCCGCCGCCTGCCGGCAACGGGGCGGCGGATCCCTACCACGGCGCCCGCCCGCAACCCGGCGAACCGGTCCAGAAACTGGTCTGCCGGGTGCGGACCATCGGCGACATGATCAGCACCGGCATGATTGAATCCCCCGCCGACAGCGTGGAGGACATCATCGCGGAGGTGGCGGCGGCGCGCGTGACAGAGCGGGGCAATCGCGCGGACGATAAATGCAGCGAAGCCGCCATGGAAGATCGCAAAAAAGCCGGATACTTTTAGAGGTTGATCCCATGGAAACAGCGTCGCTCTCAGCATCAATTGACAACGCATCCTTGCAGGATGCCGCTCTCCGTTCCCCCATTGAACTGTTGCGGTTCAACACCTGCGGCTCCGTGGATGATGGCAAATCCACCCTGATCGGGCGGTTGCTCTATGATTCCAAATCCTTGATGGAGGACCAGCTGGCCGCGCTGGAAAAATCCGTGGACCTTACCGGCGGGGGCCAGATCAACCTCGCCAACCTCACCGACGGGTTGCGGGCCGAGCGCGAGCAGGGCATCACGATTGACGTCGCCTACCGGTACTTCGCCACGCGGAAGCGCAAGTTCATCATCGCCGACACGCCGGGGCACGTTCAATACACCCGGAACATGGTCACCGGGGCCAGCACCGCCAATCTGTCCATCGTGCTGGTGGACGCGCGCCAGGGCGTCAGTGAACAAACGCGCCGGCACACGTTCATCGCCGCCCTGCTGGGCATTCCCCATCTGGTCATTGCCATCAACAAAATGGATCTGGTGGACTGGAGCGAGGCCCGGTACGCCGAAATCCGGCGCGAGGTGGAGGGATTTCTGCCCAAGTTGAACGCCTTCCGCGATGTGAAATTCATTCCGCTCAGCGCCCTGGGTGGGGACAACGTCGTGGAACTTTCCCCGCGCATGCCCTGGTATCCCGGCACGGCGTTGCTGGCGCATCTGGAAAGCGTGCATATCGCCAGTGATTGGAATCTCGGCACGTTGCGCTTCCCGGTGCAGTGGGTGAACCGGCCCAACAATCCCGCGGATCCGCAGCTGCACGACTTCCGCGGCCTGAGCGGCCAGATCGTCAGCGGGGTGGTGCGTCCGGGGCAGCCCGTGGTGGTGCTGCCCGGCGGCATCAAAACGAGCATCAAGGAGATCTGGACGTATGACGGCCCGCGCGCGGAGGCGTTCTGCCCGCAGTCCGTGACCCTGTGTCTGGAACACGATCTGGATGTCAGCCGGGGCGACATGATCGTGGGGGCGGAAAACCTGCCCGGTCTGGGCACCGAACTCCAGGCGCGAATTTGTTGGATGGGCCAGCGGCCGTTGCACCCCGGCCGTAAATACCTGCTCAAACACGGGACGCAAACGGTGCTGGCGGTGGCGGCGCGGATCGAAGGACGCTACAACATGCAGTCGTTCGACCTGGTGGCGGACGCGGCCGAACTCAAGATGAACGACATCGGCGTGGTGCAATTACAAACCGCGCGTCCGGTGGCCTACGACGGCTACGCCACGAATCGTGCCACCGGTTCGTTCATCCTGATCGAACAGGGCACGAACCTGACCGTGGGGGCGGGGATGTTGTTTCCCCCGACGGAAGCCGCCAAACCCGAATACACGGACTTCGCCATTTGATCGGGTGGCGGCCGGCTTCTGAAAAGGGACGCCGCCGCGGGCGCAGGTAATTTCAATTCGCTTTTCCCGAAAGCTCCGGGTTACATTACCCCGACATGCCGGAAAAAAGCTTGAGCGACATTCCGCGGGAAGTGCGGCCGTTATTTACCAAGGCGAACGACGCGCTGAGCCGGGACAACTTCGATTACGCCATCGAGCTATTGATGCAAGTGGTGGCGCGCGCGCCGGAGGTGGTGGAAGTTCGCAAGGCGCTGCGCCGGGCGCAGCAGGGCAAGGCCACGGCCAAGGGCGGCGGCTTTTTCAAGAAGGTGTTCAGCAGCGCCAGCGCCACCCCCTTGCTGGCCAAGGCCCAGCTC
This sequence comes from Verrucomicrobiota bacterium, assembly GCA_029573725.1. GTDB lineage: Bacteria > Verrucomicrobiota > Verrucomicrobiia > Limisphaerales > JADLHS01 > JADLHS01. The sequence continues at coordinate 412,454 of JAKQDQ010000042.1, forward strand.
ACGCTGAGTCATAATCCCACCGAAGCCATGCTGCTGGCCGAGCAGGTGTTGAACGCGGATGCGCACAATGGCCCGGCCCACAAGATCCTGGTGCAGGCGGCCGCGGCGCTGGATCTCCCGCAAACGGCCCTGCTCTCGCTCGAAATCCTGTGGGAACACAATCCGAAGGACAAGGCCATCACCATGCAACTGGCGGATTTTCTGACGCGCACCGGCCAGGTCAAGGTTGCCGAGAAACTGCTGGTTGACTTGCGCGCGGCCCACCCCACCGACGCCGATGTGCATCAAGCCCTCAAAAACTGTTCCGCCAAACGCACGCTGCGCGAGGGCGGCTATCAGGCGGCGGAAACCGAAGGCAGTTCCTACCGGCAGATGTTGCGCAACGAGGCGGAGGCCCAATCCCTGGAGCAGGAACAACGCACCCACAAGTCCGAGGACGTGAACGAGCGCCTGATCCGCGAGTATGAACAGCGGCTCCAGACGGAAGGCGGGAATCCCCGTCTGCTCCGTTCGCTGGCGGAACTGTATACCCAGCGCGGCGAGTTCGACCGCGCGCTGGAAAGGTATGAGCAATTGCAGACGGGCGCGGCCGGCAACGACGCGGCACTGGATCAGGCCATCGCACAGGTCAAGTTGAAGCAATTGGACGCGCGGCGCAAGCAGCTGGACCCCCTGGCCCCGGAGTTTGCCGGGGAGGTGCAGCGTCTCGAACAGGAAAAACTGGAGTTCCAGCTGCGCGAATGTCAGCGGCGCGTGGAAAAATATCCCACCGACCTGAATTTCCGCTTCGAACTCGGCACGCTGTATTTTCAGGCCGGCAGAATCAGCGAAGCGCAAAAGGAATTTCAGAAGGCGCAAAACAACCCGCACCGGCGCATCGCCGCCATGAACCACCTCGCCCAATGTTTTGCCCGGCGCAAAATCTACGACCTCGCCGCCAGCACCTTGGAGGATGCCATCAAGGAAAAACCCGGGTTCGACGACGAGAAGAAGGAGTTGCTCTATCAGCTCGGCTGCATTTACGAAAGCATGGGTCAGAAGGAGGCAGCCATCGAGCAGTTCAAACAGATTTTCAAGGTGGATGCGGCCTATCGCGACGTCGAAGCCAGGGTGGACGCCTATTACGCCGGCCAGTGATTTGCCGGAGGCTCTTCGGAGGGGCGGCTGCACGCCATTGAGCTGCCAGGCCGGCGGCAGTTCGCCAGCGCATTATTGAGGCGGAGTGACCTTCCGGACCGGGCGTTTGTCGTCCCGCGATACGTGGTGGATCTGTGATCCGGTGGGGCGCATGTCCGCGCTGTACGCCTTCCGGTTCCGGTCGGGCAGACGCAAAGGGGCAGGGGTGGGATTGCGGGGCTGGAGCACAAACAACCGCAAGCGGATCAACCTGGTGCCGCGCTCGCCTGGCTGCCGGGCCGGAAGAGTGTGTTTTTATGAGTTCGAGAGCCGCGTCCGACGGAGCCCGGACCGTTCAACGCCCCGCCGGTCATTCGTCGGGTGAGTCGGACGAATCTGCCCTGTTGACAGGATCGGGCCTCAGGCATAAAAACTCGGGCACCAAACCTTTGCCGCCACCTGGACGCGCTGCGCTCTGTCTTCGACGAATAAAATTCCATCGCGCTGGTCTTCCCGGCCGGCGGAGATGTTCCCGTCCTGCCGCCCGGGCGCTACGCGGTGGGGCGGCACTTGCGGACGGAAGTCCTTTTCATTCCGGAACGCCTTGTTTTAGTATTCCGCCGTGCCGAATGCTTCAATTATGAAAACACGTTTGCAATTGTTCTGGGGGTGGGTTCGCCCGGGTCTGTGGAGTTTGCTGGTCGGCGGGAGTGTTTCCGCGTTGGCCGGGGTGCGTTTGCCCAACGTTTTCAGTGATCACATGGTTTTGCAGCGCGGTCAGCCCATCAACGTTTGGGGGTGGGCCGCACCGGGCGAAGCGGTGTCGGTCCAGTTCAACGGGCAGGTGGCGCGCACCATCGCGACTCCGCAAGGCGAATGGAAGGTGGCGTTGCCCGCACAGCCGGCCGGCGGGCCGTTCCAATTGGTGGTGCAGGGCAGCAACCGGATCGAATTCGAGGACGTGTTGGTGGGCGAGGTCTGGCTGTGCTCGGGACAATCCAACATGGAAATGGGGGTGGCCGTGTGCCAGGGCGCGGATGCCGCCATCGCCGCGGCGAATTTGCCGCACCTCCGGTTGTTGATGGTGCCGAATCGCTGGACGCCGTTGCCGCAGACCAACATTGATGCCGCCTGGAAGGTCTGTACGCCTGCAAGCCTCAAGGAGGGTGGCTGGGGTGGGTTTTCCGCGTGTGCTTTTTATTTCGGGCGCAAATTGCACACGGAACTGCGCGTGCCGATCGGCTTGATTGATTCAACTTGGGGCGGCACGCGGATTGAGTCCTGGACGCCGCCTGAAGGATTTGCCGCCGTGCCGGCGTTGCATGAGGAGTACACGAAGGTGCGGCTGGCTGATCCGGCCAGCGCGGAGCACGAGCGTGCGTTGAAGGACTTTTTGCAGACCACCGAGCGTTGGGTGGCCGACGCGCGGGGCGCGCTGGCGCAACGCGGAGTGGGTCCGGCCATGCCCACCTTCCCCCCGGCGTTGCTGCCACCGCATGATTTGCAACAAGCCACGGCCCTGTTCAACGGGATGATTGCACCGCTGTGTCCGTTCACCCTCGCCGGCGTCATCTGGTATCAGGGCGAAAGCAATCTGAACGACGGCATGAAATACGCCGACCGCATGCGCGCGTTGATCCGCGGCTGGCGCCAGCTCTGGGGGGGGAGAGAGTTCCCCTTCAACTTCGTCCAGATCGCGCCATTTACGTACGGCGGCCGGCCCGAGGCGGAAGCGGAATTGTGGGAGGCCCAAAGCGCGGCCACGTCCGAGCCCCACACCGGAATGGCGGTGATCAACGACGTGGGAGACCTGCACGACATCCATCCCACGGATAAAACCACGGTTGGCGAGCGGCTCGCCCGGATTGCGCTGGCCAAAACCTACGGCCAGTCGGACCTCGAATACTCCGGCCCCGTCTTTCACGCGCTCCAGCTTGAAGGCCATCAGTTGCGGGTGACCTTTGCGCACGCCGCCGGGCTGGCCAGCCGGGATGGTCAGCCGCTCACATGGTTTGAAGTGATTGATGCCGACCGGGGTGGTTTTGTCAAAGCCGACGCCCGGATCGAAGGCGACGCCGTGGTGTTGACAGCCGCAGCCGCACCGCGTCCGGTCGCCATGCGCTTCGCCTGGAGCATGCTGGCCGAACCGAACCTGATGAACGGCGCGGGGCTGCCCGCCAGCGCGTTCCGGGCCGGCAAGGTGCCGGATCGGGATGCGTTGGAGATGCATGTTCCGGAAGCCGGAAAGTACCAGCTCGTTTATGACCTGGACCTCGGTCAGCTCGGGCGTGAGATCCACTATGCCGTGGATCGAAGCGCGGCCATCAACCAGCCTTTCGATCGTATCGCCTATTTCCTGGAGCTTCAGCCCAAGAACGGCGCCGCCGAATACGTTTATGTCTCCGTCAAAGCCTTCACCGACGACGTGAAAAAGATCGGAGTCCCGACCGTGCCGAGCGGGGCGCGCTTCCAGCAAAACCTGGAGGACATGAACGTCGTTTCCAATGTGAAACGGGTGGCGACGGGCACCGGACTTTCCGGGGGCAACCTGGAATTCTGGCCGAACAACTACGGGCAGAACAACGCCGCCCGGGTGCCGGGCGCGTCATCGCAGACGTACGACTTCGGCGATGAGCCTGCGGGCGCGCCGGACGGCTACGGCAGCATGCAAATACACAATCACGACAAGCACCAGACGATCTTCGCCATCAACAATTGGAACGCCGGCACGGGCGCCGACCTCGGGATCGGCAACCAGGACAGCGGCAATCCCGACTGGACATTCGCCCGCAACGCGGAAAGCTTCACCACCAAGCGTCTGCGCGTGCTGGTGCGTCCGGTGGGGAACTGATTTCGGGGCCGCTTCGCGCCTCCATCAGTTCGGGCCGGACTTGGCGTTTTTCAGGAAGGCAATGAGATCCGCCAGTTCCTGTTTGGACAATTGCTGGTCCAAACCGGAGGGCATCACACTCACGCGCCCCGGGCGCATCTCCTGGATGTCGGACCGCGGAATGCGCACTTCGGTGGCGGCGCCCGTGGCGAGAATCACTTCATCCGCGGCGTCTTTGCGCAACACCCCGCTGAACTGGTCGTCCTCCTTGGTTGTGACGATCAACGGTTCATAACTCCGCACAAAACTCGCGCTTGGATAAACAATGGCTTCCAGCAGATCCCGCTTGGTCCGGGTCGGTCCGATGGCCGTCAGATCCGGGCCGACACTGCCGCCCAGATAGCCCATGCGGTGGCACGTCACGCAGGCCACTTTCGGATTGTTGAACACTTGTTGACCGTGCCGCACATCCCCTTCCGGAAGCGAATCCAGCAAGGACTCCAGATGCGCCTTTTGCTGCTCCGCATCGGCGTCGAGAATGGCCAGCAGGGCGTCGGCCTGTCGCTGCACCTCGGCCGGATATTTGGCCGCCACCGTTTTCAACACTTCGGGTTGCACCCCCGCGAGCCCCGGCGACGCCTTGAGCGCCGCCATCAAATGCGTGCCCAGCGCCAGGTCGGATTGCCGGGCAAAAAGCGGCAACAACCGCGCCACTTCCATCGGGCCGGAGGCCTGGAGAGCGTCCGCCAGGGCAAGCCATTGGGCCGGATTCAACTGGGCCGTCAACAACACCCCGGCCGCGGCGGAACGCACGGTGACGGGCTGGCTCGGTGCAAGGTGCGCCAGCAGGAAGGTGAACAGGTCGGAGGCCACGGAAGCGAGACCGCGGGGCAGGGCGGCCAGCGCGCCCAGTCGGACGTCAACCGGCTGCGCGGGAGCGCGGGCGATTTCCATCAGTTCCCCGGTGAAGGTCGGTGGGTGGTTCCGGGCGCGTCCCAACGCGTGGGCGGCGGCGATGGCCGCCGGTTTCAGCCCGGCGTCGGCCCGGGTCAAGGCCGCGCGCACGGCGCTGGTCCAACCCGCGGGCACGGTGTCCAATCCAGGCTGCGCCATCAAACGCAGCAACATTGCGGCTTTTGCCGCGTCCGCCTGCTGAGTGGACCACGCCTCCGCCAGCACGGCCTGCACCGCTTCACTCCCGATGAACCGGGTCAGTTGGCTTTCCAGCTCGGTAAGGTCGGCCGCGTCGAGTCCGGTGCTGAGGATGCGCTCGCGAAAAAATCCCGCCAGCGCGGCGCCCCACTCGGGATGGTGACCAACCACCCATGCGGCCGTCTGCCGCAGCTCGGGACTCCCGCTTTTCAGAAACGGCAGCACGTCGTCCGGTCGCAGATCACCTGCCGGCATCTGGTCCAGCGCAATCAAGGCCGGGCGTTGTTGCGGCCCCGCGCCCAAACCCGCGCGTGTGAGCGCGGGCGCGTTCAGTTCGATCAGCGCGTAAATAATCGCATGCTCCAAAAACCGGTCGGCCGGAAGGTGTGCAGCCAGTTTCCAGAGACGTGGGATGGCGAAAGCCGGATCACCCAGCCGGCCGAGGGTCTCGGCGGCTTGCCGCTGTAAAACGGGATCGCGGCTCTGGAGCGTGCGTTCCCAGGCGGCGTTCGCGGCAGGAGTGTTCTGAATTGTCCCCGGGTCGCGCCAGACGCCCATGGAGTCAAGCATGACCTTGCGGAGCGCGTCGGATGCCCCCGCCGCCACCGGCCGGATGTCAGTGAACGCCGTGCGGATGGCGAGCCGCGCGGCGTCCCCTTCAATGCGCGTCAACGTCCAGAGAATCTGGCGTCCAAACGCGACCTCCGGCGCCTGGCTTAGAGCGGCCTCGAGAGCCGGGACGGATGCGGCGCCGCGGCGGGCCAGCGTTTGCGCAGCCCGTTCCACCACTGCCGGGGAGTCCGCTGCCAGGCGTTGGACCAGCTCGGGGGTTGTGGCCCCGGTCCAAACCAGCTTCAATCCGCGCGGGTCCGCAGGGCGCACCGCGCCTTTCCGGCGGATCCGGTAAATGGCGCCCAGCACGTCGGGCTTGGCCAGTTGCGAGGTGGGACAACACAGTTTGTACCAGGCGCCCGTGTCGAGGACCAGCAAGCTGCCATCCGCGTCCTCGATGATGTCGGTCGGATGGAAATCGGGGTTGTCCGAAACCAGGAAATCACTGTCCACCGTTTTGAAGGTCGCTCCGTCCGGCACCAGCACATGGCGGGACACCTTATGCAGATTGAACTGGCAGCAGAAGATATTGCCCTGGTACTCGCGGCCCAGGGCGGTGGATTTGTAACTGACGACCGCGCAGGGGGCGGCGGGCCCCATGTGTGTCAGCACAGGCATCAATTCCCCCGTGCGCGGGTGGCCGTCCAGCACATCGTGCAATTTGCCCCAGACGCCACCGTACACGGCGTGAATCATGCCGTCCCGGTGCCCGGGTTCGTTGGGGGCGAAAAACGTGCCGCACAAAATCCGCTCGCCACCGGCGGTCCAGGCCAGCCATACCGGATTATCGTTGCCGGCCGTGATGACCGGCTCAAACCGGCCGTGATCCGGTCGCGCCCGGAAGAGATGCGGCGCGCGGCTGCTCCAGGGTTGGCCGTTGATCTCGTAGGATTGTTCGGCGAACGCGCCCTTGCACCAGTACAGCCAGCCGTCCGGTCCGAGAAACGGCCCGTGCAGATCATTCGCGCAGCCGGTGAGCGTTTGGCCATTGTGCCAGATGTCGCGCCGGTCCGCCACGCCGTCACCGTTGGTATCCGTGAATTTCCACAGGTAGGGCGGGGCGGCGACATAGACCGAGCCATCGTAATACAGGCAACCCTCGGGAAACATGACCTTGTCCGCATACACGGTGGATTTGTCGAACTTGCCGTCGCCGTCGCCATCTTCCAGGCATAGAATCCGATGCGTGGGATCATTGGTTTGCTGCGCCGGAGTGAGGTTGGAGCCGGAGGAGTCGGTGATGTAAAGCCGGCCCAGCTCATCAAATGAGCCCGACACGGGCCGGGGCACCAAATCCGTGCTCGCGGCGATCTCCACCTCGAATCCATCCGGCACCGTCAAGGTTTGTGTCGCGAATTTAAATTCAGCCGCCGGGGCCAAACCCAGTCCAGCGGCAAGAAGAATTCCCGTCAGGTAATGAGCACGCTTTTTCATGGAGCGAATGACAACGAGTAAAACCGAGTCGCGCCAATTTGCAAGCGGGGATTATCGGACGCTCAGATGGTCCCAGCGCCCGCACTGCCTCGTGACACACGGTGACCGATGGAAGCGGATGGCCGCAGGCCGGATGCGGGCGGCGGGGCCGCAGGCCGTTTGTGAAACCGCAAATACCGCACGATCCATTGCCAATACGTGTCCTCCGTCCGCTGGGAGTAATGGAAGCAGCGCATCACCTCGCGGACCTGCTCGCGCAAGGGCGACTTGGGATGGGGTTTGCGCCGGCCCAAAGGCCGTTGTCGCCTTTGCTCCGAATTCGGCGACAAAAACCGGGGCGCCTTTTCCGAAATCATGACTGGACAAAGGATTACAAATCCCGGATTCTCTGGCCACAAGATTACCACGATAAACTTCACCCAAAATTGTCGCTCACTTAACTGTTCGGCCCAAGAATGAAAAGGAACGTCACCGCAGTTATCATTGGTTTCGTTGTGGTCACAGTCATCCTCCTCGTAAGCTTTGCTGGAGGACGCGAACATGATCCGAAAGATATTTCTTATTGGGTGCAAGCTGGGGCTGCAAAAGACTGGTCCTCACTGGCGGCACGCGGCGAACCGCAGGCACAATTCCACTTGGGAATCACTTTGATCCGTTCGAATCTTGTGACGATGATCGGCCGAGTACCACGATTGTCCGCTGTTCCATTGATTGGTAAGCGATTTTTTCAGAAGATTTCCTATGACATTGATAGCAATATCACTCAAGAGCAACTGGTGGACGCTTATCAATGGATCAAGAAATCCGCCGACCAGGGCTTCGCTCCAGCGAAAGAAGCGGAGAAATTGTTCGTCGGAAAGGTCGGCAAGCCGAACCAAGGCGGTGCAGCGAACGGGAGCCAGCCGATTCGCTCAGAAACGAATTCAACGTCATCGGCGGCTGGCTCCCGTCGCTGACCTCTTGCGTTAGACGCCCACCATCATGTCATTGCGTGACGTATTGATTTGGAGCAGCATCGGGATCTTGATTATCCCTGCTGTTACTCTTGCACGATGGCGTGCGATCACCGCGAGGAAGCTAGTAGACAGACTCGTATCGGATCTCAGGGCAAAGGGTGAGCAGCCGACTGAGAAAGATCGGAAGGTGTTTGTCGCCCAACTCATGCTTTCTGGCTGGAAAACGCGCGCGCTTACGCTCAGGATTCAGGGTGCGTCCATTCCGGATACTTACCTTCGAGAATGGGCGTGCTTTGAACGTCGCAGGAAGCGCCTTACACTCGTTGTTATTGTTGTCGGGGTTGTGGTTTTGGTGACTCTTAAAACACTGTTCCTGTCTCAGTGAAACCCGCCGCGTCTAACGAAACAAGATAGCTTTGGCCGGAGAGAGCGCGGGAGGAGGCGGGAACTGGAAGAGGGAGGTTGGTCCGCGCGAACGGAGCGCCGAAGCTATCCTGGGTTGAACGAGCCCGTCGCAGGACCCGCTCTTGTCTTTTCCTT
>JAKQDQ010000075.1 GCA_029573725.1 Verrucomicrobiota bacterium
ACCTCGCGGCAAACCCAAACACTGGCCCGGGGCTGCGGTTGGGGCGGCCGTTACCACGTTTTCCACGCTGAATTTTGAAAAACTCACCCGTGAAAAATCGCGGCGCTGAAAAATCAGCCGATTTTCAACAGCCTGTTAATAGCACATTATTATCTTTGCGACACTGTGACGGTCCGACATTGTTCCCCAGATTATTTTTGTTTGCCGTTTTCGTCAACGAGAATGTGGTGAATATTTATTCACCGGCCCCGGATCGGCACATGGCCGGGCGGGGCGGACGGGCGTTCGCCGGGGACGGATTGGGAGCTTGAAAACGGCGGCGGGCCGGGGCAGGATGGCGGGCATGACGAACAAATCTCTCGGAGCCAAGACGCTCATCTACCCGGCGCCGGTGCTGGTGGTGGGCACCTACGACAAAGCGGGCAAGCCCAATGTGATGACGGCGTCGTGGGGGGGCATTTGCAGTTCCCAGCCGCCCTGCGTGGCGGTGTCCTTGCGCAAGGCCACTTACACCTATGCCAACCTGCTGGAGCACCAGGCCTTCACCCTCAGCATCCCCTCGGAAAAGCACGTCAAGGAGGCGGATTACTTCGGCTTGATGACGGGGCGCAACACGAACAAGTTTGCGGCTGCGAAGCTGACGCCGGTCCGGAGCGCGCTGGTGGACGCGCCGTATGTGAAGGAGTTTCCGCTGGTGCTGGAGTGCAAGCTGCTGCACGTGGTGGAATTGGGCCTCCATACGCAGTTTGTGGGCGAGGTGATTGACACCAAGGCGCACGCCAGCATCATCGGCACCGGGGGCGCCGTGGACATCCGGAAGCTCAAGCCGCTGATCTTCACGCCGGACACGCAGGACTACTTCGGCGTCGGCAAGTTTGTGGCCAAGGTGTTCTCCGCCGGCAAAGATATCTGATCGCTGCCGCCCCCCGGCAGTGCCCGTTGCCCAAGAGACCGGTCTGGGACGCCGAACCGGACTCCCCTTTTGTGAGCGAAAGGGGCCGAGACGCTTCGCCGATAACTCGCTCGACCGGGTTATCCGCCGGCTTCCCAACCAGTTCCCGCCCGATCCCGTCCGCAATCTCCCGGCGCTCGGCCCGGCGAACCATGCCTCGCAGGGCATCCGCGGGCTTACCGCCCGCCTGCCCTTGCCCTCCCTTGTTTGCCAGCCTTGGATTCATCGCTAACTATTTTTAAGGAACTTAATAATTATCCCTCGGTCTTCTCTTATCACCTCGCCCTTTCCAGGCACCCATAGTCATTGTCCAAATACCCTGAAAATCCACTGCTATCAGGCCGTGTACAAGGGGTGTACAAGGGATGCCCATCGGGTGTACCAGCTAAAATCCCATGTACTCCCGGCGAGCATCCCTTGTACACCCCTTGTACACGGCCTGGGGGCAGGGTAAATTCAAGGTACGTGCAAGGTACGCCCAAGGCGCCTTTGAGCCGGAAAGATTCAGGTTTCGCCTCCATTCAGCTCCTTCCTGGGTGCGTAAATCATTGATTTTACCAGCGAAAGGCGTTCAGCTCTTAACGGCTATGCGCTTGAAATCGTCAATCCGGGGGTTTATGGGGATTACGGTCTGGGTTATCAGGGCCACCCAGGCTCCAGCGAGACGATGGCACATGATTAAACCGCCCGCCTGAACCGTTCCCGATCTAAGTTTCCGGCGAAGATTGTCCCGCTGGCGAGGCCGCCTTGCCTGTTATTGCCGCGCAACCCGGCCTGCGCCGGTTGCCGACGGTCTTTGGCGGCACCGGGAACGGGAGCGGCATGCTTTCCGGTTTTGAGGCGCGGCCCAAAGCGACGCGGCGGGAAAACGCGGGTTGCGCCGGGCGGCATAATTCCACTAGATTTATCCTGACGAATCTGACAACACTCGACTATGGCTGAAAAGAGCCTCAGCGAACTGCCACGCGAACTGCGCCTGCTCTTTACCAAGGGCAAC
>JAKQDQ010000118.1 GCA_029573725.1 Verrucomicrobiota bacterium
CTGATAAGCCGCTGGATAATCGCACCCTTCGTTGAGTTCGTGGTCGTGAACGCCTCCACTGGCAACCCAGCCGCGGCGAGGTGGTCAAACACCGGGCGTCCAATACCGTTGATTTCAACGCGCATCCGGTTAAGGTTGAACCGCTTGCACAGTGCGTCAAGGCGGGCCTGCAGGACGGGGTAGTCCACACGCCCAAAGCGGTCAAGATAGACCTGGCGTTTGGCTTCCACGTCAAACACTGAAACAGCGGTGTAATCTTGAGCCGTCGCTGGATCCACCGCCGCGACATACTGCCGCCCGGCCTCTGGCTGGTCAATCGCCTCGGAGGTTGCGCACTCGCGCACCCGGCGAAACACCGCCCCGGCGTTGTCCACAAATTCAGCCATAAATTCCTGCCTGAAAATAATCTCCGACAGGTCACGCCGTGCCGCCTCAATTTCATCGGGCGGGATATACGGGTTTGCGCTTGTCGGGTATGTGAAGGACTGCCAACCCTCATCACCACCCCGGCGGTATAACTCCCAAAACCAGTTACGGCCTGATGGGGTGCTGATAAATAATGCCTTACCCTGTCGGTCTGACAGGGCCGGGCGTAACGCCTCAAACCATGCCTCTTGTGCGATATAAGCGCATTCGTCCAAAACAACAAAATCAAGCCCTTCACCCCGCAGGCTGTCCGGGTCATTGGCAGAACGGACGTACACCTCACCGCCGCCGGGTAAAATAATCCCCATGTCGCTCTCTTTGACCTGGCAACCGGGGATGCGTGCGGCAATGCGCCGGATGGGTCGCCAGCCCACGCGGGCGATTTTGTACGTCGGGGCAACCCACCACGCCCGGCCATTGTGCGCGGCAACGTCAAGGCACTCATTGACGCCCAAACGGGTTTTGCCAAACCGCCGCCCTGCTGACACAACCCGAAACCGCGCCGGGCTGTCATGGATGGCGCGCTGGGCTGGGTGGAGATTAGCCCGGACGTGGGTTTCACTCATCCTGCTGCACCTCGCCCCAGTCGATAATCAC
>JAKQDQ010000135.1 GCA_029573725.1 Verrucomicrobiota bacterium
ATAATTAACAATCATTCCACGGCCTGCCTCTGCCGGGCGCCAAATCCTGCTGTCTGTTATGGCCCGGAGATTTAAGCAGCCCCAAGCTAGCAAATCCCCAGGCGGATGCCTAGCTCAATCTGCGTTCTCGCGCAAGACCAGGCAGAGCCCCTTGTTAGCAGCGCCTGGGTTTCGGGAGATGAGGGAGAAACGATGTTTCCCAACCCAAAGCCTTTGCCACGCGGCAAGACACCTCCTCCGAACGAAACGCTGAACCACCACCCAACTCGCAGCCGCAGCCGCCCCGGCTCAAGATCCACACAACCAAAGCCCCTGAACAGATTCCCGAACCCATCCCGTCAATCATTCACCCTGCGCGCATAGCCTGGGAATAAATCTTCAACCAACCTCACCCCAACCGGGCGAACACGCCGCCTGCGATGAGGGCAACGTAAACAGTCGCCTTGCGGCAACCTCCGCCCGGGAGGGGGAATGTCCCCGCCAGCCGTGGCTCCATCCCGCCGAAAGACCACGGCGCGCGACAACACTCCTCCGCCCGTTCCGGCTTTGCCGAACGTCCTCGTCCACTCCCTCCCACCTTGAAACGTCGTTTTACATCATCCGCAGGTCGTCCATTCCTCCATTCCGGCTCAGGCCCGTGCCCAAACCCGCCCCACCCGCCCCAGCCAGCCTAACGCTCCCATTAGGCTGTGTACAACGGGTGTACAAAGGAGGCTCAAAGGGGTCTCATGCTTATTTTCTGTGTGCTCCTGCCGGGCTTCCGATGTACTCCCCTTGTACATGGCTTGAAAGGACGGAGAAGGAACGGTCTTGTGGGCGGTGGTGGAGGCCGGGGCGGCGGCGGGCTTCGATTTCTTAACCCTTGCCGTTTCAGCCGCTTGCTGAGATTTCAAGGTCGGCGGCGGCGGGACGATGGCGTTGTGAACCCGGCTTTGGCCTTTCCAGCCGTTCCGAGTCTGAACCACGGCGATAAACACCTTCTGCCCTGGAGCGGGCCGCCCAAACCGGGCGGCGTAGAGGTC
>JAKQDQ010000143.1 GCA_029573725.1 Verrucomicrobiota bacterium
GAGGGCTCCTTGCCGCCACCGGTACAAACGGTTGTTCAGATGGCCCGCCGTGCCCATCCCCAGGCGCTCGGCAATCCACTTCACCGTCACCAGCGATTCCTCCCGCAAGCGCGCCGCGATCTGCACCTTGCCCAGATCACCTAATGTTCCGCCCCGATCCGCCCGCGCATCTGTGCGAGCAGCGCTTTGCGAAACGACTGCTCCCCCACAACCATCCGCGCCGCAACGCCTTGTCATCAGCGCCCGCCTCCCCCGCCCGCCGTTGTTCCACCGCCTGACGCAAGGCTTGCCTTCCCGCCGGTCGCCACGATTCATCACAGGATAAATCGCCCCGGGATATTCCACGCGTAACTTCCGCGCCATGACCAGCCCGGCCCAGTCGACAGCGAGTAGTCAATACCAAGAATGACCCCTTTTTGACCCCTTTTCGGGACTCATTCCCGTCGCACTTCGAATCGGACCAGGTTTTTGTTCCTCGCCGTCGAAAGGTCCACCGTGCCGCTGGCATCCAACGGCAGTTCCCTCGATCCGATCTTCGCGGAGATGGTGCGCCAGCCTTGTGGCAGGCGGAGCCGCAGCAATGTTTGCCTGGCGGGATTCCGCGCCGGCAGGTTGACATGCGCGATGACTGCGCCAGCGACAAGTTTGGATTCCACACGGACGGACACCTCGCCAAATGCAGTGGGCGCGCGTTCGATCCGGATTTGCTTTCCATCCTCGAGCCAGCGGCGAGGCGTGGCAAACAGCAAACGCAGCGTTTCCGGCTCGCCGTCGTGGTCCAGGTCCTGATCCTGCACGAGCAACGAACGCAGCGTCCAAAGGAACAGGGCGTTCCCGCTGCTCGTCGGCGGTAGATACATTGGGCGGCCGAAATCGTCTAGCGGACGCAGCCCCGTGCCTTCCGCGCTGAGAAACGTGTCACGGGTCATGCCTTGGGCGAGCTTGCCGTAAAAGCTGGTGATGGCCCGCTCCGGCTCGTCCCGTCGCAACAGCGCATCCACATAGCGGAGTCCGTAGAGGTCATCCAGGCCGTCTTCGTTGGCGAACAGTTTCGAGTGTTGCGAAAAACGAATCATGCCCATGCAAACCCCGCCGTGGGCCTCCAGATAGCGCAGCGGCCAGCCGTCACGTTCGGAGCCGTTGAAAATTCCGGACCCGATCACGTAGGGAATCATCAGATTCCAATAACTGCCCCGGCGCGTGGCGGTCAGCGCATCGTAAGGTTGTTCCTCGCCAAACAAGGCGATGGGGATGAACGGTGGCTGCGCGTCGCGCCGTTCGCTTTTCTCCACGGCGGCGAGGATCGAACGGCGCAGCCCGTCGGCGGTGGCGCGAATGTTCCGCGCCGCCGCTTCGTCGCCGATTTGGCCGAGCACGACAGCCATGTCACGCAGGCCGCGCCAGGCATTGGCGTTGGAATTGAGTGAGAAAACCTTGTCGTGTTCATCGCCGCAGTAATTTTCGCGCGGCAACAAACCGGTGGCGGCATCGCGCTCGCGGGTCAGAATTTCGACCGCCTGGGACCAACGCGCCTGCTGGTCGCGAACAAAGCGCGCGTCGCGGGTCAGCCAATAGTAATGCGCCAGCAACTGCATCTTGAACGCCGCATCGTGAAAACGCAGTCCGGGATCAACGCCAAAATCAAGCAGCGGAGGAATCATTCGGCGGCTGTCCTGGTTCAATCCCCACAGCATCAACGCCCGCACGACGTCGCCGGATTCGGCCTCATACATCGTCTCATACTGATTGCCGGCGCTGTAATTCATCCTGTCGCCATGCAGCAATAGGAAGCTGCCGATGATCGTTGCTTTCCAGGCGGCGTTGACGATCGGTTCAGGAACTTCAACATGCGCCGCATTGGCCAGCACGGCCTCCCAGCGGGCTGCGCACTTGCTCCTTTGCGCGTCGTAGTCCGAAGCGCGGAACGGCCGGTTCGTGGACGGATCCACGGGCACGGTGGCCACCGCGAGCGTCGCTGTGTCGCGACCGGAAAGTTGCGCGGTCAAGGTGCGCTGCCCGGCGTTCCAATTCCACGCCCGGTCAAACGCCAGCAGGATGCGCCCCTTCCCGTCACGGATCGTGTTGTCCACCGCCATCAACGGCGCGTTTGTTTCCAGCCGGGCCGTCACGATCTCGTGGCTGCCCCGTTTCAAAGTGAACTGCGCAAAAACCACCGCGTGGTCCGGCCAATCCACGCTGGCGAACGACTCCTCCCGATACGTTGCCTCGCCGTCCCGATACTCCGTTTGCACGATGGGCAGATAGCCGCGTTCGTAACGCGGACCGTCCAGCGCGCGAATTGCCTCGCCAAACGGAAGCCTGTTTTCGCCCACGTAAAAGGAAACCGGCGTGCCAATATCGCGCCACGAACGTTGACCGCCGCGCGCATTGATGGCGCTGCCGTTGGAAACCAGCCTGGCCTTCACCGTTGAGCCGGGCGAACCCAGCACAATGGGATAGTGATGGAACTGCGCGTTTACATACCGCAAAGGTGGCAGCAGCCCGGCAAAGAATTCGTAGCTGGCGCCGTTGGTTTGTTGTCTGGCAGCGTCGCCCCACAAGTCTGTTTTGGCCACGAGCACCTCATCGAGCGTGGCGACGTTGGGCTCGTCGGCGACAAGCCGGACCGCCGCTGCCACACTCAGCAACCAGATGCCCATCGGGCCGGGGTGTCGCTTCATCGGAGTTTGTTCGTAACTGGTTTCAATGCGTGCCTGTTTGCCGCCAGACATCCCGGCCAGAGTGGCGATTCACCCGCCGGTTTGCACGAGCAAATGAGTCCGGCAGGGAATCCAACCGCCCACCATGCGAAGCCGCTTCCGGTTTGTCCGAACCAGGATGCAACCATGATTCGCCCCCGTCCTGGTGTGAACTTGGTTGAACCCACGCCAGCCCGTCCCGTGGCGTCCGCGCGAAGGCCGCGAAATTGACAGGCTGGAGATCAGCCGCGGGAGTCTTCGGGGCGGCCGCGCAAGTTGTGGTCGCCAGCCGGCGTTTGCCAACCGCGGGTGTTGCCGATAGTTTGCCGCCGCTGTTTCGACAACGACAGATGCAACTTGAGAACCTTCTACAAGCGCCGATCCCTCCAGCGGGACGGTTCTGCCCATCCTGGCAGCAATCAGCTTCTGCCATTTGCTGAACGATGCCATTCAATCCCTCATCCCGGCGCTTTATCCGATCGTCAAAGATTCGTTTCACCTGAGCTTCACGCAGGTCGGGCTGATCACCCTCACCTTTCAAATGACGGCCTCGTTGCTGCAACCGGTGGTGGGCTATTACACGGATCGAAATCCGAAGCCGTTCTCCCTCGCCACGGGAATGGCATTGACGCTGATTGGATTGGTTTGCCTCGCGTTTGCCCGGAGTTTTCCCTGGCTCCTGCTCTCGGTCGGACTGGTCGGATTAGGTTCGGCGATCTTTCATCCGGAATCGTCACGCGTGGCGTACATGGCCTCGGGTGGCCGGCACGGATTTGCCCAGGCGTTCTTTCAAGTGGGCGGGAACACCGGCACTTCCATCGGCCCGTTGTGCGCGGCGCTGATCGTGGCCGGTCGCGGCCAACGCAACGTGCTGTGGTTCACCCTGGCGGCGATTGTGGGCATCGCGGTCCTGATCAAGGTGGGTCAATGGTATCAGATCCATCACCCGAGGACATTGGGCGACAGGGCGCGAACGACGCGCCAGCCCCAAAAGCGCAGACGGGCGACGATTCAGCCGCCGGGCACGAGCGCTCGGTGAGGATCATGGCCTGAACGAGCCCGGTCCGGCGGCCTGACGGGCGGGCGAAGGATCAAAACGGATCGAGCGGGACGAAAAAGAAAACCGCGAAGGAGAGGTCGGAGCAGTTCGACGGACGGGTTCAACAACGCTTGGCTTCGACGCTCCGCACGCGCGATCACCGCTCACAACCTTCCCACCTCCAGCACGCGCCTGCTCCGGTCAAAGCTAACCTTGGAGGTTAGACCTCAAGCTAATGATAATCCTAATGTTCATAATGCAACTCGTCATGGCGGTGTGGCTGTATGACCTGTCACGGACAATCTCCACCCCTCAGCCCCAACCCTTCGGTGTCATTTAATTTGAGTCAACGCGATCTGTAGGCGAGATAAGTGAGCACCAACCCAATCAATGAAATGACAACCGCATATATCGTCCATCGCGCACTCTGTTTGCGCTCAGCCTCGCGCTTCTGCGCTGCGTGGTGCTCCGCCAAAATCTCCAATCCAATCGTATTCGGAAGCGTGGCACGTCCATCCTTGCGATTGACGGCATCGAGTGCTCGGCGGTCAATCAAATACCTGATGCCTCTCGTAATGTCAGCGTCTTCGATCTTGTGCTGCGTCTTCAAAGCACCGAGAACGACAGACTCCGGGCGACAGGTCGAGTGTGACGGGTCACGCTCCCATTCCTCTTTCAAGGCTGCGAGAATCCAAAGCGCAATTTGTTCAGTGGACGCGGCCATGAGGTCTATCGGACAAAAGCTGAGCCACGCGGCCCGTGACTTCCGCAAATCAAAAAAACCACTCGCAAATCGGCAGGGGCCGACCGCGTTGGCTCCAGCGCTGTGTTGAACTGAGCCGCTGCGCGGCAGGCGGGTGGCGGTGATGATTTCATTTTGAGCTTTTTGGCCGGAAAGTGCCGCCCGTGGCGGTCATCCTTCCGGCGTATGATTATCAACTACTCCTCTATCTCCCAGTTCCAACAACTCGTCGAGCTTAAAGATTATCGGCCCGCCACCAAAAAGGAATACGTCCGCTACGTCCGCAAGCTCGCCGAACA
>JAKQDQ010000001.1 GCA_029573725.1 Verrucomicrobiota bacterium
GTTGTCGCGCACCACGTAAACGGGGCCGGTGAAGACGGACGCACTCATGGGGGCAGTGTGGGGTGCGGGCGGAGGGTTTTCAAACAGAATCCCGGTTGCGCCCCTGACGCCCGCCCCCATAGCCCCCAGTTTGCGCTGACACCTGCCGGAGTTTCTTCTAAGCTCACCCGGACGGGACCCGAATGCGGAACATATGAAATCGACAAAATCAACCACCCCGCGCGGCGGTCTGTACGTGGGGTTGATGTCCGGCACTTCGGCCGACGGAATTGATGCCGTGGTGGTGAAAATTCGCGATCTCGCGCTGCGCCCCAGCGTGCAACTCGTGACGCATGTTTACCGGCGCTTCCCCGCTCCGTTTCGGAACCGGCTGTTGCGCGCGTGTTTGCATGGCGATGTCGCAACCATCTGTGAGTTGAATTTCGAGTTGGGAGAAGCCTTTGCCCGGGCGGCGGCGGCCGTCATCCGGCGCGCCGGAGTGTCTCCCCAACACATTCAGGCCATTGGATCGCATGGACAAACGCTGCACCACCTGCCCCGGGCAAAATTTCCGTCCACACTGCAAATCGGGGAGGCTTGCGTTATTGCCGAGCGTACGGGGATCACGACCGTGGCGGATTTTCGGGTGCGCGACATGGCTGCAGGCGGACAGGGCGCGCCATTGGTGCCGTTTGCTGATTGGGTCCTCTTCTCGCACCCGACCCGTCCGCGGATCATTCAGAACATTGGCGGCATTGGCAACCTGACCTTCCTGCCGCCGGCAGCGCGGCGGGAGGACGTCGTCGCCTTTGATACCGGACCGGGGAACATGATCCTGGATGCTGTCGTCTCGCGTCTGAGCAGAGGTCGGCAGAGCTACGATCGAAACGGCGCCTGGGCCGCCCAGGGCAAAATTTCGTCGGCACTGCTCGCCCATTGTCTGGCACATCCCTTTTTGCAACGTCGTCCCCCCAAAACCACCGGGCGCGAGGAATTCGGGGAGCAGTTTTTGACGTTGCTGTGGACGCAGGCCCGGCGGCGGCGTTTGCCGCCGGCCGATGTGGTGGCCACGGTCACCGAATTTACCGCCCTGAGCATCGTGATGGCCTGCCGCCGTTTCATTTTTCCGCGGATCGCCGCGCAAACGCTGGCGCGGCTGGAAGTCGTGGTCGGCGGTGGCGGCGCGCGCAACCGCACCTTGCTGCGCCGTTTGCAGGCGCACCTGGGTGTTGGGACCGTTCTGTGTCACGAGGCCTTCGGCATGGACAGCTCGGCCAAGGAGCCGCTGGCGTTTGCCCTGTTGGCGCACGAAACTCTGCGGCAACGCCCCGCAAACCTGCCCTCGGCCACCGGCGCGCGCCATCCGGTGGTGTTGGGCAAAATTGTGCCCGGGGGCGCGCCACATGGGGGCGGCGACCAATGCTGAATTCCGTGCTGCCGCCGGCTGCGGCACGCGCGGCGCCGGAGCGGGCGAACCGGCGGTCGGCGCTGGGGAGGCAGTTCCTGCTCATGCTTGCACGGGATGAAGATTCTGCTAGCGTCACGGCGCGAGCAAGGGCCGGTGTGGCGAAATGGCAGACGCACAGGACTTAAAATCCTGGGACCGTAAAAAGTCGTGTGGGTTCAAGTCCCACCACCGGCACCAACCGTGACCGGTGCGCACGCGCTTGGCGAGGGAGGGGACGTTCAGCCGGAGGCGCGCCCCCCGCCGGGTGGCGGATCACCCCGGGACAAGCAAAAAGGCGGGACCGTCGGGTCCCGCCTGCGCACGGAAAATCAAGGGCCGTCTTATTTCGCGGCTGAATCTTTTTTCCAGGTCCGCTTGGGCGCCTTGGTGACCAGGCCGCGCTTGAGGGCGCGGGTGGAAACGCGCATGTAGCGCACTTCCCCATTCACCACGACTTTGACGCGTTGTAAATTGGGCAGAAAGCGGCGCTTGGTGATCGCGGTGATGTGTGTGCCGATACCGCCCAGCTTTTTCTTTTTACCCGAACGCCAGATGATGCTCCCCTTGCGCGGGCCGATGCCGGTGATTTCACAAATTCTTGCCATAAATCTTTTCCCAATTCAGGGCCGTCCAGATTATCGGCTCCACGGGGCCAGGCAAGCTTTCTTTGGGGAATTTTCGTGCGCCGCAAATCCGGCGTGTTATGCTCGGCATCCGTTTTATGGCTACCATCAAGCCTTTTGCCGCGCTGCGGCCCAAACCCGAGCTGGCCGCCCGGATCTGCGAGCTGCCGTATGACGTGATGTCATCCGCGGAGGCGCGCGCGCTGGCCGCCAACAATCCGCTCAGTTTTCTGCATGTCAGCAAACCTGAGATTGATTTGCCCCCCGGCACCGATCCCGGCGTGGATGCAGTGTATGTTCGGGGCAGGGAGAACTTTACCCGGCTCATCAGTGCGGGCGCGCTGTATCCGGAGGCGCAACCCGCTTTTTATCTCTACCGGCAAATCATGGGGCGGCACGCACAGATCGGGCTCGTGGCGACAGCCAGTTGCGCGGAATATCTGGACGGCAGCATCAGGAAGCATGAATTCACGCGTCCGGACAAGGAGGATGATCGCGTGCGCCACATTGAAGCGTTGAATGCGCAGACCGGGCCGGTATTTTTGACCTATCGCGCCGTGGCGGCGCTGGATGCGTTCATTGCGCAACGGGCGGCCAATCCGCCGGACGTGGATTTTACGAGCGCCGATGGTGTGCGACATACCGCCTGGACGGTGCGGGAACCGGCGGAACATCAGCTGATCCAGGAACAGTTCGCCGTTGTGCCCCGGCTCTACATTGCGGATGGGCATCATCGCTGCGCCGCGGCCGGGCGGATTTTTCAGTCCCGCCACGGCGCCGGCGCCAGCAGCCAGTTTCTGGCGGTGATTTTTCCACACAACCAACTCCAGATTTTGCCGTATAACCGGGTGGTGAAAGACCTGGCGGGTTTGACTCCTGCCGGGTGGTTGGAAAAATTGCGGGCGGTTTTCGACATCGCTCCGGCAAGCGCCGCGCCACCGGCACGGAAACATGAACTGGGCTTGTTCCTGGAAGGCGCGTGGCGGCGCCTGCAATTCAAACCAGCCTACACGACTCCGGCCAATCGCGCGGAGACCCTGGACGTGACCTTGCTGCAACGGCATGTGTTGGAACCGATGTTGGGCATCACGGATCCGCGCACGAGCCAGCGCCTCAATTTCATCGGTGGCATCCGCGGCACGCAGGAACTGGAAAACCTGGTGCGAAGCGGTGAATATGCCTGCGCCTTCAGCTTGTTTCCGACCAGCATTGAAGATTTGATGGCGATCGCGGACACGGGCGGCATCATGCCGCCGAAAAGCACCTGGTTTGAACCCAAGCTGCGCGATGCGATGTTTTGTCATTTGCTTTGACCGGCACCGGCGGGGCGGCCGCCGGTCAACCGGCAGCGCCGGGCCGCGGCCGTAAGTCTTTCCGTGCGTTTCGAGTAATTTCTGCGCTATCTTTTCGCTGTGCCGGAACCCCGCCGATTTTTGACACGGTTCGCGTGGCTTTCCATTGGAACGGCTGTGCTGACCATTGGCTTGCGGACCGTGGCGTATTTGATCACCGGTTCGGTGGGCTTGTTGGCGGATGCGGCGGAATCGCTGGTGAATCTGCTCGGGGCCGTCATGGCGCTGGCCATGTTGACCATCGCCGCGCGGCCGGCGGATGAGGACCATGCGCACGGGCACGGCAAGGCCGAGTATTTTTCCAGCGGGCTGGAGGGTGGTTTGATTCTGGTGGCCAGCGTCGGCATTGCGGTGGCGGCGGGCATGCGCCTGCTGCGTCCGCAACCATTGGAAGCGGTGGGCATGGGGCTGACCGTTTCGGCCATCGCGGCGTTGGCGAATTTGCTGGTGGCGGTGTTCATTGCGCGCGCGGCGCGCCGCCATGACTCGATCACCCTCGCCGCGAACGCCCAACACCTGTTCGCCGATGTCTGGACGAGCCTGGGCATTCTGGTCGGTGTGGGGCTGGTGGCGCTTACCGGCTGGCATTGGTTGGATCCGCTGGTGGCCCTGATCGTGGCGGCGAATATCGCGCGAGCCGCGGTGGGAATCATGCGGCAGTCCGTGGCCGGGTTGATGGATGCCTCGCTTTCCGCCGCCGACCTGGCCGCCGTACGGCAGGTGTTTCACGGGTACGCCGCTGGTCCGGTAAAATTCCACGCGTTACGCACACGCCAGGCCGGCGCGCAAAAGTTCATTTCGGTGCATGTCCTGGTGCCGGGAGACTGGACGGTGCAGCGCGGCCATGAATTGCTGGAAACCATCGAAAGCCAGCTGCGCCGGACCGTCGCCAATGCGGTTGTCTTCACGCACCTGGAATCGTTGGAGGATCCCGCGTCCTGGGAGGATGAAGAACTGGAAAGGTAGTGGATGCGCCCCCTCGGGCCGGCGCGGTCAGCGTCCGGGTGCGGCCGGGTGTGGTGGCGTCGGAGACCCCGCCCGCGTCGCGTGCCGACCCGGTGTGGCGGGCCGTTCTACAAGCCGTCCAACCCGTCGTGATTGAGCAGGTCGCGATACCCTTCGCGGTAGCTGGGGTAACGCAAGTTCACCCCCAGTTCAGTTTTCAGTTTGTGGTTCGAAACGCGTTTACTGGTCAGGCCGCGTTTGCGGTTCGCCGCCTGTTCGGCGGCGGTGGGGGGCAGGGGCCGGTTCAACTGGTGCGCGAGCCAGCGGAAAAAATCGCGCTGCCGGACCGGTTCGTCATCGGTCACGTTGTAAATTTCCCCCGGGCGCGCCCGTTCCAGTGCGGCGAGGATCGTTTGGATGAGATCCGCTCGGTGGATCATGTTGAGCCACCGCCCGCCGTTGCCTTCGATGCGGGCTTCGCCACGAAGGAATCGTTTCAACAAATAGCCGCGCCCGGGGCCGTAAATGCCGGCGACCCGCAGCACCGTTGCCGGAAATTGTTTCGCGTGCGCGGTTTCGAGCAGGGTCTGCTCGGCGCGCAGCAGGATCCTGGCGGTGGCGGTGGCGGGCTGGGTGACGCTGGTCTCCGTCACTTCCGAACCATCGTTCTGGCCGTACACGCCGGTGCTGCTGGTGTAAAGAAGGCGGCAAGAATGCGGTCCGGGACCGGGGGCGAGCCATTGCAGCAGATGCTGCATGCCTTCCAGATACAGGCGTTGATACGCCGTCACCTCCCCGCCGCCCGAGGCGACGCAGTTCACCACCCAATCAAAGTCCCGCGGCAAATGTCGCAGCGTGTCGGGTCGGGTGAGGTCCGCCGACCACAGCGTGACGGGAGGGGCCGTGGCTGCGGACCGGGTGAGATGGTCCGGAGTGCGCCGCAGACCGAAGGTTGCATGGCCGCGCCGCGCCAGTTCCTGCGCCAGCGGCCAGCCGACATAACCACAACCTGCCACCAGTACCCGCATGGTTTTCAATGCTTCGTCAACAACTCCTCATAAGCCTGGGCCAGGCGTTGCGTCAATGGTGAACGCGCCAGACCCCGGCCGTCCAAGGCTACGGCTTCCACCACACCGAGCGAGCTTAATGTCAGGAAAACGCCCTGAGCGCCGGTCAGCGCTGCAGGAGGGATCAATTGTTCGCGAATCGTCAATCCCAGTTCCCGGCACAACGCCAGGATCACCGCCCGGGTGATGCCCGGTAAAATTCCGCTGTCCGTCGGCGCGGTGTAAACCGTGTCGCGCCCGATCCAAAACAAATTGGCGGCACTGCCCTCAATGACGAACCCTTCGCTGTTGCGCATCAAGGCCTCGTCCGCGCCGGCCGCTGCGGCTTCCGCCCGGGCCAGAATTTGTGGCAATTTGTTGGCGGTCTTGAAGTGCGCCAGGGGCGCGCCGGAGGGCAGCACCTGGGAACTGGTTTGCAGCTTCCATTGCACTGGCTGGCCGGTCCTGGCGCTGGTCCAGGCTTCAGGCAGCGGGTGCAGGGTCATGACAAGCGTGGGGGAGACGGCGGCCTCGGGGGAGTAACCCCGCACCCCGACCCCGCGTGATACGGTCACCCGCAGAATGGCCTCGGACATCTGATTCAGCTGGACGAGGTCATCGATCCCTTCCGCCAGCTCGGTGTGGGAGACCGGCAGGCGAATTTTCAGAAACCGGCAGCCCCGCTGCAGACGCTCCCAGTGTTCTCCCCCGCGGAACGGGCGGCCGCGCACCACGCGCAGGGTTTCAAACAACCCGTCGCCATAGAGAAAGGAGCGGTCGAAGATCGAAACGGTGGCCTGCGCTTGTGGAACCAACCGGCCGTTGAGAAACACCATCATGTTCAGGGGGCGTGAGGCGGGGGGGATTGCGCCAGTTGCAGGGCGGCGCGAAAGCCGCGCGCCTTGGCCAGGGTTTCGGCGTATTCCGCTTCCGGATCGGAATCGGCCACGATGCCCGCGCCCACGTGAAAGTAGGCGCGTTGATTTCGACAAATAGCGGTGCGGATGCTGATGCTCAACTGGCTTTGCCGGTTGAAACCCAGATAACCGTGACAGCCGCAGTACGGACCGCGGGTCACCGGCTCGAGTTCGTCAATGATTTCCATGGCGCGAAATTTGGGCGCACCGGTGATGCTGCCGCCCGGGAACGCCGAGGCCAGGGCCTCCCAATGGGTTACGCCCGTCCGCAACCGTCCGCAGATTGTGGACACCAGATGATGCACCTGGGCAAAGCGCTCCAAGCGCGCCAGCTCCGTCACCCGCACCGTGCCGTAGTCGCAAAAACGGCCAAGATCGTTGCGCAGGAGATCCGTGATCATCACAAGTTCGGCGCGTTCCTTCGGGCTGTTCCACAGTTCGCCGGCGAGCTGCGCGTCCTGGTCCGGAGCGGCGCCGCGCGGCCGGGTGCCTTTAATCGGCTGCGTGGTGATCTCCGGCCCGTTGCACCGGAGGAATTGTTCTGGGGAAGACGAGGCCAGCTGGAAGTCGCCATAATCGAGAAATGCCGCGAACGGTGCGGGTGAAGCGGCCGTCAACCGGGTGAACAACTCCCAACCCGGTGCGGGCCAGGGCGCATCGAGCCGCTGCGCCAGGTTGACCTGATAGATGTCCCCCGCGCGGATGTAACGCTGCGCCTGTTTGATTGCGGCGAGAAATCCGGCACGAGACTGATTGAAAGTGAATCCTGGCGGTGTGCCGGAGGTCGGGAATGGTCCGATGGGCGATGGAGGTTGAGCCAGCCGTTCGGACCAGAATTCGGTTTGCGCGCGCTGTCGTGCGGTCGAACGTCCGCCGTCGGCTCCCAGTCCGGTGGCCACGATCCAGGCTTTTCCCTGCAAATGATCAAAGACAACCAGGCTCGCGTAAAAGCCCACGCAACAGTCGGGCAGGCGCAGATCGTTGGCGGCGCGCGCCGGCAGTTTTGGCTCGGTGAAACGCTTCAACTCATAACCCCAATAACCGAAGCAACCGCCGAGAGGGAACGGACTGTCATCCAGCTCGGGCGTTGCATAACCGGACCAGAGCGCGCCGAGGCATTGCCACGGATTGGCGTTTTGTGTTTCGCGGCGGTGCTGGTTCGATTCAAGGTCGGTGCGGGAGATTTCGCAGCGCGCCCCGGTGGCGCGGAATTGCAGGAAGGGCCGGGCGGTCACGAAGGAGTAGCGCGCCGTCGCGGAAAGTGGTCCGGCGCTGCGCAGCACCACCAGCGCCGGCTGGTCGCGCAACGTGTGACCGAGTGACTCCGGCGTGTGGGCGGTGACAGTTTCCTGGATGAGCGGGCGGGTGGACAATGGCACTGGGGTTGCGGCGGCGGACGGTGCGTTGGGCGTGGAATCAACCGGTGGGGTGTCGGGCGTTCCACAGCAGCCAGACGATTTCATCGAGCAGCGCCTGGCGGCTCGCATAACCCCGCACCAGTTCAACGCCATCGCGAATGTCCAGCGCTCCGCGGTTCAACCGCGCGTGCGGGGCGCGCGCCAGCAGGGCGCGCACCAACCAGACAAACTTCTCCATCAGCGACGCGCCGGCGGCGACGGGCAGCGGGCCGAAACCAAACTCCTGCGCCTGGATCTCGTACCGGCTTGTCGTGTCGGTGTTGGTCAGTTCGAGAATGAACAACCGCCCGGTTTTCAACTGCTGCGGGCCGTTCGCGCGCCGCGACCGGATTCCCCATCCACCGGCGCGCGGCGCGGCGGTGGATGGCGTTTGCCGCGCGCCGATTTCCAGGTGCGGCACGGCCCCCGCCGCGAGCAGGGCGATGTCCGGCCAGGCCAGGGATGTTGCGCGGCCTTGACAATCAAAGATCAACAAGGCGTCCGGAGCAAACTCGAGGCGTTCCACCTGCTGGCTGGCGGGCAGAAAATGCAGCGCCTCCTCCTTGACCAGCGCCACGCGGACCCCTTCCTGGGCCAGGGCGTGTTGAAACGCCTTGGCTTCGTCCACTTGCAAATGCCGCAGGAGAATGCCCTGCGCATTGGCCGCAAGCCGGATGGCGTCCGCATCGGTCAGGTGGCGAAACACCCGGAATGCGCGCCGGATGGCCTCCGCATGCGGGTGGCCGGCGTCCCGCAGCAGGATGGCGTAGGCGTTCCATGCGGCCATAAACCGGACTCAAGAAAAGGCCATCGGCACCGATTGGGGCGGCCCGGTGTGTTCCAGATAATCGCAAATCACCCGCACCGCTTCATCCACGTCATCCGTCAAGGTCAGGAGATCCAGGTCGCGCGGGGCGATGAAATGATTTTTCCCGTTCAATTCGGCGCGCAGCCATTTGAGCAGGCCCGTCCAATGCTTCCGTCCGAACAGGATCAATGGAAACTTGGGAATGCGCTCCGTTTGCACCAGCGTCAACACCTCAAACAATTCGTCCAGTGTTCCGAATCCTCCCGGCATGTACACGTACGCCACGCTGTACTTCGCAAAGCAAACCTTGCGCGCAAAAAAATAGTGAAAATGCAGCGGGATGTTCGCATACCCGTTGCTTTTTTGTTCGTGCGGCAGCGCAATGTTCAAACCCACGGATTTGCCGCCACCCTGCGTCGCGCCCTGATTGGCGGCGGCCATGATGCCCGGCCCGCCGCCGGTGATGACGGGAATGCCCGCTTGCGCCAGTTTTTTCGCCAGCGCCACGGTGGCGCGATAATACTGGTCGCGCGGCTTGGTCCGCGCCGAGCCAAAGACGGAAACGGCGGGCCCGACCCGCGACATGGTCTCGAACGAAGCGACGAATTCGCCCATGATCCGCAACACGCGCCACGGATCCTCCCGGATGAACCCATTTCCCTGGTTACTCATGCCGGAAGACTACGGTTTTGGCCGCCGCCAAACAAGCACGCCGGTTTTGACTGTCCCGACTCTTTGAAAATGTCCTCATTGGCGGCGGTTGCGGCAGCCAGGGCTGCCGAGAAGGACGGCCGGCGTTCAACACGGCCGGCTGTCTTCCAGGGTCCAGTCATTGCGTCCGTCCGGGTGGCAATGGCAGTGGGCGGCGAAGAAACCGCCCCGGTGCTGCCAGAACCACGGCCAGATGCGTTCGCGATCGGTCGCCGGGATGTGCAGCCCTTCCAACGCCGTCCGCGCAAAGAACTGGAAGCGTCCCTCCTTCATGGGCGCCGGCAGCCGGCGCAGCTTGGGTTGAAGCTCAAATAGGAACATGAGCCAGTGCGTCCGGCCCTGGTAGCCGTATTCGCTGATGAGGCCGGTCAGATGAAAATCGGTGAGCTGGAATTTGAGGCCGAGCTCCTCATGGGCCTCACGCACGGCGCAGGCATAGGGCGATTCGCCTTCGCTCGTGCGCAGCTTGCCGCCGCACGGGCTCCAAAACCCGCGATTGGGTTCCTGCGCCCTTTCGAGCAGGAGGACGTCATCCGCCGTGTTGAAGCAGTAAAGCAGCGTCGCCAGACGGTAATCTTTGCCGACGGAAGAATCGCTCATAACGTCGGGGCAACCCGGTCGCCATCCGTCAACACCACCGCGTGTCTTCCGGCAGATCAGCACACTCCTTCAGCACCGGAGTTGCCCGTCCATTGAAGTGTATTCGAGGGCGGAGTTTTCTCAAGCTCCAGCCGCTGACGCTGACCGGGCAAACAAAATCCACCGGCGATCGCGCGCGGGTAAAATTTTCGTCGCCGGGACGGCCACGCCTCGGGTTTTCCGGCTCGTCCGATCCGTATTCCGGTTTGCGGGAATCGGTAATCGAATGTGTCAGGGCATGGGGGGGCACCGGATCGTCTCGCCGGCAGGACGGTGATCTGCGCGCCGGGGCATTGCCCGGTTGCCAATGCTCCGTGATGGACACGGTCGATTTATGCCACAATCGCTCTTGAAACCCGATGTCGTCGTCCGTAGCAGAGGTTTTTCTTTCTCATTGCCGTGTGTGCTTTCGGAAACAACAACATGCATCAATGATCCCTGCAGCGGTTCTCCCGAGGAGCCGCGTTCGTGGCAACGTCAACCATCATCTGTGGAACAGCCACGACACCTGGTGGTGCCGCTTTACATTTCATCCGCCGGATGTCACCAAACTCCGGTTGCGCTGCCCGCGGGACACTTCGCGTCTGGCAGAGACGCCGTCATCCGGGATTTTCAGCCCGGCGGTGCGGCTCCGCGCTGCGTCGGTCCGCCCCTTCCACTCCGTTCGGATTCCACGCTGCCGCTCAACGCGAGGAGGACAATATGACCGCTGAACAAATCTTCCGGTTGCCCTCCGTTTCCGGCACGAGGGCGACGTTAGTCCCACGGGAACAATAATCGGCGCAGACGCATAAACCCCGCTGTCGTGGATGCGCCCCCGTTCGAATTTGAAGGTGTCGAAATCCTGTTTCCCATCGTACGCGGAGCGGCGGTGCCCGGGTTCATGTCATCTCGTCCGCCCGGGGCGAGAGCGGCAGCGACGGACCGGGTACAAATAAAAAGCCCGGATCGGCGATCCGGGCCAGGGTGACGACCGGGATTAAGTCAAGGTGCCGGTAGGGCTTCCGGAGCGGTGGCGGCTTTGGCGGCCTCTGCAGCCTCCTTTTCCGCCTGCTCTCTGGCTGCCCGGTCCTTTTCCACGGCTTCCTGCCGGATAAACCCCGGCAGATAATGTTTGCCGGTTGCTTTGTACAGCACCGTGTCCCACACGTAAAAGTGGTTCAGCAGGCTGAAGATAAAGCACACGATGATGACGAATTTGAGGAAGCCAATCCAGCCGCTGGGTTTTTCGCCGTAGCGATCCGCCACGGGCACCGCGCCTTCCGGCAGTCTGGCGATACCGGTCAACGAAGCGCCGTAAGGCACGTTGATCCGGGCCTTGGCGTTCACCGCCCAACCGTTTGCGTCGAGAATTGGGCCGATGTTGCGCTTCCGCAATTTCAACCAGGCAATGATCATCGAAGGACCGGAAATGACCAGGAGCAGGCCGACCACCGCCAGGCAGAGCTGCCAGAACGGCAGTTTGAACAGGCCGGTTGCGTAGCCCAACAACGAGGTGATCAAGGCCCCAATTCCGGCGATGGCGACGCTGATGGCGGCGACCGTGCCGACGTCCACTTTTTTCGGTCCGGGCTTGGCCTGATCGGCATTCACCGTCTTCTCCGCGGCCGCGCTGAGTTTGGCGTCAGCCGCCGCATCGGCCGCGGCGGCGCGCTTGGCCGCCATTTCCTCGATCATCCGGACGAGTTTTTTGTAGGGCGACCAGAAGGCCTGCCGGATGCTGATGGGGTTTTCCACAATCTTGGTAATGGTCGCGTCCCAGTCGCGGCCTTTCCGGTCGTAGAACAACCCATTCCGTCCCACCATGAGGTTGTCGCAGTCGCCGTTGGTGAAGGCGGCGACAATGCTCAATTTTTCCCCGGTACCCTTGCGGACGCAGTCGCAATAGGCGAGGTAAGTGCCGGCCAGCGCGGCCATGCTGGCGTGTTTGCCGGCATCGGCGACCGGCAGGGTCAGGGTGCAGGAGCGTTGATCCAGATAGAGCGTGCCCGCCTGGAAAATCGCCGGCTCATGGCCATCGTAGAAGTCGCGAAAATTGACGAAGTTGAGGCACAGCAGGTGCAGATTTTTCACGAAGAGCGTGAGTTTCTCCACATTGGCGATGGCGGTCGCTTCGGGGGCCAACGCCAGGTCCTTGGCGATCAGCGCGACAAGGTTTTCCTTCGCCTTGCCGGCGAGAATTTCGCGGACCCGTTTGAGGCCCAATTTTTCCACGGCGGCGCCGGCTTTGCCGGCGCTCCAGGTTTCGTAGGGAGCGAGTTTGGCAAGCAGCGTGGTCCAGTCCGCTTCCGTCAATTCAGCTTTGTCTCCGAGCAACGGCTTGACGGCATCGGCTTGCAAGGCGGCCAGCGCCGCGGCATGGGCGGGATTGACCGTGCCTTTCAGCGGGAGGGCTTTCCCCGCCGCCACAGGGGCAAGCGGGAAACCGGCGATTTCTCCGGCGGTGATGGTGAGGTCTTTCGCGGCGATGGCGAGGTATTCTTCCTCCTTGCGATTCAACGCCGTGACCGCCCGGGAGTCGAATGCCGCGAGCCGGCAGCGTCCGAAATAATCATCCACTTTGGCTTTGATGGCCTTGACGGCGGTGGCGGCAGCGGCGGTCGCCTCACCCACGGGCAGGACTTTGGTCTTGTCCGCCTCGGCTTGTTTGCTCCAACCCTCAAAGGCGACGCAGTCCGCGAAGAAGGCATCCACCTTGGCCTGGTCGATGCCGGTCTTGCCGGAGCGATCCGGCACGCCACCCAGGCAGGCAAGGATGTCGTTGATGACCGCCTTGGTTGCCTCATCGGTGGCAGAGTCGGGAATGATAACGCCATCGCCATTGAGCGTGGTATTGATAAAGATTTTGTTCGCATCCGACGCATCTTCAACCGAGATGGCCGTGGCGTCCTTCTTGCCGATGTTGGTCAGGATTTGT
Organism: Verrucomicrobiota bacterium; assembly: GCA_029573725.1. Taxonomy (GTDB): domain Bacteria; phylum Verrucomicrobiota; class Verrucomicrobiia; order Limisphaerales; family JADLHS01; genus JADLHS01. The sequence continues at coordinate 12,782 of JAKQDQ010000001.1, forward strand.
TTGGCGGAGGCGGCCAGCTGTCTGCCCTCGGGGGTGGCGTCATTGATGGCGGCCAGGGGGAGGGGTTCGTCGCGTTTGGCGGGTTTGGCCGGATCCTGGATGAGGTCATCAGGATTTTTCAACATCGCCCCCGCCCATTTGAGGGCCGCAATCAACTCGGGGGCGCGGATGCGACCGTCCTTGTCAGTGTCAATGAGCGCCGCGGTTTTCGGGCAGAACTCGAGACCGGTGGTGGGACAGGCCAGGGCGACCCAGAGTTTTTGATCGAGTTGATCCAAGTTCAGCAGATCTGCGCCGGAGTCCAGTTTGACCTGGTCGAAGCCGCCAGCCGTGAAGAATTTCCATTGATGTTTGCTCATAGGTATGTTGGGTGGCCGGACCCCGTGGGGCCCGTGGTGGCATCATGCAAGAAACCGCGATTTCGTGCAAGCTCAGTAAATCGTGGTGCTTTCTTCGCGCTCGATGGTTCCCTTGAGCTCGTCGCAAGACACTTCCACCCGGTTGTGGGAGTCCCCCACCACCGCGCCTTTCGCGGTGATGGTGTAGGTGACTGATTGCCGGGCCTTGATGGTGGCGATGGTGGGAAAGGCGACGCGCTGTCCATGAATGGTGCCCTGGGGCGAACCGAGGGGCAGCATCAAGTCGTCGAAAACGGCATTGACCTTTACGTTGTGCAATTCACCGGAGCCCTGGTTGATGAGCACAATGCGGTAGGTGGTGCTCTCGCCCACTTGAATGGGGTCCGGGTCCTCCGAGAGGCGGAACGTGAGCGCCGGGACGCCCTTCCAGAGAGTGCAGAGCCTGATGGTATCAGCCACGACTCCGGCGCTGGCGGTGATCGTGGCGCAACTCACACCCGCCGTTTTGGAGGTGAGCTTGACGGTCCTGGTGGTTTGGCCGCGCGGCGGCAGCGTAGGAATGGTCCAGGCCGCCTGCTGGCCGGTGATCACCGCTCCCGGTGCTGCGACAATGAATCCGGTTTCGGGAGCAACCGTTTGGATGACAACATTGGTCAAAGCGACGTCGCCGGTGTTTGTGGCGGTGATTTCATAGTCCACATTGCGGCCGACCACCTGTTCCTTGGCCCCGGCGGCCTGCACTTGCAGATGCGGATCAATCACCGTGGTGCAAACTTCGGTGTGGATCACGGGCGCATTGGCGCTGGTCACGGTGTTGGTCATGCAAATCCTGCCCCGGCGGGTGGCGGCCAGCATCGTCGTGAAGAAGACCGACTGACCCGGAGCGAGTTCCCCGGCCTCGAGCGTATGGTCATGGGTCTGGTTGTTGAAGGTGAGTCCTGGCGGGGCAGTCTGCCGCACCTGGATGTTGCGAACGGTTTCAGAACCAATGTTTCGGAGCCGGGTGTGATAGGTGAGGTTGGAGTTGAGCTGTGCGACAGCCGGGCCGGTGGAGTCCAAGGCCAACAGTGCCTGCCCCACCGTCAGCCGGACCAGCACTTCCGGAGTTGCCGTGATCGTTGTGGAACTGACCGGGGTCACGTCCGAGTCCGCCTTGAACCAGGCCTTGAGCTGCAACGATTGAGCCGTCTCCAGCACCCCCAGTTTCCAGACCAACGCGTCATCGGCAACTGTTGCGGGAGGATCACTGCGTTGGTAGGTGGCGCCGTCGGGGATCGTGCTGCGCACGACGACGTTGGTGAGCGAACTGCCCGGCACAAGCTCGAGGGCGGCGGTGAATGTGGCGGCCGCGACCACCCGGGCAGGCATTGATTGTTTGAATTGCAGGGTCTCCGTGGTGGTTTCAGCGAAGCTGGCGGGTGGCGGTGCCGCCAGGGCCGCCGTACTGCCGGCAGCGGCGGTCGCCTTGGGAGAGGCCAGTGTCGCCTCGGACTGAAAATCCGACGCAGGCAACAACACCTGCCGGCACCCCGCCAGGCAAGCGAGGACGACAAAACCCAGCGCAACCTGCGTGGCTCGGACGGAGGCGGCCTGGCGGGATGGGAAATCAACTTTCACGCCGCAGAATCCACGGTTTCGACCCCAGCAAGGTGGATGAGCCTGAAATTTTCCGCAAGCGGACTTGACGGGAACTCTCTCCAGGTAATCGTTGGCGTGTCAGTCCCGTGACCTGCCGCCTCCAGCCAGGAAGTGAACTCAACCATGGCGAACGTACCGGCTGCAACCGACGGATACTGCCAGTCGGTCCGCGGTTCTCGAGGGGTGACGCGGTGGTTCAAGGGGGGTAGCGAGCAGGATTTTTCAGATGAACCATTGCCATTCAATGAGTTGCGCGGTTGATTGTTCCAAGACGGTCCGTGCCTGCATCGTTCGCGATCCTGGTCCGCCCCACAAGAGTCGCAACGGTGATTGCCAGCTCTTGGCAACTCGCTGTCCGCGCGGCAAACTTTCCGTGTTGCGACTGGTGGCGATCGCCGGAGCGGGGCCGGGTTTGGCCCGCCTCCGCTGGCGACTCGGCAGACAGCTTATGCGCGAAACATTCTCTGACAGAATCGGCATTGGACTGGCGTGGTTGCTGACGACTTTGGTGCCGCTGGCGGCCTGCGGGCAGTCCTTTCCTTTGACCTACACGCCCATCACCATCCCGATGCGGGACGCGAACAATCTGGCGGCGGACCTTTGGTACGCTCCGCCCGCGCCCACGGCGAAGCCGGTGATCCTCATTCAAACGCCATACAACCGCAAATTGTACCGGCTCGGCACGGTGCCCGGCTACGCCGGTTCTCCGTTTCCGCTGAGTACCAATTACAACTACGTGGTCGTGGATTGGCGTGGCTTTTATGGTTCGGCTGGCGCGGCCGTGCCCGGCTACAATCGCGGGCTGGACGGTTACGATTGCGTGGAGTGGATCGCCACGCAGCCATGGTCGAACGGCCGGGTGGGCACGTGGGGTTCGTCCGCACTGGGGCTGATTCAATATCAAACCGCGTTCCAGCATCCGCCGCATCTGACGTGCTGCAACATCCAGGTGATGTATTTCCAGACGCGCTACGACAGTTACTACTACGGCGGCGACTACCGGCTGGAACAAGCGAGCGGGCGATCGCAACTCGGGTTCATTGACACCAACGGAATTCTGGCGCACCCGGACTACGACAACTACTGGCGGGTGGTCGAGGCGCTCTCGGACACACCGCAGCAAATGGCCGTGCCTTCGTTGATCGTGGGCGGCTGGTTTGATCACACGCCCGATTCGGTGCTGCTGGCCTACGCGGAATTGCAGACCAACTGCGCCCCGGCAGTGTTGGGCAAACAGTGGTTCATCTTCGGGCCGTGGACGCACGGTGGTCTCGGAGACGCGCAGCAAGGCATTCTCAATTTTCCCAATACCACCAACCTCTTCGAACTCGAACTCAGCTACTGGGATTACTTCCTGCGCGATCAAACGAACAACGCGTGGGCCAGCCAGCCCTTTGTTCAATTCTATCAAGGTGGCGAGAATGTCTGGGTGGACGAACGTAGTTGGCCCGGCACCTCCGACTGGGCGGGCGTGACCCGGATTCCACAGACGCTTTACTTCCGTGCCGCTGGCCAGCTCGCCGCCGAGCCGCCCGGGGCGGGCGAGAGTCCCGACAGTTTTGATTACGATCCCAACGATCCGACGCCGTCGTTTGGTGGCGCGCGGTTCACGCCGTCCGATCCCTCCGTGCCGGACGGCCCGCTAGACGAGTCCACCAACATCGAGACGCGCGCCGACGTGCTGGTCTATTCCACTGCTGTGCTGACGAACGATATTCGGCTCAACGCCACCAACCTGGTCGTGACACTTCAAGTCTCCTCCGACCGCACCGACACGGATTTTGCCGTGCGATTGACGGATGTGTATCCCGACGGCCGCTCGGTCATTCTGGTGCAGGGGATCCGGCGGGCGCGGTTTCGCGACTCCTTGAGCACCGAGCAACTCATGACCCCGGGAGTCGTGTATTCAATCCCCGTGCAACTCCAGAATCTCGCGTGGACGTTTCGCGCCGGCCACCGCCTGCGCCTCGTGATTTCGTCGGCCAATTATCCCATGTACGACCGCAATCTGAACGACGGCGGGCCGATGTACACCAACGGCACGCCGCTGGTGGCGCACAACACGATTTATCACGACGCGACCCGGGTTTCGCGTTTTGATTTTCAAGTGCTCCCGGACGATCTCGACGCTGATCAGATGCCTGATCTCTGGGAGGCGGACAATTTCGGCACGCTCCTGCGGGATGGCTCCGACGATTTCGACGGCGACGGGTTTTCTGATTTGAACGAGTATTTCGCCGGCACCCAGCCCACCAACGCCGCCTCGCGGCTGCGGATTGAAAACATTTCCTATCCGTCGGCGACCGACCTGGTCATCACCTGGCAGAGCGCGAGCAATCGCACCTACGATGTGCTGGCGGCCAGCGGCAGTCTCGCGACGCCGTTTCTGCCGGTGGCGACGAATCTCCCCGCGACGCCGCCCTTGAATACCCTGCACCTCGCCCCGCCCGCGGTGACGCCCGCCTATTTCCGGGTAAGCACCAAACCGTGACCGCGCCGCGACGTTCCCCGGCACTGCCACCATGCGGACCGGATTGCGAAGGCGTGAAATTTATGGGCTGGCCTGCCAGTGGAAGATGCGTTCCAAACCGGTGCGGTTGGGATAAGACCGCGGCACCCAATCTTCCAGCAAATGGAAGTGTGGAGAAAAGCGCTGCAAAATCTCCGCGCGGGTGGTGCCAAAGGGCGGGCCGTCGGTATCGGGAATCAAATAATTGACCGCGAGGTAATAACCGCCGGGCTTGACCCAACGCTGCACGGCGCGAACGTAAAGCTCGCGTTCTTCCGGTTGGATGGCACAAAACAGGGTGTGCTCGAACAGCCAGTCAAATTGGAACGGCGGATCGGCACGAAGAAAGTCAATCACCCGGAACTGCGCCTGCCAGCCATTGCTGTCGGCGCGCGCACGGCTGAGCCGGACCGCCGTCGGCGCAAGGTCGTAGCCATAGACCCGGAAGCCGGCGCGCGCCCATTCGCCCGCATCATGGCCGGTGCCGCCGCCGGGAACGCAAACTGTGTTTCCCGGCAGATGTTTGTGCGTGGCGAGGAAATCAACCAGGCCCGGTGAAGGCGCGCCCTTGTCCCAACGCAGGTCTCCCGCCTGATACAAACTTTCCCAATAATTCTGGTTCATGCGTTGCCCCCCGGAGCAATGACCCCTGGTCGGTGAATTCCATCGCGTGTGCGCTGGTGGTGGAGGGTGTCACCTCCGTTCGGTTCAAGTTCACGCGTTCCCGTGTGTGGCCACAAGCTCAATCTTCCCGAAACCTTCGTCCATCATTGACATCCAATGGCCGGCATCATCAAATCCTGACCATCGTCATGAGCGGCAAACCCCGATCAAAGATCTTCATGAGATGTCCCCCTGCCTGTGCCCTGGCCGCCGTGCTGACGCTGGTCGCGTGCGGAGTTTCCGCAGGCCAGAACGGCCCCGCGCTTTACTACAACCAGGATTGCACCGACTTCTTCTGGAACGCCGGAATCCGCGAAGGCCAGGCGGGTGAGGCGATTGACCGTTACGTGGACCGAATCGCGGACGCCGGGGTCACCGTGTTTCTCTGCAACTCCAACGCGCGGCGGGTGAACTACCGCAGCCGTGTTTGGGACGCATTCTGGGATGGCTACGATCCGGCCGGCCCGGACGATCAACCGTTCCTGTCACCGATAGCTCCCGCGAAGCGCGCTCAGTATCGCCTGGGGATCGGCAGGATGCTGGCCGTGCATCAGGAGGGAGTGGACTATCCGGCCCGCGTGATCGAGCGTTGTCGCCAACGCAAGGTCTCTCCCTGGATCACGCTGCGGATGAACGATTGCCACGAGAACGACATCCCGGATCATCCGTTCCACGGAAGTTTTTGGGTCAAGCACCCCCAGTTGCGCCGGCAGAATTGCACGGGTTACTTCGCCACCTGCCTCGATTACGCCCAGCCGATGGTTCGCGATTATTTCATGGCGCTCATTGAGGAGACACTGGAGCGCTACGACATTGACGGCCTGGAGCTGGACTTCATGCGCGAGCCGTATCTGTTCAGCGCGAACAAGGAAACTGAAGGCGCGCCGATCCTGACCGCCTGGCTGCGCGAGGTGCGCCAGCGGACAACTGCGGCGGCAGCCCGGCGCGGACACCCGGTCCGCCTCGGCGTCCGTGTCCCGTCCCGGCCGGAAACGGCGCTGGGCATGGGACTCGACGCGATCACCTGGGCGCGGGAAGGAGTGATTGATCTACTGGTCGTCACACCGCGTTGGGCCACGCTCGAATTCGGCCTCCCCATCTCGGAATGGCGCCGCCGTCTGGGCGATGCCAGGGTGACGATCGCGGGCGGTTTGGAAATTCTTTATCGTCCAGTGCCCGCCGGTCCGGCGCAGCACGTTTCCCCGGAACTGGCCCGCGGCGCCGCGTCGCTCGTGCTCGCGGATGGTGCGGATGCCGTTTACCTGTTCAACTTTTTTCCCGGAGCGTTGCCTCCGGAGGTTTACCAAAGCACGCTGCGGTCGCTGTCCTCCCTGGACTCGCTGCTAAAGCTTCCCCGAACAATTGGTGTGACGTACCGCGACATCACCGCGCCGGGAGAACCTTACCAACCACCCCTACCGGCGAAGGGCCGCGAGGCGGTGTTCAGGATGCAACTCGGGCCGTTGCCGCCGAAGGATTGGCGCTGTGAAGCGGTCCTGGGGTTTGCCACGGATGCGGGCACGCCTGAATCGAATCCATCCGTGTTCGTGGATGGACATCGCTGCGAATTCATCGAACACCCGGAGGCAAAAGGCAGTCCGCGCTTCATGTCGTATCGGATCCCCATTGGAGAATTGTCTGCCAGCCGGACTCACGAGCTTAAAGTCGTCAGCGGCAATGAAACTCCATTTGAAATCTGCCAGGTTGAAGTTCGATTGAGTCCTGGTCCATGAAACGGGATGCTCTGTCGGGGTCGGGGCGCAGGCGGCGATTCGAAAACGGATGCTTCGGAGCGTCGCCTTACGCCCTTTACCAACGACTATACCCTTCGCCCCCGGATGCCTGATACGACAACCCTCTGGCCGTTGTAATTCCCAACGCGGAATTTGGTCGTAAGAACGGGCGAACAGGGTGGCTGGATTAGCAGGGCGAACGCATCTAAATGGGGGCATTGAGCAAGCGTGAGAGGCAGGCGTGGTTCCAACTGGCGTTGAGTTGTTTGCCGCGCCCGCCGCGTTTTTGGTTTTCTCCCGTTTCAACAGGTTCAACGCCAGCCGCCGTAGTGTGGCCGGATTTTCGGCGGCATAGCCGGCCCGCGGCAAAGACTGGACCAGCCGCTGCCCGCGTGTGCGAAATGAATGGCAAGTATTTCATTCCGAAACGACGGTTCTTGAGCGGCCCGGTTCCAAGGTGGGAAGCGGTTCTTGCCGGGGTTCGCTGGCCGGACCATGGGAATGGGTGCCGCCTCCTTGCGCTGACCGGCGGGAGTTCGGGGAAGGGGCGGATGCCCCAGACGACAAGGCGCGAGTGAACTATGGCAACCCAAGGTTAGCCAATAAAATGACTTGCGCCGAGGCTGGTTTGGCGGCAGAAGAGGGTAACCCGAAATGACGCAGCGCTGATATAATGCACATGAACACAACTTTGACCGCATCGCCGGCCGTTCCCCATCCGCGTTCCATCCCCGTCAGGACCCATCCGGGATTCACGTCCGCCGATCTGGAGGCGCTGCTGGACCGTTACGGCTACCCGGAGGAAACGCGTGAAATTATCGCTTCGGAAAAATTGCTGCCGCTCGGGTTGTTGAGTCGCTTGCAGGCCACCTACCCGCAACATTCGGGTTTGCGGGAGCAGCGCCCGTTTCTTTTTGAGGGGGAGGGACAGTACACGGGGCTGGCCGGATTCCGGCAGATTGTGGGGATCCTGGCCGCGCACGGCATCGTGCTGGGTTCGATTCCGGAGCGTGAATTGTTCGTTCAGGTTTACCGGTTCAAGGCCTCCCGGCACATCCTGAACACGATCAACTGGGACAACTATGAAAATGATCCGATGTATCAACTGGTGTTTCCGCAGCCGCGCATGATGCGTCCGGATGTGACGGCCCGGTATCTTGCCGCCCGCGATGAGGCGGAGCGGAAACAGGTGATTGCCGCCTACATGGCGGAAACCAATCCGCACGACGGCAAGCAACTGCTGAACAAACCCTGGCTGGAGAGCGCGACGGGCGAAATCCAGGTGCTGGAAGGCAGTCAACACAAGTATCCGCAGTGCCAGTTGATTTTTGACCAGACCACGCAGAACTGCTTCGCCTTCTGCACCTATTGTTTCCGCCATGCCCAGTTACGCGCCGATCACGACATGTTCATCCAGGCGGACATTGCGCAAGTGCATGCCTATCTCCGGCAGCACAAGGAAGTGACCGACCTGCTCATCACGGGCGGGGATGCGGGCTACCTTCCGGTCCAACGCCTGCGGCAATACGTGATGCCCCTGCTGGAAGATCCGGAGCTGCTGCACCTGCGCGCCGTCCGGTTGGGCTCGCGCCTGTTGACCTATCAACCCGAGTTCATTTTATCGCGGCGCTATGATGCCATGCTCGAATTGTTTGCGACGATGCGGGACAACGGCGTGCAGATCAACTGGATGGCGCATTTCTCCACCCCGCGGGAACTGCTGAACCCCAGCACGCTGGCGGCAATTCGCCGGCTGCAAAATCACGGCGTCATCGTGCGCAGCCAGAGTCCGGTGATGAACCACATCAGTTTGTTCACGGCGGCCGACGGCCGGGTGGACGTGCCGCGCACCGCGCAAAACTGGATTGACCTGGCGCATGTGCTCGCAACCCTGTCGGTGCGTTTCCACTCGATGTATTGCGCCCGGTACACGGGGGAGCATCACTACTTTGCCGCGCCGCTGGCCGACCTCGAGCAGGTGTTCAATCTGGTGTATCGCTCCCTGGCCTCGTTGCACCGGCCGTCCCGGTACATCACCATGACCACCTCGGCCGGCAAACTTTCCCTCCTGGGCACCGCAGAGGTCAACGGTGAAACCGTCTTCGCCTTGAAGTTCAACGAAAGCCGGAACATGGCGTGGATGGACAAGGTGTTCCTCGCGCGGTACGACGCCCGGGAGAAGCGCATCGACCAGCTCGCACCGTTCGGCGCGCCGGAGTTTTTCTTTGAGCCGGAGTTGCGGGAGATCGAACGGGCGTTGGCGGAAATGCACCAGCGCATCTTTGGCAACCGGGCCTCCCAGGACCGTCCGGTGGAGGGTTACGGGATTGAGGCCTGAACGGCTGCCGGCACGGGGAAGCCCATTGGGGGGAGCGCGAACCGGTCGGGAATCCATCCACTTATATGAGGATCAACAAATGCTTGGACAGCGCGGCCCGGGCCGTGGCGGACATTCACGACGGAGCCAGCGTGATGATTGGTGGGTTTGGCGAGGCGGGGAGTCCCATCGAGTTGATTCATGCCTTGATTGACCAGGGCGCCAAAGACCTGACGGTCATCAGCAACAACACCGGCAGTGGCCGGGTCGGGTTGGCGGCATTGATCGCCGCCGGCCGGGTGCGGAAGATGATTTGTTCCTATCCCCGCAGCGCCAATTCGACGGTGTTTCCCGAGCTCTACCGCCAGGGACGAATCGAGTTGGAACTGACGCCCCAGGGCACACTGGCTGAACGCATCCGCGCCGGGGGCGCCGGCATTCCCGCTTTTTACACCGCCGCGGCGGTGGGCACCGTGCTGGCCACCGGCAAGGAGGTGCGCCGCTTTGACGGGCGCGAGTTTGTTTTGGAGCCGGGACTGCGGGCGGATTTTGCCCTGGTGAAAGCGCAACGTGGTGATCCTTACGGCAATCTGGTGTACCACAAAACCGCGCGGAATTTCGGTCCGATCATGTGCATGGCCGCGCGGATCACCATTGTGCAAGTGTCGGAATTGGTGGCGCCGGGCGGGCTGGATCCGGAAACTGTCATCACCCCGGGCATTTTCGTGCAACGACTGGTGGTCGTGGCCCAGCCGGCGCAGGAATCCCGGTTGGTGAAGGAGGGGCGGAGCTATCCATGAAGACCGCCCCCGCAGCCGCCGGTTGGACGCGCGAACAAATGGCGCAACGTGCCGCCGCAGACATTCCCGCCGGGGCGTATGTGAACCTGGGGATTGGCATACCGGAACTGGTGGCCCAATTTACCGGCGTGGATGCGGGCGTGATTTTTCAAACGGAAAACGGATTGCTCGGCATGGGACCGGCGCCCGCTCCCGGCCACGAGGATCCGGAACTGATCAATGCCGGGAAGAAGGCGGTGACCGCCATCCCGGGGGCGGCCTATTTTCATCATGCCGACAGTTTCGCGATGATTCGCGGCGGGCACATTGACATCTGTGTGCTCGGGGCGATGCAGGTTTCGGCCGCGGGGGATCTGGCCAATTGGTCCACCGGCGAGGCGGATGCCATTCCCGCGGTGGGCGGGGCGATGGACCTGGTGGCGGGGGTGAAACGTGTTTTTGTCCTGACCGAGCACACGACAAAAACCGGCGTCCCCAAAATCGTGTCCGCCTGCACCTATCCGCTGACCGGTCGCAAGGTGGTGGATCGCATCTACACCAACCTCGCGGTCATCCAGGTGACACCGGCGGGGCTGGTCGTGCGCGAGTTGGCTCCCGGCATCAGCTTGGAGGTCCTGCAGCAACACACCGGGGCGCCGCTGCGGCTGGCGGCGACCGTGCCGGACAATTCCCCCGGAGCAGCGTCATGACCGCGACCACCTCTCGCAGCCAGGCCCTCTACGAACGCGCCTTGCGGGTGCTGCCCGGCGGCGTCAGCCGCAATACGGTGCTGCGCCGCCCCCATCCACTTTACGCGGTCAAGGGCGCCGGGTGTCGGGTGACGGACATTGAGGGCGTCACCCGCCTGGATTTTGCCAACAACATGGCCTCGCTCATCCATGGCCATGCCCATCCGGCCATTGTGGAAGCGGTGCAACAACAGCTTGCCCGGGGCACGGCTTTCACCATGGCGACGGAAATTGAAGTGCAGTTTGCCGAACTGCTGTGCGCGCGGGTGCCGGGATTTGAGCAGATCCGGTTCGTCAACTCGGGCACCGAAGCCGTGATGACCTGCCTGAAGGCGGCCCGCGCGTTTACCGGACGTCCGAAGATCGCCAAGGTCGAGGGGGCCTACCACGGGCTTTATGATTACGCAGAAGTCAGCCAGACCGCGCAGCCGGAGAATTGGGGCGAGGTGGCGCGCCCCCGCAGCGTCCCGGTCGCGCAGGGGACACCACCCGGGGTGCTGGCGGAGGTGGTGGTGCTTCCGTTCAATGATGCGGCCGCGGCCTTGGCGTTGCTCGAACAGCAGGCGCAGGAGCTCGCGTGTGTCCTGGTGGACCCCATGCCGCACCGGGTTGGATTAGTGGCGGCCACGGACTCATTCATTGCCGCGCTCCGGCAGTGGACCCGCCGGCACGGGGTGCTGTTGGTGTTTGATGAAGTCATCACCTTTCGCAGTGAATATGGCGGCGCGCAACAATGGTTTCCGGTGACGCCGGATCTGACGGCGCTTGGAAAAATGATCGGCGGCGGCTTTCCCGTGGGGGCGATTGCCGGCCGTCGCGACGTGATGGAGGTGTTGAATCCGTTGACCGAGCCGGTGCGGCTGCCGCATTCGGGCACGTTTTCTGCCAACCCGATCACGATGACCGCGGGTATGGCGGCCATGCAGCAGTTCGAGCGCGCCGCCGTGGACGAGTTGAACCACCGCGGCGCGGCGGCGCGGCGGATCATTGCCGAGGCCATCCGCGGGGCCGGCATTCCCGCCTGTGTGACGGGTGCAGGTTCAATGTTCCGGATTCATTTGAAACCCACCCCCCCAAAAAATTACCGTGAGAGTTACATTGGCGCGGCAGAAATGCGCCGGTTGCGGGCCCTGCTTGATTATCTCCTGGCCCACGGCATCCTGCTGATCGGCACCGGCACCGGCACGCTGTCCACGCCAATGACGGACAACGATCTGGACCAGCTGGGGGAGGCGCTGGCGGGCGGCTTCCGCGCCATCCGGGACCTGATGACCACACGCCATGACTGAAGCATTTATTTGTGATGCGGTGCGTACGCCGGTGGGGCGCTACGGGGGGAATCTTGCCGGGGTCCGGACGGACGATCTGGCCACCCACCCGATTCAGGCCCTGCTGCGGCGCAATCCCACACTGGAAGCCGGCGCGGTGGAGGATGTGATCCTGGGCTGTGCCAATCAGGCGGGGGAAGACAATCGCAACATCGCGCGCATGGCGGGGTTGCTGGCGGGACTGCCGGAAACCGTGCCCGGTTGCACGGTGAACCGCCTCTGCGGCTCCGGCCTGGAGGCCGTGGCCATGGCCGCACGGATCATTGGTTGCGGCGAAGCCGGACTGATCATCGCCGGCGGGGTGGAGAGCATGTCGCGCGCTCCGTTTGTCATGGCCAAATCGCCGGAGGCTTTCTCCCGCCAGGCGGAGGTTTTCGACACGACCATTGGCTGGCGTTTTGTGAACCGGCGGATGCGCGAGCGCTACGGTGTGGAAACCATGGCCGAAACCGCGGAAAACCTCACCGTGGAGTTTGGCATCTCGCGCGAGGATCAAGATCGCTTTGCCGCCTGGAGCCAGGCCAAGGCCGCGGCGGCCCAGGCGGATGGACGGCTGGCCGGGGAGATAGTCCCGATCGCGGTGCCGCAGCGCAAAGGCGATCCGGTGCTGGTGGCGCACGATGAACATCCACGTCCCACCACCCTGGAAAAACTGGCGCAACTCAAGCCGATTGTGCGTCCCACCGGTACCGTGACCGCCGGCAATGCCTCCGGAATCAATGACGGGGCCGCGGCGCTGATTGTGGCCTCGCGGGCCGCCGCACAGAAACACGGGCTGACACCGCGCGTGCGGGTGTTGGGGGCGGCCGTGGCCGGGGTGCCGCCGCGGGTGATGGGGACCGGACCGGTGCCGGCCACCGGGAAATTGTTGAGGCGGCTCGGTCTGAAATTGGACCAGTTCGATTTGATTGAACTGAATGAGGCGTTTGCCGTGCAGGCACTGGTCTGTGCGCGTCAGTTGCATCTGGCGGACGATGACGCGCGACTGAACCCCCAAGGCGGTGCGATTGCCCTGGGACATCCCCTGGGCATGAGCGGCGCGCGCCTGGTGGTCACCGCGACGCATCAATTGCACCGGTCGCAATCCCGGCGCGCGCTGTGCACCATGTGCGTCGGCGTTGGGCAGGGGATCGCGCTGGCGCTGGAACGCTGCGATTGACTTGCCGGATTGCCCTGCACCCGCACCTGCCGGGAAAGTGCCGGGGAGCAAACCGCGGTTCCCGACCGCACGCAGCCATTTTACCTGGATCACGACCGAGCGAACCAACCGGCTGCGCCAGGCCCGGTCAACGTTTCAACTGCGCGCAAAGTTGCTTGCCATTTGAAGAGAATTGTTGCACGTTCGCCGACGTGCTGCGGAAGCGGATCTTCAGCGGAGAAAAACCATTAACAAACAAACACAACCGAATCATGAAATCAGTTCCATTTGATGAAGTCTTGACGAGCCCACGGAGGGGCATGCCGCCGGCCAGTGGCGGGTGGTCCGGCTGGCTGCGGCGATCTGCGCTTGGCGCCGGCTGCGCCGCCGCCTTGATGCTGACGGGGGGGGCGGCCATCGCGCAGACCTACCTGATTGATTTTGGCGGGGTGGTCGGGACATCCCGGGGGCCGGTGCCCAATGATCCCGATCATGCGTGGAACAATGTGAACACCACGGTGGGGGTGATCGCGAACAGTGTGCTGGCGAACCTCGTGGATACGTACAACAGCACCAGCAGCGTCAGTCTGGTCATCATTGATCCTTTCAACGACGTCAACGACAACGGCACGCGCTTCTCCACGCTCTACCCCGAGAACGCCACGCGCGATTCATTGTACGGGAACACCGAATCGTTCAATGGCAAGGCCAACATTTTTCCCAAGTTCAAACTGACCGGCCTGGATGCCGCCACGAAATACACGTTCACATTTTTCGCCTCGCGCATGAGCGTGAGTGACAATCGGGAAACCGAGTATACCGTGACGGGCGCCACCACGGAAACGGCCGTGTTGAACGTCGCTGGCAATGAAGAGGTGGCGGTGACGGTCAGTGAGATGAGCCCGGACACCGCGGGGGAGATCAGCATCGCCCTGGCCCCCTCGGTGAACAACAATAACGCGAATCACTTCACGTATCTGGGCGTGTTGCAGGTGGACGCCGTGCCGCCCCAGGCGCCGCTGAACTTCACCAGACAGCCGGCCAGTCAAACGGTGGTGCAACTGAATTCCGCCACGTTTGAGTGCGCCGTGAGCGGGCCGGCCCCGTACTTCGTACAATGGTACGAGAACGGGAACCCGATCTACAATGCGCATGATTTTACTTACACGGTGCCCGTGGCCGACCTGTCGATGGACGGCTACACCTACTCCGTGACCGTCAGCAACCTGGTGTACGGGGTGGCGAGCACGAATGCAGTGTTGCACGTGTCCAACGACAACCTTCCGCCGGTGTTGGTGGGGGCGGCGTGTTACGACGGGCAGACCGTCATCGTGACTTTTAACGAGGCGCTGGATTGGACGACGGCCAGCGACATGAGCCATTATACGGTCAATTCCGGTGCGGTGACGCTGACGAGTGTTCTGCTCGATGCGGAGACCGGAAAAACGGTGACGCTTTATCTGGGGGAAAGCCTCAGCGGGAACTTCACAGTGACGGTGAACGGAATCAAGGACGTGGTGGGCAACACCATTGCACCCAACAGCAGCATTACGGGCACCGCGGTGGCCATTGAAGATCAGGATCTGCTCTTCGATTTTGGCGCGGGCGGTTCTCCGACCCAGTTCGGTCCCGCGCCGGATGATCCGGTCAACTATTGGAACAACGTCACCAGCGCCGGGATTACCGAGGGCGGCGAAGTGCTCGATCTGGTCACGGTGCACAATGCGCCGACTCCGATCGGGTTGGTCATGATTGCGCGGTTTAACGGGGTCAATGAGAATGGCACGTTGAATTCCACCCTGTTTCCGGCGGCCGCCACGCGTGATTCCTTGTTTGGCAACACCGAAGCGTTTGGCAGCGGCGCGAATTTCTTTCCGCAATTCAAACTCACCGGATTGAATCCGTCGCGTCAATATTCGTTGTCGTTCTACGCGTCCCGCATGGGGGTTGGCGACAACCGGGAAACTGGCTACACGGTGGAGGGCAGCAACACGGGATTTGCCGCGTTAAATGCGGCGAACAACGTCAACAACCTCACGACGGTGACGGGGATCTCCCCCACGGCGGCCGGTGAGATCACGGTCAGCATCGCCCCCACGCCCAACAACAACAACGCCAATCATTTCACCTATCTCGGGGTCATGCGCCTCGGGCCGTATGTGGCCCCGCTCGCATTCACCACGGTGCAGGTCAGTGGCGGAAAGGTGCATTTGAGTTGGACGGGAACCGGGCAGTTGGAGCGCGCCACGTCCGTCAATGGCGAGTGGACGCCGGTGCTGCCCGCGCCCGCTTCCCCTTATGAGGAGGACGTGGTGGCCGGCGAGAGCCGGTTCTTCCGCCTCAAGCAGTGACCCGTGGTTTCGCGGGTGGCGAATTTGCGCCCACGGGGAGCTTGTGGGGTTTCCGTGGGCGCAGCGCTTCCCTGGCCGGAGTTGCGCCTGGCCGGTTAACTGGATGTCGTGAAAGGATCGTTTGTCATGGGGATTTATCGTGTGGTGTATGCGGCTGCGATGGCCGTCTTGGTGTTGGCGGGAACGCCGCGCGCCTCCGCGCAAAACCGGGTGCTGTTCATCGGGAACAGCTTTACAATCGGCAGTGGTGGGGGCGGCGTGCCCGGCATTTTTGATCGCCTGGCGCAGGCGGGCGGACAGCCCGATCCAGATACCGTGATGCAGGCGACCGGCGGGGTGGATTTCAAGTATCACTACGAAAGCGCGGCCACGCTGGCCACCATTGCCTCCCAGCCATGGACGCACGTCATCCTGCAAAATTACAGTACGCAACCCACGCATCTGGCGAGCGGGAACATCCCCGCCCACCACACTTATGGGACGCTGCTTTACGAGAAAATTCTCCAGAACAATCCGCAGACGCAGGTGATCCTCTTTGAAACCTGGTCGCGTTCGGCCGCGCACCCCTTGATCACCGGGGTTTCGGGACCGAACAGCTTCGCCAGCACCGCCGAGTTTCAAACCGAGTTGCGCACGAACTATCAGGGGTTGGCGGATGCGCTCAATTTCAATCACCCAACCAATCCGTTCGTGACGGTCGCCCCGGTGGGGGACGCCTGGGAAAATGCCGGCGGCCTGCGCCCGGCGGCCGATCCGTTGTATGTCCGGTTGCACGGCAGTGACGAATACCATGGCAACAACAACGGCTATTATCTGGCGGCCTGTGTGATTTACAGCGTGGTTTACGGGGTCAGTCCCCATGGGCTGGGAACGAATGCCCTGATCACCAGCCTGGGGCTGGGCCTTACCGTTCCGGCCGTCCAGTTGGAGGATGTGGCCTGGGCGACGGTGGCGGGTGGCAGCCAGTTCGGCGCGCAGTCTTTTCTCTTCGATTTCGGCGCCGCCGCCACGCCCACCGGGTTCGGACCGCCGCCGGGGGATCCGGAGAATTACTGGAACAACGTGTTGGAAGCGGTTGGCACTTCGCCCACCGGCCAGCTCAGCAATCTCGTCACCACGGCCAATGTGCCAACTGATATCGGGTTGACGATGCTGAGTCGTTTCAATGGGGTCAACGCCAATGGCACCAGCGCCGCATCCGTCTTCCCGCCCAGGGCCACGCAGGATTCCTTGTTCGGCAACACCGAAATGTTCAACGAGTTGAGCGATGTCTTCCCCAGTTTCCAGTTGACCCATCTCAACACCAACCGGACGTATCATTTCACCTTTTATGCTTCGCGCCTGGGGGTGAATGACAATCGGGAGACGGGTTACACGGTGACCGGGCAGAATTCCGCCTCCGCCGCGCTCAACGCCGCAAACAACGTGGACGGCACGGCCGCCGTGGCCGCCATTGTGCCGGATGCCCAAGGGAGCATCACCATCAGCCTGGCCCCCACTGCGAACAATAATAACGCCAACCACTTTACTTATTTGGGCGCGATGCGGATGGATGCCGTGCCGGAACAACAGCCGATCACCTTCACCAAAGAGCCGGTGGATCAAACCGTCTCCGAACACATGCCGGCCTTCTTCACGGCGGGCGTGCTCGGCACTCCGCCGTATTTCATCCAGTGGTTCAGCAATGACGTGGCAATTCCCAATGCGCATCAGCTCACCCTTACGCTGGCGGCCGTGACGATGGAGATGGAGGGCAGCCGGTATTCGGTCACGGTGAGCAATCTCGCCTTTGGGGCCACCAGCAGCAACGCCGTGCTGCACGTTGTGCCGTCCCCGCAAAATCCGGCGCAGCAAACCTGGTTGTTTGATTTCGGCGGCGGAAACACCACCGGTTATGGTCCGGCGCCCGATGATCCGTTCAACTTCTGGAACAACCTCACCACGGCCGTGGGCAGTTCCGACACCGGACGCCTGACCAACCTCGTCACCACGATGAATGCGCCGACCACGATGGGGGTGGTAATGGTGCGGCGGTTCAATGGCGCGAATGAAAACGGCACCACCAGTTCGCCCTTTTTGCCCGCCCGCGCCACCGGAGATTCGCTTTACGGCAACACGGAAATGTTCGGAGGCCAGGCCAACATTTTCCCCGGCTTTAAATTGGTCGGGCTGGATGCCGGGCGTTTGTATGACCTCACGTTTTATGCCTCGCGGCTCGGGGTGGGAGACAATCGCGAAACCGGTTATACCGTCACCGGCACCGGTACGCATTTCGTGGCACTGAATGCGGCCAATAATGTGACCAATACGGCCACATTGACCGGGGTGGCCCCCACGGGCGCCGGCGAGATTGCCATCGATTTGGCGCCAACCCCGAATAACAACAACGCCAATCATTTCACCTATCTGGGGGTGTTGCGCGTGGATGCCTTCCTGCGTCCACCCGAGTTCCATGCGCCGGTGATTGAAAGTGGTCAGATCCAACTGGACTGGAACGGCAATGCGCAATTGGAATGGGCTCCCGCAGTCTCCGGTCCCTGGACTCCCGTCACCCCGCGTCCTGAACCGCCCTACACTGAAAATTTGCTGCCCGGGCAAAATCGCTTCTTCCGGCTGCTGGCCGTGCCTTGAGCGTCCTGGAGCCGGCAACTGTCCAGCGGAGCTCCCGGTGGGCGGATCAGCGTTGACGGCAGAGGCCGGGGTGTGGTTCATTCCCGGTGGGCTGTTCCAGCAGTTTGCCGGGGAAAAACTGCCGGTCAGCTGTCACGTCGCAGGTTTCCGTCAAGCGATCGCCAGCCTTATGCGAACACCAATTTTTTTGTTGGGATTGCTGCTAACCCTTTCCGGCTTCGGTCAGGAACGGGCGGGCTGGCAGCGGATTTGGGCGGATGAATTCGATCAGCCGGGCGGAACCTCACCCGACACGAACAAATGGGTTTTCGATTTCGGCGCCGGCGGATGGGGCAATGCGGAACTTCAGAATTATACGGCGCGCACGAACAATGTGCGGATTGAGAACGGACGATTGATCATTGAAGCGCATCGCGATCATTTTCAAGGGGTTGCTTACAGCTCAGGCCGGATCAAGACGCAGGGGAAATTTGCCTTTACCTACGGCCGGGTGGAAGCGCGGATCCGGATCCCGGAGGGGCCGGGCATCTGGCCGGCCTTTTGGATGCTGGGGGACAGCATGGCGTCGGTGGGGTGGCCCGCTTGCGGCGAGATTGACATCATGGAAAACATCGGTCGTGAACCCCGGCTGGTTCACGGCACGATTCACGGTCCGGGTTACTCGGGAAATGCGAGCGTGGGGGGCGTGTTCGCCCTGGCCGACAACCACAGGTTTGCCGAGGCCTTTCACGTTTATGCGGTCGAATGGACTCCCGAACGCATCCAGTGGTTCGTGGACGAGGCGCGCTTTTTTCATGTGACCCCGGAAGTCCTGCCTGCCGGGGCGGCCTGGGTGTTTGCGCAGCCGCAATTTCTGCTGCTCAATCTGGCCGTGGGCGGGAATTGGCCGGGGGCGCCCAACGAACACACCGTTTTCCCGCAGCGCATGGAAATAGATTACGTGCGGGTGTATCAACCATCGGACAAGGCTCAACCCGCCGCGACCGCACCGCACAACCAGGACTTTTGAGTTGTGTCCGCGCAGAGCGGACCGCCCGTTGGCCCAAGGATTATTTTGCGTGAGGGAGTCGTTGCGCCCCGGGCAACGCGGGCGGAACTTCCCCCGTAAGTTTACGGATGCCGGACTGGGTTTCTCTGGCGGATGCGCAGATAAAATTCTGGCGGACTTACTTTGAAATTGACAAAACCAAAGATTGCTGGATAAGCTCAGGACACCATCCAAGAAGAGTGTAACGCCAGTTGCGCGGTTGGCGGGTGGAACTCAGCAGGAAACAAACTTGATTCTCATCATGAAGAAAATCCTTTTTACTCTGATCATCAGTTCAGGGGTGATTGCCGCCCAGGCGGCCAACGTGCCGACGGGTCTGACCGGATTATGGTTGTTCCAAACCTCGGACACGAGATTTGACGGAACAATCGGCGGTTCCATAACAACCAGCCACCCCGATAACGGCACCTGGATGACCGGTCCGTGGGTGGAAATTGGAACGGATGGCAATCCCGGACTTTATTCGGGCAACGGGGTCATTCAGGACCGTTCCTGGGATTATCTCACTGTTCCCACTGGAATTGCCCCCAATGGCGGTGGCAGTTATGTCAACAACTACACCATTTTGATTGATTACAATCAGACGCAAAGCCAGGAGTATAACAGCCTCTTTCAGACGGCGGGAGATGCCCACGCCAACGATGGCGACCTTTGGATCAAACAGGGCACCGGCGGAAGTTCCATCGGCAGTGCACAATTAGGTTACTCGGCGCTCACGTTTGATCCCTCAACCTGGCACCGGATTGTTTGGTCAGTCCAGAACGACAGCTTCTTCCGCGTTTACATTGACGGAACGCTGTTTTTGGACTCCGGAGCGCAGGGGGTTGATGGTCGCTACTCGCTGAACCCAACCTTTTACCTGTTTGCGGACAATGATTGGGAAGATGCCTGGGGCCTGGTGGGAACCGTGGCAGTCTGGGACCATGCCCTTACTGGTGCTGAAATCACGGAGATGGGTGGCTGGGTTGATGGTGCGGCCACCCCGACACCGCTGACCTTGGTGCCGGAACCGACTGCGCTCTCGTTCCTGGCGACCGGAGCCCTGTTGTTGTTCGCCAACCGGAACGCGCATCGCCGTCGCGCCTGAGGACGAGCCCTCAGGCGCCAGGGTGGAGATTGAGGCGTGCGCCAAACCGGATGCGGTGCCTGGAACAAAAGTCCAGGCCATGCGGGCTGGTTTAAAGGGGTCATGAATCCTTGATCCAATCCGCCGCCGGGGCGGGTGGCGTCGTCAGCCGGCGCTTGCGGTACGGACGCGTCAAATTGTGGAGCAACACATCGCCGCACAGGCACGAGTTTGCAGTCAATCCCTCCTGACAACGGGTGGAGGTCGGTTTACCCGGCATCCCCGGGATGTCGGCACGGGGGTGCGTTGTCAGTCTTTTTTGTGATCCTGCGTGTTTTGCCTTGAAAACTCTGGGGGCTTGGTCAAGCATCGCTCTGCGGCTGCCGCCTGGCAGCGGACAACGACAGAGCAGGAGAGATGGCCGAGTGGCTGAAGGCGCTGGTTTGCTAAACCGGTTTACGGTCAAAAGCCGTAACGAGGGTTCGAATCCCTCTCTCTCCGCCACTCACCGTGCAAAATGTTCCCATTGTGGCGAAGCGCGCCAGCCGTTTGTTCGCCCGCACGGATTTGTCCGCACGCGGTTGTTGACGCGGGATTGACAACCGTCAGCACAGGGCGCAGTCTCAAACGGTTTATGAACACCATTCCAAAATTCGTTCGTCGCTGGTTGTCCGGCACGCTCTTGGGATTGGCTGCACTGGTCTGGGCTTCCGCCTATGGCCACACTGCGGAAATGACAACACTGCCGGCGCCCGCCGCGGGAGAGGAGCCGGCGGAGACCAACCTCACTTTGGCTGCGGAGGCGTTGCGCTCGTATTTGAAGGTGCAGGAACAGCTGCACGCCACGCAATTGGCGCTGGAGCGCAACCAGCAGGAGACGGAGGCGCTGGCCGCCAAAACCACCGCCGCGCTGGAAGCCAAGCTGCGCGCGCTGGAAGTCGCGTTGGACCGGCAGAAATCCGCGGAATGGACCGCCATGCAGGAAACGGTGGCGACCAACAATCGTCTGCTCCTGCTGGTGGGCGGCTCGATTGCTGGCGTGGGCTTTTTCATTTTGCTGGCGACGGGTTATTTGCAATGGCGCGCGGTGAATCGGCTGGCCGAAGTCTCTGCGCAACTTCAGAGCAGTCGCTCCACCCTGACCCTTTCCGCAGGCGGGGCACCAGGGGTGAAACCGGAATTGCCCGCCCCGGCTTCCGAGCGGCTGTTTGGTGTGTTGTCACGGTTGGAGCAGCGCATTCTACAACTGGAGCATGCCACCTCACCGTTATTGTCGGAGCCGCCCGCAACGTCCGCTGAACCGGCGTCGCCCCCGGAACATAACGGCGGGAACGACGTCACGGCACCGGCGGATTCCTCCGGAACCCTGCTGGCGCAAGGCCAGAAACTGCTGGCCGAAGATAAACCACGGGAAGCCCTGGCCTGTTTTGAAACCATCCTGCAGGTTGAACCGAATCACGGCGAGGCGCTGGTGAAGAAGGGACTGGCCCTGGAAGCGATGCAGCAGCCGGAAGCCGCCCTGGCGTGTTATGATCAGGCCATTGCCGCCAACACGGATTTGACGATTGCTTACCTGCAAAAGGGCGGGCTGTTCAACCGGCTCGAACGCTACGAGGAAGCGTTGCAATGCTACGAATCCGCACTGCAGGCGCAGGAAAAGGCGCACGCGGTGTGAGGCGCCCACGCCCGGCGGCGGCCACTCCGCAATATCCGCCGTTGCCGGATGCATCTTGTTGCGGGATTCTCCCAAACACGCCCTGACAGCCGCCGGCGATTGAATGGCCGGTGGCTGGGTGGGTTGCCTGGCGTTTCTGAATCGTGGCGTGGTCATGACTGGCCGTGAACCGACGCAGAGCGGGGTGAATCCGGGCAGCGGATGTCCCGGGTTGAGGAGTGGCGGAAGCTGCATCAGCACCATACCCGGCTGCCAGTCAGGCGAAAGCCCACAACGCGAACCGTATGTAGCGCCTTGTTCGTCAAGTTCCTTTCTCTGGGGTCTTGTTTTATGCAGGGTGCGAACGAAGCGAGGGGCAAAATTCTGGGGGCCCTCATGGCCGGGTGCTCTTACTGGTTCAGAAACCGGGTTTTTCCGTGGTCAGCGGGAATTCATCAATTGTCCCTGCTGTTTCCGCTGCCGGGGCGAATTTTAGATTGCCATCAGGACGGCACCCATTAAACTGTCACGCTTGGTTTTGAACTACTACTGTGAACGCTGAACTTTGTCGGAGAGCTCTGGAGAGGGTTGGAGGCCCCAACATTCTGATCAACATCGTCTCGCAACGGGTACGCCAGTTGAATGCGGGTGGGGGTGGCTTGGGACGTCCGTTGATCGCGGACTATGTCACGTTGGGTGCGGCGGACATTGCCTTGCGTGAGGTGATCGAGGAGAAAATTGGCTGGGAACTGCCTAAACTGGAGGAACTGACCCGTCCACTGCCCAAGAAGCGACGCCGATAAAGCACCTTTGCCGGGCTGAGCCGTTGCTTCCGGGGAGGGAGGTCGCTCTCCGCTCCTGCGATAATCATCTTCCGCTTCATTCATCCAGATGAATGAAGCTTTTTTGTGACTCGAATTTTCACCGGTTGGTCCTATCCTGCAGTTGATGGCGGACATCGTCTCCAACCACAAGGCGCGGCGTGATTACCACATCCTCGAAACGTTTGAGGCGGGAATCGTTTTGCGCGGCACCGAGGTGAAGGTGTTGCGGGCCGGCAAGGGGCAGATTGCCGATGCTTTTGCGCGGGTGGAAAGAGGGGAGGTCTGGCTCTACAACGCACACATTGACGAGTACTCACACGGGAATTTGAACAATCACGAGCCGCGGACGCCCCGCAAGCTGCTGTTGCACAAGGCGGAAATCCGCAAGTTGTTCGGACTGGCCGCCGTCAAGGGAAATGCGCTCTTTCCGCTCGCGTTGTATTGGAAAAACGGGAAGGTGAAGGTGGCGTTGGGCGTGGGGAAGGGAAAACAGCAATTCGACAAACGCGCGGACATCAGAAAACGGGACGCCGATCGTGAACTGCGCCGCGCCGCCATGAAGTTTGCGAAAAGCAAATGAATGGTGTCGGGGAAGCCGGGTGGATGGGCGCCGGCGGCAGGCGAAAATGGCTCGCCCTGCAGTCGGCGGCCTGCCACTCTTGAACGGTTTTTCCGGGCCGGGCCCGGCGTGGTTGCGATGTTTATGAAGGCCAGAATTATCATTACACCGAAAAAAGCCGTGGTGGATCCGCAGGGGATCACGGTTCGCCGTGCGTTGGCACACATGGGCTATGACGGAGTCGGGGATGTTCATGTGGGCAAGTATATCGAAATTGATCTGGCTGCCGGCACCGACCCGGCCGTTGCGGAAGCGACGCTTAATGAGGCGGCGCATCGTTTTCTGAGCAATCCCGTGATCGAAGACTACCGGTTGGAGATACAATGAATGCCTGGAGGCGCAAGCGTACGGAGGCGGCCGTGGTCGCCCGGGCGCGATCGCTGATCCGGCCGGCCCCGCCATGAATTTCGCCATCATCCAATTTCCCGCGAGCAACTGCGACCAGGACGCCTTGCACGCGGTGCGGCATCTGGGTTACTCCGCGCGTTACGTCTGGCACAAGGACGCCTCGCTCGGCGCAGCGGATGCGGTACTCATCCCGGGCGGGTTCAGTTACGGCGATCATTTGCGCTGCGGCGCGATTGCGCGGTTCAGTCCGGTGATGCGGGCGGTGCAACAGTTCGGGGCGCAAGGCGGTCTGGTGCTGGGGATTTGCAACGGTTTCCAGGTGTTGACCGAGGCAGGATTGCTGCCCGGGGCGCTGGTGCGCAATCGGTCCCTGCAATTTCGTTGCGAGCACGTGTTTCTGAAGACCGTGACCCGGAACTCGCCCTTCACCAATCAAGTGCCGAACGATAAATTATTGCGCGTGCCGATTGCGCATGGCGAGGGTTGTTATTTTGCCGCGGAGGAAACGCTGCAGCAGTTGGCAGCCAATGACCAGATTCTCTGGCAATATTGTGATCAGGAGGGGAACGTGACGGAGGCGGCGAATCCCAACGGCGCATTACGGAACATCGCCGGGATTTGCAACGAGCCGCGGAATGTTGCCGGTTTGATGCCGCATCCCGAGCGCGCTTGCGAGGCCATTCTCGGCAACACTGACGGGATGCTGATTTTTCAAAGCATGATCGCCTGGTTTGCGCAGCGCCGGCAAAGCCGGGCGGCGTAATCCAGCGGAGCCACTGGACGATGGCGTTTCCGGCCCTCCGGCCGATCCAACCTCCACCCGGCTTTCACAAGCCCGGGACGAGCAAAATTTTGTCAGTCGCACACCGAACGTCTGCCAGCCGGGGAATCTGTCAGATGACCGGCAACGCGGGCGGGTGCGCCGGTTTTTGGGCGCGCCGGGCGCATGCCAGCGCCCCCAAACCCAGAGTGACGAGTGCAAGGCTGTTGGGCTCTGGCACCGTCACCAGTGGAGCGGGCGCCGGCTGGGCTGGACCGGGTTCTGAGCGCGGCGTTTCGACTTGAAGGGGATGAGACTCCACCCGCGCGGGTTGGGCATTGGCGGATTTCAGGGTTAGATGCAGCAGACAAACAATCGCGGGAATGATGGCGGCGGTCGTCTCGAATACGCGTGCCGTACGCGATTTCTGCCGCTGCACCCGACCAAACCGTCGGTGGGCTGCGGCAGCACGCTTGCGGGCCTGCAAAAAAGACGCCTGAAACATGCAACTACATTATGTCGGCCAGTTTCGTTGTACTCGCTTTAGGTAAACAAAGCCAAAGAGCCCCAGTCCCAACAGGGCAATCTTGCTGGGTTCAGGAACGGCAATGTACGTGTATGTCAGGTGCAATTGCCGGCCATCATCCGAGAGTTGCACAGCAAATTCCCCGCCATCATGAGGATTGTTGAAATTGCCGGTTACAACATTGAAGACCGAGCCGGCATCCCCGCCACCGCTGAAGAAGATCCCGCCGGTCGTTTCCAGAATGGTCCAGAGGTAATTTTGCGTCGGATCGAAATTGGCCGCGAGGCCACGTGTTTCCGCCAGCGTGAAGGAAGTGACGTCGATGATGGCTTTGTTGGCCGGCGATGCCCACAATGTCAACGTTCCGTTGACCCGCAATAGGTCCCAACCGGAGCCGGCCACGCTGGCGGCGTCGGAAAGATCCCAGCGGTTTACCCCTCCGCCAAACCAAACGAGGTTGCCAATGTTCAACGTGCCGATTTCGTATCCGGCGGACAGGAGGCCGCCCGGACCGTTGGTTACCGCGCCGCCGATGGCCCCGATGCCCATCACCGCCCCGGAGGCATTGATGGTCACCGGACCGCTCCCCGTGCCGCTGCCGCTGACATTATTCACGATGAGCGAGCCGGCGCTCACCTGCGTCCCGCCGGTATAGCTGCTGGCGGCGGTTAAGAACACCGTTCCGCCGGTGGTCTTGAGGGCCGCGACCGGACCGCTCAAATTTCCAGCGACAGTGCCGGCTTGAAGCTGGTAATCGGAGCTTCCGGCAATGCTGCCGCCCGTGCCCACCAGGGTGCCGCCCGACAACGTCAGATCCCCCACGAGCAGGTTGTAATTTCCCACGTTCAGGGTGCCGCCATTGACCGTGAGCGGACCGGAACCGAGGGCGCTGGCCTTGCCGACATGAACAGTTCCGGCATTGATGGTGACTCCACCGGAAAAGGTGTTGGCCGCCGAACCGCCCAAGGTCAATGTCCCAAGACCGTCTTTTGTCAGGCTGCCGGTGCCTTGAATTGGGCCAGTCACGGTCGTATGGAAGCTGCCGCTGAAGGTCAGATTGTTTCCCGGCAGATTTAGCGGGCCCCGGGCGGTCAGGTCGCCGGCATTGGCCTGCCAAGTTTGATTTTGACTGATGGTGATGCTGGGGCGCAGCGTTTGTAAATTGGCGCTGTTGTTGGTGATGCCTCCCGCACCCAGGAGCAGATTGCGGTTGTTGATGTTGCCGCGATAATCCAAGGTAAAGCTGGCGGCGTCCGACGCGAAAGTGAGGCTGTGAATGTAATACCTTCGATCCAGAACGGGGGTGGTTTTGGTGGCGCCGGAGAGAATGATGTCCGTGTTGAACAAGCCGGCGAATGCGTTCGCCGGCGGTGCGGCGTTGCCGACCCAGTTTCGTGCTCGCCGCCAAAGGCTGTTGCCCGACCCGTGACCGTCCCAGACAAAGGTGGCAGCGGGGATCGCCACCGGCAAAATCATCATGCCGAGCATGAGCAGGGCGAGGAGGTGAAAGTGCTGCGCAGCCAACCTGGGCAGCGGTGCGCGGCCGTGACGTTTGCAATTGGCGATCTCTCGCGGGAGCATGCCTGGCATAAACAATTTTCTCAGATTTCCGGTTTGCCCTGTGATGCAACGCATCTGGAGGAAGGATTTGCGAGTTCGCTCGCCGCCTGTTGCCTCCTTGACAAGACGAATCAGTGGTTGATCCAGCGTCGGAAAGACCACCCCTGACGGCTGCGGTGCCTGCAAACCTGGTGCCAATCAGGCGCGCGGATGGGCGCGGAGGTAAGCCTGCTTCAGACGTTCGGTCGAGACGTGCGTGTACACTTGCGTCGTGGCGAGATGCGCGTGGCCCAATAATTCCTGCACACTGCGCAGGTCAGCGCCATTGTCCAGCAGGTGCGTGGCGTAACTGTGGCGTAGCTGATGAGGTGTAATCGAAGGATCCAAGCCCGCGCGCGCCAGATAGCGCTTGAGTCGCCGCTGCAGCATGACCGGGTTGATCGCACCGTGACGCCGGGTTTCTGCAACAAACACCGGGGATTTCCCCGGGGCGCCCTCGGGGCGGAGTGACCAATAATGTTTAATTGCCTTCAGGGCTGTCTGGGCAATGGGCACTAAACGTTCTTTTCGCCCCTTGCCGCGGATGCGGACCAGCTGCTCGTTCCAATCGATATCCTCGACTTGCAGCCCAGCCAGTTCGCTGATGCGCAGTCCACAGGAATAAATCGTTTCCAGAATCGCCACGTCCCGATAACACGCCACCACCGAGAGCGGTCGTCCCGCGCGCTTGACTGCGGTGCCGGTCAACCCGGCCAGCGGCGCCGCCAGCAGATCTTCCATCTGTCTGACGGTGAGAAATTTGGGCAGGCGTTTGGGCGGCTTTGGCAGCGTGACTGTTTTGACGGGGGAGGTGGGTACCACGCCCTGTCGGATCAAAAATCTGTAGAACGACCGCAAGGCCGAGAACCGCAGGGCAATGGCCGCGCGGCCCAGGTTGTGTCGTCCGAGAAACCGCAGGTAGCTGCGGAAATCGTCTCGTTGCAACTGCGCCCAAACCGGCCCGGCCGACCGTTCGTGGCGCCACCAGACGCTGAATTCCATCAGCGCCTGCCGGTAGTTGCGCTGGGTGTAAGCGGAAGCGCCACGCTCGGTGTTCAAGTGGCCGAGAAATTCCCGGGACCAGCGATCCAACACCGGTGGCGGAGCGGCGGCCACCGCTCCGACCGTATGGTCAGGATCACTCGTCATCCCGGGGAGGAAATTCAAACGTGATTTTACCCCTGGCATCCATGACGAGATGCGCGGGGAACGGCTTTCCCGCTTTCGAAATAAATTTGCCGAGCAGGTCACTTTTGCCGGTCGCAAGGATTTTCCGCGCCTGCGCAGTTTCGATGGGTTGCTCCAGAATGATTCTCCCGATCTTAAACTTGCAGGCTTTGGTTTCCCGTTGTGAATTTTCACACACGTAACCTGCGTCGCCTTCGGTATCCAGCACCCGCCCCCCGCAGCGCGGGCATTTCCCGATTTCCGGTTTGCCGGACAGATCAACCCGGGGCGCCGGCGCGGTGGATTTGGTCCGGGTTTTTTTGGTGCGCGGAGGAAACTCGAAGGCCGTCTTGCCATCCTTCAGCACCAGGTAGGCTTCAAACTTCCGGTTGGTCTTTTTGGAGACGAAATTTTTCAACAAATCCGTTTTGCCCTCGGCCAGCAGTTTCCGGATCTGTTCGGGGGCGATCTCCTGCTGCAAAATAATTTTGCCGGTGCGGAAGTCGCAGGTTTTTTCCGGGCCGGCCTGTTTTTCGCAAACGTAGTTCATGCCGGCATCAAAGACCCCCGCGCCGCACCGGGGACATTTGCCCAGGGGCGTCTGCCCGGAAAAGTCCACGGGGGCGCCGGTTTCGCCCGCTTTCGGCTCGTTGCCAAAATCAAACTCCACTTTGTACTCACCGTTCAATTTAAGAACGGCGGCAAACGGGAAGCCCTGCTTGCTGCGGAAGCCTTGCAGGGGGCCGATTTTCTTGTCGGTGATGAGTCTTTCCACTTCGGTTGGTTCAAACATCCGGTTGCACAGCGTTTTCCAGATGGCGAAGTCACATTTTACGCACTGAAATTGCTTGTATTTCTCCCGGATCTCGCCGCCGCACTTGGGGCAGGGGACGTTGAGTGTTCCGAAGTCGCCCGGGATGGTGTCTTGTTCATACGTCTTGGCGCGATCCACAATGCGTCGCGTCATTTCCTCGATGCCCCGCATGAACTGCGGGCGACTCAACTGGCGGCGTTGCATCTGGCGCAACTGAAATTCCCATTCGCCGGTCAGCTCGGGTTTGGTGAGTTCCTGGATGCCCAGCCCGTTCAGCAGCTCCATCAAGGAAAACGCCTTGGCAGTGGCTTGTAGCTCGCGGCCGCTGCGATGCACGTAACCTTCCAGAATCAAACCTTCGATGATCGCGGCCCGGGTGGCGGGTGTGCCCAGCCCCCGTTCGCTCATGGCCTCGCGCAGCTCGTCGTCATCCACCAGTTTCCCTGCGCCCTCCATGGCCGAGAGCAGCGTGGCTTCCGAGTAACGCGGGGGCGGCTTGGTCACGTTTTGTTTCACTTCAATGTGGTGCGTCTGCACACGCTCGCCCGGTTTGACCGGCACCAGTTGCGGCGCATCATCCGGCGACTGCGCCTCCTTGCCATAGACGGTCAGCCAGCCGGGTTTGACCAGGACTTTGCCGGAACTCTTGAACGGCTGGCCGGCCACGCGGGTGATCCGGTTGGTCTCCAAAAATTCTGCCGCAGGGTAAAAGATGGCGAGAAAGCGCTTGGTGACGAGATCATAGAGCTTGTGCTCCGGCTCCGTCAGGCTCTTGGGGGCTTGCGTCGTGGGGATGATCGCAAAGTGGTCCGAGATTTTCGCGTTGTTGAAGATGCGCTTGTTGGGCCGCACCCAACCGCTCGCGAGGATTTGCTCGGCGAAGGTGGAGTACCCGGTCACGTCATTCAGCATCGTCAGCGTGTGTCGGACGGTGGCCAGATAATCCTCCGGCAATGCGCGCGAGTCGGTGCGGGGGTAGGTCAGCACTTTGTGTTTCTCGTACAGGGCCTGGGCGAGGCCCAGGGTGGTCTTGGCGCTGAATCCGAAGCGCGCGTTGGCATCGCGTTGCAGGCTGGTCAAATCGTACAGCAACGGCGCGAGCGAGGTGGTCGGCTTGCTTTCTTCAGTGACCGTGCCGGGCTGGCCCTGGCACTGCGCCTTGAGGGCCTCGGCTTCGGCCCGGTCCCAGATGCGTTCAGGTTTGAGCTGTTCGTCTTCGGATCTGGCGAACTTTTCGTCGAACCAGCGGCCGACGTACTGGCCGGCGGTGGCGTGGAAGGTGGCGAAAACCTCCCAATAGTTCCGCGGGACGAATTCGCGGATCTTCTTTTCGCGTTCGACCAGGATGGCCAGCGTTGGCGTTTGCACGCGGCCCACCGGGGTTTTGAAAAAACCTCCCAGCTTGGAATTAAATGCCGTCATGGCCCGTGTGCCGTTGATTCCCACCAACCAATCGGCCTCGCTCCGGCTGGTGGCGGCATCGGCCAGGGGTTGCAATTCCTCATCCGGGCGCAATGCGGTGAATCCCTCCCGGATGGCCGCCGGCGTCATGGATTGCAGCCACAACCGTTGGATGGGCTGTTTGGCTTTCGTAAAGCGGACGATGTTGCGAAAGATCAACTCGCCTTCCCGGCCAGCGTCGCAGGCATTGATCAGCCGGCTCACGTCCTCGCGCTTGATGAGTTTTTTGAGCACCTTGAGCCGCCCCTCGTTCTTTTCGATCGGCTGCAAATCAAAATGCGGGGGAATCACGGGCAAACACTTGAACGTCCATTTGCCCCGCGCCGCCTCCACACCCGCCGGGGGGATCAGTTCGAGCAGATGCCCCACAGCCGAGGAAATGAGGTATTCATCATTCTCGAAATAATCCTGATGCTTATGAAACTTCCCCAGCGCCTTGGCGATGTCGTTGGCGACCGAGGGCTTTTCGGCGATGATCAATGCTTTGCCCATGTAGCGTGGCAGACTTGTATGCTTCAAAACCGGCGGATGGCAACTTATTTCTGCATTTGCCCCCGCCGCAATCCGCGAGCAACCCGCAAAACACCGGCTTTTCCCGCGCTTTCCCCGCGCCGCCGGATCGGGGCTCTTCCAGATGTCTGACGTTCAATTGGCGGGAGGGCGGCGTTGCACCCGGCGCTTGGCCGCAAGCAGCTGGCTGGTCGTTCGCACCTCCTCGACCGGTGCGGACTGGGCTTCGGTTTCCGGAGGGGCTGACAGTGGCGGCGGGGTGACTACAATGGTGGTCGCCGGCGGCTGTCCCGGCGGCGCGGTGAGATCAAACCGCTGGCCGCGCACTTCCTTGCGTCGGGAGAGCAGGGCCGCCAGCGAGGGGACGGTCTCCATGACCGGTCTGGGGTGCGGCCAGAACGGGATCCAGCCCAGCAACTTGCGGACAAGCCGCTGGAATTCTGCACGGTCGGGTTGCACCCGGCGCACCCCGACCTCGAGGACGAAGGCGAGGATGATGAAGCGCAGCAGCCATTCCCATAATTCCTGGGCTTGAAAAGTTCTGATGCGGTCATGGGCAAAAGGATTGCTCCCGGGACCGGTCGGGGCCAACACGCGACCGCCCGTCAAATCGGCCAGCCGTTGCAGGAGCCATAAATTGGTGCCATCGGCGCCGAGTTCGGGCGAATAGGCGAGGCTTGTGCCGGTGATTTGTTGTCCCACGGGCCGGCCGTTCTCCATTTGCAACACATTGGCCAGATACGCGCCGGATTCGGTCGCGGTGAAATCACCCTCATAACGACCGGGACCGGTTTGCGACAGCGTCACCGTCTGTCGGCCGCCACTGGGAGGGACGATCGTGGCCTGAAAGGTGAGGAAATTTTGAAAATCGCCCCGTGCATCCAACGCCTCAACGACAATGTGGCCGGTGTTGGCTTCAATCCGGGCCGCAGCGGTGAACTCCGCGTGGCCCAGCCGGCGCAGGCTCCATTGGGTTACCTGCCGCCAGAATTGTTGGTACTGCGGCCAGGCCAGCCAAGGCTGCGCCCACTGGCTGCGCGCGTCCGAGGTGAAAGCGACGGTGCGCCCCAGCCCGCACTGCCAGTGCGCCAGCAACGGATCGCCTTTGTCCGTGCGGAGCGGCACCTCCGCGCGCGGTTTTGCTTCCGTGGCCACGTAGCCCAGCAGTTGCGGGTAGGCGTCGGCCGCGATGCCGCGCACCGGTTCGGTCGTGCCCGTCAACCGGGGTTTGAACGGCGCTTCGTTGATGGCGGACTTCAAAACGATGGCGGTCTCCTTGATGAAAATCTGCGGCAGGCTGGTCGGTTGTGGGATGGCGTAAAAGCGGCCTCTGCCCACGCTGGCGATTTGTTGCAGCAGGACATCATTCAAATCCTCCCCCAGCCCCACCGTGGAAATGGTCATGCGCTCCGCCGCCATTTTTTGGGAGATGCCGGCAAAGTCGCCATCCTGGGAAACTCCGTCCGTGAGAATGACGCAGTGTTTCAACGCCGCCTTGACGCTGCGTAACATCTCGTAAGCGCGCACCATCGGTTCGTACATGCTGGTGCCGCCCCGGGCCTCCAGACGGCTGATGTCGTCCATGATTTGCCTGCGGTTTTTGGCCGGTTGCAGGTCCACGATGACATGGGGCGATCCATCGAACGCGATGACGCCCACGTAATCATGATCCGACAGGGCTTTGACGGCGCCCATGGCGGCGCGGCGCGCCAGTTCGATTTTATCACCCATCATGCTGCCCGAACGATCAATCACCAGCACCAGGGCGCCCGGAGGCAGCACCTTTTTGCTGCTCAAGTCCATGTCCACCGGCAGAATGGTTTCCAGGGCGGTGCCGCGATAGGCGCCCGCCGCGTAGGTGTCCGGACCGCCCACGCAGACCAATCCCACTCCGAAATCGCGCACGGCGGTTTCCAACTGCGCCAATTGTTTCGCACCCAAATCTCCGGCCGCCACGTTGCACAAAATGACGGAATCGTAACTGTTCAATTCGGCAAGGCTTTCAGGAAATCCCTGCAGACTGGCCGGCCGCACCTCGAGGCCGGCAGCTTGCAGCGCGGCGGCGAGATGCCGGTCTTCACTCGGGGCACTGGAGATCAGCAACACCCGCGGCTGGCCGCGGACCCAGACAAAGCCGAGCGCCCGATTATCCTGCGGCAAGCGGTCCCCCGCCGCTTCGATCCGGACATCATAATTATAAAATCCCGGTTCGGTGAGCGTTTCGGAGAAGGTAAACAGATTCTTGCCGGCCTCCAGTTCCACCGTGCTGTCCCCGAGATGCCGGTCATCGCGGTAGAAGTGCAGGCGGGCCGGACCGGCTTGGGCGGCCTGGACGAACAGCTTCACGTCGAATGTCTGCCCCCTGGCCAGTACCGCCGGCAATTCCAACCGTTGCAGGGTGACGGCGTTGTCGCGCTTGCCGCCAAGCGGGACGACGTCAATGCTGACGCCGGCCGCTTTTGCCGGGACGGCGGCCTGGAGCGCGTCGTCCAGGTTTTCCTGCCCGTCACTGAGCAGGACAATGCGTCGCTGGCCCGTTTCGGGGAACGCCGCGGTGGCCAGCCGGATGGCGCTGCCGACATCCGTGCGTTCCGTGGGGATCACCGCCTGCACCGCAGGCAGGGTGAGCGCGACAGCGGGCACGGCTTCAATGGCCGCGTCAGCCGCGAACACCACCGCGCCTGCCCGATCCGTCGCCGGTTTGTCCTTAACAACCTGGTTCAACCAATGCAACGCCTGTTCCTGTTGGCCCGCCGGCACGCTGTCGGAGCGGTCCAGGGCGAAGAAAACATTCATGCCCTCCATGGGCCGGCGCCATTGCATGCCGGCCAGCGCACACAGGAGGGCGGTGACGATCAGCAACCGCATTCCCGTTGCGAACCGGCGGCGGCGCGGGGCGAGCTGCACGCCGGAAGTGCGCGCGAGCCAGACAATCCATCCCGCCGCTGGCAACAGCAGCCAGAGCCAGTGGGGATGGGAGAACGAGAACACTGCTTCAACTCGGCAAGTCCTTGCCCGTGGTGGTGACCGTCAGCTTGCCGTGTTTGACGCCTTTGGCGGCGATCAATTCGTCCGCAATCTTCTTCACCCGCCCCGCCGTGCCTTTGACGATCAACACTTCCAGGCAATTGTGGTGATCCAGGTGAACGTGGACCGCCGCAATGATGACCTCATGATGATCGTGCTGGATGTCCGTCAGCGTTTCCTGCACGTGTTGTTTGTGGTGGTCATACACCAGGGTGATGGTGCCGACAATTTCCGCGCGGCCGCCCTGGTTTTGATGCGCGACGAGTTGATCCCGGATCATGTCCGCGATGGCCTGGGAACGGTGGTCATATCCCTTCTCGCCCGCCATCTTGTCCAGCTCGTGCAGCAGCCGGGGCGGCAGCGACACGCTGAAACGGACGACAGATTCATGTTTCATGGCTAATCAAGGCGCCCAAGGGTAGTCCCGCGTTCCAGCCTGTCAATTGTCTGACCTCAGCGCCGTCGCCGCACCAGCATCGCCACCGCCAGCAGGAGGGAGGAGACGATGACGATCACCGCGCCACTCGGCAGATCCGTGGCGGCCGAGATCAGAAAACCGCCCAACCCGCTCGCCGCCCCCAGCCCCGCCGACCAGGCCAGGACGGGCCGGCAACCCTTGACCAGCTGGAATGCCGCGGCGGCGGGATTGGAGATGAGACTGTAAATCATCAACCCGCCCACGGTTTGGAAATTGACGGTCAACACCACGGCAATCAAGACCAGCAGCCCGCTCCAGACCAGATGCACCCGGATGCCCGCCGCCGCCGCGTCCACGCGCGAAAACATGATGGCGCGGAGTTCCTTGAAGAATGCGCCAATGTACATCACGAGGGCGCCGGCAGAGGCCAGCATCAACCAGACATCACGCCACCGGCAAAAATTCAAGCTGCCCCAGAGCAGGCCGCGCACATCGCTGTCGCTGCGGCCCAGGAGACCGTGCAACCCAATGCCGAGGAACGCCAGACCCATGGTGAGCGAAAACAGGAAGCTCAACACCACATTGTCGTCCAGCGGCACCCGCTGGGGGTCGAGCAATCCCAGGGCAAGCGCGGTGCCAATGGCGCCGGCCAGGGCGGGCAGCAACAGTGCCGGGCCCGTCCATCCGGCCAGACTGCCGAACACCGCGCCCGCCAGCGCCGCGTGCGCCACACACACGCCCAGAAAGGGAATCCGCATCCCGACGATGAACGTGCCGAGCAGACCGCTCGAGGCGCCCGCCACCGTGCCTCCCACCATCACCGGCAGCCAGAAGATCACGTCAAACATCGGGTCCTCCCGGCGGCAAGACCGCATGTCGGCCGCGTGTGTGCACCACCCGCAATCTCGTATTGTAAAGCGAGGCCACGCGTTCCTCGGTGAAAACGGCCTCGGGCGCACCCGCCGCCAGGACGCTCCCGTTGGCCAACAGCACGACGTGACGGCAGGCGGGAGGCAGCAGTTCCAATTCGTGGCAGACCAGCACGATGGGCAGGCCGGATGCGGAGTGGAGCTCCTGAATGGTTTCCACCATCCGCTCGCGCCAGCCCAGATCGAGGTTGGCGGCCGGCTCGTCCAGCAGCAGCAATTCCGGCTGCTGCGCCATTGCCCTGGCGATGATGGTTTTGCGCTGTTCCCCCCCGGAAATTTCGCCGAACGTCCGCTCGGCCAGGCCGCCCAGCCCCAGGCGGTTGATCCAGTCATCCACCACCCGCCAGTCCGCCGCGGTGAAGGCGCGGAACAAACCGGCGCGGCCCGTGCGGCCGATGGCCACGACTTCGCGGACCGTCAACGGCAGCTCGCTCCGGGCGGGCAGCAGCTGCGCCACGTAACCAATGCGCCGGCGCAGTTGCACCAGTGCCACGGGCGTGAGGCGTGACACGGCGCAACCCAGGACATGGATTTCGCCGCCGGCCGGCTTCACAAATCCCAGACTGGTCCGGAGCAGGGTGGTTTTGCC
Organism: Verrucomicrobiota bacterium; assembly: GCA_029573725.1. GTDB lineage: Bacteria > Verrucomicrobiota > Verrucomicrobiia > Limisphaerales > JADLHS01 > JADLHS01. The sequence continues at coordinate 48,336 of JAKQDQ010000001.1, forward strand.
CGCGCCGTTGCCTCCCATGAGCGCGGTGATCTGACCGGCGGGAATTTGGAGCCGTTCCAGGTCAATTACGCAGCGGTTTCCGGTGCGCACCTGCAGCCGGTCCGCTTCAATGACCGGGGCGGTCATGGCCGGTTTGCCGCCAGCAGCGCGGCCACGTTGGTTCGCACCAAGTCGTCAAAAAAAACCCGTCCGTGCGCCAGTGCAGGAAAATTACCAAACACCACGACGCGGGCTTTGAGCCGGGCCGCCAACGCATCCGCCGTCCGCCGCCCCTCGGGCAGGTTGGCAATGATCAGTTTCACCGCGGCGAGCTTGCCGGTGGCAAGGGCCGCGTCAATTTCCGCCACGCTCGCGGCATCTGCCGCCCGGAATGTGGCCACCACTTTCAAACCGAGCCATTCGCAGAAATCTTTTTGGTGAACGCTGGTAATGACTGGCACTCCGGTCCATCCGGCGCGGGCGACCCGGTTGGTCGTTTCCTGTGTCAGGGCGGCCAGGCGCGCCGTCACGGTTTGCATGGTCCCGGACACATTCGTCCGCTCCAGCATTCCACGGGCCGCCAGTTGCCCGCCAATCTGCCGACAGGCGGCAAGGTAGCTGGCGGGCAAACCCAGGCCGTGGTGCAGCTTGACCGCGACCACGAGCGGACCGTTGGTTGTCGCTGACGCAAAGACTTTGTCCAGCGACGATTGAAAATCAAAACGCACCAGTGCCCGGCAGCGGCGGAGTTCGGCGGCCTGGCTGGGGCGGATGTCAAAATGGCCGGGGCATGTCCCGGGCTCGGCCAGCCGCAGGAAATCAGGTGCTTCACCGTAAAACTCCCGGGTCGCGCTTTCGAGGTAAGAAGTCGCACTGGCCAGCCTGGGCGTGGCCGTCGTCGGGGGGGCGGGACGGCATCCGGTCAAAGCCAGCGCCAGGGTCAACCCCAGCCGGGCCAGCCACCGAAGCCGGAGCTGCGTTTTCATGGACTTTTGAATTGCCGCCATTCGCGGTCCGCGTACCGAATGATGACGCCGCTGTCTCCGGTGCGCCGGTACCAGCTGTCGCTGCTCATGGGGGCGTGGCTGCTCTGACTCTTCGGGCTGTCGGGTTTGGGGCCCATGCTCCAGATCACCCAGCGCACCGGCGTGGTTTGGGGGTCGCTGTAATACCGGCCCGCAGTGCCGGCCAGGTTCGGAAAATTCGTCGGCACCCAGAGCGCGTAGTTTCCCATCGGCATGTCGTTGATCAACTCGGGGCCGGGCGCGGCGTATTTGTAGGTGTGCCCGGGGTTGAACAGGTCCTCCATGTTCGCCTCGCGTCCGGCAGCCGGGCTGCGAGGGAGATAACGCAGGTCCGCCAATTCCACCGGCAGTTGGCACCAGTGCGTCAGCAGGTCGCTGTTGCAATTCACCCGCACCGGTGGGAGTTGATGGGCATGATCGTCCGCATACATCTGCAAGGCCAGTCCAATGCCATACAATTCGGCCTCCACCCGCGTGACCCGGGCCTGTTCCCGGGCGCGCGCCAGGGCGGGCAGGGCCAGCGCGGCGAGAACGGCAACGATGACGATGACCACCAGCAGTTCGATCAAGGTGAACCCCGGGCCCGCCACCTGTGGCGGCTTCCGCCGCCCGCCGGCGTTGATTGGATCGGCGGGATGGATCATTGCATTTGGCGCAGGCGATAGAAGCGCGTTTGGGTTTCCGTGGGATCCTGGATCACCGTCCACCGGCCGTTCAGCAGCACGGGAGTGTTGGTCACGGGCATCCAGTCGCCGGCACCGCCCACGGTGTTGGTGTACTCCAGCTGGTAATTGGCCAGCCCGCCCGGCCAGGTAATGACGGGTAGCAGCGCCAGGTCCAACACGGGCGGCTGGGCGGGCACAATTTCCTGCACAAACAACTCGTAGCGGTTGGTGCCCTGCGTGCCGGAGCCGGTTTCCTGGTTGAGAATGCCAATGGCGTCGAAGCTGTTGGTCGGCACCGGCCCCAGGCTGTGGCGCGGGTGGCGCAAGGCGAAAAATCGGTTCTCCCCGTCAGTGACGCTGCACAGCCGGCTGCTCCAGCCTTTCGTGGCGTCCCAACCGTTCGTCGTCACGAGTGTCAATCCGTTCAAACGCACCCGCATGCCCTGCCAATGCTCCCCACCGGTGGCGCGGGTGGCATCAAAAATATCCGCAAAGGTGTCAGGGTCGCCGTCGTCGGGCCGGACCAACGACGCCAGCGACAGCACGGCCGGCGCGGGCAACCCGTAGTTCGAGGCGACCAGCGAAATGGTGAAGTCGTACGCCGGATCAATGTGGTGCGTCTCGTTGACGTTCAGTTTCCCGCCGTAAAACGCGGCGCTATTGAAGGTGACGGCAACCAGATCCCCCTTGCGAAAGGCGTGGCCGGTGGCCGGATCGTGATTCAACCGGTCCCGTTCGGCCGTCCAGGCTTCGTTCGAGTAACTGAGGTCGTCGCTGTGGTTGAAGGGCATGTTGCCGTAGTTCTGGCCGAGGTAACAAAACGTGCCCAGACGATCTCCCGGCCAGGCCGCCTGCACGACCACCTGCCATTCGCCGCCGAGCTGGAAGCTGTTCGCGCCACCCGCCCAGGGCAGGAAATTCGGCGTGGCATCCAGCATCTCGTCCGGATCAGTCAGCAGCACGCCCACCACCGTGTTGGGAAACGGTCCCGTCCAGGTGGTCACCCCGACGGCATTGACGGCTTGCAACTCCCAATGGGTGGCCGCCGCGCCGATCAGGGGGATGAACAGTCCGGCGGCCACCACGGCCGCCCACGTGCGCGACCGGATTTGCGCCGGCCGGAAGACCTCCCGCACTTGACGTTTCTGCGCATGCAATGTTACGATCACAACGATGAGTGTTACCGATAAACCGCCGCGTGCGCAACCCCTCTTTCATGGGGGCGCCGCCGCTGCGGCGCGTTCGCCGGCGGATCCGCGCGTGAGCTTCTTCGACCATCACGCGCCCACGTGGGATCAAAACGGTGACGACCTGGCGGTCACCTTGAAGCGGCTGGAAACTTTGCGCGGGCGGCTGGCACTTGTCCCCGGGCAGGAGGTGTTGGAGCTGGGTTGCGGCACCGGCCGGCTCACGGCCTGGGTGGTGGATTGCGTCCGCCCCGGTCGGGTGACCGCAGCGGATTTTTCACCCGCGATGCTGGCCCGCGCCCAAGCCCGTAACGCGGCGTCCGAATTCTGGTTGCTGGATATTTGTGCGCCGCCACCTGCGCGGGACAGGTTTGACGTGGTCTTCTGTTTTCATGCCTTCCCCCATTTTCGCGACCAGCTACAGGCCCTGAAGCACATCGCCCAGCTGCTCAAACCCGGAGGCCGGTTGATCATTTTGCATCTGGTCGGCCGCACGCGGCTGAATCATTTCCATGCGCAGCTCGCACATCCGGTGAATCACGACCGGCTGCCGGCGCGCGAGGAGTGGCTGGCGCTGCTCAACTCCGCGAATCTGCGGCTGGACGCGTTCGTGGATGAACCGGATCTCTTCCTGCTGGATGCGACCGCCCTCAAGTGTTGCGGATAAGGCGCTTTGGGCGGCTGCGCCGCCGCGCGGGAGGCGGCGGATTATTCGAAGTACGACTGGAACACCACCAGTGCCTGTTTGATTTCCTGCTGTTTGGCCGCCTGCATTTGCGCATCAGTGGCCCTGGCGTATTCGTCGCTCAGAGCCAGAAACGGAATCAACCATTTGTGCAGTTCATCGTGCGCTTTGCCCTGCATCGTGCAATGCGTCACCAGACCGCTCAAATTATCCTGAATTTTCCGGGCCAGAGCCGCATGTGCCGCCTCGGATGGAGATTCGAAGGCCTGCACGTCCTGCTCGATGTTTCTCAAGTAAACCATCATCGTGGAGGGCACGGACCATTTCTGGCCGTGGTTTAATTCCAGTGGTTTGCTGCCCGGCCGCTGCCGCACAGAGGTGCAGCTTACGATGCCCCAACTCACCGCCAGGAGCGCCGTCCAGGCGAGAACTTTTCGTGTGGTCCGCACGGACCTGGATTCATCCGCCATCGGTTTGGTGTTCATATCGTCGCATTCATTGTTGCCCGGAAGACACTCTGGCGCCAACTCGTCTGTCGTCAGCCGCCCCACCGTCATTCTGGCCGCTCCAGCTACCCGGAGGTCGCTCGCCGGGTGACGGGACTCCGGCCGGGCTGGAGTGCCTCCGGGGACCGTTGGAGCGGGCCGACCATTTCATCCTTCCAGGATGGCCACTGCGGTTGCGTAATTGTGGGTGTGACTCAGGGTGATCAACAACTGCGTGGCCCGGCGCGCCGCGAACAGGGTTTGTCCGGCGCCGTGCAGGACGATGAAAGGCTCGCCGGAGGCTTTCCGACAGACCTGCAGGTCCAACCAGCCCAGTTGCGCGCCCATTCCCGTGCCGAATGCCTTGGCAATGGCCTCCTTGGCGGCAAAGCGGACCGCGATATGCGGCGCGGGATTTTTGAACCCATGGCAGTAGCTGATTTCTTCCGGTCGCAAAATACGCTGCAGAAAACTGTCTCCAAAGCGTTGGAGCGCAGTTTGGATGCGTTCCACTTCGGTGATGTCGGTCCCAATGCCCAGAATCATGTGGGCTTCATTGTGCGGGTGCGGGCTTGACGGGCAAGCAAACTTCCGCTACGTGCAGCGCATGCAGTCTTTCCACCGGAGGTGACCGCGAAAGCATGAACTGGCTGGCCCACGCATTCCTGTCCGAAGACTCGCCGGCTTTCCGGCTCGGGAATCTGTTGCCGGATTTCCTTAGTGCCTCGGAACTGGCGGCACTCGATCCCCTGTTCCAACCGGGCATCCGGCGGCATCACTGGATTGACCGGTTTACCGACCGCCATCCCGTGGTGCGGAATAGTGTCCGGCGTTTTGCGTCGCCCTACCGACGAGTGGCGCCGGTTCTGGTGGATGTGTTTTACGACCATTTTCTTTCTGCAGCCTGGTCCGAGCATTCCCGGCAGCCGCTGTCCGAGTTTGTGGGTGAGATTTACCAATCGTTCGCCCGGTATCAAACCCGTCTGCCGCCGCGGCTCGGTCCCGTGTGGGAACGGATGCAGAGCGAAGACTGGCTGGGGGCTTACCAGGATTTCTCCGGCTTGGCGCGCGCGCTGTCCCGGATGGAACGGCGCTTGCGGCGGCGCGTGGACTTGGCGGGGGGACTGGTCGAACTGCGCCGCCATTATGCCGCCTTGGCCGACGATTTCCGTCGGTTCTTTCCGGAACTGCGCGCGGCGCTGCCGCCGGCGATCATCCCGGATAATTCTGCATCAAGGCCAGCATCTCCTTGACGGCGGTTGACAATCCCACCAGGACGGCGCGGCTGATGATGCTGTGGCCGATATTTAATTCCACCAAATGCGGCACCTGATGGAGGGCGGCCAGATTCTGGTAATTCAGGCCGTGTCCGGCGTTGACCTGCAATCCGAGGGCGTGCGCCTGGCGCGCCCCGTCAACCAGACGCCTCAATTCCGTCGTCTGCCGGGACGGGTCATGAAAGTGTTCGGCAAACTGTCCGGTGTGCAGTTCGACGAATTGCGCTCCGGTGCGCGCCGCCGCCGCAATTTGTCGCGCCTCCGGGGCGATGAAGAGGCTGACCTCGATGTTGGCGTCGTTCATGCGCTTCCGCGTCTCCGTCAGGGCCGCTTCGTGGGCGGCGACATCCAGTCCGCCTTCGGTGGTAACTTCCTCGCGGCGTTCGGGCACGAGGCAAACAATGTCCGGACGTAATTTGATGGCGAGCGACACAATCTCGGGGACGTTTGCCATTTCCAGGTTTAAACGGGTGGCAATGGTTTCGCGCAACTTCCACACATCCCGGTCCTGGATGTGCCGCCGGTCTTCACGCAAATGGGCGGTGATGCCATGCGCTCCCGCCGCCTCGCAAATGTGCGCTGCTTCCACCGGCACCGGCTCACCGTCCGTGCGCCCACGGTAACGCGCTTCGCGCAGCGTGGCCGTATGGTCAATGTTGACTCCGAGTTTTAACACCCTGCGCAGTGTGGAACACTCGCGCCGGGATGCAAATGAGAAATGCGGCGATTCTGTGCGTGCCAGCCGCGCCGCTTTTGCGATAGCCTCGGGAGGTGAAGATTTTGTTCATTGGCGACATCGTGGGGGAACCCGGACGACGTGCCGTGCACATTCTGCTGCCCAGACTGCGGAAGCACCACGCGGTGGATTTTGTGATCGCCAACGGCGAAAATTCCGCCGGGGGCAATGGCATCACTCCGCGCCTTGCCGCGGAACTGTTCGGCGCGGGAATTGACGTGCTCACGAGCGGCGACCATTTATGGGATCAGAAGGAGGTGCTGGAATTGCTGCGCGCGGAGCCGCGTTTTCTGCGACCGGTTAATTACCCGGAGGACACCCCGGGCCGGGGGGCGGGAGTGTTTACCGTCCAGTCTCCCTCGTCTGCGCCGGGGAGGTTGGTTCAAATCGCCGTGCTGAATGCGCAGGGGCGCGCTTTCATGACGGCGTTGGACAATCCGTTCCGCGTGGTGCCGCCGGTGATTGCGCGGCTTCGCGCGGAGACAAACATCATTTTCGTGGATTTTCATGCCGAAGCGACATCGGAAAAAATCGCCTTTGCGCGCCTGCTGGACGGTACCGTCAGCGCGGTGGTGGGGACGCACACCCACGTGCAGACGGCGGATGAACAGATTTTGCCCGGCGGCACCGCTTATCTCAGCGATGCCGGCTTCACCGGTCCTCACGAAAGTGTGTTGGGGCGGGAAATCGCCCCGGTCATCCAGCGCTTCGTCACCAACATGCCCCAGCGGTTTGAAGTGGCGAAGCACCGGGTCTTGCTGCACGGCGCCCTCGTAACGATTGAGGTGGACACTGGTTGCGCCAGCCGGATTGAGCGGATTTCCGAACCGTTGTAGAGATTGATCCGGCGTCTCATGACAGCCCGGCCCGCGGTCGGGTCATAATCCCCGGTGCGGTTCCAGTTGCCCGGGCGGTTTGTTGGTTTTCAAGACAAGCGCTGTCCCGTGCTGCTTGAGCCCTGTCTCTAATTCGTGGCGCGGCTGCCTGGCGCGGCTGCCTGCGACCCTGATGCGTACGGATTTGGGCAGGGTTCGGCGTCGAAATGGCGGAAAATTCCCCGGGGGTCTCCCGGATTGGCAATTTTTCTGCAACAGCCCCGTTTGAATGAGTCGTAAAGGAGTGTTGTATTCAGTCAGTCGCAAGACGTGGAGTGCCTGCTTCTGGTTTTTTTTGGTTCTCGCTCTGATTTCCGTCGCCCGCGGCGCGAGTGTCAACCTGGCATGGGATGCCAGCCCGGATGCTTCGGTCGCCGGCTATCGTGTGTATTATGGCGCCGCCAGCGGCGACTACACCAATTATATCCAAGTCGGAAACGTCACCACCGCCACTGTGGCCAATTTGCGCGAGGGCGCGACCTATTACTTTGCCGCTACGGCTTACGATGCGGACGATATCGAGAGTCTCTTTTCCAATGAAGTGGATTACACAATCCCCGCGGTGAACGCGGTGCCGACGCTGGGGGCGATTGGGGATGTGAATCTCGACGAGGATGCGGGGGTGCAGACGGTGAATTTGAGCGGGATCAGCGCCGGGGGCGGGGATGTGGGGCAGGCGTTGACGGTGCGGGCGGTGTCGTCGAATCCGGGGTTGATACCG
>JAKQDQ010000011.1 GCA_029573725.1 Verrucomicrobiota bacterium
TAGGGAGACGCTGATTTAATCTTCGTGTGATAGGATTATTGCAGACGGCGCGAGGAGTGTTCACTACACTGGGGGTATGACACACCAACCCAGTTTTTCTCAAGCCGAGTTCGCCGCCAAGAAGAAGATCACCCGTCGGGAAAAGTTCCTCGCGCGCATGGAGACGCTGCTGCCGTGGGCGCAACTGCTCGCCGTCATCGAGCCGTTCTATCCGAAAGGCGAACGCGGTCGTCCGCCCGTCGGGCTGGAACGGATGTTGCGCATCTATTTCCTCCAGCAATGGTACGGGCTGGCGGACGAAGCCCTCGAAGACGCCCTCTACGACAGTCAGGCGTTGCGTGACTTCGCCCGCATTGACCTGGCCGCCGAGGGCGTGCCGGACGCCACGACGCTGCTGAAGTTTCGTCGCTTGCTCGAAACGCACGACTTGTGTCAGGGACTCTTCGCCGCCATCAACGCTGACCTCAGCGCACGCGGGCTGCGGCTGCGCGAAGGCACGTTGGTGGACGCCACGCTGATCGCCGCGCCGTCCTCCACCAAGAACGAGAAGAAGCAACGCGATCCTGAAATGCACCAGACGAAGAAAGGCAATCAATGGTATTTTGGAATGAAGGCACACATCGGGGCGGATCGCGACAGCCAGCTGGTACACACGGTGGTGGTTACGGCGGCGAACGTGGCGGACGTGACCCAGACGGCGGAACTCTTGCACGGCGAGGAGACGCAGGTGTATGCGGACGCGGGCTCCCTCGGTGTGGAGAAGCGCGCCGAGATCGTGGCGTTGGAGCGGAAGATTGACTGGCAGATTGCGCGCAAACGCGGTGCGATCCAAGCGATGGCCGAAGGCGCGGAGAAAAGGGCGGTGCGAGCTGCCGAGAAACTCAAAGCCTCGGTGCGGGCGTTCGTGGAGCATCCCTTCCACATCGTAAAGAATCTATTCGGTTACCGCAAAGTGAGGTATCGCGGGCTGGCCAAGAACGGGCATCAACTCTATACGCTCTTCGCACTGGCGAATGTCGTCATCGGCGGTCGGAGGGCGGCGGCGGGAGCATAAAAAAGCGCACCGCAGCCGTTGCGGAGCAAACAACTGACCAGAAAATTCTTCCCACCACCCGAGACCGAGCTGTCCGCCGAGGTTCGCCGGCCCCCGACTGACCTTCGTCATCGTCGGTTCGCCTCGACCTAATCAAAATTCACCCAAACCCGCATTTATTCAGCGTCTCCCAAGGAGGTGGGGGTGGGGAACCCCGCTGAAGAAACGTTCTATCACTCGGACACCAATCTATGGGGTAAAAAGGGCCATTTGTCAAGCCTTGACAGCCTTGACGGCCATAAAAAGTTAACAGGGGCGCATCTCCTTGTGGTTTGTAAGATTTCAGTTCCAGAGGTGGAGGTCGTCGTGGTTTTTGAACAGGACGGTTAGCCGCAATAGATGACTCAAGCCTGGGCGTTGCCAGAACTGGCCCCGTCCTCGCAAGCGGCCCTGGAGTTGGCCGCAGAGCGATTCGACCGCGCCGCTGCCAATGGGTGCGCCCGCCTGCGCCACCGCCCGATAGTGTAAATGCTCGCGATGATTTTGAAAGTATTTGACCTCCCGCTCGACTACCGCTTGCGCTGGGGCAGATCGTTGGGCCGTGGGTCCCAACAGCTCTTCGAGGCGTCGCACAACCCGGGCTTCTTGGCCATGCCGCAGCCAATGGAGCAGCGGTTCGACCCAGGCGCGTGCCGCCGTGGTGCCTTCGCCGTGCAGCGCGTGGGCTACCGCCCAGAGGTGCTCGCTGGCATGGTGGAAGTCCAGGGTCAGGACCGCGTTGGCAAAACGGTCGGCGGCCAAGTCCCACAGCCACACCGCCCCGTCCATGACGAGGTAAACGTAACGAGCCCGGCCCAAGCCCCGCCGCCGGGCCTCGGCGCTCACGGCGGCGCCGAAGTCCACCGGGCGGGTCTCCGGCGGCGTAGCCACAATGAACTTTTCCAGCAGCAGGCCCCGGCCGCTGTCTTTTTCGGCGCGTTGTTCGAGCCGGTAGATGACCGCGGATTTGATTTCAACCGGAACGATTCAGCTTGAAAGCAGGGCGCACCGTTTGGCGAGCTTGGAGATATGAAACCTTCTCAAGCGATTGGGCCTCAGCCAGAGGCGGACCAAACGGTGCGGCTGCAGATTGACACAGCGACGGGGTGCCCGTCC
>JAKQDQ010000026.1 GCA_029573725.1 Verrucomicrobiota bacterium
GATGGTCGGCGGGCACGCACTGGTTGAGGTTGATGACCGTTAGAAAGTCCGGTTGAGCTTGAGGTTTGCCGCGCATGAATTACTGACGCACTTCAACGCGTCATGTTCAAAAAACCGTGAGACTTTTTCAACAACCTGTTAAGCACCGCTACCGCTTTGTGCTGCTCCAAGCGTGTAACACAGCCGATGGCAAACTTGACCACGCTTTCGGAATCAAGGGGCCGGGACAATACTTCATTCCCGACTACCAAAAGTCCGGCCTGCGTCCCGCTGCCTTCATGGGCAACCACGGCACGAGTGCGTTTGCCAAGGGCGGGGTTGAAGTAATCAACGGGGTTCCGTGAGCATCTCACATTTTGAGCAGCCAAGCGGGGCGTTGGGTGGTAGAAGGAGGCATGAGTACGAACTGCTGCGTGAAATCGGTTCCTCAATCCGACAGCAGTTTCAAAGTGTTTCCGCAGGCCCTGGCGGTCTGGCAGGAACGCTTGACGGCCGGCTTGCACCGGAGTCTTCAGGCCAGTGACCAGACGATGGGCCATCTGGAGGAAGAAATTCAGCGGCAGAGCCGGGAGCCCCAACGGGCCGTGTTGGAAGAGGCGGCGCAGCAAAAGGCGGATCAAACTCCGCCGGTCTGTCCGGTGTGTGGCCGCCGCCTGAGCCGTGTGAGCCACGGGCATGAACGGAGCTACCAGACGCGCTTTGGCGCGGTGACGATTCGGCGGGCGCGGGGATGGTGTTGGCGGTGTCAGCGGTGGTTTTTTCCGGCGGATCATCGGTTGGGTTTGGCCGAAACCGGGGGCTGTTCGCCCAGCGTGCAAGAGATGGCGGCGCTGGCGGTGAGCAAGTTGCCGGTGGCCGAGGCCAGCGCGGTGATCGAGCGGTTGACGGGGGTGAAGTTGCCGCGCGCGACGCTGGATCGGGAAGCGCGGCGGCAGGGCCAGCGTGCCGAAGCCCAGCGGCAGCGGCGGGATGAGCAGATGAGTCAAGGCGGTGGCAGCGATCAACTCGTGCCGGAGTTGCGAACCGGCGGGGCGGTCGAACCGTTCACGCTGGTGATTGAACTGGACGCGTGGAACATCCGGGAACGCAACGCGCGCGATTGGGGGCAGACGGAACAACTGCGGCAACGCGGGCAGGCGCCGGAGTGGTGGCATTGGGTCTATGGCGGCATCTGTTTTCGCTTGAGCCAGCGGGTGGAGACGGCCGGCGGGCGCTCGCTGATTTTGAGTCGGGGCACGGTGATGACGCGCGGCGGCGTGGACGCGCTCAAGCAACAGCTCTGGGCCGAAGCGATGCGGCACGGGCTGGGGCAGGCGCAAGACGTGTTGGTGATCGCCGACGGCGCGGTGTGGATTTGGAATTGGGTGGCGGACCGCTTTGCGCCAGCGCGGCAACGGCTGGACCCCTGGCACGTGCTCCAACATCTGTGGACGGTGGCCCATGCGCTCTATCCGGAGGAGGAAGCGGCGGCGGCGGCGTGGATCGCTCCCCTGAAGGAGAAGCTGCTGGCCAGCGAAGCGGTGGCGGTCATCGCCGAGTTGGACGAAGTGCTCAAGAGGCTGCGCGGGGCGCGGCGCGCGGCGGTGCAAACGGAACGGAACTACCTGGCCAACAACCAGGAGCGGCTGGACTACCACGGCGTGAAAGAGCGCGGCGAACCGGGCGGGAGTGGCGCGATGGAATCGACCTGCAAACAATACCAAGGCCGCTTCCACCGGTCGGGGCAGTTCTGGACGCAGGCGGGCGACGAAGCGATCATGTGTTTGGAAACCTTCTGGCGCAATGGTCGTTGGTCGCTGCTGTTCCCGCACGTTCCCGCCGACTTTGACCCATCCAGAAATTGAGATGCTCACTTGCGCGCGGCCGATCTTTGCCCCGATACCCCGTTTTGGTGCTCCGTCGCAGGTCCTTCAGGATGCAAACTGACCGGTGGCTAACAATACCAGGGTGCAGGCATGCACGACCTGTTTGCCAGCTTGGTGGAGTTGGTCAGCCAAACCCGGGTTCTCAGAGCCGGGGTTGAATATAACGCGGCGCGCATTGCTGCTCAGCAGATCGTTGACGATAGGCTGCTGGTTGCGAGGCGAGAGATAAACCGTGATTGTATCAATCGGGGTCGAAACCATCCCGAGCGAAGGAAAGACCGGCAAACCGTCCACCTCCGCCAGCGCCGGATGAATTGGCAACGGCGTGTGTCCATGCTCACGAAGCATCCGCACGGCTTTATAGCTATAGCGCTCAGGCTTGTTGCTAGCTCCTAAAACGGCCACATTCATGATATTTCTTTTCCGCCGCGGGAAAGCCTTGCACAACGCCAATCGTGCAGTTCCTTCCCACCAAGCCTAGTTATCTTTTGGAAGCTTTTTGAACGTCATAAACCAGTCAAGGGCATAAGCATCCGGGGCCGGCTTCTCTACGCGCTGTTTGGCGGTGCCACAAGAACCCGGGGGTGGCACGATAACATCGTCGCCAGGTTGCCAATCTGCCGGGGTGGCGCAGCCATGCCTGTCCGTGGTTTGCAAAGCGATCAACAGCCGTTTGATTTCTGGGAAATTACGCCCATTGGACAGCGGATAATACAGCACCGCGCGAATAATGGCCTTGGGATCAATAATAAACACAGCCCGCACAGCCTCCGTGCTGCTGGCCCCGGGTTGCACCATCCCGTAAGCCTTCGCTACTTCCATTTTCACGTCCGAAATCACTGGAAAGATGATTTCGACATCGGCCATATTCTTGTATTTGATTTTCTCTTTGATGGTGCGCAACCATGCAATATGAGCGTAATGGCTATCTATTGAGAGCCCCACCAACTCGCAGTTCAGTTGTTTAAACTCCGGCATCATCGTGGCAAAAGTCATAAACTCCGTGGTGCAAACCGGGGTGAAGTCAGCCGGATGGCTAAAGAGAATGACCCACTTGCCGGCATAGTCTTTCGGAAAGCTAATCGGCCCTTGCGTAGTATGAGCCTCAAATGCCGGCGCTGTTTCACCAATCAACGGAATACGAGCGGTGGAAGTAGTTTCAGGTGCTACGGATGCGGTTGTCATGTTTTGTCTATGGTTGTAATTACTGTTTTATAAATACGTGTCTGGCTAAACTGATCCAGCAGAGGGGAAAAAGTTACAATTTTCACAAACAAACTCAGTAGCAGCCTGGAGACCTTCAGGTTTTCCTGTTGCTGACATGGAACTTCCGTTGAGCGCGCAAATACAAGTGAAAGACACTGATTTCTACAAAAGTTCGCATGGTGACGGCGTAGTACCTTTTAGTCGGCCGAAATCGACTGATAGTGACCAAGCGTCAGGTTGAGACATTTTTCGGATAGAGTCTTCCATAGTTCAACTATAGCAGGCGCCGCCTGACCCTGGTTGAATTCCACAACCGAGGTGCCCCGACGTTGGGCTGCAGTCACTGCGGGATCATAGGGGATCCGCCCGACAGTGGTTGCCCCGAGTTCCGCGGCGTGGCGCTCGATTTGTGCCGCCATCGCCGAATTCAAATCATATTTGTTTATGCATACCGAAACAGGGAGGTTGAAGTGCCGGATCAACGCAAGGATTCGTTCCAGGTCGTACTTGCCGGCGACCGTCGGTTCCGTAACCACCAACACGTTCGTGGCTCCTGTCATGCTGGCGATGACCGGGCAACCAATGCCTGGCGGGCCATCAATCAGGACCAGTTCGCGACCATTGGCGCGTGCCGTCTCGCGTGCTTTTTCACGAACGAGCGCTGCTAATTTGCCTGAATTCCCCTGTCTGGGCCGCAGGCGCGCGTGGACTAATGGTCCCAAGCGGGTTTCCGACAAAAACCATTCACCGCCGTCGCTTGGAATCATTTCCAAGGCGCCTTCTGGACAGAAGTGAGCGCAAACACCACAGCCTTCGCATGCAATGGGATCCACCCGGAATGCGCCGGCCTCATCGTCGTTGGCGGATTCATAGTAGGAAATGGCATTAAATCGGCACAACTCTTCGCACTGACCGCAGACGGAGCAGCGACTGGATTGAATACGAG